>CAVOSR010000004.1:0-335634 GCA_963698925.1 uncultured Actinomycetes bacterium | reverse complement strand
TCGCGTCGGAGAACGCGATGATCACGCGCTCGATGTCGAGCAGCGAGACGATGTCGCTCAGGCGGTCGGGCGGTCCCAGGAGTGCCAGGTGCTCGAGCTCCGGACGGCGCTGACGCGGGTGAGCGTCGACGAAGCCGACCAGGTTGATGCCGTACTCCGGATGCTGGAGGAGCTTCCGCGCAGCCAGCTGTCCGATGTGACCGGCGCCGATGATGATGGTGTTCTGGAGGTAGAGGGGACTGCGGCGCGCACTCGCGCGCGCGAGTCCACGCATCGTCGTGACGAGGAAGATCGCCAGGAGCCAAAATGCGATCAGTCGCGGCACGTGCGGCTCGGCAGCGCCCGCCAGCCACGTGGCGACGAAGAAGAACCACGCACCGAGCGTGACGAGATGGAAGACGCCGACGACCTCGTCGATCGTGGAATGGTCGACGTGCTCCTCGTCGCGGTCGTAGAGACCGTAGAGCTTCGCCGCGACGACCCACAGGGGCAGCGCGAGCAGCAACAGACCGAATTCGAGCCAGGGGTGGCCGGCATTTCCGCCCGAGATGATCAGCTTCGCCAGGAGATACGCGACGATGAGGCTCGCGGCGTCAGCTGTGAGAAGCGCGCGGCGGACGAGCCAGCCGCGTCGTCGGGCCGGGATATGCTCGGTCGAGGTCGCAGCACCGCGACGGCGGTCGAGGAGCGACTCGGTCCGCGCGTCGAAGACGAGCGAGTCGAGGTCGATGCCGGTCGCCGCAGCCTGCTGGAAGGCGTTCATGCCGCCCGGCGCCTCTCCAATGCCCTGATCCGCATACGAACCCTCTCCCCTCGCATCTCCACCCCCTCACGAGGCTACGGCCGGGTACCGCGTACGACCAGACCAGGGTCGAAAGACCAGCCATGGGAGGGGCGCTAGCCGTTCGGGTGGTGCCGCCGGGCGACGTTTCCCGTGAGCGCTGCGGCAGACTGCGGACATGGCCGAGACCGCTCCCGATCCGAGCCGGCTCTGGCCACGCCTCGATGCGTTGATCGACGGGGCGGAGGACGGCGATCTCCACAGCCATCGCCTCGAGGTGCTCGCCGCACGCCGCCGCCGGGCAAACGGCCGAGCGGTTCCCGAAGGCGTTCGCGGAACAGGAGCGGGCCGCGGCGGTCGCGGCGATCACCGCGCCGCACGTGCTCGAGCGCGTCGCCGAGGCCTACGACCGACCCATGGTGCTCTTCAAGGGGCCCGAGGTCGCAGGGCTCTATCCCGCGCCGGCACTTCGCACGTACTGGGACATCGACTTGCTCGTCGAGGACCCGGAGGAGGCGCAACAGGCCCTTCTGAGCGCGGGCTTCGAGCCCGTGGGCGACCCGGCCCTCTACCTCGGTATCCATCATCTCCGGCCGCTCCGCCCTCCAGGGCTGATGCTGGCGGTGGAGCTCCACACGACGCCGAAGTGGCTCGACGGCAGGCCGGCTCCACCGGTCTCCGAGCTCCTGGCGGCTTCGGTCGCCCGCGACGACGGCCCGCACGGAATCCGCCGGCTGCCGCCGGAGCAGCATGCGTTGCTCCTGGCCGCACACTCCTGGGCGCACGAGCCGTTGCGGCGGCTGCGCGACATGATCGACATTGCACTCGTTGCGGCCGCTGCCGATCCCGCCGAGACGATGCGGCTGGCGGAACGCTGGAGCATCGGCGCGCTCTGGCGCACGACTCGGGCCGTGCTCGCCGCGCTCGAGGACGGGCGTACCACTCCGCCGCTGCTCTGCTTCTGGGCGCGCAATCTCGCGACGGCCCGCGAGCGGACGGTGTTCGAGAGTCACGGCGAGCGGTTGACGAGCGACTTCTGGGCGATGCCGGTTGGCGCCGCAGTGCGGCGGTTGCCTCGCAACGTGCTGCGCGACTTGCAGCCCGAGGACGCCGAGCCGTGGCGGGACAAGCTCGAGCGCGCGGCGCTCGCGCTCCGCAATGCGCGCCGGCCGCGGTCCCAGCACGACATCGAGCTCGAGGGCCGAAAGGGCGCTTCCGATCGCGACGCTTAGCGTCCGCGGTCGACGACCGACGACGTCGCGAGCGCGCGTGCAGGAACGCCGGCGACGACGGCGCCCGGCGGAACGTCGCGGGTCACGACCGCGCCTGCGCCGATCAGCGCTTCTGCTCCGATGCGGACACCGCCCAGGATGACGGCACCCGAGCCGATCGAAGCGCGACGCTCGACGATCGTCGACAGGCATTCCCAGTCGGACGCGTCCTGCAGGCCTCCTTCGGCGGTTGTCGCGCGTGGTCGCGCGTCGTTGATGAACATCACCCCGTGACCCACGAAGACCTCGTCCTCGATCTCGACGCCGGTGCACATGAACGTGTGGCTCTGGATCTTGCACCGCTGCCCGATCCGGACGTCGCGCTGGATCTCGACAAACGGGCCGATCCGGCTGTCGGCGCCGATCTCGCAGCCGTAGAGATTGGTGAATGGGCCGACGAAGACGCCCTCACCGAGCGTCACGTCGTTGAGCAGGCGGTAGGGCGCCTCGTTCGCCGGCGTCTCAGCCATCGAAATAGCTGCGGACAGCTGTGGCGACGGCTGCGAGTTGCGGCTCGGTGATCCCGGGGAACATCGGCAGCGAGAGGCATTCGGCCGCGAGCGCCTCGGCCACTGGGAACTCGCCGCGCCGGTAGCCCAGATGCGCATACGCGTCCGTTAGATGCACGGGGTACGGGTAGTGCCGCCCGGTGCCGACGCCCTGTGTCCGGAGGAACGCCGCGAGGCTCTCCGGATCGTGAGTGCGGATGACATAGAGGTGCCAGACGGAGGTGCTGCCGGCCACGAGCGAGGGCAAGAGCAGGTCTCCGACACCGGCGAGCGCATCCGCATAGAACGCCGCGGCCGCGCGCCGCTGGCTGTTCCACTCGTCGAGCAACGGGAGCTTGTGCGACAGGACGATCGCCTGCACCGTGTCGAGTCGAGACGTCCATCCTTCCATCGCGTGGATGTACTTCGCAGTCTGCCCGTGCTCACGCAGTGCGCGCATACGTGCGGCGACCTCTGCGTCTCGCGTGACGAGTGCACCGGCGTCACCGGCTGCGCCGAGGTTCTTACCCGGGTAGAAGCTGAAGGCCGCGAACGCGCTCGCGTCACCCGCGTGGTAGCCGTCGCGCTCAGCGCCGTGCGCCTGACAGGCATCCTCGACGATGGCGATGCCGGCCTCCTCGGCCACACGGCTCAGTCGCCGCATGTCCGCCATCTGACCGTAGAGGTGCACCGGCATCAGCGCGTGGGTCCGAGGCCCGGTCCTGGCCGCCGCCGCGTCCGGGTCGAGGCAGTAGTCGTCCTCGCCGACGTCGACGACGACGGGAAGGCCTCCCGCCTGAGTGACCGCCTCGAGCGTTGCCACGAACGTGGCGGCCGGGACGATCACTTCGGCTCCCTGCTCGATCCCGGTTGCGGCCAATCCGAGTCGCAGCGCGTCGAGCCCGCTGCCGACGCCGACTGCATGGTCGACGCCGCAGTACCGTGCAAACGCTTCTTCGAAGGCGGCGACCGCGGGGCCGTTCGTGAATGCACCCGTGTCCAGCAACCCTGCGATGTCCTCGAGGATCGGCTGCCGAAGCGGGCGAAGCCCGATCGAGAGGTCGAGAAACGGAATGCTCTGACCCGCGTGGGTCGCCGACGGCGCAGCCATGGCTCGACCGTAGCCAGCTTCTCGCCGTCCCGCCACACCCCGATGGTCCAGCTGAGGCTCGACGTGAGTCAGCGAACGATGCCGGTTGAACGGCAACCCGGCAGAATTCTCTGTGGCGTTGCTGCAGCCCATCGTTCTCGCGGAGCACGGCTCGTTCGTCTCGCCGGCAGCCCGGGGACGAACGTGTTCGGGCGGTCTCGCGGCGTGCACAGGCGGGGAGGTTCCGCGCGTCACCGTTCCGGGGGTCGCCGACGGCCTCCACGGCTTGGCCGGCGGAACGTCGTCCGCGACGCCGCAGGTCGCGGGGGCAGCCGCGTCGGTCTGGGCGGCGAACGCGCGGTCTGTCGGTCCGTCGAGTCGTGACGATCCTCGAGCAGCGCGCAAGCGGGGAGGGCGCATGGACACCCGAGCTCGGGTTCGGCGTGAGCGATACGGCTGCGGCGGTCGAAGCTGCAAGCGGCGGCGCGCGTCAGCCGAGAAGACCGCACTAAATACCCAAACGAGGGATCTTTCGCGTCTTCCGGCGGCCCGATCACCACCGTGCCTTGTTGGGAGCCGCACCCATACCCGGCACCGTTCCGCCGACCCCTCGTCTAAAGTCCAGGACTTCCCTCCGAAGGACTGGCCATTTGATCAGGATCTTCGTGCTGCTCGCGCTCGTCGTGAGCATCTCGGCGCACGCTCAGACCACGATCACAACAGCCGGACAGCCTGCCTCGCTCTGGGCGGTCGCACCGAGTGAGAAGGGCTCGATCGACACCGCGGCTCTCGAGCGCCTGCGCGCCGAGGGAATCAACGCGCTCGTCGTCAACGCGCAATCGTCACGCGTCGCACGTGTGCTTGCTCTGCACGCACTGGCGAAGCAGATGAAGATGTGGCTCGTCGTGATCGTCCCGCAACGGTCACAGACACCAGCCGCTCGTCGCGCGCTCGCGCTCTGCCGTGGGCACGCGCCCAATATCCGCTGCGCCGGCCTCGCGGGGTCTGTCGGCCGAGCACGAACGATGGCGCACCACGCCGACATCGTTCGACCGTTCGTCGCGCTGTATCGCGTCGAGCCCCACGGCGGTGTCGCAGCTCGAGACGCTCAGATCCGCCCGGCGCCACGTCGTCGTGATCGCCCCGCTCTACAAGAGCTTCAACGGTTCGGTCTGGGGACACGCGATCGGATCGGCTGCGACCTCGCCGGCCGTCGACCTTGCAATCGCTCCCGTGGGAGGCCTCTCGTCCAGCTCCATGCAGAGCTTCGGCGCCACGCTCGCTTCCGGGAAGACAATCGCCGGAACGCTGCCCGACGTCACGCCGCCGAGCACACCCAGCGTCACGCTCGAGACGGTCACGACGTCGTCGGCTACGGTCTCGTGGCCGCCCTCCGTGGATGATGTGGGTGTCGCCAGCTACCGGGTCTACGTCGGCAGCAGCCTTGTGCAGTCGACGACGGCCACGCGTACGACGGTCAGTGGGTTGACGTGCGGCGTCGGCGTGACGATTGCGGTCGATGCGGTTGACGCTGCGGGCAACGCATCGGCCCGCTCAACCGTCACCGCGACGCCCGGCCCATGCGGCGGTGGTGGTGGCGGCGGCGGCGGTTCCCGTCAGCCCGCCGACGAGCCCCACCGGGCTCTCGGTCTCCGGGGTGAGCGCAACGGCCGCGAAGCTCTCGTGGCTCGCCTCCGCGGACGACCACGGCGTTGCCGGCTACCACCTGTATCTCGGTGGAGCGGAGGTTGCGACGGTCTCTGGCACGAACTTCACCTTTGCCGGGCTGACCTGCGCAACGAGCTACACGCTCGGGGTCGCCGCCTACGACACCGAAGGGAATCTCTCCGGCGTCTCGACTGCGTCGGTCTCGACGTCGCCGTGCCCGGGCGACACGACAGCTCCTTCGACCCCGTCCGGCCTCGTGACGAGTGGGATCGGCCAGTCGTCGGTCACGTTGTCGTGGTCGCCGTCCTCCGACAACGTGGCCGTCACCCGCTACAGGTTGCTCCGTGGGGGGTCGCAAGTCGCGTCGTCGTCCGGGACGAGCTTCACCTACACCGGTCTTTCCTGCGGGACGTCGTACAGCCTGGGCGTTGCTGCGGAGGATGCCGCGGGCAACGTGTCGGGCACGGCGGCCACGAGCGTTACGACCTCAGCGTGCCCGGACACGTCGGCGCCGTCGACGCCGACGGGGCTGACCGCGAGCGGAGTGGGGCTGACCTCCGCGGGGCTGTCTTGGAACGCGTCGACCGACAACGTCGGCGTCACCGGGTACCGGATCTTCCAGAACGGCTCTCAGATCGGAACGTCCTTCTCGCCCACCTACCTCCTCGGCGGTCTCACGTGTGCAACCACGTACACGGTGGGAGTCGCGGCGGTCGACGGCGCCGGCAACGTGTCGACGACCGCGACCACGACTGTGACGACGACTGCGTGTCCCGACACGACGGCGCCGTCGACTCCGTCGGGCCTGGTCACGAGCGCGATCGGAGCGGCGTCGGCGACCCTCTCATGGAGCCCCTCGACGGACAACGTGTCTGTCACCGGCTACCGGCTCTATCGCGGCCTTTCGCAGGTGGGGACAGCATCGGGCACGACGTTCACGTTTTCGGGGCTCGCCTGCGGGACGTCGTATGCCTTGGGTGTGGCCGCGGTGGACGGTGCCGGCAATGTGTCGGGGTCGGCGACGACCACTGTCACGACGATTGCGTGCCCCGACACCTCCGCGCCGACGACGCCGACGGGGTTGACGACCGGCGCGGTCGGCCTGTCGTCGGCAACGCTGTCGTGGACGGCGTCGTCGGACAACGTTGCGGTGACGGGCTATCGGGTGTTCCGCTCGGGCACGCAGGTCGGTACGTCGTCGTCGACGAGCTTCACGGTGACCGGCATGCTGTGCGGGACGTCGTACACGCTCGGCGTGGCGGCGCTCGACGCCGCCGGCAACGTGTCGGCGACGGCGACCACGACCGTGACGACGACCGCGTGTCCCGACACGTCTGCGCCGTCGACGCCGACGGGGCTCGCGACGAGCGCAGTCGGGCAGACCTCGGCGACATTGTCGTGGTCGGCGTCGTCGGACAACGTCGGGGTGGTCGGGTACCGGCTCTTCCGCGGCGGTTCGCAGGTGGGGACGGCGTCGGGCACGACGTTCACGTACTCCGGGCTCACGTGTGGAACGTCCTACGTCCTCGGTGTGGCGGCGATCGACGCAGCGGGCAACGCGTCGGCTACGACGACCACAGGTGTGACCTCTGCTGCGTGCCCGGATACCGTCGCGCCGTCGACCCCCGCCGGTCTTGGCACGAGTGCTGTGGGCCAATCGTCGGCGACGCTCTCGTGGTCGGCGTCGTCGGACAACGTTGCGGTGACGGGCTATCGGGTGTTCCGCGACGGCACGCAGGTGGGTACGACCGCCTCGACGAGCTTCGCGGTGACCGGAATGGTCTGCGCGACGTCGTACACGCTCGGTGTTGCGGCGCTCGACGCCGCCGGCAACGTGTCGGCGACCGCGACGAAGGCTGTGACGACGACCGCGTGTCCCGATACGTCTGCGCCATCGGTGCCGACGGGGCTCGCGACGAGCGCAGTCGGGCAGACCTCGGCGACGCTCTCCTGGACTGCGTCCTCGGACAACGTCGCCGTGACGGGGTACCGGCTCTTCCGCGATGGGACGCAGGTGGGTACCGCCGCTATCGACGAGCTTCGACTACACAGCGTTGTCATGCGGCACGTCTTACGTCCTCGGTGTCGCCTCGGTCGATGCCGCCGGAAATGCCTCGGCGACGGCGACGAAGGCGTTGACGACGGCCGTCTGCTCGGACACGTCCGCTCCGTCGACGCCGACGGGCCTGGCGGCGGGCAACGTCGGACAGACGTCGGCCGGTCTGTCCTGGAACGCCTCCACCGACGATGTCGGTGTGACCGGCTATCGGATCTACCAGAACGGCTCTCAGGTCGGCACGTCTCTCTCGCTCAGCTACCTGCTCGGCGGGCTGTCGTGCGCGACCACCTTTACGGTCGGCGTCGCGGCGGTCGATGGGTCGGGGAACGTCTCGGGGATCGCCACGCTCAGCGTGACGACGGCTGCCTGCCCGGATACGGTCGCTCCGTCGACGCCGACGGGGCTCGGCACGAGCGCGGTCACACAGACGTCGGCGACGCTCTCCTGGGCTGCCTCGTCCGACAACGTTGCGGTCACGGGCTATCGACTCTTCAGGGGCGGGTCGCAGGTGGGGACCGCTACATCGACGAGCTACGGATTCACGGGTCTGACGTGCGGGACGTCGTACGTGCTGGGTGTCGCCGCGGTCGATGGGGCGGGCAATGTGTCGGCGACGGCGACGACCGGCTTGACGACGGCTGCGTGTCCTGACACGTCGGCGCCGTCGACGCCGACGGGTCTGGCGGCGAGCGCGGTCGGGCAGACGTCCGTGACGCTGTCCTGGACAGCATCGTCGGACAACGTGGCAGTGACGGGCTATCGGGTGTTCCGCGCGGGCACCCAGGTGGGGACGACGTCATCGACGACGTTCACGGTGACCGGGCTGACGTGTGCGACGACGTACACGCTCGGTGTTGCGGCCCTGGACGCGGCCGGCAACGTATCCGCCACGGCGACGACGAGCGCGACGACGCCGGCGTGTCCGGATACGTCTGCGCCGTCGACCCCGGCTGGTCTCGCGACGAGCGCCGTCAGTCAGACCTCGGCGACACTGTCGTGGTCCGCGTCGACCGACAACGTCGGCGTGACCGGGTACCGCGTCTTCCGGAGCGGCACACAGGTAGGCACGCCGACCGCAACGAGCTTCGCCTTCTCCGGGTTGACGTGCGGGACGAGCTACACGCTCGGCGTGGCCGCCGTCGACGCTGCCGGCAACGTGTCTGCGACCGCGACGGCGACCGTCACGACGGCCGCGTGCCCGGACACGACTGCGCCTTCGACTCCGACGGGCCTGTCCTCCAGCGGGACGGGCCAGACGTCGGTTGCACTGTCGTGGATTGCGTCGACGGACAACGTCGGTGTGACCGGCTATCGCCTGTTCCGTAACGGCTCGCAGGTGGGGACGTCGTCGACGGTGGGCTACATCTTCGGCGGTCTGACGTGTGCGACGTCGTACACGTTGGGTGTGGCGGCTGTTGATGGGGCGGGGAATGTGTCGGCGGTTGCGTCGATGTCGGTGTCGACGTTGGGGTGTGCTGATTCGGTGGCGCCGTCGGTGCCGGGTGGGTTGTCGGCGAGTGGTGTGGGTCAGTCGGGTGTGTCGTTGTCGTGGTCGGCGTCGTCGGACAATGTTGGTGTGACGGGTTATCGGGCGTATCGTGAACGGCGGCCAGGTGGGGACGTCGTTCGACGACGGGTTATGCGTTTTCGGGTTTGGTCGTGTGCGACGTCGTACACGTTGGGTGTGGCTGCGGTTGATGCGGCCGGGAATGTGTCGGGTGTGGCGTCGGTGTCGGTGACGACGGCTGCCTGTTCGGGTGGTGGCGGTGGGGTCGGCGAATGTTGCTGTCTCGACGTCGGGTAGCGATTCGACCTGTGTGCGTGGTGATCTGTCGAAGCCGTGTCTGTCTCTTTCGCGGGCGTATTCGCTGGCTCAGGGCGGCGATCTGATCTCGGTTGGCTGTGGCTCTTATGGCGGCCAGTCGATTCCGGCGCGTTCGCTGGGCAGTTCGGTGGTGACGATCCAGAAGGATCCGGCGGATGGGCGTTGCACGTATGTGTCGCTGACCGGGTCGCTTCAGATCCATGCGAGCTACCTCGTGGTTGATGGGTTCTCGGTCTTGAACAACAACTCGATCGGGATGCCGCCGCCGGGCTTGACGACCTGCACGTTGTCGTATGTGACGGTCAAGAACTTCCAGGCCTCGGGGGTCGATGGTGGCTGCGACCACATCACGCTCTTGCACGGTGATGTCGGTTCGGGCCAGAACGCCTGTAACGGCGGCCCGGAGGACGGTGTCCAGTTCCGTGGGCCTTCCTCGACCGGTAACTGGAACGACCTGAAGCCGCCGACGAACATGGTGATCGACGACGTGACGATCCACGACACGACGGGCTTTGTCGGCTGTGGCTCCCACACCGACGGGCTGCAGAGCTTTGGCTGTCAGAACTGCACGGTCAGGAACAGCCGCTTCATGAACAACGACACCAGCGACATCATCCTCTACCAGATCACTGGTGCGGCGACCGACATTCAGAACATCCTGGTCGAGAACAACTCGTTCGGGAACATCAAGAACCCGGGCCACGGCGTCTCGATCGGCGGCCAGGCCTGCTCGGCCGACATCCCGTCGAACGTGATCGTGCAGAACAACACCTTCACGACCTCGAACACGGCAGACGTCAACTGCGTCGGCGGGAAGAAGGCCGGCACCTTCCGCAACAACCTGCTCGCGGCCAACGACTCCGGCTTCGCCTGCCGCAACAACCTGGCCTTCGACTACAACATCTTCGCCTCGGGCGGCTGCGGCACCCATCCCAAGGTCTGCTCGGCCTCCTACGTCGATCCCGGCCACAGCAACGGCAACGTCGATCTCTCGACGAGCGACACCTGCGCCAAGGACACGATCCCGACCGGCTCGCCGCACCGACCACGGACATCCACGGCGCCGCACGCCCACTCGGCCCCGGCATCGACGCCGGCGCCGACGAAGCCGGGCCCTAAGGCCCAGTCGAGTCGAGTCGTCCTCGGCGCTCCCCGGTATGCTCTGATGCCTGCTCGACAGTTGTCGACGGACACGCCACCTTGCGGAGCCTCCACCTTCCCGGCCTGCGGCCGTCCAAGCGCCTTGGCGTGGTTGGATGCTCCGCGGCCCTGTTACTTGTCGCCGCTTCGTGGGCGGTGACGGCTGGGCGGCCCGCGCAGGCGGCCGGCCCGCCGGCGCCCGCGCTCAGAGTCGCACCGTCCGGGAGCGACGCATCCTGTGCGCGGGGTCGGCCGTCGAAGCCGTGCGCGACCTTCTTGCGCGCCTACCAGCTGGCCGCGTGCGGTGACGTCGTCGCGATCGACGCCGGCTCCTACGGGGATGCGGTCGTCGGCCATATCGACTCACGCCAGAACACCGACGGCAAGAACTGCTCCCGCAACTCGAAGCCGGTCGTGTTCAAGGAACCGCTCAACGCACGGCGTCGTTCGAGGAGCTCACCATCCGAGAGCCGTGGGTCACCGTGACGGACATCCAGGATGACGTCGCTCACTGTGCGCGGGTGGGACACGCGGGTCGGGTGCCACGCGGTTCCGGTCAGTCATGTTGCAGTTCGCAACTCGACGGTGGACGCACACGGCGCACACACAAATCCCATGTACATGACCAATGTCCAGTACGTCACACTCTCGGGCCTCACGATCGGCAACGTCCGCACGGGGGAGACGGAGATCTCGAACGCCGCTTCGGCACCGTGCCCGCACAACGACCATCTGACCTTCGAGCACACCACGTGGCACGACTTCCTCAATCCGAACGGCGGGAGTGACCACATGGAATGTCTGCAGTTCGACGCGCTCAAGGACGGGACATCGAATGACAACGTCATCCTGCGCGGAAACCGCTTTCTCAATTGCGGGCAATACGACGTCTTCATCTCCGGCCCGATGAAGAACTGGCAGGTGACCAACAACTTCTTCGACGAAGCCCTGCTCGAAGCAGGCCGGCACCAACTGTCTCGTCGCGGGTGGCGCGATCAGCTTCTCCGAGCGAATACGCCAATGTCGTTGGGCGTTTCAATCAGTTCGCCGAGAACACGTATCCGCAGTTCTCCCTCCTCGACGGAGCCCAGTCCGGCGGACTGTGGCAATACAACATCAACGGCTCGTTTCCGGACCGAGAGCATTGTGGTCGTCAGAGCGACTGGCGCCTCGACTCGAATCTCGACAGTGGGCGTGCCGTCTGCCCCGGCGACGCGCCCGCCGCCGGAGGCGCGCGGATCGTGCTCATCGATTCGGCCGCAACCGGCCGTGCGGTCCGCGTCGCGTACGCGCGTGCTGATCGACCGGGGCGCTCACGTTCGGCTGACGTTCTATCGCGGTCGGCAAGAAGGTCGGCGAGGTGCGAGACCAGCGGCTGGTCAGCGTCCTGAACAGCCCGGTGAGCCTCGTTTGGCGAGCACCGGGCAAGCACCCGCCGACGCGCGTGTGCCTGCGCGCTGACGCGGGTGGCGCTCGTGGCACTTGCTCGACGATCCGGTGAGCGCGTGGCACGCATAGACGTCGTCGTCGTCACCTACAACAGCCGCGAGTACGTGCGTAGGCTCGTCGAGCCTCTCTGCGGTCATCCCGACATCCACGTGATCGTGGTTGACAACGACTCGACCGACAAGACACTCGAGACGGTCGCCGACCTCCCGATTCGCGCGATCGCTCGCGACGACAACAATGGATTCGGATTTGCGTGCAACGTCGGGTGGCGGGCGGGCGACTCCTCGTATGTCGTCTTCATCAATCCCGACTCGCGTGCGGATCCGGCGGCTGTGCTCGGTCTCGTCGAACGACTCGATCGAGAACCGGGAGTCGGCATCGTCGGGCCGAAGATCGTCGACGAAGAGGCGCACCTCTACCTGTCCCAGCGCCGGTTCGCTTCGGTCGCGATCTCGTTGGCCGCGGCCTTGTTCCTGCCGCGATTCCGTCCAACGACCCGCTGGTCGCTCGATGTCGCGGATCCGGCGGCGTACGAGGCGCCCGGTTCGCCGGACTGGGTATCGGGCGCATGCTTCGCGACGAGACGGGAGCTCCTGATCGAGCTCGGCGGCTTCGACGACCGTTTCTTCCTCTACTACGAGGACATGGATCTCGCGAAGCGGGCTCGCGAGCTCGGGAAATGAGATCGCTTACGAGCCGAACGTCGTCGTCGTCCACACGGGTGGAGCATCGGCGCCGCGGGCGCGACTGGTCTCGGTGATGGCACGCAGCCGGCTCCGGTATGCGGGCACGGAGGTCGCGGTGCGCTGCTTGGGCGAGCGACTCGCCGCGATGCTGCACTACCTTACCACGCGGTTCTCACCGACCAGGGTGCCGAGGCGAGGCGCCGCTATCTCCGCGCGTTCGGCGTCTGCGTCGGCCTTTAAACGAGCAGCGGCTGCGCCGCTACAGCGTGTGGTTCCGGTCGGCTCTGCTGTCGCACGCCCCTCGAGGATCGCCCTGTACACATCGAGGAGGCGCACGCCCGCCTTCGCCCACGTCACGTCGGCGGCGCTCGCGATTGCCGCCGCGCGCGTCCGAGCGAGCAACGTCGCGGTCGGAGGCGAGCCTGTCGATCTGCGACGCCAACGCGGCAACGTCCCCGACATGGTGGACGAAGCCGTTCTGCCCGTCGCTCACGACCCCGGAGGACATATCGGACACGAGCGGGACACAGCCGCTCCCGAGCGCCTCGGCCGAGACGAGGGCCGATCCTTCCTCGATGCTCGGGAGGACGAGCACGTCCGCCTCGCGCATCAGCTGAGGCACGTCCGTGCGATGGCCGAGCGCCTCGACCGTCGGCTGCGCGAGCATCGGCTCGAGTTGCTCGCGGTAGGACGGCAGGATCTCACCCGCGATGCGGAAGACGCCGTCGGCGCTCGCCGACGATCGGTGCCAGGCTTCGAGTGCGTAGTGCAGTCCCTTGCGAACTGCAGCCACACCGACAAACAGCATCGTGAACGGTCTGCTCCGCCGGCCGCGGGCCGACTGCCGGGGTGAACACCGATGCGTCGAAGCCGTAGAAGTGGCGGACGAGCCGCTCCCGCGCGAAGCCCTCATCGACGAACGTCTGCGCGACAAAATCCGACGGACAGGCGAGGTAGTCGGCGAGGTCGTACTCCTCTTCTTCCTTCGCGAGTACGTCCGGTTTGTACGCGTGCTCCTGGTCAGCCGGGAGCGAGACGCCGAGTCGTTCGCATTCCTGCTTGACGATGTCGTAGGCGAAGCGCGTGTGCGTATTGGGCCGCTCGAGGATGGTCGGGATCCCGAGCCTCCTTCGCCGTGCGCAGCGTCTCGAGCGCACCCAACGGCCACAGGTGGACGATGTCGATGTCGTGCCTCATCCGCCGGAGCCGGCGCGCCACGATGCGATCGTGCAAGGCAAACGTTCGCAGGTCGCCGAGCACGCGGTAGGGCAGTCGAACGCGTCCGTGTGCCAGCGTGGGTCGTGCCACCGCTGCCTCGGGAAGCGGCCGCTGGACGGACGTCGGACAAACGACGACGTGCGCTCCGGCGCCGACCAGGCCGGCCACCTGCTGCCATGCGGTCTCGCAAATGCGTCCGGCGCCGATCCGGTGCGGGAAGCTATAGAGAACACGCACAGGACGTCCGGTCCGATGGTCGTCGGTCACGGTCGGATGATCGCACGGAAACCCGTCGCCGACCGCTCCCAATGTGGGTAGGCGCAGGTGACTAGCCGCTTGACTAGGTGTCGGACCGTGCCAACGGCGGTCAGTCTCGGCGCAACGTCGACAGTACGCTGCGTCCATGTGCGGGATCGCGGGCGCGTTCACGATCGGAGGACCGCGGCGCGTTCCCGTGTCGCAGCTCACGCTCGACGCAATGACTGACGCCATGATCCACCGGGGGCCGGACGATCGCGGCACCTATCTGGCCGACGGCGCCGCAATCGGCGCGCGGCGCCTGAGCATCATCGACGTCGCCGACGGGCATCAACCGTTCGCGGACGAGAGCGGCCGCATCTGGGCTGCGCAGAACGGTGAGATCTTCAACCACGGTTTGCTCCGTGCGGAGCTCACCGCTCGTGGCCACAGATTCGCGACCCGGTGCGACACCGAGATCCTTCCCCATCTGTACGAGGAGCACGCGCTCGATTTCGGCTCGAGCTTGCGCGGCATGTTCGCCGTCGCCCTCTGGGACGAGCGCGAACGACCGTGGAGTGCTCGTCCGCGACCGCCTCGGCATCAAGCCGCTCTACTACGCAGAGCGAGACGGCCTGTTGCTCTTCTCGTCCGAGCTCAAGGGGCTGCTCGCGAGCGGCCTCGTCGACGCCGACATCGACCCCGAGGCGCTCGAGATCTACTTGACTCTCGGCATGGTGCCCGCCCCGCTGACGCTGCTTCGCGGTGTGTTCAAGCTGCCACCCGGCCATCGGATCGAGGTCGCATCCGGCCGCGTCAACGTTGAACGGTACTGGTCGTTTCCGGAAGTCGCCGGCCTCGATCCAACGGCGGATGTCACCGAGCACGCGGCTGACCTCCTCGAGGGTCTGCGCGACTCGGTCCGAATGCGCCTCATGTCGGATGTCCCACTGGGGGCGATGCTCAGCGGAGGGCTCGATTCGAGCCTGATCGTCGCGCTGCATGGCGGACCAGATGAGCGACCCGGTGAAGACGTTCGCGGTTGGCTTCGCCGGCTCTGCGACCAGTGAGCTCGCCGATGCGCGCGAGGTCGCAGCACGCTTCGGTGCTGATCACCACGAGCTCGAGGTCGACGAAGGATCGGTCGCTGGGATCGACGAGCTCGTGTGGCACATGGATGAGCCGCTCGCCGATCTGTCAGCGCTCGGGTTCCTCGAGCTGTGCCGGCTGGCACGTACACATGTGACAGTCGCGCTTTCCGGGGCAAGGAGCCGACGAGCTGTTCGCCGGGTACCAGCACCACCTGCACGCGCCGCTCGTGCGGTCGTGGGAGCGGGTCCCGAGCGCTCTCCGCCGCCCGCTCCTCGCTCTTGCGGGGCGCGGTCCGAAGTCGGCGCGCCGGTTCGCCGAGGTTGTCGGCGCACGGGATGCCGTCGACCGTGCGATTGTCGCCAAGAGGATCGCGACCGACGGAGAGGTCTCAGCACTTCTCAGCGGGAGGGACACGCGAGGCGCGACTCGGAATGCGCTCTCATCGTTCGTGGGTGTGAGCGAGTCTGATCCGTTGGCAGGAGCTCTTGCGATGGATGCCCAACTGGGGCTGCCGGACGACATGCTGCATTACTTCGATCGCGGCTCGATGGCCCACTCGCTCGAAGTGAGGGTTCCCTTCCTCGACCACCTCTTCGTCGAGCGCGCGGCCGCCATTCCGGCGAACCTCAAGTTGCACGGCCGGACGACGAAGCACGTTCTTCGCGAGGCGGCGAGGGGACTTGTTCCCGACCACATCATCGACAAGCCGAAGATCGGCTTCTTCAACGCGAGCATGAGCTCATGGATCGCGAGCGCGCTCGAGCATGACGCGGCGGATGTGCTGTTGGGCGAGCGTCCTCTCTACGGCGCGTACCTCGACCGCCGCGTCGTCGTCGAGCTCGTCGACGCGCAGCGGACGAGGCCAACTCCTCGGCGGGCGCAATTGCTGCTCGCGATCTTGCTCTTCGAAGCCTGGCTGCAGACGTACTTGCCACGCGCACGTGCGGGCGCGCACCGCACCTCGACCGCGGCAGCAGCCGTCGCTTCATGAGCCGCAGCTATGCCGCAGTCACGCCGGTGCGCGACGAGGAGGAGAACCTCACGCGTCTGGCGTCGTGCATGACGCGACAGACGGTGCGCCCGACAGCGTGGGTGATTGTCGAGAACGGATCTGCCGACGGGACGTCGGAGCTGGCCGAGCGCCTCGCAGCGGAATATGAATGGGTGAGCGTCGCGAGGACCGACCCCGCAGACAAAGCTCGCCCCGGCGCTCCGATCGTCCGCGCGTTCAAGAGCGGGCTCGCCACACTCGACGCCCTGCCCGACGTCGTTGTGAAGCTCGACGCGGATGTCTCGATGGACGACGACTACTTCGAGAAAGTGCTGGGCGCGTTTCGCTCCGACGCTCGCCTCGGCATCGCCGGCGGGGCGTGCCTCGAGTTGGAGGACGGCCTCTGGCAAGAGACCTACGTCACCGGTGGTCACGTCCGCGGCGCGTCGCGGTGCTACCGCCGCGAGTGCCTCGAAGCAGTCTCTCCGCTCGAGGAACGCGTCGGCTGGGACGGGATCGACGAGCTCAAGGCTGCGACGCTGGGGTGGCGGACTCAACTCCTACGTGACGTGCCGTTTCGGCACCACAGGCGCGTGGGCGAGCGCGACGGCGGATCGACGACTCGCTGGCGCCGTCAGGGAAAGGCTCGTACTACATGGGGTACCGCTTCAGCTACCTGCTGATGCGATCGTTCCACCACGCGCTCCGTGATCCCGCCGCGCTCGCGATGATCTCGGGTTACCTCGCTGCCGGTTTGCGCCGGGAGCCGCGCGTCGAGGACGCTGCGGTTCGCGCGTATCTCCGCGATCAGCAGCGGCTTCGACGGATCCCGCTACGGCTACGGGAGGCGATCGGGCGCCGTAGCTGAAGAAACGGAGCCCTCTCGCTGCCGATGAATCGGCAGCGGGAGGGCTCCTAGCCCTTACTGCCCGGCTTCGTCGGCGCCGGCGTCGATGCCGGTTCCGAGGGGGCGTGCGGCGCCGTGGATGTCGGTGGTCGGTGCGGCGGTGCCGGTCGGGATCGTGTCCTTGGCGCAGGTGTCGCTCATCGAGAGGTCGACGTTGCCGTTGCTGTGGCCGGGGTCGACGTAGGAGGCCGAGCAGACCTTGGGATGGGTGCCGCAGCCGCCCGAGGCGAAGACGTTGTAGTCGAAGGCCAGGTTGTTGCGGCAGGCGAAGCCGGAGTCGTTGGCCGCGAGCAGGTTGTTGCGGAAGGTGCCGGCCTTCTTGCCGCCGACGCAGTTGATGTCTGCCGTGTTCGAGGTCGTGAAGGTGTTGTTCTGCACGATCACGTTCGAGGGGATGTCGGCCGAGCAGGCCTGGCCGCCGATCGAGACGCCGTGGCCCGGGTTCTTGATGTTCCCGAACGAGTTGTTCTCGACCAGGATGTTCTGGATGTCGGACGCAGCACCAGTGATCTGGTAGAGGATGATGTCGCTCGTGTCGTTGTTCATGAAGCGGCTGTTCCTGACCGTGCAGTTGTTACAGCCGAAGCTCTGCAGCCCGTCGGTGTGAGAGCCACAGCCGACAAAGCCCGTCGTGTCGTGGATCGTCACGTCGTCGATCACCATGTTCGTCGGCGGGATCAGATCGTTCCACTGGCCGGTCGAGGAAGGCCCACGGAACTGGACACCGTCCTCGGGGCCGCCGTTGCAGGCGTTCTGGCCCGTACCGACATCACCGTGCAGGAGCGTGATGTGGTCGCAGCCACCATCGACCCCGGAGGCCTGGAAGTTCTTGACCGTCACATACGACAACGTGCAGGTCGTCAAGCCCGGCGGCGGCATCCCGATCGAGTTGTTGTTCAAGACCGAGAACCCATCCACCACCAGGTAGCTCGCATGGATCTGAAGCGACCCGGTCAGCGACACATACGTACAACGCCCATCCGCCGGGTCCTTCTGGATCGTCACCAGCGAAGTGCCAAGCGAACGCGCCGGAATCGACTGGCCGCCATACGAGCCACAGCCAACCGAGATCCGATCGCCACCCTGCGCCAGCGAATACGCCCTCGAAAGCGACAGACACGGCTTCGACAGATCACCACGCACACAGGTCGAATCGCTACCCGACGTCGAGACAGCAACATTCGCCGCCCCACCGCCACCACCCGAACAGGCAGCCGTCGTCACCGACACCGTCGCCACACCCGACACATTCCCGGCCGCATCAACCGCAGCCACACCCAACGTGTACGACGTCGCACACGCCAAACCCGAAAACGCATAACCCGTCGACGCGACGTCCCCACCTGGCCGCCGTTCAGATAGGCCCGATAGCCCGTCACACCAACATTGTCCGACGACGCCGACCACGACAACGACACACCCGACTGACCCACACCACTCGTCGACAACCCAGCCGGCATCGACGGCGCCACCGAATCAGCACACGCCAACGTCGTCACCGACAACGACGCAACCGCCGACACATTCCCCGCCCCATCAACAGCCGCCACACCCAACGTGTACGACGTCGCACACGTCAAACCGGAGAACGCGTACGTCGTCGAGGTTGCCGTCCCGACCTGGGTGCCGTTGCGGTACAGGCGATACCCGGTCACTCCGACGTTGTCGGTGGAGGCGCTCCAGGCCAACGTCGCATTCGTCTGGCCGACGTTGCTCTTCGTGAGCCCGGTCGGCGAGGAAGGCGCCGTCGTGTCGGCGCACGCTGCGGTCGTGAGCCCGATGGTCGCGATCGTCGACACGTTGCCCGCACCATCGACTGCCGCGACACCGAAGGTGTAGTTGGTCGCACAGGTGAGACCGCCGAAGATGTAGCCCACCGACGACGAGGCTCCCACCTGCGAGCCGTTCTGATAGAGGCGGTATCCCGTCACGCCGTAGTCGTCGGTCGACCCGTTCCAGGACAGCGCCACAGATGTCTGGCCCGTGCCGCTGGACGTCAAGCCGGTCGGCGTGGACGGCGGCGTCGTATCAATGCACGCCGGTGTCGACACGCTCTTCGTCGCCGTTCCCGACACGTTGCCGGCCGCGTCCAGGGCCGCAACACCGAACGTGTACGACGTCGCGCACAACAAGCCGGTGGCCGTGTAGGTCGTGCCCGAGGACGTACCGACCTGCGAGCCGTTGCGGAAGATCCGGTAACCCGCCACACCGACGTTGTCCGTCGACGCGCTCCAGGAAAGCGTCGCCGACGTCTGCCCGACGGCGCTCGCCGCCAGACCCGTCGGCGTCGACGGCGCCGACGTGTCCGGACACGCAGCCGTCGTCAAGGCGGTCGTCGCCGTCGCCGACACGTTGCCGGCTGCATCGAGTGCCGCGACACCGAGCGTGTACGACGAGTCGCACGACAGACCGCTGATCGCGAAGGTCGTCGAGGCCGACGTTCCCACCTGCGAGCCGTCACGGAAGATCCGATAACCGGCCACTCCGACGTTGTCGGAAGAGGCATTCCAGGACAGCGTCGCCGAGGTCCTGCCCGACGGCGCTCGTCGACAGACCGGTCGGCGTCGGACGGCGCCACTGTGTCCGGCGCCGGCGCGGCACTGGCGCCGCCCAGTGGCGTCTGCATGTCGTTCTGAATCGCCGAGGCCGAGAGAGCGGTGTTGTAGACGCGGACTTCGTCGATGGTGCCGGCGAAGTTCTGGCCGTAGATGCTGTCTCCGCCGATCTGCAGCGGGCTCGACGAGCGTGCGATCGTGCCCGAGACCTTCTTGCGCGAGATGCGAGTGCCGTTCACATACAGCGAAAGGTTCGACCCGTCGTACGTCACCGCAAGGTGCGACCACGTGTTCGTCGCGAGCGGGTTCGACGAGAAGGCGCGTTGCTTCCCGCTGCCGATGGTCGCCGCGCCGGCCGCCTTGGACGAGCGGTCCGTGGTTGCCTCGAGGCAGTAGTTGTCGTTTCCCTTGTAGACGACGTCTCGCCAAGCGCTCGAGACCTGCGCAGGCTTCACCCATGCCTCGAGCGTCATCGCGGAGCTGAGCTGCAGCGACGCCGAGTTCGGCACGTCGACCCTTGCGTTCGACCCGTCGAAGACGAGCGCGCCTCCGAACTTCCCGGTGCTCGACCACGTGGCTCCGCCCGTGATCGCTCCCCCATTTCCGCTTCCGGATGCGTCCGAGACCGACGTTCCCGTTCCTTCGTCGAACGAATACGCGGCGACCAGTCCGGGCGAGGCTGCTCGGCTGGTCTGGACGAAGGTCGCGCCGGCGAGTGACGCTGCGGCGATCACGCTGAAGACGGCGATCTTGATCATCTGCGGCAACTGACTTGGCTCCTTCCGGAAGCGCACCAGCGCGCGGCAAGCCGCTCGCTGCTGCGATTCGTGGAAAACGTGGTTTGTGGCGGTTACGGGAAACGCCGGGCCGCAGCGAGCCAGAGTCCGCCGGCCTTCCCGTGGTTCTTCTCAATTTTCGACGCGGGTGCCGCTGACCTCGGCACCTGCGGTGATCTGGACGAGCGTAGTTTCTACTGATTGACGAACTGCACTTGCACATTCATGACGTTCAGTCTGCACCGTCCCCCGGTGCAGCCGAGATCAGTAGCACATGTGTTCAGCGGCACGGTCCGGTTGTCCTGCTCTTTCAGGGCATGGACCGCGTTGTGGGGACGCAGCGTCCCCGTTCTGGGGATGGAGCGCCTTCATTTTCGAGGATGCGCGGCGACGGTCGGCGCGCTGCTCAGCCGTGTTCGCGCTCAGGGACGAGTTGCGGTTCGCCAGCCGGCGCCTGCGCCTCCGATGCGCTTGCGTGGAGGAGTCCCGTAAGTGCGAGGAAGAGGAAGAACAGGCACGTCACCTGAATGAACGAGAAGGCGTCGAACGTGAACATCCCGACCGCGAAGCTGAGAATGCCCGCCGCGAGCGCTGTTGCCAGCCACCCATCTGGACCGGAGTCGGTCTTGGCGATTCGCGCGAGCATTCGGAACGCGCGCACGATGATCCAGCCGAAAGCCAAGGCTCCCAGGATGCCCGTCTGCACGAGCACCCCAGCCCACTCGTCGTCCAGGATCGGGGCGGTGCCCCTGGTCCCGTCACCGTTGTCCCCGGAGATGCGCGTTCCGAAGCCCTCGCCGAGAATGGGGTTTGGTGCGAACTCGGTGTGGAGCACCGGCTTGAGCGTCGCGATCCGCCCTGATCCGACGTTTTGGTTCGTCTGTTGCGCGATCAGCCCGCCCTTCGGGAAGAACGAGTTGATCATCGTCCCGAACGTCCCGGGGACGGCGAAGTGGATGAGTGCGACCGCCGGGATGATCGCCGGCCAGTAGCGCTTGACCTCGCGATGCCGAAGCCAGTAGATGACGCCGAGAACGACGATCAGCATCAGGAAGCCTGTGCGAGAGACCGTCGCGAACAACGCGAGCAGGAGCAGCACCGCCGCGATCCACCACCGTTTGTTGCCCGTCTTCTTCACGAGGTAGATAGCGAGCGGCAGGAGCATCACGACCGCTGCGCCTAGTGCAATCGGATGCTGTGCGGACGCGTACGCACGCGGTCGGCCCCCGCGCGCTGCTGCGGTCAGATCGTTCGCCGACAACGGGATCACGCCGAGTCGCAGGAATGGCATCACAGTCGTCAGATGGTTGAAGGGGTTGTAGTGCGTTCGGGACTCGACGATCGCAGCGAATGAGACGACAGCGCCACCGGCCACGAGCGCCTTGCAGACGAGCTCCAGATCGACGCGCCTGAGCACGCTCGGGAGCAGGTAGACGATGAACAGATACGTGACCCAGAACATCAGGGTCTTGACCAGGGTCGACGAGACCGCGCTCACGCGGAAGGGGTTCGCCCCCATCGAAAGGGTCATCACGAGCACGTAGCAGCCGAGTGGGAGCTCCAGACCCGTTCTTCGAACGCTGAGGCGCCGATCGACCAGTAGCGACGTCAGCCAGCCCGCCGCGACGAAGCCCACGATCACCCGGTATGGCTCGAGCTGGAACGGGAGGCTCGACGGCAGCGTGTACCTGCGCATCGGGATGAGCAGGATCACGAGCACGATCGTCACGACGAGGTTCTGCCAGCGCAGGAGCCAGCGGTGGGTCGCGACGGCGACCCCGACCACGAAGAGGGCGGGGCCTAGCTTCGTCGAGGCTTGCGGAACGACGATCGCTGCCGCGGCGATGGCCGCGAAACACGCAATCGCAAACGCGAGCGAGAGCGGGAGGCGGCGGCCGTCAGCCGCGACCGTCTGCACTGCCCACTCGTCCGGCCGCTTGCGTCTGCGGCACCCGGTGGTCGGCGATATCGAGCGGTGGGAGGTGCTCGATGACGCTCGGGCGAGGCCGGACGTTCTCGAGGATGAGTGCGACGCCGAAGGTCGCGGCCATCATCGCCATGAACACCATGATCGCGATCGTCTTCTTGCGGGGTTGCAGGACCGTGACCGTGGTTTGGTTCGCGCGATTGAGGACCGTGACGAGAACCCGCTGCTCCGGTGGGATTCCGGCATCCCGCTGCTGGCGCTCCAGATACATACGGAATGCATCGCTGCCAAGTCGCGCGAACCCGATGGCCTGAGACGGAGCTGGGGACACGCCGGTGATCGTCAGCATCGGCAGCGCGTAGGTGTTGCCCAGCGCGTAGGACACGACCGGAGCCGCAATGACAGCCCCCGGGCGCACGTGTGACAGTTGCGGAGACGAGTTCCGGACGACGTCACTGTTCGCGATCCGCGCATAGAAGTCGCCGAGGCTGGCGAGCCGTCCCGGGTCGGCGTACTTCGGCGGTCGCGCCGTTCTTCGTGACGACGGCGGGGAAGATCGTCCGACCCTCGGTGAACCCGTGCTGGGTGATCAAGAGCGTCTCTTGGGCGCCGTAGATCTCGGCCTGCCGGTAGCTCAGGTGCGGCTTTCCCCCGACGAACGATGGCCGCGCGACGGACAACACTGCGAGGGTGCACGCCAGCAGGAACCCCGTGAAGACGACGAACTTGAAGCGCCAGAGGACGCGGGCATAAAGGCGGATGTCGATGTCGTCTCTCCGGCTTCTAGGGGTTGGTATGTCTCAGGTAGGTCACGGCAGCCTCGGTTCGATTCCCGACCCCGAGCTTCCGGTAGACCGACGCGAGATGGAACTTCACGGCATGCACGGTCACCTCGAGGCGAGTCGCGATCTCGGTGTTCGTGAGACCACGCGCGGCGAGCCCCACCACCTCGCGCTCCCGTCGCGACAGGGATGCCAGTTGGTGGAGGCCTTCGGCCTCGTGCGGGGCGCCTTCGGCTTCGGCGAGCTTGAGCTCATCGTCGAGCATGCAAGCAGCATAGGAACGCTCGAAACCGCGCGCTACACGCCTCCTGAGCAGACTTTTCCGTTTCGACCTAGCCGCTTGGCCAGGTTCTGCGGGACTCGAGCAACGGTCGCAGCCGGTCACGCGATTCCGACAGCGCGCGCCGCACGTACGGCCACGGCCGGAAGGGAGGCCGTGCACCGCCGGGCAGGCCCTGGCGCTCGACGTGGACGTCCACAGTCGCTCCTGCTGCCACCGGGGTAGTGGAGCCTTCGGCCACGGCGATGCCGTTCACGACCACACGATCGCCGGTCAGCGGCTCGGGCCAGTCGATCGCGAGTGAGTCGACACCTTCGGGCACGGTGACGCGGATTGCGCGCGTATGCAGGCGGAGGTCGAGCAGTCCGTTCGACGTCCTCGTCGAGTAGAGCCCTTTGGAAATCGCTTCCAGTGACCGCCACTGCGCGTCGGGCATCGCCGCGCGGACGTGTGCCGCAGCGTCGTTCAGCACCGTCAGCCCGGTGCGCAGGTCTGTGTGGTGCCCGTAGAGAACGAGCGGCTGCCGGAGGAAGCTGCGGAGAATGATCTCGTCGCGATCGCTGTCGAGATGCAGGCGCGGGATGATCGGCAGGCCGCCCGCCACGATCTCGGTCGGACGCCAGCCGGCGAGGGGCCGGTCCACGGGCGGTGAGGAGAGCCACGGATAGGGGCGGCTCACGCACAAAGCGCGGTAGCCGGTCCCCACGAGATCGGCGGCCATCTCCTCCGAGCAGGCGCCGTGGGGGGGTGCCATGACGTGGGCGACCGCAATGCCGTACCGCCGCTCGAACTGCTCGATCCGTCGCATGCCCTGCTGCAGTAGCGCGACACGCGCATCGGCCTCGAGCGGTCGACCGAGCTCGCGGCGAACATGGTCATTGCCGTGGATCAGCAGTGAGAGCGTCTCTCTGTTCGCCTTGAACAGCTCAAGTGCACGAGGCGATGCGTACCACCCGTCCAATGGGATCGTGGCGAAGGCAGCGTGATATCCCACAACAGCGGCATCTGCGGCAAGGGCGCCGAAGCGCACGTAGCCGTAGGTGCTCGAATGCAGGTTCGGGTCGTCGAAGAGAAAGCAGGCAAAGGGGGGAGGAGGGGCATGGGTCGGCGGTGCGACGCGCCGGATGAAGTCGACGATCGCAACCAATGGGAACGACGAGCCCGCTTGCAGGAGGCTTCGAAGCGGTGCGTCGCCGGCTAGCTCCGGCAGTCCGGCGGCGACATGCTCGTGATCCCCGCGCCGGATCCAGACCGGCCCGGACCCGGATGAGGCGTAGACGACCACACCATCCGTTGCGCTCAAGCTCTCGAGTGCGATCTCGCGTTCGTGGAGCGAGTTGCCGCGGAGTGCACGATCGATCGGGGCATCCTCGGCAAACTCCAGGGCGGCCGACGTCGGTGCGGTCCGAGTCGCGCCAGCCGGCAGGGCAAGCGTGGGAATCGAGCGCGTCCGGTCGTCGGCACCGAAGACGATTGCCGCCACGGCCGACTCCTGCACGTCGCGACCGGCGACGAATCGAACATCGAGCGCCATGGCGAGGGCGTCGAACAATCGACGTCTCCCTGCCCATTCCTCAGCCGGCTCGACGAGGATCGTGCGCGACGCGGTCATGGCTCTGATCCTGCCGGGATCTCGTACCTTGTGCCCCTGGCCAGTCGGCTAGGTGAGTCTGTGGATTCTGGCTCTTTGGTGGACTGTTGCATCGTGCGCCCGCGCTCTACTCTGACCATATGCGGCGGCGTACCGACGTGATGCTCGTCTGCACGACCGGTGGCCATCTGCTCCAATTGCTCGCGCTCCGGGCGGCGTGGGAGGGCCGGAGCCGGGTCTGGGTGACACATGCGAGCAGCGACGCGCACTCGTTGCTCGACGGTGAACGCGTCGAGCACGCATACGCCCCCACCTCGCGAAATGTCCGGAACCTCGTGCGCAATGCCTGGCTTGCATGGAGCGTCGTCTCGAGGGAGCGCCCGCGTGTTCTGATCACCACCGGGGCCGGCGTCGCTGTGCCGTTTGCCTGGATCGCGCGGCTGCGCGGGGCGCGGATCGTCTACGTCGAGAGCCTCACCCGCATCGACCGGCTCTCGTTGTCGGCACGACTCGTCGCGCCGATTGTCGACCGGCTCTTTGTGCAGTGGCCCGAGCTCGATCACGTCCATCCGCGGGCCGTGTACTGCGGCACCCTGATCCCGCGTCAATGATCTTCGTCACCGTCGGCACGAGCACGTTCAGCTTTGAGCGGCTGCTTCGCGGCGTCGACGCGCTCGAAGTCGACGACGAAGTGGTGGTGCAGTACGGAGCGTCCACATTCGTCCCACAAACGACGGTAGCCGAGGCGTTCATGCCGTATCCGGCCGTGGTCGAACGGATGCGTGCCGCACGTGTCGTGATCGCGCACGGCGGAGTCGGTTCCATCTTGACAGCGCTGCACGTCGGACATCGACCGGTGGTCGTACCGCGTGAGGCGCAGTACTCGGAGGCCGTTGACGACCATCAGCTCGAACTGGCCGTGCGCCTCGCTGAGACCGGACTCATCGAGCTGGTGACCGACCTCGGCTTGCTTCATGCGGCGGTTGCCGCGGCCCGCGAAGACGGGTTGCGCAGCTCTGCCGACTCGGCCCTCGTCGACGCCGTTCGCGAGTTCGTCGATTCGGCTCTCGCGATGTCGTGACGGACGGCGAGCCGGCGACGTCATATCGCCCCGCTGTCATGAGCGGGGCGCGCTGGAAGGTCGTGAGCCAGCTGACGACGCAAGGGTCGCGCATGGTCGTGACGCTCGTGCTGGCTCGCCTCTTGCTTCCGCGCGATTTCGGCCTCGCCGGGATGGTGCTTGTGTTCGGGGGGCTGATCCAGGTCTTCGCCGATCTCGGTTTCGCACCCAGCCTCATTCAGTACAAGAGGATCACGGAGGAGGATCGCTCGACCGCGTTCTGGACGAACACGATCGTCGGCGTCGCGCTGACCGTGGTCGGGATCGCCTGCGCGCCGTTCGTCGCACGGTTCTTCGGGGAGCCGAGTCTCGAGCCGCTCCTGGTCGCGCTCTCGTTCTCCTTCACCTTGGCCGCGCTCGGCTCGACGCAGGCGTCGCTGCTGACCCGCCAGATGCGCTTCCGGGAGCTCGAAGTGGCGGCGAGCATCGCGTCGCTGGTGGGGTCCGCCCTCGCCGTCAGCGCGGCACTCCTCGGCGCCGGCCCCTGGGCGTTGATCATCCAGGCGGTGGCAATCGCGGCTGCGACGACGACTCTTGTCTGGGTGTTCGCCCACTGGCGACCGCGGCTGATGTTCTCCGGTGCAAGCCTGAGGAAGCTCTGGGGATTCGGCGCGGGCTTCTTCGGGTCACGCGTGTTCGGCTATCTCGGACGCGACTCGGACAACCTGCTCGTCGGCCGGTTTCTCGGTGCGCACGCACTTGGCGTGTACTCGATGTCGTATGTGGTGATCGCGATGCCCTTCGACCGGCTGCTCGCTCCCATCCAGTCGCTGTTGTATCCGGTGTTTGCACGGCTGCAGGACGACGTGGCGCGGACGCGGGGCGCGTGGCTCCAGGGCATGCGGATGTGCCTGGCATTGATCGCGCCACTCTCGCTCGGGGTCGCCGCGATCGCACATGATTTCATCGCCGTCGTCCTTGGCACGAGGTGGTTGCCTGCTGAGCACGTCTTGCAGGTGCTCGCGTATGTCGCGTGTATCCAGTCGGCGACGGCGCTGACACCGGTCGTGCTGGCGAGTCAGTTCCGAACGAATCTCCTCCTGAAGATCTCGACGGCTGCGTTCGGCGTGCATCTTGCGTGCTTCGTGGTCGGTCTTCACTGGGGCGTTCTCGGTGTCGCAGTTGGATACGCGATCTCGAACACGCTGGTCGCGGTGCCGCTTCACGTCATCGCCCCGGCGCGAGTCCTCCAAGCGTCGACCCGTGACGTCATCGGCGCGATCGGCGGCGTGGTGCAGGCCACGGGCGCGATGGCGCTCCTGGTGTTCGGCGTCCGCGCGCTGCTCGTGGCCGCAGGGGTGGGCGCCTCCGTTCGGCTGCCGGTGACGGTCGCGGTCGGAGTGGTCGTGTACGCCGTGCTACTCGCTTGGCGAGAGCCGCGGCTGCTCGAGGACTTCTCGGTTCCTGTACGCATTCGCTCAGGGCTCGCGTGGTCGCGGCGGCGGCTCGTCGCGTCACTCGGCGGCACTGCCGGTCTTTGAAGCGCGCAGCACCCCGTCGAGCGTCTCCGCGAGGCGGCGACTGAGCTCGAAGCGCTCGAACCGAGCTCGGACTGCCGGGTCCGGCTCGGCGCGCTGATTGCCACGGCGCCAGCGCTCGATCTCATTCCGGATCGCCCGTGCGAGGCAGCCGACGTCCGCTGGACGACAGAGCGTGGCGTTCCCAGCCGCGGTCAACAGGTCACGCGCGTCACCGTCGGGGACGGCCGCGAGGATCGGGCGCTGCGCCCCGAGATAGTCATAGGCCTTCCCTGGGGTCAACCCGGCCCGCGTCCCCTCGGGGAGATCGTGCATCGGCAGGAACAACAGGTCGGCCGAGCGCAGGAGCTCGACCGTCTCGCCGTGAGGCAGGTACCCCGGCAGGCGGCAGATCGGCGAACGCTCGGCGATCGCCCGGTCGGTCGGAGACGTGACGCCCGCGAGCTGCACCTCGATGGTCGAGGCGAGCTCGGGCGATTCCGCCAGGAGACGGTCGATCGCCTCGAGGAGGAAGACGTGCGATCTCGGCAGGAAGTCGACGTCCGGGTACGGCATCCCTCCGAGCAGGCGCCGGCGCCGGCGCGAGCGTCGCAGCTCATAGCCCGAGTCGGTATGGAGGTAGCCGGCATGCACGATCCTGAAGACCGCCGGGTCACGCTCCGGTGAGGGTCCCGCGAAATCGTCCTCGTCCCATCCGTTCGTGATCGCATCGGCGAGCTTCGGCGCCAGATCGGGGAAGCGGTGCCTCACGCGTTCCACTGCCTCGGGCGTGTTCATGATGATCGCCGAGGCCGTGCGGAGCAGGCGGTGCATCCGCTGCTGGTCGACTCGCTGGTGGACGCGAGATGGGTAGAGCGACATCTCGTCGAGCGCCCATGGGTCCTGGAGATCCGCGACCCACGGAACGCCGAGGCGCGTCGAGAGCCTCGCGGCCGCATAGGCGGTGGTGTACGGGATCAACTCGCCGAAAATGAGGTCGACGTCACTGACGTTCTGCCCGGTCTCGACGGCGCCTTCGGTCCACCAGCTCGTGTACGGGGACTTCAGATCGAGGATGCGGTTCATGCGGCCGCTCCAACCGGGTTGCGCAACCGGGGGCTCGACACCGGGGACACGCCGGACCTCGATGTTCTCGCCGATCTCGTCGGCGAGCGACGCATCCGAGGGCGTCCAACGGTCGGCTGCCCCGCCCGACCCCGTGACGACCACAGGCTCGTAGCCGAGCGACGGCAGATGTCGGACGAACTTCACTGAGCGCTGGACCCCACCGCCTCCGAGCGGAGGGAAGTGGTACGCGAGAAAGAGGAGCCGATGCACGTGCGGTTACCGAGTCTCGCTCGCGTGTCCGTCGGCCGCGGGGCCGTCGCTCCGCAGGCGCCGGCCTTCGAGCCAGCCACGGAGCTGGGCCGCGGCGCGGACGTACGGAACGACGAGGTACATCAGAAACAGTGCTTGAGTCGTCTCGGTGCGGGTCGGAACGACGTTGTTCTCGCCGAGCCAACGGGTGTCGGGGCCGTAGGAGCGCCCCCACCACTTCCTCGATCGTGCGACCGAGACGATCGGCACGAGAGCCTGCCACCGCAACCCTTCGGGTGTGCGACCCGCGCGCCCCTCTCGCGCCGCGTAGCCGCGGTTGTAGATCCACTGTGCCCTCAACAGCTGGCGGCCCCGATTGCGCGTCGGGTGCCAGACCACGCAATCCGCGGCAAACGAGAGCCTCGGCGCCGGACTGAACCGCGCGCTGGACGAAGTCGAAGTCGCCGAACTCGGGAATCGTCTCCTCGAAGCCGCCGACGCGATCGAACAGCTCACGGCGAAGGAAGAGGTTCGCGGTCTCCGCCGTCTCGTTGCGCACATCGCGTTCCTGATCCTTCGACGTATCCATGTCGAGCAGCGTCCAGACGGTTCGGTTGGCGGGGAGGATGAAGCGCACTCGACCGGCCGCGACGTCAGTGCCTCCCAGGGCGGTGAGACCCTGCTCCAGCCAGTCCGCGATCGGCACGCAGTCGGCATCGCAGAACGCGAGAACAGGGGAACGAGAGGCTCTCACGGCACGATTTCTCGCCGCATAGGAGTTCTGAGGGCTTCCGAAGGTGACGCGGGTCCAGTTGCTCTCCTGCGTCCGAAGCCATTCCGCCGTCCCGTCGGTCGATCCGTCGTCGGCTATGACGACCTCGAACTCCGAGCGCGGAATCGTCTGTTCCTCGAGCGCGGCGAGGAGCTTCTCGAGATCGCCCCGCCCGTTGCGGACCGGCACGATCACGCTCGCCCACGGCGACTGATGCTGGGGCGACGTCACAGGCCGATCCTCGTCAAGAGCCGCAACCACGTCCTCGTCCGGCCGACGCGCCGCCGGCCCTAGGCCCGGAGATTCGGGGTCGGCCCCGCTGCCGCTGCCTTCGGCCGCTACCGGTTCGAGCCAGGCCTCGCGCCACCACGGGTAGATCGCCCGCGGGCAGAACCAGCGACCGTCGCTGCGGGCGCTGTCGCAAACGACGCCGTCGAGGATGTAGCAGTCGGACGCAAGCTCCACGAGCTCACCGGTGCCCTCGTTGATGAACCGCTCGACGCGCGCCTTCACTTTCGCCGTCTGCCCACAGTACGGGACCATCTCGCGGTCGAACCAGAGACCACGGTTCCGCCCACCCGTGTTCAGCGTCCTGGCGATCTCCTGCTTCGGCTTGATCTGGACGAGCTCGCCTGGGCGGAGACCTTGCATCGGCTGTGGCGGTGGCGTGCTCGCGCCTCCCAGCTCCTCCTTCGGGAACGGCATGGGCGTCAGCAGCTTCAACCGTCGCGCGATCTCCTCCACGACGAGACGAGTCATCACCCGGACGAAGCGGACGATCCCGACGTTGCCGCCGGTGAGCTCGTGGAAGAGCTGACCGGATGCTGAACCAGCCGACCGGCTCGCTCGCACGCAAGAGCTCGGTGGCTTGGCACCTGAATCGCATCGGCGTCTCCCCGGCCTCCGAGACCTGTGCGTGTCCGCGCACGAGCTCGTCGAGCGCGTCGAAGGCTCCCTCCCGTTCCCCGGCGGGCGCCTCGCTCGTCGTCGCAGCAGGCCGCAGCCATGCCTCTTTCCAGTAGAAGCGGCATTGAGCGCCGCAGCCGGCGTGACCGCTGCCGTCGCAGCGGAGATCGTCCAGCAGCACCGTGTCGCGCAGCCGGCGGACGCCGCTGTAATGAACCGTGTCGCAGGCCCGCGCGACCTGCGCGGTGACGGTGAAGCGCTGCCCGAAGTACGAGAGCATCTCGGGCATGAACGGCAGCCCCTCGAGGCATCCGTTCTCGTCGAGAGTCGCCAGAATCTCCGTCGGCGTTCGCAGTTCTACCGTGTCGCCCGCTCTCATCCTGTTCACAGGCTATCGCCGGAGCCACTGGGTTCGACGGTCGACAGGCTAGATCACGCCTAGCCGAGGGGACAGTCTTCCCCGCTGGCGCTCCGTCGTGCAGGCGTTAACGTCAGTGCGATGTTTCCAGCGGCCGACATGGAGCCTGAACGTCGCGTGCGGACGCGAGGTCGCGCGCAGCGCGGGTCGTCGGCGGAGGGCTCTAGGCCGACGGGGATTCGCGGAGGAACCGGCGGACGCTTCCTCGCGTGAGCAGTACACGGACGGCCGTCATCGCTGCGCTCACCTCGCGATCTCCGTCCGACGCCGCGAGGATCTGTTGGCGCTTGGCGCGATGGAACTCGAAGAACTCGGATCGCTCCGAAGCCACGAGGAGTGCGCCGAGTCTGCCTGACGTGCCACGAGACGTACGTCTCGAAGGCGATCCCGCAGGCGCTCGTCGATACGCCTCCGGCTCGAGCACGAGCGGGCCGTAGCGCAGCAGAAAGACGATGTCTTCCGCCGCATGGGAGTTCAGTTCCCTCGACCAACGCGAGCGCGAGTCGGCCTGGTCCCGAGCGAACGTCAGAACGTGGTGAACGAACGCGAAGTCGTGCCGGCTGAGCATCCAGAGGGCCGCTTCGGTGTCGGTGTGCCGAAACCCATCTTGGTAGAACGGGCGCCGTTCGCGCACGAAGGCGGAGCGCAGCATGTGCGCTGTTGGGCCGCCTGTGACGTGGTACTCACCGCCCAAGGTGCCACGGAGAATGTCGTGCCCAGGACAGAACGTCGTCTCATACGAAAGCCCTTGAAGATGAACGCGACGCTCCCACAGCTGGTACGCGCTGACGACTCCGACAGTTGGATGATTCGACGTGGCTTCGACCATCCGCCTGAGGCAGTTCCGCGTAAAGCCAGTCGTCTGCTTGAACGACTTTGCAGAACTCGCTGTCCGCGGGGATCAACTCGAACGCCCGGTTGTGATTCGCGATCGCGCTCACGAAGTCGTCGAACCTCTGATGGCGAAACCGCGAGTCGCGAGCCGCAAATCGCCGAGCGATCTCCGGCGTGGCGTCCGTGCTCGCATTGTCGACGATCGTGCAGTCCCAGTTCGTATACGTCTGCCGGAGAATGCTCTCCAGGCACTCGTCCAGGTACGTTGCGCCGTTGAACACGGGGACCACGACGCTCACGAGCGGCTCGGCGGCCATCTACGGACTCCCGTCAAACGGGCGTCGCAACGCTGGAACGACCAACACGAACATCGGGAGGGCTGAAGCGTAGACGAGAACTCCCGCGGCTCTGGGAAGGGCGTCGATCCGGAAACAGGGGTCGAGCCGGAACCGGAAGTCGAGCCGCTCGCAGATGCGTTCGCGCTCCCGCGCGACGAGGTCCGCCGTCGCTCGCTCGCCGGCATCTTCTACCTCACGTCGTCGAGCCTGCTGAATCTGGTCGTCGGCTTCGCCGCGAGCATCGTGCTTGCGCGAATGCTGACCCCGAGCGATTTCGGCGTCGTTGCGATTGGTTCGACCGCACTCCTGATCGGCGGCGCGCTCGCGGACGGCGGACTCGGAGCGGGGATGATCCGGCGGCCGGAGCCGCCCGACGCGACAGGAGCTGCGCACGCTGAACGGCATCCAGCTCGCATTGGCGCTCGCGCTCTGCGTGCCCACCTGCCTCGTCGCACTCCAGTTCGGCGAGACGGGCGCGGTCACCGCCCTGATGGTCGCGTCGCTGCCGATCACGATGCTCCAGACGCCGGGTCGGATCATGCTCACCCGCGAGATGCGGTACGACCGCCAGCTCGCCGTCGATGTCGCCGGTCAGACGAGCTTTCAGATCTTTGCGGTCGTGGCCGTCGCGTTGGGCGCTGGGGTCTGGGGGCTCGCGTCGGCGGCGGTCGTGCGCGCCGTCGTGGGGACGCTGCTCACGCGACTGCTGACCACCCGCGTGGGGCTCCCGTCGCTGCGCGGCTGGCGGTCCTTCGGCGATCTGATCCGCTTCGGTCTGAGCTTCCAGGCGAGCTGGTTCACGTTCGTCGGCCGGGAGCAGGGGATCAATCTCGTCGTCGGCGTCATTCGGCGGCATCACGCCGCTCGGCGTCTGGTCGTTCACCAACCGGATCTTCGCGCTGCCGTCGCTTGCCTTCAACTCGCTCTACACCGTCGGCTTCCCGGCGATGTCGAACGTGCTCGCTCGGGGAGAGGATGCGGCGCCGATCATTCTCCGCACGGTGCGGCGTGCCGCGATCGTCGCGACGCTGATCTTTCCGGTGTTCGCAGCGACCACGCCCGCGCTGATTCCGATCGTCTTCGGCGACGCCTGGAGCGACGCCGCGGACATCCTGCCGTTCATCTGCCTCTCGACGATCGTCCTCGGGTCGATCGCCGTCGCGTCCACGAGCTACCTCGCCGCCGTCGGGCAGCCCGGCATCGTCGCGTGGGCATCGGCGTCGCTCGGCGTCGTCTGGCTCGTCGTGACGGCGGCGCTCCTGCCGCGGATCGGCGTAGTCGCGATCGGGATCGGCAACCTCGCCGGCAGTGTCGTCGAGGCGTTCATGCTCAACCGAGCGACGCGTCGCGCCGCCGGAGTCGCGCCCTACCGACCGCTCCAGCGTCCCCTCCTCGTCGCAGTCGTCGCGGGGGCTGCCGGCTATGCGCGTCGGCGTCGCCGGGCCGGTCGACCTCTGGACGGTGGCTGCGGCGGGTGTGGTCACGCTCGGCATCGCCACGCTTGGTCTTCGCGTGCTCTGCCGTGAGGACCTCAACGACACGATCGGCTCGCTCTCTGCGACCATGGGCACGGCCTCGTCGGTGTTCCGTGGACGGTCCCGCTAGATCGCGGCCGGTCGCTCAGCGTGCGCTGAGCACCAAGACCCAATCGCTGTCGCCGGCAGCGTTGGTGCCCGGTGGCGCGAGCTCGACGGGGCCCTGCTTTGGCGAGCGCCGCCGCCGGGATCGGTGTGTACGAGCCGTTCGTGGGATCGAACCAGCGACCTGCGACGGTCGGACGAAGGCGCGAGAGGTCGACCGTCACGCGTGCGGCGGTCGGGCAGGTACGCAATCGCGAGCGTGCCATCGGGTGTCGAGGCAGCGGTCGCGTAGTCGCTCGAACCGACATTGCCCGTGGTCGTGTACGTCCCGTAGCCCGCGGTGAGAATTCGATGCTGCTGGTCTGGCACGAGCCGGAACCACGGTCGCTGCGCGAAGAGCTTGATCAGCTGCCCGAGTTGCGCGCTGCCCTCGGTGTTGAGATGGCTCTTCCACCCGTCGATGAACTGCCACGTGTAGTGGTTGCCGTAGAACTGGCCCGTGGCGCCGCTCAGCATCGACCAGTACTCCTGGCGGCGGAGGATCTCCGGATCCCCTCGCGAGATCGAGCCATTGTTCTGCTCGGATTCGTACCCGGCTTCGATCATCACCACCGGAAGGAAGCTCGGCCGGTTGTACTCGCGCTGGACGCGGGCGTACGTCGGGCCGTACGTGTACGCGCAGTCGATGCCGATCAGCGACCGCCAACGGCTGTCGTCGAGCGACCCGCTCTCGTAGTACTCCAGCTCGACGGTCTGGAGATGCGTCTTGTCCACCGATCGAATGCCCTTGGCGACGGCGAGGACGAGCGCATCGTCCGTGGCCTTTCGCCAGGTCTGGAAGTCGTTGCCGTTCAGCCAGACGATGTTGGCGTCGTTCTTGAATCTCTGTCCGAGGAACCGGCCGTACGCGAAGGCCTTGGCCGTGCCGTTCGCGCGGAAGCACGTTCAGCCAGCCGCCCGTCTCGATCGGGTCGAGGAACACGACGATGCCGGCCTTGCCGGCGAGTCGGATCATCGCGTCGGCGCGTGCGAAATACGCTGGGTTCGGGGTTGCGAGGTCGCCCGAGCTCTTGAACGGCGCGATCCCGTCGAACGTCTTGCCGTCGCTTCGGCAGCCGGTGTACGTCGTGCACAGCAGGTTCACCCAGAGCGCGTTGAAGCCCGCCGCCTTGCGGTTGGCGATATAAGCGCCCGCGTCCTGCAGGCTCAAGCCGCCGATCAAGGCTTGCGGCGAGTCGCCGACGAGGAAGAAGGGCCGGTTGCGCCGGTCGACGAGGTAACGGCGATTCTTCGAGACCTTGAGCGGGAACGTCGCGGCGGCTCGCTGGATCGAAGCCGAGGCGGGAGTGCGCGGGACCGATTCACGGCTTGGCGGTGCCGCGTCGACGCGCTGGCCGCGCCGACGACCACCACGAGCGTCGCCGCAGCGGCGACCTTGGTCCAGATTCGGCGATTCCGCAGCTGAGTCATCGCTGCCTGTCCGGCGCTCGTGCCGTCGAGCGGGCCTCACAAGCTTCGCTGCCTCGAGCCCGCAGGGCCACGGCCTCACGGCCAGGTGCGAGCTAGCCGGGTGGCTAGTGTTCGCAGGCGCCGCTGGGCGGCCGAACCGTGCCCTGGGGCGCTGACAGGCTCGACTTCCTTCGGGTTTGCATCGCAGGAAGGGCCGCCTACGATGAGAGACGATGCGTGTCCTTCTCACAGGGTCGAACGGTTACGTCGGATCGGTCGCGCGGCGCGTGCTCGAGGCCGCGGGCCACTCACGTGGTCGGGCTCGACACCGCGCTCTACGACGGCTGCGACCTCGAGCCGCTGCCACGCGCCGCCCGCGCCGGAGATCCGCGCGTGACATCCGCGACGTCGAGCCGGCCGACCTCGAGGGAGTCGATGCGGTCGTGCATCTCGCAGCGCTGTCGAACGACCCGCTCGGCGATTTCGACGAGGCGCTCACCTACGACGATCAACCACGAGCCGGTGTCCGGCTCGCGGAGCTCGCGCGCGCGGCCGGGATCGAGCGCTTCGTCTTCGCGTCCTCGTGCAGCATGTACGGCGCATCCGACTCGAACACGGCCGTCGACGAGACCGCGCCGCTGGCGCCGCTGACCGCCTACGCGTCGTCGAAGGTTCGGTCCGAGCAGTCGCTCTCGGAGTTGGCGACGGACGATTTCTCGCCGATCTTCCTGCGGTTTGCGACGGCGTACGGCGTCTCGCCGCGGCTGCGTCTCGACATCGTCCTCAACAACCTCGTCGGCTCGGCGGTCGCGACTGGGAGCGGTCCGCCTGCAGAGTGACGGAACCGCCTGGCGACCGCTGATCCATGTCGAAGACATGGCCCGCGCGTGTGTGGCGGCGCTCGAGGCGCCGCGGGAGCGTCGTGCACAACCAGGCGTTCAACACCGGGCGACACCGAGGCGAACTACCTCGTCCGCGACCTCGCGTTGATCGTTGCGGACGTCGTCCCGGGCTCCGAGGTGACGTTCGCCGAGGGTGCCGGAACCGATCCGCGGAGCTACAAGGTCGACTTCTCGAAGATCGCGGAGACGCTGCCCGCGTTCCGCTGTGCGTGGGACGCGAGGCGCGGGGCCGAGTCAGCTCGCCGCCGCGTATCGCGCCGCGGCGATGGACGAGGAGATGTTCACCGGCGACCGCTTCACCCGGCTGGCGCGTCTCCGCTCGCTGCTGGCGGACGGGTCGCCTCGACGATTCACTGCGCTGGCGCGAGCCGTCGGCGGTGGTGACGCCCGCATGATCTTCACCGAGACCGCGCTTGCACGGCGCCTACATCATCGATCTCGAGCGGCGTGAAGACGAGCGGGGCTACTTCGCGCGCGCGTTCTGCCAGAACGAGTTCGCCGAGCACGGGCTCAAGCCCGTGATCGCCCAGGCGAACGTCGCCTTCAACAAGGTCGCCGGGACGCTGCGGGGCATGCATTTTCAGTTCCCGCCGGCGGCCGAGACGAAGGTCGTGCGCTGCACGCGTGGTGCGATCGTCGACATCATCGTCGACCTTCGGCCCGAGAGCCCGACGTACCTGCAGCACGTCTCGGTGCAGCTCGACGAGGACACCGGCCGCGCGCTGTACGTCCCCGAGCGGTTCGCGCACGGCTATCAGACGCTGGTCGACGCGACCGAGACGAGCTATTTCGTCGGCGAGTTCTACACCCCGGACGCCGAAGGCGGTCTTGCCGCGGACGATCCGCTCCTCGGCCTCGACTGGCCTCTGCCGGTCGCCGCGATCTCGCCGAAAGACGCTGCGTGGGACGGTCTCGACGTCGTCGAGCCCGAAGTGAGACGTCGCATGGAGGTGCCCGCATGATCATCGTCGATACCGCTTTGAAGGCACGCGAAGCCGAGGGCCGCCCGATCCGGGTCGGCATCGTCGGCGCCGGCTTCATGGGGCAGGGACTGACGAACCAGATCGTCAACAGCGTTCCCGGCATGCGCGTCGTCGGCATCTCGAACCGGCGCCCGGAGCGGGCGGTCGATGCCTTCCGCTACGCCGGCCTCGAGCCGGTCACTGTCGACTCGCAGAATCAGTTCGACGACGTCGTCGCGGCCGGCGGCGCGGCGGCGACGGACGACCCGTTCCTCCTTTGCCGAAGCGAGCAGGTGGATGTCATCTGCGAGGTCACCGGCTCGGTCGAGCTCGGCGCGCAGGTCAGCCTCGAAGCGTTCGCGCACGGCAAGGACGTCGTGCTGATGAACGCCGAGCTCGAGGCGACGATCGGGCCGATCCTCGACGTCTACGCCGACCGCCACGGCGTGATCATGTCGGCCTGCAACGGCGACGAGCCGGGTGTCCAGATCGATCTCTACCGCTGGGTGAAGGGCCTCGGCCTCGAGCCGCGTGTGATCGGCAACGTCAAGGGCCTCCAGGATCCGTACCGGAATCCGACGACGCAGAAGTCGTTCGCCGAGACCTGGGGCCAGAACCCGGCCATGGTCACGTCGTTCGCTGACGGCTCGAAGATCTCGTTCGAGCAGGCGATCGTCGCGAACGCGACCGGATTCACCGTGCAGGAGCGTGGGATGTCACGCGGCGTCGAGTACCGCGACGACGTGATGGCGATCGGTCGGCTCTACGACGTCGACCGAGTCCGCGAGCTCGGCGGCATCGTCGACTACGTCGTCGGCACGCCGCTCACCAAGGTGTACGTCCTCGCCGAGCACGACGACCCGAAGCAGCAGCACTATCTGAGCCTCTACAAGATGGGCGACGGGCCGCTCTACTCGTTCTTCGTGCCGTACCACCTCGTGCACTTCGAAGTGCCGAACGCGATCGCCCGGGTCGCCCTCTTCAGGGATCCGGTGTCGCGCGCGCTCGGCGGCCCGGTCGTCGAGGTGTGCGCCGTTGCGAAGCGCGACCTGCGCGCCGGCGAGACGCTCGATGACTACGGGGAGTACATGACCTACGGCGAGGCTGTCTCCGCCGACGAGATGTGCAGCGGTCGCCTGCTACCCGAGGGTCTCGTCGAAGGGTGTGTCCTTCGGCGAGACATCAAGCAGGACGAGCTGATCACGTACGACGACGTCGACCTTCCTCGCGGAAGGGTCGCGGATCGCCTGCGCGCCGAGCAGTACGAGCGCTTCCGCGGTGAGACGTGGCTGTCGGATACCGCGCTCGACACGACCTCGGTCTGACGTTTCGTCAAGCGGTCACCGCCTCGCCGGCGCCGTGGACCTGGCGCCGGCGAGGCGAACGGCTGCGTCCGATCTGGCTCGGGGTCTTCGTCATCGTGCGACCGCGCGCTACGGCAGGAGGCCGAACGCCGTCAGCCGTGTCTCGCCCGCCACGAAGACCTTGCCGTTCGCGACGAGTGGCACGGTGAACTTCGCTGCAACGTCGAGCGTGTCCCGCGAGCCGGCCTGCGCGCTGTCGTAGAGCTCCTTCAGCGTCCCGTTCGACGACCCCGCCGGGTCGAACGCGAAGAGCACTCCGGGCGCTCCCTCGCCGTTCCGCTGGGTGACCCAGAGAACGCCGTTCGACGTTCCGTTCGAAGAGACGGCCATCGCGGCGCCACGGTCGGGGAAGATCGAGGCGGATCGGATCGTCGCGCTCGTCGGGAGCAGGCCGTTCGTCAACTTGAATCCCTGGACGTTGTTGCCATTCGGGGCGAAGAACACGTAGCCGCCGAAGTAGACCGGCGAGCTGAAGTTGCCCGGCTCTGATCCCGACGAGCCGTTGGGCGGGAAGACATTCGGGAGTGTCTGGACGATGTTGTTCGTCGAGGTGTTGTACCTGCCCATGTTGTCGCGGTCGACCAGATAGATCGTCCCGTCCTTGCCGGAGCTGATCATCAGGTGCGGGTGCGCGCCGGGCTGGTCGGGCAGCAGGAGCGCCCCGCCGGAGCCGAGGTCTGCGTTCGAGGCATCGATCTGGGCCTGGTTGAACGGCGTGAACGAGTCTGCGACGACACCGGCCGTCGTCATCTTGATGTAGCTGTCGCCCCAGGCATTCGTGCCGTTGAACGTCCCGTCGCCGCTGACGTAGTAGATGGCGCCGGTGGAATCGGAGGCGAGGCCGCCACCGGCCATCCAGACGCCGGCTCCCTCGCTGTTCGGCGTCAGGCAGAACACGAGCTTCTGCTGCAGCGTCGTTGCGTCGTATCCGAAGACCCAGCCGTGGTACGCCTGGAAGTCGCCGTGGCTCGAGAAGCTGAAATAGACGACGCCGTTCAACAGCAGCAGTGCTGCGTGCTGATTCTCTCGCAGCGGGTCGAACGGCAGTTGCCCGCCCGAGGAGCCCAGACCCGTGCCGGGCACGGTCGCCTGGATCAGCACCGGGCCGCCGAACTTCTCGGCGCCGGTCGAGAGATCGAGCGCATGGAGTCGGAGGGGGTACTTCGTTGTGCCGCCGGTGACTTCCTTGGTCGCAACGACGACGTAGAGCGTCTTCGAGGCAGGATCGATCACGGGTGTGCCGGTGATGCCGATCTCGTTCTGGATGTCGCAGCACTCGCCCGTATCCATGGCGGGCACCGTCGTGATGCCGCTCGCGGGGTTGATGAAGCTGACCTTCCACAGGGGACTCGAAGCCCGTCCGTCGGCGTCGAACGCGTAGACGCTGTCGTGCTCGGTCGCGACGTAGACGATGTTGTGGGTGCCCTGGTTCGGGACGGCGACGTTCGCGACGTACAGCGGGGACGCGTACGCGATCCCGTCGAGCGGCTGCGAGAAGAGCTTGCCGAAGTTCGACGCATTGACGTTCGCCGGCGTCAGGACGGTCTCGGCCGTGTTCTGACCGGTTCGAAGGTTGTCGTTGTGGTGGGTGAAGGTTCCCGCGTAGTTCGTCGTGTAGGCGGTTGCCGTCCCGGACTCGATCTGATCGGTCGTCGTCGCCGGTGATCACGTGCGGGCCGACGGCGGTTCCCGCCGTGTAGACGCCTGACGGGTCGATCGTGCCGAGTCAGCATCGTCCCGCCGGCGATCCCGTCGACCGACCAGTTGACGGACGTGGAGCCGCCGCCGGGCAGCGTCGCAGCGAACTGCTGGGTCTGGCCCGGGGTGAGTGCGACCTGGCGCGGAGCTGATCTGAAGCCCGGTCCAGGCGGTGGCGGTGTCGGAGTAAGGCCCGAACAGCCCAGCGGCGTCGATCGCTCGAACGCGATAGGTGTAGCGCGTCGACGGTGCCAGTCCGGTGTCGTTGTAGGACGGTCGAGGTCGGCGCGGCGATCTCGCGTGAAGTTCGTGCAGCCGTCGCCCTGGCACCGCTCCACCCGGTAGCCGGTGACGCCGGCCAGGTCGGTCGATGTGCCCCAGGTGAGGGCGACCTGGGTCGACGTCGTGACCGACGCGGCCAGGTTCGGCGGAGTCGTCGGCAGTCCCCCGGCGATCGCGGTGTTCATGTCGGTCTGAATCGCCGCCGCGGAGAGTGGTGCGTTGTAGATGCGAACCTCGTCGATCAGGCCGTTGAAGTACTGGCCGTAGATGCTGTCGCCGCCGATCTGCAGCGGATTCGTCGAGCTTCGCGATGAGACCCGTCGCCGCCTGGCTTCCCGCCAGCGCGCCGTTGACGTAGAACGCGCAGACGTCGCGCCGTCGTAGGTCGCGGCGAGGTGCGTCCAGGTATTGAGCGGGCAGTACGCTTGCGCGCCGATGGCGTTGGCGTCCGGGCCGCCGAACGTGCCGCCGACGGCCGGGACGCCGCCGCTGTGGTCGGTGGTGCGCCATCAGGTAGTAGTTGTCGTTGCCCTTGTAGACGACGTCTCGCCAGGCGGCTCGAGATCGCCGCTGGGTTCACCCAGGCCTCGAGGGTCATGCCGGAGCTGAGCTGGAGCGAGCTGGAGTTCGGGACATTCACCACCGCGCTCGTGCCGTTGAACGCGAGCGCGTCTCCGAACTTCCCCTGCGTCGACCAGGTCGCACCGGCGATCGTGCCGGCGTTCCCGAAGCCCGAGGCGTCGCCGACGGACGTGCCCGAGCCCTCGTCGAACGAGTACGCGGCCACGAGGCTCGCCGAGCGCGGCGACGGTCGTCGCCGACGGCGGGATTCGAATACGGGCCGAGATTGCCCGCACCGTCGACGGCGCGCACCTGGTAGCGGTAGGTGGTGCCGGGGGCGAGGTTCGTCGTGTCCGCGAACGTCGTACCCGGTCCGCCCGTCTGCACCAGATGCGAGAAGTCGGTGCAGGAAGCGCCCTGGCAGCGGTCGATGCGGTAGGCGGCGACGACGTTGTTGTCGGTCGCGGCGCCCCAGCTCAGGTCGATCTCGCCCGGGCCGGCCGCCGTCGCCGTCAACGTTCCTGGTGCGCTTGGCGGGGTGGTGTCGTTGGGGCCTGGGGGGCCGATCGGGGTGGTCATGTCGGTTTGGAGGGCGGCGGCGGTGAGTGGGGTGTTGTAGATGCGGATTTGGTCGATGAGGCCGTTGAAGTACTGGCCCCAGATGCTGTCGCTGCCGATTTGCAGTTGGTTGGTGGAGGTGGTGATCGCGCCTGTTTGGGCCTGGGTGGCGGCGAGGGTGCCGTTGACGTAGAAGCGGAGGGCGGCGCCGTCGTAGGTGGCGGCGAGGAACGTCCAGGTGTTGAGCGGCAGCAGGCTGGTGGCGTAGGCGTTGGCGTTGCTGTTGGCGGTGCCGAAGCTGCCGCCGGCGGCGGGGACGCCGCCTGTGCGGTCGGTGGTGCCCATCAGGTAGTAGTTGTCGTTGCCCTTGTAGATGACGTCGCGCCAGCTGCCGGAGATGGTGGCTGGGTTGACCCAGGCTTCGAGGGTCATGCCGCTTGGTCAGTTGCAGCGAGCTGGAGTTGGGGATGTTGACGCGGGCGTTGACGCCGTTGAAGGTGAGCGCGCCGCCGTATTTGCCCTGTGTCGACCAGGCGGTGTTGGCGGTCGTGCCGGTGTTGGCGTTGCCTGAGGCGTCGGCGACGGTCGTGCCGGTGCCTTCGTCGAAGGAGTAGGCGGCGACCAGGCCGCTGGAGGCTGCGGCGGTGCTGGCGGTGGCGCTGTTGGAGTAGCCGCCGAGGTTGCCGGCTGCGTCGGCGGCGCGGACGCGGTAGCTGTAGCTGGTGGCGGCGGTGAGGCCGCTGTCCTGGTAGCTGGTGGCGGTGGGGGCGGCGATCTGGGCGAAGGTCGTGCAGCCGCTGCCGCTGCAGCGCTCGACCCGGTAGCCGGTGACGGCGACGTTGTCGGTCGCCGCACCCCAGCTGAGATTGATCTGCCCGCTCCCCGCCGCGCTCGCCGTCAACGTCCCCGGCACCGACGGCGCGTCGTGTCGGTGCAGGCTGCTGTTTGTTGGCTGGTGGTGGCGGTGGTGGAGGTGTTGGTGGCTGCGTCGATGGCGGCGACGCCGAGGGTGTAGGTGGTGCCGCAGGTGAGGCCGGTGTAGGTGTAGGTGGTGGGGGTGGTGCCGGTGGTCGCGATCTGGGTGGTGCCTAGGTAGAGGCGGTAGCCGGTGACGGCGACGTTGTCGGTGGAGGCGGTCCAGGAGAGCGTGATCGCTGTCTGGCCGACGGCGCTGGTGGTGAGCCCGGTGGGTGTGCTGGGCGGGGTGGTGTCGGTGCAGGCTGTTGTTTGTTGGCTGGTGGTGGCGGTGGTGGAGGTGTTGGTGGCGGCGTCGATGGCGGCGACGCCGAGGGTGTAGGTGGTGCCGCAGGTGAGGCCGGTGTAGGTGTAGGTGGTGGGGCTGGTGGGTGTGGTGGCGATCTGGGTGCTGCCTTGGTAGAGGCGGTAGCCGGTGACGGCGACGTTGTCGGTGGAGGCGGTCCAGGAGAGCGTGATCGCTGTCTGGCCGACGGCGCTGGTGGTGAGCCCGGTGGGTGTGCTGGGCGGGGTGGTGTCGGTGCAGGCTGTTGTTTGTTGGCTGGTGGTGGCGGTGGTGGAGGTGTTGGTGGCGGCGTCGACGGCGGCGACGCCGAGGGTGTAGGTGGTGCCGCAGGTGAGGCCGGTGTAGGTGTAGGTGGTGGGGCTGGTGGGTGTGGTGGCGATCTGGGTGCTGCCTTGGTAGAGGCGGTAGCCGGTGACGGCGACGTTGTCGGTGGCGGCGGTCCAGGAGAGCGTGATCGCTGTCTGGCCGACGGCGCTGGTGGTGAGCCCGGTGGGTGTGCTGGGCGGGGTGGTGTCGGTGCAGGCTGTTGTTTGTTGGCTGGTGGTGGCGGTGGTGGAGGTGTTGGTGGCGGCGTCGACGGCGGCGACGCCGAGGGTGTAGGTGGTGCCGCAGGTGAGGCCGGTGTAGGTGTAGGTGGTGGGGCTGGTGGGTGTGGTGGCGATCTGGGTGCTGCCTTGGTAGAGGCGGTAGCCGGTGACGGCGACGTTGTCGGTGGCGGCGGTCCAGGAGAGCGTGATCGCTGTCTGGCCGACGGCGCTGGTGGTGAGCCCGGTGGGTGTGCTGGGCGGGGTGGTGTCGGTGCAGGCTGTTGTTTGTTGGCGTGGTGGTGGCGGTGGTGGAGGTGTTGGTGGCGGCGTCGACGGCGGCGACGCCGAGGGTGTAGGTGGTGCCGCAGGTGAGGCCGGTGTAGGTGTAGGTGGTGGGGCTGGTGGGTGTGGTGGCGATCTGGGTGCTGCCTTGGTAGAGGCGGTAGCCGGTGACGGCGACGTTGTCGGTGGCGGCGGTCCAGGAGAGCGTGATCGCTGTCTGGCCGACGGCGCTGGTGGTGAGCCCGGTCGGGGTGCTGGGCGGGGTGGTGTCGCGGGCGGCTGTGGTTGTTGGCTGGTGGTCGGCGGCTGGCGGAGGTGTTGCCGGCGGCGTCGACGGCGGCACGCCGAGCGTGTAGGTCGTGCCGCAGCTGAGGCCGGTGTCGGTGTAGCTGGTGCGGGCTGGTCGGCGTGGTGGCGATCTGGGTGCCGCCTTGGTAGATGCGGTAGCCGGTGACGGCGACGTTGTCGGTGGCCGCGGTCCAGGCAGAGCGTGATCGCTGTCTGGCCGACGGCGCTGCGTGGTCCGGCCGGTGCCGTCGAGGTGGTAGCGTCTGTCGGTGGTGCCCGTCAGGTTGCAGTTGCACACGTTGCGCGCAGCCGCTGGAGACGGTGGCTGGGTTGACCCAGGCTTCGAGGGTCATGCCGTTGGTCAGTTGCAGTGAGCTGGAGTCGGGGATGTTGACGCGGGCGTTGACGCCGTTGAAGGTGAGCGCGCCGCCGTATTCGCCCTGGCGTCGACCAGGCGGTGTTGGCGGTCGTGCCGGTGTTGGCGTTGCCGAGGCGTCGGCGGCGGTGGTGCCGGTGCCTTCGTCGAAGGAGTAGGCGGCGACCAGGCCGCTGCGAGGCTGCGGCGGTGGTGGCGGTGGCGCTGTTGGAGTAGCCGCCGAGGTTGCCGGCTGCGTCGGTGGCGCGCGACGCGGTAGCTGTAGCTGGTCGCGGCGGCGAGGCCGGTGTCCTGGTAGCTGGTGGCGGTCGGGGCGGCGATCTGCGCGAAGGTCGTGCAGCCGCTGCCGCTGCAGCGCTCGACCCGGTAGCCGGTCACCGCGACGTTGTCGGTCGCCGCACCCCAGCTGAGATTGATCTGCCCGCTCCCCGCCGCGCTCGCCGTCAACGTCCCCGGCACCGACGGCGGCAGTCGTGTCGACAGGTGCGCGCCGCTCACCGGCGTTGTCATGTCCGTCTGGATGTCCGCCTGGGACAGCGCGGTGTTGTAGACCCGTACCTCGTCGATCAAGCCTCTTGAAGTACTGGCCGTAGATGCTGTCGCCGCCGATCTGGAGGGCATTCGTGGAGACGCTGGTCGCGCCGGATGCCGCCTGGCTCCCGACCAGGCTGCCGTTCACGTAGCGTAGCGTTGCGCGTGTCCCCCCCCCCCCCCCCCCCCCCACCACCCCCCCCCTCCCCCCCTCTCCCCCCCCCCCGCCGCCGTCACGTACGTGCGGCAGGGTGGAGCCGTCGTAGGTCGTCGCGAGGTGCGACCACGTGTTCAGCGGGAGTGCGGTCGAGGCGAACGCATTACGGCTGACACCGCCGAACGTCCCGCCGCCGGCCGGGACGTTGCCGCTGTGCTTGGTCGTAGCCATCAGGTAGTAGTTGTCGTTGCCCTTGTAGACGACGTCTCGCCACGCGTTCGTGATCGCCGACGGGTTGACCCACGCCTCGAGCGTCAGTGTCGACGAGAGCTGCAAGGAGCTCGAGTTCGGCACGTTGACGCGCGCGTTCGTCCCGTTGAACGAGAGCGCGCCGTCAAACTTGCCCAGACCCGACCACGTGGTGTTCGCAACCGTCCCCGTGTTGCCGCTGCCCGAGGCGTCGGAGACGGTCGTGCCTGCACCCTCGTTGAAGGCGTAAGCGGCAACAAGTCCCGAACCTGCCGCAGCTGATCCGTGGCCCGAAGCAGCGCTCAGCACCATGGTGCAGAGCACTGGGATCAGCCAGCGCATCCTCGAGGGAGACGTCATGCCGCGAGGGTCACCTTACGACTGGTGAAGCCTTCGGCAAAGCGCTCGGGCGCAACGGCCTCCAGTCCCCGCAGCCGCATCAGCCCCTTGAAGGTGTCGCGATCGAACCAGTGCTTCCCGGCTTGAGTCGGGAAGTGGCGATCCAGCAGGTCGAGCTTTCGGTCGACCAGTTCCTGCGTGAGCGGGACGTAGACATTCGGACGGCCGATGTCGCCGTCGACCTTGGGAATCTCGTACTCCAGGATCAAATGGCTGCGGAACGTGTTCCATGTCAGCTCGCACGCCAGCCGATGATCCTGGTGGAAGTCATAGCCCGCGTGCGTGAAGACGACCTGGGGATCGACGCGCTGTTTCAGCTCCTCGAAGACCTCTTTGACCTCGCTGCCGACATAGGGCAGAAAGCCATCGCGGAATGCGTGCACCTCCACGCGGGCCTCGCCGATCCCGTCGAGGAAGTCCGCCGCGCTCGCCCGCGCCTCGTCGGCGCGCTGGCCCTGGGCCGCCAGCACGACCCAGTCGACCTCGAGCTCCGGGTCTGCACGGCAAAGCGAGAGCAGCGTTCCGCCACACCCGATCTCGATGTCGTCGGCGTGGCAGCCGATCGCCAGGACCCGACGGATCGGCTCGGCTGCCGTCAGGCTGAGCACAGGCGTCGGCTCTCCCGCTTACGCCGGGATCGGTGCGGGAGTCAGCTGGCGCCAGGGGGCCTTGCCCGACTCGTTCAGGGTCTCGAGGCGCTGGCGGTCCTTGATCGTGTCCATCGGGCCGAAGAAGCCCTCATAGGGATACGCCACGAGCTCCCGCGCCGCGATCAGCCGCTCGAACGTCTCCTCGACGAGCTCCTCGCCCGGCTCGATCATGCTCGTGATCTCCCGCTTGAGCACGAAGAAGCCGCCGTTGATCCTGACGTCCGACTGGCTCATATCCTCGACGGCTGTCACATGGCCGTCTGCATCGGTCGAGACCATGTGCGCGTTGAACTGCGGCCGAACCGAGAGGAACATCGCCGTCTTCTCGGTCTGGTGGAAGGTGTCGATGACGTGGGGGAGCGGCGCATCGGTCAACCCATCGCCGTACGTCGCCAGAAACTCCGTGTCGTCATCGAGGTAGGGATCGACCGCCTTCAGGCGCTCCGCGATCGTCGCGTTCAATCCGGTATCGACGAAGGTGATGCGCCACTTGTCGAGGTCGCGCGAGAGCATCTCGAGCTTCGTCCCCGAGGCATCGCGATCGAGCACGAAATCGTTGAGCAGCGCGCCGTTGTACGAGAGGAAGAACTGCTTGATGACCTCGCTCTTGTAGCCCAGGCAGAGGATGAACTCGTCGTGTCCCCACATCGAGTAGTAGCGCATGATGTGCCAGAGGATCGGCCGCCCGCCGATCTCGATCATCGGCTTGGGAATGCGCTGGGTCTCAGCGCCCATGCGCACGCCGTAGCCACCACAGAAGATCACGACTTTCATCAAAACCCGCCCCCTTCAACCACGATCAACACCTCCGCCCGCTCTCTCTCCATTAACGCGTTGCGCACGGAGACCGTCAACTGGCGGTCAGTCGGGGTTTCGGCTAGTTGGCCTGCCCGACGAGCCGGCCGCGCGCGCTCATAGTTCCGTCAACCGGTGAAAGTCCGATGTCGTCGCCAGGAGCGGAATCCCGTCTCGCTCCACCCACGCGTGCGCCGCGAACTGCGGCTGTGCGCGAACACCGAGCACGAAGGTGCTGTCGATCCCGCGGCGCGTCAGCATTCGCGTCAGGACGAGCGCTGTGATCAGACAGCGCGAATCGACAGGAAGCGCGCGCAGGGTTCTCTCCACCGCACGACCGAGGCGCAAACCCGCCGTACGAGCGTCGTTTTCGGTCACGGGTGGGCCGGACCGGCCCGCGCCGGATCTGCGTGCGGCCGTGACTGAAGCGGGGAACGGCATCCGAAACAGCCACCAACGTGCCGCGCAATACGTCACGATCACCTCGGCGACCACAGCGATTCGATCCGCGACACCGAGCCGTCCTTGACCGGTCGGTAGTGCGAGACGCACCGCGATCGAGCTCCGTTCCATCTGATCACCCTGATCGATGAAGGCGCCGGGAGGCCTACCCATCCGGCTAGTCCGGAGCCGGTTCTCGGACGTCTAGCCGATTGGCTAGTTCGCAGGTAGTTCTCGAGCAACGGTCGTGCACTTCGCCGAGACGGGATTACTCTGCGACCTCGAATGTCGGCCAAGGATCAAATATCTCTGCTGCGTCTCGACCCCGAGGCCGTCTCGTGGACCGAGGTCGATGGCGAGATTCTTGCGCTCGAGCGCCAATCGTCGACCTACATCTCGACGAACCGGACCGGGACCGTCATCTGGAAATCGCTCATTCACGGCGCGTCGCGTGAGCAACTGACCGCGGTCGTCATGCACGCCTTCGGAATCGATCAGCCGACGGCCGCGAGCGACACCAACGCGTTCGTCGATGCCCTCGCAGGTCGCGGGCTGCTCGTGGCGTGACCGACCTTGCCGGAGCGACGGCCGGCACAAACGCCACCGCGTCGACTCACAAGCCCGGTCCGGCAACGTCGCGTCCGGCGCCGACGGTGCAGGACCTGCGGCCGCCCGACGACCGTGTCGCGGAGCTGCGCCGTCTGCCGCGCCTCACGCTCGAGGCGCTTCGGATCGTTCGTTCGGCGAGCGGGAAGCATCTGGCGAGAACAACGCTGCTGCAGCTCGCCGCGGCGGCCGCAGTCGGCATCCAGCTCCTGATCAGCCGCGAGCTGCTGTCCGCGCTCGTGGCAGTCGGTGGAGGTGCGCCGGTCTCACAGCTCTACCCCTGGCTGGCAGCGCTCGCCGGGCTGACAGCGCTGCTCGGAGTCCTTGCCGCGATCACCACCTACGAGCAGAAGCTCCTCGTCGAGCTTGCCTCGCGCCACGCATTCGATCGCATCATCGACGTCTCGGCCGCCGTCGATCTGGAGGCGTTCGAGGAGCCGGACTTCTACGATCAGCTCCAGCGCGCGCGCAACTCGGGGCTCTACCGGCTCATGGACATGGTCACCAATGTCCTGATGCTCGTCACGGGGCTGCTGACGACGCTGGTGATCGCGATCGTTCTCTTCTTGCTTCAGCCCGCATTGCTCCTCTTCGCCGCCCTGGCCGGGGTCTTCCCGCTGGTGGCAGCGATCCGAAACGGTCGTGAGTCGTACGCCTTCGAGTACGGGATGACGACCGAAGCACGCGAGCGCCACTATCTGATGGAGCTCCTGACGGACCGTGATCCTGCGAAGGAGCTCCGGATCTTCGGGTCGTCGGAGTTCCTGCGCGAGCGCTACGGCGCCCTGACAGAAGAACGCGAGCAGTCGCCTGCACGGATTCCTCCTCGGGCGCCTCAAGGTGGCCCTGGTCGGGAGCGGCGGGGCGTTCATGGGCGCAATCGTTGCGCTCGGGCGCCCTGGTCGTGCTGCTCGGAACCGGCCGGCTGCCGGTCGCAAATGCGATGACCGCAGCGCTCGCGATGCAGCAGCTCGCGATGCGCGTCACCGGGCTGACCGGCAGCGTCAGCAGGCTGATCGAGTCCGGCGGCTTCATCGACGACTTCAAGCGGTTCCTCGACCTGGCGGAGCGCGCGCAGACGAAGACGGCGGAGCGCAAGAGAACATCGCCTCCGACCGCCGGTTTCGAAGGTCTCGAGGTCGAGCGAGTGTCGTTCCGCTACCCGAACACGTCGCGACTCGTACTCGACGGCGTCAGCTTGCGGGTCGAGCCCGGCGAGGTCGTCGCACTCGTCGGCGAGAACGGCTCGGGCAAGACCACGCTCGTGAAGCTGATCTGCCAGCTCTACCGCCCGGACGCCGGGCGCATCCTCTGGAACGGGGTCGACGCCGAGACGCTCGATCCCGACGACATACGGGCCGAGCAGACCGTTCTCTTTCAGGACTACGTGCGCTACCACCTGTCGGTGAGGGACAACATCGTCCTCGGGCGGCCGCACGAGGAGGCGGAGGAGGGGGCGATCAGGGCCGCGGCTGAGCGCGCGGGCGCGGCCGGCTACATCGAGTCCCTGCCGGCCGGCTACGACACCCGGCTCGGACGCGAGTTCTTCGGTGGGCACGAGCTCTCGATTGGACAGTGGCAGCGGCTTGCGCTGGCACGTGCGTTCTTCCGGGCCGGCAGCTTCCTCGTCCTCGACGAGCCGACGGCATCGCTCGATCCGCGGGCCGAGGCCGCACTGTTCGCCGAGATGCGCGAGCTCGCCCGCGGCCGCTCCGTCCTGCTCGTCTCGCATCGGTTGTCGAGCGTCCGCAACGCCGATCGCATCTACCTCCTCGAAGGCGCCCGCGTCGCCGAGGAGGGAAGCCACACAGCGCTGCTCGCGGGCGGCGGGCGCTATGCAGAGCTGTTCGCGCTGCAGTCGGAGGCGTACCTCGTTCCGGCCGCCTGATCCCGGGCAGCTCTGCCGCTCGCCGTTCGCGTTCAGCCCCGCGGAACTCGCGTCCGGTCTCGTGTTCGGGAGGACCGGCGCCGGACCGGTGTTTCCGAGTGACGTTCCCGCCGATCCGCTCGAGGCACTCGAGTCGGCGCTGCTCCCGGCGCTGCTTCGCGGGCCGTGCGTCGTCAGCTTCTCCGGCGGCCGCGACTCGTCGGCAGTGCTCGCTGCCGCCGCAGCGCTCGCGCGCAGGGAGGGCCTGCCGCTGCCCGTGCCGGCGACGAACGTGTTTCCAACCGCACGGTGGGCCGGGGAATCGGAGTGGCAGGAGCGGGTCGTCGCGCATCTCCAGTTGGATGACTGGGTGCGGCTCGAGTTGACGGACGAGCTCGACTGCGTCGGGCCTGTCGCCCGCTCGATCACCGAGCGGCACGGGCTGCTCTGGCCGTTCAATGTCCACTTCCACTGGCCGCTGCTGGAGGTCGCGCGGGGCGGCTCGCTCCTGACGGGGATCGGCGGCGACGAGCTGCTCGGCACTTCGCAGTGGGCCCGCGCGGCCGCGGTGCTCTCCCGCGCGGCTCGTCCGAGTCCGCGCGACGTGCTCTCGGTCGGTCTGGCCGTTTCTCCTCAACACGTCCGCCGACACGTCCTGCGCCGGCGCGGAGCGCTGGCGTTCGGCTGGCTCACGCCCCGGGCGAACGAGCAGATCCTGGCCGCGTGGAGCGACGACATGTCCCATGAGCCTCTGCGCTGGTCGCGGCGCTGGAGTTGGTGGCGCTCCTTGCGCTCGGTCGACGTCGGCTTTCGGTCCCTCGATCTGATCGCCGCCGATCACGACGTCCAGATCTCGCACCCGTTGGCGGACGATCGATTTGCCGTCTCGGCGGGTCAGCGCGCTTCGGCCGACGGCATCCACGACCGCACCGCTCTCATGCAGGCGCTGTTCGCAGGCCTGCTGCCGCCGGATGTCCAGCAGCGCTCGACGAAGGCGAGCTTCGACGAGGTGTTTTGGGGCCCCGAGAGCCGCAGCCTCGCGCGCGAGTCCCTCGGCGAGCTCGCCGACTTCGAAGCTGTCGATCCACAACGTCTGCGGGCCGAATGGGGCGAAGAGACGCCCGACGCCCACTCGTTTCTGCTGCTGCAGGCGCTGGCAGCGCATTCGACGGCTCAGACCAGCCCGTCGGCCGGTGGCGGACTAGCCGTTGGCGTAGTTGTGGCGCCCGCTCCGGCGTCCTAACCTCATCGAATCCGACGCCAACCCAAGGAGGACATCGTGTCCTGGGAGGACTCCGCCGACCTGGCGGTTCCCTATGAAGCACCCAGTCTTGTCGTGCTCGGCGCAGTCGATGAACTGACGTTTGGCTGCGACAAGACCATCGGGTCTTCGGACGGGTTCACGTTTCAGGGGCAAGGGATTACCTGCTCGTCGGCATAACGGCGGGGACGCCGCCGCAGGGCGGCGTCCCCAACGATTTGGTTCGGTACCGGAGAACGAAAGCGTCGGGCGGGCCGGGTCGCGGATGCGGCGTATGAGGCGCGCACCAACGCGGTGCCCGGCACCGCCGAGGCAGCCTAGACCCGGCGGATCAGCGTCATGCCGTCGCGCACGCTCAGCAGTACCTGCACGCTGCGCGTATCCGCGGCGACGTGCTCGTTGAACGCGGCGATCGGCGGCTGCTCGTCGACCACGCGACCGCCGGAGAGCGTGTTGTCGGCCACGATCAGCCCGCGCTCGCTCAGGCGCGGCAGCACTTCCTCGTAGTAGCCGATGTAACCCTCCTTCTCGGCGTCGATGAAGACGAGGTCGAACTCGCCCTCGAGCCCGCGGACGGTGTCGAGCGCCGGGCCGATGTGCAGCGTGATCTTCGAGCCGTGCGGCGAGCGGTCGAAGAACCGCTGCGCGACGGCCGCGCGCTCCGGGTCGAGCTCGCAGGCGTCGATGCGGCCGCCCTCCGGCAGCGCCGCAGCCATCGCGAGCGCCGAGTGACCGCTGAACGTGCCGATCTCGAGGATGCGATGCGGCTGCACGCCCCAGACGAGCAGCTCGAGGAACCGGCCGGCGACCGGGCCCGTCAGCATCTGCGTCATGCCGAGCTCGGCGGCGGTTGCCTCCGAGAGCTCGGCGAGCAGCGGCTCGTGCGGCGTCGTCAACCGCTCGGTGTACTCCTCGATGCGCGGGTCGACGATGTCCACTAGCGCTCCACCCGCGAGCCGCCGACGATCGCGTCCGTGCCGTCGTCGTACCGCACCCAGGCCTTGCCCTTGCCGTCGTAGTCGGGCGACCACACGATCAGTGTCGCGTCGCGCCCGGCGACCTGCACGCGCTCGGTTCCCTCGGGGTCGACGCCGCGCCAGACGCGGACGAACGGGTTCTCCTCCCATTCGCGGCCGATCGTCGTCTCGTCGGTGTGGCCCGGCAGCACGCGCCGGTCGTGCGGCATCGCCATGTAGACGTCCATCACCGACGACTTGACCTGCTCGAAGTCGCCGCCGCCGACCGCAGTCCTTGAAGAGCGTGTCGCCGGAGAAGACGACTCGCGCGCTCGTTGATCACGAAGCAGACCATGTCGTCGGAGTGGCCGGGCGTCGGGATCGCTTCGACCCAGAGATCGCCCGTCTGGAGCGACGTCCGGGCGACCGGCAGCCCGAGCTCGCCCTCGTGGGCGACGTGGTCGCCGTGGGCGTGGGTGCGGAGGACGTGGGTGGGGGTGACGCTCCAGTCCTCTGGCGCTGCGTAGGAGCGGCTCGATCGGAGCGCCGGAATCGACGAAGACGGCCGTGCCGCCGTGCTCGTCCGCGACCAGGTAGGCGTTCGAGAGCCAACGGGAGTCCATGCTCCGGGCGATCAGCACGCTCGTTAGGCTAACTGCGTGCACCCGACCCAGAGGAGAGACCCGATGCCCGGCCTGATGGCACGTCTGAGCCTGATCCTCAAGGCGAAGTTCTCGAAGGCGCTCGACCGCGCCGAGAACCCGAACGAGACGCTCGACTACTCCTACGAGGAGCAGCTGCGCCAGCTCCAGAACGTCAAGCGCGGCATCGCCGACGTGACGACGGCCAAGAAGCGGCTCGAGCTGCAGTACACGACGCATGCAGCAGCAGGTCGACAAGCTCGACGACCAGGCGCGCAAGGCGCTTGCCGCCGGCCGCGAGGATCTCGCCCGCGAGGCGCTGACGCGCAAGACCGCGGTCGAGTCCCAGCTACAGGGGATCATGGAGCAGGGGCAGCAGCTCGAGGCGCAGCAGCAGAAGCTGATCGAGGGCGAGAAGCACCCTGCAGACGAAGGTCGAGGCATTCCGCACGCAGAAGGAAGTGATCAAGGCGCAGTACTCGGCCGCCGAGGCGCAGGTGCGGATCGGCGAGGCGGCGACCGGGATCGGCGATCAGATGGCAGACGTCGGACTGGCGATGCAGCGCGCCAAGGACAAGACCGAGCAGATGCAGGCGCGCGCGAATGCGATCGACGAGCTGACCGCCGCGGGCGCGCTCGACGACTTCTCCTCGCTCGGGCGACGACATCGACCGCCAGCTGGCGCAGATCTCGCAGTCGAGCGAGGTCGACGACGAGCTGGCGAAGATGAAGGCCGAGCTCGGCCAGGGCTCCGAGCCCCCGAAGGAGCTCGCAGGCGGGGAGGGCGACAAGCCCGCATGACGCGACAGGTGATCCTCGCTGCGCGGCCGCAGGGCGAGCCGAAGGAGTCGGACTTCGAGCTCCGTGACGCGGCGCCCGGTGAGCCGGGAGACGGCGAGGTCGTCGTGCGCAACGTCTTCGTCTCGGTCGACCCGTACATGCGCAGCCGCATGACCGGCGTGCGCACCTACGTCGGGCCGTACGACGTCGGCGAGCCGATCGACGGCGGCGCGGTCGGGCGCGTCGTTGCGTCGAAGCACGACGGTTTTGCCGAGGGCGACTGGGTCACCTCGCAGCTCGGCTGGTGTGAGTCCGGGGTCGTCGACGGCAACCGGTTGCGCAAGCTCGACCCGTCGCTCGCACCGCCGTCCACCGCGCTCGGGTCGCTCGGGATGCCCGGCTTCACGGCCTGGATCGGGCTCGTCGACATCGGGCGTGTCGAGGAGGGCGAGACGCTCTACGTCTCGGGTGCCGCCGGCGCCGTCGGCAGCACGGCAGCCCAGATCGCGCTGCACAAGGGTCTGCGCGTGATCGGGAGCGCAGGGTCAGCCGAGAAGGTCGAGTGGCTGCGCTCCCTCGGCGTCGAGGCCTTCGACTACCGGGAGACCCCCGCCCGGGAGGCGCTCGCGGACGGCATCGACGTCTACTTCGACAACGTCGGTGGAGAGCAGCTGGAGGCGGCGCTGACCGCGCTTCGTCCGTTCGGGCGCGTGATCGCCTGCGGCTCGATCTCGCGCTACAACGACGAGCGGCCCGAGCCAGGCCCGCGCAATCTCGCCTACATCGTCACGAAGCGGCTCCGGGTGCAGGGGTTCATCGTCTCCGACCACAGCAAGCGGTACGGCGACTTCCTGCGCGAGGTCGGGCCGCTGGTGCGCGACGGCAAGCTCGAGTGCCGCGAGACGATCGTCGAAGGGATCGAGAATGTGCCGTCCGCGTTCGCCGGGCTCTTCCGCGGCGACAACACCGGCAAGATGCTCGTGCGCGTCGGCCCGGACGACTGAGGGATTCCTAGATCGGCGCGTCGAAGAGCGCGAGCCAGCGCGTCAGGTCCTGCTCGATCGGAAGCTCCTTCTCGAGCTTCGCCTTCAGCTCGAGCTCCGTCGCGTTGTCGCGCTTCTGCTCGCCGAGCGGGATGAACGGCCAGAACGCGCCGCGCTTGAAGCCGTAGATCCAGTAGACGGGATTCGTCGCCGCCCTCGAACCGGAACGCCGCCGCGAGCAGCTGCGCGCCGAAGCCCTGCGCCGTCAGCTCCGACGCGAGCGTATGCACGGTCGTGACGAGATCCTCGAAGTCGGGGTCGTGGACGATCATCCACTCGTAGCCGTACTGGTCGGTCTTGCGCTCGATCCGCGAGCCGCACGATTCCGCGACGGCCTCGAGCAGCTTCTCGACGTCGTCGACGCGGTCGAAGTCGCCCGACGAGAGCGGCTTGAAGGTGAGCGCGGCGACGCCGGCCGGCTTCAGGCCGAGCTCGACCTCGAGCGTGACCGCGGCGGTCGTGAGCGCGAAGAGCCGGTCGTCCTTCGGCTCGGAGAGCTTCTTGCGCCCGAAGAGAACGTCGCGGAGACCCCACGCCGTTACGCGACCGGGCGACCCATCTCCCGCGCGATCTCGGCGAGCGCTGCGAGGCGCTTCTCGAGCGGCGGGTGAGACGCGAAGAGCTCGGCGACGGACGAGCTTGGCCTTGGCCGGGATGATGAAGAACGCGTTCATGCCCTCGACCTCGCGCAGGTCCTGCTTCGGGATCAGCGTCATCTGCGACGAGATCTTCTGCAGCGCGCTCATCAGCTACTCGGGCGCGCCGGTGATCATCGCGGCGCCGCGGTCGGCCGCGTACTCGCGGTAGCGCGAGATCGTGCGGATCAGGACGTAGCTGAGCGCATAGATGACGATCGAGACGACGAAGATGATCAGCCAGACCGGCGGGCCGTTGTTGTTGTCGCGCCGGTCGCCGCCGAACATGCCGGCGTAGAGCCGAAGCGGGTCAGCAGCGCGGCGAGCATGGCGAAGAAGCTCGCCACGGTCATGATCAGCACGTCGCGGTTGGCGATGTGCGAGAGCTCGTGCGCGAGCACGCCCTCGATCTCGTTCGGCTCGAGCCGGTTCCAGAGGCCGGTCGTCACGCAGACGGCGGCGTGCTTCGGCGAGCGGCCGGTCGCGAACGCGTTCGGCACGGGCGTGTCGATGATCGCGACCTTCGGCTTCGGCAGGTCGGCCATCGCGCAGAGGCGCTCGACCATGTCGTGCAGCGCGGGTGCCTCCTCGCGGCTGACGATCTTCGCGCCCGAGGCGCGCAGCGCGAGCTTGTCGGAGGTGTAGTACTGGAAGAACGCGATCCCGACGATGATCACGAGCATCGGCACGAGGCCGACGCCCGCGATGTTGAACAGGACGACGGCGAAGACGACGTAGAGCAGGCCGAGCATCGCCGTCGTGGCGAGCATCCGGATCGTGAGGCCGGCGTCACGGCCGTAGGACCGGCGTTTCATGGCGGCCATGGTAGGGAGGCGAGCGGAGGTGTCGACGGCGAGTTAACCGCGCCTCAACCTCGAACGACTGGGATAGGATGCCGCCCGTGCGCCGACTCGCTCCCGTCGCGATCCTGTTGCCGCTGCTTGCCGTCGCCGCTGGCTGCTCGACGTCGACCGGGCGGCAGGTGACGACGCCGACGCCCACCAAGGTGGTCGGGACGGTGCCGAAGGCCGAGACGGCGACCGTGCCCGCCGCCTACCAGCACGGCGACGCGGCCGCGGGCAAGGCGATCTTCACGGGCGCCGGCGGGTGTGGCGGCTGCCACACGCTCGGCCGACGCGGGCGCGAGCGGCAACGTCGGCCCGAACCTCGACGAGGCGAAGCCGGCGCTCGCGCTCGTCGTCGACCGCGTCACGAACGGCAAGGGCGCGATGCCGTCGTTCAAGGGCCAGCTGACCGACAAGCAGATCGCGGACGTCGCCGCCTACGTCGTCAAGGCGACCGGCGGCCCGAACGGCTGATCCTCCCCGACGGCTTCCCGCGCGACGTCGGCGTCGTCGCGACCGACCTCGACCACACGCTGGTCTGGGAGGACGGCGTGCTGCGGCCGCGCACGCTCGCGGCGCTCCGCCGCGCGCACGAGGCCGGGCTGCACGTGATCGTCGTCACCGGGCGGATGGTGCAGTCGGTGCGCCGCGTGCTCGAGCCGGCCGGCCTCGGCGATCCGGTCATCTGCTACCAGGGCGCGGTCGTCGCCGACGCCGACGGCACGTGGCTGCGCCACGTGCCGATCGAGCTCGAGCTCGCGCGCGAGGCGCTCGGGCGGTCGTGCGCCGAGGGCTACGAGCCGAACGTCTACGTCGACGACGAGCTCTACGTCGCCGAGGTGAGCCGAGGCGGCGGCGTACGCGGAGTTCCAGCACCTCGAGATCCATCCCGTCGGCGACCTGCTCGACTGGCTCGACGCAGCCGCCGACGAAGCTCGTCTGCGTCGGCGACCCGGACGCGCTCGACGAGGTCGAGCGTGCGGGCGAGAGCGCACTTCGGCGACCGCCTCTACATCACGAAGTCGCTGCCGTACTTCCTCGAGTTCGCCGCGCCGGGTGTGACGAAGGGCTCGGGGCTCGACTTCCTCGCCGAGCACCTCGGCTTCACGCCCGCGCGAGACGATCGCGTTCGGCGACGGCGAGAACGACGTCGAGCTGCTCGAGTGGGCGGGCTACGGCGTCGCCGTCGAGAACGCGCACGAGCGGGTGAAGGCGGTCGCCGACTGGATCTGCCCGCCGGCGCGCCGGAGGAAGGCGTCGCGCAGGTGCTCGAAGCGTTGCTCGATCTACACTCGACGCGATGATCGACCTCCGGGCAGCCCGCGACGACCCGGACGCCTTCCGCGCCGCGCTCGCGCGCCGGGGCGCGGCCGAGGCGTTCGACGAGCTGCTCGCGCCGACGAGCGCTGGCGCGCGCTCGTGCCGCAGGTCGACGAGCTGCGGGCGCAGCAGAAGCTGGAGGGCAAGCCGACGCCGGAGCAGCTCGAGCACCTGAGCAGGTCAAGGAGGAGCTGCAGGGCGGCGAGGAGCAGCTCGCGCCGCGGCCGAGGCGGCGCGCGACGCCGCGCTCGGGAGGGTTCCGAACCCGCCCGCACGAGTCGGCGCCCGACGGCGACCGCGACGAGGACGCGATCGTCGTCAGGGAGTGGGGGGAGCCGACAACCCGGAGCCCGCGCCGGAGCACCTCGAGGTCGGGCGCTTCGAGATGGAGCGCGGCGCCAGGTCTCGGGCTCGCGCTTCGGCTACCTCGTCGGCGACACGGCGCTCCTCGTCGCTCGCGCTCTACCGCTTCGCGCTCGACCGCCTGCGTCGCGAACGGCCACGCCGATGCTGCCGCCGGTGCTCGTGCGCGAGGAGGCGATGTACGGCACCGGCTTCTTCCCGACCGAGAAGAACGACTACTACGCGCTCCCCGAAGACGGGCTGTACCTGATCGGCACCTCCGAGGTCCCGCTGATCGCGATGCACATGAGCGAGATCCTCGAGGAGCTGCCGCTCCGCTACTGCGCGTTCTCGACGTGCTTCCGCCGCGAGTCGGGCGCGGCGGGCCAGGACACGCGCGGCATGTTCCGCGTGCACCAGTTCAACAAGGTCGAGATGTTCGTCTACTCCGGCCGGAGGACTCGTGCGACGAGCACGAGCGGCTGCTCGCGATCGAGGAGGAGCTCGTGCAGGAGCTCGGCCTGCCGTACCGCGTCGTCAACGTCGCCGCCGGCGACCTCTCGGCTGCGGCGGCGAAGAAGTACGACATCGAGGCGTGGTTCCCCTCGCAGCAGCGCTACCGCGAGATCACGTCGACCTCGAACACGACCGACTTCCAGGCCCGCCGCTCTGGCATCCGCTACCGCGCGGGCGAGAAGCAGCTCGAGACGCCGCACACCCTGAACGGCACGGCGGTCACCGACCGCTGGGTGCTCGCCATGCTCGAGAACTTCGGCGGCGAGGTGCCCGAGGTGCTGCAGGGCTACGGCGCGCCGGCGCGCGTCACCAAGTAACGCGCGCCGACGCTGCTCGTCACCGCCCGCTGACCGCGAACCACGCGCCGCCCGGCGACGTCACGAAGACGATCGGGGCGAAGCACGGACTCGGGAGGGCGATGGTCGCGTCGATCTCGGCGTCGCCGGTCGGGGTGGCGGCGACGAGCGGGGTCGACACGTTTGCGATCGCCGCTGCGCCGTCGGTCACGGTCTGGCAGCTGACGATCGACTTGAACTGGGCGACCGGATTCGTACCCGTCGCGACGAGCACGAGGCCGCTGACCTCGACGTGCAGCCGCCCGTCGGCGCGCAGGTCGGCACTCGCATCGCCGATCTGCCACGGCACGCCGCCGCCGTTCAGCCCGCGGATCGGGTTGGCGGAGCCTGTGTAGGGCACCGTCACCGGAGCGAGCACCTTCGCATCGAGCACCTTGCGGCCGTCTCCGCCGCCGACGCCGAGTGCGGGGAGGACGAGCGCCGCGGCGAGTGCCGTCGCGACGAGTGCGAGCAGTGATGTCTTCACGTTCCCTCCTGCGGTTGGGGGTTCGCAGGCAGTACGCAAATCGCAGACAGGTGGATTCAGGAGGTACAACAAGGGCCGCGGCGGGGTGCCGGAGCGGTCGAACGGGGCGGTCTTGAAAACCGCTGACGGGGCAACTCGTCCGTGGGTTCGAATCCCACCCCCGCCGCTCGACCATGCGGTTTTCGGCTCAACGATGCTGGTTTGCCGGGAGGCCCAGGCGCCGCCCCGCGTCCGTGGACGTCCGCCACACAGGCTCGCAGCCACGAGTTCGTCGCCCGGCACCGGCCCGAGCTCGAACGACGAACCGTTGACGGCGCTTCGGCCACGACCTAGCGTTGAGCTCGTGCCGTGCAGCGTCATCTGTATCTCGCGCTCGACGGGCGCAGGCGGGGAGAACGTCGGCCGTCTCGTGGCGGAGCGACTTGGCTTTCTGCACGTCGACGAGGAGATCGTTGCCAGGGCAGCAGCTCAGGGAGGGATCTCGGCCGCCGACGTCGCGGACGAGGAGCGGCGGAAGTCGCTGACGGCACGCATCCTGGGCTCGATGTTCGAAGGAGGCGGCGGCGCGCTGGCACTCGGCGTCTCGGTGCCGGTGCTGACTGGAGAGGAGCTCGGGAGCAGCGAGATCCAGGCGCTGATTCGCGAGGCGATCGAGCAGACCGCCGCCCGGGGAGACGTCGTCATCACCGCACACGCCGCGTCGCACGCGCTCGAGCCGAGCGCAAGCATCCTCCGCGTGCTCGTTACCGCGTCGCCGGCGACTCGCGCACTTCGAGTCAGCGAGGAGACAGGTGTCGACGTCGCCAAAGCCGAGCGAACGGTCAAGGCGGCCGACGCTGCCCGGCGCGATTATCTGAAGCGGTTCTACAACGTGGCGGAGGAGCTCCCGACGCACTACGACCTGGTCGTCAACACCGACCTCATCTCGCTCGAACGGGCGGCGGCACTCGTCGCCGGCGCCGCCGCCGAGTAGTCGACTCTCGCGTCACCGCCGTAGTCCCGCGGCGGCTGCGATGGTCCTCACCTCGGCCGGATCGCGCCGGCCGGGCAACACGCGCGTCGGCCAAGCGAGGACGAGGCCGATCGTGGGAGCTGCGGTTTCTGTACTGCTCCTCGCGGTTGCAGCGGCAACGGTTGCGATGCATTAGGTTCGGGATGCAAACCGGCGGCTGCCCAGGGAATAGGCCCGCTGTCGTCGGCGGGCAGAAAGGGGTCCAACAGGCATGCCTCTCGATCAAAAGAGAGCGCGAGTCTTCGGCGTTCTCTACCTCATCACATTCGTCACGTCGATCCCGGCGTTGATCTTGTACGAGCCTGCGCTGCGTCATCCGGTGGGCTTTATCGCGGCCTCGGGGAACGTGAACAAGATCTACCTCGGCGCGCTGCTCGAGCTGTTGCTCATCATCGCGAACATCGGAACCGCCGTCGTGATCGTCCCGATCATGAGACGACAGTTCGAGGAGCTGTCGATTGGCTACGTAACGGCGAGGCTCGTCGAATGCACATTCATCCTTGTCGGCATCGTCGCGATGCTCGGGATCGCCACGCTGCAACAGGAGAGTGCGGGCGCAGCCGAAGGCACGGCCGCCTACACGCTCGCAGCGATCAAGGACTGGACATTCCTCCTGGGGCCGGGCTGGACCGTCGGCTGGGGGAACGGGTTGATCCTCGGATACATGATGTACCGAACAGGCCTGGTGCCCCGACCGGCTACGTGGCTCGGACTCATCGGTGGGCCGCTGATCATCATCTCAGGGACGGTCGTGATGTTCGGTGGCGATCACGGGTCTGGCACGTTCCAGGGTCTCGCGACGATCCCGGAGGCCGCGTGGGAGCTCTTCCTCGGCGTCTACTGCACCATCTGGGGCTTCAGGCGCGCTGCTCCGATCCTGTCCAGGAGCGCGTCGATCGGATCAGCCGACACGACGACTGTCGTGAGTCGACCGTGAACGAGTCCGTTGGGACTCGAGATATCGACGTCTCGATGTCGGCAGCTGCAGGTCGGTGGCGAGACATTCTCGGCGACGACAGCAAAGCGGCCGAGAAGCAGGGTTCATGGGGCGCAGGGCAAGTTTCCAGGGGTTGCCGGATCTACTCCTATGGAACGAGATTCGCTCTCCCAGGAAGGGGTTCATCCACATGAAGAAACAGATTGCTCTCGGCATTACGTTGCTCGCTCTCGTGCTCGCGGCGACCGCGTCCGCGGCGCTCGAGCCGGGCGTCTTCGATCCGGGCAATACCGGCTGCCCGACGGCGACCTACAGTGCCGGCGTGCTGCATCTGGTCAAGAACTGCCCCACGGCGACCAACGCGTCGGCAGGTGCCGACATCACGGGATTCACGGGCCAGACGTTCACGTCGGCGTCGTTCACGCTGGCGAATTCGGCCCAGTGTCAGGGCGGCTCGCCGCGGTTCGACGTCGTTACGACGACCGCGACGTTCTTCCTCGGCTGCAACAACGTGATCGGTGTCACCAACGGCAACGGGACCGTGACCTACACCTTCGACGCTGCGTCGATCGCCGCGGGCGGAGGCCAGGTGCCGTTCCCGACGGGGACGATCACCGCTGTCGACATCTTGATCGACGTCCAGGGCACTGCCGACATCTCGAACATCACCTTCAACGGCGTCCTGCAGGTGCCCGCACCGGTTGTCGGGCCGACGACGAAGGCCGCATGCAAGCACGGTGGGTGGAAGACGTTCACGAACCCGTCGTTCAAGAACCAGGGTCAATGTGTGGCGTATGTGAACCACCACAGCTCTCACGGCAAGAGCCACACGCTCAAGAAGAAGGGCGCAGCGCCGCAGAGCGCAGCGCACAAGAAGCAGCACGGCAAGTAACTCGCAGACGGCTGGAGCACCGGCTGAGCCGGTGCTCCAGCCATTGCGGTCGCTCCAAGAATCTGCAGGCGAGCGCGCTGTCCCCGCGGGTCGGACGATTCGGTCTACCGCAGGCGCCTAGTCCTAGTCGAGCGGTCGCCAGAGTCTCTCACTCGGGTGGCCGTAGTGCACGTGCGTGAAGGGGCGCACGAGCGCGTAGGCGGCGAATACGAGAACAGCGACCACGAAGAGCATCACTGCAACTGTTCCGATCATCGAGACACACCTCCTCGGCGTCCACCTTCGACTCGCCCGAGAGAGTGTGCGTCCGCGAAGACGCTGATGTGGATTGCCACGAACTACGCCCGTTTGGCCCGTCCGGCCGGGAGCTCGTCCAGAGCCCCCGGCGCGTCGGGCTCAGGAGCTAGAGCGGATCGTCGTCGCGGTAGCCCGTGCCACCGGGCCCGTAGTAGCTGCCGAGATCGCTGCGATAGCTCTCGCGGTAGCTCTCGTCCGCGCGGTGCTTGTCCTCGTCGTATTCAGGCGCGTCCTTGATCTGATCCTTGGTGCGGTTCACGAACACCGTCTCGGTGTCCAGGTCGACGTCCCTGACCACGCCGGCCGGCAGCATGACCTTCTTGCCGAAGATCCACTTGCCGGTGTCGACGACGATGAAGCTCGCGCCGACGTCGTTCGTCGCCTCGTCGACCTTGCCAATCGATCCGTCGATAGCCTCGACGGACAGACCGGCCAGGTTGCGCTGGCTCAGTGTGGTGTCGCGGTACGTCCAGATTTGGCTGCTCGCCATCTGAGACCTCCTTCCGGCGTCGCGTGCAGCGACGCACGTTTGTTCGGAGCGAGCCAAAGCATCCTCGGAGGCTCGTCCCCGAACCCCTCGTGCGGCGAGGGGCATACAACTGATTACCCGTGCTGCGAGCCTAAAACCCTGATGCTGCAGCCCCGCTCTGCCTCGACGACTGCGTGCTGTCCGCGGATCGCAGTATGTTCGGCGGGATCTGTCGCGACTGGCTCGATCGCGGCAGCGGCGTCGATCTGGTCGTGCAGTGGCCTCGGCGCAGACGCTCTCGTCAACGGAGGTGGGTGGCATGGATTCCTCATCGCTCGGTCTGCGACTCGGAGCGGAGGCGCTCGGGACGTTCCTCTTCTTCTTCCTCGGCTTCAACGCGATCGCCGTCTCGGTCGACATCGGTGCAGGAGCGATCAGCACACTCGGGATCGCCTTCGCCTTCGGCCTGGGCCTGGCGCTGGCGATCACTGCGCTCGGACACGTCTCAGGCGGCCACTTCAACCCGGCTGTGTCGCTCGGGCTCGCAGCGGCCCGGAAGTTCCCGGTCAAGGAGGTCGTCCCGTACTGGATCGCGCAGCTGGTCGGTGGCTTCGTCGCCGTCGTCGCAGTCGCGATCGTGTACTCCGGACCTGCGGTCGACTCACTCGGTACCGCCCCGGGGGCCGGCATCTCGAACGGCGGCGCACTGCTGCTCGAGGGGATCGCGACGGCGCTGTTCGTGATCGTGATCTGCACCGTTGCGACCGACGATCGCGCACCATGGAAGGGCGTCATGGCGCCGCTCCTGATCGGCTTGTTCATCTTCACGGCGGCGGACGCGATCGGCCCCGCGTCGGGCGGCTCGTTCAACCCCGCTCGGTCGCTCGACCCGGCGATCTTCAACGGTGAGTTCGGCGACGTCTGGATCTATCTCGTCGGGCCGCTCGCCGGGGGGATCATCGGAGGAGCGCTGTGGATGGTGTTCGGTCCCGGCCGCGCGCATGAGCCTGCGACGATCCGCGCGACCGGCGGCGTGCCGCAGTCGGAGGAGGAGGCAACGCCGGAGAGCTAGGTGACTCGGTGTGGTCGCCCGAAGTCGAGCGGCAGCGCGTCCACGGCGTCGCCTGCCTCGCGTGTGATGCGCTTGCGAAGGTGGGCGGTCTCCTCCCGCAGGCGGTGAGCCGCGAGCCGGTCTCGTTCGCGCAACTCGGCCGCGACCTCTTCGTACACGGCGCCTGTGACGAGCAGGTGTGAAAGCTTCATGGCCAGCGCGATCAGATCGAGGCAGACGAAGAGCCCGAGCACGAACAGGACGTAGCGGGAGACCTCCGGATGCTGCCGCTCGATCGCGGCCAGCGCCTGCGCGCGGGCGAGCAAATCCTGATCCTGGCTGATCGCACGGACACGCCCTGACGTCTCGGCCACCTCGCTGGCTCTCCAGTCGTCGATCTTCGCGTTGAGGGCGGCAATCTCCCTGCGGTTGGCGGCACGATCACGGAGGAGGGCGGCGCGAGCGCCCTTCGCCTGCGCGGCGTAGTAGCGACACCAGTGACCGCAGCCAGAGCGGTGTGTGCGCGAGCACGACGGTTCGTTGTTCTCGCACCCGGAAAGGCGGGTGAACTTCTGGACGCGGTTCTGGAGCGTGGTCTCGGCGCTCTGGATCGACGCGATCTCCGCGCTTGCCTGCTTGATCTTGGGCTCATAGAAGGTGAGCGCGGCCTGGCGCGCGCTCTTCACCTCGACGGCGCTCGTCTGTGTCAGCTGCTTGGAGATCGACGGCTGAAAGATGAATTGCACCATCGGCAGGCCCAGAACCAGGGCGAGCATCACCGAGAGCGCTGCGCGCGGGACGGCCAGGGCGAGGTTCGCAGTGCGACTCGTTCCGAAGCTCTTGTAGATCAACCGGTCGACGATGCAGATGACGCCGGTCCAGACGACTCCGAGCCAGAGGATGTTCTGCAGCGGGACGTTCCACCAGCCGGTCGCCGCGACCGCGACGGCGAAGCCCGTGACACAGGCCATGGCCGCAACCACGAGCCCCTGCGCGTCGAGAAAGCTCCGTTCACTCGGCACGAGCGCGAGCACGCGCGCGTCGGCGCCGGCGAACCACGCCCACCCGAGCCTGGGCCGGCGGCTCGTGCCCCGACGCGCCTCCGAGTCGTTGGTCTCCACCGGCTGGTTTGTAACCGGGGAACGCTCTGCGCCGGATGACCCGTCCGCGTCAATCGGCCGGGGCCTCCGGCGTGGAGGCCCCGGCCGATTTCGCCCGGCTACTCGTCGGTGCCGAGGTCGACGAGCGTCGCGATCACGTCCGCGACGTTCGGATCGACGGTGACCTCGTCGTCGCCGGCGAGCGTCTCGACGCGCAGCGTGTCGAGCGTCGGCTCGCTGCCCGTGATCCGTGTCTCTGCCGCGAATCCCGCGGTCGTGACCTGTGCTCCCGACTGCGAGACGTGCACCACGTCACGCCTCGGCGTGCCCTGGACGACGACGGTGTCGGCTGCGCCGTCGCCGGCACCGCCGGTTGCGCCGAGATCGACGTCGACGGTCTTGACGTCGGTGTCGTCGAGGTTGCCGATGGTGGTTGTGTCGGCGCCGCCGAGGGTGCGGATGTTGACGTGTTCGACGGTGTCGGTGTCGATGGTGATGGCGGCGACGTTGCGGGTGAGGAGGAGGCGGTCGCCGTTGGCGGTGAGCCCGATCTCTTCGCCGATGTTGGAGCCGTTGAAGTCGAGCTGGTCGTCGCCTGTCTGTCCTTCGACGGTGTCGCTGCCGTCGCCGGGGTCCCACTGGAAGCGGTCGTCGCCGCTGCCGAGGAACGCGGTGTCGGCACCGATGTTGCCGTCGGCGTGGTCATTGCCTTTGCCTCCGAGCAGGGTGTCTGCTCCGTCGCCGCCGCGCAGGTCGTCGTCGCCGTCGCCGCCCTGCAGGGTGAGTGCGGTGATGGTCGCGAGGCCGTTTTGGCCGGCAAGGATGTCGTTGCCGTCGAGGCCGGAGACGATCAGGCTCTCGACGGTTGAGTCGACGAGCATGGTCGTTGCGCCGGTTGCGAAGACGGCTGCTTCGGTGGCGTCGCGTGCGATGCCGATCTCGTCGGCCTGGTCGCTGCCGTCGAAGTGCGCGCTGTCCTCGCCCGGGCCGCCGGCGAAGTGCACGGGCACCTGGCCGCTGACCGTGACCGAGCTGGTGAAGGTGTCGGCACCGTCCAGGCCCTCGACCCGGATCGCATCCGCAGCCTCATCACCAACGACGCGGGTCTTGGCGGCGAGGCCGTCCACTGCCTTGCGGCCGTCGACGCTCGCGACCTTCATCGCATCTGGCGCGTCGGTGCCTTGAACCACGACCGTGTCGGCCGTGCCGTCACCCGTCCCCGCGCTCGACTGCAGATCGACGTCGAAGACCTTGACGTCGGTTCCTGCCAGGTCGCGCGCCGTGACGAGGTCAGCCCCGCCGAGGGTGCGCAACGACACCTCTTCGAGCGTATCCAGGTCCATCGTGATTCCGGCGACGTTGCGCGTCAGCCGTGCGCGCGGGCCGTTCGCAGCGAGCACGATCTCCTCGCCCGCGTTCGAGCCGTTGAAGTCGAGCCGGTCTCGGCCGGAGCCGCCCTCGACGGTGTCACTACCGTCACCGGGGTCCCACTGGAAGCGGTCGTCGCCGGCGCCGAGCACCGCGCGGTCTGCGCCGATGTTTCCGTCGACGAAGTCGTCGCCGCGCCCGCCGAGAAACGTCTCGGCTCCGCTTGCGCCGATCAGCGTGTCGTCGCCGTCACCGCCCCCGATCGTGATCGCCTCGTCGGTGAAGATGCCTCCGCTCTGGTCGACTCGGACCTCGTCGTCGCCGCCTCCCGCGTCGACGGCAATTGCCGTGAACGACCCGCGGTCGAAGCTGAAGTCGGCGCTGCCGTCGTCACCGACATCGACCTGGAGGACGTTGGGCTCGCCGCCCTGCAATCGCAGCGAGAGCTTGTCACTCGCAGCGTTGCCGTCGAGCTCGAGCGTGCCGGCGCGAACGTGAGCCGTGTACGCCGCGTGTGCAACGCCGGTGCCGACGCTCAGCAGCGCCGCGAGAAATGCGCCAACGGTCAGCGCCAGCGTCAGTCTCCGAGGACGCCTGAGAGGATCATTCTTGGCGAGCCGGCCGGAGTATCCGCTCGGCTGCTCTGTCTGCGTGCCGTTGTGCATGTCTTCCTTCCGAAGTGGGGTGACCCCTCACGTCTCTCGACGCTACGGGCGCCCCTGCTCCCTCCCGAGGACGATTCGGCTCGTCCGCGAGGACGAGATGCCGAACGGCTTGCCCGGGTACCCTCGCCGTCGTGAGGCCGATGCTGATCGTCGTTTTGCTTGCCCTCGCGCTGCCGTCGGCCGCTCTCGGGCACGGCGGCGGCTCGCAGCACGGATACGTCTCGACGGTCGAGCGGATCGTCAACGACAACGGCGTCGAGGCGGTCGCGAGTGGCGACGGCCACTTCAGCTTCACGGCGCCGGCCGGGAAGACGGTGATCGTGCACGGCTACAGCAACGAGCCCTACCTGCGATTTCACAACGGCGCGATCGAGGTCAACGACCTCGCTCCGACGACGTACGCCAACGACGAGCGGGCCGCGCCGTCCCGCGCCGATCCCAAGGCTGCCCCTGTCTGGCGCAACGTGGGCGAGGGGCTCACGCACACCTGGGAAGATCACCGCACGCATTGGATGGGGTCGGAGCCGCCGGCGGCCGTGCGCCGTGAACCGGCGTCGGCCCACCACATCTCCGACTGGCGCGTGACCGGCACGGTGGACGGAAAGCCGTTCGCGATCGAGGGCGCGCTCGAATGGTCGCCGAAGAAGAGCGGCCCGGGGTACGAGTGGATCTCGTTCCTCGCGATCGGCGTCGGAGCCCTCTACGTGGTCTACCTCGTGATCTCGCGGCGACGCTCGCCTCCAGGCCGTCCCGCACGCGCCGATGCGCCGGCGCGCGACTAGCCTGAGGCGCTGCGCAAGCTTCGGCTGCCGGCGGGATCAGTTTCGGTGGTGGGGGTCGCGACGAGGGGAGAGGCGCGTGGGAGCGAGCGCGCCCCCACCGCTCCGCCCGTTACGTGCGTGCGATCTGACAGCCGGCGAGTAGCCCTGGACATCGTGCCTGCGTTTGCTGGACAGATCTATCTGGAAGATATATCGTCAAGATAGATGAAGCCGACCGCCGTCACCTGGGCGATCCTCGGGCTGCTCGAGGCGCGTCCGCTCAGCGGCTACGACCTGAAGCGCACGATCGACCGGACGATCAGGCACTTCTGGGCCGCGAGCTACGGGCAGATCTATCCCGAGCTGAAGCGCCTCGAGGAGGCCGGTTGGATCACCGGCGCCGACGGAGGCAGCCGTGCGCGGCGCGTCTATCGAGCAACGGCCGCGGGCCGGCGCGCGCTGGGCGACTGGCTGCACGGCGAGGAGACGCGGATCGAGCTGCGCGATGAGTCCTTGCTGCGCCTCTTCTTCGCAGACGCGCTCCCGGCCGGCGAGGCGCTCGGGCTCCTGCGTGCCCGGCGCGAGGGCTACAGCCGGATGCTCGACCTGCTCCGCTCGCTCGACGACGGCAGTGGTGTGCCCGACCCGCCGTTCGTCGACCTCGTCTACCGCTGGGGACTCGACTATTGCGAATGGGGGATCGACTGGTGCGAACGTCAGGAGCGCCGGTTGCGCAGGCTCGCCTAGACGAGCTGCCGCCGCCCACGTGGAGACTGTTCCTCGCCCGCGGCATGCCGCAGTTCGCTGCCGAGGCGCTCTTGCCCGTGGCTGCGTTCTACACGGCGTGGCGCCTCTACGGGCTGGGCGCGGGCATCGCCGTGTCGACGGTCATCTCCGTGGCGTTGGCGGTCATGCTCGTACGCTCCGGCCGCGATGTCGGGGTCGTTGCCGTCGGCGCGGTGTTCGTCGTGGTCCAGGCGGCGGTCGGGCTCGCATCCGGCAGCGCGACCGTCTACCTCGCGCAACCCGTCGTGCTGAGCGCACTGTGGGGCGTCGCCTACCTCGTCTCCGTCCTCGTCGGGCGTCCGTTGATCGGCGTGTTCGCGTGCGCGTGGTACCCGTTCCCCAGATGGTTCCGCGCGAGTGCTCCATTCCGTCGCGAGTTCGCGCTGCAGTCCCTGGTGTGGGCCGCGTACTGCTTCGCGCGCGCTGCTCTTCGGCTCGTGTTCCTGTTGCACTCGGGTGTCGGTGGGTTCGTGCTGGTCTCGTTCGTCAGCGGCACACCGGTGATCGCCGCGCTGGTCGCCTGGGGGCTATGGCACGCGCGCCGCAGCTTCGCGCGTCTCGAGACGGCCTGAAGTTTCCTCGACCGCCTATTGACACGGTCACCAGCCGTCGTATGTTCTTTGCGGCTTGACGGGCGATCGCGACTTCGACCTCCGGCCGACACTCCGGCGGACCCTGCGCCGGCACGTGCGTGTCGACCTACCGCTGCACTGCGAGGAGTGCGGCCGGCGCTGGAACGACCCGGCGGACCGCTGGCAGGTCTACTTCACGCTCGAGGAGCCGCCGGCGCCTGCGGTCTACTGCCCGGCGTGCGCGCGGCGTGAGTTCGCCGAATGACCTGGCTGTGTCATGAGGCGTAGAGCTCCGCGCTCGTAGCGTGCGAGCGCGCCTGCCGCGGCGGAAGTGCTCGGTTCGTGACGGCCTGGGTGCCGAAGCCTCGGCCGACGCAGCGCGGGGGTGGCAAGAGGCCCGGCGCCGACCGGCGCCGGGCCTCTGTTCATACGTCTGACGGCTGCATACTGGGCCGGTGAAGATCGGCGTCGAAGCGGCTCTCCTCGAGGGCGTTCTGTGCCCGGAGAGGATGTCGTCGTGCTCGGAGGGAAGGTCGAGGTGACGCGTGTGATCGTCGGCGGCGCGCGACGGTGAGCGAGCTCGTGCTGCGTCCCCTCGAAGCGCGTGATGCCTCCGAGCTTCGGCGCATCCACTCCCTACCCGAGGTGGTGCGGTGGTGGGACGAGCCCGAGGCCGGCTTCCCGGAGAGCGACGACCCGGACTCGACGCGGCTCGTGATCGAAGTCGACGGGACGGTCGCCGGCCTGATCCAGTTCGGTGAGGAAACGACGCCGAAGTACCGGCACGCGGCGATCGACATCTTTCTGGACCCCGGGTTCCACGGCCGCGGCATCGGGACGGAAGCCGTGCGACGGGTCGTGCGGCAGCTGATCGAGGAGCGCGGCCATCACCGGATCACGATCGACCCCGCGGCCGACAACGTCGCAGCGATCCGTGCCTACGAGAAGGTCGGATTTCGTCCGGTCGGCGTGATGCAGGAGTACGAGCGCGACCACGACGGCGGCGGCTGGCACGACGGCCTGTTGATGGAGCTGCTTGCGCGCGACGCGGACGGTTAGTGTCGCGGTCGTGCCCTCGACCTCCGACCTGCTCGACGAGCACGGCGAAGCGGCGCTCGTCTGCCTGATCCAGTTTCGCTCTTTCGGCGCTCCCTCGTTCTCCGGGGCCGTCGCCACCGTGCTCTGTGACGAGGACAACGTGCTCGTTCGCGAGCAAGCCTCGCAGCCCGGCGCCGGGCGTGTGCTCGTCGTCGACGGGGGTGGCTCGATGCGCTGCGCGCTCCTCGGCGACAACATCGCGTCGATCGCGCGCCACAACGGCTGGGCCGGGATCGTCGTCCACGGCTGCGTCCGCGACACGGTCGCGCTGGACGAGCTCGGGCTCGGCGTCAAGGCGCTCGGCTCGAACCCGCGCCCGAGCCGCAAGGGCGGCGCGGGTCAGACCGGCGTCCCGGTGTCGTTCGGCGGGATCACGTTCGCCCCTGGCGATGGGCTCGCCGCGGACGCGGACGGCGTGATCGTCCTGCCCGCCTGAACCGATCCGGCGAGCGCTGCGAATCCGAGACGTTTGACCGCCTCGAATCGTCGGGACATAACTTGGACAAGCCTGGCCCACACCCGGCCGGAGCCGCATCAGAACTGGGAATCCCGCGCCGGTCCACTTCCATCGCCACCGGAGGTCACATGAGAGATCGCACACCAGTCCAGTCGCTCGCCGCCCTCGTCGGCCTGGTCTTCCTGCTGGTCGGGATCCTGGGCTTCATCCCGGGCATCACCTCCCACTACAGCGACCTGGGCTTCGCGGGTCACGACTCGACCGCCAAGCTGCTCGGGATCTTCCAGACGAGCGTGCTGCACAACATCGTCCACATCGCGTTCGGCGTCGGGATCCTGATGGCCAGGACCCCGGAGGGTGCTCGCACCTACCTGATCGGGGGCGGTGTCGTGTACCTGGCCGTCTGGCTGATCGGCGTCATCGGCGGTCTCGACTGGCTGCCCGTGAACACCGCCGACAACTGGCTGCACATCGTCCTCGGCGTCGGGATGATCGCGCTCGGAGCCGTGACGGGACGCAGCGTCCAGCGCACAGCGCCGGCGGTCTAGCGCTCGGCGAGCACGGTTCGTTCGGGCGGGGCGCCTGCGGGCGCCTCGCCCTGTTTCCTCACCTGCATGATCTCAGCGAGGATCTCGAGCGCGATCTCGGCCGGCGCCTCGCCGCCCAGGTCGAGCCCGACCGGCCCGCGCACCGCGTCTGCCAGCTGACCGAGCTGCTCGCGCCGTTTCTCCTGCGCGCGCCGTGAGCCGAGTGCGCCGACGTAGAACGCGCCCTGCTCGACTCCCGCGCGCAGCGCGGGGATGTCGAGCCGCTCCTCGTGCACGAGCGAGATGACGGCGGTGTCCGCGTCGACCTCGATCTCCTCGGGCCAGGCGACGACGATCTCGTCGGCGCTCGGGACGCGCTCGCGGGTCGCGAGCCCGGCGCGCGGGTCGACGACGATCGTCCGCCAGCCGAGCGGTCGGGCGAGCGCACAGAGCGCCTCGGCGATGTCGCCCGCACCGACGGCCACCAACCGGGGCGGCGGTGCAACCGCCTCGACGAACACTGTACGCGCATCTTCCTCGCGCAACCCCGTGCGTGCGGGCTGGTCGTCGTGCCACCGCTCGCCGAGCCCCGCACCGGCGACGACGACGTAGCTCGTCCCGCGCTCGACCGGCGGTGCTCCGGCGAACGGCTCGACGAAGACATCGATCTCGCCGCCGCACGGCAGCCCGAGGCTCCAGGCTTGGTCGTCGGCGATGCCGTACGTGACCACGCTCGACGGCTCACCGGCGAGGATCGTCTTCGCGCGCTCGGCGACGTCGGCTTCGACGCAGCCGCCCGAGACCGAGCCGAACATGCGGCCGGAGCTCGTGACCGCGAGCTTCGAGCCGAGCGGGCGCGGGGCGCTCCGCCGCGCGGCGACGACCGTTGCGAGCGCGACCGCCTCGCCGGCCGCACGCCACTCCTCTGCCTTCGCCAGCACGTCGTCCATACGACGATGATGCTAGCTATGAGCCACATCGACGACGTGCTCGCTCAGGTGGACGCCGGGCTGCTCGGCGACCCGCTGCCGGTGCTGGCGTATCTGGCGGGGCAGGCGGTGTCGATCGACGAGAGCGAGCTGAACGCCGCCCGGCGGCGTGCGCTGCTCCTCGTCGCGGCCGGGGGCGACATGCGGCGCGAGCTCGCCGTCGACGACCGCGCGGTCAAGTCGCTCGCCACCGACCTCTATACCGACGAGCGCCGCGTGCAGCTCGCGCGCAGCCTCGATGCGCTCGTGCTGCAGGTACGAGACCTGTCGGTCGCGCGCGCGGGTGCCCTGTTCCTCGTCGGCGACCTGGACCTGGCGTGGCGGCTGTTCGCGCTCGCCCTGCTCGCGGAGGAGCTCGCCGAGTGACGCCCGCGGTCGAGGCGGCGAGGCGAGCCGGCATCGAGTTCCGGCTGCACGAGTACGACGGGGTCGATGTCGACGACGGCGACTACGCGGTGTCCGTCGCGCGTGCCCTCGGCCGTGAGCCCGCGCAGCTCTTCAAGACACTCGTCGCGTCGGTGGCCGACAGCCTGCGCGTCTTCGTCGTGCCCGCCGACCGGCAGCTCGACCTGCGCGCCGCAGGCAAGCGCGCCCAGCTGGCCGACCGCGGGCTCGCCGAGCGGACGACGGGCTACGTGGTCGGCGGCATCAGCCCGCTCGGCCAGCGCAAGCGCCTGCCGACGACCGTGGACGACAGCGCGCTCGGCTGGGAGACGATCCTCGTCAGCGCGGGGCGGCGCGGTCTGCAGATCGAGCTGCGCCCGCAGGACCTCGTCGAGCTGACGGGAGCGACCGTCGCAGCGGTCGCGGCTGTTTGAGACGTGTCCCGGGGACAGTCCCCGGGACACGTCTCTACGTGCCCCACCAGAAGCTGGCGGCGATCACGACGTAGAAGCCGACGAGCACGGCTCCCTCCTGCCAGGTCGACTCGCCGTCGTTCACGATCAGCGCGCCGAGGATCCCGGCCAGCAGCAAGACGAGCGCGAGCAGCGTCGGGAAGACGAGCGTCAGGTGCGTCGTCATCAAGAGCGAGAGGAAGACGAGCACCGGCGTGAGCACGAGCGCGATCTGCAGCGACGAGTTGACGATCACCGAGACCGCGAAGTCCATCTTGTTGCGCGCCGCGAGCTGGACCCCGACGACGTTCTCGACCGCGTTGCCCGCGATCGCCACGATCACCAGGCCCGCGAACTCCTCGCTCATGTGCAGCGTGTGGATCGCAGGCGTCAGCGCGGTCACGAACCAGTCCGAGGTGAACGCGGCGGCCGTGCCGGCGAAGGCGAGGACGACGGCCGTCACCGGAGTCGTCCAGCGAGCAGGAACGTGCTCCTCCCCGGGAGTGCTGCGCAGGAACGACGGCAGCGTCAGCACGTAGAGCGCCAGCAGGACGCCCGCGCAGATCAGTGACAGAGCCTCGGAGTGGGCGGCAGCCGGCGCGTGGAACTCGTGCGCGAGCGACGGGATCGCCATGGTCGAGGCGGCGAGCACAGCGAGCATCGAGACGTTGCGCGCGCGTTCAGAGCTGAACTGCTGCGTCCCGTGCTTGAGCCCGCCGACCACGAAAGCAACCCCGAGCACGAGCACGCTGTTGGCCAGGATCGAGCCGACGAGTGCCGCCTGGACGACGTTGACGAGACCGTCGCGCAGCGCGAAGAGCGCAATGAAGAGCTCGGGCAAGTTGCCGAGGCCCGACTGGACGACGCTCGCGCCGCCCGAGCCGAGCCGTGCGCCGAGTTGCTCCGTCGCGGTGCCGACGAGGCGGGCGAGGGCCGCGAGTGCCGCGGCGGCGACGAGGAAGGTGGCAACGTCGTTCAGGCCGGCGAAGTGGCACAGCCCCGCCAGCGCGACCGCGACGGCCGTGATGGCGATCTCGATCCGGTCGCGCGTGCTCACGGCGGCCGAACCTACCAGTCCGGGCCGAGCGAGTCGCCCATTCGAGGGAGGCGGTTTTCCGATCCCGTGCCGATCCCTTTAAGCGTCCAGATTCGTCTCCCAGGGGGTTTCCTTGCGGCGCGTCCTGCTCGTCCTCACACTCGTCCTCGGCGCTTCCGTCCTCGCCTCGACCGCGACCGCGTCGGAGCTGATCGACCGCGACGCGCAGGGAATCGCCTTGGGCGTCAACTCGAAAGGTGAGGCGCTCCTCTCCTATCGCGCCGCCGGCAAGTCGAAGCACGTCCTCGTGTGGGGCGCGGTGAATGCGGTCGCCCCGACGCGCTCGCGGCCGCAGGTCTCGTTCAAGCTCGACTACTCCGGTGGGTACGGCAAGTACAAGCAGGACTACTGGAAGACGTTCAAGAGCACGCTGCAAGGCCTACGACGGACCTCCGCTCGCGTGGAAGGTGACCGCGTGCAAGGCCGCGGACGGCTCGTACTGGGCGCTCCAGAAGTGGCAGCGCATGCTGCCGAATTACGGCGTTGCCGCGACCCCCGCGCAGGCCGTCTGGGAGCTTCGCCTCTCGCACTGGACGGGCAGCGAACTGCCTGTGCTCACGATCGACACCGACTGGGCCTGGCACCAGTGGGAGCACCTCTTCGGTAGCTACACCTATGCCGGAGCGCCGGTGTTCGGCTTCAAGTCGACCTCTGCGGGCGTCCCGCTCGACACGTTCGGACGCAACATCTACGTCGACACGTTCAACTCGAAGTACGGCCAGGGTTGGAAGCGCGAGAACAGCTTCCTGGCGCACACCAACACCGGTGTCTTCTGTTACTCGTTCAACCCACACGGGGCACATCCCGACGGCAAGGGCACGCAGTACCGCGCCACTGTCGAGGGTCCCGGCGTCACGCCGGACGTGATGTGGCAGGGCATCTCGCCCGGCACGTACGACAAGGCGTCCGACCTGCTCAAGAACGACGCGATCGCAGAGCTCGGCGATCGGCAGTGCAAGGCGAACTGACCGTCGCTCGCTAGGCTCGGCCTCGTGGAGGAACGCGGGGCCGAGCAACGCTCTCTCTTTCGGCGGTGGCCCGCCGGGGTCTCCGTCGTCGTCGCAGAGGTTGACGGTCGCCGTGCCGGCCTGACCGTCTCTTCCTTGACCTCACTCTCGCTCGAGCCACGGCTCGTCGGCATGTCGATTTCGCTCGAGGCGTCGCTGCACGAGCTGCTGCGCGAGTCTGGCGAGTGGGGCGCGTCGATCCTCTCGGGTGAGCAGGCGTACCTCGCGCAGCACTTCGCACGGGGCGTGCCGCCGATCGCGCTCTGGAACGGGATCGAGGTGCGCGAGGACGACCCGCGGCTCCTGCAGGGCGCGGTCGGTTGGGTGACGGCCCGCACGGTCGACGAGGTGAGGACGGGAGACCACACGTTCTTCGTCGGCGAGCTGCAGAGCATCGAGGAAGGCGCGGCGGAGACGTCGCTCGCCTACGTGCACAGGGGCTACCTCTCGCTGTGACCGAGGCGGTGATCTTCGACCTGGACGGCGTAATCGTCGATTCGGAGCAGGTCTGGGACGAGGTCCGCGAGCAGTACACGGTCGAGGCCGGCGGTCGGTACAGCGAGACCGCGACGCGCGCGATGATGGGCATGAGCTCCACCGAGTGGTCGACCTACATGTCGGAGGAGCTCGCGCTGCCCGGCTCGCCGGAGGAGATCAACGCGGCGATCGTGCAGCGGATGCTCGCTCGGTACGGCGAGTCGCCGCCGCTGATCGACGGCGCGGCCGACGTCGTGCGGAGGATCGCGAGCTCGCTGCCGGTCGCGATCGCTTCGTCATCGAACCCGGAGCTGATCGACGTCGTGCTGCGTGTCGCCGGCCTCGACGGCGTCGTTCGCGAACGCGTCTCCTCGCAGGAGGTCGAGCGCGGCAAGCCTGCGCCCGACGTCTATCTGGAAGCCGCCCGGCGCCTCGTGGTCGAACCGACGCGGTGCGTGGCGGTCGAGGACTCGCACAACGGCATCCGCTCGGCGCAGGCTGCGGGCATGCGCGTCTTCGCTGTGCCGAATCCGCACTTTCCGCCGGGCGACGACGCGCTCGCGCTCGCCGACGTGGTGCTCGGCTCGCTCGACGAGCTGACCGTCGCGAAGCTCTAGGAGGGTTTGGCGGAAGGGGTTCGACAACTTCTCGTTTCGCCAATCCGTCCTAATCGATCGTCTCGCCGTCTGCCGGCACGAGCACGCCGTCGATTGCGCGGTACGCGTCGCGCCGCTCGATGCAGTGGTTCATCGCCTCGAGGTGCACGACGATCACGCGCCCGTCGGTCGCCGCGCGCACCGACCGTACGTCCTCGACGGTCATCACGATCGCGTCTCCCTGGTCGAAGCGAGCGCCGCCTGCGTTGACCACGACGGTGTGGGGCCGATGGCGTTCGATCGCCTCGCGAACCTCGTCGCACCAGATGGTGTCGCCCGCGACGAAGAGCCCATCGACGACGAAGCCCGAGACAGGGCCAAGCGCGGCGCCGATCTCGCCGGTGCCGTGCCTGCCCCGTGTCAGCGTGACGCCGAGGCCGAGCCAGCCGTCGTAGGTGTCGCTGACGCTGGTGAACCCGCGCTCGCGGAGCGCCGGCGCACTCTCGGGCTGCGTCAGCAGCGGCAGGTCGCGCGGGAGGAGCTCGGCCGCGGCATCGTCGAAGTGGTCGGCGTGCAGGTGAGTGACGATGCACCCGTCGATCCCGCGCACGAGGTCGTCGGCCGGGAACGGAAGGTCGACGAGCGGGTTCGGCACCTGGTTGGGCGTGCCTTCGATGGGCGGTGTTGTCCGCGCCGCGCGCAGCATCGGGTCGACGAGGATCCGGCGTCCGCCGACCTCCAGCAGGAGGCAGGCGTTCCGGACGAGCGTCAGCGTCATCGCGCGCGGCCGAGCAGGACGCAGCCGTTGTGGCCGCCGAGCCCCATCGCGTTCGAGAGCGCGACGTCGACGGTCGCCCGCCGCGCCTCGTTCGGGACGTAATCGAGGTCGCAGGAGGGATCGGGCTCGGCGTAGTTGATCGTCGGAGGCAGCACGCCGTCGCGCAGCGCGAGTGCACACATGATCGCCTCGATCGCCCCGGCCGCACCGAAGGTGTGGCCCATCATCGACTTGGTCGACGAGACGGCGATCGCGTCGGCGTGCGCGCCGAAAACATCGCGGATTGCCTTGGTCTCGGCTGCGTCGCCGAGCGGGGTGGAGGTCCCGTGCGCGTTGATGTACCCGACCCGCGTCGGATCGACGCCGGCGCGCTCGAGCGCTCCCGACATCATCGCCGCCACACCCGTCGCCTCGGGCTCGGGCTGAGCCATGTGGTGCGCGTCGTTCGACGCGCCGTAGCCGAGCACTTCGGCGTAGATCGGTGCACCGCGGCGCTCCGCGGTGTCCCAGTCCTCGAGCAGAAGCGCGCCTGCGCCCTCCGACATGACGAAACCGGCCCGCGTCGCGTCGAACGGCCGCGACGCCCGCGAGGGCTGCTCGTCCTCGACGGCGAGGCCGCGCATGGCGGTGAAGCCGGCCAGGATCAGCGGCACGATGCACGACTCGGTCCCGCCGGCCAGCACCGCGTCGGCGTCGCCGCGCTTGATCAGCTCGGCCGCCTCTCCGACGGCGTGCGAGCCGGTGGCGCAGGCCGACACGACTGCGTAGTTCGGGCCCTTGATCCCCAGGGAGATCGCGAGCTGCCCGGAGGTGGAGTCGACGAGCACGTTCGGGAGGAAGTTGGGCGAGACGCGATCGGGGCCGCGTTCCCGGAGCGTGTCGGCCTGCTCGAGGATGCCGGGGACGCCGCCGATCGCCGAGCCGAAGACGATGCCGACGCGGGTCGGGTCGAAGCCGTTCAGCCCCGCGTCCGCCAGCGCCTCACGGCCCGCGGCGACGCCGAGGAGAACGTTGCGCTCGAGCTTCCGCGCGTCCTTGGCCGAGACGACCTGGGTCGGGTCGAACCCCTTCACCTCGCCGGCGATGCGTACGGGCAGGCCGTCGGTGTCGAACACCGAGATCCAGTCGATCCCGCTCTCGCCCGCCAGCGCCGCCCGCCAGGTGGACGGGACGTCGAGCCCGAGTGGCGTCACTGCGCCGGTGCCCGTGACGGCAACACGCCTCATCGAGCAAGCCTAGACGAGAGTTTCGGCGTCCCGGAAGTGGGCAACTTCCTGGACAGCGGACGCCCAGACCCCAGCGTCCCCACCGTCATCGTCGTCAGGAGGGGCCATCAGTGAACGACGTCGCCGCAACGACGCCCGCGTCCAAGCCGGGACTCGTCTTCTTCCACTCGAACACCTCCGGCAAGTGCCGGCGGATCGAGGGCTACATCTCGCAGGTGCTGCAGCGCCGGCGAAATCACCAGACGTTCAAGTACTACGCAGTCGCGCAGGAGAAGCGGCCCGACCTGCTCGAGAAGTTCGGCATCACGCAGACGCCGACGCTCGTCGTCGTCGAGGAGAAGAACGTGCGAGCGCGGCTCGAGGAGCCGAGCGGGTGCAAGGACATCGAGCGGTTCCTGTCGCCCTGGTTGCAGTGACGCTGTCGGAGCGTGGCGGCCTCTAGGAGGCCGTCACGCCTTCCTCGCGCAGGCTGAGCTCGGCGAACGTGTCCCAGTTTGCGGCGATCGTGTTCGCCATCGCCTGCTCCTGCGCGATGATCTCGTCGCAGGCCGTCACGGTCTCGTCGTCGCCGGCTCGCTGGGCGACGCGCTTCAGCAGCTCGTAGCTCGCGATCTCCATGTGCTCGGTCGCATAGCCGTCGCGCGCGTTTCGACCGGCCTTCTCGCCGCGCACCATGTCGAGCGGGAGCTTGGCCAGCGCGCCGACGATGCCGGTCAGCTGCCTGACGGTCGACGGCGTGGCGTCATGCGCCTGCAGCCGCGCCTTCATCCGCAGCGCGTGCCCCTCCGTCTCGATCTTGTGGTGCTCGAGCTCCTGGAGAATCTCAGGGTTGTCCGTCGTCGCGATCATCGCGTCGAGCATGCGCAGCACGCTGTGCTCCATCGCGTGCGCCTCGTCGAGATGCTTGATCAGCTGGTCGTGGATCGTGCTCACGGTTCCTCCTCGGATCGGTCTCAGCTCGAAGCGGCCGAACTCGCGGCCCATGAAGGTCGCGCGGCCGCGGAATCCGGTCTCGTCCGGCGCCAGGACGTCGACGAAGCCGGCGAACGGCGCACGGTAGTGCAGCTCGTAGCCGATGACGTCGAACGGCACGCCGACAGCCCGGCCCAGCTGGGTCGTGCCGTGCGTGCCGGTGATGCGCTTGCGGACGAGGGTCAGCGGCGGCAGCAGGCCGCCGGCTCTCCTCACGTCCCAAACGCCGTCGAGCTCGCTCATCACCTTTAGGCTTCCGCGCGGTGCCTACTGCAAACATCCCCTTCCCGCCGATGGAGGCCGAGCTCGTCCGGGAGCTGCCGGAGGGAGAGGGCTGGCAGTACGAGCCGAAGTGGGACGGTTTTCGCGGAGTGCTGGAGAACGCGGGCGGCGAGCTGGCGCTGTGGTCGCGTAAGGAGCGCCCTCTGCTGCGGTATTTCCCGGAGCTGAGGCCGCTCGGCGACCTCCTGCCGCCCGATTCGGCGCTCGACGGCGAGATCGTGATCGCGCGGGACGGCGCGCTCGACTTCGACGCGATGCAGACGCGCCTGCATCCCGCCGAGTCACGGGTGCGGAAGCTCTCTGCGGAGATCCCGGCCGAGTACGTCGTCTTTGACGTGCTGCTCTGGGAGGGGGAGCCGGTGTGGGAGCTGCCGCTCGAGCAGCGGCGCGCGCGGGTCGAGGCGTTGAAGGGCTTCAGGATCTCCCCTGCGACGCGCGACCTCGGCGACGCACGCGCATGGATGGCGCAGTTCGAAGCGCTCGGCCTCGACGGCGTGATCGGGAAGCGACTCGCGTCGCCGTACCTGCCCGGCTCGCGCGATGCGGTGGTCAAGATCAAGGAGCACCGCACGGCCGACTGCTCGGTGATCGGCGTGCGCTGGAAGGGCGACCGGTCGGCGATCGCGACGCTCCTGCTCGGTCTCTACCGCGACGACGGTGGTGTCGACTACGTCGGCTCGTGCGCGGTCGGCGCAAAGATGCGGGACGACGTCGCGGCCCGCGTGCTCCCGCTGCTCGACGAGGAGTCAGACCGCAGGTTCTCGGAGCCGAATCGCTGGGGGACGGGCGAGCTCGAGCAGACGGCGCTGCGGCCGGGGCTCGTCGCGGAGGTGCGCTACGACAAGGTGCAGGGTCACCGCTTTCGGCACGGGACGAAGTTCATCCGCTGGCGCGAGGACAAGGATCCCGAGGACTGCACGTGGCGCGAGGTGCGCCCGCCCCGCGACCCGAACGCTCTCGGCATCGAGCAGCTGCTGGGCCCGGCCTAGCGCTCGCACATCAGCGCTCGACGTCGAACAGCGTGTCCACGTCGCGCTCGAGGCGATGGGCGATCAGGATCGCGAGTGAGACCGAGGGAATCGACTGCTCCCGCTCGAGCGACGAGATCGTCTCGCGCGTCGCACCGACGGCAGCAGCGAGCTCCGCCTGAGTCAGCCCGGCCCAGGCGCGCGCGTAGCGAAATCGCGTGGGCGGTCTGCGTCGCCGCATGCCGACAGCCTGGGGCGAGCTCCGGCAACGCGCAAGGCGCCCGACGGGACGTGTCCAGGTTGTGAAGCGCACTGCACAGTGGCTGCCACCAGACGGGTCTCGTCCCGCCATGTCCGCGATGTGAAGCCCACTTCACAGTGGCTGCCGCCGGACGTGTCTCCGGGGGGCCGGGTGCGGGCGGGCGTGGGTCGCCGGCTAGCGGACGGTGACGATCGCGCTGTAGGTGTGCTGCGCCGGGATCCAGATGCGATAGCGGGCCCCCGGGGCCGCGTTGACCGTGCGTGTGAAGAAGCCGCGCGGCGTCGTCTGCGCCGTGCCGCCGACCGCGTGCCAGGCACCGCCCGCCAAGCGCTGCAGGCGGTAGCTCGCCCGCCCGCCCGGGCGCACCTGGCCGGTGAGGACCGTGCGGCTCCCGGTGCGCGACCGCAGCGCGAACGGGAACCGGAAGGCGTTGTACGCCGGCTTCGCGATGTCGCGCGCCGTCAGCAGGCCGCTCTGCCAGCGTGCGCTCTGCGGCTCGTCGCGAACCAGGTAGTGGATCAGGACGTCCACGCGAGGGGCGAGCAGCGCCCGCAGGGCACCTTCGCTCACGAATCGCGCCTGCGCGGCGTACGACACACCGAGCAGCCCGTCCTGGGGGCTCGTCTGGTAGCCGTACTCGGTCAGCCAGATCCGCTTGCCGGTGCCGAACGACCGCACGACGTTGCTCAGCAGCCGGTCGAGTGTCGCCATCGTGATCGTGGTGCAGTGGTCGCAGCCGCCGGCGAGCGGGGTCTCGCCCGGCCGGAGCGGATACGGATTGTGCGCGTATGCATCGAGGCGCGCGTGCGCGGCGGCCATGCCGCGGATCCAGTCGACGGGAGAGACGCCGCCCGCCGAGCCGCGCGGCGCGGTCACGCCGCCCGCAACCTTCGAGCTCGGGCTGACGGCGTGGATCGCGGCGTACGCGGGGTTGAGCAACGTCTGCGTGTAGACGCGCGGGGAGGTGGGTCGGAGCCAACGCTGCTGGTTGGGCTCGTTCCAGATCGTCCACATGTGGACGTACGGATACCGTTGCGCAGCGCGCCGCGCGAACGCCGCGAACGTCGACTTCGAGCTCGGCGCCCAGTTGGGCCCGCGGCCGCCGTTCGCCCAACCCGGTGTGCCCCACAGCGTGACGAGCGGCGCGATCCCGCGCCCATGGAGACCCGCCAGCATCGCGTCGTAGCGCGACCAGGCCCCGGTGCCCTTGCGTGGCTCGACCTCGCGCCAGTCGATCGTCACGCGGACGACATCCACTCCCAGCCCATCGAGCCGATCCAGGCGGTCGCTCATCGTGCCGGGGCCGTACGAGAGCCAGGCGTCGTCCTGGATGCCGTAGCGAATGGAAGACGACGCCTGCGCGAGCGAACAGCTGCACAGGAGCCCGACCACGGCGACAAGGAGGATCCGGCGCATCGCGGCACGGTACGTGGGCTCCTTGAGAGCGATGTTAGGAGGCTTTACGCATCTCGCGGCGGCTCGAGGCCCAGTGGCGCAAAGCGCGAGCGCAGCGACGGCGGGTTGCGCCACATGCCCCGCATCGGGTCGCCGACCGCCTCGATCCGCGCCCGCATCGTCTCGACCGTGAACGCCTCCGGCTCGATCGCGGCGACCTCGTCCCAGTGCAGCGGCGCGGAAACGCGCGCATCCGGTGTCGGCCGCACCGAGTATGCGGAGGCGATCGTCCGGTCGCGTGCGTTCTGCCCGAAGTCGACGAAGACGCCGATGCGGTCGGCCACCTTCCACGTCGTCGTCGCGACCGCCTGGTCGTCGACCCGCCGCTCGACCTCCTCGGCGATCGCCTTCGCAAGCCGGCGCACGTCGGGAAACACCACCTCAGGGCGAATCGGCGCCAGGATGTGCAGGCCGGTCGCGCCCGACGTCTTCGGGTACGAGCGCAGCCCAGCTCGTCGAGCACCTCCTTGACGACCAGCGCGATCTCGCGCACGTACGGCCACTGGCCCTCGCTCGTCGGGTCGAGGTCGATCAGGAGGTAATCCGGCCGCTCGATCTCCGGCACCCGCGAGTGCCAGGTGTGCAACTCGACGCAGCCGAGGTTCGCGACCCAGGCGAGCGCCGCGCTGTTGTCGACGATCGCGAAGACGGTCGAGTGCCCGCTCGGAAACTGCACGAAGATCTCGTCGACGTACTCGGGATGGTTCGCAGGCACTCGCTTCTGGTGGAAGAAGTCGCCGTCGACCCCGTTCGGGAACCGCTTCATGTGGAACGGGCGGCGTCGGAGGTGGGGGAGCGCGCAGTCCGCGACGGCGACGTAGTACGCGACGAGGTCGCCCTTGCTCAGGCCACGCTCCGGGAAGAAGATCTTGTCCGGGTTCGTGACCGGGACGTCGTACCTGCCGAGGCGCATGCAGCGAGTATCGTGGAGCACATGCTGGAAGGGCATCCAATGACCGACGTGACGCTCGAGCCGCTCGACGACCACGTCGTCCTCGAGCCGGTCGACGAGTCGGAACTGCCGAGCGGGCTGATCGTCCCCGCGAACGAGGCCGCGCAGTGCCGCAGCGGGATCGTCGCCGCGATCGGGCCGGACGTGACCGCCCTCGAGCCTGGCGACAAGGTGCTCTTCCCCCGCGACGCCGGCTTCGAGGTGCGCCTCGCCCGCTCGTCGCACCGCGTGCGCGTGCTGCGGCGCGAGGACGTGATCGCCCGCATCCACGACTAGGGCGGCAGCCCGGAATGGGTACCCTGTCGCGCGATCGGAGGGGTGGCAGAGCGGTCGAATGCGGCGGTCTCGAAAACCGTTATCCGTCGTTAGGCGGATCGAGGGTTCAAATCCCTCCCCCTCCGCTCAGACGCGAGACCCGCCCCGACCGGCGGGTTTCGTCGTTCTAGGCGAGGATGACCGTGCAGCCGGCTTCGCGCTCGACCGCCTCGTCGACGTCGCCGCCGAACAGGCTCGAGAGAAACCCGTGGTGGTGCTCGCCGAGCACGATCGTCCGCGCCCGAATCCGTTTCGCGGTGTCGACGATCTCGCGTCCCGGCTCGCCGGCCGACCACGCGAGGTCGGGATCGAAACCGGCCGACGCAAGGATGTCGCGCGCCTCGGTCAGGTGTGCGACGACGTCGGGCGGCGGCGTGAGCGCGCCGCCCTCGCCCGGCGCGATGTCGTCGAGCGTCCCGAAGAAGCGAGGCGCGTCCGGGTTGAGCGGCATCTCGGCAACACTCAGCACCGTGATGCGCGCGTGCGAAGCGCGCGCCTCGGCGATCGCGCGGTCGAGCGCGCGCCGGCTGCTCGCCGAGCCGTCGTAGGCGACGAGGATCATCGGGCCGCCCGGGCCTCGCGGGTGCGCCACTCGTCCCCCGGCGACCGCAGGAGCGCGACGACCGCGATCACGAGATACCCGAAGACCGCGACCCGGGGCGCAAAGAGGGTGAGCACGAGCATCCCGACGTAGAGCGCGATGTTCGGGGCCGTCGCGATCGCGAGCGCCTTGATCTCGTCGTCGCCCACCTCCGGACGCAGCAGGCGACGGTCGAGGGCGGCCGCGCCCCAGAGCGAGTTGAGCAGGAGCGAGATCACGAGCAGCGACGCCCCGTAGAAGATGACCGCGGTGCGCGCGGCGTCCTCGTTGTGGAGCGCCTCGGCCATCAGCTTGGTCGGGAAGGGCAGGAACGCGGTCGCCATCAGGAGCAGCAGGTTGAGCACCATCAGCCGCTGGTTGGCGGAAGCCAGGCGCCGGAAGATCGCGTGGTGCGCCATCCAGATCCCGCCGATCGTGAGGAAGCTCGTCGCGTACGCAAGATACGCCGGCCACTGATCTGCGATCCCGCGCCAGAGATTGTCGAAGTCCGACGCGGGCACGTGCACCTCGAGGATCAGCAGCGTGATTGCGATCGCGAAGACGCCGTCGCTGAACGCCTCCATGCGGTTCGTGCTCCAGTAGCTGTTCACCGTGACCCCAGAGAAGCGGAGCGGTGCCTAGTACGACCGCGTCGAGACGTGCCCGGCCGAGTCGACGCCGACGATCATCCGCTCGCCCGACCGTTGCAGGACGGCCGTGTCCGCGCTCTGGCTCTCGAGCGCCCAGCCCTGTGCCGCCCAGCTCGCAACCGCACCGTCGAGGCGCCGGCGTCGCTCGTCCGGCGAGACTGCCGTGTCGCCGCCGCCGTGCCTGGTTGCCAGGAGCGCGATCGCGGCGACGAGGCCGATCGCCAGGATCGCCAGCAGCACCCAGACCCAGTCCGGCGTGTCGCCGTCCGAGCTCGAGCTGTCCGAGCTCGAGGTCGTGGTCGCGGCGGGGAGGACGATCTGCCGGGTGGTGGTGTGCTCGACCGTCGTCGCGGTCGTGACCTCCGTCGTCGGCTCGGTCGTCGTCTCCGTGGTCGTCTCGGTGGTCGTCGTGTCCGCAGCCTGGACGGTTCCGGCGATGGTGGTCGCGAGCACGACCCGGCGCAGAGGCACGCGACGAGACCTGCATAGCGCAGCGGTGTCTTCACACGGCGACGTTACGTCTCGGACGCAGTCGTGAGCATCATCCGAACCGGATGACGAAGCCGGGATGGCCGGCGAGGCCGCGGCGCAGCAGGCACAATCCGCCGTGCCACCCGGAGGGGTGTCCGAGCGGCCGAAGGAGCGCGATTGGAAATCGCGTATGTGCTGAAAGGTGCATCGAGGGTTCAAATCCCTCTCCCTCCGCCTCCTGCGAAAGCCCGCCGCGCGCGGGCTTTCGCGTCCGAGGGCCTGCGGTACGATGCGCCCCCCGGAGAAGTGGCCGAGTGGCTGAAGGCGGCGCCCTGCTAAGGCGTTAGGTGGGGAAATCCCTGCCTCGAGGGTTCGAATCCCTCCTTCTCCGCTTTCGTCCTCCGAAGTGGTGAGACGAAGATCACCCTTCGGGGCGATGGCCCGGAGTGCCTTCCTCTTGCAGGATGCGCCTGCCGGCTCCCCCTTGAACTTCCCCAACCGGCAACTGACGTGACTGCGGCGATTCCCGCCCCTCCCCCGGGCGGGTTTCGCATTTTCAGGGGCCGTTTCGGCGGTCAGCGGGCGGAGCTCGAGACGAACGCTGCGACGTTCGCGATCTGCTGCTCGGAGAGCTGGCCGTGGAAGGCCGGCATCGCGCCGCCGCCGTGCTCGACCTGGTCGTGCACCGCCTCGAAGCTCGGCTTGAGGTCGTCGAGGTTCGGGCCGACGTTGCCGGACGAGCCGGCCGCCTCCAGCGTGTGGCAGCCGCCGCAGCCCGCGGAGGCGAAGACCGCCTTGCCGGCGGCAGCATCGCCGCCCTCCTGGCCGCTCGGGGTCGTCTCGGGCGGTGGGGCCGTCGCGACCGTCAGCGTGTTCGGGTTCGACGGGGCTGCTTCCTCGTCGCTCTCTCTGCCGAAGATCAGCACGGCGCTGATCATCGCGACGAGAAACAGCACGCACAGCGCCGAGTACCAGCCGACCGAACGGCCCGGGAAGTTCGGGTTGCGCCGCGGCAACAGGAACGACGAGATCAGCGCGAAGATGATGAACACCGCCGCGACCACGGCAAGCCCGATCTTGTTGCCCGTCGACAGACCGCCGACGACGAAGTGAACCGTCGAAAGCATCGCGGCCGGAAGCTACCTCAAACTAGGACAGGGCTGCGTCGCCCGGCCGCGGCTCGTCGACGCCGGTCTCGGCCGGGCCGACGGGCTCGATCAGCTTGCCGGGTCGCAGGTAGAGCAGCTCGTACAACGCGGCCGCAATCACACCGCCCGCGCACGGGCCGATGAACCAGACCCACCAGTTGCTCCACGTGTCGCTGACGAGCATCGGGCCGAAGGCGCGCGCGGGATTCATCGCCGCGCCGGTGAGCAGCCCGCCCATGTAGATGTCGAGCGCGATCGTGAGGCCGATCGCGAGACCGGCGATCTGCGCGAACGCACCGCGCGGGTCGACGGCGGTGGCGAAGACGACGAAGACGAGGAAGAACGTCAGGACGGCTTCGATCACGACGCCGGCCCCTGCTCCGATTCCGCCGCCGAGGGACGGCGAGCCGAGGTTGGACGCTTCGGTGGTCGCGTTCGGCAGCACCCAGTTGAGCAGGAGCGCGCCGAGCACCGCGGCGCCGAACTGAACCACCCAGTAGAAGACTGCGAGCACCGGAGCGATCCGCTTCGTGATCAGGAAACCAAGCGTCACGGCCGGGTTGAAATGACCGCCCGAGATGAAGCCGAGCGCGGAGACGAAGACCGCGATCACGAAGCCCTGCGCGAGAGCGACGTCCGTCAGCGAGCGGGCGAAGCCGGCTGCAGCGCAGCCGACGAAGATCAGTGCGAACGTGCCGACGAACTCGGCCGCGCCACGGCGCAGGTAGTCGCGTTCCAGCACGGGCGAAACACTAGGACCCGGATCGGACGGATGCGGCTCACGATCCATGGCCGCCGCAGCCAGGTCCCGGGGACAGTCCCCTGGACACGGCTGCCGCGGACGAGACCCGCACTCGCGGCGAGTGCGCCCCCAGAGGACGTCTAGAGCATGAAGGCGCCGTTGTTGTGGTCGATCGCCTGGCCCGTGACGCCGAGCGCGTCGGGGGAGAGGAGCCACGCGACCGTGCCGGCGATCTCGGCGGGCTCGCTCATCCGTCGGAGCGGCACCTCGCGCATCGCGACCTCGAACGCCTCGTCGCGGGTCAGCCCGTCGAAGGCGTCGAGGCCCTGCCACGCCATGTCGGTGTTGACCCAGCCGGGGCAGATCGCGTTCACCTGGATCCGGCGCGGTGCCAGCTCGGCGGCGAGCGAGCGCGTCAGGCCGAGGAGCCCGGCCTTCGAGGCGCAGTAGCCCGTGTAGCCCGCGACGCCGATCCGCGCGAGGATCGACGCGGTGATCACGATGCGCCCCCCGTCCGGCAGATGACGCTCGGCGGCGCGGCAGCACCAGTAGGTGCCGAAGAGGTTCGTCTGCACGATGTCGTCGAAGCGGTCGTCCTCGGCGAACTCGTTCGGGCCGCCGACGCCCGCGTTCGCGACGAGGAAGTCGAGCGGCTCGTCGATCGCCGCGAGCACCTGCCCGCGGTCGCGGATGTCGCACGCGCGCACCGTCGCCCCCGGCACGACGTCCTGCAACCGGGAGGCGTCGCGCGCGAGCAGAGTCAGGCGCGCGCCCTCGTCTGCGAGGCGCTGCGCGATCGCGCGTCCGATCCCCGTGCCCGCACCCGTGACGAGCGCGTGCTTGCCCTCGAGGCGATTCACGCGGGCGAGTCTACGGCCGCCGCGTCGCGCAACGTCGCGCGCTCCCCCAGAGCGGCCACGACGATCGTCAGCACCGCCGTCGTCTGCACGGTCAGCACGACGGCGAGCACGGCGCGCGTGTCGTACCGGGCGAGCGCCCATCCGGCGATCACGAGCCCGGCCGGCGCGGCGACGCACTGGAAGACGCCGGTCGCCGCGAGCGACTGCGACCGCAGGTGCTTCGGCATGCGCAGCATCATCAGCGCATGCAGCGGGGCGTTGACCAGCGACATGAAGAACCCGCCCACGGCGATCGCGACGAGCGGCACGCCCCAGTGCGCCGGTAGCGCGACGCCCCACATGGCCGCCATCTGGCACAGGAACGCGACCGACGTCTGCGACAGCGGCGCGATGCGCCGGACGAGCCGGAGCGCGACCAGCGCGCCGACGAGCGCGCCGCCGCCGAGCGCGCCGAAGAGCCAGCCGAGAATGTGCGGGTCGGCGCCGTACTTCGTCACGACGAGCACCGGCAGCGACGCGAAGAAGAGCGTCCAGCAGACGTCGAGGAGCGTCAGGGCCGGGGTCCAGACGCGGAGCAGCCGGTCGCTGAACAGGAAGCGCACCCCGGCGAGCACCCCGCGAGCGTCCTCTTGCGCCGGAACTTCCGGCGGGTGGACGAAGACGAGCAACAGCAGGAACGAGACGAGGTAGGTGGCTGCGTCGATGTAGAGGACGTTCGACGCGCCCATCACGGCGATCAGCACGCCGGCGATCGGAGGCCCGAGCAGGATGGTCAGGCGGTTCGCGGCCTGGAAGAGCGCGGTCGCGGTCGCGACGTCGCCGTGCTCCTCGCCGACGAGCTCCGGCACGACGGCGCGCTGAACGCCCATGTAGGGCGCGATGAAGACGCCGCTGGCCGCGACGAGTGCGAGCAGCACCGGGAACGGCAGCAGGCCGAGCGACTGCAGCAGGGGGATCGCCCCGAGCAGCGGCACGCGGGCGAGGTCGCAGATCAGCATCGTGCGGCGCGTGCCGATGCGGGCCGCGATCGCCCCGCCCCAGAAGCCGAGCACGGCGATCGGGACGATCTCCGCGATCAGCACCCACGTCATGCGCTGCGGCGAGCCCGTGGTGCGCAGCACGAACCACGGCAGCGCGAGCCAGGTCATCTGCGTGCCGAGCGACGAGATCACCTCCGCGCCGAGCAGCGCTGCGAGGCGGCGGTCCCGCAGGAGGCTCATGCCTCGGCGGCCGCGCCGAAGCTGATCACGATCTGCTTGGTGCCACGCCGCGCGCCGCGTCCGCGGAACTCGTCGAGCAGCTGCTCGAAGCGCTCGCCGAGCTCCTCCAGCTCGAGCGGCGTCAGCTCGAACGTCGCCGACGAGGTCTGGGTCGCCCGGCGCCAGCGGGGAGCGAGCTCGTGCTCACGGCGGAGCGCGTCGCGCAGGCGCTGCTGCTGCCTGCCGACGAGCTCGTCGCGGAGGACGGTCGCCTCCAGCCCGTCGGCCACGAACTCGATCCGGCTCGCAGCCGCACGCCACGGCCGTTCGCGCCCGACACCCTTCTCGCCCTCCTCGACGAAGCCCCATTTGCCGAGCGCACGGAGGTGGTAGCTGCACGACGAGGGGCTGTCGCCGACGACGAGCGCGCACTCCGTCGCGGTCGCCTGGTCGACGGTGTGCAGGTGGTCGAGCAGCGCGAGCCGCGTCGGATGTGCGAGGGCGCGCATGGCGCGCGGGTCGGTCAGGGTGAGTGAGCTATCGAAAGAGATCTTTCGAAACTAGTCTTTCGAGAGCCACGCGTCAAGTACCTCTTGCTCCTTCTGCCGGTCGAGGCCGGCAGGCGGGTCGGCCGGAGCCTCGCCGCTGCGCACCCACTCGAGCGTGTCCCGGGCCGTCTCGGCGAGGGCTCGCGTCCGCAGGCCGGCGGCGGCCGCGCGCTCGACGGGAGTGCTGAGCATCGCCGCGTACTCGGGCTCGTACAGCCAGAGCGGGAGCTCCATCCACTGCTCGACCCCGTGCTCGACGAGGAACTCCGGATCGACCCAGACGAGCTCCGACTCGACCCCGGTGACGGCCCGGCAGGTCTCGAGCAGCTCGGCCCGGGGCAGCACCGGCCCGACGGCGTTGTACGTCCCGGCGAGGCCCGTCTCGGCCGCGTTCACGATCCACTCGGCCAGGTCGCGGACGTCGATCACCTGTGTGTCGCCGTCGGCAGGCTGCGGCGCGAGCACCCGGCCGCCTGCGTCGAAGCGCTGCGGCCAGTAGGTGAACCGTCCGGTCGGGTCCCACGGCCCGACGATCAGTCCCGGGCGCGGGATGAAGGCGTCGGGGAAGCGTGCCCGGACGACGTCTTCGCACAGCGCCTTGAGCGGGCCGTAGGCCTCGCTGCGGTAGTCCTCGGTCTCCTCCGCCAGTTCGGCGACGGGCGCATCCTCGTCGCGCGGCTCGGCGAGGTCGGCGTAGGCCGAGATCGACGAGACGAAGGTGTAGTGGCCGACGTCGTCGAGCGCATCGAGCGTCTGCTGCACGACGCGCGGCACGTAGCCGCTCGTGTCGACGACCGCGTCGAAGCCGCGCCCCTCGAGCGCGGCGAGGTCGCCGTCGCGGTCTCCGTGCAGCTTCTCGACCTGCGGGAAGAGCTCGGGCCGGGTCTGCCCGCGGTTGAAGAGCGTCACGTCGTGCCCGCGGGCGAGCGCCGCATCGACGACGTGGCGGCCGAGGAACTGCGTTCCGCCGAGGACGAGGATCCGCATACGCTCACCTTATGCTGCTCGTTCGCCATGCCGAGACGGTGATCGATCCCTCGCAACCCGCGCGCACCTGGCCACTCTCCGACGCCGGCCGTCGCGCAGCCGCGCGGCTCGTGCTGCCCGTCGGCCCGGCGCTCTGCAGCACCGAGCCGAAAGCGATCGACACGGCCGCGCTCGCGGGGCTCGACGCGCGCGCGGATGCACGCCTGTGCGAGGTCGAGCGACCGTGGTCCGACGACTACGAGTCGCTCGTCGTGCGCTACCTCGCGGGTGACGATGTGCCGGGTTGGGAGCCCCGGGCCGACGCACTGGCTCGGCTTCACGAGGCGCTCGACCGGTTCGAGCGGCGTCGCGGTCACGCACGGGCTCGCGATCGCATTGGTCGCCGGGCTCTCGTTCGAGGAGTGGCGCGCACTGCCCTTCCCGGCGGTCGTCGAGTGCTGATCCGGTACGCCGAGCCGTCGGACTACGCGCGCGTGCACGCAGTCATCGACGAGTGGTGGGGCGGCAGGCCGATGGCCGCGATGCTCCCGAAGCTCTTCTTCGTTCACTTCCGCGACACGTCCTTCGTCGCCGAGGACGACGGTGAGCTCGCCGGGTTCCTGTGCGGCTTCCGCTCGCAGACGTTCGTCGACGAGGCCTACATCCACTTCGTCGGCGTCGACCCCGCTCGACGCGCCGCAGGTCTCGGCCGAACGCTCTACGAGCGGTTCTTCGAAGCCGTCGACGACCGGAGGGTCGTCCGTGCCGTCACCGCTCCGGTGAACGAGCGCTCGGTCGCGTTCCACCGTGCCCTTGGTTTCGAGGTGGAGCGCGTCGACGACGACTACGACGGCCGCGGCGAAGCGCGCGTCCTGCTCGTGCGCCGGCGATGACGTTCGACGACGTCGGGGATCCGGACGGCACGCCCGTCGTCTACCTGCACGGCGGCGGCGACTCACGCCTCACTCGTCACCCGGACGACTCGATCGCCGCTGGGCTCGGCGTACGGCTGCTCGCGCTCGACCGCTGTGGCCCCGCCGCCCGCGGGCGCTCCCTGTGCCGGTGGGCCGAGCAGGCAGCCGTGGCCGTCGACGCCGACCGCTTTGGCGTCGTCGGCTGGTCGGCCGGCGGCCCGCACGCCCTCGCGCTCGCCGCGGTCGTCCCGGACCGGGTGACGCGCGTCGCGCTCGTCGGGTCGATGCCGCCTCCGGACGCCGTCGGCGAGCTGCCGCGCGACGTGCGTCAGGTGATGCGGCTCGCCCGCGTCGCACCACGGCTCGCCGCCCGCGCGCTCGAGCAGTGGGGAAGGCGCCCGCCGCCGCCGACCGGCGATCCGCGCTCCGACGACGCCTACGCCCGCGGCCGCGTCGAGTCGTTTCGCGCCGGCGGGCTGTGGCTCGCGCGCGAGCTCGCGTACCTCGGCCGGCCCTGGGACTTCGCACTCTCGGACGTGCGCGCGCCGGTGACGCTCTGGTGGGGCGCCGGCGACCGGGTCTGCCCACCGTCGATCGGCGAGCGCTACGCGCGAGACCTGCCTGCGGCCGAGCTGCGTGTGGTCGACGGCACGCACCAGCTGCTCTTTGCCCGCTGGCGCGACATCCTGGCCGACGCAGCCGGGCGCACGCCGCAGACGTAGAATCGCCGCGTCCCTTTCGAAGCGAATCCTGGAGATGACCGTGCAGAAGCTCGCACTCGCAGCCCTCGTCGCCGTACTCCTGCTCGCCGCAGCAGGCTGCGGCAGCTCGTCGAAGAGCTCCTCCGGCAACACCACGACGACCTCCGGCACGACGACCACCGATGGTGGCCCGTTCAAGGTCGGCCTGGTCACCGACATCGGCGGGCTCAACGACCGCGGCTTCAACCACCTCGCCTACGTCGGTCTGCAGAAAGCACAGCGCACCCTCGGCGTGCAGGGGCGCGTCGTGCAGTCGAAGTCGCCCGCCGAGTACGTGCCGAATCTCAGTGCGCTCGCGCGCCAGGGCTACAACCTCGTGATCGGTGTCGGCTTCACCCAGATCGAGGCGATGAAGGCGGTTGCGAAGAGCTTCCCGAAGTCGCACTTCGCGATCGTCGACGTCTCGAACGCCGACGAAGGCAGCGCGAAGAACGTCGAGGGCCTCCTCTTCAAGGAGCAGGAAGTCGGCTACCTCGCGGGCTACGCCGCTGCGCTCGCCGCGAAGGCGAAGGGCGCGAACGCGGTCTCGAGCGTCGGGGGCCAGAAGCAGCCGCCGGTCGACCGCTACATCGCCGGCTTCCAGGCGGGTGCGAAGGCCGCGGTGCCGGGCATCAAGACCTTGAACAACTACTCGCAGGACTTCGCCAACCAGGCGAAATGCAAGGAGATCGCCCTCAACCAGATTGCCGCGGGCTCGGCCGTCGTGTTCCAGGTCGCGGGCGGCTGCGGCCTCGGCGCGCTCGACGCTGCGAAGGGAAAGGGTGTCTGGGGGATCGGCGTCGACGCCGATCAGGGCTTCCTCGGCCCCCACATCCTCACGTCCGCTCTGAAGGGCGTCGACACCGCCGTGTTCCTCTCGATCAACGACGCCAAGTCCGGCAACTTCAAGGGCGGCCAGGACGCGGTCTACGGCCTCGACAAGAACGGCGTCGGCCTCGGCAAGTTCTCGCCGAAGACACCTGCAGGCATCGAGTCGAAGACGAAGCAGATCCTCCACGACATCGTCTCGGGGAAGATCAAGAACATCCCGACAACCGTGCAGTAGCGCGGGATTCGGGGGTGCGGGCCGCCCGGTCCGCGCCCCGCTGCCGCGCAGATGGGTGACGGCGGTCTCCGGCGAGATCGCTACGGTGCGAGCACGGGGGCGCGGCCCGACAAGACGCCAGGTCGCTGCTGCAGCACGCAGCGGCGCACGACGCCGAGGAGGACCGCCATGTTTCGCCGCACCATCGCAGTCACGACGACGCTCGGGCTGATACCGGCTCTGTGTGCGTCACTCGCCGGAGCTTCCGCAGAACGCGCCGGCCAGAAGAACACCGCACGCGCCGGCGTCGACCGTTCGCGCCTCGTCGTGTCCGGGAAGCCGTTCTTCCCGGTCATGCTGATCGACCAGTGCTCGGCCGATGCGGCGCAGCGCGCCCGTGCGCTGAGAGTCAATCTGATCGTGAACGAGAGCTGCCCGGGCCTGACGGCGACCGGCCAGCTGCGCGCGATCGAGCCGCACACGCTCGCCGTGCTGCCAATCGCGGCCAAGACAGTCCGCGGCAACCGGCTCGTCGGCTGGACGTTCCCCGACGAGCCTGAAGGCGACGGCTGGACGCCTGCAAGCTTGCAGCGCGCGCACCCGGTGCGCCGCGGCACGCGCGACGGGCTGCTCACCTTCATGACGACAGGCGCCGGCTTCTACCGGTCGTCGTATACGCCGACGAGTACGAGCCAGGCCGTCTACGGGCAGTACGCCCGCCTCGCAGACGTCGCCGGCTTCGACCTCTATCCGCTCGGCCACTGCAACAACGAGCTCGGTGCCGTCTACGACGCTCAGCGCGTGTTCAACCAGCTCGCCGGGAAGATGCCGACGTTCCAGTGGATCGAGACCGGTGCGATCAAGCCGGAGTACTGCGGCGGGTTCAAGATGCAGCCGGCCGAGCTGCGGGCCGAGGTCTGGCTCGCGGTCGCCGGCGGCGCGCGTGGGATCGGCTACTTCACCCATACGTGGTCGCCGGAGCACAAGGCGTTCGACGTCAGCCCGGCGATCGAGCACGCGATCGGGCAGACCAACAATCTGCTCTCAGCGGTTCGGCCGGCACTGCTCGGCCAGACGATCCTCTCGGGCGTCAACTCGACGTCGGTGAAGGTGGTCGCCCGGCGGGCGGGCAACACGACGTACGTGATCGCGGTCAACGCCGCCCGTGCTCCGATCAACGTGCAGTTCCATGTGCCTGCGCTGCGGGACGGCAGGATCGACGTCTTCGGCGAGAGGCGCAGCTTGTCCGTACACCATGACCGCCTCGTCGACGCCTTCCAGCCGCTCGGCGTCCACATCTACGTCCAGCAGGGTGAGCCGACGCCGGTCCCGGGGCGCCTCGTCGCGAGGCGCGTCCGGGACCGGCGCGGCATCGGCCTCCGATCAAGAACAATCCGTGGCTCCCGATCCGTGGAACGGAGGCTTCGTGATGGCAGCACTCTCCGACAGGCAGCTGAAGCTCCTGAAGGCCGGCAAGCACTTCGGTGTCGTCGGCACGGTCGGCGACGACGGCCGCCCGCAGACGAGTGTCGTGTGGGTCGACACCGACGGCGAACGCGTTGTCTTCAACACGAAGCCCTCACGCGCCAAGGGACGGAACCTCGTCAACGACCCGCGGCTGTCGATCACCATCTGGGACAACGACGACCCGTACAAGTACTTCGAAGTCGAGGGCGTCGCAGAGCTCGACGAGGAGGGAGCGGGGGAGCACATCAACGAGCTCTCGCTGCGCTACGAGGGCAAGCCGTTCCACACTCCGACCGACCGGGTGATCGTGCGCATCAACCCGACGCGCGTGCTCGATCACGGGATCGACGATTAGCCCGCTCGTCGTCCTCTCGTCGTTCCTCGCCTCCGGCGTCGAATGGGTTGAGGCCTTCACGATCGTGCTCGCGGTCGGCCTGTTCCGCGGCTGGCGCCCGGCGCTCGCGGGCACGGCACTCGCAGCGCTCGTGCTCGGAGTGATCGTGGTCGTGCTCGGGACGGCGATCGACTCGTTCCCGGTCGCCGACGCACAGGTCGTCGTCGGCCTCTTCCTCCTGCTCTTCGGCCTGCGCTGGCTGCACAAGGCGATCCTGCGCCAGGCCGGGCTGAAGGCGCTGCACGACGAGGCGCAGGAGTTCGAGGCGACGAAGGAGGCGCTCTCGACGCGCGAGCATTGGGTGGCGGTCACGACGGCCTTCAACGGCGTCCTGCTCGAGGGTGTGGAGGTCGTCCTGATCGTGATCGCCCTCGGCGGGGTGGGCCATCGGGCCGGCGCCGTCGTCGGCGCGACCGTCGCCCTGCTCGCGGTGATCGTCGCGGGCGTCGCGCTGCGCGCGCCGCTGACGCGGATCCCGGAGAACCTGATGAAGGCGAGCGTCGGCGTGATGCTGACGTCGTTCGGCGTCTTCTTCGTCGGCGAGGGGATCGGTGTCCACTGGTGGCACGAGGACGTCAGCATCCTGGTGCTGGTCGTGCTCTTCGCCGCGCTCTTCGTCGCGTGCACGGCGCTGCTGCGCCGGCCTCCCGGCCCGCGGGCACCACGTGTCGTGCGCGCGGTCGCGGCGGAGATCTGGGGGCTCGTCGTCGGGGCAGGATCGCTCGCGCTTGCAGCGGTCGCCACGGTCCTGGCGGCCGCACTCGTCGTCGCGCAGGACGGCGACCCGGGCTGGGCAGCGCTACTGCTCGTCGCGGGCATCGTCGCGGCGCTCGTGGCGGCGGTGGCCGGTTCGAGGCGGCTTGAATGAATGTCTGAATACTGCATATGCTCGGACGCGTGCTCGAGCAGGCTCCGCCCGTGACCGACCTCCGCACGCTCGCGCGCGACCACCTCTGGCTGCACTTCACGCGCATGCACGGCTACGAGCCGCCGGTGATCGTGCGCGGCGAAGGGTGCTACCTCTGGGATGACGAAGGCAAGCGCTACCTCGACGCGCTCGCCGGGCTCTTCTCCGTCAACATCGGCTACTCGTACGGCGAGGAGGTCGGGCAGGCCGCGCTCGCGCAGATGCGTGAGCTGCCGTTCTACACCAACTGGTCGTACGCGCACCCGCGCGCGATCGAGCTCGCGGCCGAGCTCGCGCGCCTCGCGCCCGATCACATCAACCGCGCGTTCTTCGTCTCCGGTGGCTCCGAGGCGGTCGAGTCCGCGTGGAAGCTCGCGCGCCAGTACCACGCTGCGCGCGGGGAGCGCCGCTGGAAGGCGGTCTCACGGCGCACCGCGTATCACGGCACGACGATGGGCGCGCTCTCGATCAACGGGATCGCAGCGCTGCGCGCGCCGTTCGAGCCACTCGTCCCGGACGTCGTGCATGTCCGCAACACGAACCGCTACCACCGCCCGCCCGGCGAGACGGAGGAGGAGTTCACGGCCATGCTCCTCACCGACCTCGACGAGGCGATCGTCCAGGCCGGGCCGGAGACGGTCGCGATGGTCATCTTCGAGCCGGTGCAGAACGCCGGCGGCTCGTTCACGCCGCCCTCCGGCTACTTCCAGGGCGTCCGCGCGATCTGCGACCGGTACGGGATCCTGCTCTGCGCCGACGAGGTGATCACCGGCTTCGGCCGGCTCGGCGATTGGTTCGGCAGCAGCAAGTACGACATCCGTCCCGACCTGATCACGTGCGCGAAAGGCCTCTCGTCGTCGTACGCGGCGATCGGGGCGGTGCTCGTCGCCGATTCGGTGTTCGACGCGTTCGCCGGAGAGACCGCGATGTACGCGCACGGGATCACCTTCGGCGGCCATCCCGTCTCGAGCGCCGTGGCACTCAAGAACCTCGAGATCATGCAGCGCGAGCACATCGTCGAGGGAGTCGCCGAGCGCGAAGAGCCCTTCCGCGCGCAGCTGGCGACCCTGCTCGATCTCGACATCGTCGGCGACCTGCGCGGCGCGGGCTACCTGTGGGCGCTCGAGCTCGTGAAGGACAAGGAGACGCGCGAGACGTTCTCGGACGAGGAGTCCGAGACGCTGCTCCGCGGATTCCTCTCGCCGCGGCTCTTCGAGCGCGGGTTGATCTGCCGCGCCGACGACCGGGGCGACCCGGTGGTGCAGATCTCGCCACCGCTCGTCGCGGGCCCGCAGGAGTTCTCCGAGATGGTGGGAATTCTCGGCGAGGTGCTCACCGACGCATGGAGGAAGATCAGCTGATGGCAACCACGGCCCTACACCCCATCGACACGACGTCGTTCGCGCAGGAGGAGAAGAGCAAGCTCGTCAAATCGCTGCGGCGGTTCGACATGGTCTTCTTCACGGTCTGCGCATTCGTCGGGCTGGACACGCTCGGCACGGTCGCGTCGAACGGCCCCGAGGGCTTCTTCTGGCTCGTGGCGCTCGCGCTGCTCTTCGTGGCGCCGTACATGCTCGTGATGGCGGAGGTCGGGAGCGCGTTCACGATGGAGGGTGGCCCGTACGAGTGGGTCAAGCTTGCCTTCGGACGCCTGCACGGGGGTATCGCGGCGGTCCTCTACTGGGTCACGAACCCGCTCTGGGTCGGCGGCTCGCTCGCCTTCATCGCGACCGACTCCTGGCGCGCGAACGTGTTCGACATCGGGCACGGCACGTTCGGCGACTACCTCTTCAAGCTCATCTTCATCTGGATCTCGATCGGCGTCGCGATCATCTCGCTGCGCCAGGGCAAGTGGATCCCGAACATCGGCGCCTTCATGCGCATCTTCGTGCTCGGCTTCTTCACGATCACGGTGATCATCTACGGCATCGAGCACGGGATCGCCGGCTTCAGCGCCTCCGATCTCTCGCCGACGCGGGCCGTGTTCCTCGGTCTCGTGCCGGTGCTGCTCTTCAACTACGTCGGCTTCGAGCTGCAGAACGGCGCCGCCGAGGAGATGGAGGACCCCCAGCACGACGTGCCGCTCTCGGTGCTGCGCAGCGGCATTCTCGGCGTCCTCCTCTACGTGATCCCGATCGGCGGCATCATCCTCGTGCTGCCGACCGAAGCCGTGACGGGCATCGGCGGCTTCATCGACGCCGTCACGAAGACGTTCAGCGTCTATGGCGGCGCAGCGCACACACTGCTCATCATCATGACGCTCTGCTTCGTCGGCACGCTCGTCACCTCCGGTGCCGTCTGGATGATCGGCTCGGACCGGATCCAGGCTGTCGCCGCCTACGACGGCGCGTTCTTCCCATGGTTCGGCGTCTTCAACCGGCGCTTCGGCACGCCGGTGCGCGTCAACGTCATGTCGGGGATCGTCTCGACGGTCTTCTGCTTCAGCGCCATCGCGTTCTTCGACAGCGGCGAGAACGCGACCTTCCAGATCGTGCTCGACATCGCGATCTCGACGACGCTGATCTCGTACATCTGGATCTTCCTGGCGGCGTTGCGGCTGCGCTACACGCATCCCGAGGTGGAGCGCCCGTACCACGTGCCCTTCGGGCTGCCCGGCGTCTGGATCGGCTCGCTCCTGATCACCGGCTGGGTGCTGCTCGGCTCGTGGGTCGCGGTCTTCCCGGGCACGCTCGAGAAGGTGTTCAACGTTCCGTACGACTTCGTCGACAACTGGGGCGTCGCGCGCGGCCGCTTCGAGGTCTACACGCTCGCGACGCTCGCCATCATCCTCGTCTTCGGCCTGGTCGGCTACTGGTCCGGCCGGGACGTGCGCAAGCACATCGTCGCGCAGGAAGGCGCGCTGCCCGAGCCTGCCGACCCGTTGCCGTCGGTCTAGCGCGCCGCCCGTCCGTGCGCGTCTGGCGCATCCCGTACTCGACCAACTGCGAGCGCGTCGCACTCGCGGCTGGTCGGGCGGGCGCCGAGCTCGACTGGGTCGACGTCGACCTCGTCGACCGCACGCCCGTGCTCGAGCTGAGCGGGCAGGGGCGCGTGCCGGTCGCGGAGGTCGACGGCCGGGTCGTCGTCGGCTCGCTCGCGATCGTCCGGCTCGTCGATCCCTCGCTGTGGCCGGCCGGCCGTGCCGCCCGGGCGGAGGCGGAGGTCTTCCTCGAGTGGCTCGACCGCGTGTGGATGCACCCGCTCGGCGTGGTGTTCGCGCGCATTCTCGGCTCCGAGGTCGACGACGCCCGCAGCGCGCGCGCGGCAGCGCGGCTCGACGAGCACCAGGACCGGTTCGAGGCGTTGCTCGACGGCCGCGACTACCTGCTCGGCGACGAGCTCACGGTCGCCGACGTCGCCGCGTACCCGTTCCTCAAGTACGCCGTCGACCGCACGCCGGGCGACGACTATCCGATCCACGAGGAGATGCGCCGGCTTCTGTCGGTCGAGGGTCGTCCTCGGCTCGCGGCGTGGATCGACCGCGTCGCGGTGCTTCCCCGCGCGTAACGCGACGGATACCCTGCGCCGATGAACGTGCTGCTGCGGTCGCGCTCGACCGGGATCGTCTTCGTCGCAGTCGCGGCGGCGCTCTGGGGGATGGACGCGTGGATCCGCCAGCCGCTCGCACAGACGACCGATGTCGCGACGATCGTCTTCGGCGAGCATCTCGTGCTGGTCCTCTGCACGCTGCCCTTCGCGGGTGGCGCGCTCGTGGCGGTGCTCGGGCTCGGCTGGCGTTACGTCCTCGCCGCGGTCGTGATCGGCGCAGGGTCGTCGGCGATCGCGACGATCCTCTTCACGCAGGCGTTTGTCGAGGGGAGCGACTTCGTGACGCCGGTGGTGCTGCAGAAGGTGCAGCCGATCGTCGCGGTGATCGCTGCGCGGATCATTCTCGGCGAGCGCGTGCGGCCGCGCTTCGCGCTCTACCTCGGGCCTGCGCTCGTCGGCGCCTGGCTGATCGGCGTGCAGGAGCCGCTGCACCCCACGGTGCACGGTCTGAAGCCGACGCTCTACGCGCTCGCGGCGGCGGTGCTCTGGGCGCTCGGAACGGTGCTGGGCCGCTACCTCTCGCGCATGATGCGGTTCGAGCACGTGACAACGCTGCGCTTCCTCTTCGGGCTGCCCGCGAGCGCGATCGCCCTGCTCGTGCTCGGCGCGCCCGCGTTCGCCTCGGGCCACGACACGTTCTGGATCGCGGTGCTCGCACTCGTCACGGGGCTCGTCGCGCTCAGCCTCTACTACTACGGCCTGCAGCGAACGCCGGCGGTCGCCGCCACGCTCGCGGAGCTCGCCTTCCCGGTCAGCGCGATCCTCGTCGGGTACTTCAAGTTCGGGCAGACCCTGACCGGCTGGCAATGGGTTGGCGTCGGGCTGACGAGTCTCGTCGTCGTGCTCCTACCGATGCGGCCGGTCGAGACGTACGAGGTCGTCCCGGCGCCTGCCCCGGCGTGATCACGCTCTGCGACGTCGGCCCGCGCGACGGGCTGCAGAACGAGCCGGACGTGCTCGCCCCTCCCGTGCGCGCCGAGCTGGTCTCGCGGCTCGCGGCCGCGGGCCTGCCCCGGATCGAGGCCGTCTCGTTCGTGCGGGACGAGCGCGTGCCGCAGATGGCGGGCGCCGAGGAGGTCGTTGCCGCGGCCGAGCGCGGAAGCGCCGAGCTGTCGGGCCTCGTGCTCAACGAGCGGGGCTACGAGCGCTTCGCCGCGACCGGCCTCGACCGCGTCAACTGCACACTCGCCGCCACCGACGAGTTCAACCGGCACAACGGCAACGCGACGCTCGACGAGGCGGCCGAGCGGGTGCGCGCGATCCTCGCGCAGGCGACCGTTCCGGCGACGGTGACGGTCTCGTGCGCGTGGGGGTGCCCGTTCGAGGGCGAGGTCGACCCCGGCGCGGTCGAGGCGCTCTGTGAACGGCTCGCGGATGCGGACGAGCTCGTGCTCGCGGACACGATCGGCGTCGCGACACCGCGCCGCGTGCGTCGGCTCGTCGAGCGGATCTCGATTCTCGGGAGGCCGGTGGGCGCGCACCTGCACAACACGCGCAACACGGGTTACGCGTCTGCCTGGGCGGCGCTCGACGGCGGTGCGAGCGTGCTCGACGCCTCGGTCGGTGGTCTCGGGGGCTGTCCGTTCTCGCCGAACGCGACGGGCAACATCGCGACGGAGGACCTCGTCTGGCAGCTCGAGCGCGACGGTGTCGCGACCGGCGTCGACGTCGACGCGCTGATCGGCGTCTCGCAGTGGCTCGCGGAGCTGCTCGGCCGTCGATTGGAGGGCGGCGTCTATCGCGCGTCGCCGTGGCCTTGACCTCGCGCACGCTCGACGGCGGGGACGACTTGCGGCTGCTGCTCGAGCTCGAGCGAGAGCTGTGGCAAACGGCGCGCGAGCACGTCGACTGCACGTTCGGGCAGATCGCGTTCTGGTCGGCGCAGCTGACGCACTCAGACTGGGAGGGGCGGTTGTGGTTCGACGCTGACGAGCTCGTGGGGTGGGGTTGGCTGACGGGCGGGACGGAGCTCGAGCTGCAAGTACGGCCGGGACGCGGCGACGTCACCGACGAGATCCTGGACTGGGCCGACCCGAGCGAGCTGCTGGTCGATGAGCGCAACGCGGACCTCGTCGGCCGTCTGAACGCGCGCGGGCTCGTCCACCTGCCGGACGCCTTCTGGATGCGCAAGAACACGCGCTCGCTCGAGGAGATCGAGGAGCCGCGCGTGCCCGACGGCTACCGGCTGACCACGATGGCGGAGTACGAGGACACCGCCTCCAGGTCGGCGGCACACCGCACGGCGTTCAGCCCGTCGCGCTTCACCGACGAGGTGTACGCGGTCGTGCGCGCGACGTGGCCCTACCGTGCCGATCTCGACTGCGTGGCGGTGGCGCCCGACGGATCGGTGGCGTCGTACGCACTCGCGTGGCTCGACGAGGCGAACCGCCTCGGCGAGTTCGAGCCCGTGGGGACGCACGAAGCGCACCTGCGGAAAGGGCTCGGGCGGGCGGTCAACCTGTTCGCACTGCAGCGCCTGCGCGACGAGGGCGCCACGGAGGCGCTGGTCGGCTGCCGCGGCGACGAGGCCTACCCGATCCCGCGCCGGCTGTACGAGTCGGTCGGCTTCCGCGAGATCGCCCGCTCGGTCTCGTACGGCCGGCCGCCCGCCTGATTCGAACAGGTCCCGGGGACAGTCCCCGGGACACGTCTCGGGGACAGTCCCCGGGACACGTCCCCCGCGCCGGGGCTTGGACAGCAATCATCCCGACGTGTTCCAGTCGGCGTTCGACCTGCTCTCCCAGCCCCCAGAGGCGTATCTGATCGTGTTCGCGATCGCGCTCGGGGACGGCGTCTTCCCGCTCTTCCCGAGCGAGTCGATCGTGATCGTCGCCGGACTGCTCTCCGTGGTGGGCGACCTGTCGCTCGGCTGGGTGATCGCCGCCGGCGCTCTCGGCGCGTTCGCGGGCGACAACATCTCGTACGCGCTCGGCCGATTCATCGGCCGGCCGGCGCAGGAGCGCTTTCTGAACGGCGAACGCTCGCAGCGCGCGCTTGCCTGGGCTCGAGGCCAGCTCGCCGAGCGAGGAGGGCTCGTCATCATCGTCGGCCGTTACGTGCCGGGCGGACGCACTGCCGTGACGTTCACCGCCGGGCTGACGCACTACTCGTACCCGCGTTTTGCCGGCTACGACGTGATCGCAGCGGTCACCTGGGCGACGTACGCCGCGCTGCTCGGCTACTTCGGCGGCCGCTTCTTCGAGCACCACGTCTGGGCAGCGCTCCTGCTCGCGTTCGGAATCGCCGCCTGCGTCACCCTCAGCGTCGAGGGCATCAGGAGGCTGCGCGCATGAACCGGCTCGCCGCCGAGACCTCGCCGTATCTCCTCCAGCACAAGGACAACCCCGTCGACTGGTACCCGTGGGGGGACGAAGCGCTCGCCCGCGCGCGCGACGAGGACCGGCCGATCATGCTCTCGATCGGCTACGCGGCCTGCCACTGGTGCCATGTGATGGAGCGGGAGTCGTTCGAGGACGCGCTCACCGCGCGCGTGCTGAACGAGCACTTCGTCAGCATCAAGGTCGACCGCGAGGAACGGCCGGATCTCGACTCGATCTACATGGACGCGGTCGTCGCGCTGACGGGCAGCGGCGGCTGGCCGATGACCGTGTTTCTGACGCCCGCGGGTGAGCCGTTCTTCGGCGGCACGTACTTCCCGCCCGAGCCGCGGCACGGCCTGCCGTCGTTCAAGCAGGTTCTGCTCGGCGTGGCGGAGGCCTGGCGCGACCAGCGCAGCGAGGTCGATCGGTCGGGGCGGAACCTGACCGAGCACATCCGCGCCGGCGCGCGCCTGCAGCCGTCCCCAGAGCCTCTCACCGATGCGCTGCTCGACGCTGCCCAGCGCACGCTGCGCGAGGGCTTCGACCCGCAGTGGGGTGGGTGGGGGAGGGCGCCGAAGTTCCCGCCCGGCCCGGTGCTCGAGTTCCTCCTGCGGCGCGGCGAGGAGGAGATGACGCGCGCCACGCTGGACGGCATGGCGCTCGGCGGCATGTACGACCTCGTCGGCGGCGGCTTCCACCGCTACTCGGTCGACGAGCGCTGGCTCGTCCCGCACTTCGAGAAGATGCTGTACGACAACGCGCTGCTCGCGTCGGTGTACTTGCACGCCGCGAAGCGCTTCGACGAGCCGCGCTATCGCCGGATCGCCGACGAGACGCTCGACTACCTGCAACGGGAGCTCGCGCTGGACGGCGGCGGCTTCGCATCGGCGCAGGACGCGGACACGGACGGCGTCGAAGGGCTGACCTTCAGCTGGGCGCCGGGCGAGGGCGCGGCGGACGAGCTGCTGCAGCCGTTCGAGCACGGCCGGTTCGTGCTGCGCGGGGAGCTCGACGACGCGCAGCGCGCGGCGCTGTTCGCGCTGCGCGAGCAACGCCCCAAGCCGGCACGCGACGACAAGGCGATCGCGTCGTGGAACGGGCTGGCGCTCGCGGCACTCGCCCAGGGCGGGCGCATCGACGCGGCGATCGCGCTCGGGGAGTTCCTGCTCGGCCCGCTCTCGACCGAGGAGGGCCGCCTCCACCGCACCTGGCGCGACGGTGTCGCGAGGGGCACCGGCTACCTCGAGGACTACGCCGACGTCGCCTACGGCCTGCTCGAGCTGCACGTCGCGAGCGGCGACGCGCGCTGGCTCCGTGAGGCGCACCGGCTCGCGCTGCTGGCGCTCGATCTCTTCGGCGACCCGGACAGCGGCGGGTTCTTCCAGACACCGGCCGACGCCGAGCAGCTCGTGGCACGCAAGAAGGAGCTCGACGACCATCCGACGCCGAGCGGCAACGCGATGCTCGCCTACGTGCTCCTGCGCCTCGCCCGCATCTGGGGCGACGACGCGCTCGAGGGGCAGGCCGTCGCCGTGCTGCGGCTCGTCCGCGACGCGCTCGTGCGGGCGCCGTCGGCGTTCGGCTGGCTGCTCGTGGCGCTCGACCAGCACCTGGCACCACACCGTGAGCTCGCGATCGTCGGATCGCCCGACGCGGCCGTCGCGCAGGTCGCCGTCGCCGGCGCGGCGCCGACCGACGTGATCGCCTTCGGCCCGGCCCGGGACGTGCCACTGCTCGTGGGGCGCACCGAGGTCGACGGACGGACGGCCGTCTACGTCTGCGAGCGCTTCGCATGCCGACTTCCCGTGACCGACCCGGCGGAGCTCGAGCTCTCGCTCCGCCGGGTCGGTGCGGGACGTCTCTAGCGAACGACCGTCTCGTTCGGACGCTCGGCCGGCACAGGCTCGGCGACGTCCGGCTCGACGGTCTCGCGTCGCTCCGCCGTCAGCGGCTCGTCGGCTGCGGTGCGGTCGAACGTCGCCGGTTCGACGACCTCTGTCCGGCGCGGCATCGGCTCGAGCGCCGCGCCGAGCGTGTAGCCGATGCCGAACGCGATCACGCCGATCCACGTGCCGACGTCGACGACCACGTCGCGGATCCCCAGGTCGCCGGACCAGGACAGGACATGGCTCTTGAACCAGTTCGCATCCGGCTGCATCGCGAGCAGCACCCAGCCGCCGACGACGAGCACCGGGAGAAAGGCGAGCGCGAGCATCGCGGGTGGGTTGCCGTTCCGGCCGCGCAGCTGGATGACGGCGAAGACGAGGCCGGCCCCGGCGACGACGCCGTAGGCGGCCCAGTAGCCGCCGGTGGAGTCTCGGCCGATCTGGGCGGCCAGCCAGAGCAGGGCTCCGGCCGCCGCGGCGCCGAGCAGCGCGGCTCCGGCCCGTGCGATTCCGTTCATCTCGTGTCTCCCTTCGCGTAGCTGTACTGGTGGAACGCGCGAGACCTCTTCTCCGGTGCGCCCGTAGCCGCCGACGTGGCTTATGCTCTCGCCCGTGGCGCTCCTCTCCATCAGCAACGTCACGCGCCGATTCGGCGGGATCGTGGCGATCGACGACGTCTCGCTCGACGTCGACCAGGGTCAGATCGTCGGTCTGATCGGCCCGAACGGCGCCGGGAAGACGACGCTCTTCAACGTGATCACGCGGCTCTACAAACCGGACTCCGGCTCGCTCGAGTTCGACGGCAAGAGCCTGCTGCGGACGCCGCCGCACCGGATCGTCCGACGCGGGATCGCCCGGACGTTCCAGAACGTCGAGCTCTTCCGGACGATGACCGTGCTCGACAACGTGCTCGTCGGCGCGCACACGCGCACGAAGCCCTTCCAGGGCGGCGCCGCTCAGAAGCGCGCGCGCGAGGTGCTCGACTACGTCGGGATCGCGGACGTGGCGAACCGGCCGGCCGCAGGCCTGCCCTTCGGGACGCTGAAGCGCGTCGAGCTCGCCCGCGCCCTCGTCGCCGAGCCGCGTCTGCTGCTGCTCGACGAGCCCGCCGGCGGCCTCAACCACGAGGAGGTGGCCGAGCTCGGCACGTTCATCGGCAAGCTCCGCGAGGACTTCGACCTGACCGTGCTGCTCGTCGAGCACCACATGGGGCTCGTGATGGGAGTCGCCGAGCGGATCCACGTGCTCGACTTCGGACGCAAGATCGCGGAAGGGACGCCGGAGGACGTGCAGCGGAACCCCGCGGTGATCGAGGCCTATCTGGGCGCCGACGCCGACGCCGCGTGACGGCGCTCGCCTGGGAGGGGTGCCTCAACGTTCGGGACCTCGGCGGGCTCCCCACCGAGGACGGGCGACGTACACGCGCGGGCGCTGTCGTCCGCTCCGACAACGTTCGCTCGCTGACCGACGCAGGCTGGCGGTCGCTCGCCGAGCACGGCGTCACCCGCATCGTCGACCTGCGGTGGCCCGAGGAGCTGGCCGAGGACCAGCCGCGGGACGTCGACATCGACGTCGTGCACATCTCGGTGCTCGGCGAGAGCTACGACCGCGAGTACGTCGCCGAGCTCGACGCGCATCTGTCGTCCGTCGACGATGTCGCCGACCACTACGCCTGGTCGTACGTCGACTTCCTCGAGCGCTATCGCGACCGCTTCGGCCGCGCGTTCGCCGCGGTCGCCGACGCCGACGGCACCGTCGTCGTTCACTGCATGGGCGGCAAGGACCGCACCGGGCTCGTTTCGGCGCTCCTGCTGCGGCTCGCGGGCGTCGGCCGCGAGACGATCGGCGAGGACTACGCACTCTCCGCAGCCAACCTCGCCCCGCTGAGCGAGCAATGGCTCGCAGACGCAGCCGACGACGTCGAGCGCGAGAAGCGACGCCGGCTGATGCACACCCCGGCCGAGGCGATGGTCAGCGTCGTCGAGGAGATCGAGCGCCGCTACGGCGACGTCGCGTCGTACCTGCGCGCCGCCGGGCTGACGGACGCGCAGATCGACCGGCTGCGGGAGCGACTTGTCGATCCTTGAGCTGCGCGACGTCGAAGCGCGGTACGGCGAGATCCGCGCGCTGCACGATGTGACGCTCTCCGTCGCCGACGGCGACTTCGTCGCGATCCTCGGTGCGAACGGCGCCGGCAAGACGACCACGCTGCGCGCGGTCTCCGGCACCGTGAAGACGAGCGGCGATGTCGTGTTCGACGGCAGCAAGGTCTATCGGCGCACGCCGGAGTCGATGGCGCGCCGCGGCGTCGCCCACGTGCCCGAGGGCCGCGGCACGTTCACGACCCTGTCGGTGCTCGACAACCTGCGGCTCGGCGCGTGGGTGCAGCGCGGCGTCTCGCAGCGCGACCTCGCGCACGTCTTCGAGTTCTTCCCACGTCTCTACGAGCGGCGCGACCAGCAGGCGGGCACGCTCTCTGGCGGCGAGCAGCAGATGCTCGCGCTCGGCCGCGCGATGATGGCGAAGCCGCGGCTGCTGCTGCTCGACGAGCCGTCGCTCGGGCTCGCCCCGCTCGTCGTGCGAGAGATCTTCGACGCGCTGCGGCGGATGAACGAGGCGGGAACGACGATCGTCGTCGTCGAGCAGAACGCAATCCTCGCCCTGCGCGCCGCGCAGCACGCGTACGTGCTCGAGACCGGCCGCGTCGTGCTCGGCGGGCTCGCGTCCGACCTGCAGCAGAACGAGTCGGTGCGGAGGTCCTACCTTGGCTACTAGGGTGGAACTGCCGGCTCGCGAACCACGTTCGTGGGTCCGCAGGCGCCAACACGAGGCCGTGGCGACTTCCTCCAGCAGGTCGTGAGCGGGCTCGCGTCCGGCGGCATCTACGGCTCCCTGGCGCTCGCGATCGTCCTCATCCACCGCTCGACCGGCGTGCTCAACTTCGCGCAGGGCGAGCTCGCGACGCTCTCGGCATTCATCTGCTGGACGCTGATGGATCACGGCTGGGCGTTCTGGCCCGCGTTCGGGATCACGATCGTCCTCTCGTTCGGGGGCGGGGTCGTGCTGCAGCAGACGATCATCCGTCCGATCCAGGACGGGCCGGTGCTCGGCGTCGTCATCCTCACGATCGGGCTCCTGATCGCGGTCAACGGGCTGACGACGTGGATCTGGGGCGGGGCTGCCAAGCAGTTCCACGGCCCGTTCTCGACCGAGCCGATCACGGTCGGCGGTGTCGCGTTCTCGAAGCAGGACATCGGCGTGATCGTCGTCTCGCTCCTCTCGGTGCTGCTGATCTGGCTGCTCTTCGCACGCACCAAGCTCGGCCTCGGCCTGCGCGCCGCCGCCGTCAACCCGCGCGAGGCCCGGCTCGCGGGCGTGCGCGTGCCGGCGATGCTCGCCGTCGGGTGGGGGCTCGCCTGCGTGCTCGGCGCCGTCGCCGGGGTGCTCGCGGCGCCCTCGCTCTTCCTGGAGCCGAACATGATGCGCACGGTGCTCCTCTACGCCTTCGCTGCGGCGGTGCTCGGCGGGATGGACTCGCCGCTCGGCGCCGTCATCGGCGGCCTCGTGCTCGGTGTGCTGCTCAACCTCGTCGGCACGTACGTGCACTGGGTGGGCGGTGAGCTCCGGCTCGCGGTCGCGCTCACGGTCATCCTCGGGGTGCTGATCGTGCGGCCCGCCGGTCTCTTCGGACACACGGCGGTGAGGCGCGTATGAGGACGAAGCTGATCGCGTTCGCGGCCGGCGTGCTCGTGCTGATCGTGCTCCCGTTCCCGCTCTCCGACTTCCACACGGTGCAGCTCGCGAGCGTCGGCGCGTACTTCATCGCAATCCTCGGCCTCGACATCCTGACCGGCCACAGCGGTCAGATCTCGCTCGCCCACGGCGCGTTCATGGCGGTCGGCGGCTACACGACTGCGATCCTGATGTCGGACCACGGGGTTCGCGACCTCTGGACGATCCCGGTTGCCGCCGCCGTCGCGGGCGGGATCGGTCTGCTGGCGGGCATTCCGGCGCTGCGGCTCGCGGGCTTCTACCTGGCGCTTGCGACCTTCGGCATCGCCGTCGTGCTCCCGACGATCCTGAAGAAGTTCGACGGCCTCACCGGCGGGTCGACCGGGATCACGCTCTTCGGCAAGCCGACCCAGACCGGCCACGGCTTCGAGGTGACGATCCTCGGTCGCCACCTGACGAACAACCAGTGGCTCTACGCGCTCACGTGGACGATCGGCGTCGTGCTCTTCATCGTCGCCTGGTGGCTGCTCGACTCGCGCTTCGGCCGCTCGCTGCGCGCGGTGCGGGACAGCGAGCTCGCGGCTGCGGCGTCGGGTGTCGACCGCTCGACCTACAAGGTCGCGGCGTTCGGCCTGTCGGCCGCGTTCGCGGGCGTCGGCGGCGCGCTGCTCGCGATCAACGTCGCCTACGTCAGCCCCGACACGTTCCCGATCCAGCTTTCCCTCTATCTCCTCGTCGGCGCCGTCGTCGGGTTCTACGGGTCGATCTGGGGCGCCGTCCTCGGCGCGCTCCTGATCCAGTTCCTCCCGGATCTCGTGCACCAGGTACCGCACATCGACGACAAGCAGGCCGGGCCGACGACGTTCTTCTTCGGCGCCGTCCTGATCGTGCTGATGCTGCTCCTGCCGCTCCTGCTGCGCATCGCCGCACTGTTTACAAATCGGGGCTACCCTCGGGCGCAATGACGAGGAACCTGATCGCCTCCGCCGTGGCGCTCGCTGCGCTCACGCTCGCCGGCATCGCAGGCGCCTCCACCGCCGGAACGCCCGGCGTCTCCTCCACCAAGGTGACGATCGGCTCGAGCGGGCCGCTCTCCGGCGAGGCGGCAGCCGCCGCCGGCGTGCTCCGCGGCGCCGACGCCTACTTCAAGTACGTCAACGCCCGCGGCGGCGTCAACGGCCGCAAGATCGACTTCAAGTACCTCGACGACGCGTACGACCCGTCGCAGACGGTCGAGAACGTGCGGGAGCTGATCCAGCAGGACAACGTCTTCGCGCTCTTCTCGGTCGTCGGCACGAACGGCAACCTCGCGATCCGCGACTTCGCCAACGCCGCCGGGGTCCCGCAGGTGTTCTCCGCCACAGGCGCCACGACGTTCGGCCGCGACTACGCGAAGCACCCGTGGACGATCGGCTACCTGCCGCCGTACTCGGAGGAGGGCCAGCTCTACGCCCGCCACATCCTCGCGACGAGCGGCAAGAAGGCGAAGATCGCCGTCCTCTACCAGAGCGACGACTACGGCAAGGACATGCTGAGCGGGTTCCGCAAGGGGTTGGGCGCGAAGAAGAGCCAGATCGTGCAGACCGTCGGCTACGACCCGACCACGTCCGACGTGCAGTCGCAGGTCGCGCAGCTGAAGGCGAGCGGCGCGAACACGTTTTGCGTCTTCGCGTTCGGCAAGTTCGCGATCCAGTCGTTCGTGTACGCGAGCAAGCTCGGCTGGAAGCCGCAGATCTATGTCAACGACGTCGCGTCCGCGTCGTCGATCATGAAGCTGAACCCGCAGGCAACTGCCGAGGGAGCGATCTCGATCGCGTGGGGGAAGGACCCCGCGACGCCCAAGTTCGCGAACGACCCGGGCGTCAAGCTCGCCGCGAAGATCATCAAGAAGTACGTGCCGGGCGGCAACCCGTCCGACGGCTTCCTCGTCGCCGGCATGGCGGAGGGCTTCTCGTTCGTCGACGCGCTCACGAAGGCCGGCAAGAACCTGACTCGCAAGGGCCTGATGACTGCCGTGACGCACATGAACGAGGCGAACAACCCGTTCCTGATCCCCGGTGTGAAGGTGAAGACGTCGCCGACGTCGCGCTTCCCGATCTCCTCGGCGCAGCTCCAGCGCTGGCACAAGGGCCACTGGGTGCCCTTCGGCGCCGTGCAGTCCGCGAAGCCGTAGAGGCCGGCGGGCCCGGAGCGCTCCGGGCCTGCCGCCTCCGCGCGGTGCTCAGGCTGCCGGGATGAGCACGCGATCGATCACGTGGATGATCCCGTTGCGCGCAGCGATGTCGGTCTTCACGACCGTCGCACCGCCGACGGTGACCGTCGAGCCCGTCACCTTGATCGCGAGCGACGATCCCTCGAGCGTCTTCGCCTGGGTGAGAGTGACGGCCTTCGCGGCCGGGACTCGACCGGCGACGACGTGGTAGAGCAGCACGCGCCTCAGGAGCGCGCGGTCCTTCTTCAGCTTGGCGAGCGTCGCCTTCGGCACCTTGGCGAAGGCCGCGTCCGTCGGGGCGAAGACGGTGACCGTCTTGGTCGAGAGCGCGCCGGCGAGGCCGGCCTGCTTGACGAGCGCCACCAGCGTCTTGAACTGGCCGGCCGAGGTCGCGACCTGGACGACGTTGGGCTTCGCAGCCGTGGGCGCCGCGGTGGCGCTCCCGGCGAGCGTTGCCGCCAGGACGACGACGATCAGGGCGATGCGGTTCAGCATGTGGGTGCTCCTTTCTCCGTTCATTGGGCGTGGGCGGTATCGGGCTGCTCGCCGCGTGCGATGGCGGGCAGCCGGACGAATGCGACGACGGCGGCGGCGCCGACGAGGCAGTAGACGACGCGCGAGAACCAATTGGTCTCGCCGAACTCGAGGCCCCGAGATCGCGGCCACGAGGTCGAACTTCGCGATCCCGACGAGACCCCAGTTGAGACCCCCGACGATGAGGAGCGCCAGCGCGGCAATGTCGAGCTTCTTCATTCCGACCTCCGTTCTGTACCGATGATGTCCAGGTTTTGTCCGAGCACAGTAGCCGCTTCCACGCGGCGTTGTCAAGTTTTTGTCCAGAGTCTGTTACGGTGCCTCCATGTACCGGATCGGTGAGCTGGCGCGGCGCACGGGGACGAGCGTCGACCTGTTGCGTGCGTGGGAGCGCCGCTACGGCCTCCTCCGGCCCGAACGCACCGAGGGCGGCTTTCGTCTCTACGGGGAGCAGGACGCGGCCCGCGTCGAGCGGATGCGCACCGGGCTCGCCCACGGCCTGGCCGCCGCGGAGGCGGCCCGCGCGGCGCTGGTGCCGCTCGAGCGCAGCGAGGAGCTGCTGCCGGCGCTGCTTGCATTCGACGGCGAACGGGCGAACGATCTGCTGGACAACCTGTTCTCGCGCCTGTCGGTCACCGGAGTGCTGCGCGAGTCGATCCAGCCGACGTTGCGCGAGATCGGTGATCGCTGGGCGCGCGGCGAGGTGTCGGTCGCTCAGGAGCACTTCGCCGCGCATCTCTTGCGTGGCCGCCTGCTTGCGCTGGCGTCCCGGTGGGACCAGGGAGTCGGGCCCCGCGCACTGCTCGCCTGCGCGCCGGGGGACCTGCACGACCTCCCGCTCGTCGTGTTCGGCCTGGCCATGCGAGAACGGGGCTGGCGGATCCTCTTTCTCGGCGCCGACACGCCGTTGGGCGTCGTCGCGTCGACGGCGGCCTCCGAGCATCCGGATCTGGTCGTGCTCGCAAGCTCGAGCCTCCGCGAGCCTGCGCCGGTCGCAGAGCTCTCTGCGATCGCGGCAGGCTCTCGCCTGGTGCTCGCAGGTCGTTGGCCGGTGGTCGACGTGCCCGCGCTTCGGCTCGAAGGCGACGCCGTCGAGCTCGCGGCGTCGCTCGATGCGACCGTAAATCTCGCCTGAGACGTGGAGGAAGCTGCGAGCCCGGGCCGAAAGGTCCGGGCTCGTGCGCCGCTTTGCCGTCACCCTCGTCGCCGCTGCGCTGCTCGCGCCCGCGGCGCATGCCGCCGGGAACCCGCAGATCGCCGGGCTCCAGGTCGCGCTGCGCGCCCACGGCCTCTATCTGGCTCAGATCGACGGGATCGCGGGCCCGAAGACGGCGGCGGCCGTCCACGCCTTTCAGCGCCGGCACCGGCATCCGGCTCGGCGTGGCGGACATCCGCACCCGCAGGGCGCTCGGCCCCCTGGGCCGCCCGCTCTTCGGCTCGCGAACGCTACGGCGCGGCGATTTCGGCTGGGACGTCTCGGTCCTGCAGTTCCTGCTCACGAAACGCGGCGTCTACGACGGCGCGCTCGACGGCTACCTCGGCAAGGAGACGGCCGCGGCGCTCAAGCGCTACCAGCGTTCGCTGAACCTGAGCGCCGACGCGATCGTCGGCCCGCGCACGCTGAGCGCGATCGTCAAGCGCGACCGCGTGCCCGTGCGGGCCAAGACGATGACCGTATCCGCGTCGTCGACCTACGTCGTGCGCAGCGGCGACTCGCTGACCTCGATCGCCACACGCCACAAGACGACGATTGCCGCGCTCGCACGCGCGAACAAGCTCGACATCCTGAAGCCGATCATCATCGGCCAGCGGCTGCGCATCCCGTCGGCGGTGGCGCGCGCCGTCACCGTCGCAGCCGTGACGCGTCCGGCGCTGGCCTCGCAGTCGGTCGACGTGCGGGCGCTGCTCGACCGCTGGGCGAGCACGCTCGGTGTCGACACGCATCTCGTGCGCGCGCTCGCGTGGATGGAGTCTGGTTTCCAGACGTCGATCGTGTCGCCGGCGGGCGCGCGTGGCGTGATGCAGACGCTGCCGACGACGCGCGAGTACGTCGAGAACGTGCTCGCCGGGAAGCCGATCGCGCACACGGTCGACGGCGACATCGAGGTTGGAGTGCGGTACCTGAAGCACCTGCTCGTGGCGTTCCACGGCGACGAGCGCCTGGCGCTCGCAGGCTGGTACCAGGGCGAACGCGCCGTGCGCGCGCACGGCCTCTACAACATCACGAAGCCGTTCGTGGCGAACGTGCTGGCGCTCAAGGTCCGGATGTAGGACTAGCATCGGCTCCGTGGGCCGCACGGTCGTGCTCCTCCTCGCGGCACTCGTCGGCGGTGCCGTTCGCGCTCGCGTCGCGGGTCGGCCCCGAGCCGTACCGCCGCCCGCACGTGCCGCTTCAGTGGGAGCAGCGCCGCGCGGTCACGCAGGCCGCCGCGCGCGGCGAGCCGGTCTACTGCGGCGCCGGCCGGTCGAACGCGGTCGCGCTCACGTTCGACGACGGCCCCGGCCCCTTGACGGGGCAGCTGCTCGAGGAGCTGCGCACGGCCGGCGCCCACGCGACCTTCTTCCTCGTCGGCAACCGTCTTGGCGACTGGCCGCACGTCGCCCGCGCGGAGACCAGAGTCGGCGTCGTCGGCAATCACTCGTGGTCGCACCAGCGCCTGACCGAGATCCCGCGCTGGGTCGCCTGGCTCGAGGTCGCCCGGACGCAGGCGTCGATGCAGGAGGAGGTGGGCTGGCGCCCGAGACTCTTCCGGGCGCCCTACGAGCAGCACAACGCCCAGACCGACGCGATCGCGACGTCGCTCGGGCTCGTCGAGGTCTTCTGGTCGGTCGTCTCGGGCGACGACCGCCCGCAGGCGACGGCCCGCTCGGTCGTCCGCAACGTGATCGCGGGGCTGCGCCCCGGCGCAATCGTGCTGATGCACGACATCCATCCCTCGGACGGTGCGTGCGCTGCCGGAGATCCTCCGCGCGATCCGCGTGCGCGGGCTGCGTGCCGTCTCCGTCCCGGAGCTGCTCGCGCTCGACCCGCCCTCGCCCGGCCAGCACTGCCGATTCGCTTCCGGCGGCGCCTAGAGGGACAATGACGGCGATGCTCGGACGTAGCCTGGTCGTCGTGCTCTGTTTCGCAGCTGCCGCCGCAGCGGCCCCGGCCGCGCGTCTGCCGGGCGTGAGGACGCCGTCGCGGAACATCGAGTGCTTCGTCGTGCCGGTCCGGCCGACCGCCCGCGCGAACCTGCTCTGCACGATTCGGGTCGCGTCCTACACGCGCCTGCTGCAGCGCCGTTGCATCAGCCCGCCGACAGGCCTCGACTGGCACGGCTTCCAGCTGCCGGACCGGGGCCGGGCGCACGTCGTCTGCTCGGGCGGGATCCTCTACGACGGGCGTGACCATCCCGTCCTGCGGACGATTCCCTACGGGAGTGTCTGGCGGCAGGGCCCGTACACCTGCCGGTCGCGGCTCAGCGGGCTCACCTGCACGACCCGCGCCGGGCACGGGCTCTTCCTCTCGCGCGCGTCGTGGCGCGCCTGGTAGTGCGTCACGCCTCGTAGGCGAGCAGGTCGTCGACGGTCTCGCGCCGGCGGATCAGGCGTGCGTTGCCGTCGGTGACGAGCACGGCCGGCGGCCGTGGCACGGCGTTGTAGGTCGAGCTCATCGCAAGGGTGTAGGCCCCGGTGACCGGAACGGCGAGCAGGTCGCCGCGCGCGGGCGCCGGCAGCTCGACGCGCTCGATCAGCACGTCGCCCGACTCGCAATGCTTTCCGGCGACCGCGTACGCGCCGGTGGGCGCCTCGTCGGCGCGGTTCGCGAGCAGCGCCGTGTAGCGGGCGCCGTACATCGCGGGACGCGGGTTGTCCGACATGCCGCCGTCGATCGTCACGTAGGTCGTCGCGGCGCTGGCGCGCTTGACGACGCCGACGGTGTAGAGCGTGACGCCTGCCCGCGAGACGAGCGACCGGCCGGGCTCGAGCACGAGCGATGGAGCGGGCAGGCTCTGCAGCTGGAAGGCGCGGCCGAGCTCGCCGACGAGGCCGCCCACGAACTCCTCGACCGGTGAACGACGGCTCCTCGACCACGTGTCGCACGCCGAGGCCGCCGCCGAGGTCGACGATCGACGGCGTCCAGCCGAGCTCGAGCCGCGCGCGCGCTGCGAACTGCGCGACCCAGTCGACCGTCATCAGCGACGCGCCGAAGTGCATCAGCTGCGAGCCGACGTGCACGTGCAGGCCGAGGCACCCGGGCAGGCGGCGCAGCGCCTCGATTGCGTCGTCGGGCGGCAGGCCGAACTTCGAGCCGTGGTGCGCGGTCTTGATCGCCTCGTGGGTGTCGGCCTCGATGCCCGGCGTGACGCGCACGAGGCAGCGCTCGGCCCCGATCGCACGTGCGCGCTCGAGCTCGTCGAGCGAGTCGAGCACGATCAGGGCGCCGGCCTCGGCCGAGCGGCTCAGCAGCTCGTCCTCCTTGTTGTTGCCGTGGATCACGAGTCGTTCTCCGGTGATGCCGGCGCGCCGCGCGAACTCGAGCTCGCCCACCGTCGAGACGTCCGCACCGAGGCCCTCGTCGGCGAACAACTGCAGCACCGCGACCGACGGGAAGGCCTTCGTCCCGTAGACGACGAGCGCGCCGGGTGCCGCCGCGGCGTACGCCCGCGCCTGCGCGTGCAGCGTCACCTCGTCGTAGATCGACGACCGGCGTCCCGAACTCGCGGGCGAGCTCCGACGCGCGCACGCCGCCGAGCACGAGCTCGCCGTCGACGACGACGGCGGCGTCCGGGAGCAGTTCGCGCACGGGGCTGTCGGTCAGTGGCTGCACGAGAAGTCCATCGTTACACTGCGGGTAGTGAACGTGCTTCTTACCTGAGTCAGGGAGTCACGCGGCGGCCGCCGCGGCAGCCTCCCCCGGCCTCTCGATCGAGAGGCTTTTTCGTTTCAAGGGGACGTGATGGACGAGTACGACGCCCATGCAATCGAGCAGAAGTGGCAGTCGGTCTGGGAGGCCGAGCAGTCCTTCCACGTCGACGACCCCGAGCCGCACGCGCCGCCCGAGCGTCACTTCTACATGCTCGAGATGCTGCCGTACCCGTCCGGCAGCCTGCACATGGGGCACGTCCTCAACTACACGCTGGGCGACGTCGTCACGCACTTCAAGCGACGCAACGGCTTCACCGTGCTGCGGCCGATGGGCTTCGACTCGTTCGGCCTGCCCGCCGAGAACGCCGCGATCAAGGACGGCGGTCACCCGCTCGAGATCACCGAGCGCAACATCGCGGCGATCCGTGTACCAGATGCGCCGCATGGGCTGGGCGATCGACTGGCAGCGCGAGGTGTCCGCGCACGAGCCGACCTTCTACCGCTGGACGCAGTGGCTGTTCCTGAAGTTCCTCGAGCACGGGCTGGCCTACCGCAAGGAGGCGCCGGTCAACTGGTGCCCGAACGACCAGACCGTGCTCGCGAACGAGCACGTCGTCGACGGCCGCTGCTGGCGCTGCGGGAACGATCGTCGAGACGCGGAACATGGCGCAGTGGTTCTTCAAGATCACGGACTACGCCGACGAGCTGCTCGACGGACCTGGCGACGATCGACTGGCCCGAGCGCACGAAGAAGATCCAGACGCGACTGGATCGGCCGCTCCGAGGGCGCCGAGGTCCTGTTCCGCGTCGAGGAGCTCGACCTCGACATCCCGGTCTTCACGACCCGTCCCGACACCCTGTTCGGCGCGACGTTCTTCGTCGTCGCCCCCGAGTCGCCGCTCGTCGACGAGCTCGCCGGGGACAACGAGGAGGTGCTCTCCTACGCGCGGCATCGCCGCGGCGCGACCGACCGAGGAGCGCGAGCAACGCGAGAAGACGGGTGTCTTCACCGGCCGCTATGCGACGAACCCGGTCAACGGCGAGCAGATCCCGATCTGGGTCGCCGACTACGTGCTGATGGAGTACGGCACCGGCGCGATCATGGCCGTGCCCGCGCACGACGAGCGCGACGCGCGAGTTCGCGCGAGCGTACGACCTGCCGATCGTCCCGGTGATCGACGACGACGGGAAGCTGATCAACTCGGGCGAGTTCGACGGGCTGGACGCGGCAGGAGGCGAAGCCGGCGATCGTCGCGTGGCTCGGCGAGCACGGGAAGGCGAAGGCGGCGATCAACTACCGCCTGCGCGACTGGAGCTTCTCGCGCCAGCGCTACTGGGGCTGCCCGATCCCGGTCGTCTACTGCGAGCGACGACGGGATCGTCCCGCGTGCCCGAGGACGAGCTGCCGGTGCTGCTGCCGGAGGTCGACGACTACCGGCCGAAGGGCAAGCCGCCGCTCGCCTCCAACGCCGGAGTTCATGAACGTGACGTGCCCGAAGTGCGGCGGGCCGGCGCCAGCGCGAGGCCGACACGATGGACACGTTCGTCGACTCGTCCTGGTACTTCCTGCGCTACACCGACCCGCACGACGAGCAGGCGCCGTTCGACCGCAGGCTCGCCGACTACTGGCTGCCGATCGACCAGTACATCGGCGGCATCGACCACGCGAAGGGGCACCTGCTCTACTCGCGCTTCTTCGTCAAGGCGCTGAACGACCTCGGGATGGTCGGCTTCCGCGAGCCGTTCCAGCGGCTGTTCCACCAGGGCTGGGTGAAGCAGGGCGGCAAGCGGATGTCGAAGTCGCAGGGCGGCGTCTCGCCCGAACGAGCTGATCGACCGCTTCGGCGCGGACGCGATGCGCATCTACATCCTCTTCCAGGGTCCGGCCGACCAGGACATCGACTGGACGCCCGACGGCATCGACGCGACGGTGCGCTTCATCGCGCCGCCTGTGGCGCGTCGTGCACGAGGCGGCCGCGCAGCCCGACTCGCCGGAAGGCGTCGACACGCCGCTCGCGCGCAAGGCGCACGAGACGATCGCGCGCGTCACCGACGACATCGACCGCCGCTTCGTCTTCAACACGCCGATCTCGGCCGTGATGGAGCTGGTCAACGAGCTGTCGAAGGCCCCGGAGGATCCCGCGGCGCGCTTCGCCGCCGAGACGGCCGTGTCGCTGCTGCAGCCGTACACGCCGCACGTCGCCGAGGAGCTGTGGCGCGTGCTCGGGCACGACGAGCGGCTCTGGGAGTCGCCGTGGCCGACGCCGACGAGGCGATGCTGAAGCGCGACACGGTCGAGCTCGTGCTGCAGGTGAACGGCAAGGTGCGCGACCGCATCCAGGTCCCGGCCGGGCTGTCCGACGAGGAGCTGGTCGCGCGCGCCCGCGCCTCCGAGAAGGTGCAGGCGCACCTGAACGGCGAGGAGCGCCGGGTGATCGTCGTGCCCGACAAGCTCGTCAACATCGTCGTCTAGCGACTCGAAACGACGTGAGTCTCGAGCCGCTTCACGTCACGAACGGCGACAGCACCGCAGCGCACGCTCGAGCAGACCGCGCTCGGGCGGCGAGCGTGCTGCCGTGGCGCGACGTCCTGCACGAAGGACCGCTGCCGGCCGGGCCGCGCGCCGCGTTCCTCGATGCCCGCGCCGCGTTCCTCGCGGCCGCGGGCTGGGGCGCCGCCGCGATCGCTCGCGGCGTCGTTCGCGCGCGCGCGACGACGCGCTGCTCGGCGCGCTGCGCGTCGGGCGCCCGGTCGTGCTCTGGTTCGAGCACGACCTCTACGACCAGCTGCAGCTGCTCGACGTGCTCGCGCTCGTCCGCGCCGCCGGTGTGCCCTCCGAGCGCGCTCGAGCTGATCCAGGTCGGCTCGTTCCCGGGCCGGCCGGGCTTCCGCGGCCTCGGCGAGCTCACCGCCTCCGAGCTCGAGTCGCTCTGGCCGCAGCGGCGTGCGCTGTGACCGACGCGCTGCTCGCCGAGACGCCGCTCGGCGTGGGACGATGTGCGCGCGGAGGATCCGCGCGCGCTCGCGCGCCGCGCCGACGCGCCGCGTCGCGGGGCTGCCGTTCCTCGCCGCCGCGCTCGGCCGCCTGCTCGAGGAGCTGCCGGGCGTGCAGCGACGGGCTCTCGCGCACCGAGCGCCAGCTGCTGCGCGTGCTCGCCGACGGGCGCTGCTCGCCGTTCGCCGCGTTCCTCGCCTCGCAGGAGCTCGAGGACGCGCCGTTCCACGGCGACACCTGGGTCTTCCGCGCGCTCTGGGAGCTCGGACGCGGCGAGCCGCGCCTCGTCGAGACGACGGCCGGCGAGTCCCGTCTCCGAGCCGCCCGCAGGCGGTGCGCATCCCGGCGACGGCCGAGCTCGCGCTGACGCCGCTCGGGCGCGACGTGCTCGCCGGCGACGGCCGACCGCGTCGAGCTGCTCGGGATCGACCGCTGCGTCGGCGGCACGCACGTGACGCCCGGCGCCGTCTGGCGCTGGGACGCCGCGCACCGCGCTGCTCGTCGCGCCCGCCTGAGCCGGCGCACACAATCGGCACGGAGCCGTATCCCACGCGTCACACCTCGACGGGCAGCCTGAGCTGCATGCCCTCGTTCACCGTCTCGGTCGCGCAGCGACGCGTGCTCGCTGCGCTCGTGCTCGCGCTCGTCGTCGTCGTGCTCGTGCGTCCGCCACCAGCGCGGCGGTGGCAGCGGCGACCGCGCTCCAGGTCGCGCCGATCCGGCCGCAGGCGCCGCGTCGTCGCGAATCGGCCCGCCCGCTCGTCGTCGACGTCGTCGGCGCGGTGCGCCGACCCGGGCTCTATCACCTCGCGGCAGAGGCTGCCCGCGTCGCAGACGCGGTCGCGCAGGCCGGCGGGCTCGCGCGGCGGGCCGACCGGCGCGCCGTCAACCTCGCGCGCGCCGGTCGCCGACGGCCAGCAGGTCGTCGTCGCGGCACGCGGCTCGCCGCGGCGCCGCCGCCGCGGCGTCGGCAGCCCGGCTGCCCCGGTCGGCGCGCCGGTCTCGCTCAGCGCCGCGACGCGCCGAGCAGCTCGACACGCTGCCGGGGATCGGCCCGGTGACGGCGCAGAAGATCGTCGCGTACCGGCAGGAGCACGGGCCGTTCACCTCCGTCGAGGCGCTCGACGCGATCCCGGGCATCGGCCCGGCGCGGCTCGCGCGAGCTGCAAGGGCTGGTCGTCCCGTGAGGCCGCGTGCTCCCGGCGCAGCTCGTGGCTCGGCGCGGCGGTCGCGGGCTCGCGGCGTCCGCGGCTCGCGCGCCCGGCGCGCGCCGGCGCGCGTCGCGCCGGCGCGCTCGCGCTGGTGCGTCGTGCCTGGCTCGTGCCGCCGCGGGCCGGCGCGCTCGCCGGTCGTCGCGCGGTCGTCGTCGCTGCTCGCCTGGGGGTGGGGCAGGCGCGCGGCTCGACGCGCTCGACCGCAGCCCGCTCCGCGCCGGCGGTCGGCCGCGCCGGCCGCGTGCTCGTCGTCGTCACCGGCGAGCCGCGCGTCGGCCGGTTCGACGCAGCGCGTGCCCGCGCGCGTGCACGCGGTTCGAAGGGCGCGTCGTCGGCGAGCGCGTCCAGCTCGAGCTGCCGCTCGGCCGCGCGCCGCCGCAGGGCGCGATTCTCAGCCTGCTCGCGGTCGTCGAGCGCGCCGCGCGGGCCGGCAGCACGGCTTCGACGAGCGCACCTGGCTGCGCCGGCAGGGCGTCCACGTCGTCCTGCACGTCGACGAGTGGCACGCTCGTCGGCCGGCGCGGCGGCCTCGGCGGCGCCGCCGACCGCCTGCGCGCCTGGCTGCGCCGCTCGTCCGCGCCCGGCCTGACGGGAGAACGCCGCGCGGTCCTCGAAGGGGTCGTGCTCGGCGACGACGCCGGCCTCGGACGACGAGCTGAAGACGAGCTTCCGGCGCTCCGGGCTCTACCACCTGCTCGCCGTCTCGGGCCAGAACGTCGTGCTGCTCGCGGTCGGGCGTGCTCGCGGCTCGCGTGGCCTGTCGGGCTGCCGCGCGCGCTGGGCGCACGTGGCGGCGATCGCCGCGATCGTCGCCTACGTGCTCGCCGTCGGCCCGCAGCCGTCCGTGATCCGGGCCGCGGTCTCCGGCGTCGCCGTCTCGGTCGCCTGGCTCGTCGCGCGCGAGCGCGACCCGTGGCACATCCTGCTCGTCGCGGCCGCCGTCCTGCTCGCCTGGAGCCCGTACGCGCTCTTCGATCCCGGCTTCCAGCTCTCGTTCGCGGCGGTCGCTGGCGATCTTCCTCGTCGTCGGGCCGGCGCTGCGAGGTGCTCGAGGGCTACCCGGTGCCGCGCAAGCTCGCGTGTCGATCGTCGCCATCTCGGCGCCTGCAGCGTCGCGACTGCGCCGATCCTCTGGCTGCAGTTCGGCCAGGTGCCGCTGCTCGGCGTCGTCGCGAACGCGCTCGTCGAGCCGGTGGTCGGCGTGCTGCTCGGGCTCGCGCTCGTGACCGCCGCCGTCGGCTCCCGTCGCGCCGCCGGTCGCGGCGGTGCTCGCGTGGCTGAACGGCTGGATCGCCGCCTAACGGTGGCGTGCGCACGCCTCGTCGCGGCCGTCCCGTTCGCCCAGGCGACCGGGCGGCGGCGCTGCCGCTCGCAGCTATCGGTGCCCTCGGCTGCGGCGCCTATGCTTGGTGGCGATGGCGGACGAGCTTCAGCCGGCCTACCTGATCGCCGGCAGCGACCGGCCGAAGATCGACCGCGCGGTGGCGCGGCTGCGTGGCCGCTTCGACGCCGACGCCGTCGAGCTGCACGACGCGCTGACGACGACCGGCGACGACGCCGTCGCGGCCTGCAACGCGATGGGCCTCTTCGGCTCGGGCTCCCGGCTGATCGTGATCGAGAACGTCGAGGCCTGGAAGGCGCCCGACGCGAAGGCGATCGCGGCCTATCTCAAGTCGCCGGCGCCGGGAACGACGCTCGCGCTCGTCGGGGGCGAGCTGAAGAAGGACGCGCCGCTCGCCAAGGCGGTCGCCGGCGTCGGCGACGTCCTGATCTGGGACGTCGCCTCGAAGGCGGTGGTCGCGCTGGATCGCCGACCAGTTCAAGCTGCACGGAACGACGCGCCGAGCCGGAGGCCTGCCGGCTGCTCGCCGAGCTCGTCGGCGACGACCTCTACGAGCTCTCGGGCGAGGTCGACAAGCTCGCCACGTGGGCGAACGGCGCGCGGGTGACCGACGACGACGTCGAGGCGCTCGTCGCGCCGCGCGCGAGTCGCCGCCGTGGGACCTCACCGACGCCTGGGGCGCGCGCGACGTCGGCGGTGTGCTTCGTGCGACCGAGAGGATGCTCGACCGCACCGGCGACCCGCTCTCGAAGACGATCCCGCGGCTCGTCGGCAGCCTGACGAAGCACGTGCGCAACGCACGGGCGGCCCGGCGGCTCGAGGAGGAGGGGCTGACCGCGGCGGAGACCGCGCAGCGGCTCGGGATGAAGCCGTATCCCGGCCCAGAAGCTCTACGCGCAGGTGCGGAACTTCAGCGAGCGCGAGCTCGACGACGCGCTGCTCCGGCTGGCCGAGCTCGACCACGCGCTGAAGGGCGGCTCACGGCTCGCGAACGAGCTCGAGCTCGAGCTGCGCGCTCGTCGAGATGACCGAGCGCGACTAGAGCGAGCGGGAGCGGCGCTACGCGTCGACGGGCTGGCCGGCGGCCGCGCGGGCGGCCTGCGACTTCTTGCGTGCGCCGGCGTTCCGGTGCAGCGCGCCGCGTGAGACGGCCCGGTCGATCAGCTTCACGAGCGCCTTGTGCTCGGTCTCGACCGCGTCCTTGTCACCCTCGGCGGCCACCGTCGACAGGCGCTTCGTCAGCGTCTTGATCGTCGAGCGGTAGCGCAGGTTCTCGAGCCGCTCCTCAGCGGCGATCCGGACGCGCTTCTTCTGCTGCTTGATGTTCGGCATCGCGAAAAGTTGCCCGCCACCCGGCGGGCGCGCGAAGGGTAGCAGAGCCTCGCCGTATGCTCCGGGCGTGGACGACGAGCAACGGGCCCGCGAGCGCGCCGCGCGGCGGCAGGCGCGCGACGAGCGCCGGCGTGCGCAGGGCCGGCCCTGTTCCCTCCGGAGGCGACCGACGAGCCGCTCGACGACCCTGCGAGCCGGCAGCTGACGGACGAGCCGTCCGCCACTGAAGCGTTCGACATCCAGAGCGGCGACCCGGGCTCTGGGCCGGCGAGGCGCCCGCCGAGCGCGAGCACCGTCGGCGGCTGGCGGTCTCGACCGCGATCTTCGGGATCGCGACCGGGCTCTCGCGCGTGCTCGGGCTCGTGCGCGAGATGGTCGCGGCCTACTACTTCGGCGCCGCCGGGCGCGATCAACGCCTTCACGGTCGCGTTCCAGATCCCGAACCTCGATCCGCGCGCTCGTCGCCGACGCTGCCCTCTCGTCGGCGTTCGTCCCCGTCTTCAGCGACCTGCTCGAGAAGGGCGAGCGCGAGCGCGCCTGGCGCGTCGCCTCGAGCCTCTTCTGCTTGATGCTGCTCGGGCTGACGGCGCTGACGGCGCTCTTCATCCTGATCGCGCCGTGGGTGATCGGGCTCTTCGGCGACCCCGGCAACGACCCCGCCCTCGCCGTCGGCCTCTCGCGCATCCTCTTCCCGATCGTCACGCTGCTCGGCGTCTCCGGCGATCATCGTCGGGATCCTGAACAGCTACGACCACTTCACCGTGCCGGCGCTCTCGCCGGTGTTCTGGAACATCGCGATCATCGTCGGGCTCGTGATCGGCGTCCCGCAGGCCGACTCGACCGACACGAAGCTCTACGTCTACGCCGTCTCGATCCTCGTCGCGACGTTCCTGCAGGTGCTCCTGCCGATGCCGTGGCTGCGCAGGCTCGACCGCGGCGAGGAGCGACTGCGCGCTCTGATCGACTGGCGCGACCCGGCGGTGCGGCAGGTCTTCAAGCTGATGATCCCGGTCACGCTCGGGCTCGGCCTGATCAACGTCAACGCACTCATCGACACGCTGTTCGCATCGCGGCTGATCGACCCAGAGCTCGCGCCGACCGCGATCCAGAAGGCGTTCCTCGTCTACATGCTCCCGCAGGGGATGTTCTCGGTCGCGATCGCGACGGTGCTCTTCCCGACGCTCTCGCGGCTCGCGAGCCGCGGCGACATGCGCGGCGTTCGGCGAGACCGTGTCGCGCGGCCTGCGGCAGATCGCGTTCCTGCTCGCACCGACCGCGGTCGTCAGCGCGGTGCTCGCCGAGCCGATCATCCGGATCCTCTACCAGCGCGGCGCCTGGCTCCCGGATCAGACGCCGGTCGTCGCCGCGGCGCTCGCGGCGTTCAGCGCCGGTCTCGTCTTCAACGGCGCGATGCTGATGCTGAACCGCGCGTTCTTCAGCCTGCAGTAGAACTGGATCCCGACGGCGGTCGCGCTCGGGAACCTCGTGCTGAACGCGCTGCTCGACTTCGCGTTCTACCGCTTCGGGACGTGGGGCATCCCGCTCGCGACCGCCGTCTGCGAACGTCATCGCCACCGCCGTGCTGATGACGCTCCTGCGGCGCCAGCTCGGCAGCATCGGCGGCCGCCAGATCACGTTCAGCGTCGCGAAGATCGTGGCCGCCTCCGGCGTCGTCGCGCGTCGTCGCCTACGCCGTCTGGCGGCCGCTCGACGACGCCCTCGGACGGTCCTTCCCGGCGCAGGCCGTCTCGCTCGGTGCAGCCCTCATCCTCGCGACGCTGGCGGTACTTCGCAGCCTGCCGCGCGCTGCGGGTACGCGAGATGCACACGCTACTCTCCTTGCGCGGCCGTTTCGCCCGCAGCTGATCAGCCATGGACCAAGCGCACATCCGCAACTTCTCGATCATCGCGCACATCGACCATGGGAAGTCGACGCTCGCCGATCGCATCCTCCAGCTGACGGAGACCGTCTCCGCGCGCGAGATGCGCGACCAGCTGCTCGACTCGATGGACCTCGAGCGCGAGCGCGGGATCACGATCAAGGCGCAGGCCGTGCGCGTCGCCTGGAAGGGCCACCAGCTCAACCTGATCGACACGCCCGGCCACGTCGACTTCACCTACGAGGTCTCGCGCTCGCTGCAGGCGTGCGAGGGCGCGCTGCTCGTCGTCGACGCGGCGCAGGGCATCGAGGCGCAGACGCTCGCGAACGCCTACCTCGCGATCGAGAACAACCTCGAGATCGTCCCGGTCGTGAACAAGATCGACCTGCCCGCCGCCGACCCGGACGGGGCGTCCGCCGAGGTCGCCGACCTGATCGGCGACGACGCGGCGAACGTGCTGCGCATCTCGGCCAAGACCGGCCAGGGCGTCGAGGCGGTGCTCGACGCGATCGTCGAGCGGATCCCGGCGCCCGCCGGCGACCCGCGACGCACCGCCGCGCGCGCTGATCTTCGACTCGTCGTACGACCAGTACCGCGGCGTCGTCGCGTTCGTGCGCGATGATCGACGGCGCCTTCCAGCCGCGCGAGAACCTGCGCGCGATGGCGCTCGGCACGCGCTTCGAGGCGCAGGAGATCGGCTTCATGTCGCCGGCGATGCGGCCGGTGCAGGAGCTCCGCGCCGGCGAGGTCGGCTACGTGATCACGGGCCTCAAGGACGTCTCGGAGCTGCGCGTCGGCGACACGCTGACGCACGACCGCGGCGCTGCGGCCGAGCCGCTGCCCGGCTACAAGGACGTCAAGCCGATGGTCTTCGCCGGACTGTTCCCGACCGACTCCGACGACTACCCGGAGCTGCGCGACGCGCTCGAACGGCTGAAGCTGAACGACGCCGCCCTCTTCTACGAGCCCGAGACCTCGCAGGCGCTCGGCTTCGGCTTCCGCTGCGGCTTCCTCGGCCTGCTGCACATGGAGATCGTGCGCGAGCGGCTCGAGCGCGAGTTCGACCTCGACCTGCTCGTCACCGCGCCCAACGTCGCCTACCGCGTGCGCGCGATGAACGAGGAGGAGTGGGTCGAGGTGCACACGCCGTCAGACCTGCCCGACGCGTTCGAAGAGGTCGAGGAGCCGTACATCCGTGCGTCGATCATCGTCCCGAAGGAGTTCGTCGGAGCGGTGATGGAGCTGAACAACGACCGCCGCGGCCGCTTCGACCACATGGAGTACCTCTCGCCCGAGCGCGTGCACCTCACCTACGAGATGCCGCTCGCCGAGATCGTCCTCGACTACTACGACCAGCTCAAGTCGCGCACGCGCGGCTATGCGAGCTTCGACTACGACATCTCCGGCTTCCAGACCGGCAACCTCGCCCGCGTCGACATCCTCGTCGGCGGCGAGCCGGTCGACGCGCTCTCGCTGATCATCCACCGCGAGTTCGCGTACGAGCGCGGCAAGAGCCTCGTCGAGAAGCTGCGCGAGGAGATCCCACGGCAGATGTTCGACGTCGCCATCCAGGCGGCGATCGGCGCGCGCATCATCGCGCGCGAGACGGTCAAGGCACGGCGCAAGGACGTGCTCGCGAAGTGCTACGGCGGCGACGTCTCCCGGAAGCGCAAGCTGCTCGAGAAGCAGAAGAAAGGCAAGAAGCGGATGAAGTCGGTCGGCGGGGTCGAGGTGCCGCAGGAGGCGTTCCTCGCCGTGCTCAACCTGAACGAGAGCGCGAAGAAATGATGGCGCTCGAGCTGCGGGCCGTGTGCGAGCGCTGCGGTGCCGCGCTCGACCATGGCTCGGACGCCGCGATCTGCTCGTTCGAGTGCACCTTCTGCGCGACCTGCGCGGAGGCGATGGGTCACGTCTGCCCCAACTGCGGCGGCGAGCTCGTGCAGCGCCCACGCCGCCGGGGCTGACGCGTGCCGGGCGCGCGTCATCTCTACGTCCACCTGCCGTTTTGCTCCTCGCGCTGCGGCTACTGCGACTTCGTCACCGTCGTCGGCCACGACGGCGAGCACGGCCGCTACGTCGCGGCCGTGCTGCGCGAGCTCGAGCTCGAGCGCGCGCTGCTCGCGCCGCAGCTCGAGTCGGTCTACCTCGGCGGAGGCACGCCGACGCTGACGGACGGCGCAGCGCTCGAGCGTCTGCTGCGGCTCGCTCCCGGAGGCGACGACCGTCACCGTCGAGGCGAACCCGGAGACGGTCGACGACTCGCTCGCGTCACTTCTGCGCCGGTGCCGCGTCGACCGCATCTCGCTCGGTGCCCAGAGCTTCCAGCCGGAGCTGCTGCGAACGCTCGACCGCGCGGCGCGGCCCGCGGACGTGCGGCGCGCCATCCACGCGCTCCGCGACGCCGGCTTCGACAACATCTCGCTCGACCTGATCTACGGCATTCCGGGCCAGGCGCCGAGCGACCTCGAGCATGACCTCGACGAGGCGCTCGGCCTCGAGCCCGAGCACGTGTCGGCCTACGAGCTCGAGGCGAAGGCTGGTACCCGCTTCACGCACGCCCACGGCGCAGAGCTCGCGCGGCAATCCGACGCGATGGAGTCCTACTTCGAGCTCGTCGTCGAACGGCTCACCGCCGCCGGCTACCGCTGGTACGAGACGGCCAACTTCTGCCGCACACCGGAGCGTGCGGGCGGCCGCGACCTGCGCGCGGCGCACAACCTCGGCGTCTGGCGCGGCCACGACTACCTCGGGCTCGGGATCGGCGCAGTCAGCACCATCGATGGACGCCGCTGGCGCAACGCGCCCTCGCTCGCCCGCTACATCGCGGCCCTGGAGCGAGGCGAGCGCCCGGCGCGAGAGGTCGAGGAGCTGCCGCGGGAGGTGCGCGACACCGAGCGGCTGATGCTCGGGCTGCGGCTCGACGAGCCGCTACCGCTGGCCGGCCTCGGCCACACCGTCGATGCGGGTGAGCTCGCACGCCTCGTCGCTGCGGGGCTCGTGCGCGAGGAGCGCGGCGCTCTCTCGCTGACGCCGCGCGGGCGCGCCCTCGGCGGCGGTGTGACCGCCCGCCTGCTCGCCTGACGGCGTCCGCCACGGCTGTCCCTACCATGGGTCTGTGCAACTTCCGCTCTCGGAACGGCAACGGGACATCCTCCGCCGCGTGGTGGAGGAGTACGTCGCCACCAGCCAGCCGGTTGGCTCGAAGACGCTCGTCGAGCGCGCGGGCCTCGACGTCTCCTCGTCGACCGTCCGCAACGAGCTCGCCGAGCTCGAGCGCCTCGGCCTGCTCACCCACCCGCACACGTCGGCCGGGCGCGTCCCGACCGAGGCGGGCTACCGCATCTACGTCGACGCCCTGCTGACCGGCCCGGAGCCGTCCCGGGGCGAGTTCCCCCTCGGCTTGCCGCCCGAGCACGCCGAGGTCGCGGAGGCCCTGCAGGCGACCACTGAGATGCTGTCGCAGGTGACGCGGCTGCTCGCCCTCGTGTCGGCGCCGCCGCTCCAGGCCGCGACGCTCCGCCACGCCGAGGTGCTGCTCCTGCAGCCGACGATCGTGATGGTCGTCGTGATCACGTCGACCGGCGGCGTGACGAACGTGCGCTACACGTTCCCAGAGCCCGTCGATCCCGGCGTCGTCTCCTGGGCCGCCGAATACCTGAACGAGCGCGTCGTCGGCGCGCGCCTCGGCTCGCGGACGGTCAAGCTCGCGTTCGACGAGCCGGGCCTCAGTCCCCGCGAGCGTGCGTTCCTGCTCGTGATCCGCAACGCGTTCGAGGTGGCCGCCGACGAGGACCGCCGGCTGTTCATCGGCGGCACTGCGGGTCTGCTCGACGAGATGCGCGCCGAGGAGATCGGGGCGTACCGCAGCCTGATGGAGGCGCTCGAGAAGCGCGCGGCGCTGCTCGACATGCTCGCGCAGCAGATCGACCCACGGCGGCCCTTCGCCCGCGTCGGCGAAGAGCTCGACCAGCCGGGCCTGCGCGCGCTGTCGCTCGTCGGCGCGACCTACGGGCTGCAGCACCGGACGCTCGGCGCGGTCAGCCTCGTCGGACCGCTGCGCATGGACTACGAGAAGGCGCTCCGCTCGGTGCGCTCCGCTGCGCACGAGCTGTCGCGCTTTGTCGAAGAGGCGTACGGGGACGACTGATGGCCACAACCGACCGCGATCTCTACGAGCTGCTCGGCGTCGCCCGCGACGCGGATGACGCTGCGATCAAGAAGGCGTTCCGCCGGCTCGCGCGCGAGCTGCACCCGGACGTGTCCGAGGCTCCGGACGCCGAGGCGCGCTTCCGCGAAGTGACGGAGGCGTACGAGGTGCTGTCGAACTCCGAGACGCGCGCCGTCTACGACCGGTTCGGTCACGCCGGCCTGCGCTCGGGCGGCTTCCAGCCGACGAACTTCGACTTCGGCAACCTCAGCGACCTCTTCTCGGCCTTCTTCGGCGACGATCCGTTCGGCGGCGGGCGAGGCTCGCGCCGCGGCGCCGACGTGGGCGCCGAGATCGAGATCGAGCTGACCGAGGCGTCGCGCGGCGCGAAGGTGCAGGTGCCGTTCGAGATCGCCGCGGCCTGCGGGACGTGCGGCGGGGACGGTGTCGAGCCGGGAACCGAGACGCCGCGCTGCCCGCGTTGCGACGGCACCGGCCGCCTGCAGCAGGTGACTCGGAGCCCGCTCGGCCAGTTCGTGCGCACGCATTCCTGCCCGCAGTGCGCCGGCCGCGGGGTGCTCGTCGAGCATCCCTGCCACACGTGCAGCGGCGCCGGTGCCGTCGTCGAGGAAAGGCAGCTCGAGGTCGACGTACCGGCAGGCATCCACGACGGCCAGCGGATCCGGCTGTCCGGTGAGGGGCACGCGGGCGAGCCGGGTGGGCGCGCAGGCGACGTCTACGTGCTCGTGCACGTGAAGCCCGACCCGCGCTTCGTGCGCGAGGGAAACGACATCTACTCGCAGGTCGACCTGACGATCGTCCAGGCGGCGCTCGGCGCGACGATGCAAGTCGAGACGCTCGAGGGCCGGCTCGACCTCGACCTCGCTCCGGGCACGCAGCCGGGCGAGGTGCGGGTGCTGCGCGGCAAGGGCATGCCGGTGCTGCAGGGCTTCGGCCGCGGCGATCACCGCGTGCTCGTCAACGTCTCGGTGCCGCGGCGACTGACCGACGAGCAGCGCCGTCTGCTCGAGGAGTTCGAGCGCATCAGTGACGAGGACACCTACCGTCACGATGAGAGCTTCTTCGAGAAGCTGAAGAGCGCGTTCAGGTGAGCGGCGGCCTCCGGCGGGTCTCGGTCCAGGTGGGCCACGACCGCGCCGAAGATGCGAGGGCGACGATGATCGAGCTCTTCCCCGAGGGCTTCGAGGAGGTCGAGCAGAGCGCGGGCGTCGAGCTTGCGGCCTACACCGACGCTGCGGGCGAGGAGCGGCTCTGGCACTTCTTCGGCGCCGGTCACGGCGCCGACGTCGAGGCCGGCTGGGAGGACCGCTGGCGCACCTTCCACCAGCCGATCCGGACGGGCCGGCTCTGGGTCGGCCCGCCCTGGGAGGAGGCGCCGACCGACGCGCTCGTCGTCGTCGTCGATCCCGGCCGCGCCTTCGGCACCGGGGCGCATCCGACGACGCAGCTCTGCCTCGAGCTGTTGCAGACGGTCGAGCCCGGCTCGCTGCTCGATGTCGGCTGTGGCTCGGGCGTGCTCTCCGTCGCCGCGGCGCTGCTCGGATTCGCGCCGGTGCTGGGTGTCGACGTCGAGGCGCCTTCGATCGAGGCGACGCGCGAGAACGCCGAGCGCAACGGTGTCGCGCTCGAGGCGCGGCTCGTGGGCGGGAAGGACGTGCTGCCTCCGGCGTCGACGGTCGTGGCGAACATCTCGGTCGACGCGGTCCTCGATCTGCCGCGACGCATCGACGCGCAGACGGTCATCACATCGGGCTACTTCCTCTCGGAACAGCCCGAGCTCGACGGCTACGAGCACGTCGACCGGCGCGTGCGCGACCAGTGGGCTGCCGACGTGCACCGCCGTCGCTGACTGAATACGATCACGCGTGTGGCGACGTTCCGCGTCGATTTCCTCGGCTGCAAGGTCTCCCACGCCGACGCGCAGGAGGTGCGTGAGGCACTGGTGCGCGACGGTCACACCGAGCACCGCGACGGGGCCGACATCGCGGTGATCAACGGCTGTTGCGTCACGAACGAGGCGGTGGCCAAGAGCCGCAAGGCAGCGGCGCGCGCAGCGCGGACGCACCGGCAGGTCTACGTGACGGGCTGTGCTGCGAACCTCGCGGGTGACGCGTTCGCGAGCCTGCCTCCGAACGTGACCGTCGTCGCGCGCCGCAGCGAGGAGACCGCCGCGTTCATCGCAGGCGACGTCGGTGCGATCGGATGCGTCCAGGCCGACGTTCGCATCGACCGCGTACGGGCCTTCGTGAAGATCCAGGACGGCTGCTCCTTCTCGTGCAACTTCTGCGTGATCCCACTCGTGCGCGGTGCGTCCCGGAGCAGGAGCGCCGACGCGGTGCTCGGTGAGATCCGGCGCCGCGTCGATCAGGGACACCGCGAGATCGTGCTGACGGGCATCAATCTCGGGTGTTTTCGCGATCGCGCGGCTGGGCTCGATTTGCCTGGGCTCGTGCGTGCCGCAGGGAGCACGCCGGGCCTTGCGCGCCTGCGCCTCAGCTCGATCGAGATCAACCACGTCGACGACGCGCTCATCGCTGCATTGCGCGAGACGCCGGTTGTCAGCCGGCACCTGCACGTGCCGCTGCAGTCGGGCGACGACGGCGTTCTGCGCGCGATGCGGCGCCGCTACTCGGTCGACACGTACCTCCGGCGGCTGAGGCCGCTCGCGGGCGAGTTCAACCTGACGAGCGACGTGATCGTCGGGTTCCCCGCTGAGGACGACGCGGCGTTCGAGCGGACGCTGCGCACGGTCGAGCGCGCCGGGATCTCGAGCGTGCACGTCTTCCCGTACTCACCGCGCCCCGGCACGGTCACCGCCGGCGAGGACTCGGTGCCGCCCGCCGTCAAGAAGGAGCGCGGCGCGCGGCTGCGCGAGCTCTCGCGCGAGTTGAGCGCGCGCCGCTGGCGCACGAAGCTGGGCGCGACCGAGCAGGTGCTCGTCGACCGTCCCGGCCGCGGGTACGGCGACGACTACTCTCCGTGGCTCGTCGACGCACCTGTCGGCGCGCTCGTGCGGGCGCGTGCAACGCGGGTGACCGAGGAGGGAATCCGTGCCGAAGCCGCATGAGGGCTGTCTGTTCTGCAGCATCGCCCAGGCCGGCGCCTACCGCCACAAGGCGAAGGGCTTCGTCGCGATCGACGACATCAACCCGCAGGCGCCGGTGCACGTGCTCGTGCTGCCCGAGCGCCACGTCGACACGTTCCGGGACGTGGGGGAGTTCGACGCGCGCGAGGCGAAGCGGATGCTGGAGTTCGTCGCGGAGACGGCGGAGAAGGTCGGCCTGAAGGACTACCGTGTCCTCGTGAACGTGGGACCGAGCGCAGGACAGACCGTCTTCCACCTCCACTGGCATATCCTCGGCGGCGGCGCCGCATCGGGCGCAGACGTACCCGCGGCGGTCGCGACGGCGGAGGTGGAGCAGCAGTGAGCCTGATCGGAGAGCTGCAAGAGCAGGTCAAGGAGGCGATGCTCGCGCGCGAGAATGATCGGCGTGACGCGCTGCGCCTGATCATCTCCAGCCTCAAGTCCGCCGAGAAGGATCTCCAGCGCCCGCTCTCGGACGAAGAGGAGCTGCAGGTGCTGCAGCGTGAGCGCAAGAAGCGGCAGGAGGCTGCAGAGGCGTTCCGCGATGCGGGCCGTGAGCAGCAGGCCGAGAGCGAGGAGGCCGAGCTCGCAGTGCTCGAGGAGTTCATGCCCGAGCCGCTCTCGGAGGACGACCTCGAGCGGATCGTCGACGACGCGATCGCCGAGAACAAGGCCACGAGCATGCGCGACATGGGTCGTGTGATGGCCGACGTGATGCCGCAGATCGCCGGCCGCGCCGACGGCTCGGCCGTCAGCCAGCTGGTGCGCGAAAAGCTGGCGTGATCCGCCCGGTCGACCTCGGCGTCTGTCACGGCTACGAGTACGAGGGAGACCACGCCCGCACCGCGATCGCCCTGCCCGGAGCGATGCTCGCCGGCATGCCGGTGCAGGCGTTCGCGATCCAGGGCGCGCTCAACAGGGGCTGGCGCGTCGTCCAGGTGTGGGACGAGTTCCTCGACCGCTCGCAGGACCCGACCGCGTGGACGCGCACGCGGCTCGAGGCCGCGATCGCGTTCGCGGGCGCCGACGAGCTGCTCGTGATCGGCAAGTCGCTGACGACGAGAGCGGCCGGCCTCGTCGCCGAGCGCGGTCTGCGCGCCGTCTGGCTGACGCCGCTCCTCGACGACCCCGAGAGTGTCGAGCTGCTGAGGCGCCGTACCGCCCCCGCGCTGCTCGTCGGCGGGACGGCCGACCAGTCCTGGGACGGCTCGCTTGCACGCGAGCTCTCCGACGACGTGCTCGAGCTCGAGGGCGCCGACCACGGTCTCGCGCGCGTCGCCGACCTGCAGCCGATCGTCGACGCGGTCGCGGCCTTCATCTAGGAGGGTTGCGGGCCGCTCGCGATGAAGTCGCGGCGGCGCACCAGGACTGCGGCGAGCACTGCGCCGACGGCTGCGACGCCGGCGCCGATCAGGAGAATGTCGTGCAGGCCGGCGACGAACGACGCCCGGGCCGCGGCGCTCGGATGCGGGGCGAACGCGCTCGCCTCGACCTTCGTCGCGAAGATCGCACCGAGCGCCGCGATCCCGGTCGCGATCCCGATCTGGCGGAACGTGTTGTTGATCCCCGAGGCCATGCCGGCGCGCTCCTGGCGCACCGTCGAGACGGCAGTCGACGCGAGCGGCGCGTTGACCATCCCGATCCCGATACCGCCGATCACGAAGCCGGGCAGCAGGCTCGGCCAGTCCGAGCCGGCGTTGATTCGGCTCATCGACCACATTGCGATCGCGTTCAGCGCGAGCCCGGCACCGAGCAGGATGCGGATCGGCATGCGCGTCGAGAGCCGGCCCGCGATCGGCGCTGCGACGAACGAGATCAGGCTCAGCGGCAGGAAGCAGAGACCCGTCTGCAGCGGAGAGAGGCCGATGATGTTCTGCAGGTAGAGCGTCAGGTAGAGAAACATCGCGAACATCGAGGCCGAGATCGTGAAGGCCGTCGTCTGGGCCCCGACGAACGCGGGCCGCGTGAAGAGCGTGAGGTCGATCATCGTCGCCCCCTGCCGCGTCTGCGACGCGACGAAGACGACGAGCAGCACGGCCCCAGCCGCCAAGAGCCCGAGGATGAAACCGCTCGACCAGCCGCGCTGGTTCCCCTCGATCAGGGCGAGGATCAGGCAGAACAGGCCGCCGATCAGCGTCACGAGACCGAGCGGGTCGAGGCGGCTGTGCTCGGGATCGCTCGACTCCCGCACCTGCTTCGCCGCGAGCGCGACGGCCGCCGCGCCGATCGGGAGGTTGACGAGGAAGATCCACCGCCAGGAGAGCCACGAGGTGAGCACGCCGCCCGCGAGTGGGCCGATAGCGACCGCTGCGCCGATCGTCGCGCCCCAGATCCCGAAGGCCGTGCCGCGCTCCCTGCCGTGGAACTCCTGCGAGATCAGGGCGAGCGCGGTGGCGAACATCATCGCGCCGCCGATTCCCTGCACGCCGCGGGCGATGATCAGGAAGAGCGCGTCGTTCGCGAGGCCGCAGGCGAGCGAGGCGGCGGTGAAGAGGACGATCCCCAACAGGAAGACCCGCTTGCGCCCGAAGAGGTCGGCAAGCGAGCCGGCCGTCAGGACGCAGGTCGCGAGCGCGAGCGCGTAGGCATCGACGACCCACTGCAGGTCGGAGAACGAGGCGTCCAGTGCGCGCTGGATCGCGGGCAGGGCCACATTCACGATCGTGATGTCCAGCAGCAGCATGAACGTGGCCGTGCAGACGGCCACCAGCGTCCAGGACTTCCGCTCCACGGAGGCAACCTACACTTGAGGTCATGCAGCAAACCCTCGATGTCTCGAACGCTGTCGCGGCCGAGTTGGCGGGGATCAGCGACGGCGTGCTCGATGCGCTCCGAGCGCGCCTCGAGTGCACCGTGCGCCTGCGCGGCAACCAGCTGACCCTCGAGGGCGACGAGCAGCACGTCGAGAACGCCCGCGCGGTGATCGACGAGCTCGTCGAGCTCGTCGAGGGCGGCCACCAGATCGGCGGCCACACCGTCGACGCCGTCCTGGGCACGCTCGAAGCGGGCCAGGACGTGCGCTCGGTCTTCGACGCGGTCGTGTGGCGTCACCGCAACAAGAAGATCGCGCCGAAGACGGTGACCCAGAAGGCCTACGTCGACGCGATCCGCCGCTCGACCGTCACGTTCGGGATCGGGCCGGCGGGCACGGGCAAGACGTACCTGGCGATGGCGATGGCGGTCGCGGCGCTGCACGAGCGCGACGTCGCGCGCATCATCCTCACGCGCCCGGCAGTCGAGGCAGGCGAACGGCTCGGCTTCCTGCCGGGCGACCTGATGGCGAAGGTCGACCCGTATCTGCGTCCGCTGTTCGACGCGCTCTACGACATGCTCGAGCCCGACAAGGCGAACAACCTGATGGAGCGCGGAACGATCGAGGTCGCGCCGCTGGCATTCATGCGGGGTAGGACTTTGAATGACAGCTTCATCATCCTCGACGAGGCGCAGAACACCTCACCCGAGCAGATGCAGATGTTCCTGACGCGGCTCGGCTTCGGCTCGAAGGTCGTCGTCACGGGCGACATCACGCAGATCGACCTGCCGCGCGAGCAGCGCTCGGGACTGGTGCACGTGCGTGACGTCCTGCAGCAGATCGAAGGGATCCAGTTCGTCGAGTTCGGTCACAAGGACGTGGTGCGGCACAAGCTCGTGCAGCTGATCGTCGAGGCCTACAAGGAGCACACGGACGAGCGCAACCGATGATCTCGGTCGACGTCGAGAATCGCAGCGGGTTGGAGGTCGACGACGGAGCGGCGGTCGAGCTGGCCGGCCGCGTGCTGCGCGCCGAGGGGATCGAAGCAGGCGAGCTCGGGATCGCGTTCGTCGGCCGAGGACGAGATGCGCGCGCTGAAGCGCGACCACCTCGGCATCGACGAGCCGACCGACGTGCTCTCGTTCCCGATCGACGGGCGCGACGAGGTGCCCGACGGAGTGCCGCGGGCGCTCGGCGACGTCGTGCTCTGCCCGCAGGTCGTCGGCCCGCGAGTGGCGCTGGCCGCTGACCCACGGGCTGCTGCACCTGCTCGGCTACGACCACGGCGACGAGATGGAAGCCCGCGAGGAGGCGCTCTTATCGTGAGCGCCAAGCGCTCGCCCGGCGTCTTCGACTCGTTCAACTATGCGTTCGAGGGGATCATCCATGTCCTCCGCACGCAGCGGAACATGCGGATCCACTTCGTGGTCGCATTTCTCGTACTCGTCGCGGCGCTGGTCGTCAACGTGACGAAGCTCGAGCTGATCGCGCTCGTGATCTCGATCACGTTCGTGCTGATCGCCGAGATGCTGAACACCGGCATCGAGGCCGCAATCGACATCGCCACGACGTCGTTCGACCCGATGGCGAAGCTCGCCAAGGACATCGGCGCCGGCGCCGTCCTGATCGCGTCCGCGAACGCGCTGCTCGTCGGTTACCTCGTCTTCGCCGGCAAGGTCGCCGACCGCTCTGCGACGCTGCTCGACCGTCTGCGCGACGCGCCCGCGGAGCTGACTCTAGTCGCGCTCGTGCTGACGATCATCATCGTGATCGCGACCAAGGCGTACACCGGCCGCGGCACGCCGCTGCGCGGCGGCGTTCCCTCCGGCCACGCCGCGCTCGCGTTCGCGGGCTGGATGGCTGCCACGTACGTCGCGGATCAGGACCATCGCTTTCTGATCTCGTCGATCGCGCTGATCATGGCTCTGCTCGTCGCGCAGACCCGTGTCGAGTCCGGTGTGCACTCGGCGCTCGAGGTCACGTACGGTGGGCTCGTCGGCGCTCTCGCAGCTCTGGTTGTCTTCCAGGCGTTCTCATGACGGAGCTGGTGCTGAAAGCGGAGGAAGTCGCGCAGCGGGCGTACGCGCCGTACTCGAACTACCTCGTGGGTGCCGTCGTGCGCACGAACGACGGCCGCGAGTTCGAAGGCGTGAACGTCGAGAACGCGGCGTACCCGCTGACCGTCTGCGCCGAGAAGAGCGCGATGACCGCGGCCGCGACGGCGGGTGTGCGTCCGGGTGAGATCGCCGCGGTCGGGATCAGCGCCTCGCCGTGCGGCGGCTGTCGCCAGTGGCTTGCCGAGTGGCGTGTTCCCGAGGTCTCGTACCGGCGCGAGGACGGCTCGATCGGCACGATGTCGGCGGCGGAACTGCTGCCCGACACGTGGACGCTTCCCGGATGAGGTCGGGGTTCGTTGCGGTCGCGGGACGGCCGAACGTCGGGAAGTCGACGCTGGTCAACGCGCTCGTGGACACGAAGGTCGCGATCGTCTCCGACAAGCCGCACACGACCCGCCACCGCATTCGCGGCGTCCACACGACGGACGACGCGCAGCTCGTGCTCGTCGACCTCCCCGGCTGGCAGCGTCCGATCGACCCGCTCACCGAGCGGATGCAGGGAACCGTCGACGACGCGATGTCGAGCGACGACGTCGACGCGGTGCTGCTCGTCGTCAGCGCGCGTGACCGCATCGGAGCGGGGGACAAGTTCGTCGCACGCAAGGTGTTCTCGCTCGGGCTGCCGGTCGTGATCGTCGTCAACAAGATCGACCGCCTCAAGCACGGTCACGTCGCGACGCAGATGAAGGAGGCGGCGAAGCTCGGTGACTTTCACGCGCTGCATCCGGTGAGCGCGCTGACGGGTGACGGCATCGGCGAGCTGCGCAGTGACCTGATCTCGCTGCTCCCCGCAGGGCCCGCTCTACTTCCCCGCCGGCACGGACACCGACATGCCGCTCGAGGCTCGGATCGCGGAGCTCGTGCGTGAGCAGGCGCTCCTGCTGACCAAGCAGGAGGTGCCGCACGCGGTCACCGCCGAGGTGGTCGAGCTCGACGACAAGCTCGTCCACGTCCGCGTCTACACCGAGACCGAGAGCCAGAAGCAGATCCTGATCGGCAAGGGCGGGACGATGGTGCGCGAGATCGGCCGCCAGGCCCGACCCGGCATCGAGCAGCTGATCGGCCATCAGATCCACCTGCAGCTGCAGGTGAAGGCGTCGCCGAAGTGGCGCCGCAACCAGACGATGCTCGAGCGGCTCGGGCTCTAGTCGTCGTTCGGGCCGGTGCTCAGCGCATCGCGCCGAGCGTCTCCTGCAGACTCTGCAGGAGCCAGACCGTGCACGTCCACATCAGGATCAACGCGGGCAACAGCAAGACGAAGATGCTGACGTAGATCTTCGGCGTGGTCTCGGACGAGACCTTGATCAGCCCGAGCAATTGCGCGCTCGCGAGAGCGCCGGCGCCGCGGACGATCACCGATCCAGGCGCGATCCGCGGGAAACGGACGACGATCCAGCACGCGATCGCGGCCGTGCCGAGGAAGAGTGCCGAGGCGAAGACGACGTTCATCGGTCGAACCCTGCGCTCATGGGACGTTCCCGGCCCCCGCCGAACCGGGAGCATCGGCACTCCCTTCGGCTGGGTCGACGCCCGGCCGCCCCTGTCCGCCGTCGCGGCCGAGTGACCACGCGTCGACGTCCGGCCCGTGCCTGAGCAGCCACCAGACGAACGCGGTCACGGCGGGCGCAACGAGGAGCAGTCGCTTCCCGGGGCTCATAGGCGCTGCCTCCCCCGGCGCAGCGTGCTTGACACGTCGCTCGTCGCCCTGTATTAAGCAATCATGCTAATTAGCAGAAATGCTAAATGAGAGCCGATCCGCTCAGCATCACGTTCGCCGCGCTCGCCGACCCGACGCGCCGGGCGATCCTCGCCCGCCTCGCGGAGGGAGAGGCGACGGTCAACGAGCTGGCCGCGCCGCATGCGATCAGCCTGCCGTCGGTGTCGCGCCACCTGAAGGTGCTCGAGCGGGCCGGGCTGGTCGTCAAGGGGAAGTCGGCGCAGTGGCGCCCATGTCGTCTCGACGTCGCGCCCTTGACCGAGGCGGACGCCTGGCTCGCCCCGTACCGCGACTTCTTCGAGACGCGTCTCGCGCGGCTCGAGCAGCAACTCGCCAACAATCGGGAACTGGAGGACAGATGACGAACGACCGCACGTTCACCTTCACCTGGACGCTCGACGCACCGCCGGCGGAGGTCTTCCGCGCCTGGACCGAGCCCGACCAACTCGGTTGGTTCTACAACGACACGATGCCGGTGCCGGCCGAGCCGATCGAGCTCGACCTGCGCGTCGGCGGCGCCTGGCGCCAGCAGATGGTGATCAGCGAGTCGACCGCGTACCCGACCGGCGGCGTCTACCGCGAGATCGTCCGCGACGAGAAGCTCGTGTTCTCGTGGGGCGCCGAGGGCGGCTGGCCGGAGCTCGATCCGTCGCGGCCCGAGGACAGCCCGCTCGTGACCGTGCTGCTGGCGCAGGACGGTGGGCGCACGGCGATGACCGTGACGGTCGAGCTCCCGGCGAGCATGTCGGAAGCCGGGATGCCGGACGGGTGGTTCGGCCACATCCGCCACGGCTGGCGGGACACCGTCGACCGGCTCGCCACGTCGCTGGCAAGTGCCGCAGCGGCGAGGTGACGATGGCAGCATTGCGGGATGGCCGTCGCGCACTGGGACGACGTCGAGTGGCAGCGCCGCGCGAAGGGCGCGATGGCCGCGAGCTGGCAACGGCTCGGCGACGCCGCGGGTACGAGCGGTGTCGGAGTCAACCGCGTTCGCGTCGAGCCCGGGATGCTGCCGACGCCGCCGCACTCGCACGGCGCGTCCGAGGAGCTCTACTACGTCCTGGCGGGCTCGGGGCTCGCGTGGCAGGACGAGCAGGTGCACGAGGTCCGTGCGCGCGACTGCGTCATCCACCGAGCCGACGAGCACGAGCACACCTTCATCGCGGGTCCCGACGGTCTCGAGTACCTCGTCTTCGGCACGCGTCATCCGACCGAGATCGGCTGGCTGCCGCGGTCACGCGCAATCCGCATCGGCTGGCCGTGGGTGGAGGGACGCGACGACGACCCGTGGGACACGGAGGCAGAGGGTGCGCCGCTCGAGCACGGAGAGCCGTCGCCGAGGCCCGACAACATCCTCAACGTCGACGAGGTCGAGCTCGAGGACAACGGGACGATGACGACCGCACCGCTCGCGACGCGCGAGCGCTCGATGCAGGCGGGGCTGCACTGGGAGACGCTCGAGGCGGCCAAGCACGGGTCCGTGCCGCACTGCCACTCCGAGGAGGAGGAGGTGTTCATCATCCTCGAAGGGCAGGGCACGCTCGAGCTCTGGCCGTCGGCGGTTCGTGAGGCGCGCGGGGAGCAGCGCGAGGAGATCCCGCTTCGGGCCGGGCACGTGATTGCGCGACCTCCGGGGACGGGCATCTCGCATGCCTTCCTCGCCGGCCCGGCAGGGCTGACGATGCTCATCTACGGCACGCGCCGCGCCGGCGACGTGGCCTGGTACCCGCGCTCGCGGAAGATCTACTGGCGCGGGCTCGGTGTGATCGGTCGCATCGAGACACTCGACTACCACGACGGCGAGCCGGACGAGTAGCTCGATTTGTGCGGCGTGGCCACGGCTGACATCATCAGCCCATGGACGTCAAGGAGCTGCAGGGAATCGGGTTCTTCTCCGGTCTCTCCAAGGGAGAGCTCAAGCGGCTCGCGCAGTGGACGGACGAGGTATCGGTCGACGAGGGCTACGCTCTCGCCAAGGAAGGAGAGTTCGCCCACGAGTTCTTCGTGATCGAGGAGGGCACGGCCGACGTGATCCAGGGCGACGACCGTCTCGCCGAGCTCGGCCCCGGCGAGTTCTTCGGCGAGATCGGGCTGCTCGAGACCGAGCGTCGCACCGCGAGCGTGATCGCGACGTCGCCGATGCGGCTGATCGTGATGTTCCAGAGCCAGTTCAGGCAGATGGAGCACGAGATGCCGACGGTCGCAGACCGCATCCGTGCGGCGATCCGCGCGCGTCTCGACAACGCACCCTCGTCCTAGGTCTCGAGCGAGAACGACTCGGCCTCGTGTCCACCCCTGCCGGGACGGGTCGATTTCGTCCGGGTCTACACTCCAGGCAGATGGCCCAGGCTCCCGCACTTCCGCGTGGTTTCGAGCTTCCGCTCAAGCAGCGGCTCCCGCGGATCGGCTCGATCGACCAGGTCGCCGTCGAGCAACGCGCCGCCGAGCTCGCCAAGCGCAGCATCAAGAAGGACGCGAAGGTCTGGGCGCTCGAGCTGGCGCTCCGCTGCTGCGACCTGACGACGCTCGAGGGCCAGGACACGCCGGGCAAGGTCGCCGCGCTCTGCTCGAAGGCGGTCAGGCCCGATCCAAGCGACCCGACGATCCCGAGCGTCGCCGCGGTCTGCGTCTACCCGAACCTGGTCGCGACCGCGAAGGAGCGCCTCGCCGGCAGCGGCGTCAAGGTGGCGAGCGTCGCGACCGCGTTCCCGTCCGGACAGAGCCCGCTCGACGTGAAGGTGCGCGACGTCGAAGACGCGGTCGCGCTGGGCGCCGACGAGATCGACATGGTGATCGACCGCGGAGCATTCCTCTCCGGCCGGTACGCCAAGGTCTTCGACGAGATCGTGCGGGTCAAGGAAGCCTGCGGCGACGCTCACCTCAAGGTGATCCTCGAGGTGAGCGAGCTCGGCACCTACGACAACGTGCGGCGTGCGTCGCTGCTCGCGATGGCCGCGGGCGGCGATTTCATCAAGACGTCGACGGGCAAGCTGCCCGGCGCGGCGACGCTGCCGGTTCAGCTCGTGATGCTCGAGGCGATCCGCGACGTGCACGAGGAGACGGGCCGCAAGGTCGGCATGAAGCCCGCCGGCGGCATCCGCACCTCGAAGAACGCGATTCAGTACCTCGTCCAGGTGCACGAGACGCTCGGCCCCGACTGGCTGACGCCCGACCTCTACCGGATCGGCGCCTCGAGCCTCGTCAACGACATCCTGATGCAGCTGCGCACCCAGAAGACCGGCCGCTACCAGGGTCCCGACTACTTCACGAATGACTGACGTCGAGAAGCGTCAGGACCGTTCGCCCGTTCCGCGCGACTGGACGTATGCGCCGGCACCGGAGTCGACCGACATCGTCACCCTGGAGGACCGGTACGGGCTCTACATCGGCGGCGACTGGGTGGCGGCGCAGGAGCACTTCACGACGATCGCGCCGCGCGACGAGGCACCGCTCGCCGAGGTCGGGCAGGCGAGCGCGGCCGACGTCGAGTCGGCGGTCGCAGCGGCACGTGACGCGTTCAAGAGCTGGTCGAAGCTGCCCGGCTCCGAGCGGTCGAAGTACCTGTTCCGGATCGCCCGCATCCTCGCCGAGCGCTCGCGCGAGTTCGCCGTGCTCGAGAGCCTGAACGGGGGCAAGCCGATCAAGGAGTCGCGCGACGTCGATCTGCCGCTCGCGTCGGCGCACTTCTTCTACTACGCGGGCTGGGCCGACAAGCTCGAGTACGCATTCCCGAATCGGCGCCCGAAGCCGCTCGGCGTCTGCGGCCAGATCATCCCGTGGAACTTCCCCCTCCTGATGCTCTCGTGGAAGATCGCGCCCGCGCTCGCCGCCGGGAACACGGTCGTGCTGAAGCCCGCCGAGACGACGCCGCTGACCGCGCTGCTGTTCTGTGACGTGCTGCGGCAGGCGGAGCTGCCGCCGGGCGTCGTCAACATCGTCACCGGCGACGGATCGACGGGCGCGGCTCTGGTCGACGCCGACGTCGACAAGATCGCGTTCACCGGGTCGACCGAGGTGGGCAAGGCAATCCAGCGCCGGCTCGCGGGCAGCGGGACGAAGCTGACGCTCGAGCTCGGCGGCAAGGCCGCGAACATCATCTTCGACGATGCGGCACTCGACCAGGCCGTCGAGGGGATCGTCAACGGCATCTACTTCAACCAGGGACACGTGTGCTGCGCAGGCTCGCGCCTCTTCGTCCAGGAGTCGATCTACGAGCCCGTGATCGACAAGCTGAAGAAGCGGATGGCGACCCTGCGCGTCGGCGACCCGCTCGACAAGAACACCGACGTCGGCGCGATCAACTCACGCGAGCAGCTCGGCCGCATCGAGGAGCTCGTCCAGGCGGGCAAGGACGAGGGCGCCGAGATCTACCAGCCGCCGTGTCGGCTGCCGGAACAGGGGTACTGGTTCGCGCCGACGGTGTTCACGAACGTCGCGCAGAGCTACCGCATCGCGCAGGAGGAGATCTTCGGGCCGGTGCTGAGCGTGCTGACCTTCCGCACGCCGGAGGAGGCGATCGAGAAGGCGAACAACACCCCCTACGGCCTCAGCGCCGGCGTCTGGACGGAGAAGGGCTCGCGGATCCTCTGGATGGCCGAGCGGCTGCGCGCCGGCGTCGTCTGGGCGAACACGTTCAACCGCTTCGACCCGACCAGCCCGTTCGGGGGCTACAAGGAATCGGGCTTCGGCCGGGAGGGGGGCCTGCACGGGATGGAGCCCTATCTGGCCTTCGACGGCGCGGAGACGTTCGGCGGCTAGTGGCTCGCCTGCCCGTCAAGAAGACGTACAAGCTGTTCATCGGCGGTGCGTTCCCACGCTCGGAGTCGGGCCGCACCTACGAGGCGCAGGAGCAGAACGTCGCGCGCGCCTCCCGCAAGGACGTCCGCGACGCAGTGCAGGCGGCGCGCGGCGCGCAGCGGAAGTGGGCGTCGGCGACCGCGTACAACCGCGGGCAGGTGCTCTACCGCGTCGCCGAGATGATGGAGGCGCGCCTTCCCGAGTTCGCCGAGCTCTGCTCCGGGAAGGACGAGGTCGAGCGCTCGATCGACCGCTGGGTCTGGTACGCGGGCTTTGCCGACAAGCTCGCACAGGTGATCGGCTCGTCGAACCCGGTCGCAGGGCCGTACTTCAACTTCACGATCCCCGAGCCGACGGGCGTCGTCGGGATCGTCGCGCCCGACGAGCCACCGTTGCTCGGTCTCGTCTCGCGCATCGCGCCGGCCCTGACCGGCGGCAACGCGGTCGTCGCGCTCGCCTCCGAGACTCATCCGCTCGCCGCCATCGAGCTCGCGGAGGTGATCGCCACCAGCGACGTGCCGGGCGGGGTCGTCAACCTGCTCACCGGCCACCGCAGCGAGCTTGCGCCGTGGCTCGCCGCGCACATGGACGTGAACGCGATCGACCTGACGGGCGCCGACGGGCTGCGCGCCGATCTCGAAATCGCGGCGGCCGAGAACGTGAAGCGCGTGGTGCTCGGCGAGCCCGACACCCAGTCGCTCTACGAGATCTCCGCATTCCTCGAGCTGAAGACGGTCTGGCACCCGATCGGCACGTGACCGCCTTCGGACACTGGGACGAGGTCGAGCCGCTCAAGATCTGGGACGGCGTGGTCGGCCGCGCCGTCACGGGCCAGGAGGCGACGCTCGCCGCGATCGAGCTCGATCCGGACACGACGGTGCCCGAGCACCACCACGTGAACGAGCAGACCGGGATGCTGGTGCGCGGCTCGCTGACCTTCCGGATCGGCGAGGAGACCCAGGAGCTGCGCCCCGGCTCGCACCTGGGTGATCCCGGCCGACGTGCCGCATTCGGTGACAGCCGGGCCCGAAGGCGCGTTCCTGATCGAGCTCTTCGCACCGCCGCGGGCGGATTGGGCCGGCCTGGAGCGGCTCGCGCCCTCCCCGCCCAGCGGCTTCTGACTCGACTACGCTTGGGGCGCAACGTGCCCGGGTCACGCCGCCTCAGCCAACGCATCTCGGAGGGTGACGGGATCGCGATCATCGCCTGCGTCGACGACGCGGGCGGCGCGCGAGACGCGGAAGAGCAGGGCGCCAAGGCGCTCGCCGTCTCCCGGGCGATCGACGGCATCCGCGAGGTGACCTCGCTGCCGCTGCTCTGGATCGGGGGCGGTGAGCCGAAGGACGCCGACGCGCTGACGCTGCGCCCGGAGGACGACTACAACCATCACCACCTCGAGCCGGTCGTGGACGTGCGCGACGAGGACGAGCTGGAGCTGGCGCTCGAGCAGCGCGATCCGGAGATCTTCCTGCTCGTCGCCTCCGACCGGAACGCCGATGCCGACCCGCTCGACGCGGTGCTCGAACTGCTGCCCGACGTCCCGGCCGGGAAGCTCGCGATCGCCCGTGTGGACGTCGAGAGCCGCGAAGAGGTGCTCGCGCTGGAGCGCGCGGGGATCGACGCGGTGCTGGTCGGAGTGGGGCGGATCGCCCACCTGGTCGGCCACCGGCCCTTCGAGGTCTAGCCCGATCCGCAGGGCCGGCGCGGCGGCGGCTCTCGCAGCCCCGTCCGGGATGTGAAGCGCACTGCACAGTGGCTGCCGCCGGCCGTGGCCGTTCGGGGCGGTTCGGCGCCTCCTCGGCCGCTCCGGAAGGCGGCTCGAGCGGCGCTACCATCCCGGCGTGAAACGGCTGCTCGCGACCGGGTTGCTGCTGTGTGCGTGCGCGCTGCTCGCGGCGGGCTGCGGCGAGACGACCAAGGCCGAGGTGGCCGCGAACGCCACGCCGGCCGCGCAGGCAAAGACCAAGCCGGCCTGCCCGTATCCCGCGGGCTGGCAGAAGCTCGCGAACAAGGTCGGCGTGCCGGTCTACTGCCCCGCCTGGCTGCCCGACCCGCTCAAGGGCCAGATCGGCGGGCGCTGGAACAACATCAACTCCGTCTCGAAGGACCGCAGCTGGCTCGAGAGCTTCGTCTGGCAGGAGACGGGCGGCGGCGCCGCGGGCGGGGAGTTGCACGTCAACCTGCGCGGGTACCCGGGACGGACTGCGATCCCGACCTGCCGCACCGGCGGCGCCGACAGCCGCAACGTCCCGTGCTTCCGCGGCCCGGCGGGCACGGTCACCGCCAACGGGATCACCGCGCAGCTCTACCGCGTCAACGAGGACGCCGACCTGTGGCACGCGCTGCTGCTCTGGCGCAAGGACGGCAACCTCTACACGCTCTCCGAGCACGTCGCCCCGCCACTGACCTACGACCACGTCGTGCGGTACCTGAAGCAGGAGCTCGCGTCGCTCGTGCCCGTCCGCCCCGCCTGATGAAGCTGACACGCAGGCAGTTCGTCGTCGGCACTGCAGCCGGCGTGGTCGGCGCGGCCGGCATCTACGAGCTCGTCGACCAGTTCACGGGCGGCTCGCCTGAGCGGGCCGCGGCCGCGGCGAAGCTGCCGGAGCAGCACCTGCTCGACGGCGTTCGCGTCGTGCGCTCGGACGGTGTCGAGGTGCTCGTGCCGCCGTTGCATCACCAGGTCATGACAGCTCGCGTCGCCGTCGGACGCAGCGACCTGAACGACGCTCGGGCCACGCTCGAGCAGCGTGCTCGCCGGGCTCGAGTCCGACTACGCGCCGTCGCCCGCCGGGCTGGGCGTGACGGTCGCGTGGGGAACTGCCGTACTTCGACCACTTCGTGCCCGACGCGGCCCGGCGCTTGCTGCCGCTCGACCGCCGCGCGCGCAAGCCCGTGCTGCTCGAGGCCGAGCGCTTCCCGAGCGACCCCGGCGACACGCGTCTCGAGCAGAACCACGTCGCGATCCTGCTGCGGTCGGACTCGCGCGACCACATCGCGGACGCCGACAAGCGCATCCGCGCGACGAAGCTGCTCGAGGTGACGTCGATCCGCCGCGGGTTCGCCGGCGGCGGCTTCGACGGCGGCCAGTCGCTGCCGAAGCAGATGGCGCAGGCCGCGCAGATCCCGGGCGCCGACCTGATTCCCGACACCGCCGAGCTGTTCCTCGGCTTCACCTCGACGCAGCGCGCCGGCATGGGGCCGGGTGCGATCGCGAACTTCGAGACGCTCGGCTACGTCGACTTTCGTGGCAGCGACTACTTCCGCCAGGGCACCCACATGCACCTGTCGCACATCCACGAGGACGTCGAGGCGTGGTACCTCAACTTCGACTTCGACGAGCGGGTGTCGACGGCGTTCAAGCCGAACCTCGACGTGAAGGAGGGGACGCAGACCGTCCGGCAGGGCCCGCGCGACGTCTCGACCGAGGTGGACGTGCATCGCGACTATCGGCGCTCCGGCCAGATGGGCCACAGCGCTTCGATCCAGACGACCTCTCGTCTACAGAGCGATCACGTCGGCGAGGACGGAACGGTGTACGTCAAGGGAGCCGCGATCCCGGTGCGCGCCGACTTCAACACACTCGACAACCCGTTCGCGTGGTCGGAGCGCCCCGACGAGATCGGAGCCCTGCCGGCGGCGGGCGTGCACTTCGTCGTCTTCAACCCGACCGGCGACGACTTCCGCCGCAACCGGCTCGCGATGGACGGTCGCCTGCCGGCCCGTACGATCGCCCTGGAGCCGCGCAGCCGCGCTCAGGGGTTCAACTCGGTGCTCTCGACGACGCACCGCCAGAACTTCATCGTGCCGCCGCGTCGGCACCGCAGCTTCCCGCTCAGCGAGCTCTCCGCCTAGCCGAAGAACGCGCGCGCGACGTCGTACCAGTCATCCGGCACCGTCTTCAGCTCCGCCGTCGCCTCCTGCAGCGAGACGGCGACGACGTCGGCGCCGCGCAGCGCCGCCATCTGTCCGAACTGTCCCGCCTCGACGAGGTCGGCCGCCTTGAGCCCGAACCGCGTCGCGAGGATGCGGTCGTAGGCGGTCGGCGACCCGCCGCGCTGCACGTGACCGAGCACCGTGACGCGCGTCTCGAAGCCGGTGCGCTCCTCGAGGATCGAGCCGAGTTGCTCGCCGACGCCGCGCTTCGCGAGCAGGCGGTGGCCGAACTGGTCGACCTCGCCCTTGTCCTCGGCGCCGGGGAGCTCGCAGCCTTCGCTGACGACGACGATCGAGAAGTTCTTCGTCGCATGGCGACGCTGCAGCTCGGCGCACACCTCGTCGATGTCGACCGGCCGTTCGGGGATCAGGATCACATCGGCGCCGCCCGCGATGCCGCTGTGCACGGCGATCCAGCCGGTGTGGCGGCCCATGACCTCGACCACCATCACGCGGTTGTGGGACTCGGCCGTGGTGTGCAGGCGATCGATCGCCTCGGTGCAGATCGCGACTGCCGTGTCGAACCCGAAGGTGTAGTCGGTGCCGGCGAGGTCGTTGTCGATCGTCTTCGGCACGCCGACAACCTTGGCGTCGAGCTCGTCGTAAACCTTCGACGCGACGCCCAGCGTGTCCTCGCCGCCGATCGCGACGAGCGCATCGAGCTGCTCGAAGGATCGCTCGAGCGCGTCGATGCCGCCGTCGACCTTGTACGGATTCGTGCGCGAGGTTCCGATGATCGTGCCACCGCGCGGGAGGATTCCCGAGATCTCTCGCGGCCCGAGCGGCTGGAAGAGCTGCTCGACCATGCCGCGCCAGCCTTCACGCACACCGATCACCTCGTGGCCTCGCGCCCACGAGCGGCGCGCGACCGCGCGGATGACCGCATTCAGGCCGGGGCAGTCGCCGCCGCCGGTGAGCACTCCGATCCTCATTTGATCTGAGTCTACGTTCACCCCCGTCGCCGCTTTGCCGTTCGCGGCACGATGCGATCGTGCACCGCGCCGTCCTCGTCTTCGTCGCCGTCGCGTGCATCGCCGCCGGCAGCGCATCCGTCTCGTCGGGCGGCAAGCCGGAGCTCACCGGCTCAGCGCCGTGCGCAGGTTTCGCCGGCTACACGTGCTCGACGCTCACGGTCCCCCTCGACCACTCGGGGCGCAAGCCGGGGACGCTGCGGCTCGCGGTCGCAGCCGCCGACAACGTGCGCGCGCCACGCGGCGTGCTGCTCCTGATCACGGGCGGGCCCGGCCAGCCCGGCGTGCCGTCCCTGGCGCGCCTGCCGAGGATCCTCGGCGCCGAGCTCCGCGACTACCGCGTCGTGGTCTACGACCAGCGCGGGACGGGGGCCGGAGCGCTCAACTGCGCTGCGCTGCAGTCGGAGATGGGGAGCTCAGACCTGTACCCGCCGTCGCCCGGCGCCGTGCGCACCTGCTCGCGGAAACTCGGCGCGAACCGTCAATTCTTCGGCACCGACGACGTGGTCGCCGACATGGAGGCACTGCGGCAGGCGCTCGGTGCCGATCGCTGGACGCTCGACGGCATCTCGTACGGGTCCTACGTGGGTGAGCGCTACGCACTCGCGCACCCCGGCCGGGTGAAGCGGCTCGTCCTCGACTCGGTCGTGCCGCACGTCGGCCAGACCGACCTCGGAGTGGTGGAGTTCCGTGCCACGGCGCGCGTCCTGCGCTCGGTGTGTGGCGCCAGGTGCGTGTCCGACCTCGCCGCTGTCGTGCGCGCGCGCCACAACGGCCCACAGCTACTCGACGCGCTGACGCTGCTCAGCATCGTCGACCCGACCTACCGGACGTCCTTCGACGTGCCGCGCCTGCTGCACGAAGCGCGGGACGGCAACCTCACCGGGCTGAACAGCTTGCTCGCAACTGCGCACCGCTGGAACGAGACGCCGGCGCCGTCGCTCGACCAGGGGCTGCACGCGAGCGCGCTCTGTGCCGACTGGCGCTACCCGTGGGGCTCGTCCGCCGCGCCGCTGGCCGGTCGCGAGTTGAAGCTCCGCCGCGCGGTCGCGCGCCTCGGTGCGGCGGAGCTCGGGCCCTTCGACCGGGCAACCGCTGCAGGGACCGGGTTCGTCCGGCAGTGCCTGCCGTGGTCGCCGACGCCGCCGACGCCTACCGATCGCCACAAGCTGACGGTGCCGACACTTCTCGTCAACGGCGATCACGACCTCTCGACGCCGCTCGAATGGGCTCGCCAGGAGCTCGCGCTGACGACGCGCGGCAAGCTCGTCGTCGTCCCCGGCGCAGGACACTCGACGCAGTCGCGTGCGGTCAGCGACGTCGCGCGGACTGCGGTCGCGCGCTTCCTGCTCGGCTCGAGCTAGGTCTAGGGCTTGAAGCCGGAGAGCAGACGGCGCCAGGCGCTGCGGATGTCGTCCTGTTCCGTGACCGCGAAGACCACCGGGCAGTCGACCGACTGACGCACCTCGTCGAGGCTCTCGCTCGTCGGATCCGCGACCGCGACGAGCAGCGTCCCGTCGTTCATCATGCGCACGCCGATCGCCGAGCAGCGCTGGCCGACCTCGGGATGCAGGCGCGAGGCGGCGCGGACGTCGACCGAGATGTGGTGGATGTCGATGTACTCGACGTCGTACTGCGTGGCGAGCGCCCGCGCGAGATCCTGGGGGAACAGCCACCCGCGCTGAACGAGCACCTCTCCGAGCCTGCGGCCCGTGCCGGCCTGCTCGCGCAGTGCTTCGTCGAGCTGCTCCGGGGTCAGCATCCTGCTCTTCAGCAGGACCGCGCCGAGGTGCGGACGTGCGTCGTCACCGGAAAGTGAGTGGTCGAGCCGGGGGAGGTAGGGGAGTGAGCTCATTGCCGCAGATCTCCTTCAGTCGTACGTCGAGAACAGTTGGGACGGGTGTCCTCACACCCGTTATCGGCCCGCTTCGGGTGGGAGCCGATCCCCCTTTGGGGGACGAGGGTTGCCGGGTCGCAGTCTGGACGGCGGGTTCCCGTGGCCGCCTGCGGCCTGATCCAGCGGATCAGGCTCGAACGTCCCGTGCGAGGCCACAGGCGTACTCCCTTGTAACGAGGGCGTATCTGATTTGCAAGCCGAGTCGTTATGGACGTGTCATCTGGGGGGACTGCGGCAAGCGCAGGTGGCCCAGCATCTGAACTGGACGGGAGAACTAGGGTGAAACGCGGACTCTTCGCACTGGTCGCACTCGTGTGCGCTGCAGGTTGGCTCGCCTCGACGGCGGCCGCCTGCCATTCCGAGATCGACGCCAGCATCAACTGCAACGGGGTGGTCTCCTATACGGCGACCGCCTGGAACGGATCGGACGCGACGACCAGCTCGCGCTCGAACACCGACGTACGGGTCTGGGCCTCCACCGACGGCGGCCAGACCTTCACACAGGTCGGGAGCGGGCACTTCGGGCGGGACAACGACTTCTCGTTCTCAGGGAGCTTCGCCGGCGGCTCGGCGAACAGTGTCGTGGTCAAGGTGCAGGAAGTCGCGAACTGGGGGAACGGGGACGCTCCGGCGCCGGCCCGCACCATCACCGTGACGAAGCAAGGTTGCACGGGTGGCACCCCGCCGACTCCGCCGCAGACGCCGGTACCGGCGATCGCCGTCTCGAAGCTCCAGCGCCTCGGCTCGAGCGGCGAATTCGGCGCCGCGTTGGTCACCGCCACCGTCGGCCAGACGATCGGGTACCAGATCAACGTCACGAACACCGGCAATGTGATGCTCACCATCACGCTGCAGGACGATCGCTGCGACGCTGGGACGATTGCTCCGGCGACCGGCCAGGGCGTCGGCCCGACAGGCACAGTGACGTTCACGTGCACGCACGTCCTGACCGCGGCAGACGCCGGCTCGTTCGTCAACACCGCGACCGCCACAGGTACTGCCGGCAACGGCCAGCAGGTGAGCGGAGGCGCGAGTGTCACCGCCCAGGTCGAGGCTGCGCCGGCGGCCGCCAACACGGGCGTGCTCGGCGCGACGAAGACCGTCACCAAGCAGACGGTGCACAAGCAGGCCGTGACGAAGAAGAAGGCCGTCGTGCACAAGACGAAGGCGGTCAAGCGGAAGCACACGAAGGCGAAGAAGAAGGTCACGAAGAAGGCGAAGCCCGCCCGCCCGGTGCTCGCAGGCGCGCACTTCACCGGCTGACATGCGTGTGCTCCTGCTCAGCGCGGCGGCGGTCCTCGTGACCGCCGCCGCGGCACATGGCGCGGACCTCGGCGGCGACGCTCAAGCCGAGCGTGGTCGCGGGTGCGAAGTTCCGCACAGTTGCCGTGTACCGGTCGCCGTCGGCCAAGCGCCCGTTCCTGACGTTGCGCAACCCGAACCTCGACGGCGCGCACCTCGTCTTCCTCGTCAAGCAGCGGGGGAACGGCTGGGAGCAGGTCTACCTCCCGACCAGGCCGAACGGCGCCACGGGCTGGATCAAGGACAGCGCGGTCGAGCTGTCGCTCGATCCGTACCGCCTCACCGTCGCGCTCGGCGCCCACACGCTGACCGTCGCGAAGCTCGGAGCGGTGATCCTGCGCACACCTGCCGGTGTCGGACGGTCCGTGCTGCCGACGCCGAAGGGAACGTACTTCGTCGCGGAGTTGCTGAAGCAGCCGAATCCGTCCGGCCCGTACGGGCCGTTTGCATTCGGGCTCTCGGCGCACTCGAACGTCCTGCAGACGTTCGGTGGTGGACCGGGTCAGATCGGGATCCACGGGACGAACGACCCCGACACGCTCGGCACGGACGTCAGTCACGGTTGCGTGCGGATCTCCAACGCGGCGATCACAAAGCTCGCCCGGCTGCTGCCGCTCGGCACTCCGGTCGTGATCAAACCCTAGACGGGTACCTGCGCGGACGGGGGGCTTCGACGTCCGGCAGACTCTGAATACTTTGATCGTGCAATCGCTGCGTTGGGCCCTCTGCGCGGTCCTGGTGTCTCCGCTGTTCCTCGCGGCCGGTCGGCTTCTGTCGAAGGACGACCCGACCCCTGAGCAGCCGCTGGCGTCTGCGATCGTGCTCGTGCCGCCGCACGACCCGGCGCCCCGCCTGCTCGGGCCGGCGGCACGTCGCCCGATCGTGGCCTCGCAGTCGACGCAACGGCGGCCGGCCCGGACGAACCGCGCGCACCACACCGCTCCGACGAGTCGACTCACGCTCTACCGCGTGGCGGTGACACCGCGCGCGACGACTCCGGTCGGAAGCAGCGGGAACACGGTGACGCACCGACGCGCCTGCACCGACCGGCGCGACACCGTCGCCCCGCGCACCGAAACCCGCGCCGAAGCCGGCTCCCAGCCGAAGCCGAAGCCCACTCCCAGCCCGACCCCGGCTCCGGTCCCGCTGCCCCCGACGGACGCGCCGTCACCCGGTCCCGGGACGCCGCCGACGACGCCGACGACGCCGACGACTCCGACGACGCCGACGACTCCGACGACGCCGACGGCTCCGACGACGCCGACGACTCCGACGACTCCGACAACGCCGACGACTCCGGCAACTCCGGCAACTCCGACGACGCCCTCGACGCCGTCGACGCCGTCGACGCCGTCAACGCCCTCGCTGCCGACGCGTCCCGGAAACGGCTATGGCGACCGCAACCACGAGCACACCGGCAGCGGGAACGGCAACGGGCATGGGAACAGCGACGGGAACGGCAGCCACGCGCACGAAGGCGACCAGGGCTAGGCGACGACAGCCACCCGCAGCGATGACGAGCCCGGGCAACTTCCACTCGCGTCCGACGACACCTGTGCGAAGGGGGCTGCCGGCCGAAGGCCGCGGCTACCCGCAGTCCGACATCGACGGCCAGGCGCGACCGCAGGGCGGCGCGCGCGGACGCGGGAGTCGACGAGATCGATAGCCGGCGAGACCGTCGTTTGTGATGTGAGCCCGCAGGTGAGCTGAAGCGAAGGCCGAAGTGACGCGGCATGTGGGAGCAGGCCGAGTCCGGTCGGGTAGCGCATCCGTTCGAGCCTGCGGTGCTTGTGGCGACGCTGGCGATGATCCCTGTTCTGATTATCGAGCGCGACGCGAGCTCGCCGGGTTGGCTGACCTTCGCGCAGGTCGGTGTCGTGAACTGGGTGATCTGGGCGGTCTTCGCTGCCGAGTTCTCGTTCGTGCTTGTTGTCGCGCAACGCAAACGCGCAGCGCTACGAGCTCACTGGCTCGACGCGGCTCTCGTGCTCGTTTCGATTCCCTTCTACGGCCAAGTGCTGTCTTCGCTGCGGCTCGTTCGGCTCGTTCGCTTGATGCGACTTGCGCGCGCGGCGGTGATCATCGCGCGCGCGTTGCAAGCTGAGCGACGACTCTCTTCACCGAGCGTCTTTCGATTTGCCGCACTTGGGACCGTCTTTCTCACCGTGCTCGCCGGCGCTGTTCAGTCCACGATCGATACGGGTGACTTCAAGTCTTTCTGGGACGGTGTCTGGTGGGCGTTCGTCACCGTTACGACCGTCGGCTACGGCGATGTCTATCCGACCTCTGTTGCGGGGCGCATCGTCGCGATCGTCGTCATGCTCGCCGGCGTCGCGTTTCTCGCCGTCCTCACCGCCACGATCGCTTCCTATTTCGTCAAGTCCGAGCGCAGCGATGAGACGAGTGCGATCACCGATGCTCTCGCACGCATCGAAGCCGACATTGCATCGTTGAAGGCCCAGCTCGACTCGCGCTGAGACTTGGCTGCGTCTGCTGTCGCCCTCGCGAAGATCTGCCCTGGTTCGCAAGAGACTGATCCGGCTTGCCTGCTAGTGCCGAAGGTGGGAATCGAACCCACACTCCCCGGAGGGAACCGGATTTTGAGTCCGGCGCGTCTGCCAGTTCCGCCACTTCGGCCTGCGCCCGCATCGTAGAGCGAAGCCGGGGCGTCCGTTCCCATAGGACTTTGCGGCTCGACGCAGTAGAGTCGCAGCGACTGTGGCTGCCGACGCGTCAGCTCCAACGCTTGCGACCCGCCTGCGCCGGCCGAGCGTCACTACTGCAATCGGCTCCATCTTGGTGGTCATGCTCTTCGGCTGGCTCGCGGTCAATCTCGGGCGCACGCCGGCCGACTTCTTCGAGGTCTTCCTGATCGGCATCACGACCGGCTGCGTCTACGCCCTCGTCGCCCTCGGCTACACGCTCGTCTACGGCATCCTCGAGCTGATCAACTTCGCGCACGGCGACGTGTTCATGCTCGGCGGCATGTTCACGATCACCTTCGCGACGAGCATCTTCGGACTGCACGAAGGCCAGGGCGGGGTGACGATCCCGATCGTCTTCCTGACACTCGTGCTCGTGATGGCGACCTGCGGCGCGATCAACGCGTCGATCGAGTTCATCGCCTATCGCCCGCTGCGCGGCAAGCCGCGCCTCGCGCCGCTGATCACCGCGATCGGCATGAGCTTCGTGATCCAGGACATCGCCCTGATCTGGAAGGGCCCCAACTACATCACCGCGCCCGACGTCTTCCCGCGCACCGACGTCTTCTCGATCGGCGGGGTCGACTACACCTGGAACAAGATGATCGTCGTGTTCGTGACGGTGCCGGTCCTGCTCGTGCTGCTCTACCTCGTGCTCAAGACGCGGCAGGGGAAGGCGATGCGCGCAACCGCGCAGGACATGGACGCGAGCGCGATGATGGGCATCAACGTCAACCGGACGATCTCGTTCACGTTCGTGATCGCGGGCTCGCTCGCAGGCGCTGCCGGGCTGCTCTACTCGCTCTACGTCACGACCGTGCGCTACGACCAGGGCTTTCAGCTCGGGCTGATCGCGTTCACGGCGGCGGTGCTCGGCGGGATCGGCAACCTGCCCGGTGCCGTCCTCGGCGCGATCCTGATCGGGTTGATCCAGGCGTTCAACGAGGGGCTGAACTGGCACGCCCCCGGCTCCGACTGGACACAGTCGCTCGTGTTCTCGATCCTGATCCTGATCCTCGTCTTCCGGCCCGAAGGGCTCCTCGGCGAGCGCACACCAGAGGGCGGATGAGCGACCGCACCGGTATGAACATCGGCGAGGGGATCACGCCCGCGCCGAGCGGCGAGATCGGACTGCGCAACCAGCTGCGCGCACGCTGGCGTGGCCAGTCCCAGTGGCTCCGCGCCGGCGTCTCGATCGCGATCTTCCTGATCGTCGCGGCAGCGCTCTATCCGCTTGACCACGCGCTCGCGTGGGCGGTGCTGACAATCGGCGCGCTCTACTGGATCCATCGTCTGCCGCCGCTCCCGTACAAGCTCGCCGCCCAGATCGTGCTCGTCCTGTTCTTCCTGTGGCAGGTGCGATCGTTCGGGATCCTGCTCGCGATCATCTTCGCGGTCTTCTGGGTGCCGAACCCGGCTCGTGCACGCGTCACGCCCGCCGTCGCGATCGTGCTCGCCGTCCTCTACCCGTTCTACTTCTCGAACATGTTCGTGATCCCGGTCTTCGGCGTCTGGCCGGACGTCGCGACGGGCGTCTACATGCTCGTCTTCATGATGATGGCCGTCGGCCTCAACATCGTCGTCGGCTACGCCGGCCTGCTCGACCTCGGGTACGTCGCGTTCTACGCGACCGGCGCATACACGGCCGCCTGGTTCACCTCCCTCCAGTTCTCGAACCGCACCTGGCACTTCGGGGCGGTCGGCATCACACCCGACTTGCCGGGCATCCACATCTCGGTCTTCCCGCTGCTCGTGATCGCCGGTGCGCTGACCGCGCTCTTCGGGATCCTGATCGGCCTCCCAACCCTGCGCCTGCGCGGCGACTACCTCGCGATCGTGACGCTCGGCTTCGGCGAGATCCTCCCGCAGATCGCGCGCAACGGCGACAACTTCTTCGGAACCGGCTTCAACCTGACGAACGGGCCGAACGGGATCACACCGCTCGACGCGCCCGGGCTTCGGCAACCACATCTCCAACCTCACGAACGGCTTCCTGCCGGCCAACTACCTGACCTGCTGCAACCGCTCGATGCTCGGGCACGACATCACGTCGACGGACGTCTTCTTCTGGACGGCGATCGTCCTGCTCCTCTTCACCGTCTTCTGCTCGTTCCGGCTGCAGTTCTCGCGGCTCGGGCGTGCGTGGATCGCGATCCGCGAGGACGAGACCGCGGCCGCCGCGATGGGCGTGCCCCTGATGCGGACGAAGACGTGGGCGTACGCGAGCGGCGCGTTCTTCGGCGGCATCGCCGGCGCGTACTACGCGACCTTCAGGAGCGCAACGTTTCCCGGCGACTTCTACTTCAACATCTCGGTGTTCATCCTCTGCATGGTCATCCTCGGCGGGATGGGAAACATCTGGGGCGTGATCGTGGGCGGTGCGTTCCTCGCCTACCTGAATCAGGAGGGCCTCGCCAACACGGGGCAGTGGCTGAACACGAACATCTCGTTCATCGGCGACCTCCAACTGCCCGGCAGCACCCAACCGGGCCTCGACGTGCCGCTCTTCGCCTCGGGCATCTACGGGTTGATCATCCTGGTCGTGATGCTCTTCCGGCCCGAAGGGCTCATCCCGTCCCGGCGCGTGGCCGCGGAGATGCACGAAGGCGTGCACGACGAGCCGCTCTACGACATCCAGCACGCGGGGACCGAGACGTGAGCGAGACGCAGGTCGCCCTCGCGCCGCCGCCCAGCACGACCGACGACGTCCTCGTCGCGACCGACGTGCGCAAGGAGTTCGGCGGGCTGATCGCCGTCAACAACGTCAGCTTCACCGTCCCGCGCGGCAAGGTGATCTCGCTGATCGGGCCGAACGGGGCGGGGAAGACGACCTTCTTCAACATGCTGACCGGCGTCTACACGCCGACGTCCGGGCAGATCGTCTTCCTCGGCGAGGACGTCACCGGCAAGCCGCCGCACCTGATCACGGCGCGCGGCATCGGCCGGACGTTCCAGAACATTCGCCTCTTCCAGAACATGACGGCGCTCGAGAACGTGCTCGTGGGCATGCACTCGCGCATGAAGGCGAACCTCTTCAACTCGATCCTCCGCACGCCTTCGGTGCGGCGCGAGGAGCGCGAGGCGCGCGTCAAGGCGCGCGAGCTGCTCGAGTACGCCGGCCTCGGGCGCAAGTCGGAGGAGGTGTCGCGCAGCCTGCCGTACGGCGATCAGCGCCGGCTCGAGGTGGCGCGTGCGCTTGCGACGCAGCCGAAGCTCCTCCTGCTCGACGAGCCGACGGCCGGCATGAACCCGCAGGAGTCGTCGGAGTTCACGGCGTTCCTCTCCAAGCTGCGCGAGGAAGAAGAGCTGACCGTGTTGATGATCGAGCACGACATGCGCGTCGTCATGGGCGTCTCCGATCGGGTGTCGGTGCTCGACTACGGCGAGAAGATCGCCGAAGGCGCGCCGCGCGAGGTGCAGAAGAACGAGCGCGTGATCGAGGCCTACCTCGGCAAGGCCGCCGTCGAGGACATGAAACGCCAGGGGCTCTCGTGACAAGCGGCGACGTAGGCTCGACGGAGTCGCCCAGAGGCGAAGGCGCCGGCTCTGCCGGTGCCGTAGCGGAAAGCAAGACGGCCGTGCTCGAGCTGCACGACGTGCACACGTACTACGGCGCGATCCACGCGCTGAAGGGGATCTCGCTGCAGGTTGCACGAGGGCGAGATCGTGACGCTCCTGGGCTCGAACGGCGCCGGCAAGTCGACGACGCTGCGCTCGATCAACGGCCTGAACCGGCCGCGGCAGGGCTCGATCCGCTTCGAGGGCCGCGACATCACCTCGACCGCCGCGCACCAGATCGTCAAGCGCGGGATCGCGCAGTCGCCGGAGGGCCGGCGCCTCTTCCCGCGCATGAGCGTGACCGAGAACCTCGAGATGGGCGCGTTCCAGCGCAAGGACCGGGCCGCGATCAAGCAGGACATGGATCACGTCTTCGAGCTCTTCCCGCGCCTGCAGGAACGGCGCGACCAGAAAGCCGGGACGATGTCCGGCGGCGAGCAGCAGATGTGTGCGATCGGCCGCGCGTTGATGGCCCGCCCGAAGCTGCTGCTGCTGGACGAGCCGTCGCTCGGCCTTGCACCGATCTTCGTCGAGCGGATCTTCGACATCATCCGCCAGATCAACACGGAGGGCACCGCGATCCTCCTGGTCGAGCAGAACGCGCTGATGGCGCTCGAGGCAGCCCATCGCGGCTACGTGCTCGAGACGGGCCGGATCGTGCTCGCCGACAGCGCCGAGGCGCTGAAGACGAACGAGCAGGTACGCAAGACCTACCTCGGCGAGGCGTAGGAACGACGCTCGCGGACTGCTCTACCTCACGCGTCGCGCCGCTCGGTCCACCAACGGCCGGCGACGAAGAAGATCGCCATCCAGCCGAGCAGCACCAGCACTGCCGTCGTGCTCGACATCGAGACGATCTGGTCGTTGTCGTTGATCGAAGGCGAGAAGTGCTCGGCTGCCGCGACGTCGATCAGCTTGCGCGCGCGCCCGAAGACATCGAGTCCAAGCAGCAGGTGCGCGACGATCGTGTTCCAGGCGATCAGCACGCCGACGACGACACGTGAGCTCATGAAGGCTGCCAGGCCGATCGCCACGACGAGGTTGACGACGGTGAGCGCAGCGGCATACGCGATCGAGTGCCAGACATAGGACGCGGAGGGCGTCGGCCTGTCGCCGGCGAATCCGTACGTGACACCGATTGCGAGCACGACGCCGACGGCGAGCATCGGAAGGAAGACGAGCAGCGCACCGGGGATACGGACGCCGAAGAGCGTGGAGCGGGCGCGGCCGGTGACGACGAGGTCACGGAAGACCCCGTTCGAGACGTCCTGCGTGCCTGCGGTGGCCCCGATCAGGATCGACGCGACCGTGCCCAGGAGCGCCAGCACCCCGGTGTATCCGTCGAAGTTCCCGCGTCCGCCCGGCCGGCCCATAGTGGTCGGGATTTGCCGCGTGCAGCGCAATGATGATGATCTGGGTGACGAGGACCGCGCCGACCGTCAGCAGCAGAGACCAGATCATCAGGCCACGGCGGCGGGCGAGCTTCAGCACCTCGGCCGAGATCAGCCTCATTCGTTGCCCTCCAACCGCGACGTGACGGCGAGAAACTTCTCCTCGAGCGTCGCGCGCGCGGGCTCGAGCCGCGAGACGGCAATCCCCGCCTGTACGAGCACGCGATTCACTTCGGCTGCGCCGAGGCCGTCGCCCAGCGTGAGGCGCAGCTCCGTTCCCTCTTGCTCGACGGCGGTGATGCGCGATTCAGCCGACAGGACGCGGCGCGCGGCTTCGCTGTCGTCGACGTCGATCAAGACCGTCGGGTCACCGGTCGCTGCGATGTCGCGCACGCCGCCCTGGAGGATCACGCGCCCGCGGTCGACGATTGCGACCTGGTCGCAGGTCTTCTCGACCTCGTCCAGCAGGTGCGAGGAGAGGAAGACGGTGCGTCCCTCCTCGACGAAGGCGCGGATCAGATGCCGCATCTCGAGGATCCCGGCCGGGTCGAGGCCGTTCATCGGCTCGTCGAGGATCAGCAGCTGCGGGTCCGCGATCAGGCAGCGCGCGATGCCGAGCCGCTGGCGCATGCCGAGTGAGTAGGTCTTGACGCGGTCGCCGGCGCGCTGGGCCAGGCCGACTCGAGCGAGCGACTCGTCGATGCGGCCGTCGGCGGCGCGATCCCGGGCGGCCGCGACGATCTTCAGGTTCTCACGGCCGGTCAGGTGCGGGTGGAAACGCGGCTCCTCGACGATCGCGCCGACGCGCGCGAGCGCCTCGCGGCGCTTGGCGGGCTGCGGCAGGCCGAGCAGGCTCACCTCGCCCGACGACGCCCTCGTCAGGCCGAGCAGCGTGCGGATCATCGTCGTCTTTCCGGCCCCGTTCGGGCCGAGGAACCCAAAGGCGACGCCGGCCGGCACGAGCAGGTCGACGCCGTCGACTGCTGCGCGCTCGCCGAAGCGCTTGGTCAGCGCGCGCGTCTCGATCACCGATTCCATGATCGCCACGCTACGCGTCTCGCGCGTCCGTTGCATCGCCGGCGCGGCTCTCGGCGACGACGACGGGCACGTACGGAGGCGCGAGGAGGTACCCGATCCGCTTCGCTCCGCGCCCGCGGGCCATTTCGAGCGCTGCACCGAGGCCGTGCACCGGCACGAATCCGAGCTGCCGTGCGGCCTGCGCGTCGCGGCAGCCCGCGATCAGCACTGCTCCGAGCCGGTGTGCGGAGGCGTCGCACGCGCTCCATTCCACGAATGGCTGCAGCGGATGGCATGCCCGTCCGGCGCGGTAGTCCTCGATCGCGCGCGCATCGTCGATGGCGGCCGCTTCGGCATCGCGCATTGCGCCGATGTCGCCTGCCGTTCGTGGGTCGAAGAAGAGAGCGCGGTAGGGCAGCTGCGTCGGGCGAGGGAAGCGCCGCTGAAACGGGTGCACGAGGATCGCGGTGCCGCCGGGCACGATCGGCGGCTGGTTGCGCCAGAGGCGCAGCGCGAGGCCGAGCCCGAGATAGGCGGCGCTGACCGGGTTCGGACGCTCGCGCGGCATGAAAGGCGAGGTCGGCGGGACGCCGATCACGAGTGCGTCGACCGGCTCGTCGAGCTCGATTCCCTTGAAGACGGTGCCGCGCAACAGCGCCTCCGCGTGGGCGACCGACGGCGTCCCGCCGAAGACCGCGGCAGCCGTCTGCTCGCGTGGCAGGCGGTCGAGTGCGCGCTGGCGCAGCCGGCCCGGCGCGAGCTGGAAGATCCGCCGCGCCCGGGAGCCGAGCAGCCGTTCGACCGCCTCGTGGTCGTGCGGGTAGCCGGAGAACGGGCCCGAGACCCGCGGAGGATTCAGGACGAGCGAGACGCCGGTCAGCGGCACACGCTCGGCGAGCCGCCGCTCGATCTCGACGGCGAGCCGCCAGCCCTGGGACGCGCTCGTCTCGAGCAGCGAGAGCGCGCCTGCCGCGCGCAGCGACTCCCGGCCGCTCGCCGCGAGCAGCGCGGCAGGCCCGCCGTGGAGCACCGTCTCCGCAGCCGTCGCCGTGACGACGAGGTCGGTCTCGACGAGCGCGGGGTTGATGCGCAGCGTCACGTTGCCGGCGGTGCCGAGCTCGACCAGGCCCTCGGCCTCGGCATCGTGCACGAGGACCCGTCCCTTGAACCGCCGCCGGAACTCCGGCGGCACGAGCAACCCGATCTCACGCGGCGTCGTACGCCGGAAGAGGCCGCCTGCGACGAGGATCGTCACGCCTTGCACCCCCAGCCGCTCGAGCTCGTCGCAGACGGCGGCGATCATGTCGTGTCGTGGGCCGACCTGGGCGGTCGGGATCGGGAGCGACGGCTGCTCGATCACGACCGTGGCGGTGCCACCCTTCGTGATGAGATCCTCGAGCGGCTCTCCGGCGAGCGGGAACGCGAGCGCTTCGCGCACGGCGGCTCCGACGTCCTCGATGTGGTCGCGTGGCCAGGGCGGCCGCAGGACGACGTCGTCCGGGCCGGGCTCGGCCACGACCACCCGGGCGTCCGCGAGCAGCGGGACGCGCGTCAAGCCCGCGCCCGGGTCACGCTGCCCGTCGCGCGGCCGCGGTCGAGACACCGAGGGCGATGAAGATCCCTCCGGTCACGTACCGGCGGAAGCGCGCACCCGCGCCGGTTCGGCGGATCCGGCCCGCCAGCGCATCGGCGAGGAGGGCATACGTGGCGTCCGAGACGAGTGCGATCGCCGCGAACAGGACCCCGAGCACGGCGATCTGCACGGTCGGCGAGCCGCGGTCGGGGTCGACGAACTGCGGAAGGAACGCGAGGAAGAAGAGCGCGGTCTTCGGGTTGAGCACGTTGACGACCGCGCCCTGGGTGTAGACGCGTCGCAGGCCCGCCGGTGCCGCCTCGGCGCTCGCCTCGTCGTCGGAGCCGAGGATCCGCCGCACGCCGACGACGATCAGGTAGGCGGCGCCGACCAGCTTGATCGCGGTGAAGGCGGTCGCCGACGACGCGATCAGCGCGGAGAGGCCGACCGTCGCAGCCGCGACGTGGACGATCCCGCCGCTTGCGACGCCGAGCGCCGAGACGAGGCCGGCGCGGCGACCCTTGTCGACACTCTGGGTGACGATGTATGCGACGGCAGGCCCGGGCACGACGGCCAGCGCGATCGCCGCGAGGCTGAAGAGCGCGAGTGTGGACGGGGTGGGCATCGTCTACGGCACAGCGCGGGCCAGCCGGTAGAAGGTGGGGCGCAAGCCGCGACGCGGCCAGTAGCGCGACGCCTCGAGGTTGACGACACGCCAGTCGGTCGTGAACGAGCGGTAGCCCTGCTCGCGCGCCCAGTCGATCGCTCCGGCCGTCAGCGCGAGCATCGCGCCCGAGCCGCGCGCGTCGGGGAGCGTCGCCGCGTGCGCGAGGTCGATGTTCCGCTCGGGCACGCGTAGATCGCCGCTCGGCCGCTGGTAGAGGAGGATGTGGCCGACGACGCGGCCGTCGAGCTCGGCCAGCCGGTGGTAGGGGAACTCCGGCTCGTTCCAGAGGTCCTTCCACTCCGACTCGAAGTCCTCTGCGTCGACGTTCAGCCCCGAGAAGCTCGGCGACCGGCCCAGATGGGTCCAGAGCAGGCGGTCGAAGTCCGCCGTCGCCTGCAGGTCGTCCGGGGTGCTCGGCCGAATCGTTCCGTCGAACGGCGGCGCGTCGAGCGGGCTCAGGTCCCGCATCGCCGTCGTGAACTGGAGCCCGAATGCGAGTCGGAACCAGGCGTCCACCAGCTCTGCATCCGAGGCCGGGATCAGCGCCTGGTGCCAGGTCGGCCACCCGGAGGCGAGGTGGGCGTAGACATCCCGCACCGCTTCGGGCTCCGAGGCGGCGCAGCCGCCGAGCCCGACCTCGGCACGCTCCTCGCCGACCGTGGCGATCACGTAGGCGACGACCTCGCCTCCGCGGGTCGCGACGGCGCCCTCGCCCGCCGGGATCTGAGCCGCGAAATCGTCGACCTCCGGGAGCAGCGGCTCGGCTTCGCGGTGCCGTGCGTGCCGCTCGGCCAGCAGGGCGGCCGCCGGCTCGCGGAAGTCCTCCGAAAATGGGTGGATCTCGAGCTTCGGCATGGCCGCGTGACGATACCGTCCCATCGATGCCGAAAACGCTCACCGGAGCCGAGCTCGATCTGGGCGATGCGCCCGCGCGCGACTGCGACCTCTTCATCGTCGACGGCAACAACCTCGCGTACCGCGCGTTCTTCGCGTTGCCCGAGGAGCTGGTGACGACCGACGGGCAGCCGACGAATGCGCTGCTCGGTTTCACCAACATGCTCTTCAAGCTGCTGGCGGACTACCGGCCCAAGGGTGTCGCCGTGGCCTGGGACTCGCGGCCGGTGCATCGCGCCGCGGCGGCCGAGGCGGCAGATGTCGTCTACAAGGAAGGCCGGAAGCCGATGCCGGACCTGCTGCGAGAGCAGTTCCCGCACTTCCGCCCGATCGTCGAGGCGTTCGGCTACCGCAACCTCGAGTTCGAAGGCTGGGAGGCCGACGACGTGATCGCGACGCTCGCCACCCGCGCGGACGCCGAGGGGCTCAAGACGTGCGTGGTCTCGACCGACCGGGATGCCTTTCAGCTCTGCAGCGAGAACATCTGCCTGATGATGACCCCGCGCGGCGTCGCGGACGTCAACGTCTACACGCCCGAGCGCGTCGAGGCCCGCTACGGGATCACGCCCGAGCAGATCCCCGACTTCATCGGCCTCAAGGGCGACACGAGCGACAACATCCCGGGCGTGCCCGGGATCGGCGACAAGACCGCCGGCCAGCTGGTCGCGCAATACGGGTCGCTCGAGTCGGTGATCGAGCACGCCGGCGAGCTCTCGCCCGCACGTTCGCGGAACATCACCGAGCACGCCGAGATCGCGCGCGTCTCCAAGGAGCTCGCGACGATGCGCCGCGACCTCGACATCGACTGCGACCCGGCCCAGCTCGTGCTCAACCCGCCGGACCGGGCCGAGCTGAAGGAGATCTTCCGACGCTTCGAGTTCCGCAACCTGCTCAACCGGGTCGACGAGCTCGACGAGGCGGTCCCCTCGGCGCCGTTGAAGGTGACAGGGATCGAGGTGCCGTGGCGGGAGGGCGAGCTCGACTTCCGCGGGGTCGTCGGCTACGCGGCTCGCGACGACCGGGCTGCCGTCGCGGCGGCCGACGAGGTGGTGATCGGGCCGCGACCGGCGCGTGTCGAAGGCGATCTCGTCGTGCACGACGCGAAGACGCTCGGCGTCGACGCACGCGACGACACGCTGCTCGCCGCGTACCTGATCGATCCGGGCCGCTCGTCGTACGAGCTCGACGACCTCGCGGCCGAGTACGGGGTCGAGCTGCTGCCGACGCCGACCGCCGACGAGGAGACAACGACGCTCGTGCGCCACGCGGAGACGCCGCGCAGGCTGATCGGCCCTCTGCTCGAGCGCCTCGAGGAGCGCCGCCTCGGCGAGCTCTACCGGACGATCGAGCTGCCGCTCTCCGGTGTGCTCGCGCAGATGGAGCAGGCGGGCGTCAAGATCGACACCTACCGGATGGGCGAGATCACGGCGCGGCTCGCCGACCGCGTCGAGGAGCTCGAGCAGAGCGCGTACGAGCTCGCGGGCGAGGAGTTCATGCTCGGTTCGACGCAGCAGGTGGGCCGGCTGCTCTTCGAGCAGCTCGGGCTGACGGCGGGCCGTAAGGGCAAGACGGGCTATTCCACCGACGCGAAGGTCCTGCGCTCGATCCGGCAGGAGCACGCGATCGTCCCGGTGATCGAGGAATGGCGAGAGCTGTCGAAGCTGCTGAACACGTACCTCGGCCCGCTGCCCTCGCTGATCTCGGAGCACGACGGCCGCCTGCACACCACGCTCAACCAGACCGTCGCCGCGACCGGGCGGCTCTCGACCTCCGACCCGAACCTGCAGTCGATCCCCATCCGCACCGACCTCGGCCGAGAGATCCGCTCGGCGTTCATCGCCGAGGAGGGCCACCGGCTGCTCTCGGCCGACTACTCGCAGATCGAGCTGCGGATCCTCGCGCACGTCTCCGGCGAGCCGAAGCTGCGCGAGGCGTTCGAGCGTGGGGAAGACATCCACACGGCGACCGCGGCAGAGGTGCTCGGCGTCGAACCGGCGAAGCTCACGTCGGGGCAGCGGTCGATCGCCAAGATGATCAACTTCGGGATCGTCTACGGGATCTCCGCGTACGGGCTCTCCGAGAACCTCGAGATCCCGCGCGACGAGGCGCAGCGCTATATCGACGCGTATCTCGCCCGCTTCCCGCACGTGCAGGACTTCATCGCCCGCACGATCGAGCAGGCGGGGCAGGACGGGTACGTGACGTCGCTGCTCGGGCGGCGGCGGCCCGTCCCCGAGATCAGGGCCTCCAACCGCCAGACGCGCGGCTTCGGCGAGCGGGTCGCGGTCAACTTCGTCATGCAGGGCTCGAACGCAGACATCATCAAGGTGGCGATGATCCGGATCGCCCGGCGGCTGCGCGAGGAGGGGAGGGGCGCGCGGCTCGTCCTCCAGGTGCACGACGAGCTCCTGCTCGAGGTACCGGACGTCGAGGTCTCGAAGGTCCGGGAGCTCGTCCGGGCCGAGATGTGCGGCGCCTACGAGCTGGATCCGGCCCTCGCGGTCGACGTGGGCGTGGGGGACAACTGGGCCGAGGCAAAATCGTGACGGTCCGGCCGCCGCACTAGGCAGCGGCCGAAACTGCGGATACGATCGCGCCCGTCAGTTGTCCTGGCCGTGGGGACGGCCCATCGAGGGGGAGTGAGAATGCGTTCAGCCTGCCGCCTGGCTTTGAGCCTGGCCCTGGTCGTGACTGCGGCCGTCTTCATGTCCGGAACCGCGCTTGCAGCGTCGCCCGGAGTCGTCATCAGCCAGGTCTACGGCGCCGGCGGCAATGCCACTGCCGTGATCGCGAACGACTACGTCGAGCTCTTCAACCGCGGCACGACGGACGTACCGCTCGATGGCTATTCGGTTCAGTATGCGAGCGCGACCGGTACCGGCAATCTAGGCGCAAGCTCGACCCAGTTGGTCGTCCTGTCTGGCTCCATCCCGGCCGGTGGCTACTACCTCGTCGGCCTCGCCAGCGGAGGCGCCAACGGCTCGTCGCTGCCCGCCGCGCAGGCAACCAACACCACGGTCAACATGGCCGCGGGCGCCGGCAAAGTCGCGCTCGTCGACCAGGTCGCGGGACTCGGCTGCAACGGCGGTTCAACGCCGTGCAGCGCCGCTCAGCTTGCGCACATCGTCGATCTCGTCGGCTACGGCACCGGCACGAGCGGCGCGAACTTCTTCGAAGGTGCCGGCCAGGCACCCACGATCAGCGCCCTGCTGGCCGACTTTCGTGCGAGCCAGGGCTGCACGGACACTGACAACAACGCAGCAGACTTCAGCACCGCGACGCCGGCTCCACGCAATGCCGCGACGACGCCGCACCTCTGTGACGGCGTGGTCGTCGACACCGCGCCGTTTGTCACCTCTACGACGCCTGCAGACGGCGCCACCGGGGTGACCGCGAACGCGAACATCACCGTCGACTTCAGCGAGCCGGTCACGACCGCCGCGAGCTGGTTCACGATCACCTGTGGCTCGAGCGGATCGCACGACGCGATCGCAGGCTCCGGCCTGACGTCGTTCACGATCGACCCGACCACCGACTTCACCCCGGGTGAGAGTTGCACCGTCACGATCCTCGCCTCCGGGGTGACGGACAACGACGGGATCGCCCCGGCCAACATGGCGGCGAACGACGTCTTCTCGTTCACCGTCGCCTCCGCCGCGGATGCTGCGCCGTCCGTCGTCAGCACCACTCCGTCGGCCGGCGCGACCAACGTCGATCCGGCCACCAATCTGACGGTCACGTTCAGTGAGCCGGTCGATGTGCACGGCAACTGGTTCATCATCAGTTGTGGGTCGTCCGGCCTGCACGACGCCGTTGTCAGCGGCGGGCAGACGACTTACACGCTCAACCCGACGGCGGACTTCGCGCAAGGCGAGACGTGCAGCATCGCGATCCTCCGCGGTGCGGTCACGGATGTCGACGGAAACGACCCGCCCGACAACATGGCCTCGAACTTCGGCTGGCAGGTCAGCACCGCGTCGATCACGAAGATCGACGAGGTTCAGGGCTCGACGAACAGCTCGCCGAAGGTCGGTCAGGTCGTGACGATCGAAGGCGTCGTCGTCGGCGACTTCCAGGGAACCGGCCAGTTCAGCGGCTACTACCTGCAGGAGGAGGACCAGGATGCCGACGCGAGCCCGGCCACCTCGGAGGGCATCTTCGTCTTCAGCTCGATTGCGGTGAACACGGGCGACATCGTCCGCGTCCGCGGCACCGTCAGCGAGTTCAACGGGCTGACCGAGATCGCACCTGTCTCCGGCGGCGTGAACGTCCGCGGCACGAACGCCGGCGGGCTCGTCACGCCCACGACGGTCAGCCTGCCGGTCTCGGAGGTCAGCGACCTCGAGCGCTACGAGGGGATGAGCACGGTCTTCCCGCAGACGCTCACGGTCAACGAGGTCTTCACGCTCGCCCGCTTCGGCGAGGTCGTGCTCTCGGGTGCCGGTCGTCTCTACGTCCCGACGTCGCAGGCGACGCCCGGCGCAGCCGCGGGCGTCGTTGCTGCGCAGAACGCCCGCAGCCGCATCCTGCTCGACGACGGCCTGAACACGCAGAACCCGGCCTTCGTCGCGTATCCGCAGGGCGGCCTGTCGGCCTCGAACACGCTGCGCGTCGGAGACACGCTGTCCACACTCAGCGGCGTCGTCGACTTCCGGTTCGACGAGTACCGCGTGCAGCCGACCGCCCCGGTCAACTTCGCGCACACGAACCCGCGTCCGGCAGCACCCGACGCCGTCGGCGGGAACCTCAAGGTCGCGTCGTTCAACGTCCTCAATTACTTCAACGGGGACGGAACCGGCGGCGGGTTCCCGACCTCCCGCGGAGCGAACACGCCCTTCGAGTTCCAGCGCCAGCGCCAGAAGGAGGTCAGCGCGCTCTCGGCCATGAACGCCGACATCGTCGGCTTGATGGAGATGGAGAACGACGCCGGCCCCAACAGCGCTGTCGCCGATCTCGTCGCGGGCCTGAACGACAGCCTCGGTGCCGGCACGTACGCCTACATCGACACGGGCGTGCTCGGTACCGACGAGATCAAGGTCGCGCTGATCTACAAGCCTGCCTCGGTCACCCCGCTCGGCGCCTGGAAGGCGCTGACGGCAGCGGAGGATCCGCGCTTCGACACCACGCGGAATCGCCCGTCGTTGGCGCAGACGTTCCAGGACAACGCCACGGGGCGGAGGCTGACCGTCGACGTCAACCACCTGAAGTCGAAGGGCTCGGCCTGTGACGGCGACCCCGACACGGGCGACGGCTCGGGCAACTGCAACGTCACGCGTACGCAGGCCGCCGCGGCGCTCGTGGACTGGCTGAAGACCGATCCGACCGGGAGCGGCGACCCCGACGTCATTGTGATCGGAGACATGAACTCCTACACGTTCGAGACGCCGATCCAGACGTTCGTGGCCGGCGGCTTGACGAACCTCGTGCGCAAGTACGACGGGCTGGAGGGTTACTCGTACGTCTTCGACGGCGAGTCGGGTTACCTCGACCACGCCCTGGCGACGAAATCGCTCGAGGCGCAGGTGACCGGCGTCGGTCACTGGCACATCAACGCGGACGAGCCGATCGCGCTCGACTACAACGTCGAGTTCAAGTCGGCGGCGCAGGTGGATTCGTTCTACTCGCCGGAAGCCTTCCGCGCCTCCGATCACGACCCGGTGCTGATCGGCGATCGCGCTCGCCCCGGCGCCGACGGCGAACGCCGGCGGGCCGTACTCGGTCCCCGAGGGTGGCTCGACCACGCTGACCGGCAGTGGCACGGGTCAGGGTCTCACCTACGCGTGGGATCTCGACAACGACGGCACGTTCGAGACCGCCGGTCAGACGGCGACGTTCTCGGCCGCGACGATCGACGGCCCGGCGGCGCGTCAGGTCCGGCTCCGCGTCAGCGACGGCGAGCTCTCCGTCGTCTCGTCGGCGACCGTGCAGGTGACGAACGTCGCCCCGACTGCGACCTTCACCGCGACGCCGACGGTCTATGCAGGCTCGCCGATCGCTCTGGCTCTCACGAACCCGAGCGATCCGTCGGCGGCCGACCGCGCTGCCGGCTTCACGTACGCGTTCGACTGCGGGGACGGCGCGTTCGTCGCCGCAACCGCGCCGGCTGCGAGCTGCCCGACGAACGACACGGGCACCCTCACGGTCCGCGGTCGGATCACCGACAAGGACGGCGGCTCCACGATCTACCAGGCGACAACCACGGTCATCGTCACGGTGGCCAGCCTCTGTGACCTGACGAGGGCCTACGTCACGAAGGACGGCGTCGCCAACGCGCTCTGCGTCAAGCTCCAGCAGGGCTCGTACGAGGCGTACGCCAACGAGGTGGCCGCGCAGTCGGGCAAGTCGATGACCGCCGAGCAGGCGGCGACGCTGATCCGGCTCGTGCAGCGGCTCTAGCACGCGCGAACGGCGCTCGGGCCTGCCCTGAGGCGGGCCTGAGCGCGCTCGCACGCGTCGAACAGGCGCTCATCGGCGAAACCGGGCGACGTGGCTATACTTCGCGGCCGCTTTGGCTACGAACGATCTCATCATGGAGCGGGAGCCCGGCGTCTGGGTCGAAGGACCCGACGGCGAGCTGATCCCCGACTACGACTCGACCTTCCCCGAGATCAACGAAGGGCAGGTCGTGCACGGCACCGTCGTCCGCGTCGACAAGGACGAGGTGCTCGTCGACATCGGCTACAAGTCGGAAGGCGTCATCCCGGTCTCCGAGCTCTCGATTCGCCGGTCGGTCAACCCGGCCGACGAGGTCTCGCTCGGCGACGAGATCGACGCGCTGGTGCTCACGAAGGAGGACGCCGAAGGGCGTCTGATCCTCTCGAAGAAGCGCGCGCGGTTCGAGCTCGCCTGGAAGAACATCGAGGGCGCCGCCGAGTCCGGCGAGCCCGTCAACGGTCGCGTGATCGAGGTCGTCAAGGGCGGCCTGATCCTCGACCTCGGCGTTCGTGGCTTCCTGCCGGCGTCGCTCGTCGACATTCGCCGCGTGCAGGACCTGGACGAGTTCCTCGGCCAGGAGCTGCGCGCGAAGGTGATCGAGCTGAACCGCTCGCGCAACAACGTCGTCCTCTCGCGCCGCGCGGTGCTGGAGGAGGAGCGCAAGGATCAGCGCCAGCAGATTCTCGACCAGCTGCAGCCGGGTGACGTGGTGGAGGGGCAGATCTCCAACATCGTCGACTTCGGCGCGTTCGTCGACCTGAACGGCATGGACGGCCTGATCCACATCTCCGAGTTGTCCTGGTCGCACGTCAACCATCCGTCGGAGGTGCTCGAGATCGGCCAGACCGTCGAGGTCAAGGTGCTCGACATCGACCGCGAGCGGCAGCGCATCTCGCTGGGGCTCAAGCAGACCCAGAGCGACCCGTGGCAGCAGGTGCTCGAGAACTACCACGAGGACAACGTCGTCGAGGGCCGCGTCACGAAGGTCGTGACCTTCGGCGCGTTCGTCGAGATCCTCCCGGGAGTCGAGGGCCTCGTGCACATCTCCGAGCTCGCGCAGCATCATGTCGAGAACCCGCGCGAGGTCGTCTCGCAGGGCCAGCCGGTCAACGTCAAGATCATCGAGGTCGACGGCGAGCGCCGCCGGCTCTCGCTCTCGCTGAAGCGCGTCGAGGACGACGATCCCGTCCAGCCTCGCGCGGACGGTGCCGAGTCCGTGCACACACGCCCGGCGCTCGACCTTTCCGAGGACGTGTTCGCCGACGAGCCCGCCGCAGCCGAGGCCGACGGCGCCGAGGCTCCCGTCACGGACGAGGACACGGCTGAGGCCGAGGCCGTCGAGCCGGAGTCGGCAGTCGCGACCGAGGAGACCGCCGAGGAGCCGACCGCCGAGGCGGACGCAACCGGCGCCGGCGTCGCACCCGCCGAGGACGCCTCCGACGAAGCCGCAGAGCCGGGCGACGTGCCCGCTGCGGAGCCGGAAGCCTCCTCCACCGAGGAGTGAGCTCCCGCCCGGTCGCCGTCGCGATCACCGGCGGCATCGGAGCAGGGAAGAGCGAGGCACTGCGCGCGTTCGCACGCCACGGTGCCGCGACAGTCTCGAGCGACGAGATCGTGCACCACCTGCTGCAGCGCGACGAGGTCAAGCGGGTGATCGTGGCGCGGATGGGCAACGGCATTCTCTCGCCGGCGGGCGAGATCGACCGCGGCGCGCTCGGCACGGTCGTCTTCAACGACCGTGACGCCCTCGACTGGCTCGAGGAGCTCCTGCACCCGCTCGTCTCGGCGGAGTACCTCCAGTGGCGGGACGCCCTGGCGGAGCTGCCGGACGCACCGGCGGTGTGTGCGACCGAGGTGCCGCTTCTCTACGAGACCGGCGGCGACGCCCGCTTCGACAAGGTGGTCGTGATCACGGCGCCGGCGAAGCTGCGGCGCATGCGCTCCGAGATGGCGACCGAGGCGCGTGAGTCGCGCCTGATCGACGACAAGGAGAAGGTCGCGCGCGCCGACTTCTCGTACCGCAACATCGGGACGCCCGAGGAGCTTGATGCCTTCGTGGAGTCGGTGATGAGATCGTTGACTTCGTGAAGCGGCTGTTCGTGCTCACCGTGGTCGCTGGCGTCCTCGCCGCAGCGTTTCTCGTCGTCAACGAGACCAGCCCGCCCTGGTACGAGCGGCTGCGGTACCCGCTGCACTACTCGGAGTTCGTGCGTGTGCACGCACGCGAGCACAACCTCGACCCGGCGCTGATGGCGGCGGTGATCTATCAGGAGTCGAAGTTCGACAAGCAGGCGAAGTCGTCATCGGGTGCGATCGGCCTGATGCAGATCACGCCGGCGACCGCACACGGAATCGCCGTTCGCACCGGAGGCAGTGCCTTCCACACGCGCGATCTCTACGACGCAGACATCAACATCCGCTACGGCGCGTGGTATCTGCACAACCTCTTCCGGAAGTACGACAGCGAGCGGCTCGTCCTCGCCGCCTACAACGCGGGCCAGGGCAACGTCGACCGCTGGCGCGCCAACGGCCAGGAGATCCAGTTTCCCGAGACGCGCGAGTACGTGAAGAAGGTCGAGCACCTCAAGGACGTCTACCGGCAGGCATGGGGGAAGGAGCTGGGACTGCGGTGATCACGACGGAGATGCTGGAGCTCGCGGAGAACGCCAACACGTACACGCCGCTCGGACCGACGGACGAGCGTGTCGTCGACGACCGCTACGTGCTCTGGATGGGGCGGGGCGACGAGCCGAGCTGGAACGTCGCGCAGCGCTTTCGCCTGGCCGCCGACGAGGTCGAGGTCGTCCGCGACGAGATTCACGCGAAGCTGCGAGCGAAGGGCCGCACGGCGTGCACGTGGGAGGTCGGGACGCACGCGACTCCGGCTGACCTGGTCGACCGCCTGCTCGCGCTCGGGCTCGTCGACGACTCGATCCCGCTCGCGGTCGGCATGGTGCTGAGCGAGCCGCCCGCGCAAGGCCCGACGGACGTGGAGGTGCGCCGCGTCGAGCGCGACGAGGAGCGGCTCGCCTCGGCGCGCATCGCGGCAATCGCCTTCGGCGGGCCGATTCCGACCGAGGTGAAGTCGCACGAGCCCGATCCGAACAACATCGAGTACCTGGCGTACGTCGACGGCGAGCCGGTGGCGCGCGCCTCGGGGTCCTTCTCGGAGTACGGCGTGACGCTCTTCGGCGGCTCGACGCTCCCGGAGGCGCGCGGCCGCGGCGCCTACCGGGCGCTCGTCGCCGCACGGTGGGACGACGCGGTCGAGCGGGGCACGCCCGCCCTCGTCACGCAGGCCTCCCCGATGTCGCGGCCGATCCTCGCGCAGCTCGGGTTCGAGGAGGTCTGCGAGATCCGCATCCTCCTCGACACCTTCGGCGACTGACCGCCCGGCCGGACATGTCCCAGGGACAGTCCCTGGAACATGTCCGGACCCGGCAGTCGTCGTCCGCGAGGCTCGGCGCCCGCAGCCGCACGCAGGCGACTGCCGTGATCCGGCGGGAAGCCGCTCAGGCCAGGCGGTCCAGCGGCGTGATGTGAAGTGCACGCGCACCCGTGGCTGGTGACTCATCCCCTAGCTGACGACGGCGAAGCCGTCCGCCGCGACGCGGATCGCGACTCCGCCGTTCCGGCAGAGGATCGTCGCACCGGCCAGACGGCACGTGACCGAGCCACGGCGGAAGCGGTGCAGAACCGGCGTCGAGGCATCCCACCACGGCAGCCGGGTGACGACGGCCGTGCCTCGCGCGTGCAGCGCGACGGAGCCCGTCGAGCCGAGGCTCGAGCACACGAGCGTCCCGCGCTCGAGCTTGCAGGCCGCTGCGGCGTCGGGGGTTCGGAACTCCGGCGAGGCCGTCGCCGCGCCCGCGTGGGCGATCAGGGCCACGCCAAGCGCGGCCGCGAGCAGCGCGACAAAGAGGACGAGGGGGCGACGCATCCGATGGTGCAACGCGCGAGGCGGCAGAATAGTCGCGTGCGGGTCTCGGCCAAGGCGGACTATGCGATCAGAGCTGCCGTCGAGCTGGCCGCCGCGGGGGAGGGGCCGCTGAAGGGCGAGCGGATCGCGCAGGCGCAGCAGATCCCTGCCAACTTCCTCGAGAACATCCTCTCGGATCTCCGCAACGCCGGTCTCGTCAACAGCCGGCGCGGCGCCGACGGCGGCTACTGGCTCGCTCGGCCGGCGGACGAGATCAGCCTCGCGGACGTGATCCGCGCGGTGGACGGACCGCTCGCCAACGTCCGCGGTGTCCGCTCCGAGCAGGTCGAGTACACGGGCAGCGCTGCGCGCCTGCGGGACGTCTGGGTCGCGGTGCGAGCGAGCCTCCGCTCCGTGCTCGAGCGCGTCACGCTCGCCGACCTGGCGGCCGGCGAGCTGCCGGAGTCGGTGCAGGCGCTGGCGTCCGACCCCGATGCCTGGGCGCCCCACTAGGCCGCAGACGAATCTGGAGCTCGCGAGCTCGCACTACGCGAACGTCGTCTCGCGCGTCGGCGCGACGTAGACGATCTGGCCCGGCTCGAGCTCGAGCCCCTCTGCTGCGTCCCGCGTCAGCTGCGCCTGCACGTGCTCGCCGTCGTCGCGGGCCAGCTCCACCCGCACCTCGAAGCCGAGGTGGGAGATGCGCTCGACCATCGCCTCGCGTGTCACCCCGGTCGGGGTCAGGAGCACCTGCAAGTCGTGTGGCCGCACCCACGTGTCGCCGAAGCGGTTGGCCTGCCCGACGAACGACATCACGAACGGGTTTGCAGGCGTGTCGTAGAGCTCGCGCGGGCCGGCGACCTGCTCGACGCGGCCGTGGTTCATCACGACGACCTTGTCGGCGACCTCCATCGCCTCTTCCTGGTCGTGCGTGACGAAGACGGTCGTGGTGTGCGTCTCCTCGTGCAGGCGGCGGAGCCACACGCGCAGCTCGGCACGCACGCGGGCGTCGAGCGCGCCGAAGGGCTCGTCGAGCAGCAGCACCTTCGGTTCGGGGGCGAGAGCGCGCGCAAGCGCCATGCGCTGCCGCTGACCGCCCGACAGCTGTGCCGGATACCGGTCGCCGAAGCCCTGCAGCTGCACGAGGTCGAGCAACTCCTTGACGCGCCGCGCGACCTCCTCCTTCGGGCGCTTGCGGATCTTCAGGCCGAACGCGATGTTGTCGCGCACCGTCATGTGCTTGAACGCCGCGTAGTGCTGGAAGACGAAGCCGACGCCGCGCTTCTGCGGCGTCAACGGCGTCGCGTCCTCACCGGCGAGCTTGATCTCGCCCTCGTCGGGCCACTCGAGACCCGCGATGATGCGGAGCAGCGTCGACTTGCCCGAGCCCGACGGGCCGAGCAGTGCCGTCAGCGAGCCGCTGTCGACGTCGATGGTGACGTCGTCGAGCGCGCGGAAGTCGCCGAAGCGCTTCGAGATGTTGCGGACCTCGATCATGCTTCCTCCTTGGGCTTCAAGACGGTCATCGCGATCAGGACGATCACGGACATCACAGCGAGGACGAGGGAGACTCCGTAGGCGCCTGCGAGGTCGAAGTTCTCGTAGGAGTCCTGGACGCGCAGCGTCGCCGTCTCGGTCTTGCCCTCGATCCGTCCCGACACGACCGCCACCGCCCCGTACTCGCCGAGGCAGCGGGCGGTCGTCAGGACGACGCCGTAGATGACCGCCCAGCGGATCGACGGCAGCGTGATCCGCCAGAACGTCGCCCACGAGCCGGCACCGAGCGTCCGCGCGGCCTGCTCCTGCTCGTCGCCGATCTCACGCAGCGTCGGGACGACCTCGCGCGCGACGAACGGCAGCGACACGAAGATCGTGGCGATCACCATGGACGGCAGGGAGAAGAGGATCTGCGTCCCGTGCCGCTCGAACCAGGGGCCGAACCAGCCGGTCCGGCCGTAGAGCAGGAAGAGCGACAGCCCGACGACGACCGGCGAGAGCGCGAGCGGCAGGTCGACGAGCGCATTCACGATCCCCGCGCCGCGGAACCGGCCCCGCACGATCGCGATCCCACACACGATGCCGAAGACGGTGTTCAGAGGCACCGCGATCGCGGTGATGATCAGCGTCAGCTTGAACGCGTGCACGGTGTTCGGGTTGGTCAATGACTCCCAGAGATGCCCGGCGCCACGGTCGAACGAGCGCCAGAAGACCATCGAGAGCGGGGCCAGCAGGACGACCAGCAGGTAGCCGAGCGCGACGCCGCGAAGCAGATACCTACGCATCAGGCACGCTCGTGTCTCGTGGCGAGGAAGCGGAGAGCGCCGATCAGGAGCAGCATCGCGAACGAGATCAGGAGCATCACGACCGCGACGGCGGCGGCGCCTGACTGGTCGCCGCTCTGGATGCGGTTGAAGACGAAGACCGACGCGACCTCCGTCTTGAACGGAAGGTTGCCGGAGATCAGGACGAGCGCCCCGATCTCGCCGACGGCGCGCGCGAAGGCGAGCGCGACGCCCGAGAGGATCCCGGGGAGGATGTTCGGGAGGATGATGCTCCAGAAGACGCGTCCCTCGGAGGCGCCGAGCGAGCGCGCCGCCTCCTCCGACTCGTGGTCGAGCTCGAGCAGCACGGGTTGCACCGTGCGCACGACGAACGGCAGCGTCACGAAGAGGAGCGCGAAGACGATCGCGGTGCGCGTGAAGGCGACGTTGATCCCGACCGGCGACTGGGGGCCGTAGAGCGCAAGTAGCACGAGTCCCGCGACGATCGTCGGCAGCGCGAACGGCAGGTCGATCAACGCGTTGACGAAATTCTTGCCGCGGAACTCGTCCCGCACGAGCACCCAGGCGGTGATCGTCCCGACGACCGCGTTGACCGTGGCGACGAGTAGCGCGGCTCCGATGCTCAGCTTCAGCGCGGCGACCGCCTGTGGGTCCGTGACGACCGACCAGAAGGCGTGCAGCCCGTTCTGGCGCGACGCCCAGACGAGCGCCGCGATGGGAAGTAGGACGATCAGGGAGAGATAGGCGGTCGTGAAGCCGAGCGAGAGGGCCGTTGTGGCCCCCTCGCTCGGTCGACGTGCGGTGCGGCGGCGCGGAGCCGCCGAGGCGTGCGCGGTGCTAGCCAGAGGTCGGTCCCCCGACGCTCCGTTCGATCGCGACCATCCGGCCCTTGTTCGGGTCGAACCAGAGCTTGTCGGCCTTGCGCCAGCCGCCGAACATGGTGTCATCGATCGCGAAGATTCCCGGGCGCGACGGGTACTTCTCGGCGTACTTCTTCGCGACAGACTTGAGGACCGGCCGGAAGCCGTACTGCGCGAAGAGATCCTGTGCGGCCGGGCTCTTCACGAAGCGGATGAACTGGTTGACCTTGTCCTGGTTCGAGCTCGACTTCGTGACGGCGATCGGCAGCTCGATCAGCATCGACTGCCGCGGGATCACGTACTGGATGTCCTGGCCGTTGAGCCGCGAGTTGATCGCCTCGCTCTCGTAGGTGATCAGGACGTCACCGCGGCCGGCGAGGAACGTGTTGGTCGCGTTACGGCCCGACGTGTCCTGTGAGACGACGTGCTTGAAGAGCTCGTTGACGTACGAGGTCGCCTGCTTGTCGGTCTTGCCGAGCCGGCGCTGGGCGCCGTAGGCGGCGAGCACATTCCACTTCGCCGAGCCCGAGCTGAACGGGTTGGGTGTGACGACGTCGATCCCCTTGCGGGTCAGGTCGGCCCAGCCCTTGATGTGCTTCGGGTTGCCGTTGCGGACGGCGAACACGACGAGCGTGTCGGCAGCGATCCCGCGGTAGCTCTGTCGGTTCCACTTCGCGTCGACCTGGCCGGCGTCGACGAGCACGTTGACGTCGGTCCCGGTCGAGAGGAAGACGAGGTCGGCCTTGAGGCCGTTCGCGACCGCGCGGGCCTGGTCGGTAGAGGCGCCGTACGATTGGCTGAACGAGACGCCGTCGCCGTCGCCGGTCTTTTGCCAGGCCTGGATGATCTTCCCCATCACGGTCTTGGGCGTCGAGTACGCGACGAGGGAGAGGTTGGTGCTGCTCGAGGCAGCGCTCGCGCCGGCGGCGAGGGCAAGCGCCAGCACGGCGCCTGCGAGGATGAGTTTCACTTTGTTCATGGGCATGGTGAAGAATTACCATAAGCCAAACTCATCCGTCAAATAAGAACAGTTCCGCGGTTTCCGTTTCGCTTCGGCCGAGTAGAGAGGCGCCATGAGGTTTCGCCCCGGTGCACGGCTCGATCCCGGTCAGGTGTCCGACCGCCGCGGCCTGGGCGGCGGAGGCGGCCTGGCGGTCGGCGGCGGCGGGCTTGGGGTGGCGGCACTCGTCGTCTACCTGCTCCTGCAGCTTCTGAGTGGCAGCGGCGGCTCGACCTACGGCTCGCTCGACGGGATCACACAGGCCCAGCAGCCTCCGTCCGAGGCGCTCGGCACGAGCTGCCAGACCGGAGCCGACGCGAACGAGCGCCAGGACTGCCGCATCCTCGGTGATGTGAACAGCGTCCAGAAGTACTGGGCGGGCTGGTTCAAGGCACACGGGAAGACGTATGCGCCTGCGCAGACCGTCTTCTTCACCGGCTCGACGAATACGGGCTGCGGCACGGCGTCGACGGACGTCGGGCCGTTCTACTGCCCGGTCGACAAGATGGTCTACATCGACCTCGGCTTCTACGAGGAGCTGCACGACCGCTTCGGCGCGCAGGGCGGCCCGTTCGCCGAGGCCTATGTGATCGCCCACGAGTACGGCCACCATGCGCAGGACCTGCTCGGTGACCTCAGCCCCGGCAGTTCCCGTGGTGCGGAGAGCCGTTCGGTGCGCACCGAGCTGCAGGCGGACTGCTACGCCGGCGTCTGGGCGCGGAACGCGGTCGCGACCGGGTACATCGTGGAGATCACCGATGCCGACATCGCGAATGGGCTCGACGCAGCGGCGGCTGTCGGCGACGACCGGATCCAGCAGCAGGCCCAGGGCCGGATCACCCCGGACACGTGGACGCACGGATCCGCCGCAGAGCGGCAGAAGTGGTTCAAGCGCGGCTTCGACCGTGGCGAGCCGACCGGCTGCGACACGTTCTCAGGCTCGATCTAGCGGCTAGTCGAGATAGCGGGCGATCTCGCGCGGGGTCGCAGGCTCGTTGATCACCCGCTCCGCCAGGTCGCGCAGCTTCAGCTGGTGGGACCGGGCGCCGCGGCGAAGGACGTCGAAGGCCGTCTGAAGGTCGATCTCGTGCCTGGCGGCGAGCACGCCCTTCGCCTGCTCGATCACGACGCGCGAGCCGAGCGCGCCCTCGAGCTGCTCGGTCTTCTCGAGTAGCACGGCGTTGAGCTCGATCAACCGTAAGACGGCCTCGCGCTGCTTGGAAGTGTCGTGTCCGCCGTCTACTTGAGCCATGGGGCCAGGAATGTCTGGATGTCCTCGCATCCTCGCGGCTCGACAAGTTTACCGCGTACGACTTGCTCATCAACCACGAGCAAGGTCGGCGTCTTGTCGATCCGAAAGCGCTCGAGCAGGTCGGGCCGGTGCTCCTGCGCGACAGTGCGCATCGAGAAGGTCTCGTGGTTGCGGCGGCGCTGCAATACCTGTGCGAGGAAGCCCTCGGTGCGGCGGCAGCGACCGTCGGTCTCGGAGGTGAAGAAGATGAGGAGCGGCCGACTCGGCGCGACAGACGTCACGGGAATATCGCTCTGACCCATCACCCTGTTCCTTCATCTCCCACCTCGTAGGAAGCGCACCCGTAAGGGGAGAGGCGGAAGCTGGAGCGGCCCGGCAGGTGTAACGCGCTCTGATGACCCTAGCGGAAAGCACTTGCCCCGGAGTCGAATGTGAGATCTTCATTCTCGAGCCAGAGGGCTAGGAGACTAGATCCCCGCGCGCTCGGCATTGCGCAGCCCGAGGCGTGCCCAGACCGTGAAGAAGACGAGCATCCCGGCGGCGAGCGAGAAGGCGGCGAGGACCTGCGTCGGATGCCCGTCGATCAGGCCGCGCCCGGCCTCCAGCAGGAACGTCAGCGGGTTGAAGCGCGCGACCGAGTGGATCCAGCCCTGCAGCAGGTCGAGCGGCACGTAGACGGGGGCGAGGAAGAGCAGCATGAAGACGGGGGTCTGCATCAACGGCCCCGCCTGCACCGAGCGGAAGCGCATCGCGACGCCGCAGGCCCACATCAGGCCGACCATGTTGAAGATCAGCGCGAGCGTGTAGAGCCCCACGAGCTCGATGCCGTTGCCTCCGATCTGCATGCCCGCGATCAGCGCGACGACCGTAAGCACGATCGCGATCATGCTCCAGCGCAGGAGCGACGCGAGCGCGTAGCCCATGATGATCCCGCCGCGCTGGGGCGCGGAGATGAGCAGGCGCCTCGCGAAGCCTCGCTCGAAGTCGCGCGCGACCCCGAAGCCGGCGAACACCCCGCCGAACGCGGCCGACTGCAGCAGCACGAAGACGAACGTGAACGCCGTGTACCCGCCCTCGAACTCGAACCCGGGGATGTGGCGTAGCCGTGAGAGCCCCCCCGCGAACGCGACGAAGTTCATCAGCGGGAAGAGCATCGGCGGCAAGAAGAGCGACGGGTTCTTGAACAGCACCGTCGTCTGCCGGTAGGCGAGCGCGAGGGCGACGTCGATCCGGGACTTCACGTGCGCGCCATCCGCACCTTCAGCTGGCGGGCCGCCAGCCACATCGACACGCCGATCAGCGCGAACGTGAACCCGAAGCCGAGCGCGAGTGCCTGCGCGTTCCACCCTTCGATCACGAGCGAGCGCAGCGCCTCGATCATGTAGCTGACCGGGTTGAGCGTCGCGAGGTCGCGGAACCAGCCGACCTCGATCAGGTTGCGCGGCAGGTTCATGCTCGAGATGAAGAGCAGGAAGAAGAGCAGTGGGAACTGCGACTGCACGCCTTCGCCGGAGCCGGTGCGCAGCGCCATCCAGAGGCCGAGACCGCCGAAGCCGATCGCGATCAGCAGCGCGAGGACGAACATCACGAACGCGCCGGCGGGGCCGGAGACGAAGCGCACGCCGGCCGCCACGCCGACCGTCAGGTAGAGCACCGCCTGGACGGCGCCCATCCCGACGGCGCCGCCGACCTGGCCGAGCAGGAGCGCCGAGCCGCGCACCGGGGTCAGGGCGAGCCGGTTCAGGAACCCCGTGTCGATGTCACGCGCGAGGTCGACGCCGGCGATGCCCGAGGCGAAGAGCGCTCCCTGCATGAACGAGAACGGCAGGAAGAACGCGAGGAACGAGCGCGTCGGGAAGCCGGGGAGATGCGTCGCCGCCCGCAGGCCGTTCGAGTTCACCGCCATCAGCATCAGCGGGAACGTCAGCGGCGGGATCCACACGCCGGGCTGCCGCGCCGTGCGGATGACCGACCGGCGCGCGATCAGGAAGATCTGCCGTGCGGTGACGTTCACTCGTCGTCGGAGCCTTCGAGCTTCCGGCCGGTCTTCGCGAGAAAGACGTCGTCGAGCGTCGGCTGGTGCAGGTTGATCTCGGCGGCGCGCACGTTCTCCTGGTCGAGCGCACGGATCACGTCGGGTAGCGCGCCGGCTGCGTCGAGCTGCACCGCGCGCGCGCCGGGGCGCGCAGCGGTCTCTGCGCCGAAGCGCGAGAGGAGGCCCGCGAGCCGCTCGCGGTCGTCCGCCTGCTCGGGCACCACCTCGACGGTCGCCTTGCCGATCTCCGCCTTCAGCTGCGCGGGCGTGCCCTCCGCGACGATCTTGCCGTGGTCGATGATCCCGACGCGGTCGGCGAGCACGTCCGCCTCCTCGAGGTACTGCGTCGTCAGGAACACCGTCACGCCCTCGTCGCGGGCGAGCCGGCCGACCTCCTCCCACAGGGCCGTGCGGCTCTGCGGGTCGAGACCGGTCGTCGGCTCGTCGAGGAACAGCGTGGACGGATCGTGGATCAGGGCGAGCGCGAGGTCGAGGCGGCGCTTCATGCCGCCCGAGTACGTGCGGATCTTGCGGTCGCCGGCCGACGTCAGCCCGACGCGGTTGAGCAGGGTCTCGATCAGCTCCGTGCGCCGCGCGCCCCGGATCCCGTGCAGCGAGGACTGGAGCCGCAGGTGCTCGCGCCCGCTCAGGAACGGGTCGAGCGCTGTGTCCTGGAGGGCGGCGCCGATCGACGCGCGCACCTTCGCCCCGTCTCGCTGGACGTCGTAGCCGGCGACGGTCGCCCGGCCGGCCGAGGGCGGGAGGAGGGTGGTCAGCATGTGCACGGTGGTCGATTTCCCGGCCCCGTTCGGCCCGAGAAAGCCGTAGATCTGGCCTGGGCTGATCGAGATGTCGATGCCGTCGACCGCCCGCACGTCCTTGAAGGAGCGGACGAGTCCCTCGACCTCGATCCCGTTCTGGCGCAGGGAGTTGCTCTCGAGCGTCATATCGGAGAACCTATCGACAGCCCGAGTGGGCGGCCCCGGCCGCTACACTTGAGGGCGCAAGTATGACACCGGCAACGATCACACCCCCACAGCAGCTCGAGGCCTGGGTCTCGTTCCTCCGAGCGCACGCCGCGATCACGCGCGAGCTCTCGGCGCAGCTGCAGCGCGAGCACGGCCTGACGCTGAACGACTACGAGGTGCTGCTGCATCTCTCGCACGCAGACGGCGGGATGCTGCGGCGGGTCGACCTCGCCGAGCGAGTGCTGCTGACCGCGTCCGGCATCACGCGGCTGCTCGAGGGGCTCGAGCGCGCGGGCTTCGTCTGCAAGGAGACGTGCGCGTCCGACGCCCGCGTCAGCTACGCCAAGCTGACCGACGCCGGTGCCACCAAGCTGTCCGAGGCCGCACGCACGCATCTGCGCGGCATCGACGAGCTCTTCACCGGACGCTACTCCGGCTCCGAGCTGGCGACCCTGGCGGAGCTGCTCGCGCGACTACCGATGACCGGCTCCGCCTGCAAGTCGGCGTCCCCGCCCTGCAGCTGAGCTCCCTGTAGCTCCGACGCGAGACGGCGGAATGGGCCGTCGCTCGCGAGCAGCTCTTCGAAGCCGCCGCGCTGCGTGACTCGGCCGTGCTCCATGACGAGGATCTCGTCGGCGCGCCGGACGGTCGCCAGGCGGTGGGCGATGATGATCGAGGTGCGTCCGCGCAAGAGGCGGTCGAGCGCCTGTTCGATCAGGATCTCGGTGGGTCGGTCGATGTTCGACGTGGCCTCGTCGAGGATCAGGATCCGCGGATCGGCCAGTAGCGCCCGTGCGATCGAGATCAGCTGTCGCTCGCCGGCGGACAGGCCCGCACCGCCCTCGCGCACGGTGTGCAGCAGGCCCTCGTCGAAGCGGCGGGCGATGCGTGCGATCCCGACCGAGCGCGAGACGTCCTCGACCTCGGCGTCGGTCGCCTCCGGCCGCGCGAAGCGGATGTTGTCGGCGATCGTCCCTGCGAAGAGGAACGGATCCTGCAGAACCACCCCGAGCTGCCTGCGGTAGGAGCGCAGCTCCAGCGTGCGCAGGTCGCGCCCGTCGATCAGGATCGCGCCGTCGTCCGGGTCGTAGAAGCGCCCGACCAGCTTCGCTGTCGTCGACTTGCCGCCGCCCGACTGGCCGACCAGCGCGAGGCAGCCGCCCGCCGGCACGTGGATGTCGATCCCGTGCAACACCGGCTCGCGCCCGTAGGCGAACGTGACGCGGTCGAGCCGCACGTCGCCCTCGATCCGGTCGGCCGGCGTCGAGCTCGGCTCGTCGCGGATCTCCGGCTCCTCGTCGAGGACGAGCGTGATCTTCTCCATCGCGGCGCCGGCCGACTGCACCTGGCCGTAGAGATCCGACAGCTCCTGCAGAGGCTGGAAGACGAGGTTGAGCATGAAGACGGACGAGATGAGCGTCCCGATCGCCAGCGTGTCGTCCGCGATCATGCGCCCGCCGACCCAGAGCACGGCGGCGGTCGCGATCGCGCCCAGCAGCTCGATTCCCGGGAAGAACACCGAGTTGAGGAGCTGCGCGGAGGTGTTGGTGCGCCGATTGGCGTCGTTTGCGGCGTCGAACTCGGACTGAAACGCACGCTCGCGGTTGAATGCCTGGATGACGGCCATCCCCGAGACCGACTCGGCGATCTGCGCGGTCATTGCCGAGATCGTCTCGCGCACGCTCAGGAACGCCGTGTGCGACTTCACCTGGAACCAGCGCGTCAGCACGAGTGTCGGCGGCAGGATCACGAGCGCGACGAGCCCGAGGCGCCAGTCGAGGATGAAGAGCCCGCAGACCGCTGCGAGGAGCGTGAGCGTGTTGACGACGAGCGTGGTCAGTCCCTGCGAGAGGACGTCCGAGAGCGCGTCGACGTCCGAGGTCAGGCGGGCGATGATCCAACCCGCCTTCTGCTGGGAGAAGTAGCGCAGCGAGAGCTTCGTCAGGTGGTCGAACAGATCTTGGCGCAGCCCGAGCACGACGCCCTGTCCCACAGCGGCGAGCCCGCGGACGAGGGTCGTCTGCAGCACCCAGGCGAGCGCGTTGACCAGCAGGTAGAGCAGCACGTCACGCGTCAGCCGCGCGCTGTCGTGCGCCCGCATGCCTTCGTCGATCGCATCCTGCACGAGCAGCAGCGCAGCGACCGGTGCTGCAGCCGAGGCCACGCCCACCAGCGCGAGCATCGTGACGCGCAGCCACCGGCCGGAGAGGTAGCGCGTCAGTCTCGTCAGGCCCTTGCGCTTAGGCCGCGGCACTGACTTCCTCCCCGAAGAGCGACGCGAAGAGCCCGCCCGCGGCCAGCAGGTCCCGAGGCGCACCCGATTCGACGACGACGCCGTCGTCGAGCACGATCGCGCGGTCCGCGACCTCGACGGTCGAGAGCCGTTGGGTCGCGATCAGCACCGTCCGGCCGGCCAGGGCGGGGCGGAGGTTCTCGACCAGGTGACGCTCCGTATGCGTGTCGACCGCGGACATCGGGTCGTCGAGCACGACGACGCGTGCGCCGGCGACGAGCGCGCGTGCGAGCGCGACGCGCTGGCGCTGTCCGCCCGAGAGGTTGACGCCGCGCTCGCCGATCAGCGTGTCGTAGCCGTCGGGCAGCTCGGCTGCGAAGTGCGAGACGCCCGCGGCCTCGCAGGCCGCCACGACCTCGTGCCACGGCGCGTCCGGCCTCGCCGCGGTCAGGTTGTCGCGCAGCGGGATCGAGAAGAGGATCGGGCGCTGGGTGACGATCGCGACAGCTGCGCGCAGCTCCTCGACCGTCAGGTCGCGCAGATCGATGCCGCCGAACAGCACGCGGCCCTCGGTCGGGTCGTAGAAGCGGGGCAGCAGGTTGAGCAGCGAGGTCTTGCCTGCGCCGGTCGGGCCGCAGACCGCGATCACCTCGCCGGGCTCGATCGCCAGGTCGACGCCCGAGAGCACCTCGGAGCCGACGCCGTAGGAGAAATGGACGTTCTCGAAGCGGATCGCGAGCCCGCCGGCCGGCGAGGGGCAAGGGATGTTCGGGCTCTGGGATCGACTCGATGCCCTGCAGCCACGCGAAGCTGCGCGACGCGGATGCGGTCGCGCGCTGGGCGAGCGACAGGATCCAGCCGAGCGCCTCGAGCGGCCACACGAGCTGCAGGAGCAGTTGGTAGAAGAGGAAGAACTCGCCGTAGGTGAGCGCGCCGCCGATCACGTCGCGGCCGCCGAAGAGGATGACGGCGCCGATCGAGAGCGTCGGGAGGAAGAGCAGGCCCGGTAGGAACGCCGCCTCGACGCGTGCCTGACGCAGGACGCCGTCGCGCACGGCCTCCGCCCTGCGCGCGAAACGCGCCTGAACGTCGTCCTCGCGCCCGAATGCCTGAACCATCTCGATCCCGACGACCGCCTCGTCCGCGGCCTCCGTCACGTCGGCCTTCAGCTGCTGCACCTCGCGTGAGATCGGCATCACCTTGCGCGCGAACGTGAACGCGAGCACGAAGACGGCGGGCATCGCGATGAGCGCGATCACGGCGAGCTTCGGGTTGACGTAGAAGAGGACGGCCGCGATCCCGACGATCATCATCACCGACTGGATCCCCTGGGTCATGCCCCAGCCGATGAAGTAGCGGATCGGGTAGAGGTCGTTGGTCGCGCGTGAGACGACCTGGCCGGTCGCGTGCCGATCGTAGAAGGCGCGGGGGTAGCGCAGGTAGGCCTGGTAGAGAAGCTCGCGCATCCGCGCCTCGACCCGGATGCCGGTGCGGGCGGTCGCGTACCGGCGCAGGAAGTTGATCCCGAACCGCATGATCGCCAGCACGACGACGACCGTCAGGTACGGCCAGAGCGGTTTGGCGGTGCCCGTCGGTCGGCGCGATCGAGTCGTCGATCGCGTGCCGGACGACGATCGGTATCGCGATCGAGAGCCCTGTGTAGAAGAACGCGCAGACGAGCCCGAAGATCACGAGCCGTCGCTGCTCGCCCCAGAGCCTCGCCAGGCCTTTGACGGTCGGCCAAAAGCCGAGGTCGGGTGGCTCGACCGAGAGAATTCGCTTACTCACCACTGCAAGCTAGCAGCGACCGTTAACGAGGCTAACTACCTCGCCGGGTCGCCTAGGCGGGCTGCGGCGCGCCGCTGCGGGCCCAGCCGCCCGAGAGCGCCCAGCGCAGGCCCTGCACGGTCCAACCGCCCAGTGCGAGCAGCAGGAGGCCCGTGACGAGGAGCAGGAAGAAGAATCTCCGCTTCATGTCCAGGAGGCTAGGTCTCAGCCGGCGCGCCGGCATCGGCGCGCCGGATGATCCCGGGTCGTCCTCAGGGATGAACGCGAGGTCTTCGGGAACGCCGACGAGAGCACGACGGCACCCGAGCCAGGTCGAGGAAGTCGCCGGGCTTGCGCCGACGGCGGCGATCAGGAGAAGCCGAACAGCGGCGGTAGGACGACTACGACCGTCGCGGCCCACAGGGCGAAGACCGGGAGGTAGCTCGTCTGCCACCGCTCGAGGCGGTGGAGCGTGCTGCGTCGCGTGACGAATCGCACGGACAGCAAGGCGGCGCCGGCGAGGTTGACGAGGAGGACGACGTTGAGTCCCAGTGCCGCCGTCCGGTTCGGACTGAACCCGAGGTCGCCGATCCGCGCGACCATCGAACCGAGCACCATCACGTCGAGCACGAGGGCGCTGGCGACGGCGACCAGTTGGATCCAGTCCATCCAGTTCGGCGTCGTGGCCGGATCCCGCGCCGACATCGCGTAGAGAACGAGCGCGAGGACGACCAGCAACAGGGCGTCGAAGACGCTGAGCAGGTCGCGGTCGAACGCGTCGCCGAGTCCCGTCACGGCGTAGACGACAGCGGCGCACGCCAGCATGAACGCGAACAGCGGCGTGAAGAGCATCGTCAGCACCGGTGCCATGTTCTCCACGACCCGTTGCTTCGACTCGACGAGCCACGCAGCCACGATCACGCCACCCGCGGCGCCTGCGGGCAGGACCCACTCGGCGATCCGGTCGACATCGACCCCCGCAGGCTGGAAGATCCCGGCGGTCAAGCCCATCAGCACACCTCCGCCAAGGGCGATCAGCACGTAGTAGATGAACCATTCGCCCGTGAAGCGGACGAAGTCCATTCGCCGCTCGTGCAATCGGAGCGTCCCGCCCGTGTACGCGAAGGCGATCGCAAACCACAGGACCACCGGCAGATGGAGCGCGACGAGGATCTCGGTGTCCGAGTCCGCGTCGTAGGGATAGACGTTGATCACGAGTGCGGCAAGCGCGAATGGCGCGACGGCCAGCATCCAGGCTCGCGCGTCCAGCTGCCGTCGGCGCGCGAAGTACCCGGCCAGGAATGGCAGGACGAACAGGCTGAGGTTCCGCGCGAACCAGGTCGGATTGTCGTCGGGAAAGCCGGCTGCGAGGCGTGCGAGCTCGATCACCACGGCGGCGGCAGCGGCGAAGACCAGCGCCTCGACCCAGCCGCTGGGAGCCGGAGACGCATCCGCGCCAGGCCCGAGCAGCTGTTTCCACAGTCGGTCGCTGTGCTCACGCGCGAACTCGCGGGACACGGCGTCCAGGTCGCCCATCCGCTTCACGGCGACGAGGAACGCCTCGTCGTCCGTGAGCCCGGCCGCGGTCAGCTCGGCGATCTGATGGCGAAGATGGTCCTCGAGCTCGTCGACGTCGTGGCCGTTGACGGCCGGCGCGCCGGCGACGAACGTTCGCCACGTGGCGATCTGCGACTCAACATTCTCCATGCTCACGCCTCGCCGAGCGCGGTGAGGAGCGCCCCGGACCCTGGCCAGACGCCGTTGAGAGCCCGCGTGACGGCCGCCCATTGCCGCTGATGGTCGGCGAGCGCCGCTCGGCCCTCGTCGGTGATCACGTAGTACCTGCGGCGACGCCCCTCCGTCGGCGCCCTCCACTCCGTCGTCACGTAGCCGAACCGACCGAGTCGGTGGAGGAGCGGGTAGAGCATGCCGTCGCTCCACTCGAGCTCTCCCTGCGACAGCGCACGAACGCGCTTGAGGATTGCGTAGCCGTAGTTCTCGCCGTCGGCCAGGATCGCGAGCACCAGCGGTGTCGCCGACGCCGCAACGAGGTCCTTGTCGATGCGCAATCCCGCCTCCAATGGCTCGAAGTACCATGCATAGAACCACAATGTATGCTGGATCGCAAGCTCCTCGAGGGGTCGAGACGTGCGCGGCAGCAGCAGCGACGGGTCAACGCGGGCGACGCACAGCGCAACCGCGACGACGGCGCTGGGCCAGCCCGGACCTGCCGACCTCGCCGCTCAGTTCCTCACGACGGCGAGCTGCGGGAGGGCCAAAGCGCTGATCCCGTGCTGCCCGGCTTCTCCCTCGCCGCACTCGAGGCTTGCGCAACGTCCGAAACAGTGGAGCGTATCGGGATCGAACCGATGACCTCCGCCTTGCAAAGGCGGCGCTCTCCCAGCTGAGCTAACGCCCCGGGCGCGGGAAGCATAGCCCCGACGCGCGAACGCCCCTCGCGGGGCGTTCGGTTCACGCGTCGAGGATGCGGCCTAGGCCGCGCGGGAGAGCCGCTCTTCCTGGCGGGCTCTCTGGATGATCACGTCACGATCCCCGAACCGGAGCATGGCGCGCGCGTTGCGCTGCTCTTCCCAGAGTTGCGCGATCTGCTCCTCGAGCTCCTGGTGCTCGGCCTTGAGCGTCGCGTCGAAGCCCTCGGACAGCGCGCGCATGACCTCAATCCGGCGATCCGACAGGTAGTCGATCTCCTGCTTGATCTCGTTCAGCGTTCGCATACCTCTCAAAACGGTGGACGAGAATCGGCTATTCCGGCGCAGGAGGCCTGATGTGGAACTGCGTGCTAGGCGTACCCCAGCTCGTCCAGCCGGTCCTCGTCGATCCCGAAATAGTGGGCCAGCTCGTGGAGCACGGTGATCCGGATCTCCTCCCGCAGCTCGTCCTCGTCCGGGAAGCTCTCGACGAGCGGCCGCCGGAAGATCGTGATCTTGTCGGGCAGGTACTCGTCGGCCTCCCAGAGCCCGAACAGGTCGGGATCGTCCGGGCATTCCTCCTCGATCACGAGAGCCACGTTCTCGAAGGCCCCGGGCCAGCTCCGGCGGTAGCTCGGCGACGGCCGCCTCGACGATCTGCTCGAAGCTCACCAGCGGGGCCTTAGCGGCGGCCGCACCTGGAAGAGCCGGACGGCGGCCATCCCGAGCACGAACCCGCCCACGTGTGCGGCGAACGCGACCCCGCCGCCGCCGTCCGGGTGCGTGAGCGAGAAGCCGCCCTGCCAGAGCTGGAAGAAGAACCAGAAGCCGAGGAAGAACAGCGCCGAGAGCGGCACGGGCAGGAAGCCGAAGAGGAGCGTCACGACCCGCGCGTGGGGCAGGAGCACGAAGTAGGCGCCGAGGACGCCGGCGATCGCCCCGCTGGCGCCGATCGTGGGGATGCTCGCGGCCGCCGTGGTCCCGAAGTGCAGCGTGACGAACGTCTGCGCCAGCACCGCCGCGAAGCCGGCGGCCAGATAGAAGACGAGGAAGCGGACGCGGCCCATCACGTCCTCGACGTTGTTGCCGAAGATGAAGAGGAAGAGCATGTTGCCGAGCACGTGCAGCCAGCTCGCGTGCAGGAACATCGAGGAGAGCGCGCTCTCGGGCCAGGGCAGGTGGTCGCGGGCCGGGCCGACGCACGGCCCCTCGACCGAGCACGGATAGAACGCGTAGTGGTCGATGCGGGCGGCGCGCACCCCGAGCTCCCAGACCCAGATCGCGAGATTGGCCGCGATCAGCGCATAGGTGACGACCGCGAGCCGACGCGTCGGGATGTTGTCGAAGAGCGGCAGCACGTCAGGGTTCTTGCTCGGCGAGCAGGTCGCGTAACGTCGCGAGGGCCGCGAACATCCGGCTCTTGACCGTGCCGAGCGGGATGCCGAGCCGCTCGGCGAGCTGCGACTGCGAGAGCCCGCCGTAGTAGGCGAGCTCGAGCGCCTCCCGCTGGTCGAGGGGCAGTTGCGCGAGCGCCGCCTGGACGGCGCGCCGCTGCTCGCGCACCTCGGCGGCCTCGTCCGTCGAGTCGCCCGACTCGACCGGCGCCGACTCGTCGAGGACGTCCGCCCGGCGGCGCTCCTCGCGGCGCACGAGGTCGACGGCGCGGCGGTGCACCAGGGTCAGGAGCCACGTCGAGGCGTTGCCGCGCGCCGGGTCGAACGATGCTGCGGTGCGCCAGGCCGCGAGGAACGCGTCCTGCACCGCGTCCTGAGCGAGTGCCGGGTCGCGCAGGATCCGGAGCGCGACGCCGTAGGCGACACCGCCGAAGCGGTCGTAGAGCTGCGCGAGCGCCTCCTCGGCGCCGCGCGCCATCGAGACGATCAGCTGGTCGTCCGGTGCGAGCGTCAGGCGCCGAGACCCTCGCGCACCCGATCGGCGACGGCAGCCATCTCGAGCTTGGCGCCCGTCACGTCCTTCAGCAGCTCGTCGGCGGTCGGGCCCTGCCCGAGCGACCAGAGCTCGCGCAGCAGGTCGCCTGCGTCGCGCTTCGCGAACCACTCGTTGCCGAACTCGCCGCGGAGGAACTCGCGCAGCTGCGCCTCGAACGCCCAGCTGCGGAGGTAGCCGATCACGTAGAAGCTGCCGTCGATGTCGTCGAGGTAGCTCTCCGGGTTGACCGGGAGCTTGAGCGAGTCGCTCAGGATCTCGTGGTAGCGGCCGCGCATCGGCAGCAGGTCGTCCGCCTGGAAGAACTCGATCTCGTAGAGGAGCTTGGCCGCATAGCGGCGGACGAAGTAGAGGAGCGAGACCGCGCCGTCGTAGGCGAGGTCGGCCGGGCGTGGCACGTCGAGCCGGCGGTTCAGCCACGCAGGCTCGGTGACGAGGTGCTGCATCAGCATGGCCCAGCCCTCCGTGACCGCCATGTCGCCGAGCCGCTTGGCCTCCATCGTCAGGTCGGCGCTCGTGTGCGCGTAGTGCTCGGTGTGGCCGGCCTCGTGGAAGAGCGCCTCCCAGTCGTCCTTGCCGCCGATCGGCTGGATCACGAGCATCACCTTGCCCGGCACCTCGATCGGCGCGCAGAAGGCGCGCGGCGTCTTCGACGGCCTCGTTTCCAGGTCCAGGTGGACGTTCTCCTGCGAGCGCAGGTCGACGCCGAGATCGGTCAGCGTCGCCTCCAGGGCTGGGACCATGCGGTCGGACGGGTAGAGCTGGTCGAGCTCGGGTGCGCGGAAGAGGCGGACGACGTCCCAGGGGCGCGCGTCGGAGAGACCGATCCCGAGCCGTGAGCGGAAGAGCCGGTCGCCCTCACGCTCCCAGAGCTTCTCGGTCTCGTCGAGCAGCTCGCGGCACTCGTCGGCGAGCGAGTCGAGCTTGAAGCCGAAGCGCTTGTAGAGCTCGTAGTAGTTCGGGACGCCGAGCTGCTGCACCGCCTCGCGGTCGATCTGCGCGGCCTCGAGGTAGACCGGGTTGAGGTTCTCGTCGAGCAGGCGCACCCGCGTCTCCTCGAGCGCGCGCCGCTTGTCGCGGTCGGGCTCGTTCGACATCGCGACGCGCAGCATCCGGTACGGGATCGTCTGGCCGTCGACCGTCGCCTCGAGCTCCGCCTCGACGCGCGCGACGCGCGCCTGGTGCTCGCGCGTCAGGTTGCCGAGGAAGCCCTCGCAGGCGAAGCGCCAGAGCTCGGTGGGCGCTCCCTCCATGCTCTGCGCGGTCTCGAGGCGCGTCAGGTCCTCGTAGCGCTCGTACAGCTGCTCGACGTCGAGCGTCTCCTTCAGCCCCGAGTAGTGGAGGTAGTACTCCTCGTCGAGGTCGGCGATGAAGCGGTCGGAGCGGTCGCGGAACGCGGTCGATCTCGCGGCTGGAAGGGGCCTGGGTTGACACGGCTCCCTAGGATACGGCCCCGTGCAGGAGCTGACGATCACCACCGAGCGGCACACGCAGCTGATCGACGTCACGGCGCTGGTTCGCGACGCGGTCGCCGGGCAGACGGGGTCGGCTGTGCTCGTCTACGTCCCGCACACGACGGCCGGCCTCACGATCAACGAGCACGCCGACCCGCTCGTCGCCCGCGACTTCGAGATGGCGCTGGAGCAGATCGTCCCGGAAGGCTGGGGCTGGCAGCACCTCGAGGAGGGCGAGGAGAACGCGCCCTCGCACCCGCGCGCCTCGCTGATGGGCCCGCAGGTGCTCGTGCCGCTCCGCGACGACGGCCAGCTCGCGCTCGGCACGTGGCAGGGCATCTTCCTCTGCGAGTTCGACGGCCCGCGCACGCGCACGCTCTACGTCAGCGTCCTCCAGTAGTTCCACCCGAGCGCGTCGACGATTGGTCGGTACCGTGGTCGAGATGGCTGCCCCCGTCCAGCGAGACCAGGAGCTCGAGCTGACGATCGACTCGCTCGCATTCGGCGGCAACGGCGTCGCGCGCCTCGACGGCTTCGTCGTCTTCGTGCGGCGCGGCCTGCCGGGCGACACGGTGCGCGCCCGCGTGACGAAGGTGCAGCGCCGACATGCCGAGGCGCTCGCGACCGAGGTGCTCGTCGCCGGCCCGCAGCGGGTCGACGCGCCGTGCGCGCACTACCCTGCCTGCGGCGGCTGCCGTTTCCAGGATCTCGCCTACCAGTCGCAGCTCGACAACAAGGAGCGGTGGGTCGCCGACTCGCTCCAGCGGCTCGCCGGCCTGACCGACTTCCCGCTCGAGCCGATCGTGCCGGCGGCGTCGCAGTTTCGCTACCGCAACAAGATGGAGTACTCGTTCACTCAGTTGGACGACGGGCCCGTCGCTCGGCCTGCACAAAGCCGGCCGGTGGGACGAGGTGCTGGAGATCGAGCAGTGCTGGCTCACCTCGGACGTCGGCAACGCGGTCCGCAATCGCGTGCGCGAATGGGCGCAGGAGGAGAAGCTGCCCGCCTACGACCAGGAGACGCACGAGGGCTACCTGCGCCACCTCGTCCTGCGCGAGGGCCGGAACACCGGCCAGCTGCTCGTCCAGCTCGTCACCTCGCGCGGTGAGCGCTTCGACCGTGAGCGCCTGATCGAGGTGCTGACCGAGTTCCCCGAGGTGAAGTCGATCCACTGGTCGGTCAACCGCGGCGTCGCCGAGGTGACGAACCTGCCGACCGAGCTGCTCTGGGGCGAGGACGCGATCGAGGAGGAGATCGGCGGCCTGCGCCTCCGCGTGCGGCCGAACGCGTTCCTCCAGACGAACACCGAGATGGCGGAGCAGCTCTACGCCCTCGCCCGCGAGTACGCCGGCCTGACAGGCGGCGAGACGGTGTACGACCTCTACTGCGGCATCGGCACGATCGGCCTCTCGATGGCCGCCGACGCCATGACGGTCTGGGGGATCGAGATCAGCGAGGAGTCGGTCGCGTGCGCGATCGAGAACCAGGAGCTCAACTCGATCGGCAACAGCGCGTTCTTCGCCGGCAACGTCGGCGAGGTGCTGTCCGATCTGCGGACGCGCGCCGGCGACCCGGACGTCGTCGTCGTCGACCCGCCGCGCGCGGGGCTCGCGGGCAAGGCGCTGAAACGCCTCGGCGAGATCGGCGCGCCGAAGATCGTCTACGTATCGTGCAACCCGACCACGCTTGCGAGCGACGCCAAGCGTCTCGCCGACGACTACGGCTACCGCCTCGTGCGGGCGCGGCCGGTCGACATGTTCCCGCACACGCCGCACGTCGAATGCGTGTCCCTGCTCGTCCACGACACCGATGCCGACGTACCTGTGTAGGGCCTGCGGCACGCAGTACCCGCCGAGTGACGAGCCGCCGGGCGCCTGCCCGATCTGCCAGGACCCGCGCCAGTACATCCCGTACGACACCGGACAGACCTGGTTGACGATCGACGAGCTGCGCGAGCACCACGAGGCAGAGATCCGCGACGATCACGGCATCCTCGGCATCGGCTGCACGCCGGGCTTCGCGATCGGCCAGCGCGCGCTGCTCGTCAAAGGCGCGGCCGGCAACGTGCTCTGGGACTGCCTCGCCTACCTCGACGACACGATCGTCGAGCGCATCTCCGGCGAAGGCGGCCTCGCGGCGATCGCGATCTCGCATCCGCACTACTACACGACGATGGTCGAGTGGGCGCACGCATTCGCGTGCCCGATCCTGATCCACGAGTCCGATCGGAAGTGGGTGCAGCGTCCCGACCCCGCCGTCCGCCCGTGGGACGGCGAGACGCACGACCTCGGCGGCGGCCTGACGCTGATCCGCTGCGGCGGCCACTTCGACGGCGGCCAGGTGCTGCACTGGCGCGACCGCCGTGCGCTGCTGACGGGCGACATCGTGCACGTCATTCCCGATCGCCGTTTCGTCGGGTTCATGTACTCGTACCCGAACGTGATCCCGTTGCCCGCGTCGAAGGTGCGCGCGCTCGGCGGACGCGCTGGAGCCGTTCGCGTTCGACACGATCCATGGCGCGTGGTGGGGGTCGGTCGTCGAGCGGGACGGATCAGGCGTCGTGCGGCGGAGCGTCGACCGCTACGTCCGTGCGGTCACCGATCCCGGGCTGCCCTCGTAGGCGTAGCCGGCGCCAGAGCAGGTCGGCGTTCGGGACGAGGAAGCCGAGCGCGATCGCCGGGAGCGCAGGCAGGCCGCTCAGTTCGAGCCAGACCGTGAGGGCGATCGTGCCGCCGAGCGCGGCGACGAGCGCGAGCCAGGTCGGAAGCACGCGCAGGCCGAAGCGGGCCGCGGCGGCGAGGAACAGCGCGAAGAAGAGCAGGTCGGGGATCCCGAGGTTGGCGGCGGCGTGCTCGCCGGGCACCGGGAACGCGAACGACAGCACGGTGAAGACCTGCTCGTGGTTCTCGACGATGTGCTTCGTCGGGCCGCGCCAGACGGAGTACGCGTCGACCCACGGGATGATCGCTGCTACGAGCACGACCCAGGACAGCGTCTCGAAGTAACCGAGGAACCACCAGCCGATGAACGTGGCCGCGCCCAGCCGGGCGAAGTTGGCGAAGACGTCGAAGTCGGCGTAGGTGAGCACAGCCGCGAGCACGGCGAACGCGACGCCGACCGGCAGCAGCCCCCGCGCGAGGCGCAGCGGCAGCGCGAGCAGCACGAGGCCGAACACGGCGGGGATCAGGACGAGCGCGATCCACGCGACGTCTGCCCACAGGCCCCAGTCCCACAGGTGCGTCGACGTCTCGTAGTAGACGACGAGCACCGCGAACAGCGCCAGGAAGGCGGCGCCGCGTGCGCGCCCTAGTAGGGCGGGAGGGCGGCCCACCAGGGGCCGACGGCTTTGAAGGCGTTCCAAAAGGCGGTCTTGGCGGGGGCCTCGTCGAGGGCCAGGTCGATGTCGGGCACGGCCAGCGCTTCGATCGTCGGGGTGAAGCTCTGGAGCTCGCCCAGCTTAGACTCGATCGCGGTCGACAGCGGGAAGCCGACGCCGTTCAGAAACTCGAGCGCGTCCTCGCCCATCACGACGAGCAGCTTCGGCTCGACGATCCGCAGCTCGCGCCGCAGCCACTCCGCGGCCACTCCGAGGTCGCAACCGGCGAACTTGACGCAGTTTGTCCCGTAGACCTCCATCGGGTCGACATGCAGCCGCTGCAGCGACTTGATCAGCGCGGTGCCGGCGCGGCCGTGGAAGGCGACGCCCTCCTGCAGCTCCTGTGCCTGCGGGCCGTACTTGAGCAGGAAGATGTTCGCCAGCGGGTGGCCCGTGGGCAGGGCGGTGGCGGCCCCGTCCGCAGCCTGCGCAATCTCCTGCGACAACCGATTGATCTCGGTGATCGCCTTACGGAGGTAACGCTCGTAGATCTCGTCTGTCGTCACGGAGGTGGCCACGCGGCACCAGGGACCTTCTTGCTTACCGCACCTTCTCCTTGACCTGGGCGACCCATTTGAGGGACTGCAGGTACGCCAGGGACTTCGGGCGGCGCAGGACCTCGGCCGTTCGCAGCGAGATCAGGAACTCCTCCGGGTCGCGGAACGCGCGCATCTTCAGCGCCCCCGTGCCCACACCCTGGAGGACGTGCGCATCGGAGCCGGCGCCCATCGTCAGGTTGTACTTGCGGGCGAAGCGCAGCGCCTCGTCGTTGAAGCCCTCGAACAGGAGCCGCGCGTTGTAGACCTCGAGCACGTCGATGTCCGTCAGGTGACGGTGGAGCGTGCGGGAGTCCGGGATCGCGTGCATCCGGTCGAAGGGGTGAGGCACGTACACGAGGCCGCCCTGCTCGCGGATCGCCGCGACGGTCTCCTCCCAGCTCATCCCGCGCGGGATCTCACGCTCGAGGAAGAGCCCGATCACCTCGCCCTGGCCGTCGGTCTTCACCTCCTCGCCCGGAATAACGATCAGCTTGCGGTTGCGGGCGTGGTCGGCCGCTTCGAGCGCGCCGCCGAAGACGTTGTGGTCGGTGACGGCGATCGCACCGAGGCCCTCTGACTCGGCGTGGTCGACGAGCTCCGCGGCATCGATGCTGCAGTCGTGGGACCACGACGTGTGCATGTGCAGGTCCGCGACGATCCAGGGGCGGTCGTCGAGCGGGTCGATCGAATGGCGAGCGCGCCGCCGCGGCTGCAGCGACGAGTAGACCGTCTCGAGCTCACGTGCGACGGATCCGAAGTCCTGACCTTCGGCCTCGCCACGGGCGCGCGCGGCCTCGCGCGCACGATGCTCGTCGTCCTCGGCCAGGCGTGCGGCTGCCGCGGCAGCGAGCTCCGGCTGCCGCTCGACCCCGCGTGGATGGGCGATCGCGCAGCCTGCCGCCTGCGCCTCGAGCGTGACGCGGCGCAGGCCGTCGACGCCGGGCACGAAGATCGCGGCGCCGTTCAGGAGCGCGGCGCGGGCCACCCCGTCGCGCGCCGTGCGGACGTGCACGCGCTGCGCGAGGTCGCGCGGGATCGCGGGCCGGCCGATCAGCGGCCGCGTGCGCAGCAGGACGACGTCCCAGCCCGGCAGGTCACGGACGGCGCGGAGCACGCCGCGCGCGACGACGCGCTCGTTGGGGCGGAGCTCGACGACGATCGTCTTCGACTTGTGTCCGGGCGCGAACAGCGCGGTGTCCACGCCGGGCGAGACGACCCGGTAGTCGCCGGGGAACCGCTCCTCGGCAGCGGCGCGCGCCGGCTCCGAGAGCGCGAGCAGCGCATCGAGTCTGCCGAGCAGCTTCTCGCGCTGCGAGCGGGCCGGCGGATAGCCGAGCCGGTTCGGCGAGACGAACGTGGCGACCGCCAGCCCGTCTGCGTCGCGGAGAGCGAGGTAGGACAGCGACGGCAGTCCCGGCTCGAACCCGTGCACGACGTCGAAGGAGCCCTGCGCGAGCGCGAGCGCCAGGTTGGCGCGCACACCGACCGGCACGCCCATCTGCGAGCGGCGTGAGATCGGGATCGCCGGGCCGACGGCGATCACCTCCGGCTGCTCGCCCCTGGTCAGCGCGCGGCGCCCCGCGAGCAGGTCGCCCGCGCGCGTCGACGGCGCGAGCACGGTGACGTCGTGGCCGAGGCCGCGGAGAGCTCCCGCGACGCCGCCGACGTGCTCGTTGACGTCGTGCGGCTGCGACCAGGCAAAGGGCGTGACGAGGCAGATCCTGATCGCTCAAGGATAGGCGTCGCGGGTACTTCCGGCAGCCGCCCGCGAGATCCATGAGAATCTCCGCCGTCCTACATGGAGGGGGAAACTTGATGCACAAGCGATTCAGGCCGGCGGCCCTTGCCGGTGTCGCAGTCGTGCTCCTCGCTGGAGCTGCCGTGTTCGCCGGGTCTGCCCGGCCGAGCGCCAAGACGACGCCGCTCGACAAGGTCGACCACATCGTCGTCATCTACGAGGAGAACCACAGCTTCGACAACCTCTACGGCGGCTGGGAGGGCGTGAACGGACGCGCCAACGCCACCGTGGCCAAGACGACGCAGGTCGACCAGGCAGGCGTCCCGTACACCTGCTTGAAGCAGAACGACGTCAACCTGGCGGCGCTCCCGGCGACGTGCACCGACAGTGCGCACAGCTTCACGAGCGCGTTCACGAACACCTGGTTCCTGATCGACCCGCTGATCCCGGCGACGGCGACGACGTGCCCGACGCCGCAGACCGCGTTCTCGTTCCCGAACGGGGTGCCGAACGGTCAAGGGCTGCCTGGTGGCTGCACACGTGACCTCGTGCACAAGTTCTACCAGGAGCAGTACCAGCTCAACGGCGGCGCGCAGAACCGCTACATGGTGGGAAGCGACGCGATCGGCCTGACGATGGGCCAGTACGACACGACGCAGCTGCCCATCTACGCCTGGCTGCACGAGAAGAACCATCCCGACTACGTGATCGAGGACAACTTCTTCCAGGCGGCCTTCGGCGGCTCGTTCCTCAACCACCAGTACCTGATCACGGCGCAGGCGCCGTTCGACGCGAACGCACCGGCGGCGCAGCACTCGCTGGTGGACACGGCGGGCTTCCCGCGCAACAACTACCCGCTCTACATCCCGATCCCGGGCCAGACCTACCGCGACGGCGACTTCACTGTCCCATGCCCGTCGCCGAAGGCCGGCCTCGCCTGCGGCAACTACGCGGTCAACACGATGCAGCCGTCGTTCGAGCCGTCCGGCACGTTCGGCGACAAGCTCGTGCCGCAGTCCAACGCGACGATCGGCGACCGGCTGTCGGCGAAGGGCGTCGACTGGGCGTGGTACGCGGGCGGCTGGGCCGACGCGGCGGGCTTGAAGGACAGCCCCGGTTACACGAACGGGCCTGGTCCGACGTGCTCGAACCCCAATCACGATCCGGCAGCGAAGTTCGTCTATCCGCAGTGCCCGGATCTGGTGTTCCAGTACCACCACCAGCCGTTCACCTACTACTCGAACTACGCACCCGGCACGCCGGGGCGCGCGCACCTGCAGGACGAGGCCAACTTCCTGAATCTGATCTCGTCCTCCTCGAAGCAGGGCAACGACTGCGACCTGAAGCCCGTCTCGTTCTGGAAGCCGATCGGCGAGGAGAACGAGCATCCGGGCTACGCGAGCACCGCGAACGGCAACACCAAGCTCGTCAGCGTCCTCAAGTCGATCGAGGCGAGCGGCTGTGCCAAGAACACGATGGTGATCGTCACCTACGACGAGTTCGGCGGCCAGTGGGATCACGTCTCGCCGCCGGGTCAGGGCAACGACAACGGGCCGCACGATCAGTTCGGGCCCGGCACGCGGATCCCGGCACTCGTGATCGCGCCGTATCTCAAGAACGGGTTCGGCGTCGACAGCTCCGAGCACGACACGACGTCGATCCTGGCGACGATCGAGCACCGCTTCGACCTCGCGCCGCTGACGGCGCGTGACGCCGCGGTCAACGACCTGTCGACCGCCTGGTCGGCGAACCGCGTCTCGAACAAGTAAGCGAGGAAACCGAACCTGGTTCACCGCCGAGAGGCGGTGAACCAGGTTCGCGCGTGTCAGACCTGAGCGGGCGCGGGCGAGGAGACCTCGCGGCGGTTGCGCTCGATGAACTCCTCGACGAGCTCTGCGGCGTCGTCGTCCTGGATCTGCCGCGGCGGCGACTTCATCAGGTAGGAGCTGGGGCCCTCGAGCGAGCCCGCGATCCCCTTGTTCAGGGCGAGCTTCGCGAGGCGGACGGCGTCGATCACGATGCCGGCCGAGTTGGGGGAGTCCCAGACCTCGAGCTTCAGCTCGACGTTCAGCGGCACATCGCCGAAGCTCGACCCCTCGAGGCGGATGTATGCCCACTTGCGGTCGGTCAGCCACGGCACGTAGTCGGACGGGCCGACGTGCACGTTCTTGTCGCCGAGGTCGTAGTCGAGCATCGACGTGACGGCGTTCGTCTTGGAGATCTTCTTCGACTCGAGGCGCTCGCGCTCGAGCATGTTGAGGAAGTCCGAGTTGCCGCCGACGTTCAGCTGCATCGTCTTGTCGAGGTGCACGCCGCGCTCGCGGAAGAGCGAGGTGAGCACGCGATGCGTGATCGTCGCGCCGACCTGCGACTTGATGTCGTCGCCGATGATCGGCACGCCGGCCTCCTGGAAGCGCTTGTTCCAGTAGTCCTCGCGCGCGATGAACACCGGCATGCAGTTCACCATCGCGCAGCCGGCCGCCATGATCTGCTCGGCGTACCACTTGACGGCGTCCTCCGAGCCGACGGGCAGGTAGCAGACGACGACGTCGACCTGGCGCTCCTTGAGGATGCCGACGATGTCGTCGGTCGGGCCGTCGTCCTTCTCGACGATCTGCGAGAGGTACTTGCCGATGCCGTCGAGGGTCATGCCGCGGTTGACGGTGATGCCCGTCTTCGGCACGTCGGCGAACTTGATCGTGTCGTTGGGATGCGCCCAGATCGCGTCGGCGAGATCGACGCCGACCTTGCCCTTGACGACGTCGAACGCCGCGACGACTTCCACGTCGTTGATGTGGTAGCCGCCGAGGTCGACGTGCATCAGGCCCGGGACGAACTCGTCGGCCTTCGCGTCCTTGTAGTAGGTGAGGCCCTGCATGAACGAGTTCGAGCAGTTGCCGACACCGATGATCGCGACGCGGACCTTCTCCTGCTGCCGCCCGCGATTCGAGCCATTCATCTCACTCACGATTCGTTTCCTCCGATGAGTTGCTTGCGGACGTGCAGGACGCGCTGGCCCACGGTGATCCACGCCGTGCAGGCGAGGAGCACGAGGGCCCAGGGAAGCACGCCCCAGGGTGCGAGGACGAGCCCCGCGGTGATGACGACGACGCGCTCTGCGCGCGAGCCGATGCCCACGTCGCCGCGCAGGCCGAGGTTCTCGGCCTTGGCGCGCGTGTAGGAGACCAGGAAGGAGCCGGCGACTGCCGCCATGGCGACCGCAACGAACACGGGGTGATCCTGCGTCGCGAGGATGTAGGCGATCGCGGTCAGCATGAAGCCCTCGCTGACGCGGTCGGTGGTCGAGTCGAGGAACGCGCCGAACGGGGTCGTCTTGCCGCCCGCGCGGGCGAGCGCGCCGTCCAGGACGTCGAGCAGCGAGCCGGCGACGAAGACGACGGCGGCGAGCCAGTAGAAGAGGATCTCGTTGCGGTCCTGGAAGAGGACGAGGATCGAGGCGGTCGCGCAGAGGGCGACGCCGCTCGCGGTCAGGGCGTTCGGCGTGACGCGCGTGCGGGTCAGGCCGATCACCGAGCGGGAGGCCAGGCCGCGCGCTCCGGACGTGTAGCCGTGCTTGATCGCGGCTGCTCTGCTCACGGCCGGGACCGTAGCACCGTCCTCTCCCGCAGCCTTCTGCGGGTCGGCAGGCGGTCGGTTAGGCCCGACGAGCGGCAAACGCGGCCCGGACCCGGTCGTTGTAGACCACGCCCATCGCGATCAGCGCCACGCCGACCCCGGCGATGCAGTCGAGCCAGAAGTGGTTACCGGTCGCCATCACGGCGAACCAGACCCAGACGGGCCACGCCAGCCAGATCGCCTTCACCCACCAGCGCCGCGTCACCGAGAACAGGACGACACCGACGATCAGCGCGTCCGCGGCGTGCAGGCTGGGCATCGCGGCGTACGGGTTGGCGGCGAGGTTGACCAGGCCGTCGCGATGCTCGTCGACGAACCCGAGCCCGAGCAGGCGCGGCGGCGCCGTCGGCATCAGGACGTAGCCGACGAGGCCGATCATGTTCGCGAGCAGGATCGAGTTGCGGAAGCGGGAGAACGCCTCGTGCCGGCGCAGGTAGACCCAGAGCACGGCCAGACCGACGACGGTGAACTCCGAGTTCCAGTACGTCCACGAGACGGCCGTTCCCAGGAGGTGGCGCTGGTCGACGAAGTTCTGGAGCGTCAGCTCGTAGAGGCGGTGGGTGAGCCGCGTCTCGAGGTCGACGACCGCGCGGCCGTGCGCGAACGCGACGGACGGGGGCTTGCGGTCGGCGATCCCGCGGGCCAGCTGGTAGAGCACGGCGAAGCCGAACCAGATCGCCAGCTGGCGCCCGAGATCCGACCATCCGCGCGGCAAATGCCGGCGCCCAACTGCGACCACGGTCGACACGCCGTCAAATTGTAGACGCGGTGGCGGGTGCCGGCATCCGCCGGTCGGATGAGCAGCCGCCCCGATTGAGGCTCCGAGCCGCTTCAGCCCTGTCCCAGGGACAGTCCCCTGGACACGACTGTTCGGGCCTGGTCAGCCGCCGATGTAGCTCATCTCGACCTTGTCGAGGCCGGTCGTGGCGGCTGAGCGGAGGTCGGAGTAGCGGTCGCTGCGGCCGCTCCAGATGCCTCGCACGGCAGCCGCGAGCTCGTCGTCGGTGGCGCCGCTGCGGATCAGCGCGCGCAGGTCGTTGCCTCGCACCGCGAAGAGACACGTGAACAGCCTGCCCTCGGCCGAGATGCGTGCGCGCGTGCAGTCGCCGCAGAAGGGCTGCGTCACCGACGCGATCACGCCGACCTCACCGCGGCCGTCGCGGTAGCGCCAGCGCTGAGCGACCTCGCCGCGGTACGACGCGTCGACCGGCTCGACGCCGAACGCCTGGTCGAGCTTCGCGACGATCTCGGCGGCCGGTACGACGTCGTCCAGCCGCCAGCCGTTCGTGTGCCCGACGTCCATGAACTCGATGAAGCGCAACGTGTGACCCTGTTCGCGGAAGAACTTGGCCATGGGCACGATCTGGTCCTCGTTGACGCCGCGCTTGACGACCGCGTTCACCTTCACCGGCAGGCCTGCGGCTGCAGCCGCATCGATGCCCTGGAGCACACGCTCGACCGGGAAGTCGACGTCGTTGAGCGCGCGGAACGTCGCGTCGTCGAGCGCGTCGAGGCTGACCGTGATGCGATCGAGCCCTGCGTCTGCGAGCGACTGCGCCTTGGCGGCGAGCAGCGACGCGTTCGTGGTCAAGGTGAGCTCGACGTCCAACTCGGCGAGCTGCCCGATCAGACGCTCGAGCTCGCGGCGCACGAGCGGCTCGCCGCCCGTGATCCGCAGCTTGCGCGTGCCGAGCGCGACGAACGTGCGGGCGACCCGGGTGATCTCTTCGAACGTCAGGAGCTCGCGGCGGTCGAGAAAGCGGTGGTCACGGCCGTAAACCTCCTTTGGCATGCAATAGGTGCACCGGAAGTTGCAACGGTCGGTGACCGAGATCCGCAGGTCGCGCAGCGGCCGGCCAAATGTGTCATGTGCGTCCACCCGGGAAACGGTAGCTCCTATGAGCGTCGACACACAGGAGAAAGGATGAAGAGCGAAGTCGTTCCTGGTGACGAGGACCGTGGCGGCGACGGGGCGATCGACCTCGACGACGACACGGCGCAGGACACGGACACCGACAACGAGGGAGGCACGGGCTCCGACGACGGAGGCCCGGGCTCCCGCAACATGTGAGGGGTTGAGATGGACGATCGCATCGAAGGCAAGGTCAAGGAAACCGAAGGCAAGCTGACCGGCGACAAGGGCAAGGAAGCCGAAGGCGAGGCGCAGGGAGCCCTCGGCAAGGCCAAGGACGCTGCCGGCGACGCCGCCGACGCGGTGCGCGACAAGGCTGACGACCTGAAGAACTGACGCACCCCGGATCTCTGGCCTGCGGCACCTTCCCGGTGCCGCAGGCCTTTGCGGTTCAATCGCGCGGTGCCTCTGATCGACGACGTCCTCCCGCGCTACGACGCTCACGAGCTCCACTCGGTCGCGCTGTCGCTCGAGCCGGCACGCGCGGTCGCACTCGCACTCGCGACGCCGGTCGCGGCCGACCCGGTGGTCGGGGCGCTCTTCCGACTGCGTGGCGTGAATGCACGCGGGTCGATCGGCGGCGCGCTGACCCGCCTCGGGCTCGACGAGCTGTGCTCTGCCGAGGGTGAGATCGTCTTCGGCGCGTCGGGCACGCCGTGGCGCCGCGGCGGCGGCATCCATCCGTTCGACGAAGGCGGGCCTGGTCGAGTGCAGGTCGTGACCGACTTCCGTGCGGACGGCGCCCGGCTCTCCACCGAGACGCGCATCCTCGCCGGCGATCCGGCGGCGCGCCGCGTGTTCCTGCGCTACTGGCGCGTCGTCGGCCCGTTCTCGGCGCTGATCAGGCGACGCTGGCTGGCGCAGATCGCGAAGTCCGCGGCGTGAAGCCGCTGGTGCTGCTGATCGCCGTGACGGCGGTCTGGGGCGTGACGTTCGTCCAGGTGAAGGATGCCGTCGCGCTCTATCCGTTGTTCGCGTTCCTCGCGCTGCGCTTCGCGATCGCGAGCTGCACGCTCGCGATCCCGGCGGCAGCGCGCGTCCGCTCGCTCGGCCGCTCCGGGATCGTCGGCGCCGCCCTCGCCGGCGCCCTGCTCGGCGCCGGGTACGCGCTGCAGACGGCGGGGCTCGAGCGGACGTCCGTCTCGTCGACGGGCTTCATCACCGGCATGTACGTCGTCCTGACGCCGGTGCTCGCGCTCGTTCTCTTCCGCACGCGGATCGGCGCGGCCGCGTGGTGCGGCGTGCTGCTTGCGACGATCGGGCTCGCGCTGCTCGCCGGCGTGCACGGCGGCTCGGTCGCAGGCGAACTGCTCGTGCTCGCCGGCGCGGCCGTGTACTCGCTGCAGATCGTTCTGATGGAGCGCTACGCGCCGCGCTACGACGCACTCGCCTTCACGCTCGTCGAGATGCTCGCCGCGTTCGGCGGCCTGCTCGTCGTCGCGCTGGCCGCCGGCCAGCTCGGCGTTCCGCACGGCTGGACGGTCTGGGGCGCGCTGTTCGTGACCGGTGTCTTCGCCAGCGCGCTCGCGTTCCTCGCCCAGACCTGGGCGCAGCGCCGGACGACGGCGACGCAGACGGCACTGGCGTTCTCGCTCGAGCCCGTCTGGGCTGCCTTCTTCGGCATCACGCTCGCCGGCGACCGGCTCGGTGCGGTGGGCTGGCTCGGCTGCGCCGTGATCATGGCCGGGATCGTCGTGGCGGAGCCGGCGGCGGCGGCGACGGTGCGGCGACTCGTCGGCAGGCCAGGCCCCGCATGAGCGCGGTCGTGCTCGCGCTCGCGTCCGCTGCGCTCTTCGGCGGGATGACGGTCGCGCTGCGCATGGGGCTGCGCGGCCTCGACGACACCGTGGGCGCCACGCTGGCGACCGTGCTCGTCGCACTCGCCGTGGCGCTCGTCGCAGCCGCGTTCGACTTCGATCTCTCCGGCGCCTGGCCGTTCCTGCTCGCGGGCCTGCTCGCCCCCGGCGCCTCTCAGGTTCTCTTCACGCTCGCGGTCGGCGAGGCGGGCGCCTCGCGCACGTCGGTGATGGTGGGCGGGGCGCCGCTCGTGGCGGTTGCGATCGCGCTCGTCTTCCTCGACGAGCCGATCAGCCCGCCCCTGCTGGTCGGCGCGCTCCTGATCGTCGGCGGCGGTGTGCTGCTCGCGGCCGAGCGGGACCGGCCGGGGGACATCCGCAGGATCGGCCTGGTCTATGCCGCGGGCGCGGCCGTCCTGTTCGCGACGCGCGACAACCTCGCCCGCGCGCTGCACACGCAGGCAAGCCCGGGGACCGCGGCCGCTGCGACTCTGCTGGCGGGCGCCGTGGCGGCGGCGATCTGGACGAGGCGCCCGCCGACGTCGCGCGAGCTCCGCCGCCTCGCTCCGGCCGGGCTCCTGTTCGGGCTCTCCTACGTCTGCCTGTTCGAGGCCTACTTCCGCGGCGGCGTCACGGTCGTCTCGCCGCTGATCGCGACGGAGTCGCTCTGGGGCGTCGGGCTTTCGGCCCTGCTGATCCGTGAGACGGAGGGAATGGGGCGGCGGATCGTGGTCGGCGCGCTGCTCGTCGTGGCGGGCGGGGTGCTGATCGGTGCCACCCGCTAGCGGGTCGACTCCGAGTAGACGAAGACGACCACGAGCGCGATCACGGTCGCGATCAGGCCGACGGCGCCGGCGAGCCCGCCCGCGACGGCGATGATGGGGATGCAGAGGGCGAGGTTCCCCGGATGCACGACAGAGGGGCGCCGCTTGACCGGGCCGCGGGCCGCGATCCGCGCGTCGATGTGGGCGTCGAGCTCGTGCTCGATGCGATCCAGGAACCCCGCGACCAGCTCCGTGTCGTGCGCGGGCCCGAGCTCTTTGCGTGCCGCCAGGGTGGCCGCCAGCTCCTGCTCGAAGGTCGGCTCGGACATCCCTCCATTGTTGCTGCAGCACCGCTCCGGTTCAAGCGCGAGGGCTGGAGCGGGTTCCCGACGATCTGATAGGATCCGACTCAGGTTTTCTCTCAGTCCTGAACACAAGCAAGGAGCAGACTCAGTGGCAAAGACGATCGGCATCGACCTGGGCACTACCAACTCGTGCATGGCCATCCTCGAAGGTGGCGAGCCGACGGTGATCCCGAACGCCGAGGGCGGCCGGACGACCCCGTCCGTGGTCGCCTTCACCAAGGACGGCCAGCGCCTCGTCGGCGCGCCCGCCCGGCGCCAGCAGGTGACGAACCCCCAGAACACCGTCTTCTCGATCAAGCGGTTCATGGGGCGCAAGTTCGACGAGGTCAACGAGGAGATGACCATCGTCCCGTACAAGGTCGTCAAAGGCCCGAACGACGACGTGCGCGTCGAGGCCGGCGACAAGGAGTACGCCCCGCCGGAGATCAGCGCGATGATCCTCCAGAAGCTCAAGGCCGACGCCGAGGCGTTTCTCGGCGAGCCGGTCAGCGACGCGGTGATCACGGTCCCCGCGTACTTCAACAACGCGCAGCGCGAGGCGACGAAGGACGCCGGCAAGATCGCCGGCCTCAACGTGCTCCGCATCATCAACGAGCCGACCGCGGCCGCGCTCGCCTACGGGCTCGACAAGGAGGGCGCGGATCAGACGATTCTCGTCTTCGACCTGGGCGGCGGCACGTTCGACGTGTCGGTGCTCGAGCTGGGTGATGGCGTCTTCGAGGTGAAGTCGACGAACGGCGACAACCACCTCGGCGGCGACAACTTCGACAAGGCCGTCGTCGACTGGATGGTCGGCGAGTTCAAGAAGGATCAGGGCGTCGACCTCTCGATCGACCCGATGGCGCTGCAGCGTCTCTACGAGGCGGCGGAGAAGGCGAAGATCGAGCTGTCGTCGACGATGACGACGCAGATCAATCTGCCGTTCATCACCGCGACCCAGGAGGGGCCGAAGCACCTCGACCTGCAGTTGACGCGCGCCAAGCTCGAAGAGCTCGCGCACGATCTGCTCGAGCGCACGGTCGGCCCGACCAAGCAGGCGCTCGCCGACGCCGGACTGGACGCCTCGAAGATCGACCACGTCGTGCTCGTCGGCGGCATGACCCGCATGCCCGCCGTGCAGGCGAAGGTCAAGGACCTGATCGGCAAGGATCCGCACAAGGGCGTCAACCCGGACGAGGTCGTCGCCGTCGGCGCGGCCGTCCAGGGCGGCGTGCTCAAGGGCGAGGTCAAGGACGTGCTTCTGCTCGACGTGACGCCGCTCTCGCTCGGCATCGAGACGAAGGGCGGCGTGATGACGCGCCTGATCGAGCGCAACACCACGATCCCGACGCGCAAGTCGGAGGTCTTCTCGACCGCCGAGGACAACCAGCCGTCGGTGCTCGTGCACGTGCTGCAGGGCGAGTCGGAGATGGCGACCTACAACAAGACGCTCGGCAAGTTCGAGCTGGTCGGCATCCCGCCGGCGCCGCGCGGCATGCCGCAGATCGAGGTGTCGTTCGACATCGACGCGAACGGGATCATCAACGTCTCGGCCAAGGACAACGCGACCGGTAACGAGCAGCAGATCCGCATCGAAGGCGGCTCGGGCCTGAAGCAGGACGAGGTCGACCGGATGATCCGCGAGGCAGAGGCGCACAGCGAAGAGGCGGCGAAGCTCAAGTCCGTCGTCGACGCTCGCAACAACGCCGAGTCGCTCGCGTACCAGATCGAGAAGTCGCTGAAGGAGAACCGCGAGAAGCTCGACGAGTCGCTCGCGTCCACGGTCGAGGGCCGGCTGATGGAGCTCCGCGGGGTGCTCGAGTCGGGCGACGTCGCCGACATCACGGCGAAGTCCGACGCGTTGCAGGAGGCCTGGACCCAGGCGGCGTCCGCGCTCTACGCGCAAGCGTCCTCGGAGCAGACGGCGGCGCCGAACGGCGACAGCGGTCCCGTCTCCGACGACGAGGTCGTGGAGGACGCCGAGTACGAGGTGGTCGACGACAAGTGAGCGAGGAGGAGCGCACCACCGACGACGCCGAGCAGGTAGCGGAGGTCGAGGTCGAGGTCGACCCGGTCGTCTCGATCACGAAGGAGCGGGACGAGTACCTCGACGCGCTGCAGCGTCTGAAGGCGGAGTTCGACAACTATCGCAAGCGGGTTGCGCGCGACCAGCAGGAACTGGCCGCGCGCGCCCACGAGCGTCTCGTCAAGGAGCTCGTGCCCGTGCTCGACGACCTCGAGCGTGCGCTCGAGGCCGCCGCCGGCCACGAGGAGGCGAAGCTCGAGGAGGGCGTGCGACTCGTGCACCGCGCGCTCGCGGACGCGCTCGCGAAGGAAGGGCTGACCGAGGTTCCGACCGACGGTGCATTCGACCCGCACACACAGGAGGCGCTGCTCTCGCAGCCCTCCGACGCCGACGAGGGCACGGTGATCCAGGTGCTGCAGAAGGGCTACGCGCTCGGTGACCGCATCCTGCGGCCGGCGCGCGTCGTCATCTCCTCCGGAGAGCAGTCCTCGTAGCGATGGCGAAGAGCCTGTACGAGTCGCTCGGCGTGTCGAAGAACGCGTCGCAGGACGAGCTGAAGAAGGCGTACCGCAAGCTCGTGCGCGAGGTGCACCCGGACCGGAACCCGGGCGACGCCGCGGCCGAGGCGCGCTTCAAGGAAGTCCAGTCGGCGTATGACGTTCTCTCCGACCCGGAGAAGCGCAAGCAGTACGACCGGATCGGGACGACCAACGGCCGCGCCGCCCCCGGCGGCACGACCTTCGACTTCGGCGACTTCGACCTCGGCGACATCTTCGGTGGGCTGTTCAACCGCGGTGGCGGTGGCGGCACGCAGCAGCCGCAGCGCGGCCAGCGCGGCAACGATGTCGAGGTCGAGGTGGGCGTCTCGTTCGAGGACGCGCTGCGCGGCGTCCAGACGACCGTCCCCGTCGAGCTCGAGCTCGCCTGCCACACCTGTCACGGCACGGGAGCGGCGCCGGGGACGGCACCGGTGACGTGCCCGAAGTGCGGCGGCTCGGGTGTCGTCGCGACCTCGCAGGGCCTCTTTGCGCTCCAGCAGCCGTGCCCGCAGTGCCGCGGGATGGGCTCGATCGTCGAGACGCCGTGCCCGACGTGCCACGGCTCCGGCCGCGAGCGGCGGACGAAGCGCTTCACGGTCAGGATCCCGGCCGGCGCGAAGGACGGTACGAAGATCAAGCTGAAGGGCAAGGGCGAGGCGGGTTACGGCGGGGCGCCCGCCGGCGACCTCTTCATCGTCACGCGCGTCGAGCCGTCGAAGATCTACGAGCGGCGGGGCGACGACCTGATCGTCACGGTTCCCGTCTCGTATCCGACGGCCGCGCTCGGCGGCAAGGTCGAGGTGCCGACGCCCGAAGGCGCCGTCTCGCTGAAGGTGCCGTCGGGCACGGAGGACGGCAAGTTGCTGCGCATCAAGGGCCGTGGCGCGCCGAGGCTGCGCGGCGGCGGCCAGGGCGACGTCCTCGCGCGCGTGCGCATCGAGGTGCCGAAGCGGGTGAACAAGAAGCAGCGCGAGTTGCTCGAAGAGCTGCAGAAGGTGAGCGGCTGATGGACACCCACCCCCGCTACATGATCTCGGTCGCCGCCGACCTCGTCGGCATGCATCCCCAGACGCTGCGCATCTACGAGCAGAAGGGGCTCGTGCGGCCGCAGCGCACGGCGGGCAACACGCGGCTGTACTCCGACGCCGACGTCGAGCGGCTGCGGCTGATCCAGCGCCTGACCACGGAGCTCGGCCTGAACCTCGCAGGTGTCGAGCGCGTGCTCGTGATGGAGGACGAGCTGCACCGCATGCGCCGCCGCCTCGAGCGGATGGAGGAGGAGATGCGCCGCGCCGTCGACGAACTGCACCGCACCTACCGCCGCGACCTCGTGCTCTACCGCCCACCGCAACCCCCGGCGCAGCGAACGTGATGCACATGCGCCGCCGAGACATGTCTGGTGGCAGCCACTGTGAAGTGGGCTTCACATCCGAGACAGGAATGAAAGGGACATGGACTTCAACAAGCTGACGATCAAGAGCCAGGAGGCGATCGCTGCTGCCCAGGAGGCGGCGCGGCGCCGCGGCAACCCCGAGCTGACCGCGGAGCACCTGCTGCTCGCGCTGCTCGACCAGGAGCTGTTCTCCGGCTGGCAGGCGCTGCGCGCCGACGCCGAGCGCAAGGTGGCGGCGCTGCCCTCCGTGCAGGGCGGCCAGCAGCAGCCGAACGCGGCCGCGTCGTTCTCGCGCGCGCTCGAGCGCGCCGACCAGGAGCGCGAGCGAATGGGCGACGAGTTCGTCTCCACCGAGCACCTCTTCCTCGCGGTCGAGCCGGTGCCGCGCGCGGAGATCGAGGCGTGGATCGAGTCGATCCGCGGCGGGCAGCGCGTGACGTCGCAGGACCCCGAAGGCACCTACCAGGCGCTCACGAAGTTCGGCCGCGACCTGACCGAGGCCGCCGAGGAGGGGAAGCTGGACCCGGTGATCGGCCGCGACGAGGAGATCCGCCGCGTGATCCAGATCCTCTCGCGCCGGACGAAGAACAACCCGGTGCTGATCGGCGAGCCCGGCGTCGGCAAGACCGCGATCGCCGAAGGGCTCGCGCAGCGGATCGTCGCCGGCGACGTCCCCGAGGGCCTGAAGGATCGCAAGGTCTGGGCGCTCGACATCGGCTCCCTGCTCGCAGGCGCGAAGTACCGGGGCGAGTTCGAGGAGCGGCTGAAGGCCGTGCTCGCCGAGATCAAGAGCTCCGAGGGCCGCGTCGTCCTCTTCATCGACGAGCTGCACACGATCGTCGGCGCAGGCGCGGCAGAGGGCGCGGTCGACGCCGCGAATTTGCTCAAGCCGCTGCTCGCCCGCGGTGAGTTGCGCTGCGTCGGCGCGACGACCCTCGACGAGTATCGCAAGCACATCGAGAAGGACGCCGCGCTCGAGCGCCGCTTCGCGCCGGTGTACGTCGGTGAGCCGTCGGTCGCCGACACGATCGCCATTCTCCGCGGCCTGAAGGAGCGCTACGAGGCGCACCACGGCGTCCGCATCCGCGACGCGGCGCTCGTCGCGGCCGCGGTGCTGAGCCACCGGTACATCGCAGACCGCTTCCTCCCGGACAAGGCGATCGACCTCGTCGACGAGGCAGGCTCACGCCTCCGGATGGAGATCGACTCGAGCCCGCTCGAGCTCGACGAGGCGAACCGCCGCGTCATGCAGCTCGAGATCGAGCTCGCGGCAATGGCGAACGAGAACGCCGAGACGCGTGAGCCGCTCGAGCGCGCGCTGGCCGAGGCCAAGGAGGAGCGCGACGCGCTGGCCGGGCGCTGGGCGAAGGAGAAGGAGTCGCTCGAGCGCGTCAAGGATGCGACCCGCAAGATCGACGAGCTGCGTATGGAGGCCGAGCGCGCCGAGCGGGAAGGCAACCTCCAGCGCGTCGCCGAGATCCGCTACGGCGAGCTCCCCGCGCTCGAACGCGAGCTCGCGGAGCGTGAGCGCGGGCCTGTCGAGCCGATGGTCAAGGAAGAGGTGGACGAGGACGACATCGCGACCACCGTCGCGCGGTGGACGGGTATCCCCGTCGACCGGCTGATGGAGGCGGAGACCGCGAAGCTGATCCACCTCGAGGAGCGGCTGCACCAGCGTGTCGTCGGCCAGGCCGAGGCGGTCGCTGCCGTCGCGAACGCGCTCCGCCGCGCGCGCACCGGCCTGCAGGATCCCGATCGCCCGATCGGGTCGTTCGTCTTCCTCGGACCGACCGGCGTGGGGAAGACCGAGCTCGCCCGCGCACTCGCCGAGTTCATGTTCGACGACGAGAAGGCGATGATTCGCATCGACATGAGCGAGTACCAGGAGCGGCACACGGTGTCGCGCCTGGTCGGCGCCCCGCCCGGGTACGTCGGCTACGACGAGGGCGGCCAGCTGACCGAGGCGGTGCGACGCCGTCCGTACTCCGTCGTGCTGCTCGACGAGATCGAGAAGGCGCATACCGAGGTCTTCGACGTGCTCCTGCAGGTGCTGGACGACGGTCGCCTGACGGACGGACAGGGCCGCACCGTCGACTTCCGCAACACGGTGCTGATCATGACGTCCAACATCCGCAGTGCCGAGCAGATGCGCGAGCACTTCCGGCCGGAGTTCCTGAACCGGATCGACGAGATCGTGCAGTTCGAGCCGCTGACGCGCGAGCAGATCGGCGACATCGTCGAGCTGCAGCTCGGCCGGCTCCGTGGGCGGCTCGCCGAGCGAAACCTCTCGCTCGAGCTGACCGACGAGGCGAAGCAGGTGATCGCGGAGGCGGGCTGGGATCCAGCCTACGGCGCGCGGCCGCTGAAGCGGGCGATTCAGCGGCTGCTCGAGAACCCGCTCGCCCTGCGGCTGCTCGAGGGCGACTTCGGCGACGGCGATGTCGTCCGCGTCGACGCGCAGCACGGCGATCTCGTCTTCGAACGCGCCCCGGAAACGAACCTGGTTCAGCAGAGCTGAACCAGGCTCGCGAGGCTCAGCGCTTCGCCGGCAGCTCGACGTCGTCGAGGAAATCGGCACCTGCTCGCACCGGCGGTGCGCCGTAGGCGAAGCAGACGAGCTCCTCGTCGGTCTCGTTGCGCATCTGCAGCGGGGTCATCGGGTCAACGACGACGACGCAACCCGGTCCGAGGTCGACGCGCTCGGGCTCGTCGCCGAGCAGCATCGTCAACGTCCCCGAGACGACGACGAACACCTCTTCCTGCTCGTGGTCGCGGTGCCGCCGACCGGTGCTGTGCGGCGGGTAGCGCCAGACGCGCGCACGTGACTGTTGCAACCCGCCCGCGGTCGTGATGTCGGCGGCGCGACGCGCTTCCTCACCGGGCTTCGGCGGCCGTTCCTCCCACTCGATTTCTGCGATGTCGACGACGCGATAGCCCACGACTCGACTATCTCACGCGCGTCAGCCGACGACGTCGAGCTGCGTCGCGAGGCCCGTCACCTCGAGCAGCCGCCGTACCGGCCGGCCGGTCTCCCGGCCGAGCAGGATCATGAACTCGAGCTCGCGCGCCTCGGTGTTGCGGGCGGCGACGATCAGCACGCCTACGACCGTCGAGTCGACGAACGCCGCGTGCCGGAGATCGACGGTGATCGACATCCCCTCGTCGATCAGGCCGGCGAGGCTGCGCGTCAGCTTGTCGGCGCTGTAGGCCTCGTGCTCACCCTCGAGCGCAACGGTCGCCTGGTCGTGGTCGACGTTGACGGTGATCGTGTTCTGCGTCATGTGGGGGTCCATTCCTCGGTGACTCGGTCGGACACGCCCTCCCCCCGGTGGCGTGCGTCTCCCTCAGATGCGGAACGGGCGACTCGCCGGTCTGGATACGGTGGCGCGCGTGATCCTCGTGGTTGCAGCGACCGAGGTCGAGCTCGGCGGCGCGGACGGAGCCGAGACGATGGTCTGCGGCGTCGGGCCGGTCGAAGCGGCCGCGCGCACGGCTGCGGAGCTCGCCGAGCGCCGCCCGCGCGCGCTCCTGCACGTCGGAATCGCCGGCGGCCGCCTGTTCGACGCGCCCGAGCTCGTTGTCGGCTCTGAGGCCGTCTACTGCGACGCGGACGACCCGCGCTGGATCCCGCTGCGCGTGCCCGCCGACCGCGGGCTCGTCGACGCGGCGCGCCGTGCGCTCCCGGGCGTGCGTGTCGAGCCGATCGGCACCTCGGCCCGTGTCGGCGGGTCGCACGGGTGCGAGGTCGAGGCGATGGAGGGCTACGCGGTCCTGCGCGCCGCCGCCCTGGCGCAGGTGCCCGCGCTCGAGGTGCGGGCGATCGCGAACGCGATCGGCGAGCCCGACCGGACGCTCTGGCGGTTCGACGATGCACGGGACACGCTGGCGGCCGCGCTGCCGTTGCTGCTCCGGGAGATCGTCGGTGCCTGAGCTGCCCCCGCCGCTCCCGCCGGAGCAGCGGACGATCGGACAGCTGATCGCGGAGGCGATCCGCGCCTACAGCGGGAGCTTCTGGCGCGTGCTGCCGCTCGGCCTGCCGCTCGCGGTCTCGACGCAGCTGTCGCTCGGACATTCCGCGGTCGTGCAGATGTTCGTGCTCTTCGCATTCGGCCCGCTTGTCGCAGCTGCGTTCGTCTGGGCATGCACGCTGGTGCTCGACGCCCGACCGACCGCGACAGCGTTCGTCTGCGCGGTGCTCGTGTTCGCGCCGGTGCCGTTCCTGATCCGCCTGGTCGTCCTGCCGGGGATCGCGTGGCTCGCGCTCTTCGGGCTGGCCGTCCCGGCCGCGATGGTCGAGCGCCTGGGGTTCCGCGACGCGCTCGCCCGCGGGCGGCGCCTCGGCGCTGCCGACTACATCCACGCGCTCGGCTCCCTGGCCGCGCTGATCGTCGTCGTCGGCATCTCCGAGTTGACGCTGATCTCGCTGCTGCGCTCGCAGGGAGAGAACGGCCAGCGCGTGGCGCATCTGATCGCCGACATCGTGCTCAGCCCGCTGCTCTACCTCGGCGGCGCACTGCTCTATCTCGACCAGGCCGCCAGGGTAGGGTCCCGGCGAATCGACCGAAGGAGACCCCGCGATGCCGATCTTCATCCTCCTCTCGACGCTGACGCAGCAGGGCGTCCAGACCATCAAGTCGAATCCTGAGCGCCTGCGGCAGGTGAACGCGGACGTCGAGGAATTCGGCTGCAAGGTGCTCCACCAGTGGGCGACGCTGGGCGAGTTCGACTTCGTGAACGTCGTCGAGGCGCCTGACATCGCCACCGTCGCCAAGGTCTCCATCGCCCTCAGCGCGCGCGGCTCGACGAAGATCGAGACGCTGCCTGCACTCGACATCGAGGATTTCCTGAAGACGCTCGAATAGGCCGAACGGCCTATTGAAGGAACGTCCGCGGCGTCCTTGAATGCCCCTGGTCGCCTGAGGAGGGGTCGTGAGGGCACGCACGCAGAGCCACACCGTGATGTCAGGGCCGCGCCCGGCTACACCGGCGCACCCGCACAGCACGGGTTGGGACATGTTGTGACAACGGTCGGCCGACAGTAGAACTCGCTCTCGTGCGCGATCCCCGAATCGACGACTACGCGCGGCTGCTCGTCGAGCGCTCGGTCGCGGTGCAGCCCGGCTGGCAGGTCGCGATCCGCGGCACGCCCGCGGCGCGGCCGCTGATCGAGGCCGTGATGGAGCGGATCGCCCAGCGTGGCGCCTACCCCCTGCTGCAGATGACCTTCGAGCTGATCGGCGGGCCGTTTGCGCGGGAGGCGCCGCTGGAGCTGCTGCGGAACGCCCCGCCGCTGCAGCGCCGGATCTGGGAGGAGGCCGACGCATTCATCGCCATCTGGGCGCCCGAGAACACGCGCGAAGGGTCGGAGCTCTCGGACGAGCGCCAGGCGGCGCTGCAGCAGATGTCGGCGCCGATGCGCGAGCGCACGATGTCGATGGCGGCGCCGTGGGTGATCGCGGAATACCCGGTGCTCTCGACGGCGCAGGACGCAGGCATGACGCTGCCGGAGCTCGAGGAGTTCATCTTCGCCTCGGTCCTGCGCGACTGGGACGCGGAGGCCGAGCGAATGGCCGGGATCGCCTCCGTCTTCGACGCGGCCGACGAGGTACGGATCGTCGGGCCGGGCACCGACCTGACGCTCTCGCTCGCCGGCCGCCACGGCGCGGTCGACGACGGGCACGTGAACATGCCCGGCGGCGAGGTCTTCTACTCGCCGATCGAGGACTCGGCGGAGGGCGTCGTCGAGTTCCGCGAGTTCCCCGCCGTCTACTACGGGCACGAGGTCGTCGGCGTCCGGCTGGCCTTCGAGCAGGGGCGTGTCGTCGATGCGTCCGCCTCGAGCGGCGAGGAGTTCCTCCTGCGCACGCTCGACACCGACGAGGGCGCACGCCGCCTCGGCGAGCTCGGGATCGGTTGCAACCCGGGCATCCAGCGTTTCATGAAGAACGTCGCGTTCGACGAGAAGATCGACGGCACCATCCACCTCGCGGTCGGCAACTCCTACTCGTTCAACGGCGGCAAGAACGAGAGCGCGATCCACTGGGACATCGTCAAGGACCTGCGCACCGACGGCTGCATCTACGCCGACGGTCGCCTCGTGCAGCGCGATGGCGGCTGGCTGATCTAGGAGGGTTCGGCGAAACAGACGTCGTGCCGCCGGGCGACCACCATTGCGCCAAGTCGCTAGGGAAAGGCGGCGGCGACCTCGCCGGCGAGGCGGGCGTTGCCGACGATCAGCTCGCGGTTCGCATGCAACGTGCGCCCGCCGCTGGAGCGGTGGAGAAAGGAGAGGACGAACGGCGTCACCGCCTGCCCGTGGACGCCGTCGGCCTCCGCTGCGGCCAGTGCCTGCTCGATCAGCGGCTCGACGTCGTCGAGGCTCTCGTCCGGCGGCCGGCCGACGAGCAGGCCTCCGCCCTGGAGTTGCCAGTGCGCGGCGGCGATCTGCGCGATCTCGGCGGCGCTCTCGACGCGCGCCGACGCGGCCGGGCCGCCGCTCGCGGAGTAGAAGAGCGGCACGTCGTCGGTGCGGAAGCCGAGCACAGGCACGCCGATCGTCTCGAGCCACTCGGCCGTCGCCGGCACGTCGAGCAGCGACTTCACGCCGGAGGAGATGACGACGATCTGCGTCTCGGCGAGCACCTTCAGGTCGGCAGAGACGTCGGGTGGTGACGGCCAGCCGCGGTGCACCCCGCCGAGCCCGCCCGTCGCCATCACGCGGATGCCCGAGGCCTTGCAGACCGCGAGCGTCCCGCCCACCGTCGTCGCGCCCGTCGCATGCTGGACGACCGCGGCGGCGAGGTCGCGCGGCCCGAGCTTGCGCGCGGCGGCATCGAACCGCGTCAGCTCCTCCTCGCTCAGCCCGACGACGATCTCGCCGTCGAGCGCCCCGATTGTGGCGGCCACGGCGCCTCCGTCCCGGACCGCCTGCTCCGAGGCGAGGCCGACCTCGACGCCTTCGCCGGGTGGGAAGCCGTGCGCAACGAGCGTCGTCTCGAGCGCGACGACACCGCGGCCACCCGCCAGCGCCACGCGGATGTGCTCGGCGATCCTGATCACGGCATCGACCCGAGCTTCGCGCAGCAGCGTGCTGCCGCCTGCAGACCGAGCGCTGCGCCGCCGACGAGGATGCCGGCCGCGAGTGCGTCGCCCGCGCCGGTCGGATCGACGACGTCGACCGGCAGCGCGGGATGGTCGGTGCCGTCGACGGTGACGCCGTCCGCGCCCCGCTTGACCACCCAGCTCGCGTCGAGGTCGCCGAGCGCCTCGCGCTCGCGTTCGCTCGCAAAGATCGTGGCCGGCGCCAGAGTCCGCGCGCGGGCGCGGAACTCGTCGTCGACGAACGTCCATGTCGAGACGTCGAGCGACACGGTTGCGCCGGCGGCGCGCGCGAGCTCTCCGGCGCGCACGGCGGCCGTCGCGAGTGGGTCGCGCAGCAGGGCGTAGCCGGAGACGTGCAGCACGTCGCAATCGAACCACGCGGGCTCGAGCTCCTGCTCGGTCAGCTCGACGGCGGCTCCGCGGTCGGACGCCATGGTCCGGTCGCCCGCCGACGCGAGGCTGACGACGACTCCCGTTCGCCCGCCGACGGGCCCTGCGAGCTCGACGCCGTGCGCGCGCAGCTCTTGCGCAACGATCTCGCCTGCGGCGTCGTCGCCGCGCCTGCCGACGTAGCGCGCGTCCGCACCCAGGCTGCGCGCCCATGCCGCCACGTTGGCGGCCTGGCCACCGGCACCGGTCCGCGTCACGGCGACCTGGTCGTCGCCGGGCACGAGCGGCTGCTCGAGCCGGACGATCACGTCGAGGAGCAGGTCGCCGAAGGTCGTCAGCTGCACGAGTAGGATCGTCGCATGGAACTCGCCGGGCGCGCGCGCAAACTGCGGACGTTCGCGATCGGCGGCGTCGTCGGCGCCGCAGGCACGATTGCGGCCGTGCGGCGCGTGTCGCGCGGTCCGCGGCGGCTACGCAACTCGCCGGCCGGGCTGGCCGCGTTCGAGGACGCGCCGTGTTTCCTCGAGATCGTCGGCGAGGAGGCTCAGCGCTACCGCGACGGCGGCGAAACGACCGCCGGCACATCGAAGCCCGTGTAGCGGTCGACCATGAAGTGCGCGGCGGCGGTCATACGCAGCACGCGCGGCTGCTTCGGGCCGACCTCGAGCCGGAACCACGCGGGGATGCGCCGGTCGAGGAACGTCAGCACGCCGGGTGCGACGCGGTGCACGTTCGTCGGGCTCTGCCAGTACGGCTCGGTCACGTCCAGCGGTGTCTGTGAGCTCTCGACGTACGGCGCTCCGGGGCGCTCGCGGTCCCACCGCCGTGCGCCGATCACGATCGCCGCTGGGCCACCGCGCGTCACGTAGGAGAGCCGGTTGGGCGCGACCGCCGTGAACCTGGTCGTCGTTGCGTTCGTGGGGTTCGACCTCAGCGTCTCGTCGAAGACGATCGTCTTCGAGCGGCGGACGTCGCGGGTGATCCGCGCGAGCTGTGCGCTCGCATCGGGAGCCGTTTCCGGCACGGAGATCGTCGTCGCCGCGTTGCCGACCTGCACCCGCACGGCGTTGCCGGCCGAGGCCGGCGCCGTGTAGCAGCCACTGCCGCACGCGGTCGCCGCGTGCCCGTCGATGCGGACCTTCCGGCCGTTTGCTCCTGTGCCGTCCGGGCCGAGGATCGTCACGGTGGCGCGGCCGGGTGTGCGCGCGACCGCGACCGCGAGCGATCCGAGCGGCTGTGCCGCGACGACGGCGTCGCGCGGCGGGAGCGTGGCGGGGCGGGCGGCCTGGAGCGGGGCCGACGCAGGCGCGGTCGACGCGCTCGCCTCGTCGCCGGGGCGGAGCTCGGTGAGCACGCCGACGACCGCGACGATCGCGAGCAGCAGCACGCACTCGAGCAGGACGGAGCGGCGGAGTCGCGCGAAGGCGCCGAGCAGCTGTGACCGGTTCAACCAGCCGAGTGCGAGCAACGGCACGAAGAGCGCCGTCTTGATCATCAGCGCGCGGCCGTACGACGTCGTCCAGATCTGCGAGACACCGCCGACCTCTGTCAATGCGCGCACGAGCCCCGACACCGCGAGAACCGTCACCGACGCGAGGGCGACGGTCGAGAACAGGCGCACGACCGACCGGCGCTCGGCATCGACGGCGCTCGCGCGTGGCAGCGCGAAGACGAGCGCGACGAGACCGCCGAACCAGACCGCGGCAGACAGCGTGTGCGCAAAGTCGACCGGCACCGAGAGGAGCCGGGGTTGCGTCCGGTCGAGTGCGTGCCCCGAGACCGTCGGCGCGGCGACGAGCGGAAGCGTGCACGCACACGCGATCCAGAGCATGCGCGGGTAGACCGGAGCGAGCGCTGCCGCAGCGCCGGCCACGAGGGAAAGCGTGACGGCGACGCGCAGTACGAGCGCGTAGCGCGTGCCGGACGCCGCGTCGTGGACGATGCCGCTGCCGCCGAGGAAGACTGCGAGCATCGCGAAGAACAGCACGTGTGCGATCGGCTGCTCCAGCCGTTTCCCGAGTGTCGGGCGCGCCAGCAGCCAGAACGCGGCAACGCCGAAGCCGATGAGGATGCCGAGCAGGTACAGCGTGCGCAGCACGACCGTGTTCCACGCGAGCGGGGTGGAGGCGCCCAGCACCGGCTGCGGCGGCGCGCGCCCTGCGCCGACGCCGAACGCGAGCACGCCTTGCTCGCGGTGGCCGTCCTGCGAGACGATGCTCCAGCGCACGCTGTAGTCACCGTCGGCGAGGTTGCGCCGCAGCGGAAGGATCAGATCGCGTCCGGAGACGCGCGGCTTGCCGGCGAGCGCGCTCGCGCGCGTCTTGTTGTCGACCACTTCGTTCCCGCCCGCGCTGCGGATCGAGTCGTCGAACGTGAGGCGCACGACAGCCGGCGCGCGTTCGAGCACGGTCCCGTTGTCGGGCTCGGCGCGGACGAGCGTCGCGTGCGCCTGCGCCGCCGCCGGTACGGCGAGCGCGGCGAGTGCGAGCAGGCCGGCGAGGCGCTTCACCGGCCGCGAGGGTACAGGGAGCCCGCTGCTAGCCTTGCCGCTCCCGTGCCCATCTACGAGTACAAGTGCCCGAACGGGCACCTGTTCGAGGTCTTCCACGGTATGACCGAGCCCGGTCCCGAGGGGTGCGAGGTGTGCGGCGAGGGACCGCTGCAGATCGTCCTGCATCCGGTCGCGGTCCACTACAAGGGCTCGGGCTTCTACTCGACGGACTACGGGCGCAAGTCGAAGCAGCCGTCGAAGGACGGGAGCTCCGGCGACTCGTCCTCCGGCGAGAGCGGCTCGAGCTCCGGCTCCGGAGAATCGGGCGGCTCCGGCGAATCGGGCGGCTCCGGCGAATCGGGCGGCTCCGGCGGCGAGTCGAAGAAGGCCGCCGAGGCGTAGCGGCCCGCCCCGCTGCGCGGGGACGGATCGGCCCGAGATTGGTGCGGTCGCGTCACACATGTGTGACGTAGTTCGCGGCATGCTGCGTTCCGGTTCCCCGGGTGGGTGGGGGTTGGGGATGGAGCAAGAAGGTGCGCTCGGAAAGCGCGACGCTCAGGCAGCTTCCGCGCCGACTAGAAGAGCCGCCGCGACCGGCGCCCGGCCAATGCCTCGAGCGCGAGCAGCAGCACGATCGAGCCCAGGACCGCGAAGAGGAACGGCACGAGATCCCACTCGAGTCGGATGTCGTGGCCGAGCAGCACGGCGCCGACCACGCTGCCGAGGAACGCGCCCAGGATCCCGACGGCGACGGTGGGCAAACAGCCGATCGCGTGCCGTCCGGGCGTGACGAGCCGCGCGACGAGCCCCGCGACGAGCCCGAAGAGGATGATCGAGATGATTCCCACGCCGCGAGCCTAGAGCGTGCGTTTCGTCACTGCAGCACGTGCCCGATGACGCAGCCGGGCCCGAACGGATCCGTCGGAGGCTGCGCCGCCGACTTGCCGAGGAACATCGCGATCGTTGCGGGGTTGTCCTCGCTCGGGCTGCCGGTGCCGCCGCCGCCGAGGTCGCCGCCGAGCCGGCAATGAACAGAGCCTCCGTCGGACGACCGGAACTTGACCCAGCCGAGCTGCACCAGCTGCCCGCTCGTCAGGTCGGTCGTCAGCGGCTTCGCGAGCGAGCTGCCGGAGAACGGCATCCGCGCCAGCACCGACGGCGAGGTGAACTTGCGCGCGACCGCGTTCATCACGTCCTGCTGGCGCGCGCCGCGCGTCACGTCCGTCTCCGAGGGGTCGAGCATGTTCTCGCGGATTCTCGAGTAGATGAGCGCTCGCTGGCCGCTCATGTGCTGCGTCCCCTTCTCGAAGCGCCAGCCCTGCCACTTCTCGCACTGCGCCTGAGTGCTGAACGGGCAGTCGAACCGGTTCGAGCGAATCGGCTTCGGCACGGTCACGTCGACGCCGCCGAGCGCGTCGATCAGCTCCTTGAAGTCCGCGAAGTTGACGACGATCACGTGGTTGACGTCGATGCCGGTGAACTGCCTGATCGTCCTGATCGCGAGCGCAGGGCCGCCGATCTGGAACGCGGCATTCACCTTCTGGGTCGCCGAGCCGGGGATCGGCACCTCGATGTCGCGCGGGATCGAGAGGTAGTACAGCCGGTGGTGGGACGGGTCCGTGCGCAAGAGCATGATCGAGTCCGAGTGCCGGTCGCCCTGGCGGCCGCCGACGCGCGCGTTGTCGGTGCCGAGCATCAGGATCGTGGTCGGGTGCGACATCAGCAGCCCGTCCTGGGAGACGAGCGCGGTCTTGGCGTTCTGGTCGAGCCGTTTGTTCGCGTCGGAGACGCCGCTCGAGAACGCGACCCAGCCGGCGACGCCCCAGACGACGAGCAGCACCACCAGGACGCCGGCGCCCAGAGCGATCCGGCGGCCCCAGCGGGGCCTGCCACCGGTGCGTGAGCCGCCCCCCGGGCCGCGGTAGTCGACGCGATTCTCGGCGCGTCCGGACGACCCGTTGGAGGGCGTCCGTCCCGGGCGCGGCTTCGACGTCGGGACCTTTCCCTTGGCGCGACCTCCCCGATAGACGCGATACGGCTTCTCTTCGCGCGCCATTCGGCGGGTTAGGTTAGCCATTGACGGTTTCTGCTCGCACACAACCGAATTCCGCGTTGCGAGCCGAAACCCTCATGGTTGTGAGGGTTCTGCGTCTTTGACCCAGATGCGTCGTCCGCTGTAGGGCCGCTCAGAACTGGCGCGCAACTGGCGCACCGTTGGTTACTCGCGCCCCGACCCAGGCTACGGCGCCCAACGGCGTCTCATGGTGGGACGTGCGGTGAATCGATGCGGGGACGCAACGCGGAAGCTCTTGACCATGCTCGCCGCTGATGCGACTGGTTCATCGTCAGCACGCACAACACAAACAGCGCTGGGTTCAACATCCAGCTCTCGACCAACCCTGGTGCGGGGCGCGGCGGCTCGTGCTTCGGTGACTCGGGCGGGCCGATCCCTCTATGACGACACGAATGTCGTCTTGGGGGTCAACTCGTTCGTGATCAACGGTCAGTGCGCGGGTGTCGGTTTCGCATACCGAACTGACCAGGCTGACGTTCTGGCCTGGATCATCGCGAACGCCAAGGGCGACGTCACCGTCGTCGACATCACGTAGTTCTCATTCGCTGATCGGGGGGAGGCCCAGCCTCCTCCCGATCCGGCGCTCGTGACCTAGAGGGGTCCGTCCCACAAGCCGACGTCGTGGACTCCGGCACGCGCGAGCAGCGCAGCAACCAGAATCGCGAGGGCGACAAGGGACGTCTTCTTCAGTAGACGCTTCATTTTCTAAAGGTAGCCCCATTTGTCAACCGTTGCGCAATCACCGCTGCGAGTGGGGCGTTGGGGGCGCGGTGGATCGCTCGCCGCGGCGAACGCCTAGCGGGGCGGTCGGACTCGAGCCGTCGGGATTCCGAGCGCTTCCGCCCCACTAGCCGCAGTCGAACGATGGGACGCTTCGCCGCCGGACGCTCGATGTCCTGCCGAGACAGTGTCCTCGTGGAGAGCGGGCCAGGCGGGCGACACCTCTGGCGGGACGCACCGCATGGTTCCGTCCGCGCCCGGCCGCACCGACTGCTGACCCCGAGCCGCCTCGACAAGAAACGTCTGCGAAGACGAAAGGTGCGCGCGGCAGCCTGGGAGGGCGGCCCCATTCCGGCCGCCGCGCGCATCGAAGCCGCCCCCCTCGAGCACGGCACCAGAACACCTAAGCAGGCGACGAACGAGCCGCCTGCTCCCCGGACGGATAGTCCTCCGGACCGGCGCGGCGTTGGGCGCAACGAAGGCAAGCGGGGGCCGGGCCGCCGGCCCCCGCTTGCCAGGTGAGGGACCGCTCCCCCCGTGTGATCCGGCCACACGAGTCCCCACCGTTACAGCTGACCCCACGCCTGCCCCGAAACTTGCGAACTACTCGGCCGCCGCCGGCTCACCGCCAAGCCTCACGCACACCGCACGAACGCCGCCGATCCATTGACGCGCCGCGTGGGCGGTCGAACGTTGCGCCGACGAGGGCGGCGCGGGCGACGCGTCACGTGAGGGGCGTCGACGGCGCGGGGCCGCAGCACCGACGCCGGGCGGCTCCGTCGACCGCCGACGCCAGTGGTCCAACGTAGTGAGCCGTCGCGCCGAACTGCATGACACGAACGGGTCTGTGCCGCGACAAGGACATCGACCTTGCAGCGGTGCGATTCACGCTCGGCGGTCGTGTGAGGCCGTCGAGGCCCGATCGAGCCGAAGATCCTCCCCGGGGACATGCAGGTGGCGATCGTGGCCGTTCTGTGCGCCCACCGCGCGCAGAGTGGCGCGGGCAGGTGCAACCGCTGTCCTAGAGCCGATCGCGGCGGGTTAGGTTACTTACGCACATGCCAGCGAACCGCGTCATCGGCGTCGACCTCGGCGGCACCAAGATCCTGGCAGGGATCGTGGATGCCGACGGCCGTATTCACGAGACGGTCGAGCGCCCGACGAACACCACGTCTCAGACGGCGCTCCTCGACGCGCTCGCGGGCATCGTCCGCGAGCTGCCGCTGGACGGCATCTCGGCCGTCGGATTCGGCATTCCGTCCCGGGTCGACCAGAAGACGGGCGTCGTGCTCGGCGCAGTCAACATCCCGATCCACGAGGTGGACTTCCGCTCCGAGCTCGAGCAGCGACTCGACCTCCCCGTGGGGATCGAGAACGACGCGAACGCCGCGACCTACGCCGAGTTCACGCTCGGCGCCGGCCGCGAGGTGTCCGATCTCGTGATGCTCACCCTCGGCACGGGGGTCGGAGGAGGCGTCGTGATCGGGGGCAAGCTCTTCCACGGCTGGGCCGAGCTCGGCCACGTCGTGATCGTCGAGGACGGCGAGCCGTGCCGCGGCGCGTGCTCCGGCCGCGGCCACGTCGAGGCGTACTGCTCCGGTCGCGCCGCCGACGCACTGGCCAGGCGCGTGCTCGGCGCGGAGGCGACCGCGCGCGACCTCGTCTCGCAGCGACACGCGGCGCTTGACCAGGTCGGCTACCACCTCGGCGTCGCGATCGGCTCGCTCGTCAACATCTTTCACCCGCAGATGGTCGTGATCGGCGGCGGCTTCGGCGTCGCGGCCTTCGACCTGCTCGTGCCGTCGGCACGCCTCGCCGTGCTGACCGAGGCGCTCGCGCCGGCCGGCCAGGAGCTGGCGATCGAGTCGGCGATCCTCGGGTCGAGGGCCGGGTTGATCGGAGCCGGGCTTGTGGCGTTCGAGGTCGCGTGATGCCGCTCGCGGTCTGCGCGACACCGATCGGGAACCTCGAGGACATCACGTTGCGTGTGCTGGCCGAGCTGCGTGAGGCCGACCTCGTGCTCGCCGAGGACACGCGGCATACACGCGGGCTGCTCGAGCGGCACGGCCTCGCGGCGCGGCTGCTCTCGCTGCACGAGCACAACGAGGCTGCGCGCGTCGCAGAGCTGCTGCCGCGGCTCGCAGCCGGCGAGCGAATCGCCCTCGTCTCCGACGCAGGGATGCCGGTCGTCTCCGACCCGGGTGCACGGCTCGTGCGCGCTGCGCTCGACGCCGGCGTCGAGGTGACCGTGCTGCCGGGGCCTTCGGCGGTCGAGACCGCCCTGGTCGCGAGCGGGCTCGCGGGCGGGCGCTACGCGTTCGTCGGGTTCCTCCCGCGGAAGGCGGGCGAGCTCGAGGCGCTCTGGCGGGAGCTTGCAGGGTGGTCGGGGCCGGCCGTCGCCTTCGAGTCGCCGCAGCGGCTCGGCGCATCGCTGCGCTCGCTCGCCGCGTTCGACGCGGAGCGGGAGGTCGCGGTCTGCCGCGAGCTGACCAAGCGCTTCGAGGAGATCGTCCGAGGCACCGCGGCCGAGCTCGCGACGAGGTTCGCGACGGCGCCGAAGGGCGAGCTCACGCTCGTGCTCGGGCCTGGCGCGGTGGAGCTCGACGATGCTGCCGCGCGCACCGCCGTCGAGGAGCTCGTCGCTGCCGGAACGCCGCGCCGCGTCGCTGCCGACGTCGTCGCACGGTTGACCGGGACCGCACGCAACGCGCTCTACCGCGCAACACTGTGACAACTTTGTAATCTCGTTTGACAACGCGGCGAGCCCGCCCGTACCGTGATCTGACGTTCTCACGTCAGACAACCGAGGGCCGATCGGGACGGGACCGTCGGCCGAAGGAGTGGTGCCGATGCGTCCTCTCGCACTCGCGGCGATCCTCGCCGCGCTCGTTCTCGCGCCCACGGCGGCTGCCTGGACGTGGCCCGCCGACGGGCCGGTCCTGCAGCCCTTCCTCTTCGACCCGGCGCATCCGTATGCCGCGGGCCAGCACCGCGGAGTCGATGTCGGCGGCCCGACCGGGTCTGACGTCCTTGCGCCCGCCGCCGGCCTCGTCACCTTCTCCGGCTCGGTGCCCACCTCCGGCAGGAGCGTCACCATCGAGACCGCCGCCGGCCTCGCCGTCACCCTGACGCATCTCGGCACGATCGCGGTCGGCAAGGGCGCCACCGTCGCCGAGGGGGATGTCGTCGCGGCGATCGGGCCGTCCGGTGAGCCCGAGGTCACAGCGCCGTTCGTCCACCTCGGCATCCGCGTCGCCGCCGAGGCGCAGGGCTACATCGACCCGCTCTCGTTCCTGCCGCCGCGCCCGGCGACGCCCGCGGTGTCGCCTCCCGTGCCCGCGGGCGCCACACCGGCCCCGGCCGTCGCCGTGCCCTCCGTCGCCCCGCCTCCGCAGGTCGCCCCCGGCGAGACGGCCGCCGCTGCCGCCGCGCCGGCGCCGACTGCCTCCCCGCTCGAGCCGGTCGCCGCAGCGGCCGCACCGGAGCAGCGCGCCACCCCGCTCGAGCCGGTCGCCGCCACGACCGGCGGGACACCCGAGACTGCGGAGTCGGAGCCGCCTGTCGCGGCCGCCGGCCGCCGCCCACCGGCGCGCACGCAGACCCTCCGTCGCGTCGTCCGTGCAGCCGCCTCGCACGGGCGCGCGACGGCGCCGGCCCCTGGGCGCAGCCCGGCAGGAAGGCCGCGGGTCGTCCACCCGCGCGCCGTGGCCACCGTGGAACGGCAGGGGTCGACGCGACCCCTCCGGATGCGCGCGCATCCGGTCCCGGCCCGTGCGGCCGCACCGCCGGCGGCCGACCTGCGCCGGCGCCCGCGGAACGGCGCCCCGCGTCGGCCGCACGCCGCCGCGACCGTCCGCTCAGGTGCCGCGCCGGCAGCGGCGGCCGCATCGGCGCACGACGAACGCCGCCTCCTGCTCGCGTTGCTCTTCGTGGCGCTGCTCGGCGTCTCGGTGCTCGTGCGGCTCCTGGCCAGGAGCAGGTCGGCGCCTATCATGGGCCGCCATGACGTTCTACGTGACGACGCCGATCTACTACGTGAACAGCACGCCGCACATCGGGCACGCGTACACGACGATCGCGGCCGACATCCTGACGCGCCATCACCGGCAGCGGGGCGAGGAGACGTTCTTCCTCACGGGCGTCGACGAGCACGCGACGAAGGTCTGGCGGGTCGCCGAGGAGCAGGGGCTGCCGCGCACAGGAGTACGTCGATCAGATCGCCGTCGTCTGGCGCGAGCTGCCGAAGCGCCTGAACGCGCAGACCGACTTCTTCATCCGGACGAGCGACGCCGGCCACAAGGAGTTCGTGCGTGACTTCCTGCAGCGGATCTACGACAACGGCGACGTCTACGAGGACGTGTACGCCGGGCTCTACTGCGTCGGCTGCGAGGCATTCAAGACCGAGGACGAGCTCGTCGACGGCAAGTGCCCCGACCACGACACCGTGCCCGAGTGGATCGAGGAGAAGAACTACTTCTTCCGCCTCTCGGCCTACCAGGACCGGCTGCTCGAGCTGTACGAGAGCAGGCCCGACTACGTGCGACCGGCGTTCCGGTTCAACGAGGTCAAGAGCTTCGTCTCGAGCGGGCTGCGCGACTTCTCGATCAGCCGCGCCGGCCAGCCCTGGGGCATCCCGCTGCCCTGGGACGAGAGCCAGGTCGCGTACGTCTGGGCCGATGCACTCGTCAACTACCTGAGCGCGCTCACCTATGCGCGGCCGGGGGAGGACCTGCGCAACACCTTCTGGCCGGAGGTGCGCCACGTGATGGCGCAGGACATCATCCGCTTCCACTGCGTCTACTGGCCCGCCATGTTGCTGTCTGCAGGGTACGACGTCCCGAAGCAGCTCTTCATCCACGGCTATCTGACGCTCGACGATCGCAAGATCTCGAAGTCGCGCGGCAACTCGCTCGACCCGCTGGAGGTGATCGACGTCTACGGCGCCGACCCGCTGCGCTTCTGGTGTGCGCGCGCGGTCCCGTTCGGGCAGGACGGCAACGCGTCGCTCGCCGGCATCGCGGAGCGGTACGAGAGCGAGCTCGGCAACGACCTCGGCAACCTGCTCTCGCGCACGACCGCGATGGTCGTCAAGTACCGCGAGGGCCGCATCCCGGGTGCGCCCGACGGCACGTCGGAGATCGCGGCGGCGATCGGCTCGGTGCAGGACGCGACGGCGGAGTTCGACGCGTTCGACATCACCGGTGCGCTCGACCGCGTCTGGTTGCTCGTCCGCGCGCTCAACCGGCACGTCACCGAGACCAAGCCGTGGGAGCTCGCGAAGGACGACGCGAATGCCGGGCAGCTCGACCAGGTGCTCTACGACCTCTGCGACGGCCTGCGCGTCGCTGCGGTCGCCCTCGTCGCCTACCTGCCGGAGACGGCGCCGAAAATCCTCGCCGCGCTCGGCCAGCCGCTGGAGCTCGGCTGGGACCAGGTCGACTACGGCAAGCTCGTCGCCGGCGATCCGATCGAGGCGGCGCCGCCGCTCTTCCCGCGCATCGAACTGCCCGACGCCGACGCGGCGTGACCGCCGCGCCATGATCGACACCCACGCGCATCTCGGTGACGACGCCGCCGAAGTGCTCGACCGCGCCCGCGCCGCCGGCGTCACCCGGGTGCTCGACGTCGCGACGAGCCTCGAGGGCGCCCGCCGCTCGCTCGCCCGGGCGGAGGCGAGCGACGGTGTGCACTGCGTGCTCGGAATCCATCCGCACGAGGCAGCGGGCGTCGACCTCGCCGCGCTCGGCGAGTTACGGGAGCTGCTCGCGCATCCGTGTGCCGTCGCGCTCGGCGAGACCGGGCTCGACTACTTCCGTGACTACGCGCCGGCCGCGGCACAGCAGGCGCTCTTCGATGCGCAGCTGGCGCTCGCCGCGGAAACCCGGAAGCCGGTGGTCATCCACACTCGCGCGGCAGACGACGACACCCGCGCCCGGCTGCTGGAGCACGACGGCCCGGTGATCCTCCACTGCTTCTCCTCGCCGCCGCTGCTCGAGGCCGCGCTCGACCGCGGCTGGTGGGTGTCGTTCGCCGGCAACGTCACGTACAAGAACGCGTACGACTTGCGCGCGGCCGCGCGCCAGGTGCCCGCCGAGCGCCTGCTCGCGGAGACCGACAGCCCGTACCTCGCACCGCAGGCAGTGCGCGGCAAGCGCAACGAGCCGGCGTACGTCGTGCACACGCTCGCGTCGCTCGCAGAGACGCGCGGGGAGGACCCGGTCGAGCTCGAGGCGCAGATCGACCGCAACGCCACCGAGGTCTTCTCATTGTGAGCGGCGTAGGCTCGACGGAGCCGCCCAGGAGCGCAGGTGGTGGCTTTGCCGCCGCCGGAGCGGGCAAGATCGCTCCCAAGAAGAGCCTCGGGCAGCACTTCCTGGTCGACGAGAACATCCTTGGTGTGATCGAGCGGCTCGCGGCGCTGAAGCCGGACGACGTCGTGCTCGAGATCGGACCTGGGCTCGGCGTCCTGACGCGCTTTCTCGCCGACCGCGTCGCGCACGTCCACGCCGTCGAGGTCGACCGCCGCCTCGAACCGCACCTCGCCGGGATCCCACGCACGACGGTCCACTGGGGCGACGCGCTGCGACTCGACGTCGGTGCGTTCGAGCCGCCGCCACACAAGCTCGTCGCGAACCTGCCGTACAACATCGCGACGCCGGTGGTCGCCGAGAGCCTGGCCCTGCCGCAGCTCGACCTGTGGTGCGTGATGGTGCAGCGCGAGGTCGCGGACCGGTTCTTCGCCCGGCCGCGGACGAAGGCGTACGGGTCCGTGTCCGTGCTCGTCCAGCTTGCGACCGAGCGCACCGGCCTGCATCCGGTTTCGCGCGAGGTGTTCCGGCCGAAGCCGAATGTCGAGTCGGCGCTCGTCTCGTTCGTCCGCACCGGACCGGCGGCATCGCGACCGGTCAAGCGGCTCGTCGAGGCTGCGTTCGGCCACCGTCGCAAGACGCTCGCGAACGCAGTCTCGCTCGCGGCGGTCGCCTCGCGCGAGCAGGCGGTCGCGGCGCTGGCGGCGATCGGCCGCGACGCGAACGTGCGCGCCGAGGAGCTCGAGCCCGACGAGTTCGTCGCGCTCGCGGGTGAGCTCGCGTGATCGGGGCCGCGCCGGCCAAGATCAACCTCGCACTCGTGGTCGGGCCGCGGCGCGACGACGGCAAGCACGAGCTCGTGACGGTCTTCCAGCGGGTCGACCTCGGCGACCGGGTGCGCATCGAGCCGGCGGCGCAGACGACGGTCGACGGGTTCCCGGGCGACACGATCGTCCGAACGGCGCTCGCGGCTCTCGCGGCGCCGCACGGCTGGCGTGTCCGGATCGACAAGCGGATCCCGGTCGCCGCGGGCCTCGGCGGTGGCAGCTCCGACGCCGCGACCGCGCTCAGGCTCGCCAACGCGCAACTCGAGGCGGCACTCGAGCCCACCGCCTTGCACGAGCTGGCCGCGCGTGTCGGCGCCGACGTCCCGTTCTTCTTGCACGACGGCCCCCAGCTGGGGACCGCCGACGGGACACGCCTCGAGCCGGTGGACCTGCCGCAGGACTTCGTCGTGCTGCTGCTCCTGCCGAACGGGGAAAGCAAGCGCGCCACCGCGGACGTCTACGAGGCGTTCGACCTTCGTGGCGGCGCCGTCGGCTTCGAGGAACGAGCAGCCCGTTTGCGCGAGACGCTCGAGGCCACCCGCCGACCGCGCGACCTCGCTGCGCTGCCGCTGAACGACCTCGCGACATCGACGTACGCCGACGAGCTGCGGGCGCTCGGTGCGTTTCGCGCAGACGTCACGGGAGCCGGGCCGGCCGTCTACGGCCTGTTCCACCGGCGGGTCGACGCCGAGGCCGCCCGGCGCGCGTTTCGGCGCCGCGCGCGGCTCTGGATCACGGTTCCAGCGTGGTACGGTTGAGCCGAGATGGTCGGCACGCACGCGATCGAACACGGCTCGTCGCGCACGGGCCGGTGGCTGCGCGAGCGGCGTCTGCGCCTCACCTTCTGGATCGCCGCGATCGAGGGACTGCTCTTCCTGGTCGGCGTTCTCCACTGGTGGGCCGCCGTCGCGCTCGCAGCGATCGCCGTGCTCTTCTGGTGGTACGCCGGTCGCGCGCACCGCTCGGATGTCCTGCGGCAGGGGAGCTGGGTCTTCGCGGCCTCCCAGCTGCTCGTGCTCTGCGTCCCGATCGCGTTTGCGCTCGTCAAGGCGCTCGCGATCGGCATCGTCGCGCTGATTGCGATCGCCGCACTGATCCTGCTCTTCAACAGACGCCCGTAGACTGACCGCCCGATCCGTGGGGCGTAGCCAAGCGGTAAGGCAGCGGGTTTTGGTCCCGCGATCCCAGGTTCGAATCCTGGCGCCCCAGCTGACGCCCGTCCCCTGAGCTTCCCGAGCCTTTACGCTCCGCAGCCCATGCCTGACACCCCCCTCGCAGCGCTCGTGATGGCCGGCGGCCTCGGCACGCGCATGAAGTCGGCGGTACCGAAGCACTTCCACCCGATTCTCGGCCGCCGCATGGTCGACTGGGTGATCGAAGCGGGCCGCGCAACCGGCGCCGACCCGCTCGTCGTCGTCGCCTCACCGGCCGGCCGCGACCAGTTCGCGGACAGCGGCGTACGCATCGCCGTGCAGGAGACGCCACTCGGGACCGGCGACGCGGTGCGCGTCGCGCGCGAGGCGCTCGGTGGGCACGAGGGAGACGTGCTCGTGCTCTCGGGGGACACACCGCTGCTGACCGCCGAGCTGCTCGCCCGCCTCGTCGAGACCCACCACCGCGAGCACGCCGCGGCCACGATCCTCTCCGCCGAGCCGCCCGACGCCCGCGTCTACGGTCGCATCGTCCGCGCGCCGGACGGGTCGGTCCGGCGCATCGCCGAGGGCACGGATGCGACCGAGGAGGAGCGTGCGATCCGAGAGATCAACTCGTCGATCTACGTGTTCCGCGCCGACCAGCTCTGGCCCGCGCTCGAGCAAGTGCAGCCGAAGAACGTCCAGGGTGAGCTCTACCTGACCGACACGATCGAGCTCCTCGTGGCCGCCGGCGAGAAGGTCGCGGCTCATGTCGCCGAGGATCACCGTGAGACCGAGGGCGTGAACACGCGAGTCGAGCTCGCACAGGCAGGCGCGATCCTGCGCGACCGGATCAACGAGCAGCACATGCTGAACGGGGTCACGATCGTCGACCCGGCGACGACCTGGATCGAGCCGACCGTCGAGCTCGAGGCCGACGTGGTCGTCCAGCCGTTCACCTACCTGCGCGGGCGGACCCGCGTGGCTGCGGGAGCGGAGATCGGCGCCAACACGGTCGCCGTCGACACCCACATCGGTCGCTCCGCCACCATCGGACCCTTCTGTTACCTTCGCCCCGGAACGGTCCTCGGCGAGTCTTCCAAGGCGGGCACCTTCGTGGAGATCAAGAACTCCAAGATCGGGGATCGCACCAAGGTGCCTCACCTGTCGTACATCGGAGACGCCGAGATCGGCGAGGACACCAACATCGGCGCCGGCGCGATCACCGCCAACCTGGGACACAAGCCGGGTCAGCCCAAGCACCGCACCACGATCGGGAGCAACGTCAGGACCGCGATCCAGAATGGCTTCGTCGCGCCGGTGACGATCGGAGACGGTGCATGGATTGGAGCAGGATCGGTGATAACGAAGGACGTCCCGCCGGACGCACTTGCGATTGCCCGCCCTCACCAGGAGAACAAGGAGGGATATGCAGCCCGTCAGCGCGACGACTGAGCTCGTCCTGCCCGGACTGGAGTCTCCGGAGGCCGTGACGAAGCCGGCACCCGGCCACTGGCTCGAGCGCGGCCCGCAGAAGCGGCTGATGGTCTTCTCAGGCCGCTCGCACCCGGCGCTCGCGCGGCGGATCACCGAGCAGCTCGGGGTCGAGCTCGGAGAGATCGAGCTGCACACCTTCAGCAACGGCGAGACGTACTGCCGCTACGACGAGTCGATCCGCGGCGCCGACCTCTTCCTCGTCCAGACCGGCTGCGGCGCGATCGACCAGAACCTGATGGAGCTGCTGCTGATGATCCAGGCGGCGAAGCTTGCCTCGGCCAAGCGCATCACGGCGGTCATCCCGGCGTTTCCCTACGCGAGGCAGGACCGCAAGGCGAAGCCGCGCGAGCCGATCTCGGCGCGCCTCGTCGCGGACATGCTGCAGCTGGCGGGCGCCGACCGAGTGCTGACGATGGATCTGCATGCCGGTCAGACCCAGGGCTTCTTCACGATCCCGGTCGACCACATGACGAGCCTGCCGTTGTTCGCCCGCCACTTCCGCGACCTGGGGCTGACCGGCGAGGGCGTCGTCTCGGTCGCACCGGACGCCGGCCGCGCGAAGCACGCCGTGCGCTTCGCCGAGATGATCGAGGCCGACTTCGCGATCATGCACAAGACGCGCCCCGCGCACGATGTCGTCTCGGTGACCGAGGTGACCGGCCGGGTCCGCGACAAGGTCGCGATCATCGGCGACGACATCACGACCACCGGCAGAACGCTGATCGCGGGCGCGCAGGCGCTCAAGGATCACGGCGCGAAGGAGGTCTGGGTCTTCGTCACGCACGCGCTGCTGTCGCCGGAAGGCTCGCGGCGGCTCAGCGAGGCCGACATCGCCGGCATCGTCGTCACCGACACGGTGCCGATCGACCCGATCACGAAGCCCGAGCACATGACGGTGCTCACCGTCGCGCCGCTGCTCGCCGAGACGATCATGAACGTCTTCGCCGACGACTCGGTCTCCGCCATCTTCGGTGGCGAGAACCAGCTCTTCTGACGCGGCTCACTGCCACGTGACGAACGCTCTCTGAGCGAGGTCCATCCAGGTCGTCGCGCGCCTCGGTGTAACGGAGAGCCCGAGTGTCGCTGCGGGCCGGGCAAAGCCCGACGACGCCCAGCGGGAGAAACGCGGTGCCGGGCACTCCGTGCCCGGCACCGCAGCCCTCGTCCTCGGAGCGGTGCCGTGACGGTCGTGCCCGGCACCGGCCGACCGACCCCGCGCGAAGCTGGGCCCAGCGCCGCATCGCCAGGCCCAGCTCAGGGGAGGAGCACATGGGATGCTCGATCGGTCTGGGCGGTAGACCCGCCGGTGGGGGCGAACCTTGCGGTCTACTCGCTACAATCGCCGACCGTGGCTGGAGAGCGCCATCAACTGACGGTCCAGAGCCGTCCCAAGCTCGGTTCCGCCGAGTCGCGCCGCCTGCGCAAGCAGGGGCTCGTGCCCGGTGTGCTCTACGGCCGCGAGGAGCCGGTGGCGATCGCGATCACCGAGCGCGACCTGCGCGCTGCGCTGACCACGAAGGGCGGTCTGAACGCCGTGCTGGACGTCGTCGTCGAGACCGGCAAGACCCACTCGTCGGTGCTCAAGGACTTCCAGCAGGACGCGGTGCGCGGTCTGATCACGCACGTCGACCTGCAGGAAGTGCGCCTCGACCAGCCGATTCACGCGACCGTGCCGTTGACCCTGCACGGCGACCCGATCGGCGTGCAGGAGGGCGGTGTCCTCTCCCAGGGTGTCAACGAGCTCAACGTCGAAGCGCTGCCGATGGAGGTGCCGGAGCATCTCGAGGCCGACGTCTCGGGGATGCACATCGGCGACACGCTCCGCCTGACGTCGCTGACCCCGCCCGCCGGTGTGACGCTGCTCGACGACCTCGAGGAGACAGTCCTCGCGACCGTTACGCAGCCGACCCGCGTCGAGGAGCCCGAGGCAGAGGTCGCCGAGGGCGAAGAGGGCGCCGAGGGTGCCGCCGAGGGCGAAGAGCCCGCCGGCGAGGGTGAGGCGTCCGACGCCGCCGGCAGCGGCGACGGCGGCGAGCCCACCACCGACGAGGGCTAAGCCCGTCTGCTGATGCGGCTCTGGCCGCGGAGACACGGCACCTCACTCGACCTTCTGGTCGTCGGCCTCGGGAATCCCGGCCGCGAGTACGCGCGCAACCGGCACAACGTCGGCTGGCTGATCGTCGACGAGCTCGCGCGCAGGCACGGCGGCTCGTGGCGCGGCAAGTTCGACGGCCAGCTGGCCGAGATCAGGATCGACGGTCACAAGGTCGCGCTGCTGAAGCCCGAGACGTACATGAACGACTCCGGCAAGTCCGTGCGCGCCGCGGCGAGCTTCTTCAAGACCGACCCGGACGCCGTCCTCGTCGTCCACGACGAGGGCGACTTCGACACGGGGCGGCTGCAGGCGCGGCTGGGCGGTGGCCTCGCGGGGCACAACGGCCTGCGTTCGATCGCCCAGCACCTCGGCACGCCCGACTTCCTGCGCCTGCGCGTCGGCGTCGGCCGGCCCGGTCGCGGCGATCAGCGGCGCCTCGCCGACTACGTCCTCGCCGACTTCGAGCCCCACGATGACGCCGAGCGCATCGTCGCGACCGCCGCCGACGCCATCGAGACGCTCGACGCCGAGGGGCTCGAAGCCGCCCAGCGCGCGGTCAACGCGAAACGCTCGTGACATCGCGCACGCGGACGCCGCAGGCGCCCGGGTGCAGCGCAAACGCGCACGGGACGGCGTCCCGGCTCGCGCGACCCGTCTGACCGCGCCGCGCCGGCCTACCCCCATCGAGGGATGCGCTGCCACCGCTACGAGGGGTGGCAGGTGCGCGCAGGGCTTGCTGACATGCGACGAGCCAACGGTCGTCGCGGCGCCGCCATCCCTGTGCGCGCCGCTCCCGAGGGGAGCCTCTTGTGTCGGATCGCATTCGTCTTGCGCTGCTCGTGCTCGTGCTCGTCGCCTTCATCTCCGCCCGCGCAGGTGGGGCTCTCGGTGCCACCTCTCATCGTGAGCAGGCCTCGGCGCGCCGGACGAGCGTCGTCACCTACGCGCGCCATCTGCTCGGCATTCGCTACAGCTACGGCGGAAGCTCGCCGCACAGCGGCTTCGACTGCTCCGGCTTCACGCGCTTCGTCTACGGGCACTTCGGCGTTTCGCTCCCGCACTACTCCGTTGCGCAGTTCGACCGCGGGCGGCGCGTCTCGCGCCGCGGGCTGAAGCCCGGCGACCTCCTCTTCTTCAACGGGCTCGGCCACGTCGGCATCTACGTCGGCCATGGGCGCTTCATCCACGCGCCGCACACCGGTACCCGTGTCTCCGTCGCACCGCTCAGCGGCTGGTACTCGAGCCGCTTCACAGGCGCGCGCCGAGTGATCTAGGCGGACTACCATGGCACCCCGGCCGAACGCCTCGTTCGGCCCGACGCCATGGACCGTCCCGTGCTGCACACACTCGTCGAGCGCCTGCGCGCGCAGGAGCGGCTGCCGGAATTCGCTGCCGCGCTGCCGACGCGCGCCCGCGTCTCGGAGCCGGTGCTGCCGCTCGTGCTCGCGGCGCTGCACGAGGAGGTCGAGCGCGGCCTCGTCGCGCTCTTCCCCGACGACGCCGACGCGCGCGACGCCGCCGAGGCAGCCGCCTGGTTCGTCGGCGAGGACAAGGTCGCGCTGCTGCCGTCGCGAGGCGTGCGCTGGGGCTCGGGACTCGAGCCCGCGCCGCACCTCGTCGGCGAGCGGGCCCGCGCGCTCGAGGTGCTGGAGGCGGGCGGGCTCGTCTGCGCGTCCGCGGCCGCCGTCGCCGAGGGGCTGCCGCCGGCCGCCGAGCGCCCCGCGCCGCTGAGGCTCCAGACCGGCGACGAGCCCGGCATCGAGTCGCTCGCCGAGCACCTCGCCTCGGCGGGGTACGAACGGGTCGAGCGGGTCGAGGAGCGGGGGCAGTTCGCCGTTCGCGGCGGCCTGATCGACGTCTTCCCGACGACCGGCCGTGAGCCGCTGCGGGTCGAGCTCTTCGGCGACGAGATCGAGCAGATCCGCGCGTTCTCGCCGTTCACCCAGCGCGCGCTGCGGCAGGTCGAGACGGCGACCGTGTACCCGGCGGCCGAGCGCCGGCACGAGCTCGTCGAGGTGACGCTGCTCGACGACGAGCTCGAAGGCGCGCCGTCGGCCGAGGTGCCCGCGGACCTCGTGCCGCCGCTCGGGCGCACGCCCGATCTCGTGTGGTCACCCGACGAGGTGCGCGCCGTCTGGGCCGACGAGGGCTTCGGCCCGGTCGAGATCGCCGGCGCGACCGAGTTGACGCCGCTGCCGCAGGGCCAGCCGTTCTCGTTCGATGCGCAGCGCCCTGCGATCGCCGCACGCGGTCTCTCCGAGGCCGAGAACGAGCTGAACGGCCTGCTGCGGCAGGAGCTCGACATCGTCGTCGCCTTTCCCCACCGCGGCGAGGCGCTGCGCCAGCAGGCGCTGCTGCGGCGCAGCAGCGCGCGCATGCTCGAACCGGGGGAGGCTGCCGCCGGTCTCGTGTTCGCCGTCTCGCCGGCGCGGCGCGGCTTCGTCTGGCGCGACCTCGGCGTCGCGCTGCTCCCCGACACGCAGGTCTTCCGCAAGCGGCCGCCGCGCGCAACAGCCGCGCCCGGCCGCGCGCTGCAGAGCTTCTCCGACCTGCGCACGGGCGACTACGTCGTCCACGAGGATCACGGCGTCGCGCAGCTGAAGGGCTTCGAGACGAAGGAAGTCGCAGGCGTCACGCGCGACTACCTGCTGCTCGCCTACCGCGGCGACGACCGCGTCTACGTACCGCACGAGCAGATCGGCAAGGTCAGCCGCTACATCGGCTCCGACTCCAAGGCGCCCACGCTCTCGAAGCTGGGTGGCAAGGCCTGGGACAACCTGAAGACGCGCGCGCGTGCGCACCTGCGCGAGATGGCGGGCGAGCTGCTGCAGCTCTACGCGCAGCGGCAAACCCAGCCCGGCGTCGCCTTCGACGTCGAGCACGAATGGGTCGAGCGCCTGGAGGCGGACTTCCCCTACCGCGAGACCGAGGACCAGCGCACCGCGATCGAGGCCGTGATGGAGGACCTCGAGTCGGCGCACCCGATGGACCGCCTCGTCTGCGGCGACGTCGGCTTCGGCAAGACCGAGGTGGCCGTACGCGCCGCCTTCGCCGTCGCCGTCAACGGCAAGCAGGTGCTGATGCTCGTGCCGACGACCGTGCTCGCGCAGCAGCACTGGAACACCTTCCGGGACAGGTACCGCGACTTCCCCGTGCGCGTCGAGATGGTGTCGCGCTTCCGCAAGCCGTCGGACGTGAAGAACGTGCTCGCGGAGTTCAACGAAGGGAAGGTCGAGGTACTGATCGGCACGCACCGCGTCCTCTCGCGCGACGTGATCCCGAAAGAGCTCGGCATGGTCGTCGTCGACGAGGAGCAGCGCTTCGGCGTCGCGCAGAAGGAGCTGCTCCGGCAGTTGCGCCTCGAGGTCGACGTGCTCGCCCTCAGCGCGACGCCGATCCCGCGCACGCTGCACATGTCGCTCGCCGGTCTGCGGGACATCTCGGTGATCGAGACGCCGCCCGAGGGCCGCCGGCCGATCCGTACGTACGTCGGCGAGTACGACGAAGACCTGATCAAGCAGGCACTCGAACGCGAGATCGAGCGCAACGGCCAGGCGTTCTACCTGCACAACCGGGTCGAGACGATCGAGGAGGCGGCGGAGAAGCTCCGGAACATCTGCCCGACCCTGCGGTTCCTCGTCGCGCACGGCCAGATGCCGGAGCGCGAGCTCGAGAACCAGATGCTGAAGTTCCTGGCCGGCGACGCGGACGTGCTCGTCTCGACGACGATCATCGAGTCGGGCCTCGACATCCCGCAGGCGAACACGCTGATCGTCGAGCGGGCCGACCAGCTCGGCCTGTCGCAGCTCTACCAGATCCGCGGGCGCGTCGGCCGCAGCGACCGGCTCGCGCACGCGTATCTCTTCTATCCGGAGGCGCGCGAGCTGACCCCTGAGGCGCGCGCCCGGCTCGCCACGCTCGCCGACCACACCGAGCTCGGCGCCGGCTTCGCGATCGCGATGCGCGACCTCGAGATCCGCGGCGCCGGCGACCTGCTCGGCGCGGAGCAGTCGGGGCACGTCGCAGCCCTGGGGTTCGAGCTCTACGTCGAGATGCTGCACGAGGCGGTCGCGGAGCTCTCCGGCCAGCGCCGCCTCGCCGCACGCCCGGTGCGCATCGACGCGCGGATCGACGCGTTCGTTCCGGCCGGCTACATCTCTGCCGAGGCGCTCAAGATCGACCTGCACCGGCGCATCGCGCTGACCGAGACCGAGGACGAGCTGCGCGAGCTGGAGGTCGCGACCGAGGACCGGTACGGGCCGCTGCCGGAGCCCGTCTCGAACCTGTTCGCGATCCAGGAGGCGAAGCTGAAGCTGGCCCGGCTTGGGGCCGACTACCTCGTCTTCCGCGGCGGGAAAGCGTCGGTCGGACCGGTCGTCCTCGGCTCCGGCGAGCTGCGCGAACTGCGCGGCGCGGTCGAGACCGCGGTCTACTCGACGGGCAACCGAGAGGTGACGTTAAGACATAGCGAATTCACAGGAGCGCTCGATTTGGTCGATGCTATGCTGGCCGCGCGCCAGGCCGCCTGAGCCGGTGCACTCCTATGAAATCGGCCAAATTCCTCATTCTGATCGCGCTCGTCGCCGCCCTCGTTGCAGGGTGCGGCGGCGGCGGTGGCAGCGCCAGCGTGGAGAGCAACGACGTCGCCGTCGTCGGCGACACGCACATCAGCAAGGAGGAGTACGACGCCCTGATCGCACAGGCCAAGCGGAGCTTCGCGCAGCAGACGCCGCCGCGGAAGTTTCCGGCTCAGGGGACGACCGAGTTCCAGACGATCAAGGGCCAGGCCGTGACGCTGCTCGTCCAGCAGGCCGAGCGCGAGGAGAAGGCCACGTCGGAAGGCGTCGAGGTCACCGACAAGCAGATCGACGCCCGCCTGGCGCAGATCAAGAAGCAGTACTTCCAGAACAGCGAGGCGAAGTACAAGTCGCAGCTCGCGAAGCAGCACCTCACCGACGAGCAGGTGCGGAAGGACATTCGCGCCCAGCTGATCTCGGAGGCGGTCTTCAAGAAGGTCACGAACGACGTCAAGGTCGACGACGGCGAGGTGCACGACTACTACATCGCGCACCCGCAGCTCTACTCGAAGGCCCAGACGCGCGACGTGCGCCACATCCTCGTCAAGAACAAGGCGAGCGCCGACTCGATCTACGCGCAGCTCAAGGCGGGCAACACCAAGACGTGGTGCACGCTGGCCAAGAAGTTCTCGCAGGATCCGAGCTCGAAGGACAACTGCGGCAAGCTGACCGTGTCCAAGGGCCAGACCGTCGCCGAGTTCGACAAGGTGGCGTTCTCCGAGAAGACGAACGTCATCCACGCCCCGATCCACAACGGCCAGTACGGCTGGTTCGTGATCGAGCCGATCTCGAACGTCCACCCGCGCTCGACGACGCCCGAGAAGCAGGTCTCGGCGACGATCCAGCAGCAGTTGAAGCAGCAGAAGCAGAACCAGGCGATGACCGACTGGGTCAGCAGCCTGTCGAAGAGCTTCTGCAGCGGCAAGAAGATCAAGTACCAGGTCGGGTACACGCCTTCGCCCGATCCGTGCGCGTCGACGACGTCGACGAACACGTCCACCTAGGCCGCCTTCCGTGTCGCTCGCGGACGCGCTCGTCGAGCTCCAGGAGCTGACCGAGCGGCTCCGGCGCGACTGTCCCTGGGACCGCGAGCAGACCGCGCGCACGATCGTGCCGCACACCGTCGAGGAGGCGTACGAGGTCGCCGACGCAGCGCTCGCCGGCGACGACGCGAAGCTGCTCGACGAGATCGGCGACCTGCTCTTCCAGTCGTACTTCCTGGCGCTGCTGCTCTCGGAGCGGGGTGCAGGTGACCTCGAGGCGGCCGCCCGCGGGATCCACGCGAAGCTCGTCTCGCGCCATCCACACGTCTTCGGGGACGCCGAGGCGCGGACGGCGTCGCGCGTGCGCGACCGGTGGGAGGCGATCAAGCGCGAAGACGAAGGCCGCGAGGGCGTCTTCCACGACGTGCCCGAGGGCCTGCCCGCGCTGCTCTACGCGCGCAAGGTGCAACTGCGCGCGAAGTCGGTCGGCTTCGAGTATCCCGACCTCGCAGGGGCGCTCGCCGACTTCCACGACGAGCTGCGGGAGCTGAGGGACGAGCTGCCGACCGCCGATCCCGAGCCCGAGACGCAACCGGAGCCCCGCGTCGCGGCGGAGCTCGGCGACGTGCTCTTCGCCGCGGTCAACGTGGCGCGCCGGCTGAACGTCGACCCCGAGCTCGAGCTGCGCGCGGCCGCGAAGCGGTTCCGCCTGCGCGTCGAGCACGCTGAGGCGCTCGCGGCGGCCGACGGCAAGAATTGGACGGAGCTCCCGCTCGAGGAGCAGGACGCCTACTACGACCGGGCCAAAGGAGAGGGTGCAACGTGAAGATCGCTGAGGTGCGCGGACGGCAGGTCGTCGACTCGCGGGGCAACCCGACCGTCGAGGTCGACGTTCGCCTCGAGTCGGGCGCGCTCGGCCGCGCAATCGTCCCTTCCGGCGCCTCGACCGGCGTCCACGAGGCGGTCGAGCTGCGCGACGGCGGCGAGGCTTGGGGCGGCAAGGCCGTCCTGCAAGCGGTCGGCAACGTCAACGGCGAGATTGCGGAGCTGCTGCGCGGCCGCTCCGCCGACGACCAGGACGCGCTCGACCGCGCGCTGATCGACCTCGACGGCACGCCGAACAAGGGACGGCTCGGTGCGAACGCCATCCTCGGCGCCTCGCTCGCCAACGCAAAGGCAGCCGCGGCCGAGGCGGGCAAGCCGCTGTATCTGTGGCTCGGCGGCGAGTCCGCGACGACGGTGCCCGTGCCCATGCTCAACGTGATCAACGGCGGCGTGCACGCGACGAACTCGATCGACCTGCAGGAGTTCATGCTCGTTCCCGCAGGCGCGGAGACGTTCGCCGACGCGCTGCGGATCGGCGCCGAGGTCTACCACGCACTGAAGAACGTGCTCTCGGAGCGCGGGCTCGCAGTCGGCGTGGGAGACGAAGGCGGCTTCGCACCCGATCTCGAATCGAGCGAGCAGGCGATCGAGGCCGTGCTCGACGCCGCCGATCGCGCCGGTCACCTCGACCGGGTCGCGATCGCCCTCGACCCGGCGACGAGTGAGGTCTTCTCCGACGGCGCCTACCGCTTCGAAGGCCGCGAGAAGTCGAGCAGCGAGATGCCCGGCTTCTGGACGGAGATCGTCGATCGCTATCCCGTCGTCTCGATCGAGGACGGCGCGGCAGAGGACGACTGGGACTCGTGGCGCGCACTCACCGAGCAGCTGGGAGAGCGGGTGCAGCTCGTCGGCGACGACCTGTTCGTGACGAACCCGGTGCGCCTGCAGGAGGGGATCGACCGCGGCGTCGGCAACTCGATCCTCGTCAAGGTGAACCAGATCGGGACGCTGACCGAGACGATCGAAGCCGTCCGGCTGGCGCAGAGCGCCGGCTACAGCGCCGTCATGTCGCACCGCTCGGGCGAGACCGAGGACGCGACGATCGCCGACCTCGCGGTCGCGCTCGGCACCGGGCAGATCAAGACCGGAGCGCCGGCGCGCAGCGACCGCGTCGCGAAGTACAACCAGCTGCTCCGGATCGAAGAGGAGCTCGGCTCCCGGGCGTCCTATCCCGGCTGGTCGGCCTTCCCGCGCAGCACGCGCTGAACCGGAACCTGGTTCAGCCCAGGCCGAACCAGGTTCTGTTCTCGGCTCAGGCTGCGACTCGTAGCTGCGGCGCCACGAGGAGCTCTTCGAGCGACGCCAGCGTCTCGCGGGCGCTGCGCCGCAGGCCGACGTGGCGAACGACGCCGCCGGGGTCGACGATCATCGTGATCCGGCGCTGCTCGGTCACCTCGGTGAGGAGCGGGAAGCGCACCGATTCGTCGCCGTAGCGGTCGGCGGTCTCGTGGTAATCGGCGGGCGTCGCGGCCAGCACGATCGCGCCGTCGGCGCCGAAGGCTTCCTCGAGCTCTGCCAGCTCGAGCACGTCGGCGTGACGCGGTGAGAAGGCGACGACGGCCCAGGTCCCCCGGTACTCCGAGAGCGAGAGCGAGAAGCGCTTGCGCTGTCCCCGCACAAAGGCGTCTCCAGCGACGGTCGGGGCTGCTGTTCCGGTGACGTATTCCATGAAGACCACGATAGGGCCGCCTTCGCCGGGCGTCATCGTCGCGCCGGACGATCTTCGCGTCGTTCTTGCGGACGACGCTCGCTAGTGTGGAGGGCATGGCTGCCGAGCGCCGCAGAACGAAGATCGTCGCCACCATCGGCCCGGTCTCCTCGACCCACGATCAGGTGCGCGCGCTCGTCGACGCCGGCGTCGACGCGATCCGGCTCAACCTCTCCCATGGCGATCACGAGAGCCACGCCGAGCGCGTGCAGGTCGTCCGCGAGGTCCAGGAGGAGAGCGGCAAGCCGCTCGCGCTGATCGCCGACCTCCAGGGCCCGAAGCTGCGGATCGGCGACCTGACGACGCCGCGGATCCTGCTGAAGGACGAGGAAGTGATCGTGGTCGGCGAGCAATCGGCCGCCGACGGTGAGTTGCCGATCGCGCCCGCGGTGATCGGCGAGGTGCTGCGCCCGGGCCACGACGTCCTGATCGACGACGGCCTGGTGCGCCTGGCGGTGCAGGAGGTCGAGCACGGACGCGCGCGCTGCCGCGTCATCGTCGGAGGCGAGGTGAAGTCCCACAAGGGCGTCAACCTCCCCGGCGTCCCGGTGCCGATCCCGTCCCTGACGCGCAAGGACCTCGAGGACCTCGACTTCGCGCTCGCCAAGGGCGTCGACTTCGTCGCGCTCTCGTTCGTCCGGGCGGCCGCCGATGTACGCGATCTGCAGGCGATCATCCGCCAGCACGGCTCGCCGGCGCGGGTGATCGCGAAGATCGAGAAGGCCGAGGCGATCGAGGCCCTCGAGGAGGTGCTGATCGAGAGCGACGCGATCATGGTCGCGCGCGGTGACCTCGGCGTCGAGATCGGCGCCGCGACCGTGCCCTTGCTGCAGAAGCGGATCATCCTCCGCTGCCTCCAGGTCGGGAAGCCCGTGATCACGGCGACCCAGATGCTGGAGTCGATGATCGAGCACGCCGAGCCGACCCGCGCCGAGGCGAGCGACGTCGCGAACGCGATCCTCGACGGCACCTCGGCCGTCATGCTCTCCGCCGAGACGGCAACCGGCAACTACCCGGTCGAGGCGGTCGCGACGATGGACCGCATCGCCCGCGCCGTCGAGCCGTCGATGATCTACCGCCACCAGGACCCCGAGCACGGGGAGGAGACGACCGTCGGCCGCGCGATGTCGAGCGCCGCCTGCGACCTCGCCGAGACGCTCGGCGCGAGCGCGATCATCGTCCCGACCTTCACAGGGCGCACGGCGTCCGCCGTCGCGCGCCTCCGCCCGCGCAGGCCGATCGTCGGTCTCTCCCACCACCAGACCGCGGTGCAGCAGATGGCACTCGAGTGGGGGGTGACGCCGTACCTGATGCCGCAGACCGACGACGTCGAGGATCTCTGGACTCGCGCCCTCGAGTCCGCGGTCGTCTCCGGCGTCGTCGAATCCGGCGACCGCGTGGTGACCACGGCCGGCACCGCGGTCAACCTTCCCGGCTCCACGAACGTGATCAAGGTCGACATCGCCTGACGGATGGGGGAGCACCTTCGGTTCTCCCCCATGACCCCCCTCTCCGACACGTTGCGTCTCTGGTCGAGCGAGCACGGGTTCGTGAGTCTCGGCGCGTGGAGCGGTAGGTTCAGCGCGTGACCGGTGGCGCGTACTCGATCCCGGAGGTGCAGCGGCTCGTCGCGACGCTCGTCGCGTCGAAGCCGGGCGGACGGATCGCAGAGCTCGGCACGTCGTACGGCGACGGCGCGACGGCGATTCTCGCCGCCCTGCCGCCGCGGACGAGCTTCGTCACCGTCGAGGTCGACGCCGGTCGTGCGGCCCGGGCGCGGGAGCGGCTGGCGGGCACGGAGGCCGAGGTGCTCGAAGGCGACTGGCGAGATCTGCTTGCGGACCGCGGCCCCTTCGACGTGATCTTCGCCGACGGCGGCGTCGGCTACGACCGGGTGATCGACCTGCTCGCGCCGGGCGGCATCCTGATCAAGGACGACCTGACGCCGGGCCGTCCGATCGAGGGCGATGCGACGCGCGAGGCGTTGCTGCTCGACCCTCGCGTCGAGGCCGTCGAGGTGCTCGTGACGCCCGAGATGGCCTGCATCGTCGCGACGCGCCGGGCCTAGACTCTGGAGGTCTCCGCGGGCTCGCCGCGAAACGAGCCTCGTGGTCCGGATCCGCCCCACCAGGCTGCTCGCGCTCTGCGGGCTCGCGCTCGTCGCGTTCCTCTACTGGAAGCCCACGCACACATACCTGCATGCCAAGCAGGAGCTGAAGACGCGCAACGCCGAGGTGCAAGCCCTGCGCGCGGAGAAGGCGCGGCTGCAGAAGCGCATCGCGCAGGCAGGCACCGACGCGCAGCTCGTGCGGGAGGCGCGACAGCTCGGCCTCGTGAAGCCGGGCGAGAAGCTCTTCATCGTGCGCGGCATCCCGGCCTGGCGCAACCGTCACTAGCCTGCACCGCATGACCGACGAACAGCTCGTCGCCCGCCAGATCGGGCGCAAGCCTCGCGCGTTCGCGCGCGTCGCCGTGCGCTGCCCCTACGGCCGGCCCGCCGTGACCGAGCAGTCGCCGTTCGACGAGGACGGACGGCCGTTCCCGACCCAGTACTACGTGACGTGCCCCTACCTCGTCGCGGGTATCTCCCGCCTCGAAGCCGCCGGCGGCGTCGAGCGCTGGTCGCGCGCCGCCGAGGACGACGACGCGCTCGCGCGCAGCCTCGCCGCGGCGCAGGCCGAGCAGCGTCGGCTGCGGCCCGAGCTCGACGCCGGCATCGGCGGGTCGAAGCGCACCGGCTCGCTCAAGTGCCTGCACGCGCACGCCGCGTTCGCGCTCGCACGCCCGGGCTACGAGCTCGGCGATCGCGTGCTCGCGGAGCTGCCCGCTCTCTGGCCCGACTCCTGCTGTACTCCCTGAGGTGGAACTCGACCTCGCGCGGCAGCAGTGGGCGGACGGCGACCGGCGGATCGAGGCCGCGCGTCCCGATCCGCGGCGCTACGGCGATCTGCGGAGCCAGGTCGACGTCGTGATCGCCGGCTTGCGCGAGCGCGTCGGTCAGGTGTTCACGCTCGAGGAGCTGGCCGGCGCCTACGACGGCGCCGACGAGTGGGCACGCTCGCTGCTCGATGACGCCGACCCCGAGGGCCTGCCGAGCTCCGAGCCGGGAACGGTCGCAGACGCGGCGTTCCATGCGTACGCCCGCGGCGCGGCGGACTACAGCCCGTGACGATCCGTCCCGAGATCCGCCGCCGGGCGGCGATCGGCGCCGGGGTCGTCCTCGCGTTCGTCGTCGGCACCGCCTTCGGACAGGCGCTCGGAGACAGCTCGACGCCGGCCGGCACCCAGACGCTCGTCCGCACGCTCGAGCCGTTGCCCCTCGCGCCGGCGGCGCGAGAGACGGTCACGATCACGGTTCAGAACCCGTAATCGTTTAGCCTTGCTCAGCTTTGGATAGATTTTGGGCGTGAGCTACCCCGGGAGAAGGGCGCCGACGACCGAGCCGGACTGGCTGACGCTGGGCCAGGCCGCGAAGTTCCTCGGCGTTGCGCAGTCGACGATTCGCAAGTGGTCCGACCAGGGCCGCGTGCCGGCGTTCTATACGCCGGGCGGCCATCGCCGTTACCGCCGTCGCGATCTCGAGTTGTTCCTCGACCGCTCCGGCCCCGGCGGCAAGACCGGCGGGCCGCTCGTGCTCGTCGTCGATGACGACGCGCGCCTGCGTGAGTTCATGCGCGTCAATCTCGAGATGGAGGGCTACTCCGTTCGCGAGGCCTCGAGCGCAGAGGAAGCGCTCGAGGTGATCGACGACCAGGCGCCGGAGCTCGTCCTCCTCGACGTGGTCATGCCGGGGGTCGACGGCTGGCAGATGCTGCAGCGGATGCAGGAGCGGCACGGTTCCATCCCGGTGATCATGTTCTCGGGCCAGGTCGACCCGGAGACCGCGGGCGACGCAGAGAGCCGCGGCGCGCGTGGGTTCGTCGGCAAGCCGTTCGACCCGCAGCAGCTGATCGAGCGCGCGAAGCAGCTCGTCCCGGCGTAGTTCGCGCCTACCAACGGACGCATTGGTCGACGCACGTTGCTCGTCGGCGCAGCGACCGGTGTGCTCAGAGCTCTTCTGCCGCTCGCAGCAGTCCGCCGAGCACCACGCCGAGGCTGGCGATCAGGCTGATGTAGAGGCCGATCCCGCGGCCGTCTGCAGGGAGCACGGAGTCGGGGATCGAGATCAGCCGGATCAGCACGAAGATCAGCGCGAGCGCGCCGAGGCCGAGCACGAGCAGGCTGTCGGGGATGGTCGGCGGCAGCTCGAACCCCGACTCACGGAGCGCGACGAGCGCGAGCACCGCGAGGCCGATGAAGAAGACGAGCTTGCCGAGGACGCCGCTGTGCCAGCCGATCACGGCCAGCTTGACGCCGACGCCGGAGCCCGCATACCAGCCCATGAAGCTCGACAGCGCGAGCACGAGGCCCGACACCCAGATGATCCGCTCGCCCGCCGACCAGATGCCGCCGGCGGCCGGCCGCAGTGCGCCGGTCGGGGTCGGCGCGCCGGGCTCGGGCGCGTCGGCGTCGAAGAAGTCACGAGTTTCCACGGGCTGTAGTATGGGGACATCCCCGGTCGGAGTGCGGCACGACCGTTCGCTGAGAGTGCGCCAATGAGGGGGTCAAATGCTCGACGAGGTCAGGAAACTCGGTTCTCAGGACGGCGATTTCGTCGAATTCGCCCGGACGGGAACGCAGGCGGCCGGCGAGTACCACTGTTCGAGCTGCGGCTACGGGGTCACGATCCACTCGCTGCTGCCGCAGTGCCCGATGTGCGCCGGCACGCTCTGGGAGCAGACGCCTTGGAGCCCGTTCTCGCGGGCGACGAAGCTGCAGTAGCGGGCGCCTGAGCGCTCGGTCAGACGCCGAAGAGCGTCTGTACCTCGTGCCACGCGGCGAGGATCACGAACGCTGCGAAGAACGCCAGGACGAGCAGCGTCACCCAGAAACGGACGTTCGACCTACGCGCTGCGCTGCGGCGCTCGATCTTCGCCCGGCGCCGCGCCCGCTCGCGGCGGTAGGCCCGTTCGATCGCGAGCGGATCGAGCGACGGCGTGTCCTCGGAAAGCACGGGTTTGCGGGCAGGCTCAGCCATCGGCGGATTGTAGTCCAGGCAGTATTGAGGTGATGGTTGCCAATGCCCGGCGACTGCCCGTCGAAACGCTCGCCCGCGCCGCCGCCGAGCTCGCAATCGCCGGGGACTTCCGCGACGCGCTGGGGCTGCTGGCCGGCGCGGCCGCCGAGTCGACCGGAGCCGACCTGGCCGTCGTTCGGGTGCTCGACGGCGGCGGCGACCTGGCAGCGCGTGCGGTCGCTCCGCAGGGCTCCTCGCTCGGGGCCGAAGTGGCGGGAACGCGAGTCTCCTGCGACTCGGTCGCAGTCGGGGGCGTCTCCGGGCCGACGGCGCGCGCGGCCGAGCGCGTGCAGGCGGCCGGCATCCTGGCCCTCGCCGCGCGGGGTGCCGCCGGGCGGGTGATCGGCTCGCTGGAGCTGATTCGCATCGCCGAGCCGTTCGACGACGAGTCGACCGCCGTCGCCGAGCTGGCAGTCGCACAGCTTGCGCTGACGATCCGCACGCTCGGTCCGGAGACCGGCTCCGACCTCGCGGGTCGCCGCGCCAAGTGGCTGGAGCTCGCGGGCGACGCGCTCGTGGCCGGCGGGGACGCGGGACGCGTGGCGCAGCAGACGGTACGCGCCGCCGTCGAGGCGACCGGTGCGCAGGGCGGGACCCTCTGGCGGACGGCCAGCCCGGGGCAGGTCGAGCTGATCGCCTCGGTCGGAGCCGACAGCGGCCTCGACGAGGCGGTCGGCCTCGTCCGCTCGGCGATCGCGACCTGGCGGCCGGTGGCGATCGAGGAGCACCCGGACCTGCCGGGCAACGCGACCTGCGCGGCGACGCTCTCGCTCGGGCAGCCCGCATTCGGCGTGCTCCAGCTCTATTTCCTGGACGAGACGATGCCGCCGGAGCACGAGCTGCCTGCGCTCGCCGCCTTCGCGGCGCGCGCGGCGCACGCACTGCGCGCGGGCGAGCACGCGAGCGCCGTGGAGGAGGAGCTCGTGCGCACGCGGGCGTTGCTCGAGGTGGTGGGCGCGGCGATCGCACGCCTCTCGCTCGCCCACACGCTCGAGACGGCGGTCGAACGCATCTCCGAGCTGCTCGACGTCGAGCAGGTCGGCGTCTACCTGCGTGAGGACGGCCAGTTGCTCGCTGCCGCGGGACGCGGCCTCGCCGTCGGGCACGAGGAAGTGGCGGCGCGCCTGCTCGAGGTCGCGCTCGGGCCGCTGCGCGCGCGCGCCGCGGTGCACGCCGACGTCGCGGACGACGAGCCGGCGCTGGCCGGCCCGCGTGCGGCGCTGGCTGCGGCAGGGCAGCGATCGGTGCTCGCCGTTCCGCTCCACGTGCGCGACGACTCGATCGGGCTGCTCGTCACCTACCCCGGCGCGCGCCGGCTGGGCGAGAGTGACATCTCGCTGCTGACGTCACTGGCCGCGCAGCTCGCCGTCGCGGTGCAGAACGCGCGTCTGCACGAACGCTCGAAGGAGCTCGGCGAGGCGCTCGGCGAGGTGCTCGCGACCGAGCGCCAGGCGTCGCGGCAGGTGAACGCCCTCTACGAGATCTCGCGCTCGTTCGCGCAGAGCCTTTCGCTCGACACAACGCTCGACGCGGTCACGGCGACGATCGTCGCCGTGCTGGACGTCGATGCGGCGGTGATCCGCGTGCCTGACGAGCGCGGTGACCAGTTCACGCCCCGCGCGGTACACGTCGCCGACACGCGCCTCGCGAAGGCGGTGCGGACGATCCTCGAACGCCCGCAGCGCCGTCCCGCGCGGTCGCAGGAGCCGGTGCTGCTCGACGCAGCGGCGGCTGCGCGCCTCGGCGGCGCCCATGCACTGCTGATGCCGTTCCTCGAGAAGGGCTCGACGGCCGCGCTCCTGCCGATTACGGCCGCGGGCGAGCTGCTCGCCGAGCTGACGATCCTCTCGCTCGACCCGGCCGAGCCGATCGACGCGGACACTCTTGCGACCGCGCGCACGATCGCGCAGCAAGCCGCGCTCGCGATCGACAACGCACGGCTCTACCAGCAGCAGAAGGAGTTCGCCGAGACGATGCAGCAGTCACTGCTGCCCCGCGAGCGGCCCGACGTGCCCGGCCTCGAGGTCGGCACCGTCTACGAGTCGGCTGCGCAGGTCGACGTCGGCGGCGACGTGTTCGACTTCATGGAGCTTCCCGACGGCCGGCTGGCCGTCGTGCTGGGTGACGTCACGGGGCACGGGATCGACGCGACCGCCGACATGGCGATGGCGAAGTTCGTCTTCCGCTCGCTCGCACGTGAGCATCCCGAGCCGTCTGACTTCCTCGCGCACGCCAACGACGTCGTGGTCGGGGAGATCGCGGTCGGCAAGTTCATCACGATGGCCTATCTCGTGATCGATCCGCGCGGCACGGTCGAGTGCGCGAGCGCCGGCCACCCCGAGCCACGGCTCGTCCTCGCCGACGGCCGTGTGGAGCGCCTGCAGTGCGGCGGCCTCGCACTCGGCATCGACGCTCCCCAGACCTACGATCCGGTGCAGGCGGAGTTCCCACCCGGTGCGGTCGTCGTGCTCTACACCGACGGAGTGATCGAGGCGCGCCGCGGCTCCGATCTCTTCGGCAGCGAGCGGCTCGACGAGTTGCTCGCAGAGCAGGCGGGCCGGCCCGCGCAGGAGATCGCCGACGCCGTCGTCACCGCCTGCCGCGCCTACGCCGGCGGCGACCTCGGGGATGACTGCGCGATCGTCGTGATCAAGAAGACGTGAATCTCCGGCGTCGCGACGGCCCGCCGATCGTCGTCGGCCATCGCGGCGCGGCCGCGGTCGCGCCCGAGAACACGCTCGCGGCGCTGGAGGCGGCCGTCGCTGCCGGCGCGCACTTCGTCGAGTTCGACATCGGCCCCGACCTGCGGCTCGCACACTCGCACCGCGAGGTGCCCGAGCGCACGTTGTCGCTGGACGAGGCGCTCGCGTTCCTGGCGGCGCACGACGTCGGCGTGCACCTCGACGTCAAGCGCCCCGGCTACGAGCAGGAGGTGGTCGACGCGATCGGGCGCCATACGCTCACAGAGCGCGCGATCGTCTCGACGGCGTTCGCCTCGCTCGTCGCGGCGGCTGGCGGCGATCGCACCGGCACTGCCGCGTGCGATCGGGTATCCGCGCGACAGCCTCGGCGTCGCGCGGATCGCCTGGCCCGGCGGCCTGACCCGCGCCGGTGCCACCGCGTTGCGGCAGGCGATGCCGCTGCGCGTGCCCCTGCTGATCCGCGTCGCTCGTGCGACGGTGCTGTCGCTCCACCACACGCTCTGCTCGCGGTCCGCCGTCCGCGTCGCCCACGGGATGGGCGTCCCCGTGCTCGGCTGGACCGCCAACGACCCCGCCGCCGTCCGCCGGCTGGCGGAGCTAGGCGTCGACGGAATCGTCTCGGACGACCCGGAAATGGCCCTGAAAACGCTGGCTACACTGCCCGGGCCGTGACACGTCTCGCTGCAATCGGGCTCTTTTTGCTCGGGCTCGGCCTCGCCGGCACGTTCTCGGGGACGGTGATCGCCGACATCACCACCTCGACGTCGGCGACGACCACCGGCATCACCACGACGGCTCCGACGACGACGGCAGCGACGACCACCGCCGTCACGACGACCGCGCCGCCGCCCGGCCCGCCGCCGACGATTCCCGCCGGCGTGCGTGTCGCAGGCGTCAAGGTCGGGGGACTGACGCCCGCCGAGGCGGTGTCCGCCGTCCAGACCGCGTTCGCGCGTCCGCTGAACGTCGTCGTCGACCGCAACAAGCTCGTCCTCGACCCACGCCGCTTCTCGTCGGCCTATGTCAGCACCGCCGTCGCCAAGGCGCGCATCGCCCAGCCGCGCACGAACGTGAAGCTCGTCGTCGCCGTGCGCGGCGCGAACGTCCGCGCCTGGGTCGCACGGGTGACGAAGCGCTTCACGCGGCCGAGCGTCGACGCGACCCTCGCCTTCAAGGGTGAGCAGCCCGTGATCCACGCCGACCATGCCGGCCGCTCGATCGACGCGAAGAAGCTGACGCGCCGGATTGTCGCCGCACTCGCAGCCAACTCGCGCCTCGCGCTCCGCCAGCACACCGTCGCGGTCGCCCCGACCGTCTCGGCTGCGGCGTTCGAGCACGTGATCACGATCAACCGCTCGACGAACCGCCTGACGTTGTACGACAGCGGCACGTTCTACCGGTCGTTCCCGGTCGCCACGGGGCAGGCGGTCTACCCGACGCCGCGCGGCACGTTCCACATCGTCGTCAAGTACCGCAACCCCTGGTGGTACCCGCCCACGTCGAGCTCCTGGGCGCAGGGGCTGAAGCCCGTGCCGCCCGGCCCGTCGAACCCGCTCGGCACGCGCTGGATGGGGATCTCGAGCCCGGGCGTCGGGATCCACGGCACCGATGCGCCGGCATCGATCGGCTACAGCGCCTCGCACGGCTGCGTCCGCATGCAGGTGCCTGACGCCGAGTGGCTCTTCGACCACGTCGACATCGGCACGACCGTTCACATCGTCTGATGCGCATCGTCCGCGTCGCCGTCGTCGCGGCCGTCCTCGGTCTCCTGGGACTGCTCGTCTGGGACGTTGCGCACGGCAGCGGGCCCGGCGTCGCGCAGAAGGTCGACAAGGGCAAGAAGGTTCCCGCGCCGAAGCTCGACCTGCCGCGCCTCGACGCCGCCGGCCGCCTCAGCCTCGCCTCGCTGCGCGGCAAGGTGGTCGTCGTCAACTTCTGGGAGTCGTACTGTGTTCCGTGCAAGCAGGAGGCCAGGCGCGTCGCCGAGACCGCGCGCCGCTGGGAGGCACCGCGGGGTCGTCTTCGTGGGCGTCAACGCGTTCGACACGAAGCGTGCGGCTCGTGCCTATCTCGGCCGCTACGGCGTCGACTACCCGAACATCCGCGACGGCGTCGGTACGACGTTCGGCCGCTGGGGTGTGACGGGCGTCCCCGAGACGTTCTTCATCGACAGGCAGGGGCGCGTCGTGCCTCCGCACATCACGGGCCCGGCCTCGAGACAGGATCTCGAAGACGGCATCCGGCTCGCGCTCCGGTCGTGAGGCTCCTCGCAGCGGCCGCGGTGGCGCTCGCGCTCGCGGCTCCCGCCGCCGCCTGCACGCAGCACGCGAGCCAGGGGCGCCTCGAGACGCTGCTCGTCTGCCCCTCGTGCCACACGACGCTCGACCAGTCCGACTCCGAGGTCGCGCGCGAGATGAAGGCGGAGGTGAAGCAGCGGATCGCCGCCTGCCAGTCCGAGCGACAGATCCTGGACGGGATGGTGGACGAGTTCGGTCCGACCATCCTCTCGACGCCACAGACGCACGGCTTCGACCTGCTCGCCTGGATCCTGCCGCTCGGCGGCGCAGCTGCGGCCGCGGTCGCACTCGGCGTTCGGCGCCCGCGCGTGGTCGCGGACGCGCGCCGAGCCGCGTGTCGCCGTGCAGGCCGGGCTCGCACCGGAGGACGAGCGCCGCGTCGACGAGGCTCTGGAGCGGTTCGATGACTGAGAAGCTTCCGATCGCGTTCCTCGCCGGGCTCGTCTCGGTGATCACGCCCTGTGTGCTGCCGCTGGTGCCCGGCTACCTGTCGGCGATCTCCGCGGTCGAGGTCGACCGGCTCGGCGAGCGCGGCGTCAGCCGCCGCATCGTCGTGGCGAGCATTCCCTTCATCGTCGGCTTCACGACCGTCTTCGTGCTGCTCGGCGCGGGCGCGGCCGCGATCGGCGGCACGGTCGACAAGCAGACGCAGATGAAGATCGCCGGCTTCGTGCTCGTCGTGATCGGGCTCGCGTTCATCGGGCTGCTGCCGTGGCCGGAGCGCACGATGGCGCCCGGCCTGTTGCAGCACGCGCAGCGGCGGGGCTCGAACGCCCTGCTCGGCGGCGCGTTCGCCGTCTGCGCGGCGCCGTGCATCGGGACCGTGCTTGCCTCGATCCTCGTGCTCGCGTCCGGCAGCGGCACGGTCGCGCGGGGCATCGTCCTCCTGGTCGCGTACTCGCTCGGCCTCGGCGCCGCGTTCGTGCTCGCGGGTGTCGCCTTCGCGCACGCGATGCGCGCGTTTCGCTGGGTCCGCGACCACTACACCTACGTTCGCGTCGGGTCAGGCATCGTGCTCGTCGCGCTCGGTCTGCTCCTCTTCTTCGGACGCGACTGGTGGCTGCAGGTCGCGCTCGACCAGATGTTCACGCGGATCGGCCTCGGCACGCTCTAGCGCCGCGAGCAGTGCCGCGACGTCGAGACCGCGATGCGTCGGCGCATACGGCGCGAGCCGGCGGAGAGCCTTCACGCGCTGTCGCTCGGCCGCGACGTGTCGCCCGCGGCCCAGCTGGTACGCGGACACGACGACGTGCACGAGCCCCTGGAAGAAATCGCGCTCCTCGGCTGCACATGTGCGCCACGCGTGCTCGAACGCTTCGTGCGCCGCGAAGAAGTCACCGGTCGCCGCGAGCGCCAGGCCCTCTTGGTAGGCCCGGCGCACACTGCTAACGTCGGACTCGAACATGGCAACGATCCTGTTGTGCGGGGTCGACCTCTTCATCCGGGGGAAGCTCGAAGCCGTGCTGCCCGAGCATCGCTTCGAGACCGCGGACGGAGTCGAACCACCGGATCTCGTGATCGCCGACATCGCGCGCATCGATGCGAACGACGTCGCCGAGAGCTATCCCGAGGTGCCGATTCTCGGCTACACGAACCACACGGATACCGCCGGGCTGCGTCGTGCGCACGCCGCCGGCTTCGACCAGGTCGTGGCGAAATCCGCGCTCTTCGAGCGTACCCGGGAACTGATTGACGGGCTGCTCGCGCCGGTAGAGTAGGCCGCCGTGACGTACGTCATCGCCGAGCCCTGCATCGACATCAAGGACCGTTCCTGCGTGGACGTGTGTCCCGTCGACTGCATTCACGAAGCTGGCCGGATCCTCGTGATCGATCCCGAGGAATGCATCGACTGCGGCGCCTGCGAGCCGGAGTGCCCCGTGGAGGCGATCTTCCCCGAGGACGCGCTGCCCGACAAATGGGAGCCGTTCGTCCGCATCAACGCAGCTTATGGCGAGGGGATGGCGGTCGTGGATCCTCTGGTCGACGAGTACGCGACCGCGCACGACGTCCAGAACCAGCCGCTCGAATAGGCGCGCGGAGCGGCCGGCGACCGAACCGCCGAGCAGCCGCGGGCGAATCGAATCCGGATCCCCATGACCGACGACCTCCACGAGCTTTCCGCCCTCTACGCGCTGGACGTGCTGGACGCGCCCGAGCGCGCGCGTTTCGAGGCTCATCTCGCGGGCTGCGAGCGCTGCTCGACGGAGCTCGCGTCGCTTCGCTCGACCGCCTCGTCGCTCGCGTTCGCCGGCGCCGGCACCCCGCCGCCGCCCGAGTTGCGCGAGCGGATCCTGGCTTCGGCCCGCGCGGAGAGGCAGAACGTCGTCCCGCTGCGCGCTCGGCGGTCGCTCGCCGTCTCCGTCGCGGCCGTCGTCGCGGTGGCGGCCTCCGCGGCCGCGGTCGGCTTCGGGATCTGGGCAGCGACCCTCCATCACTCGCTCGCCAGCGAGCGCGCGGCGACCAAGGTGCTGCGCGATCCGCTCGCGCGGCATATCCCCGTGCGAGGCGCGGCAGGCGAGCTCGTCGTTGCGCCGTCCGGCGAGGCGGTGCTCAACGTCGCCCTGCCGAAGGCGCCGAACGGCAACACCTACGAGGCGTGGGTCGCCGATCCGGCCGTGCGCCCCGCCGGCACGTTCGACGGCGGCACCACGAAGCTCAGCGTGCGCGTTCCGCGCGGTGCGCAGGTGATGGTGACGCTCGAGCGTTCCGGCGGCTCGTCGGCGCCGTCGCGCAAACCGTTGCTCAGCGCTCGCACCTGACTCGTCGTTCAACGTTCGCGCGCGCTACGACGCGCGACGTCGACGCATGACAGGTCAAGCAGGTAACGACGTGCAGATCGCGTAGTCTCATGCAGTCCGCACGTTGTGTTTTCCTTTCCAGCAACGTGCGGATGATGTATGTCGTCCGCGTTGCACGTTACAAAGCAACGTGGTAGGGAATCGTGCACGCGGAATCCAACTCAGGAGGTCATTGATGACCCAAGAGGATTGGAGCGGGACCGGCGAGGCTGAAACGTCCAACGCCGACTCGCTGAGCGAGACGTCGATCGGCACCGAAACTGCCGACGACACGTGGGGCGACTCCGCCATCGGCGAAGCGTCGATCGACGAGGGTGCTGAGGCAGCACGTGCGGTCGCCGTTCCGGCGACGACGCGTTCCTCCGCTCGCTCGTCGAGGAGCAGCTCCCGTTCCGGGTCTTCTCGGAGCAAGTCGGGTGGCTCGAGCCGCAAGACGGCCGCGCGCAAGACGAGCAGTCGCAAGACCAGCTCGGCTCGCAAGAAGACGGCCAGCAAGACCAGCTCGGCCCGCAAGACGGCTGCGCGCAGGACCACCGCTCGCAAGACTGGTGGGGCGCGGAAGAAGACGACCGCTCGCAGAAGCCCCTCGGTGAAGAAGGCGGGCGCGAAGGGCGGTCGCGCTACGGCGCGGAAGACCTCCGCTCGCAAGACAACCGGGGCACGGAAGAAGACGACGGCCCGCAAGACGACGGCCCGCAAGACGACGGCTCGCAAGGCGTCGGCTCGCAAGACCGGCGGCGCGCGGAAGAAGGCCACGGCCCGCAAGACGACGGCCCGCAAGGCCGGCGGCTCGGCAAGAAGGCCACGGCCCGCAAGACGACGGCCCGCAAGGCCGGCGGCACGCGGAAGAAGGCCACGGCCCGCAAGACGACGGCTCGCAAGACCGGGGCCCGCAAGAAGGCCACGGCCCGCAAGACGACGGCCCGCAAGGCCGGCGGCACGCGGAAGAAGGCGGCCGCTCGCAGGAGCCCATCGGTCAAGAAGGCCGGCGCGAAGGGTGGTCGCGCCACAGCGCGGCGTAAGAGCTCGGCGACCCGGTCGCGGAGCGCTTCGCGTAAGCGCAGCTCCAGGTAAGGACGCGCGGAGTGGGTCCCCGGCGCGTCCGGGGGCCCACTCTGCCGTTTCGGCAACCGTGTGTGTGTCGATAACGTGCCTGCGTGGAGCCGAAGACACTCGATCACGTCGCCTTCTGGGTCGACGAGCGCGCCGTCATCGCGGCGTTCCTCGTCCGGCACCTGAGCATGCACGTGATCACCGAGGACGAGAAGTTCACGCTGCTCGGCACGAACGCGCGCCGGGGCAAGCTGACACTCTTCGACGCCGAGGGACCGCGGAGACCGTGGCGCGCTCAAGCACGTCGGGCTGCGCGTCTCCGACCTCGAGGCGGCTCGCCGGTCGCTGCCCGACGAGCGCCGGTGAGGTCTTCGAAGCAGGCGGCGGGATCGCGCTCACGCTCGTCGAGGCCGAGACGGACGTCGAGTACGACCTCGACCACGTCGCGCTCTGGTCGGCCGATCCGGAGGCGACCGCGCGCGACTACGAGCGCTACGGGTTCGCGCCTGCCGGCCCGAGCCGCGTCGAGGTCGGTGGTGCATTCGTCGAGCTGCACGAGGGCGATCCCGGTGTCGGTCGAGCGTCCGCTCCTCAACCACCTCGCCGTGCTCGTCGACTCGGCCGATTCGGTGATCGCCGACGCGAACGACCAGCAGATCGAGGTCGAGTCGGTCGTCGATGCCGAGAACACCTACGCCGCGTTCCTCTGGGGGCCCGAGCGGGTGCGCATCGAGTACGTCGAGCACAAGCCGACGTTCTCCTTGACGTGACCGGGATGGTGCCGCGGGCCGGCGCATAGCCTTTGGCCCGCGACACCGTCCAGGTCGCAGGGGCCGGCATGTCCGGCCTCGTCGCCGCGGCCCGCCTGCGGGAGCTCGGCGGGACGCCGCAGGTGCGGGAGAAGGGCTCGCGGATCGGCGGGTCGATGCTCCTGTCGTCGTGCGTGATCTGGCGGCACCGCGAGTGGAGCGACTTTCGCGCGGAGTGCCCGACCGGCGACGAGCGCCTGCAGCGGCTCGTCTACGAGCGGCTCGACGACGCGCTCGACTGGCTCGTCTCACTCGGTGCCGCGCCGATCTGGGAGGAGACGGGGAACCCGCGCACCGTCGGCAAGCGCTTCGATCCGCGCGCGCTGGCCGAGACGCTCGGCGCGCGCGCCGGCCGGATCGACCTCGGCGCGGACGGTGCGGACGGCGACGGCGCGACGATCCTCTGCACGGGCGGCTTCTCCGCCTCACCCGAGCTCGTGACCCGTTACGTGCAGCCTGCGGCGGCGCTACGGCTGCGGGCCAATCCCTGGTCGGACAGGCGACGGGCTCCGCCGGGCGCTCGAGCGAGGCGCGGCGCTGAGCGGCGGGATGGACGAGTTCTACGGCCGCAACATGCCGGATGCGCCGTGGGACGAGACGCAGTTCGTCACGCTTTCCCAGCTCTACGCCCGCGTCGCGCGCATCTTCGACGAGGACGGCATCGAGTTCTTCGGCCGTGAGCGCGTCTCGTGGTCAGAGACGAACGTGGTGCAGGCGACCGCGGGCCGGCCCGGCGCGCGTGCCTACTACCTGCTCGACGAGCCGGCGCTCGCCGAGCGGGTGCGGGAGCGGACGGTCGCGGAGCTCGTCGCCGCCGCGCCGCCGGGAGCGCGTCGTCGCGCTCGCGGACCTGCCGTTCGACCCGCCGCCGGGCACCGTGGCCGCGGTGCGGGTGATCGCCTCGATCACGCACACGATCGGCGGCCTCCGCGTGGACGAACGCGCGCGCGTGCTCGACGAGGAGGGCTCGGCGCTCGACGGCCTCTGGGCCGCAGGGGTCGACGCGGGCGGGATCTCGACGGGCGGCTACGCGAGCGGCCTGGCACAGGCGCTCGTGCTCGGGCTCGCGGCAGCCGAGGACGCGGCGCGCTAGCTGCCGACCGAGAACGCGCAGGGGCGCGCGTCGCCCGGGAGCGGCGAGGCGCCGATCTTGTTGATCTGCAGCGACAGCCCGTCTTCGTCCCAGCGGTGGCCGATCTCGGGGAGGTCGCCGTCCATCTCCCGCAGCGAGTAGCCCGCCGGCGACCAGACGAACAGCAGATAGCCGTTGCCATCACTCATCGGCGCGGATGTTAGCGCCGGGCGGCGTACGCGGGCAGCGTGACCGTGACGGTCGTGTGCTCGTCCTCGACGTCGACCTCGATCGTGCCGTGGAGCTGCTTGACCCGCTCCTCGACCCCCTCGAACGAGCGGCGGCGCCGCTCAGGCTCGGCGTCGTCCGAGACGCAGGTCTCGAAGCCACCATCGTCGGTCTCCGACATCTTGACCACGATCCGCGTCGGCGGGCCGCGGCGCACGGCCTGGTCGAGCAGCTCGCGGATGATCGTGTAGAGCGCGACCTGGGCGGTCTCGCCGAGCTGGTCGGCCTCGTCGATCTCGAGGTCGATCCGCAGCCGGTAGGCGGTCCCGACCTGGTCGGCGAGCGCCTTCAGGGCCGCGGCGAAGCCCTGGTCGCGCAGGACGACCGGCTCGAGGGCGAACGAGAGATCGCGCAGCTCCCTGATCGTCGCTCGCTGGCGGTCGAGCGCCGTGCGCAGCACGCTGGCCGCGTCCTCGAGCTGGCCCGTCTGGATCGCGTGCATCGTCGCGTCGAGCATCAGCGCGATGCCCGAGAGGTTCTGGACCGGGCCGTCGTGCAGGAACAGCGCGATCCGACGGCGCTCGTCCTGCTCGGCGGCGATCAGGCGATCGAGCCTGTCGTCCACCGGCCGGCTCACCTAGATGACTGATCGGTGATTGGCGGCGATGAATGCCGATCATTCATCGCTAGTCGATGATGGCTTCGCGGAGAGCGATCGCGACCGCGTGCGTTCGCGTGTCGGCCTCGAGCTTCGTGAGGATGTGCCGCACGTGGCTCTTGACCGTCTCCTGCGAGATGAAGAGCCGGCCCGCGACGTCCGCGTTCGACATGCCGTCGGCGAGCAGCTGGAGGATCTCCCGCTCGCGCGTCGTCAGCATGTCGGTCTGGTCCTTGCCGGCCAGGAAGGCGGGCATCAACGCCGGGTCGACGTAGCCGTCGCCCTGGGCGACCTTCTCGATCGCCCGCACGAGCGTCTGGTGCGGCGCCTCCTTCAGGATGTAGCCCTTGGCGCCCGACTCGAGGCCGCGGCTGAGCAGCGAGCGCTCGGAGTAGGCCGTGAAGATCAGCACCTTCGAGTCCGGGACCTTCTCGGTCAGCAGCTTGGTCGCCTCGAGCCCGTCCATCCCGGGCATGCGGACGTCCATGATCACGACGTCGGGTTTGCGGCGCTCGGCCATCTCCACCGCCGAGGCTCCGTCGGCCGCCTCGCCGACGACGCGGATGTGCGGCGCCCGCGAGAGCGAGAGGCGCAGTCCCTCGCGGACGACCTCGTGGTCGTCGACGATCAGGGTCGTGATCTCGTCAGCCATTCGGCAATCCTAGATGGTGGATCGGAAACCATCTAAACGGCGGGCAGGAGGGACAACTGCTCGGGCCTCGGCGGCGGCCTGAGCGGCTCCGGACGCCGGTCGCGGATCCCGTGCCGGCGGGCCAGCGTCCGCACGTGTGCGCGGGCCGGCTCGGCCTCGGCGGCGGCGAGGTAGGCGCGGCGCGCGTAGAGCCGCTCGTAGTGCGGCAGGAGCTCCGGCCAGTCGCGGGCGAGGCAGGTCGAGGAAGTGCTCGCGCGTGCCCGGCTTGAGGTAGAGCAGGTTCGCCCAGATGCCGCAGGCGCCTGCCTCGCGCGCCGCCTCGACGACGCGCTCGATCTGCCTCGGATCGTCCGAGAGGCCGGGGAGGAGGGGCGCCATGCCGACGGAGGCCCGCACGCCGGCGTCGACGAGCACGCGCAGCGCGCGCAGCCGCTGCCGCGGAGGCGCGGTGCCCGGCTCGGTCGGTGCGCCAGACCTCGTCGTCGATCGTCGGCACCGAGAACGTCACCGAGACGTCGGCCCGGCGAGAGGCCTCTGCGAGCAGCTCCGCGTCGCGCACGATCAGCGGGCCGCGCGTGATCAAGCGAGAACGGCTGCGCGGCGTCGCGCAGCACCTCGAGGCACGCCCGCGTCAGGCGGTAGCGGCCCTCGGCCGGCTGGTACGGGTCGGTCGCGGCGCCGATCGCGATCGGCCGGCCGTCCCACGACGGCCGTGCGAGCTGCGCGCGCAGCACCTCGGCGATGTTCACCTTGACGCGGATCGACGTGCCGTAGCGCTCGTCGGCGGGCCGGTCGGCGCGCAGCTCGAAGGCGCGGACGTAACAGAACGTGCAGCGGTGGACGCAGCCCATGTACGGGTTGAGCGACCAGTCGAAGGGCATGCCCTTGACGTGGTTGAGCGCGGCCTTGCACGGCTCCTCGCGGTACTCCGTCCGCATGCCCCGAGTATAGAACAGACGTTCGTGTCGACCGATTACTGGCTATACTCGGCCGACTGATTCGCTTGGACGACGATCTGCCGCCCAGTACGCGCGCGCCGGAGAACGGCGCCGAGGTCCTATGACCTTCCTGCTCCAGATGGTGGCCCTGCTCGGGCTGCTGCTTCTGAACGGCTTCTTCGTCGCGGCCGAGTACGGCCTCGTCACGTCGCGCCGCACGCGGATCATGGAGCTCGAGCACGAGGGCAACAAGCGCGCCCGCGCCGTGCTGCGGATCACGAAGGACCCGCCGCGGTTCATCGCGGCGATGCAGCTCGGCGGTCACGATCTGCTCGCTCGGCGATCGGCGCCCTCGGCGAGCAGGTGCTCGCCCAGCACTTCGACACCGTGATGGCGTCGTTCCTCGCCGTCATCCTCGCGCTGCTCGTCGTCACCTACCTGCACGTCGTGATCGGCGAGCTCGTCCCGAAGGGAATCGCGCTCAGCCACGCCGAACGAGTGGCGCTCTTCGTCTCGACCCCGGTGCGCTGGTTCTTCATCGTCTTCCGGCCGCTGATCTGGCTGCTGGAGGAGTCGACGAACGTGCTGCTGCGCGGCCTCGGGCTCGAGCCGCCCGGCGCCCATGCCGAGGCGCACTCCGAGGCGGAGCTGCGCATGCTGCTTGACGAGCTCGGCCGAGCAGGGCGAGATCGAGCACGAGGAGCAGGAGATGCTCTCGAAGGTCTTCGACTTCGCCGACAAGGAGGTCTCCGACGTGATGGTGCCGCGGCCCGAGGTGGTGGCGATCTCGATCGCGCTCCCGCCGCCCGAGGCGCTCAAGTCCGTGCTCGAGTCGCCGTACACGCGCTACCCGGTCTACCGCGACTCGCTCGACGACATCGTCGGCGTCCTGCACATCCGCGACCTGATCGAGGCGATGCACGACAGCGGGATCGCGAACGTCGACCTCGAGACGCTCGTCCGGCCCGCCTACATGGTCCCCGAGACGAAGGACCTCGCATCGCTCCTGACCGAGTTCCGGCGCACGAACCAGCACATGGCGGTCGTGATCGACGAGTATGGCTCGATGGAGGGCATCGTCACGCTCGAGGACCTGCTCGAGGAGATCGTCGGCGAGATCGAGGACGAGTTCGACCGGCCGGACGACACGATCGAGCAGGTCGACGACGACACGATCCGCGTCGACGGCACGTTCCCGATCGACGAGTTCAACGCGAAGTTCGACTGCGACCTGCCGCACGAGGACTACCACACGGTCGCGGGCTTCGTCTTCGGGCAGCTCGGCCGCGGCGCGGAGGCCGGCGACGAGGTCGCCCACGACGGCCTCAAGTTCCACGTCGACTCCGTCGACGGGCAGCGCATCGACCGGCTGACGATCACGTTCCAGCCGTGGCATCAGCGCGAGCGTGCGCCGGAGATCGCGGAGAGCGAGGAATGACGACGCAGATCGACGAGCTGCGCGCCGTCGTCGCGAGCGCGCCGCCGGCGCCCGAGGCGATGACGGCCTACCTCGAGCAGGTGCGGACGCAGCGCCTACTCGATCACCGACGCCGACGTCGAGGCGCTCCTGGCGGCGGGCTGCAGCGAGGACGAGGTCTTCGAGCAGACGGTGGCCGCCGCGATCGCCGAAGGCCTGCGCCGGCTCGACGCCGCCGCGCGAGGTGCTCGGATGAGGCTCGCGGTCGTCGACCACGGCCACGCGCCCGACGAGGCCGCCGTGCTGGACATGATCCGCGAGCGCAGCGGTGCCGAGCCGCTCGGTGTCGTGAAGACGCTCCTCTACCGCCCGGAGCTCTTCGGGCGCCCGTTCTCGGAGGAGCTCGACCGCGTGATGCGCGGCCCGTCCGAGTGGAGCGCGGGGGAGCGTGAGCTGTTCGCGGGCTTCACGTCGCTACTCCACCAATGCCCCTTCTGAACGGGCTCCCACGGCGCAGTTGCGTCGTACGCGCTCGGTGAGGAGGTCTGGCAGGCGGTGGTCGACGACTGGCGCACCGCGCCGCTCCGGCCCGAGCTCGCGGCGACGCTCGTCTTCATCGAGCAGCTCGCGCTGCGGCCCGACGAGCTGACGGAGGCGCACGCCGAGGCGGCGCGCGCGGCCGGCGTCTCCCAGCAGGCGCTGCGCGACGCCGCGGCCGTCTGCTCGCTCTTCAGCATGATCGTCCGGCTCGCCGACTCCTTCGGCTGGGACGTCCCGGAGTGGGAGCGCCTGCAGCAGCGCGCGCCCGCGATGCTCGAGGGCGGCTACGTGCTGACCGCGATTCGCGACCGGTAGCGACCTAGCCCCAGGAGGTCTCCGTGACCGGGCGCAGTGCCGTCTCGAGGATGCGGAGGTGGCGCGGCCGCTCGAGCACGAAGACGACGACCTCGGCCACGTCCTCGGCGGTCATCATCCCCGGCAGGGCGTCCGTCGTCCGGCCGCGGCCCTCGTCGAGCGCGAAGTCGGTCGCGACGCCGCCCGGGCAGACGTTCGTGCAGCGGATTCCCTGCTCGCGGAGCTCGTGGTCGAGCGCACGGGTGAGGCCGACCTGGCCGAACTTCGACGCGCAGTAGACGGCCTCGTAGGGCAGCCCGCGGCGCCCCGCCTCGGAGGCGAGCGTGACGATGTCGCCCTCGCGGCGGGCCATGTAGCGGGAGGGCCGCCCGAATCGCGTAGGCCGTTCCCTTGAGGTTCACGTCGAGCATCTCGTCGAGGTGCTCGCGAGAGAGCTCGAGAAACGGCCCATAGGCGCCGACCCCCGCGTTCGGGACGACGATGTCAATACCCCCGAACTGCTCGGCCGTCGCCGCGCAGAGGCGCTCGAGCGCCTCGAGGTCGCGGACGTCGCACGGCTGGGCAACTACCCGCTCGAGACCGAGGTCGTCGCCGCTCCGGGAGGCGAGCCCGAGATTGGCTCCCCGGTCGTGCAGCATCCGGGCGACCGCCGCCCCGATCCCGCGGCTCGCCCCGGTGATCACCGCCGTCTTCCCTTGCAAGCTCATCGTCTCCTCCGTCGTTCGGGTGGTCGTCGAGCGTACTCCGCGACGAATAGCACGCAAGGGGACTTGACGTGCGCCGTCGAATCGTGGAGCGTTGAGCTGTCAAGGAGACGTCCGACAGCGCCCGCCTCGCCCCACCCCCCGAGCATTCGTGGCGCCCCGTCGGCTACAGGAGGAGAAACGTGAAGAGAGTTCTTCGTAAGTCGACCGTGCTGATGCTGGCCGTCGTCGTGGGCATTGCGGCGATGGTTGTGGCGGGTGCCACGGCGAGCACCAGCAAGAAGGCGGCAGGCGGCGACATCTGCGTGCTGCTGCCGGACACCGCGTCGTCGGTGCGCTGGGAGAAGTTCGACAAGCCCGCACTGATCTCGGCGTTCAAGAAGGCCGGCGTGACGTACACGATCACCAACGCCGACAACGATCCCCAGAAGCAGAAGACCCAGGCCGACCAGTGCCTCGGCAACGGCGCCAAGGTCCTGATCGAGGTCATGCTCGACGCGGGCTCCGCGTCGGCGATCGAGAAGCAGGCCAAGGCGAAGGGCGTTCCGTCGATCGACTACGACCGGCAGGTACCGGGCGGCGTCGCGTCGATCTACGTCTCGTTCGACGGCGGCAGGGTCGGCATCCTGCAGGGCAAGGGTGTCGTCGCCGGTCTGAAGGCCAACGGCAAGTTCTCGCAGCATCCGGTCGTCGCCGAGCTGAACGGCGGCAGCACGGATCCGAACTCGTTCCTGTTCAAGGGTGGCTACGACGCGATCCTGAAGCCGCTCTACAAGAACGGCACCTTCAAGAAGGGCCCCGATCAGTTCGTGCCCGGCTGGGACAACCAGAAGGCAGGCACGATCTTCGAGCAGATGCTCGTCAAGACCGGGAACAAGATCGACGCAGTCGCGGCGGCCAACGACGGCCTCGCGAACGCTGTCGTGGTCGCGCTGAAGGCTCACGGCCTGAAGCCGATCCCGCTCAGCGGCCAGGATGCGACGCCGCAGGGCGTCCAGAACATCATCTCCGGCTGGCAGACGATGACGGTCTGGAAGGACACGCGCGTGCTCGCGAAGGCCGCGGCTCGCAATGCGATTCAGCTCCTCAAGGGGCAGAAGCTGACCACGACCGGAACCGTCCAGAACGGCAAGAAGCGTGAGGCCGCGTTCATCATCCCGCCCGTCTCGATCACGAAGGCGAACTGGCGGCAGCTGTACACCTCCGGCTTCATGAAGAAGAGCGACATCTGCAACGGGTCGTACAAGAAGTACTGCTAGACCCGCCTGCGTGACGGCCGGGGCGTCCTGCGGGGCGCCTCGGCCATGCGCCGGCTCTTCCCCCTTGGCTGACACTCCGACACTCGAGCTCCGCGGGATCACGAAGTCGTTCGGCTCCGTCCAGGCGCTGAGCGATGTCGACTTCGAGGTGCGCCAAGGCGAGGTGATGGCGCTCGTCGGCGACAACGGCGCCGGCAAGTCGACGCTGATCAAGTCGATCGCCGGCATCCATGCGACTGATTCCGGCGAGACCTTCTTCGAGGGCGAGCGGGTCAGCATCTCCGGCCCGAAGGACGCGGCCAAGCTCGGCATCGAGGTCGTCTACCAGGATCTCGCGCTCTGCGACAACCTGGACGTCGTCCAGAACATGTACCTCGGCCGCGAGGCCCACGACCTCTTCCAGCGGCTCAAGGAGCCGGTGATGGAGCAGAAGACGGCGGAGACGATGAAGAGCCTGCGGGTGACGACGATCCGGTCGATTCGCCAGCCCGTCGCGACGCTCTCCGGCGGCCAGCGGCAGTCGGTCGCGGTCGCGCGCGCAGTGATGTGGAACTCGAAGGTCGTGATCCTCGACGAGCCGACGGCCGCGCTCGGCGTGGCACAGACCGAGCAGGTGCTCGCGCTCGTCAAGCGCCTCGCCGAGCAGGGGATCGCCGTCGTGCTGATCTCGCACAACCTGCATGACATCTTCGAGGTCGCGCACCGGATCACGGTGCTGCGCCTCGGTCGCAACGTCGGCCTCTACGAGCGCGCGACGACGTCGCAGCAGGAGGTCGTCCAGGCGATCACCGCCGGCCAGCCCACGAAGGTGGCCGGGATCACGTCCGACGATGGGGCTGCCGCATGACGGCCTCCGAGCCCGAAGTCGCCACCGAAGCCATCCCCGAAGAGAGCTTCGCCACCCGGATCTACGAGAACATCAAGGGCGGGAACCTCGGCAGCTGGCCGGTGATCATCGGCCTGATCGGGATCGTGACCTATTTCGGCCTGACCACCGAGAACTTCTTCACCCCCGTCAACTTCAACAACGTGATCGCCCAGATGGCGGGCGTGACGATGCTCGCCTACGGCGTCGTCTTCGTGCTGCTGCTCGGCGAGATCGACCTCTCGATCGCGTACGTGAGCGCGACCGCCGGAGTGATCGCAGCCACGCTCCAGCAGGAGGGCGGCATCTATCTGCACGGGATCTGGCCGATCGTCGTCGCCGTGCTCGCGGCGGCGCTGATCGGTGCCTTCCAGGGCTCGTTCGTGGCGATCATCGGCGTGCCCTCGTTCGTCGTCACCCTGGCGGGCCTGCTCATCTGGCAGGGATACGTTCAGCTGCAGCTTGGCGCGGCTGGGCCGATCATCATCCAGAACAAGTGGATCAACTACACGGCCCAGTACTTCTTCTCAGACGGCTGGGGGTGGTTGATCGCGTCCGTGATCAGCGCGCTGTTCGTCGGCGGGACGTTAGGCCTGCTCGCGCAGCAACGCCGGCACGGCGTCGCGATCCGCAACCCGATCGGGGTCGTGCTGAGGCTGATCGCGGTCCCGGCAGGCGCGTTCCTGGTCGTCTACATCTGCAACAAGGACCGCGGCTTGCCGCTCGCGGGCCTCGAGATGATTTTCTTCCTCATCTTCTGGACGTACATCTCGAAGCGGACGACCTTCGGTCGCCACGTCTACGCCGTCGGCGGCAACGCCGAGGCTGCGCGCCGCGCCGGCATCAACGTCGCGCGGATCCGGATCCTCGTCTTCGGCATCTCCGGGTTCATGGCCGGCGTGGGCGGCATCATCCTGGCGGCGCGTCTCTCGTCGGTCGCACCCGATCAGGGCGGGGGCACGCTGCTGCTCGACGCGATCTCGGCTGCGGTCATCGGCGGCACGAGCCTCTTCGGCGGCCGCGGCGAGGTGCGGAGCGCCATCCTCGGTGCAGCTGTGATCGCGACGATCGCAAACGCGCTCTTCATCAGGCAGTACTCGAACGGCGTGATCTTCATCACCACCGGCTGCATCCTGCTCTTCGCCGTCACGCTGGACACGCTGGCCCGCCGCCGCCAGGCGAAGACCGGGCGCTAGAGCTCAGCTTCCGGCCGGGCGTGAGGACGCTCGCTCATCCGGCGTTTGTCATCGTGTGGGTTCGCTTCCGACGGAAATGGGGCTGAACAGCTTCCAGTTCCCTTCGGAGATGATTTCGACGGTGGCGTCGACGACTTTGATCGCTGTCTGTTCATCGATGGCGTAGGCGGGAACGCCGACCTCGGCGGCCGTTCGATGCGGAGGGTCAGGTTTCGCGATTCGAGACTGATGGTCGGCCGACGTCAGGCGACGGTCGCTCACGAAGAGAGGTACGTAGGATCGACCGAATGGATACTCCTGTTCGCAGTGGTGGGTGCCTTTGTGGTGCTGTGCGATACGTCGTTCGTGGTGAGCCGGTCCATGTCGGGCGCTGTCACTGCGCGGACTGTAGGAAGGAATCAGGGAGCGCGTTCACTGTCTATGCGCATTGGCCAATGGAGAACTTTGAGCTTGAAGGAACGGGAGAGATGGCGACTTACCAGGGACGCGCTTTCTGCCCACGCTGCGGCTCACGCCTGCTCAACCCACCCGGTCCAGGGGATTCTCTGATTGAGATCCGCATCGGGACGCTCGACGACGCACCTTTCGATCTCCCACCCGAGGCGGAGATTTGGGTTAAGCGTCGGGAGCCCTGGTTACCGCCCGTCGATGGCGCCTCCCAACACGCCGAGAACCGGGAGCCGTAGCGTCAGGCGTCATTCCGGAACGCTGGCCCAGGCGAACAGCTATCGCTTCGGACTGCGAGAATCGGCTGCGTGAACGAAGCGAGGCTTGAGGACGCTGGCTCCGGCCTTGCCCCCGTCACCCAGGGTTGGTTCGTCGTCAACGTGCGCGATGCCGAATGGTTCTCCTCGGACACCAGGGGCGCGGCGTGTTGGTTCGCGAACGAGTACGGCGAGCCTCCGATCGAGTTCCCGCAGCTAGGGATCAACGTCACTGTCCTCGAGCCCGGGCAGAGCAGCGTCTACCACGCCGAGGCGAATCAGGAGGCGTTCCTCGTCCTGGCGGGAGAGTGCAGGTTGATCGTCGAGGGCGAGGAGCGGCCTCTCCGAGCTTGGGACTTCTTCCATTCGCCGACCTGGACCGAGCACGCCTTCGTGGGAGCCGGCGACGAGCCGTGCGTGATCCTGATGGTTGGCGCCCACCTCAGCCCGGACGTGCGGTATCCAGTGTCGGATCTCGCAGCGCGCTACGGCGCGAGTGTCGAGACGGAGACCTCCGATCCAGAGCAGGTGTACGCGACGGCCGAGAGGTTCCGCCGCGAGCGGCCGCCGTATTGGCGAGGCCTGCCCTGGGGCGCGAGCCGTTCGCGGTAATCCTCAGGCGTCATTCCGGAACGCTGGCCCACGTCAGGGTGCGTTGCGCCGCATACTTGGGCCGTGACCACCCCGCGTCTGATTTTTCTGTACGGCCCTCCCGCTGTCGGAAAGCTGACCGTCGCCAGAGCGGTCGCAGACCGTCTCCCGTTCAAGGTTCTTCACAACCACGTCACGATCGACGCCGTGACGGAGGTGCTGCCCTTCGGGAGCGACACATTCTGGGGTGTCGTCGGACGGTTTAGACGCGACCTTGTCGCGGCGGCTGCCGCGGAACAGATCGACCTGATCTACACATACGTTTTCGCACCCGGGGATGAACAGCACGTCGCCGACATCGTCTCGGCCTATGAGAAGGCTGGAGGCGCCGTCTCGTTCGTCCAGCTGCTCGCGCCCCGTGAGGTGCTGCTCCAGCGTGTTCTTTCCGAAAGTCGAAAGCAGTACGGAAAGCCCACTGATCCCGCGGTACTCGTGCAAATGCTCGACGAGTACGACGACTTCAGGGCGATCGCCGCTCCCGACGGTTTGACGATTGACTCGGGCGCAGCGTCCGCGCACGACGCCGCAGATCGGATCATCGATCACATCAGAAGCGGCTAGCGGAGGCTGCCTCGGTCTGGCGTCATTCCGGAACACTGGCGCATGCACGTGGCGTTCTCGGTGGTGCTCAAACGGTGGATGCCCGATCCGGCTTGAAGAGTTCGTGAGGACCGCGAAGAGAACAGATCGAGGGCGTTGGGTTATGGTCGTCCGGATGTCGCATCCCGACCCGAACGGTCCGGCGGACCTCACGCCGATCGAGGTAGGCGAGGTTTGGGAGAATCCCGTTACCGGCGAGCGCGCAACGATCCTCGAGCTCCCCCACGCAAACCCGGATGGCAGCTGCGTCGTGGAAATAACCGCGTGCGCAGGCACACGTGCAGGCGGCGAGCACCGGCACCCCGCCGCGGTCGAGCGCTTCACTGTCCTGGAGGGCGAGCTGAGAGTGAAGCGAGACGGGCAGACGATCGATCTCGGAGAGGGTGAGACGGTTACTGCCGATGCGGGCGTCTGGCACGACTGGTGGAACGAGGGCAGCCGCGACGCCCGACTGCGGGCCGAGATAACACCGGGCGCGCGCATCGTCCACCTGGTGGAAACCATGTGGGGGCTCGCACGTCTCGGACACACGAACGGCAAGGGGACGCCGCACCCGCTGCAGCTGGCGGTCACCGCCCGTGAATTCAGCGACGTGGTCGTCTTCCGTTCACCGCCGGCCGCTGTTCAGCGCGTTCTCTTCGGCGGCCTTGCACCGATCGCACGCTCGCGCGGCTATCGGGCGACATACCCGCAAATCTCGCGCGCGATCCTGGCCCCCGCAGGCGGCAGGTCCTCTCCGGCGCGAACAGAACGCTCTCGCCCCAGCCTCGGGTGATTTTCCCGAGCACCGGCGCAGCCGGGCGACCGAGCGCCCGAAGCTCGTAGGCCGCAGCACGGGGTGCTCTGGCGTCATTCCTGAACAGTGGGGCAGGCGACTCCCGGGAACCGCCCAGGCAACGACACCCTTAGGATTGCCAGATGAACGTCTCGCTGAGGCCGCTCGAGGACGGGGATCTCGACACGATCTATCAGCAGGTGGCGGATCCGGAGTCGATCCGAATGGCCGCGTTCACAGCGGAGGATCAGACCGATCGCCGCGCGTTTCTCGACCGGACGTCGCGCCTGCGGGCCGATCCAAGCGTCTCGCACCGCGCCATCGAGGTCGATGGAGTAGTCGCTGGAACGATCGGTTCCTTCCGAATCGACGATCAGCTCGAGGTGACCTACTGGGTAGGCCGAGCGCACTGGGGGAAAGGCATCGCGACCGCAGCACTACGGATTGTTCTTGCCGAGACTGCCGAACGACCGGTGCATGCCCGCGCGGCCTCGGACAACATCGCTTCGCTTCGAGTGCTGGAGAAAGCTGGGTTCCGACGCGTTGGCGTCGACCGCGGTTTCGCACGCGGTCGCGGTGAGGAGATCGAGGAGACGATCCTGCGCCTCGACTGAGGTAGGAACAGAACTGCGTGTGTCGTGGTAGGGCGTCGCGTCACTGCCGCCCGGTGGACGGCGACGCTCTGGCGTCATTTCGCAACACTGGCGCAGGCGACCGAGTTGGTGCCTGGACGGGAGCAGGTGGCTTGAGGAGCTCGTTTCGTAGCTGGGTAGGCTCGCTCTAGCCGTGCCGGCGGTTCGGGATCAGCTCGAGGCGGTTGTTGCGACCGGTGTTCCGGGGGTGGCGGTGGTGGCGCTCGGGCCGGAGGGTCGAGTGGAGGCAGCGGCGGGCTTCGCCGACCTGGCGACCGGCGAGTTGCTGACCGTTGAGCATCGCTTCCGCGTCGGAAGCGTGACGAAGATCTTCGTGGCGTCCCTCGTCCTCCAACTCGTTGCGGAGGGTCTACTCGACCTTGACGGGGAGGCGGCGCCGTTTGTCGAGGGCGTCACGATCCGCCAGCTCCTGAATCACACGAGCGGCCTCGACGATTTCGCTGTCGACATGGTGTCGTTCTTCGAGCCGTATCGGCGGGATCTCGCCCATCGCTGGGAGCTCGGGCCGCGCGACGAGCTTCAGCTGGTCCTGGAGAAGCCGCGCCTGTTTCCACCCGGCAAGGGGTGGGCGTATCACGGCAGCAACTACATCGTGCTCAGGCTTGTCGTCGAGGCGGCAACGGGCATGGGGCTGCGCGACGCGCTCCACGACCGCGTCTTCGGGCCGCTGGGTCTGCAACAGACCGATCTGGTCGAAGGTCCGCTGCGTGGCGCGTGCGCGCATGGCTACCTGGCGCCGGACAACCCGATCCTGCCCGGCGGGCAGGGGCCTGTCGATGTCACCGAGCTCGACCTTCCGTTCTACCGCGCCGGAGGCGGCATCGTCTCGACCGCCGGCGAGGTTGTCACGATGCTCCGCGCCCAACTCCGAGGCGAGCTGCTTCCCGCCGGCCTCCGCCGGCAGCTGCTCGACGCGGTCGAGTCCGACTGGGAGGAAACCGACCGCTACGGACTGGGCATCGGCGAGATCACGGCGTTGATGGACCGGCGGCGTTCCCCGTGCGGATCCGCGTGGGGACATCTCGGCTTCTCCGTCGGTTACATGGCCGTCGCGCTGTCGAGCGAGGACGGCGAACGGCAAGTCGTCGTCTGCGTCAACGGCCACCCGACCACGGCCGCCGCCGAGCAGGCGTTCTGGGAGGCCACCGGCAAGCTCGCCTGGAGCCTCTACTGCAACTGACGCCCCGCAAGCCTCTCAGGGGACATTCCCGCACACTGGCCCTGGGCAACGTCCCCCGTACCTGAAGTGCACCTCGGAAGTTCTTGGGCAGCCCGGACGGGTCTGAAATAGTCAGTGCAGAAGCCTTGCGTTTTCAGTGAGGCGGCGACGGGAGGGAGCGGGATCTGATGAAGTCGGGCGGAGTCACAAAGAAGACCCTGACCATCGGGGCGTGTTTGGCTGCTGCTGTCGCGGCTCTTGGACTGGCCCTCGCAGCTGGTGCGGGCGCGAGATCCATGGCGCCGCGCGACGCCTCTGAGGGTCTGACGCCGATCGTCCTCTTCCCCGCGTATCACTTCACGCGGCTGAGTGTCGCCGTACACGACCAGCGGGTCGATCCGGCGTGCCCGAGCTCAGGATCGTTCGAGGACTACTTCCCGAACCCGGCCCCGAGCACGACGTTCTCGCAGGTGTGCAAAGACGAGCTGATGACGCTCTCGTATCGTCCGAGCGGTGCGTGGCAGACGCGCTTCAGCGACCCGCAGGGTGTCGACGTCGAGGTCGAGGATTACGGGAGCGTCGCCAGCGCTCCCTTCTATCAGCCGATGTATGACGCTCTCCAGGCGGCGGGCTACACCCTCGACCGCAACGTGCGCGTTGCGGGCTACGACGCCCGGCTGACGCCCGACCTTGCCAACTTCCTCCAGCGGACGATGCGGCTGATCGAGGACACCTACCGCGATAACGGCAACAGGCCGGTGCACCTCGTCGGCCACTCGAACGGCCCGCTCTACGCCCAGTACCTGTTCACCCACACGAGCCAGGCGTGGAAGGTCAAGTACATCCACGGATTCACCGATATCGCCGGAAACCTGCCGGGCCAAGGGTCGCTCTATCCGCTGCTCTTCACGGGGCTCAACGTGCAGGACTTCACCCTGCCCTCGACGCCCGAGAACGCGCTTTCGAGCTCACGGCTGCTCCTGAGCGCGCCATCCAGCTACATGAGCGCGGCCGACCCGCGCGTCTTCGGCAGCGCCGAGACCGTTGTCGAAGACCTATCGACGGGCAAGCTCTACACGCCGGCTGACTACCGGGCGCTCTTCACGGACGCCCATCTCCCGACCGCGCTCGAACTGGCCGACCACTACATCGGCTCGGTCCAGTTCAGCGACCCCGCGCACTTCCCGAACGTCGACGTCTACGCGGAGAAAGGCTCCGGCATTGACACACTCGTCGGTCTCGGTTTGTCTGACCTCTCACCCGGCCGTCTCCTGGACACGTCGACGACGTTCTACACACGCGACGGCGACGTCAACCAGGAGGACATCACCAACAACGCGGTTTCGGCGTGGGGCGCCATGACGTGCTGGCACTTCAGCCTCACGGACAACCCGGGCGTCGACCACTTCTCGCTGCCGAGCGACCCCGGCGTCCTCGCCCGGCTGATCGCCGAAGCGAACGCGCCGCGCTCAACCTGCAGCGCAAGCGACTAAACGAGTGATTTCGCTCGCCACCGCTGACAACAACTCTTCTCCGGTTCAGGTCGCCGGAACACGGAACACTGGCTCAATCGACGGCTAGGCACCGAGGCCGAGGTCGATCACTCCAACGCCCCTCGACGTCTCCGTCATCGGGAGGCGTTGGCGGCCTAGCGTCAAGCGTGTAGGTGTGCGGTATTCGCGGCTGTACGCACGCGCTCAGCCGTGGACATGCAGGGTGGGGCGGTAGGTGAGCTCTTGGATGTCGCCGTCGAGTGTTCGATTCTCGATCAGCTCGAGGTCGAAGTCGGCTGCGCCCTGGAAGATCGCATCCGATCCGTTCTCGCCGGTGATCACAGGGAAGAGGGTCACCTGGATGCGGTCGACGAGGCCGGCGGCCATCAGCGCCCGATTCATCGACAGGCTCCCGTGGGAGCGCAACGGCACCTCGGACTCCTCCTTGAGCCGGGCGACGACATCGACCGCGTCACCGTTCACCACCGTCGCGTCCGCCCAGTCGAGGGGGCCTTGCAGCGTGGTCGAGACCACGATCGCAGGCAGGTTGACCATTCGGGTGACCCATGGGTCGCTCACGTCGGATTCCTCGGTGCTCGAAGCCAGCATCTCTGCGAAGAGCCGATAGGTCTTGGCCCCGAAGACCATCCGTGGCTCTTCGTTGTACTGCGCGAGGCGGTGTGCGAGCAGCTCAGGGCCTTGTTTGCCCCAATAGCCGCCCCAGTCGCCGCCGCTCGCGGAGCCAAAGCCATCCAGGCTGGAAAAGACGTCGAAGGTGTAGGTAGCCGCCATGATCCCTCCTCGAGTACGTTGAACGTTCCGAGGTACAGACTGCATCCCGTGACGAGACTCATCGCGGGCGCACCGAGATGCCGGTCAGGCGTCCTCCCGGACACTGGCCCAGCCGAGCCTAGACTTCGACGAGCGCCGCGAAGTCAGCGACGTCCTTCGCCGCCTCAGCGGATGCCTCCCGTGCTTGTTGCTTTCCAGCGCGAAGCAACTCGAGCGGGATGACACGGGCTTGCACTCCAGAAAGCGACCGCTCCGTTTCGCCAAACGGCTCCGTCGTCCAAAGGAGTTCATGTTCGGGAATCGGGATGACGATCGCTCCGTCGCGAGCCTCCACCAACGTGAATTCGACTTCGCTGCTCCGCCAGGTGTAGCGGGTCCCGACAACCTCGTCGGCCACGGGCGTGTGGCGCCAACCACCGGCGAGCAACGCCGCGCGAATGTTGTCGGAGTCTCGCCGCCATGCGGCAGCGTCAATGTCATCGTGGTCTCTCGTGACGCGTCCGACCCAGAAGTCGACGGCCCATCCACCGAAGAGCCAGTACTCGATCCCGGCGGACCGGAGCGCGCCGTGCAGGCTCTGAATCGCCGCAATCTGCTCGGCAGCCCTCTCTGCCAGTTCACCGCCCATCGCTGAATGATGCCGAGAGAGGGCTGGCGTCATTCCGCAACACTGGCCCCCGGCGATCAGCGATACGCTCGGCGGCGTTTGAGACCCGGCCGGGCGACCTCGACCACGGGTGTTCAGGCGGTCTCGGGCAAGGATTTTTCGGGGGTTGCGTACCGGAAGCGTCGCACCTCCTGCGGCCAACCGCACGCCGCCGCGATCTTGCCCGCCCACAGCCGCGCAGCCTCCTCGTCGGGCACATCCACGACGGCGAGGCCGCCGAGGTGCTCCTTGGTCTCGACGTACGGGCCGTCGGTGAAGAGCGGGGTGCCGCTCGATGCGTCGGCGCTGAAGACCGGAGCCGCGTCGTCGAGTCCGCCGGTGAAGATGAGGACTCCGGCAGCCTTCATCTCTGCCCTCAGCGCGCTGACAGCCTTGGAAGCCTCGCGGAGATCCTCGTCCGTGAGGTCGGGCACCCACTCGTCATTGAAGGCGATCAGGTATTCGGTCATGTCTCCTCCTTTTGCCGGGCCTGGCCCCTGCGGCCACCCTCTACCTTCTCTACGAACGGCGGCAGCCCGATCCGACACCGCGTCAGGAATCTTCTTGGCGTCTGCGAACGCCATTCTGGTGCCTCCGAGGCCGTCATGCCGTCCATCCTCACGACTCGACATTCCTCAGGGTCGTTCCGGAGGGCCGGCGCAGGCGGTGGTGGTTACCCGCGTAGGCTCTGTTGCAGTTGGACTTCTTCGTGTACAGCCGAGATGCGGCCGATACGGCAGAGCTTCGTGACGACCCGGAGCTGTTGGAGGAGCACTGGTCGTACATGGACAGATTCGCGGAGTCGATGGTCGCCCGCGGGCCGACGCTCGACGCCGACCGCGAGACGGCGACCGGCAGCCTTCACGTCCTTGGGTTGCCCAGCGTTCATGCCGCACGCGAGTTCGTTGCGCACGAACCGAACAACCGAGCAGGCGTGTACCGGGAGCACGTGGTCTGGCGGTTCGAGAACCTGCTCGGACGCTCGATGTGGGACTTCTCGGGTCCGTCGACAGAGCCGCGGTTCCTGGTCGTCGGCCGTTCGCGGCTCGTCCGACCGGTCCCAGCGCAGATCCTCCCAGCAGAGTTGTTCGAGCGGCTGATCCTGTATGGGGCACTCACGACGCTCGATGGCACTGGGCCGGCCGGAGTCGCGCTGGCCCTTCAGGCACCGGATCGAGAAGCAGTCGATGCGCTCGTGAAAGACGAGCGGACCAGGCTTGGCGCGTTCTCCGAGGTCGAGATCCACAACTGGGATTTCGGCGGCCGGCGCTGAAACACGCCAGGCGTTCATGCGCAATGTCCACTCCACTGAGCCGACGTCTACGATCGGTCGCGTGGGCGAGTTTGTCCCCCCTGACTTCGACGTCCCGCTCGGGCTCCAGATGCCCGAGTTCGTCCTCGAGCCGCTCGGGCCTGTGCACAACGAGCAGGATTACGAGGCCTGGACATCATCGATGGAGCACATCGCGAGGACGCCCGGGTACCCCGACGCCTCCTGGCCCCGCGAGATGACCCTCGACGAAAACCGCTCGGACCTGGAGCGACACGCCGACGACTTTCGCAAACGGACAGGCTTCACGTACACGGTGCTCGATCCAGTGAGCCGTGACGTGATCGGGTGCGTCTACATCTATCCAGTGCCTGACAAGGACTACGACGCCTGCGCGCTCTCTTGGGTGCGGCAGAGCCGCGCGCACCTGGACACTCCACTTTGGGGCGCTGTGAGTGAGTGGCTCGACTCCGACTGGCCATTCGGCAGCGTCGAGTACGCGTCACGCGCCTAGGCGTCCCGGAGCTGCACCCCGATACGACCGGGGCCTGCCGGTCCCAATTTGGCCGGTGTCATGCTCCGTCGGATGCCGCGGATGCCAGCACCATGTTCGCCACGAGCCGCTGACTTTGGGAGGAGCTGCAGATGCCAGAGCTGATGATCGATTTCATCACCTCGCTCGATGGGTACGGAGCCGCTGAGGGCTGGCCCGGCTGGTGGGGATTGGAAGGGCCCGAGTACCTCGCGTGGCTGGGAGAACAGCCGGAGGCGAGCTACACAGTCCTCATGGGCGCCAACACCTATCGGCTCATGTCCACACTGGCGACCGAGGGCGAGCCGGGTACAGATGTGCTCGCCGACCTTTCGAAGGTCGTCTTCTCGACCACATTGAAAGAGCCGCTTTCGTGGCCGAACACACAGCTTGTCAACCTTGACCCCGTCGAGGCCGTCCGCGAGATGAAGGCGAGCGGCACTGTGCCGATGCGCACGATCGGCAGCCTGACGTTGTGTCGCTCCCTTCTGCAGGCGGGCCTGGTAGACCGTTTCCGCGTGGTCGTCTTCCCGGTCATCACCGGGAGCACCGGTCGGGATCGAATCTACGACGACTACCCCGATGTCTCGCTCGACATGCTGCGCAGCCGCACATTCGACGGTCGACTGCAGCTCGTCGAGTACAAGCCCACGGTTCTGACCGGGCCTGCCGACCGCAGCCGCTCGGACGAGTAGATGTCGTTCCTCCCGAGGGCTCGGCCCCCGTCGGCACTGTCGAGCAGGCATGATCCTGCCGTGGATCCGGCAGCGAGGTAGCGGCTTGGCGCGGCGAGGCGCCGCGCGTTTTCCGGCGCAGTGATGCCGGGCCCGTACTGCGGGGGCTCGGGGCTGCGCTCACCGCTACGACTCGGAGGTCACACGAGATGAATCGTCAGAACCTGTTCTCCGGCACCTGGGACGGAGAGAACGACGAAGACGGGACTCGCCATCGAATCTTCTGGCGCCCGGACGACGCCAGGATGGGAGCAACGCTGTACGAACTGGATCCCGGCGCGCCCGAGCTGCGGATGCACATGCACTTCGGAGCCGAAGAGATGTTCTTCGTCCTGAGCGGTCGCCCCGTCTTCCGCAATCAGGACGGCGCAGAGGAGCTTGGTCCGGGCGACTTCGTGTTCTGCCCGGAAGGCCGCGCCGGACTTCACGCGTTCAGCAACTCCGGCGAAGAACCGGCTCAGATCCTCGCGATGAGTGCTGGGAGCTTCCCGGACGTCGTCGCCTACCCCGAGCACGGCTATGCATGGGTCGCAACTCGCGACCCTGATCCTGAGTTGCTCGCGAGAGGTGGCGACCCTGGGATCATCGCTCGCTTCGAGATCCCGATCGAGTAGCCACTTGCCCGCCTCGGGCACCGCCAGGACCGACGAGGCCGCGCAAGCGGCCTCGTCGGTCAGCCGGCTTGGCGCCGGGGGGCCTGGGGTGCTGCTCTGCCTCCGTCCGAGGGCCTGGAGGGGATCATCCTCGAGCTGGCGCAGGGATCGGCTGACGGATCGCGTCCGTTGCCGACTCTCAGAGCTGAGCGGCCGGAGAGGCGGGCTAGCCTGCGCTGATGCATCAGCACACGCAGCGGTACGACCAGGCGCAGCACGAAGTCGTTCGCGCGTCGGTGGATCTCGAGGTGCTCCGCATGCTCGACCTGGGTGTCGGCACGGGCGAGACGTCACGACGGTGTCTGGAGGCGCACCCGGCTGCCCATGCCGTGTGCCTCGACGAAAGCCGAGACAAGCTGGACGCGGCGGCGAGTGTGCTGGGCGAGAGAGCAGAGCTTCGACTTGGCCGCATTCAGGACCGGCTGCCTGAGGGGCCGTTCGAGTTGATCGTCTCGGCGTTTGCGTTGCATCACGTCGACGGAGCGGTGAAGGCAGACCTGTTCCCCCGCGTCGCCGAGCGCCTGTCGGACGGCGGACGGTTCGTGGTGGCCGACGTGATCGAGCCGGAGACTCCGATTTCCGAGCCGACTCCACTGGATCGAGCACACAGCGTGATCAGCCGCACGGATGAACTACTGGACGGCCTCCGCAGCGCCGGCTTCGAGCCCGAGGTTCGGTGGGCAGAGCACGACCTCGTCGTGATCGCCGCGTCGGTGGAGTAACCGCCGCCACCGACTCAGGTGACGTTCCTCGTCCTGGGCGTATCATTCGGGTCATGTGGGGATGGATCTGGATCGTCGGCCTCTACGTGTTCGGCATGAGCTGCTACCGGTGGCTCGGCGGTGTCGGTTCCGCGGCAGATGCGATCCAGCGTTGGGGTCACGCGGCTGCCGAGCGGCGACGCCGAACCTCTTCGTCGACGGCCTGATCTGAGCGGGACGGCGGCGACCTCGTACGGGCACCGCGGTGCGGGCACGGTTCTTCATTGCGTGACCAGCTCGAAGTGAGCAGCGGTCTACGACACCAGCGGGAGGAGCTGCTCCACGAGCAGCCGGTCGCTGAGCGCGTGGGCGTCGCGGCTGCGGAAGTTCGTGGTGGTGATGACCGCAACCGCATCGAGCCCGGGGAACAGGTGCACGCGGTTTCCTCCCATGCCCGTCATGTACACGCAGCGGTGACCCCCGAACGAGCGCAGCCACCACAGGTAGCCGTACTCCGTTTGCGCGTCGATGCGAGTCTGCGCGGCCATCGCCTCCTCGAGCCAGGAAGACGGAACGAGCCGCTGCTCCAGGTGCGCACGGCCGAGATCGTGGAGCGCGCGGCTTGTCAGCTCCAGCCCGCCCGCGGCGGAGGACTCGCCGTGCGGCGTCTGCGGCCAGTGCCAGCGGTCGATGCCGAGCGGCCCGAACAGCTCGCGCTCCGCGAAGTCCGGCAGCGGTTCGCCGAGTGCGCGCTCGAGCGCGACGCCGAGACAGACGACGCCCGCGGTGCAATAGCTGAAGCCGCGCGTCGTCCGCACCGGCAGGCCGAGCGCAAACCCGACCCAGTCGTCAGCCGGGTACATCCGCTCCTCGTTTCCAGCCGACGCGTCGTCCCAGTCGTTGCACTCGAGGCAGGAGCTCATGGTCAGGAGGTCGCGCAGCGTGATCGCGTCCTTCGCTGCGTCGCCGGTCTCGCGAGCCAGTAGCAACGTCACCGGCGCCTCGACCCCGGGCACGAGGCCGCGCTCGATCGCGATTCCAAGAAGCGACCCGACGATCGTCTTGGTGCAGGAGCGAGTGTTGCGCAGCGCGTCCGGTTTGCCGTCGAGGTGCTGCTCCAGGACGATCTCGCCGTCGCGCGAGACGACGACGCTCGTGACGGCGCCGAACTCAGCGAGCTCCATCTGGAGAGGCTAGAGGCTCTGCCAAGACGACGCGTCGGCTTGCGCGCCGCCCGACGCCTGCGCGCGCTCTTCTAGAGTGGTGTCGTGCTGAGGGGGCGCTGCGGCTGCAATGCCATCGCGTACGAGGTCTCGGACGCGTTCGTCGCCGCGTTCAACTGCCACTGCTCGAACTGCCGTGCGACGACAGGTTCGGCGTTCCTGCCCTGGGGCGAGATCGAGCGCGCGAAGCTGAGGGTGACGAAGGGCGCAGGTTCGTTGATGGTGATCGGCGATGCCGACGCGGACCACGTGGTTCGCTGCGGAGAATGTGCGTCGCTGATCTACTGGACCGTGCGCGACGGCACCTATGTCCGGGTTCCCTACGGATCGCTCGTCGACGAGCCGGCGCTCAAGCCGACGGCGCACATCTTCGTCGGCTCGAAGGCTCCGTGGTACGAGATCCTCGACGACCTCCCGCAGCACGAGGGGTACTAGCTCTCGATCGGCGGCTCGAAGCCCGCGAGGAACTGCGATTCACCGTTTGGCGTTCTGCGCACGCTTGCTGTCGAGCAGCTGGAGCAACTCGTGTGCGGCGAGCTCGATCTCTTTGTGCTCCCACTCACTCGCGCGGTACTGGCACGCGATGAGCCCAGATCGATGCACGCGGCGAAAGTCGCCGAAGACGAAGGCGTAGCGACCCTTCGTCTCGTCCGCTGCCCCGTCCGAAAGACCCAGATACCAGGCCGCGTAGTCGGTCCATGAGTGCGACTCGAGGAACGTGTTCTCCTCGGCAGCGCTCGGCTGAGCCTCGCCCCAGTTGCTCCTCACCACGTATTGCCGCTGGCGGATGAGCTGCTCGGCGTGCCGACGACCGGCCTCGTTGACCGAGTACGACGCCATGTCCCTCGACTGCCCAGCCTGCTGGATGCAAAACGCGCGTGGAAGGCCCACTAGTGTCACGGGCGTGGCGCCGTTTCTTCGCGTGCGATTGAGTTCGGCGGTCTCAGGGAAGAACCAGGTCTCCCATGTGGCGGCACCTTGCCGACGTGAGACGGAGTGGGCCCAAAGGCTGGATCACGCTCGTCGCGGTCGCCGCCGTCGCCCCTGTCGTGGACGGGAGCGCCGGCGCCGACACGAGACCGATACCGGTGTCCGTCTACGCCCACACCGGGCTACGCCTTGCCGACGTGGTCTGGACTGGTAGGCGGTTCCTCTACGTCGAGAACACGACGAACACCGTGTGGGCGGCAGGGTCGCCGCCGACGAAGTTCGCGTCCATGCCGAAGCTGGTCGAGGAGACCAGGTGCCGCCCCTCGACCGGTCGGCACGGATTCACGGCAGGCGCCTTGTACTGCCACAGTCCTGACAACGTCATCTACCGCATCGACGCGTCCGGGAAGGTAGCCGTGCTCGCGCGTCTACCGGACACGAACGTCTCCGACGGGGCGCTCACATTCGACACGTTCGGGGCGTTCGGATTCCGCTTGCTCGCCGCCACGGGCCGCTCGGGCTCGGCGACCGACGGTGGGATCGTCTACGCGATCGCGGCATCGGGTTCGGTGAGCAGGGTCGGCGCATATTCCTCGACGACCAAGGGTGGTGCCGACGCAATGGTCGTCGCGCCGCCCGGTTTCGGCACCGGCGCCCGGCACATCGTCCTGACCGTCGACGCCGGGCCTCGGGGATCGCTCGTGCTCATGGATCCGCGTGGACGGACACGCGAGATCGCAACGCTGCCCGACGGCCCGAATCCGATCGCCGTCGTCCCGGCGGGCGCAGGGCGCGGGAACCTCGCAGCGCGGCGCGGCCTCTACGTCACCGACACGAATTCGACGAACGTCTTCTTCGCCCCGGCAGCAGGTCTCGCCCGGTACGCCGGGAAGCTGATCGTCGGGACCGAGCTGAAGGCGAGCTTCTGGGTGGTGGCACCGCGCGGGAACGGCTTCCGAACACAGCGGATCCCCATGACCCTGCCGGGTGGGAACTTCAACCTCGAGGGAGCCACGTACGTTGGTTGAGGCCTCGCCGCTGCTAGGAGGCCTCTTTGGGCCTCCTTCCAGGTAACCGCCGGGTAAACCAGAACGAGAACAGCGCGAGGAAGGCGACCGCGAGCATCGACGTCTTGAGCGCGTCCAGCTGTGCCTGGCTGTAGTCGGCTGTGACGGCGTCGGCATCGGCCTCGCTCAGGCCGCCGTCGACCAGTGCCCGGTGCGCTTGCTCGGCCGTGACGATGGGGATGCCGTTCTCGGTCGAGGATGCGATCTGCGTCTTCACGTCGGAGGGCAACGCCGGGTTCTTCTGGATCCGCGAGTTGAACCCGTTCAGCAACCCGAGCAGGAGCACCGAGCCGATCAGCGCGGTACCGAGGGACGCGCCGAGGTTCTGCGCCGTCCCCTGCAGCCCGCCGGCTTCGTTGGTGTCGTCCGGAGCGACGGACGACATGATCACGTTGCCGAGCTGCGACATGAGGAGGCCGGCTCCGATCCCGAAGAAGATGAGCGACATTGCGAAGGCCGTCCCGTTCAAGGTCACGTCGATCGTCCCGACGAGCACGAGCGCCGCGAGCGCCATGGCGCCAAGGCCGACCTGGACGACCGCCCGCGGCCCGAACCTGACTGCCACTTTCGGCCCGATCAGCGCTGCGGCCAGCATCGAGACCGACATCGGGAAGAGTCGCTTACCCGTCTCGAACGCGTCGAAGCCGAGCACGACCTGGAGGTACACCGGCAGGACGAAGAAGGTGCCCATCACGATCAGCTGCTGCGCGCACAGCGAGGAGGACCCGCCTCGCAACGCCTCGATCTTCAACAGCGCGCGGTTGAGCAGCGTGCTGCGGCCAAGTCGCTCGCGCCGCTCCTCCCAGGCCAGGAAGAAGCCGAGCACGACGAAGCCGCCCATGATCAGAAACGGCACGAGGGAGAACCCGAACGGCGTGAGCTCGTGGCCGCTGATCGCCGGTGCGGCGATCGGCTTGATCCACCCCCAGGTGCTGCTCTTCAGGATCCCGAACACGATCAGCCCGAGCGCCACCGCCGAGAGCGCCGCGCCACCGTAGTCCAGCCTGGGCGGGTGGTCGGGCTTGGGGGCGCGCTTCATGCGCCGATGGACGGCCAGCACGACGATCACGACCACGACCTCCCCGACGAAGACGTACCGCCAGCTCCAGGTGGTCGTCACGTAGCCGCCGATCAGCGGCCCGGCGGCGATCGCCGCCCCGGCGGCGCCGCCGATCATCCCGTAGGCGAACGCGCGATCCTTGCCCTCGTAGTTCGCGGCAGTCAGCGCGGCAATCGCCGGGATCACCAACACGGCGCCGAGGCCCTCGATCCCGGACCAGCCGATCAGCAGCACCGTGAGGTCCGGGCTGAGCGACGTGATCAGCGAGCCGAGCCCGTACACGGCCAGGCCGAGGCCGAACGCGCGATCACGGCCGAGGATGTCGCCCAGCTTTGCGCCCACGAGCATGAACGCCGCCATCACGAGCGTGTACATCGTGATCGCGCTCTGCACGCCGGTGACCGTGGTGTCCAGATCGGAGACGATCTGCGAGATCGAGACGTTCATCACGCTCGAGTCGAGCACCATGATGAATTGGGCCGACGCGAGAATCATCAGCGGGAGCCACTTGCGCATCGCCCGACTCTACGCTGCTGGGTCGCGGGCGCGACCCAAGACAGGAGCGGGGTAGCCGGTCGCCGTCACCACTACGTCACAACGCGGCGCGCGGAAAGCTCGACCGATCACCCGTTGCGGGTGAAGCGCGCGCCGCGCCGTCGCTCGTAGCGTGTCGAGCACCGTGCCACTGGTCGCACATCCGTTCATCTACGAGATCAACACCTGGGTGTGGCTGCGCGAGCTGGGCGTCAGCCTCGCCGATGTGCCGACGGGGGAGTGGGACGCGATCGCGGAGCTCGGGTTCGACGCGGTGTGGCTGATGGGCGTTTGGGAACGCAGCCCGACCGGCGTGGAGATCGCGCTTCGGAACGAAGGGCTTGCCGAGAGCTTCCAGCGTGCGTTGCCCGATTGCACCCGCGGCGACGTCGTCGGGTCGCCGTACTGCATCCGCGACTACTCGGTCGCTGCCGAGCTCGGCGGCGACCCGGGACTCGCGGAGGCGCGCCAGGCGCTCGAGCGTTGCGGCCTGAAGCTGATTCTCGACTTCGTGCCGAACCACGTCGCGCCCGATCATCACTGGACGGCGGCACATCCGGAGTACTTCGTCCGAGGAAGCGACGACGACCTGCGGCGCGATCCCGCCTCGTACGTGCGCGTTGGGGACAGCGTCCTCGCGAACGGCCGTGATCCCTACTTCCCCGCGTGGCCGGACGTCGTGCAGCTGAACGCGTTTTCGCCCGAGCTGCGAACGGCAGCGATCGCCACGCTCGGCCGGATTGCGGATCAATGCGACGGTGTCCGCTGCGACATGGCGATGCTGATGATGAACGACGTCTTCGAGCGAACGTGGGGCGAGCAAGCCGGCATGCGCCCGCAGGACGAGTACTGGCCGTCCGCGATCGCCGCGGTGAAGGCGGCGCACGCCGACTTCGTCTTCATGGCGGAGGCGTACTGGGACCTCGAGTACGCGCTTCAGCAACAGGGATTCGACTATTGCTACGACAAGCGCCTGTACGACAGGCTGCTGCACGAGGATGCAGGCTCCGTGCACGGCCACTTGACGGGGGACGGCGGCTACCAGGACCGGCTTCTGCGTTTCATCGAGAACCACGACGAGCCGCGCGCAGCGGCGGTGTTTCCGACCGGCAAAGCCCGGGCGGCTGCGGTCGCGACGCTGGGGCAGACGGGTGCGCGACTCGTTCACGACGGCCAGCTCGACGGGCGGCGTGTCCAGCTGCCGGTCTTCCTCGGGCGCAGGCCTGACGAGGAACCGGACCTGGAACTACGGGCGTTCTACGAGCGACTGCTCGAGGGCTTGCGCGACGACGTCTTTCGTACGGGCACCTGGCAGCTCGGTGAGACAAGCGGCTGGGACGGGAACGACGACTGGGGCAACCTGCTGGCCTGGGGCTGGCAGGGCGACGGCACGCGCAAGCTCGTCGTCGTGAACCTCGGTGAGACGCAGGCCGTGGGTCACGTCTCCTTGCCGTGGGACGAGCTGCGCGGCTCGGACTGGACGCTCGCCGACGCGTCGAGCGGCGAGGTGTACGACCGAAGCGGAGACGACCTCCGCGACGGCCTCTACGTCTCGCTCGATCCCTGGGGCTGGCATCTCTTCGACGTGGCGCCCCGAGGTCGGTCATGACGGCGGAGCACGGGCGCCTCGCGGAGGCGACGGGCCGCGCCGAGGACGATCTGTTCTCCGCGAACCCGTGGTACGAGTGGGGGCCGTATCTCAGCGAACGCGCGTGGGGCACCGTCCGTGAGGATTACTCGGAGAGCGGCGATGCGTGGTCGTCGTTCCCGCATGACCACGCGCGCTCGCGCGCATACCGCTGGAACGAGGACGGGATGGCCGGGCTCTCCGACATTCGGCATGAGCTCTGTCTCGCGCTCGCTCTGTGGAACGGCAACGACCCGATCCTGAAGGAGCGCATGTTCGGCCTCACCGGCCCGCAGGGCAACCACGGCGAGGACGTCAAGGAGTACTGGTGGTACCTCGAGGGCCTGCCGAGCCACGCACTGCTTCGCTGGCGCTACCACTACCCGCAGGCGGCCTATCCCTACGAGCAGCTGGTGCGCCACGGGCGCGGCCTCCAGGACCCGGAGCTCGAGCTGCTCGACACGGGCGTGTTCGACGACGATCGCTACTGGTCGGTCGACGTCACGTACGCGAAGGCCTCGCCGACCGAGGTGCTGATGCGGATCGAGCTCGAGAATCACGGGCCCGACGAGGCAACGCTGCACGTGCTGCCGACGCTCTGGTTCCGCAACACGTGGTCGTACGGCGAGGACGGTCCGCGCCCGCGGATCGAGGGCGACCGCGCGGGACTCACCGTCGCCGACCACCGCCTGGCGGGCTACAGCCTCGACGGAGCGCCCGGTCCCGACGGCTCGATGCCCGAGACGCTCTTCTGCGAGAACGAATCGAACGCACCGCGGGTGTTCGGTTCGCAGGCCACGACCACCTATCCGAAGGACGGGATCAACGACCACGTGGTCTCGGGTGCAGCCACGGTCAACCCCGACGGCGTGGGAACGAAGGGCGCCCTCTGGTACCGCGTCAAGGTGGCCGCCGGCGGCAAGGCGGAGCTGCGGCTGCGACTGCACCAGACGGGTGCCCGGTCCGACTGGTCACGCGACGCCTTCGACGCCGTCGTCGCGGCGCGCGAGCAAGACGCGGACGAGTTCTATGCGGCACTCGCGCCGGAAGGCACTCCGCCCGAGCAGATGCCGATCCTCCGGCAGGCCTGCGCCGGGCTCGTGTGGAGCAAGCAGATCTACCCGTACAACGTCGCCCGCTGGCTGGACGGCGACCCGGGCTCACCGGCACCGCCCGAGGCGCACAGACACGGTCGCAACAGCGAGTGGCGGCACCTCGACTCGTTCGACGTGCTGGCGATGCCCGACCCATGGGAGTACCCATGGTTTGCGGCCTGGGACCTCGGCTTCCATGCCATCCCCTGGGCGCACCTCGATCCGGCGTTCGCCAAGTATCAGCTGGTCGTGCTGCTCCGCGAGTGGTTCCAGCATCCGAACGGCGCATTGCCCGCGTACGAGTGGAACTTCGACGACGTCAACCCACCAGTGCACGTGATGGCGGCCTTGCGCGTGTTCGCAATCGACGGCGGCGACGATCGGGAGTTCCTCGAGCGTGTCTTCCAGAAACTGCTCGTCAACTTCACCTGGTGGGTCAACCGCGAGGACCCGGACGGCAACAACATCTTCGGCGGCGGCTTCCTCGGTCTCGACAACATCAGCCCGATCGACCGGTCGAACATGCCGGCAGGACTCAGGCTCGAGCAGGCGGACGGCACAGCGTGGATGGCCTACTACGCACTCTCGATGCTGTTCATCGCGCTCAAGCTCGTCGAGGAGAACGAGATCTACTGGGACATGGTGATCAAGTTCCTCGAGCAGTTCGTCCTCGTCGCGCGGGCACTCGACAAGCAAGGCCTCTACGACGCCGACGACGGGTTCTTCTACGACAGGCTCGTCTACCCATCGGGGGACTCGATCCCGGTGAAGGTGAAGACGATCTCCGGCCTCATCCCGGTGCTACCGGCCGTGCCGTTGTCGGCGCGCGTCGTCGGGGCTGCCGAGAAGCTCGGCAAGCGCTTCTCCCGCCTTCGCGACGCCTGGGCCGAGAGCGGCGGCAACTCGCGGACGGGCCGAGCGCGCAGCGCGCCCGGCCGAGACGGAGTGCTCCTGTCGGTGATCGATCCCGACGATCTTCGCAAGACGCTCGTCGAGTTCTTCGACGAGGATGCGTTCCTCTCGCCACACGGCCTCCGCGCCGTGTCGAAGCGCTACCAGGGCAATCCGTACAGCCTCGAAGGCGTCCCCGGCGCCTGGATCGACTACGAGCCGGCCGAATCGACGACGTCGATGTTCGGCGGCAACTCGAACTGGCGCGGGCCGATCTGGATGCCGCTCAACTATCTCGCGATCCGCCAGTTCGTGATCTACCAGGAGTTCTTCGGCGACGGCTTCAAGCTCGAATACCCAACCGGCTCGGGCAACGAGCTCTCGTTCGGCGAGATCGCGCAGGACCTCGCCGACCGGATCATCTCGATCTGGCTCCCGGGGGCGGACGGGCGCCGGCCGCTCTACGGCGGAACCGAGCGGCTCCAGACCGATCCCGCCTGGAAGGACAATCTCTTCTTCAACGAGTACTTCCACGGAGACAACGGGGCGGGTCTCGGCGCGGAGCATCAGACCGGCTGGACGGCTCTTGTCGCCGACCTGATCCTCGACCCTCCGAGCACCGGCGCGACCCTCGGTCGGACGGTGCCGCGGGTCTGAGCTGCTGGGTCGCTAGCGGCGCGGGCCGCGTGCGAGCCGCACGAAGGCGACGACGACGAGGATCGTCCCCACGACGATCGCCAGCCAGAGCAGCGTCCACATCAGCCGTTCGCTCCCATGTCCAGAGGATAACGGTCGCCCGGAGGCGTCTGGGTCAGCGGCGCACGCGGTAGTCGAACAAGAGGCGAAACTCGGCCGGGCGTGGTGATCGCCCACGGAGCTCTGAGCGCTTGGATCGGTGCACACGATCGGCGTAGGCTCGCAAGATGGCGTTCTTATCGAGGCGTCGCCGGATCGTCAGCGCCGCCGTGGTGCTCGGGGTCGCGATCGTGGTGGGCATTCTCTTTGGCGGCGTAGCCGCTGCGGCCGTCGTCATCGTGGCGATCATGGCTCTCATGGTCGTCTACATGCGCTCACATACCGACGTGTTGATTTCGGGAGACACAGACAAGGCGGCTGAAGAGTGGAGCCGGAAGCAGTTCGGATCCAACGAGGACCGGAGCAACTAGGCGGGCCGGGTCGCCTCGACGTCGTCGGCCGCGACGAGTCACGTGGTCGTCGATCGTTCGCATTGACGGGAGGCGCATCGTCGATCACGACCCGTAGCGTGCAAGGCACCGCTCGACGCCCGGGACGCGTAGGCTGGTCTCGTGCTTCCGGTCATCATCTTCGCCGTCGTTGCGATCCCGCTCGTCGTGATCGCGTTCGTCGTGGTCCGCCGGAAAGCACGCGCGGGGGAGCATCCGAGCACCGAGACCGACGCTGATCGCGAGCGCACCGAGCACGAGTTCGACGAGGCCGAGCAGTATGAGGCGGATTGGCGCGAGCAGAACCGGGAGCAGCTCCGGGAGGAGAGACTGCCCTAAGGCGCATGGCGTCGCGGAGTGTCGAGTTGCGCGCGATCGCGCAGGAGATCGCGGATGCCCTCCCGGCGACGGTCGAGGAGGTGGTGCTGACGGGCAGCGTCTCGCGCGGCGTCGCGGATCCCGTCTCCGACCTAGCGCTGCCGGCCGACGCTGACGAACTCGATGGTCGACCGCCAGAAGGGATCCGGTGCGTCGAGCCACGTGAAGTGCCCCGCGCCATCGATCACCTCGAGCTGGGCGAGGCCCTCGGGTAGGGCGCGGACGATCTCTTCGGCGGCGGCCACCGGTGTGACGGGATCGAGCTCACCGACAGAGACGAGGGTCGGAGCGGTGATCCGCCCGAGCTGATCCAGGATGTCGAGCCTGACCAGCAGCTCCATCCCGTGCGCGTTGAGCTCGAGGTTCCTCGGCGTCTCAGCTCGCTGCTCGTCGCTCGGAAGGTTCGCGCCAAAGGCGGCGAAGACACGAGCCCACTCCTCGTCGGAGACCTCCTCGCCGGAGTAGCTGCGTCGCGCGAGCTCGGCGACCTCGTCGCCGGCGACACGTCGGAAAGCCTCGACCATGCGCGGGGTGTCCCAGCGGGCGAACCCCGACTGGACGATCAACGCCGCTGCATGTCCCGGGTGACGCGCGCCGTAGAGCAGCACGACCGGCCCACCCATCGAGTGTCCGAAGACGACCGGGTCGACGATCCCGACCGCGTCGCAGAACGCGCGGACGTCGTCCGCGCACAGCTCGAAGCTCCAGCCGGCCGCGTCGCCCCACTCCGAGCGGCCGTGCCCGCGCAGATCGAGGTAGACGACCTGCGCGTGCTCTGCGAGCCGGGCGAATGCCGGCTTGAAATAGCGGTGGTCGAAGCCTCCGGGGCCGCCGTGAACGAGCACCACGGTCGGCCGCTCGTGCAACCCGGTCCCATCCGACGCGAGTGCCGCTCCGTCCACGTCGAACCACAATCGTGTCGCATTTGCGTCGATCTGCATGCGGTCGGCCCCCTTGACGTGAGCGCTGCGGCTCCAATCATAGGAGGGAGATTCGCATCGTTCTCGGCACGAGCCTGAGCGTGTTAGAACGTCGGCATGGCCGAGATCCTGCTCTTCCACCACGCCCAGGGTCAGACGCGGGGCTTCCTCTCGTTCGCCGACGACCTGCGCGCAGCCGGGCACGTCGTCCATGCTCCGGATCTCTACGACGGCAACACGTTCGCCGACCTCGACGAGGGTGTGGGTTACGCGAAGCAGGTCGGTTTCGGGACGATCGCCGAGCGCGGACGGGCAGCGGCCGACGGTCTGGCGAACGAGCTCGTCTATGCCGGGTTCTCGCTCGGCGTGCTCCCCGCGCAGTTGCTTGCTCAGACCCGATCCGGTGCACGAGGCGCGTTGCTGTTCTCCGCGGCGTTCCCGGCTTCGGAGTTCGGCGGCTCATGGCCGCAGGGTGTCCCGCTCCAGATCCACATGATGGAAGACGACGAGTGGGCGCTCGAAGACCTTCCCGCCGCGCGCGAGCTCGTCGACTCGACCGACGGTGCGGAGCTATTCCTGTACCCGGGCGACCGGCATCTCTTCGCCGACAGCAGCCTGGGGGATTACGACGCCGACGCAGCGCAGCTGCTGATGGAGCGGGTGCTCGCCTTCCTGAACGACGTCGGCTAGACGGGCGTCAGGCGCGGCGCTCCAGCGCCACGCGTACGCCGAGCGCGATCAGGACGAACCCACTCAGCCGCTCGAGCGCGGCCCTGACCTTCGGCCGCCCGAGCGATGTGCGCGCGCGTGCAGCGACGACGGCATAGAGCGTCACCCAGACGAGCCCGAGCGTGGTGAACAGCGCACCGAGCACGAGAAAGCCGACGAGTGGCGAGGAGCCGTGCCCGACGAACTGCGGCAGCAGGCTCGTGAAGAACACCGCGATCTTCGGGTTGAGCAGGTTGTTGACGAACCCCTGGCGAAACGCGACCTCTGGACGCAGAGGACGGACGGCCGCGCGTGGGCTCCGCCTGCTCGGGCGGCCGGCCGCGAGCAGCGCCCGCACGCCGAGATACATCAGGTAGGCGGCCCCCGCGAGCTTGAGTGCCGTGAACGCCTCGGCGGAGGCCGCGACGACCGCTGCGAGGCCGGCAGCCGCGGCGAGCGCCCAGAGGGCGATCCCGGTGCTGACCCCGAACGCGGTCGCCACCGCTGCTGCTCGCCCGTGCGCGAGCGCGTTCTTCGTGATCAGCGCCATGTCGACGCCGGGCGTGATCACGATCACGACCGCCACCAGGAGGAACGGCACGACCTGCATACGACGAGCGTAACGCCGGGAGCCCGGCTCGCAGAGCCGGCCGGCACCGGGGTCACCAGGGCGTGATCGTCGTGCCGCCCCAGTCCTCCGGGGCGGTGTCGCGCACGGTCTGGGTCAGCTCCCACCGGTAGCCCGCGAGGTCTTCGAGCACGCCGGAGCGCTCGCCGTACTCCCACGTCCTCGGCTCCTCGACCACCTGCGCGCCGGCTTCGACCGCGCGTGCGAACGCGGCGTCGACATCCGGCACCCGAATCTTGACGACTTGCCCCGGGGAAGCGCCGTGGCCGTTCCTGGTTTCGGCGACGACGACCGCGCCGTCGGCTCCGACGCGCAGTTGCGCCCGGTGGGACTCGCCGATGCGGACGCACTCCCGGAAGCCGAAGGCGGCTTCGAGCCATGCCACCGCTGCCCGCACGTCCGGGTAGACGAGCACCGGTGTGACCGTGGCGGGCGGAGCCGAGCGATTCGTGAGCACGCTACTTGCCTGCGCGGTCGGCCGATTCGAGTTCCGCCTGCGCCTTCTCGGCTAGTTCGCGAGTACGCCGGGCGTTTGCCAGCACGCGTTCGTGGCGTGCATCTCGTTCTTCCCGCTCAGCTTTCGTCAGCTTCCCTTCGCCATCGTCCTCCCCGAGGAGTCGCTCGATGCTCGTCAACGTGACTGAGATGTCGCTGACATTGAAGAGTAGAGCAACGACCTCCTGGCGGTCGACCAGCGGTTCAGACATCCGACAGATCGTGCGCTCAGCGGCAGCCCCGCGCAATTCGCTCTTCCGGACGCGTCTCGCGAGGGACAATGCCCTCGGTCGCCCGGGGTCGTTTTGCGATCATCCGGTGATGCCGCTCGACGCGAAGCAGCGAGCCAGCCTGCCTGACAGCGCGTTCGCCTACATCGACTCCCGCGGGCGGCGCCGCCTGCCCATCAACGACGCCGCGCACGTCCGGAACGCCCTGGCCCGCTTCAACCAGGTGGTCTTCGAGGACGAGGCCGCCCGCGACAAGGCGCGCACGCGGCTCTTGCGGGCGGCCACGAAGTACGGCGTCGTCCCGATCGGCTTCATCAGCGCGCAGCTGCAGCCGCAGCGCAAGCTGCCGAAGGGCCAGGTGACCTTCCTGCTGACGGACATCGAGGGCTCGACCGAGCTGCTCGCCCAGCTCGAGGACCGCCACGCCTACGCCACGCTGCTCGCGGCGATCCGGCGTGCGATGCGGACAGCGGTGCGCAAGGCCGGCGGCCGGGAGGTCGATGCGCGTGCTGACGAGCTGTTCGTCGCCTTCGAGCAGGCGCCGGCCGCCCTCGACGCCGCGCTCGCGATCCAGCGGGCGATGCAGGTCGGCCCGTGGGCCGGCGGTGTCGACGTGCGGGTGCGCATCGGCGTCCACACCGGCCGCCCGACCCTCACGGAGACCGGATATGTCGGCCTGTCGGTGCACAAGGCCGCGCGGATCTGCAACGCGGCCCACGGCGGCCAGATCGTGCTCTCGTCCGCGGTGCAGGCGGCCGTGCTCGACTCACTCGTCGACGGCGTGCGCCTGCGGAGTCTCGGGTCGTGGCGCTTCCAGGGGCTGCGCGATCCCGAGGAGATCTTCCAGGTCGAGGCGGACGGCCTGGCGGCGGACTTCCCGCCGCTGCGGTCGGCCGAACCGGTTACCGCTCGACGGTGAGCACGCGGTCGGCGGACGGGTGCTCGACCCGCCTGACCGTGCCGTCCGGGAAGCGGACGGTCAGCTCGCGCGCCGACGTATCGCTGCCGAGGCCGAAGTGCACGCGCGGATCCTCCGAGGAGAGGTAGCTCGACCCGACCTGGACCTCACGCACGGTCCGAGAGTTGTCGCGGCGGACGAGGGTCACGACCGCGCCCGGTGACAGGGGCTCTACCTGCACACCGAGCCAGTGGCCCGAGGGCGAGGTGTTGCGGAGGAGGACGAGGCGGCCGCCGACAGTGTTGACCGCGAGGTCGACCCGGCCGTCGTTGTCGTAGTCCGCCGCTGCGAGGCCGCGGCCGTTCAGCTTCAGGCCGCGCAGGATGCCGGTGTCGACCCAGCGGCCGTCCTTCGACGCGAGCACCTGGAGCGGGGCGGCGTCCTTGCGCAGATCCGTGACGGGAATGGCCCCGTTCGCGAGCGCGAGCTCCGCCGAGCCGTCGTTGTCCAGGTCGACCCACGAGTCGCCCCAACCGGTCAGGTTGCTCCCGAACGCACCGGTGAACGCCTTGCGCACGTCGGTGAACGCACTCCCCTCGCGGAGATACACGGCATGCGTCTGGCGGCGCGAGTTGCTGACGACGAGATAACCGCCGGCGCTCGCGATCCCCATACCGGCGTTCGCGTCGGCGACGCCCTCCGCGTGGGCGCGGTCGACGAAGTGGAACCCGAGTGGCCCGCCGGGCTCGTTCAGGTAGAGCCGGTTCGGATCCTCGTCGTTCGCGACGTAGAGATCGATTCGCCCGTCGCCGTTCGCGTCGGTGAAGAGGGCGCCGAGGCTGTGGTCGTGCAGCGCATCCACGCCGGCCGCTGCGCCGACCTCGCGGAACTTCCGGCCGCCTTCGTTCAGGAAGAGGAGGTCGCGGACGCCGAGGTAGTTGCTCGGGAACCCCTTGACCGAGCCGGTGATCGGGTGCTGCATGTCGGTGTAGCCCGCGACGAAGAGGTCGAGCCGGCCGTCGCCGTTCACGTCGGCGACAGCTGCACCCGAGTGCCAGCCGAACGAGACGACGCCCGCCTTGCGTGCGCCCTCGGTGAAGTGGCCGTGGCCGTCGTTCCAGAGCAGCACGTCGCTCGTCGCGGTCGTGACGTAGAGATCCGTGTGGCCGTCGCCGTCGAGGTCGGCCGCGACGCAGCCTTCGCCACGGAGCGGCAGGGCGGCGCGGGCCGCGCGGCTGACGTTCACGAACCTGCCGCCGACGTTCCGGAAGAGCGCACTCGTCGGTGTCTTGGCGTACGAGCCGAAGTGCGGGTCGTCGTAGGAGTTGACGGCGAAGAGGTCGAGCCTGCCGTCGCCGTCGTAGTCGAGCCAGCAGGCGCCGCCGCCCATCATCGCCGCCGGGTCGTTCGACACGCCGTGGGCGAACGAGCCCTGGTCGAAGTCGAGGCCGACCTGCCTGGAGACCTCCTGAAGCTTGTAGCCGCCGAGCACGGGAACCTGCGCGAGCACCGGCTCCTTCGGCGCGCTTCCGTCGGCGAGCGCCCAGCGGGTGCCCGCCTGCTTCAGCCGGTAGGTGCGCCCTGCGAGCTGTGCCACGGCGACGGGCGGCTCCTGGCCTCCGCCCGGCTCGAGGCGCAGCGTGAGCGTCGCGCCGAGCGCGTCCTTGGCCGGAACGATCTCGACGAGGTCGTGTGCGATCAGCCTGGCCGTCGGCAGCGTCAGCTGGGACTGGACGCCCTTCGAGGGCAGGATCGTGATCTGCGGCAGCGCGCCGAGCGGAAGGGAGCGGGCGGCGGTCGCCTCGCCGGGGCCGTTGCCGACGACGAGCAGTGCCACCGGGTAGACGACGGCCGCAGCGGCGACCGCAAAGACGAGCCGTCGACGCGGCACGTAGGCGAGCACCGGCATCGCCGCGCAGACGATGAAGAGCGACGACAGCAGCGCGACCTTGCTCGCCCACTCGGTGTGCATCGGCGCGATCAGGAGCGGAGCGAGCATCCCGAGGGCGAGCGCGTACGCGATCCGCGCGCGCGGATCGCGGGGTGCCGTCTTCGGATCGGTGATCATGAAGAACAGGAAGACCATGACCTCGGGCGAGGTGACGAGCACCCACCAGAAGTGGGTCCCCGTGATCGGCCCGAGGTGCCAGCGCGCAACCATCTCGTGCCCCGCCGCGGCGAGGATGGCGATCCCGACCGCGAACGACCCCCAGAAGACGAGCGCGATCCGCAGCAGGTGCAGGCGCGAGAGGATCGCGAACCCGCCGGTCAGGATGATCAGCGAGCGCGAGCGCCATCCACCACGACATCGGTCCCCACCAGAAGTCGAGCGGCTCGGCCCGGGTGCGGCCGAGCAGGACGAAGCAGAGCACGAGGCCGAAGTTCGACGGGTTGAAGACGTGGTTGCCCTGCCACTTGATCACGTACTTGGAGAGCAGCGAGACGGCAGCGGTGCCGGCGAAGATCCACCAGCCCCGCATGCTCCACCAGTCGCCGTGCTCGGTGCCCGGCACGCGGAGGATGAAGGCGACGCCGTTGCCGGTGAGAAGCGCGCTGGCCGGCCACATCAGGACGTGCTGCTGCCGCATCGTGATCCCGACCTCGAGCACCGCGCACGTCACGAGCGAGACCAGGATCTGAGCGATCGAGAGGCGGAAGTCGAACGCGACCTGCCCCAGGATCTGGAGCGAGATGATCGTGGCGGCCAGATGCAGTCGCGGGTCGCGAAGCTTCGGGAGGACGATCGGGTACGTCGTCCCGCGGATCGCAACGGCGGCCATCGGTTCTCGATGGTAGCCCGGTGCCGGGCGAATTACGATCATCCGATGGAGCTGGCCCGCGCACGCGCGATCGTCGACCTGGTCGTCTCGGAGGCACCGTCGCCCGTCTCGGTGTTCGTGGCGGACGCCCACGGCGAGCTGGTCGCGGCGGCGACGATGGACGGCGCCGCCCCGGATACGCGCCTGAACGCGCAGCGCAAGGCCTATACGGCGGCCCGCAGCGACGCCCGGACGACGCGCGAGCTGGCGGAGAAGGTGCGGGACGACCCCGTCGAGCGGGCGAGCTTCGACCCGTTCTTCACCTTCTTCCTCGGTGGCGTCGCCGTCTTCGACGGCGAGACCCGTCTCGGCGCCGTCGGCGTCAGCGGGCTGCCCGGCGAGGTCGACGAGCAACTCGCCCTGCGCGCGATCGAAGCGTCGGCCTAGAGCCGCACCCGCTCGCCCTTCGTGGCCGAGGCGTGCAGTGCCTCGAGCGCCCGCGCCTGGGCCGACCGCGTCCTCGCGTCCGAGCAGCAGCTCGGCCTCGCCGCGGATGGCGTCGCTCACGTTCTCGAGCTCGAGCCGGTAGGAGTCCTGCCGCGCGAGCTCGATCCGCTCGACGCCGTCGCCGCGGCGCACCTCGATCACCGGCACATTGCAGTGCCACGGATCGTCCAGGAAGAGCGAGCCTTCGCTGCCGATCGCCTCGAGCTCGTCGCGGTTCGGCATCGCGGTCCCGCAGTCGAAGGTCGCGAGCACGTCGTTCGGGAAGCGCAGCGTCCCGGCGAACACCCAGTCGGTGCCCGACGGCCCGAACCAGGCCTCGCCGTGGACGTGCTCGGGCTCGCCGCCGAAGAGGCGCGAGCCGCTGACGTTGTAACAGCCGACGTCCATCAGCGCGCCGCCCTCGACATCGGTGCGCAGGCGGATGTTGTCCTCGTCGTAGAGCGAGTAGCTGAACGTCGAGCGGACGAGCCGCAGCTCGCCGATCGCGCCCTCGTCGACGAGCTGCTTCGCACGCTTCGTCTGCGGGTTGTGGCGGTACATGAACGCCTCGCTCAGCAGGCGGCCGGTGCGCTCGGCCGCGTCGAACGCCGCCTCGACCTCGTCGGCGTGGCGCGACATCGGCTTCTCGCAGAGCACGTGCTTGCCCGCCTCGAGCGCCTTGATCGACCACTCGCAGTGCATCGTGTTCGGCAGGGAGATGTAGACCGCCTCGATCTCGTCGTCGGCGAGCAGCGCCTCGTACGAGCCGTAGGCGCGTGGGATCTCCCATTCCTGCGCGTACGCGTCGGCGCGCGCCTGGTCGCGGCTCGCGACTGCGACGAGGTCGACCGGCCGGAGACTCGTGCGCGCCGGGGATCACCTTCCGGTTGATGTCGGCGGTCGAGATGATCCCCCACTTGACTGCGTCGGCCACGTTGTCTCCTCTGTGCGTTGGTCGATCGGACCTGCGTAGTATCGCCTCGTGACCGAGATCGGTGTTGGCATGCTCGGCTACGCGTTCATGGGCAAGGCCCACTCGAACGCGTTCAAGAAGATCGCCTACATCACGTGGCCGCCGCCGCTCGAGCCGCGCCTCGTCGGCATCGCCGGCCGGAACACCGAAGCGGTCGAGGAGGCGGCGCGCCGCTACGGCTACGACTACGCGACCGGCGACTGGCGTGAGCTCGTCGCGGACGAGCGGATCGGGCTCTTCGACAACGGCGGCCCGAACTCGCTGCACGCCGAGCCGACGATCGCGGCGGCGCAGGCCGGCAAGCACGTGATCTGCGAGAAGCCGCTCGGGCGCGACGCGGACGAGAGCTACGACATCTGGCAGGCCGGTCGCGGCCACGGGCGTCAAGCACCTCTGCGCGTTCAACTACCGCTTCGTGCCGGCGATCCGCCTGGCGCGCGAGATGATCGAGGCAGGCGAGCTGGGGGAGATCCGGCACTTCCGCGGCCGCTACCTGCAGGACTGGGCCGACGACCCGTCGCTCGACACGTGGCGCTTCCAGCCGGACGACGCGGGCTCGGGCGCGCTCGGCGACATCGGCACGCACGTGATCGACCTCGGCGCGCTTCCTGAACGGCGAGATCGCCTCGGTCTCGGGCTTCGTCAAGACGTTCGTCGAGGGACGCACGGTCGACGACGCGCTCGAGGCGGCCGTCGAGTTCGAGAACGGCTCGGTCGGCACGATCGAGGCGACGCGGCTCGCCCTCGGGCGCCGCAACGCCTTCCAGTGGGAGATCAACGGCTCGAAGGGCTCGCTCGCGTTCGACATGGAGCGCCTGAACGAGCTGCAGGTCTTCCGCGCCGACGGCGACCGCGCGCGCGGGTTCAAGACGGTGCTCGTCTCGGAGACGAACCATCCGTTCTGGGAGCACTGGTGGCCGCCCGGCCACATCGTCGGCTGGGGCGACACGTTCGTGCACGAGCTGCACCACATGCTGCAGGCGATCGCCGACGACACGCGACGTGGCCCCGTACGGCGCGACGTTCGAGGACGGCTATCGCGCCGCCGAGGTGGCCGACGCGATCGTCCGCTCGGGCGAGAGCGGTCAGCGCGAGCAGCTCTCGTACCGCTCGCTCTAGTCGAGGACGAGCGTCGCCTTGCCGCCGCGGTAGGCGAACGCCTCGGCGAAGCGGTCGAGCGGGACGCGGAGGCCGACGAACGCCTCGAGCGCGTCGGGCCAGCGCGCGCGGGCGCGGTCGAGCGCGTCGACCGCGGCGACCCAGTCCTCGCGGTGGGCGTTGACGCTGCCGAAGAGCGACGCGGTTCTCGAGGATCGCGTCGACGCCGAGCACCGGCCCGTCGATCGTCGACCGGCTGCGGCGCGGCCGTCGATCCCGAGCAGGCACGCGACGCCGCTGCGCCGGAGCAGCGCCGAGGCTGTCGGCCATCACCTGCGCGTCCGGCGGCCGCGACCACGAGGTCGAAGCCGCCGAGCCTCGGCGCGCAGGTCGGCGAGCTCGACCTCCGTCGTCGAGACGTAGCGCGCGCCGAGGCCGTCGACGAGCTGGCTCGTCCGGCTCGAGCGACGGCCGTCCACACGTCGAGCCGTCGAGCCGCAGGAGGAAGGTCGAGAGCATCCCGATCGCGCCGGCGCCGATGACGAGCGCGCGCTCGGCTGCCACGGCTGGCGGCCGCCGATCGCGCGCGCGTGGCGGAGCGCGCGCGCGCAGATCGACGTCGGCTCGGCGAGCACGCCGAGGCGGCCGAGCGTCGCGCGGGATCGGGATCAGCTGCGCCGGGTCCTCGGCGACGAGCTCGCGCGCGAAGCCGTCGAGGCGCGTGATGCCGCGCTCGACTGTAGTCGCCGGTCAGGCACGAGTCGGGCGAGCCCTCGGCGCAGGCGAGGCAGTGCCCGCACGAGCGGCGCACGGTCGCGGTGACGAGGTCGCCGCGCGAGAAGCCGTGGCCGTCGCGCTCGACGCGCCGAGCAGCTCGTGGCCGAGGACGAGCGCGTCGCCGTCGGCGGGCAACGCCGAACAGGCCCTCGGAGATCTCGCGGTCGGTGCCGCAGACGCCGACCTCGAGCACGCGCAGCAGCACCTCGTCCTCGGCGGCCGTCACGGTCGGGGACGTCGGCGACCCGCGTCGAGTCGGCGTCGCCCGGGTCGGTGACGAGCGCCTGCATCAGGCCGCGGTCAGGCCGCCGTCGATCACCAGCACCGTGCCGGTGACGAACGCGGCCCGTCGGAGGCGAGGTAGAGGACGGCGTCGGCGATCTCGTCCGGCGTGCCGAGCCGGCCCATCGGCTGGCGCGCGCGCAGCGCGTCGAGCGACTCGCCGACGTCCTCGACGAGCCGCCGCACCCACGGCGAGTCGACGGTTCCGGGCGCGACGGCGTTCACGCGGATGCCGTCGCGCGACGTGGTCGACGGCGAGCGCGCGCGTGAGCGCGATCACGGCGCCCTTCGACGCGGAGTACGCGGCGCGGTTGCGCAGCCCGACGAGCGCCGGCGATCGACGCGATGTTCACGATCGAGCCGCCGCCGCGCGCGACCATGCCGGGGATGGCGTGCTTGCAGCACAGGAACGTGCCGCGCGCGTTGACGGCGAAGACGTCCTCCCACACCTCGAGCGGCGTGTCGGGCGCGTTCGTCGTCGAGCCGATGCCGGCGACGTTCACGAGCACGTCGACGTCGCCCATCGCCGCGGCGACCTGGCTCCTCGTCGCGGACGTCGAGCTCGCAGTGCGCCGCGTCGCCGAGCTCGTCGGCGACGCCTCGCGGCGCGCGCAGGTCGGCCAGCGTCACCTCGGCGCCCTCCGCGGCCAGGCTGCGCGCGACGGCCTCGCCGATGCCCGAGCCGGCGCCCGTGACGAGGGCGCGCTTGCCGGCGAAGCGTCATGCGGACGCTCGTCTCACGGTCGGAGCACGGCGCCCTCGGACGCCGATCCGACGAGCGCGCGGTAGCGGGCGAAGACGCCGCGTCGCGTAGGCGGCAGCGCCGGCGGCGTCCCAGGCGGCGAGCCGCGCGGCGAGCTCCGCGTCGGCGAGCTCGAGCATCAGCGTCGCCGCGTCGACGTCGATCGTGATCGTGTCGCCGTCGCGCACGGCGGCGAGCGGCCCGCCGCGCGCGGCCTCGGGCGCGACGTGGCCGACCATCAGCCCGCGCGTCGCGCCGGAGAAGCGGCCGTCGGTGACGAGCGCGACCGACTCGCCGAGCCCGGCGCCGACGACCGACGCGGTGACGCTCAGCATCTCGCGCATCCCGGGGCCGCCCGCCGGGCCCTCGTAGCGGACGACGAGCACGTCGCCCGGCCGCGACGACGCCCGCGCGGACCGCCGTCGGGCACGCCTCCTCGCTGTCGAAGACGCGCGCCGGCCCGCGGCTGAGCGCGCCGCTCGGTCCCGCGAGCTTCACGACGCTCCCGTCCGGCGCGAGGTTGCCGCGCAGGCGTGCAGCGCGCCGCTCGGCTTGAACGGCGCGTCGAGGGTGAAGAGCACCTCGCCGTCGGGCGCCGGCGCGTCGGCGGTCGCGCTCGGCGAGCGTCGGCCGCCGACGGTCGGCGCGTCGCCGTCGACGTGGCCGCCGCGGATCAGCTCGCGCGATCAGGACTGCGGTGCCGCCGACGCGGTGCAGGTCCTCGGCCATGAAGCGGCCCGAGGGGGCGAGGCTCGCGATGACCGGCGTGCGGCTGCCGACCTCCGCGCAGCTCGTCGAGCGTCAGCGGCGACGCCCGCCTCGCTGCGCGATCGCGAGCAGGTGCAGGATGCCGTTCGTCGAGCCGCCGGTCGCGGCGATGCCGGCCATCGCGTTGCAGCAGCGCGCGCCGGTCGAGGAACGCGCGCGCGGTCGGGCCGCCGCCGGCGGCCAGCTGAACAGCGAGCCGGCCGGCGCGGCGCCGCAGCTCGCCTTCGCTCGGTCTCGTCGGCGGGGATGAGCCCGTCGCCGACGCGCGCGAGATGCCGAGGCAGTCGAGCGCGACCGCCATCGTGTTCGCCGTGAAGTGCCCGGCGCAGGTGCCCGCGCCCGGGCAGGCGACGCGTTCGAGCTCGTCGAGCTCCGCGCGCGAGATCAGCCCGCGCTCGTCGGCGCCGACGGCCTCCCAGACGTCCTGGATCGTCACCTCGCGGCCCGCAGGCGGCCGGCGCGCATCGGCCCGCTGTAGAGCACGACGGCGGGCTTGTCGACGCGCGCGAGCGCCATCAGCGCGGCCGGCACCGTCTTGTCGCAGCCGACGATGCAGACGAGCGCGTCGAAGTCGTGCGCGTGCACCATCAGCTCGATCGAGTCGGCGATCACCTCGCGCGAGATCAGCGACGCGCGCATCCCCGGCGTCCCCTGCGACTGGTTGTCCGAGACGGCGATCGTGTTGAACGGCGAGCGGCACGCCGCCGGCCGCCGTCACGGCCTCGCCGACCGCGCGCCGCCAGCTCGAGCTGGTTGAGGTTGCACGGCATCGTCTCGCGTCCACGTCGACGCGATGCCGACGATCGGGCCGTCGAGCCGCGCAGGGTCGATCCCCATCGCGCGGAAGTGCGCGCGCGCCGGGGCACGCTCGGCGCCCGAGACGAGCCCCTCACGGGCGCGGCGGCGAAGGGCGTCGTGCACGCGTCGAGCATACGCCGGGGAGACGGCGCGGCTTGGCTTCAGGCCGGGTGACACATGAGTACCCATGTGTAAGCGCATGAGTACCTATGGGGCACGCCGCGATACAGGCCTCTCAGACGGGTCGATCCGGGCCTAGCGCTTCTTGCCAGGGTTGAGCAGGTTCTTCGGGTCGAACGTCTGCTTCAGCCGCGTGTGCAGGTCGTAGCCCGCTGCACCGAGCTGTCCCTCGAGCTGGCCGCGTTTCAGCCACCCGATCCCGTGCTCGCCGGTCACTGTCCCTCCGAGCCGCAGCGCAAGCTCGAAGAGGTCGTGGCAGGCGGCGTCGGCGCGCGCTTCCTCGTCAGGGTCGTCGGGGGAGAAGAGGAAGGTCGAGTGGATGTTCCCGTCGCCCGCGTGCCCGAACGAGAGTGCAGGGACGCCGTGCCGCTCGCCGATCTCGAGTGTCTCGCGCGCCACGTCGCGCAGGCGGTCGAGCGGGACGGCGATGTCCTCGCTGAAGGCGCCGCCGCGCTGGGCGAGGATCGCGAACGCTGCACCGCCGCGCCAGCGCCAGAGCTCGGTGACCTCGGCCGGATCCTCGGGCGCGTGCACGGCGACCGCATCCTCGGCGAGAGCCTCGCGCAGCTCGCCGGCGACGCGGCGCGCTTCGGCATGCGAGCCATCGGCCTCCGTGATCACCATGAACGCCCCGTCCGCCGGGATCCCGAACGGGTAGGCATCGCCCGAGAAGGACAGCGTCACTGCGTCGAGGTACTCGACGGCTGCCGGCACGACGCCGGAGGCAAGCACGCGCTCGATCGCCGAGATGCCGGCGTCCGCGTCGCGGTAGAGCCCGATCACCGGCAGCTCGAGCTCCGGCGCCGGCACGAGGCGAAGCCACGCAGCCGTGACGAGGCCGAGAGTTCCCTCGGAGCCGATGAGCAGGCTCTTGACGTCGTAGCCCGACACGTCCTTCCGGATCGGGCCGCCGACCTGCACGACCTCGCCCGGCGGGATCACGGCCTCGATCCCCGTCACCCAGTGGCCCGTGACGCCGTACTTGAACGCGTGCGGCCCGCCCGCGTTGCAGGCGATGTTGCCGCCGATCTGTGAGATCTCTGCGGCGCCCGGGTCGGGCGGGAAGCGCAATCCGTTCTCGCGCGCGAGCCGCTGTACGTCGGCAGTCGTGACGCCCGCCTCGACGTGCATCCGCCAGAGCAGCGGGTCGTACGCGCGCACCTTGTTCAGCCGCTCGAAGCCGATCACGACGCCGCCCTCGACCGGGATCGCACCGCCGGCCAGTCCCGTGCCGCCGCCACGGGCCGTCAGCGGCACGTCGTGCTCGTAGCACCAGCGCATGACCGCGGCGACCTCGTCCACCGTCGAGGGGAGGACGACGGCGTCGGCCGTGCCCTGGACGCCTCGGCCCATCAGGTCGGCGAGATACTGACCCTTGGCCTCGATGATCGCGTCGGGCGACACGACGTCCGCGACACCACCCATTGGGCGAGCCTACCGCTCGGTCAGTTCGAGCTCGACCGCCTCGTCTCGCGTCACGCGCCAGGCCCGCAGCTCCGCGAGTTTCAGCCCGTAGATCAGGAACGGCCGCCCCGACCAGAGGCCGGCGTGCTCCCGGTCGGTGCGGGACGGGATCGGCTTGGTCTCCGGGTGCGAGTGAAACACCGCGAGCTCGTAGCCGTCGTCCTCGAGGAACCACACCGTCGGGTCGATCTCGAGCTCGTACCGGTACGGAGATGCGAGCGCGTTGCGCCCGCGCACGTAGCGTTCGGCGACGCCGGCGCGGAGCACGAGCACGCCGCAGCACTCGTTCGGCGCCTCGTCGGCCGCGTGCGCGTGCAACTCCGCGCGGATCTCGGGCGAGATCACCACCAGAGCACTGCCTCGTCGATCTCGTCGCCGGACCAGAACGGCGCCGACAGGTACTTCCAACCGCCGTCCGCGAGCACCGCGACGACGACCGCGCCCTCGGGTAGCTCCTCGGCGATCCGACGGGCGACGTGGACGACCGCGCCGGCGGAGACGCCGGCGAACAATCCCTCGCGGTCGAGCAGGGCTCGGGCCGCAGCGGCCGCCTCGTCGTTGGAGACGAGCAGCTTCCGGTCGAGCTTGGACACGTCGAGGATCGGCGGCACGTAGCCGTCCTCGAGCGAGCGCAGCCCCATCACCGGATCGCCGGGCAGCGGCTCGGCGGCGACCACCTGCACATCGGGGAATGCCTCCCGCAGGCGCGCGCCCGTCCCCATCAGCGTGCCGCCGGTGCCGAGGCCGGCGACGAGCGCGTCGACGCGCGGCAGGTCGCGCGCGATCTCTGCTCCCGTGCCCTCGTAGTGGGCGCGCGGGTTCGCCTCGTTGCCGTACTGGAAGAGCATCACGTAGCGGTCGTCGCGCGCCGCCAGCTCCTGCGCGAGGCGCACCGCGCCGTTCGACCCCTCCGCGCCCGGCGAGTCGACGATCGTCGCGCCGTACAGCTCGAGCAGCGCGCGCCGCTCGGGCGTCGCGTTGTCCGGGAGCACGCAGGTCAGCTTGAGTCCCTTCAGCTTCGCGACGAGCGCCAGGGAGATGCCGGTGTTGCCGCTCGTCGGCTCGAGCAGCTCCTGGCCCGGCTGCAGCTGCGCGGCCTCGACCATTGCGAGCGCGACGCGATCCTTGATCGAGCCGGACGGGTTCTGGGCCTCGAGCTTCGCCACGATCGTGCGGCCCGCCGGCGAGAGCCGTCTCAGCTCGACCAGCGGCGTGTTCCCGATCAGGTCGAGTAACGAGCTAGCCGGCACAGCCGCCGGCCATCGCCGGCAACAGGATCACGGTGCTGCCGTCGCGGACCGGCGTGTCGACACCGGCGCGGGTGCGGACGTCCTCGCCGTCGACGTAGACGTTGACGAACGAGTGGATCTCGCCCTCGCCGAAGACCCGGGAGCCGAGCGCCGGCAGCTTCGCGCTCAGATCCTCGAGCAGCTCACGCACCGTCGCACCGGACGCCTCGACCTCGCGTGCCCCGCCCGCTTCCTGGCGCAGGACCGGAGGAACTCGGACTGTGCTCATCTCGCGCAGAACTCGACGTAGTCGATGTACTCGGTGATGGTGGGGTGCTCGCCGCAGACGGGGCAGTCCGGGCGGCGCTCGATCTTCACCTCGTTGAACTCGGTCGCGAGCGCGTCGAGCAGGAGCAGGCGGCCGATCAGCGGCTCGCCGATTCCGGCTGCGAGCTTGATCGCCTCGTTCGTCTGCAGCGTGCCGACGATGCCGGGCAGCACGCCGAGCACGCCGCCTTCGGCGCACGACGGCGCCAGCTCGACCGGCGGCGGCTCCGGGAAGAGGCAGCGGTAACAAGGCCCGTCCTGCGGCTTGAAGACGGTCACCTGGCCCTCGAAGCGGTAGATCGACCCATGTACGACGGGGATCCCGCGCCAGACCGAGGCGTCGTTGACCAGGTAGCGCGTGGGGAAGTTGTCGGCGCCGTCGACGATCAGGTCCCAGCCGTCGTCGAGGATCCGGTCGATGTTCTCGGAGGTGAGGCGCTCGCGGTACGTGACGACCTGGACGTCGGGGTTGAGCGCCTCGATCGAGCGCTTCGCGGAGTCGACCTTCGGCGTCCCCAGCGTGTCGAGTGAGTGAGCGATCTGGCGCTGCAGGTTCGTCTCGTCGACGATGTCGGCATCGACGATCCCGAGCGTGCCGATCCCCGCTGCGGCGAGGTAGAGCGACGCCGGCGAGCCGAGGCCGCCTGCCCCGATCAGCAGGATCTTCGAGTCGAGCAGCTTCAGCTGTCCTTCCTCGCCGATCTCCGGGATCAGCAGGTGCCGCGAGTAGCGGGTGCGCTTCTCGGGAGAGAGGGTGCGCGGAAGGACGACCTCGCCGCCGTTTCGCTTCCAGTCGGTGAAGCCCCCGGCGAGTGAGTGCACGTGCTCGTAGCCGAGCTCCTCCAGCGTCTTCGCGGCGAATGCCGAGCGGTTCGCGGCGGCGCAGTAGACGACCACAGGGGCGCTGCGGTCGGAGGCGACGCTCTCGACGCGCGACTCCAGATACCCACGCGGGATGTGCACAGCGCCGGGGATGTGCCCCTCCTGCCACTCGTCGGCCTCACGGACATCGACCCAGACGGCCCCGTCGAGCGCGCGTGCTGCGGCGGCGTCGACCTCGGAGATGGTCGCCTTTGTGGCCTGAAGCAGCTCGCGGTAGGTGGTCATGACTTCATAAACGGTAGCGGTCGGGAGGTTCATTCCCGCCTGGCTGCAGGATCGATCATCTACCTTGGCCCCGTGTCCGCCGCCGCTCGCGTCCGGCTGTTCGTCGGCCTGGCCGCCGTCGTCGCCGCCGGGGCCGTGGTGGGCGTCGTGCTCGCGACCCGGCAGACGCCCTCGCAGCCCAGCACGCAGTGCGACCAGCGCGCCCGTCCGCTGATCGTGCCGGGGGTCGAGTCGGCCGAGGTCGCGGCTGTCCGCTCGGCACTTCGGCTGCCGGCGCAGCAGGCGGCGCTGGCGCTCGCGCCGGTCGCCCAGCGCGCCCCGAAGGACGCGGTCGTGCAGTTCAACCGTGGGATCGTCCTGTACTGCGCGGGCTACCTGAGCGAGGCGGCCCAGGCGTTCCGGGCGGCGAAGACGGCGGGGCGCGACACCTACTACGAGATGCGCGCCGACCAGATCCTCCACCCGCAGTACTTCGCGCCGGAGGACGGTCTCTATCCGGTCTTCGAGCAGCAGGGACACGATCGGCTGCTCGTGCAGGGCCAGCTGTTGCAGCGCCAGGGCCACCAGCACTCCGCCGAGCGCGTCTACGCGCGTGCGGCGCGGCAGCGGCCGAACGACGACGAGGCGCAGGTCGCGGCTGCCGTCGCGCGCTTCGACGAGGACGACCTCTCGGCCTCGTTCTCCCGGCTCGGCCCGCTCGTCAAGCGTTTTCCCCGCAGTCAATCCGTCCGCTACCACCTCGGACTGCTGCTCGCGTGGACCGGCCAGCCCACGGAGGCCGAGCGACAGTTCCGCCTGGCCCGTGCGCTGGGGCCTCGGACCACGCTCGGTAAACAGGCAAATGTGTTCCTTGCAGGGCTTGTGCCAAGTGGGACTAAGGGAACGACAAAATGAGCCGCTCGGCCTATGGCGTACGTCCGCCCGCGATGCGACAGTTCCGCATCCGGTTAAGGCGACCGCTTCGGCGGTGGGGGGGCCATGACAAAGAAGGCGCAGGCAACCGTGGGGCTTGACGACGACGAGCCGGTGGAGGCAGTCGTCGAGGAGGAAGAGGGCGAGGAGGAGACGGCGCCGCTCGATGAGCTCGCGGTCGAGGCCGCCGCGGACTTCTACGCTGCCGTCGAGACGGTCGAGGAGGCAGAGGAGCCGGCGGCGCTGGAGTTCTCCGCCGATTCGCTCCAGCTCTTCCTGAAGGACGTGGGCAAGGTCAGCCTGCTGACCGCCGCGCAGGAGGTCGAGCTCGCGAAGCGCATCGAGCGCGGCGACCATCGCGCGAAGCAAGAGATGGTGGAGGCGAATCTCCGCCTCGTCGTCTCGATCGCGAAGCGCTACCGCAACCAGGGGCTGCCGTTCCTCGACCTGATCCAGGAGGGGACGATCGGACTCGTGCGCGCCGCCGAGAAGTTCGACTGGCGCAAGGGCTACAAGTTCTCGACCTACGCGACGTGGTGGATCCGCCAGGCCGTCGCACGCGCGCTCGCCGACAAGGCACGCACGATCCGCATGCCCGTGCACGTCGTCGAGAAGCTGAACAAGATCATGCGTACAGAGCGGAAGCTGCGGGCCGAGAAGGGCCGCGAGCCGACCGTCGAGGAGATCGCGCTCGATCTCGACATGAGCATCGAGGAGGTCGAGTCGATCCGTCGTACCTCGCAGACGCCCGTCTCGCTCGAGAAGCCGGTCGGCGACGAGGAGGAGTCGGAGTTCGGCCAGTTCCTCGAGGACGAGCACACGCCGCTCCCCGATGAGGCCGCCGACACCGCGTTCCGCGCAGAGGCGCTCGCCCGCTGCCTCTCGTCGCTCAGCTACCGGGAGCGCCGGGTGCTCGAGCTGCGCTATGGCCTGAACGGCGAGCAGCCGTGCACGCTCGACGAGGTCGGCCGCACGTTCGAGGTCACCCGCGAGCGCATCCGCCAGATCGAGAACCAGGGCCTGAAGAAGCTGCGGGCCCTCGCCGACTCGCAGAAGCTGCGCGACGTCGCCTAGGTTCGTGTACTCGTGAACGTGGTTCCGCGTGTGCGGAGCCACGTTCACGAATGCGCTCGCCTGTCCGTTCGAGGCTCGTCCCGGGGACTGTCCCTGGGACCTCGCTGTTCGAGACGCGTCCCGGGGACTGTCCCTGGGACAGGTCTCCTGCGGGCTGGTGCACGGGTCACGAGCACCGGGATCTCGACGATCGGTAGGCTCGCCCGCGATGAATCCCGACTGGTTCGACGAGCTCGCCGAGCTGATTCGCATTCCGTCGATCAGCGCCGACACGGCGCACAAGGACGACGTCATCCGCGCGTGCGAGTGGGTCTGCGCGTTCATCCGCGAGGCAGGCGGCGACTGCGAGCTCGTCGACTGGCACGGCCAGCCGCTCGCGATCGGCGAGATCCGCGCCTCGACAGATGCCGACAGCGCACCGACGGTGCTCTGCTACGGGCACTTCGACGTGCAACCGCCCGACCCGCTCGAGCTCTGGGAATCGGAGCCGTTCGAGCCGGAGATCCGCGGCGACTACCTCTACGGCCGCGGCACGGTCGACGACAAGGGCCAGCTCTACATGCTGCTCGCGGGGGCGCGAGAGCTCGCACGCGCTGGTGAGCTGCCCGTCAACGTGCGCTTCTGCTGCGACGGCGAGGAGGAGACCGGCGGCCACTCGATCGTCGAGTTCCTCGAGGCCGACGAACGCGGCGCCGATGCGGCGATCATCTTCGACAGCGGCATGATCCGCCGCGACGTGCCCGCCTTCAACGTCGCGACACGCGGCATGGCGTACTTCCACGTGACGCTGCGTACCGGCGAGCGCGACCTGCACTCGGGGATGTACGGCGGCGCCGCGCTGAACGCGGCCCATGCGCTGGTCAAGACCCTCGACGCGTTGATCGCCCACGACGGAACCCTCGTCGAGCCGCTGCGCAAGGGAATCGCGGCGCCGACCGACGAGGAGCTGCGCGGCTGGTCGCAGCTCCCAGCCGGCGCCGCTGAGCTCGCCGAGCAAGGCGCACGCCCCAAGGACACGAGCGCTGCGGACGACTTCTACGTGCGTACGTTCGCCGAGCCGGCACTCGACGTGAACGGCATCGCGACCGGCTCGGCGCACCTGCAGAAGACGGTGCTGCCGGTCGAGGCGGTCGCCAACCTGTCGATCAGGCTCGCGCCGGGACAGACGGTCGACGAGATCGCGCCGGAGGTCGAGCGGCTGCTGCGCGAAGCCGCACCCGACGGCGCCGAGCTGCAGGTCGACCTCTTGTCGTCGTCGCCGCCCGGGCTCGTACCGCCCGACGCCCAGGCCGTGCAGCTCGGGCTCGACGCATTCGAGAAGGCGCTCGGCACCCGGCCCGCGCTGATCCGGTCGGGCGGGACGCTGCCGATCGTCCCTGCGCTCGCGAACAACGGCATCCCGACGGTGATCACGGGCTTCGGGCTGCCCGACTCGCAGATCCACTCGCCGAACGAGCGGCTCGTCGCCGAGTACGTGCCGCTCGGGATCGCGGCCGCCCGTGAGCTCTACCTCGCGTTCGCGGCGCTCGATCGTCCCTGAACGCGGCAAGGGCCGGTCGAGGACCGGCCCTTGCGGCTGAGCGGGGGGAGAGGCCGCTAGTTCTGGGCGAGAGGGTTGCCCGGCTCGTGGTCGCCCACGTGGTTGGCCGGGGTCGCCTCGACCTGTGCGAGCGTCGAGCCCTTCGGTGCGCGGATGCGGATCGTGATCCGGTCGCCTGCCTTCAGCTGCGACGCGTCGATCACGGTCGGCACCTTGCCCTGCCAGAGCAGGAAGATCGTGTCGTCGCCGTAGGTGAACGTCTGATCCTGCGCCTGACCGATCATCGAGCGCAGCGCGCGGCGGTTGCCGGCCCTGACGTGCAGTGCGATGTGGCCGCCCGACTGCGGGCCTGCCACCGTGCCGACGTAGAGCCACAGCGGCTTCGACGGCGGGTTCGGCTTCGCGACGCGGTCGGCGACGATCCCGACGGGATGCGACTCGACCTCGGCCAGCGACGACCCGGCATGGGCGCGCACGTTGACGGTGATCCAGTCGCCCTGCTTCAGGTCAGCGGTGGTGCCGACCGTCGGAATGCCGTGGCGCCAGATCAGCACTTCGGACTTCGGGCCGAGCGTGAACGTCTGGTTCTGGCTCTGGCCGAGCATCGCGCGGAGCGCCGGCCGGTTGCCGGCCTCGACCTGGATGGAGACGGTCGTCGAGCTCGCATTGAGCAGCTCACCGCGGAACTGGTACAGCTTGCCCCGGCCGCCGGCCGACGCGCCCGCCGCGACCACGGTCAGGGCGAGAGCGGCCAGTGCAAGGGTGCTGAGGAGACGTAGCTTCATCGGGTTGATCCTCCTGGAGAAACTCGTTGACGAGCCTGAGCATCCCCGCGAAGCGACAGCGCTCGGTCTCCTGGGCGTAAAGCGCACGCAAAACCTCACCAGGGCGGCGGATTGTGCACCCAGCGGCCGCCGACCATGGTGGCGACGACCTCGGCGTCGAGATCCTCCCAGGGATCGCGGTCGAGGACGACGAGGTCGGCCAGGTGCCCGGGGACCAGCGTGCCGCGGCGCCGCTCGTCGCGTGCGAGCCATGCGGGCGCGACGCACGTCGCATGGAATGCCTGATCGACGGTCACGCACTGCTCGGGGTGCCAGGCACCGCGCTCGTCGATCGTCCTGTGGACGCCGGCGCGGATCCCCGCGAGCGGATCGAGCTCCTCGATCGGCGCGTCGCTCCCGTTCGCGACGATTGCGCCTGAGTCGAGCAGCGAGCGGAACGCATACGCACCGTCGGTCTTGCCGGCCCAGAACTGATCTGCCATGTCCCGGTCGGAGGGAGCGTGCGAGAACTGCACGGAACAGGTGATCCCCAGCTCAGCGAAGCGGGGCAGGTCTTCCGGAGCCAGCAGCTGCGCGTGCTCGATCCGCTGCCGCAGGCCCTGCGGCTGCCAGAGCTCGCGCGTCTGCTCGAACGCGTCGAGCGCCTCGCGGTTGGCGCGGTCGCCGATCGCGTGCACCGCGACAGGGAATCCGGCCGCCGCGCCGCGGCTTACGATCTCGGCCAGCTGCTCCCCGCTCGTGATCTGGACACCGGTGCCGTCGAGCATCCACGCCGTCTGGGAGCCGAGCGTCCCGTCCATGAACACCTTGAGATAGCCGAGCCTCAGGTAGGAGCTTCCGAAGCCGGAGCGCAGGCCGGTCGCGACTGCGTGCTCGAGCTTGTCGTGCGGGATCGACTGCCAGACGCGCAGCGACAGCCGGCCGCGCTCCTCGAGCTGCTGCCACAGCCGCAGAGCGCCGAGCCAGCCGTCCTTGTCGTGCACGGCTGTCACGCCACGTGTGTTCGCGAGCTTGACCCCGACCCGCATCGCCTCGAGGTAGTGGTCGTCGGGCACGATCATGTGCCGTTCCTTGAACCGCCAGGCGGCTTCCTCGCGCAGGACCCCGGTCGGCTCGCCGTCCGCGTCGCGCTCGACGACACCGCCAGTGACCTCGAGATCGCCGTGCGCGAGCGCCAGTGCTGCCGAGTTGAGCCAGATCGAGTGGTAGTCCTTCGCGATCATCGCGGCGGGCACGTCGCCTGCGATCGCGTCGAGATCCTGCCGGGTCGGCTCCTGTTGCGGCGACCAGTCGCCGCTGCGCCAGCCGTAACCGCGCAGCCAACGCCCACCGACCGGCAGCGGTGCGGCGCGGATGCGGCCCAGCGCCTCGTCGAGGGACGAGCAGCCGTCCAGCTTCACCTCCGTCTGCGCCATGGCCCAGGTGGGGAAGTGGACGTGAGAGTCGTTGAACCCCGGCAGCACGACCCGGCCCCCGAGGTCGACGACCTCGGGCGAGGCGAGGGCCGTCTCGTGGACGCCGACGCCGCCTGCGACCAGGTCGCCCGCGACGGCGAGCGCCCGCTGAGTCGGAACCTGGGGATCGAGGGTCCGGATCAGTCCGCCTTGAAGGATCACGCCGGCAAGTCTAGGGTCGCGGGACCAGAGGTCTACAAGGGGAGGACTTTTGACATGAAGAAGCTCACGGTTCTTGCCGTCGCGTTCGTTGCCGCGCTGTCCGCGGTCGGCGCTGCGCTCGCGATCACGAACGGCGAGCTCGACGGCAACGCCCATCCGAACGTCGGCGCGTTCCTCGTCCAGCGGCCGACCGGCTGGCGCGTGCTCTGCTCCGGCTCGCTCGTGGCGCCGCGCGTCTTCCTGACCGCAAGCCATTGCACCTCGTACGCGGACGAGCAGGGCTGGACGGTCGGCGTCACGTTCCAGTCGACCGACGCCGAGAACCCGGCGACCGTGCTGAGCGGGCACACGGTGACGAACCCGCTCTACCACGCGCCCTACGCACACGACGTGTCGATCATCGTGCTCGACCAGGCGCAGCCTGGCCCGTACGTCCCGCTGCCGGCGGTCGGGCTGCTGGACGACCTGAAGAAGGCCGGTGCGTTGGACGGCGCCGACTTCCTCAACGTCGGCTACGGCACGCACGAGGCGGTCAACCAGCCGGGCGGGAAGGATTTCCCGTTCGACGGCGACCGCTGGCGGTCGGTGTCGTCGTACAGCGCACTGAACAAGGACATCATCCACCTGCACCAGAAGGACAACCAGGACGAGGGCGGCACCGGTTACGGCGATTCCGGCGGCCCGACCCTGCTGAACGGCGTCCAGATCTCGGTCGTCAGCTCGGGCGACGTGCCCTGCTGGTCGACGAGCACGAACACGCGCGTCGACACGCAGGAGGCGGCCGACTTCCTGCGGCCGTACCTCGCGCTGAGGTAGCAGCCGGTCGAGCACCGGCGGAGCGGCCTCGAACGGCCGTGTCCCGGGGACTGTCCCCGGGACACGGCCGTTTAAGCTCTCGTTCGTGTTCGACCACGTCACGGTCCGCGTCGCCGACCTCGAGGCGAGCAGGCGCTTCTACGACCTCGCGCTCGGGCAGCCGACCCACGTCAGCGACTACGTCGAGTGGGACGAGTTCGGCCTGATCGAGGACGCGACGGTGACGCGCAACCTGCACGTCGGCTTTCGCGCGGCGAGCCGCGGCGAGGTGGATGCGTGGTGGCAACGGCTGACCGGCGCCGGCTACGAGAGCGACGGCGAGCCCGGGCCGCGTCCGCACTACAGCGAGGACTACTACGGCGCGTTCGTCCGCGATCCGGGCGGCAACAGCGTCGAGGCGGTGCACAAGCCGTCGTCGACCGCCGTCGGCCGCATCGACCACCTCTGGCTCCGCGCGCGGGACGTCGCGGCCCAACGCCGCTTCTGGGAGACCGTGGCGCCACTCCTCGGGATCCGACTGAACCACGACACACCCGACTGGATCCAGTACGTGGGCGAGACGGCGAGCTTCTCCTACGTCGAGGGCGTGCCGACCGAGCACGTCCACCTCGCGTTCCCCGCACCCGACGACGCGACCGTCGCAGCGTTCCACGAGGCAGCCGTGGCGGCCGGGTTCACCGACAACGGGCGGCCGGGAGAACGGCCGCACTACCACCCGGGCTACGTCGGCGCGTTCGTCCTGGATCCAGACGGCAACAACGTCGAAGCCGTCTGCCACCATCGTTGACATAGGCAGGATGCGCGTGATGCCGACCCCGGTCGAAGAGCGCAAGCAGCCCGCGGACCGTGCCGTGGCGCGGCGGCCGGCGCACGAGTTCGACGCGATCGTCGTCGTCTCGTTCGGCGGCCCGGAAGGCCCCGACGACGTGATGCCCTTCCTCGAGAACGTGACGCGCGGCCGCAACGTCCCGCGCGAGCGGCTGCTCGACGTCGCACACCACTACGAGCTCTTCGGCGGCGTCAGCCCGATCAACGAGCAGAACCGGGCGCTGATCGCCGCGCTCGAGCCGGAGCTGCGACGGCGTGGCGTCGATCTGCCCATCTACCTCGGCAACCGCAACTGGCACCCGTTCCTCGCCGACACGATGCGGGAGATGACCGACGACGGCATCGGCCGCGCGCTCGCGGTGTTCACGTCGGCGTTCAGCTCGTACTCGGGGTGCCGGCAGTACCGCGAGGATCTCTTCAACGCACAGCGCGCAGCCGGCCCCGGCGCGCCCGAGGTGCCGCGTGCGCGCATGTTCTTCAACCATCCGGGATTCGTGGCGGCGAACGTCGACCGTGTGCGCGACGCGCTCGCGGAGCTCGGTGCGGACGAGGTGCACATCGCGTTCACCGCTCACTCGATCCCGTCCGTGATGGCGGCGAACTGCGCCTACGAGGCGCAGCTGCGGGAGGCGGCGCGGCTCGTCGCGGAGGAGGTCGGTGTCGGCGACTGGGCGGTCGCCTACCAGAGCCGCAGCGGCTCGCCGCAGGTGCCGTGGCTCGAGCCCGACATCGGCGACCACCTGCGCGCGGTGCACGAACGCGGCGTGCGGGCCGTCGTGATCTCGCCGATCGGCTTCGTCTCCGACCACCTCGAGGTGCTCTTCGACCTCGACGTCGAGGCTCGCGAGCTCGCGGACGAGCTCGGGCTGCGGATGGCGCGCGCGGGCACGGCCGGCACGCATCCGGCTTTCGTCGCGGGGCTGGCCGACCTGATCGTCGAGCGGATGACGCCGGGCGCGGACCGGCCGGCGCTCGGCCGGTTCGGCCCGAGCCACGACGTCTGCGCGCCGGACTGCTGCCTGCCGGGCACCGGGCGCCCCAGCCCGTGGGACGCCTAGCCGCGGGCGCCGAGGAGGACGAGCGTCAGCGCCGCGCACGCGAGCGTCGAGGCCGTCAGCACGAGCGTCAGGATCCGGATCGGGATCAGCATGGAATCCCTATCGGCAGAGCCGCGGCCCGCCTGAACCAGGCGCCCGAGTCTCGTCTCTAGAATCCCCCCGATGAGCGCCCTCGATCCTCTCAACGACGAGCAGCGGGAGATCCGCGAGCTCGTGCGCACGCTCGCGCGCGAGCGCGTGGCGCCGCGCGCGGCCGAGATCGACAAGACCGGCGAGTTCCCGTGGGACATCGTCGAGGTCTTCCGCGAGAACGACCTCTTCGGCGTCATGTACGACGAGGAGTACGGCGGCATCGGCGAGAGCTCGCTGATGACCTTCGTGATGATCGAGGAGCTGTCGAAGGTCTGCGCCACGAGCGGCCTGATCATCGCCGTGCAGGAGCTCGGCTCGCTCGGCATCAAGCTCGCGGGTACCGCGGAGCAGAAGCAGCGCTTCCTGCCGAAGCTCGCGAGCGGCGAGTGGCTGCCGGCCTACGCACTGACCGAGCCGGGCTCCGGCTCCGACAGCGCGGCGATGCGGACAACCGCGACCCTCGACGGCGACGCGTATGTCCTGAACGGCGGCAAGCGCTTCATCACGAGCGCCGGCGTCGCGTCGCTCTACGTCGTCTTCGCGAAGACCGATCCGTCGGCCGGGCACAGCGGCATCTCCGCGTTCGTGGTCGAGGCCGACACGCCGGGCTTCGAGGTCGGCCGCATCGAGCCGAAGATGGGGATCAAGGGCTCGACGACCGGCGAGATCTTCTTCAACGACTGCCGCATCCCGGCGGCGAACCTGCTCGGGGCCGAGGGCGAGGGGTTCAAGATCGCCATGCGCATCCTCGACCGCTCGCGCCCCGGCATCGGCGCGCAGGGGCTCGGGCTCGCGCAGGGCGCGACCGACTACGCCGTCGACTACGCGAAGTCGCGCGAGACGATGGGGAAGCCGATCGGCCAGCACCAGCTGATCGCAGGGATGCTCGCCGACATGGAGACGAAGTGCGTTACCGCGCGCGGCCTGCTCTACACGGTCGGCCAGATGATCGACGACGACGAGACCGGCCCCGAGCTGACGAAGCTCTCCGCGATGGCGAAGCTCTACTGCACCGACGTCGCGATGGAGGTCACCACGGATGCCGTGCAGGTGCTCGGCGGCTACGGCTACATCCAGGAGTACCCCGTCGAGCGGATGATGCGCGACGCGAAGATCACGCAGATCTACGAAGGCACGAACCAGATCCAGCGCATCGTGATCGCGCGCGAGATGCTGAAGGAGAACCGCGCGTTCCTCCTTGCCGGCGTTGGTTGATCGCGTCGAGCAGGCGAGGAGCTTCGACCGCGCGGCGGAGGAATACGAACGGACGCGGCCGGACTACCCCGACGCGGTGCTCGACGTCCTGCCCCTCGCGCCACGAGGCCACCGTCGTCGACGTGGGGGCCGGGACCGGGAAGCTGACGCGCGTGCTCGCGCGGCACTACGCTCGGGTGCTCGCGGTCGAGCCACTCGACCGGATGCGCGCGATCCTCGAGCAGATCGTGCCCGCCGCCGAGAGCCATGCGGGCTCCGCGGAGAAGCTTCCGCTCCCTGACGCGTCCGCCGACGGAGTGTTCGCAGCACAGGCGTTCCACTGGTTCGCGAACGACGAGGCTGTGGCGGAGTTCGCGCGCGTGCTCCGGCCCGGCGGTGTGCTCGCCCTTGTCTGGAACGAGGGCGACGACGCCCGGAGCGATCCGCGGCCCGAGGCGTATCGCGCGCACCTCGAGGAGCTCCATGCTCCGTCGCTCGCCGCCGTGCGCGCCGATCCGTCCTTCCAGGATCTCATCGCGCGCGGCCCGTTCGGCGCCGTCGCCGAGGCCGCGTTCCCGCACGACCACGTGCTCGACCGGAACGGCATGCTCGACAACGTGCGGTCGATGAGCTGGATCGCGAGCAAGCCCGCCGCCGAGCAGGAGGTCGTGATCGCCAGGCTCGGAGAGCTGGTCCCGGAGGGGACCTACGCGATTCCCAACGTCGCCAATGTCATGTGGGCGGTACGGCGGTGACGCACGAGGTCAAGCTCTCGTCGGCCGACCGGGTGCTCTTCCCCGACGACGGCGTCACCAAGGGCGATCTCTTCGGCTACTACGGAGACGTCGCCGACGCGATCGTGCCGCACCTGCGCGACCGCCCGTTCACGATGAAGCGGTGGCGCGAGGGGCTCGAAGGCGGCTCGTTCTTCCAGAAGCAGGCGCCGAAGGGCATCCCCGACTGGATCCCGACGCGCCAGTTCCGCACCTGGCCCCGCGGCGGCAAGGGCGAGTCGCGGCTCGTCGACTTCCCGCTCGTCAACAGCCGCGAGGCGCTCCTCTGGATGGTGCAGATGCACTGCATCGACATGAACGCCTGGTATTCGCGCGTCGACAAGCCGGACCGGCCCGACTTCGTCCTCTTCGACCTCGACCCCCCGGAGGAGGAGGGCGCGTTCACGCTGTGCGTACAGGTCGCGCACTACCTGCACGAGGCGCTCGACGAGCTCGGGCTCGCGTCGTGGGTGAAGACGAGCGGCTCCGACGGCATCCACATCGTCGTCCCGATCGTGCGCCGTTCGAGCTTCGAGGACACCTACGAGTTCGCGGAGCGCCTCTCACGGCGGCTCGAAGAGCAGCATCCCGGCGAGGTGACGACGGAATGGCTGAAGAAGAAGCGCGCGGGCGTGCTCGTCGACCACCGCCAGAACGGGCACGGGAAGACGATCGCGTCGGCCTACTCGGTGCGACCGAAGCCGGGCGCGCCGGTGTCGACGCCGTTGCGCTGGGAGGAGCTGACCGAGCAGGTGCGGCCGCGCGATTTCTCGATGGAGGTGGCGCTCGGCCGTGTGGCCGAGCACGGCGATCTCTTCGAGCCCGTCCTGCACGCCGACCAGGCGCTCGGGCCGGCCCTCAAGGCGCTGAGGTGATCGCCGAGACCGACTGGGTCGCCGTGTCGGGGATCGCGACGGCGTTCGCGACGCTCGTGCTCGCGCTCGCGACGTTCGCGTCCGTGCGCTCCGCGAACAGAGCCGCACGCGCCGCCGAGCGCTCGCTCCTCGCCGGGCTGCGACCGCTGCTCGCGCCGTCGCGGCTCGAGGATCCGCCGCAGAAGGTCGGCTTCATGGACGAGCGGTGGTTCCAGATCCCAGGCGGTGGCGGGGTCGTCGAGGTCGCCGACTCGGCGATCTACCTCGCGATCGCGGTGCGCAACGTCGGCACCGGGATCGCGGTGCTCCACGGCTGGCACTTCGTCAGCGAGGCGTACACCGGCGCGACCGAGCATCCGCCGCTCGACGACTTCCGCCGCCTGTCGCGCGACCTCTATATCGCGCCCGGCGAGATCGGCTTCTGGCAGGGCGCGTTCCGCGACCCGGAGGAGGAGGCGTTCGCGGAGGCGCGCGCGACGGTGGAAGAGCCGCGCCGCTTCAGCCTGGACGTGCTCTACGGCGACCATGAGCTCGGCCAGCGCTCGATCACGCGCTTCTCGATGGTGCCGCGTGACGGACGCTGGATCGCCACCGTCTCGCGGCACTGGAACGTCGACCGCCCCGACCCGCGCTGAGCCGCGACGGCCGGCGCCGGGCACCCTAGGTGCCCGGCACCGGGTCTCGAAGCTCGCGCGCGACGAGCTCGAGGTTCGCGCGCCATACGTCCTCGGGCAGCGGCGGCAGCACGTCGTCCCAGATCGCGGCGAACGAGCCGACCAGCTGCGGGATGCGCGCCGGGCGCGCCAGGAACCAGACGTGGCAGTGCTCGCTTCCGTCGCCCCAGCGGCACACGTGCACGTTGCCGATGTCGCCGATCGCGAACACCGCGCGCTGCACCCGGATCAGCATCGGCCCGAGCTCGCGCGCGAGCTCGTCCGGGAGGTCGGGGAAGTCGACGTGCTGCCTCGTGTGCAGGAGCACGATGCACGGCAGGCCCGTCGGGTGGTCGAGCGTGTCGACCACCCAGTTGTCGTCGTGCCAGAGGACGCCCTCGACGCCCTTCGCGCAGCGGCGGCAGTCGACGCCGCCGGCGCCGTGACGCTGCGGCTCCGCTTCGACCGGCTGCTCGAGCGCCCGGGGCACGACCCGGCCGGCGAACGGCCACGTGTCCCACTCCTCGACCGGCGGCGCGCTCAGCGCATCGTGCGCGCGCTGCCAGAGCTGCTCGGGTGACTCAGGAACCTTTCGACGCTTTCTTGTACTCGCGCTTCCACGACTGGTAGCGGTCGAGCTCCTCGGGCGAGGTGACGTCGCCGAGCGTGGGATGGGCCGGCGCCAACTCGGCCGCCGCTGCCACGCCGAACTGCTTCGCGAGCACCGCGCTCAGCGACTTGACCTTCATCTCGCCGAAGCCCGGCAGGGCGCCGATGCGGCGCTTCAGGTCGGCACTGTCCTCGGCCTCGCTCCAGATGCGGGAGGCGTCCCCGTCGTACTCCTCGCTGACCACCGCCGCCAGCTCGCGCACCCGGGTCGCCATCGCGCCGGGGAAGCGGTGGATCGCCGGCTTCGTCGCGAACACCTCCGTCAGGTCGCGGCCCGCGAGCTGCCGCGGGTCGAGCGTCCCGGCGCGCTCCTGCAGGACGAGCGGCCCCGCGAACGCCTTCTGCACGGTCACCTGCTGGTCGATGGCGAAGCCGACGAGCAGCGCGAACGGATCGTGCGCGAGCAGCTTGCACGCCTCGGGATCGTCGGTGAACCAGAGCGCGTCGGGCATGCGTGCAGCCTACTTGTGCACCCCCATCGAGATCGAGCCGATGTAGCCCGCGCCGTTCCTCTTGAGCACCAGCATGCCGCGCTTGCCGCCGTTGACGAAGATCGAGTCGTTCGCGTTGCGGACCTGCCGGACGCCGCGTGCGGCGTAGGGCGACGCCTTGTAGACCGTGTCGGTGAGCGCGTCGGGGAAGAACAGCTGGCCCGTGTGCACGACCGAGCCGCCGACATGGACCTTGACGTGGATGTGAACGGTGCGGCCCGGGTACCAGCCGGGATAGACGGTCGTGAAGATCGCGAGGCCGGTGGCGTCGGTCTTCTGGATGCCGCGCAGGAACGTGCGGCTCCCGCCGCTGCCGAAGCCGGAGTAGTTGCCCGCGGCATCGGCGTGCCAGATGTCGACGGCTGCGCCCTTGATCGGCTTGCACGTCGCCGCGTTCAGCACGTGCAGCCGCAGCGTCAGCAACGTCCCGGGATGCCCTTCGCGAATGTCGCGCCGGAGCTTCTCGCCGGCGATGTAGTACGGCCCTTCGGTCAACTCCGGGGTGAGGACGCACGAGACGGCGCCCGACTCGACGGCGAGGTTGCCGCCCGAAGCGTCGTCCGTGAGCAGCGCCCGCCCGCCCGCGGCGGCTGCGACGAGGCCGCCGAACTTGGCGAGGGTGCTGCGACGGGTGAAGGTGTGATCGGTCATGCAGCCACGGTAGGCACCGAGCCTGTGAGAGGACTAGGAATCGAGCGCCGGGGTACCCACAGGGCATGTCGAACAGCTCGCAGCATCACCACACCGGTGTCGTCGAGGAGATCAAGAGCCTCGAGCACGAGGCCGAGGAAGGTAAGAGCGCGCGCACGCCGGCGATCGTGCTCAGCGGCGTCGCGATCGTCGTGCTCGCGATCCTCGCGGTGATCATGGTGATCGCCTTCACGGCCTACTACCTGGGCTCGTAGCCCGGGGGTACCCTGGCGGGGTGGACCCGCTCGCAGTCTTCTCCGAAGCGACGCGGGGCTGGTTCGAGCGCACGTTCGACGGGCCGACACCGCCGCAGGTTCAGGGGTGGCCGGCGATCGCGAGCGGCGCGCACGTGCTGATCCAGGCGCCGACCGGCTCCGGCAAGACGCTGACCGCCTTCCTCTACGCGCTCGACCGGCTGAGCGCCACGCCCGGCGAGGGACTGCGCGTGCTCTACGTCTCGCCGCTGAAGGCGCTCAACTACGACATCGAGCGCAACCTGCGCGGCCCGCTCGCCGGGCTGCAGTCGAAGGTGCGCGTCGCGGTCCGTACCGGTGACACGCCGCAGAAGGAGCGGCGGGAGATCCTCAAGGATCCGCCCGACATCCTGATCACGACGCCCGAGTCGCTCTACCTGATGCTCACGTCGCAGGCACGCGACATGCTGCGCTCCGTCGAGACGCTGATCCTCGACGAGGTGCACGCCGTCGCCGGGACGAAGCGAGGCGCGCACCTGGCGATCAGCGTCGAGCGACTGGACGAGCTCGCCGCGCAGCCGATCCAGCGGGTCGGGCTGTCGGCGACGCAGCGCCCGCTCGAAGAGATCGGCCGGTTCGTCGCGGGTGGACGCGAGATCACGCTCGTCGATGCGGGCACGCGCAAGGAGCTCGACCTCGAGGTGGTGATGCCCGTCGAGGACCTGCGTGAGCTCGGTCAGACCGTCTCCTACGAGAACCCGCCGGAGGCCGACGGCAGCGCGCTCCTCACCTCGACCGAAGGCGGGACGAACTCGATCTGGCCGTCGATCTACCCGGAGATCCTGCGCCTCGTCGAGGCGCACCGCTCGACGATCGTCTTCGTCAACAACCGCCGGCTGGCGGAGCGCCTTGCGCTGCGACTGAATGAGCTCGCGAACGCGGAGACCGGAGACGACCAGCCGCTGCGCGAGATCGCGCGCGCCCACCACGGCTCGCTCGCGCGCGAGCAGCGCCAGCTCGTGGAGGAGGATCTGAAGGCGGGACGCATCCCGTGCCTCGTCGCGACGTCGAGCCTCGAGCTCGGGATCGACATGGGTGCCGTCGACCTCGTGATCCAGGTGGAGTCGCCGAAGTCCGTCGCGCGCGGCCTGCAGCGCATCGGCCGCGCGGGTCACGAGCTCGGCGCCGTCTCGAAGGGCCGCATCTTCCCGAAGTTCCGCGCCGACCTGCTCGAGTCGGCGGTCGTCGCACGCGCGATGCGCGGCGGCGAGATCGAGGAGACGAAGATCCCGCGCAACCCGCTCGACGTGCTCGCGCAGCAGATCGTCGCGATCACCGTCGACGAAGAGATGCGCGTCGACGATCTGCATGCACTCGTCACGCGTGCCTATCCGTTCAAGGAGCTCTCGCGCGCGCAGCTCGAGAACGTGCTCGACATGCTCGCAGGCCGGTACCCGTCGGACGAGTTCGCCGAGCTGCGTCCCCGGATCGTCTGGGACCGCACGGGCGGCACCGTGCGCGCGCGCGACGGTGCGCGGCGGCTCGCGGTCACGAACGCGGGCACGATCCCGGACCGTGGCCTCTTCGGCGTGTTCCTCGTCGACGGCGGCGGACGCGTCGGGGAGCTCGACGAGGAGATGGTCTACGAGGCGCGTGCCGGGCAGACGTTCCTGCTCGGCGCGTCGACGTGGCGGATCGAGGAGATCACACGCGACCGGGTGCTCGTCTCGCCCGCGCCGGGGATCCCCGGCGCCGTGCCGTTCTGGAAAGGCGAGGGAGTCGGGCGCCCGTTCGAGCTCGGGCAGAAGATCGGTGCGGCCTCGCGTGAGCTGACGGCGCTCACCGACGCCAAGGCGCTCGCGCGGCTCGGCGACGAGTACCACCTCGACCGGCGCGCGGCGACCAACCTCCTGACGTTCCTGCGCGAGCAGCACGATGCAACCGGCGCGGTGCCGTCCGACCGCACGATCGTCGTCGAGCGGTTCCGTGACGAGATCGGAGACTGGCGGGTCTGCATCCTGTCGCCGTTCGGCGGCCGCGTGCACGCGCCGTGGGCGATGGCGATCGCGGCCCGGCTGCGCGAGGCGCTGGGAGTCGAGGCGCAGTCGATCTGGTCGGACGACGGGATCGCGCTCCACTTCCCCGAGTCGGACGTCCCGCCGCCGATCGACGAGCTGATGATCGACCCGGCCGAGGTCGAGGACCTCGTCGTCGCGGAAGTGGGGGACACGGCGCTCTTCGGCGCCCGCTTCCGCGAGAACGCGGGTCGCTCGCTGCTGATCCCGCGCCGGCGGCCGGGCGAGCGGACGCCGCTCTGGCAGCAGCGACTGAAGGCGCAGTCACTCCTGCAGGTGGCGCGCAAGTACGGCAGCTTCCCGGTGATTCTCGAGACCTACCGCGAGTGCCTGCAGGACGTCTTCGACCTGCCCGCGTTGCGCGGCCTCCTGCAGTCGCTGAAGACGCGCGAGCTCGATCTCGTCGAGGTCGAGACGCAGAGTGCGTCTCCGTACTCGGCGTCGCTGCTCTTCGACTACATCGCGACCTACATGTACGAAGACGACACGCCTCCGGCCGAACGGCGGGCGCAGGCGCTGTCGCTCGACCGTGACCTGCTGCGCGAGCTGCTCGGTCAGGAGGAGCTGCGCGACCTGCTCGACGCCGACGCGGTCGACGAGGTCGAGCGCCAGCTGCAAGGCGATCCGAAGACGCCCGATCACCTGCATGACAAGCTACGGCTGCGGGGCGATCTGCGTGGCGGCGAATACGACCCCGCGCTTGCGGAGCCGCTGCTCGCCGAGCGGCGCGCCGTGCTCGTGCGGATCGCGGGCGAGGAGCGGCTGATCGCGGCTGAAGATGCCGGCCGTTACCGCGACGCACTCGGTGTGATGCCGCCGTCGGGACTGCCGGACTCGTTCCTCGAAGGAGGCCCGGAGTCGCTGCGGCAGCTGGTGCTGCGCTTTGCGAAGGGTCGCGGCCCCTTCACGACGCGCGACGCCGACGAGCGCTTCGGTCGCGAGGTCGGCGGCATCCTGTCGCAGCTCGAGGCGGACGAGCAGCTCGTGCGCGGCGAGCTGCGGCCCGGGGGCTCTGAGCGCGAGTGGTGCGATCCCGACGTGCTTCGCCGGCTGCGCCGCGCGTCGCTCGCCGCGCTGCGGCGCGAGGTCGAGGCGGTCGACCAGGAGGCGCTCGCGCGCTTCCTGCCCTCGTGGCACGGGATCGACCGGCGCGCGTCGTTGCGCGAGGCACTGGTGCCGCTGCAGGGACTGCCGCTCCCCGTTGCGCTCTGGGAGTCGGAGGTGCTGCCGCGCCGCGTGCCCGGCTACCGGCCCGAGCACCTCGACGCGCTCACGGCGAGCGGTGAGGTCGTCTGGGTCGGCGCGGGCCAGGACCGCGTCGCGCTCTACTTCCGCGAGGACGCCGGCGTGCTCGGCCAGGTCGCGGGCTCGTCGCCTCCCGAAGGGCCTGAGCACGACGCGATCCGCGCCGCGCTCACGCACGCCTCGTTCTGGAACGAGCTGCTCGCCGAGACGCAGCTCGAAGAGGCGGTGGCGCTGCCGGCGCTCTGGGATCTCGTCTGGTCGGGCGAGGTGACGAACGACGCCTGGACGCCGTTGCGCGCAGCCCGGCGGTTCGGCACGCCGAAGGCAGAGCGTCGGCCGCGCCGCTTCTCGCGCCGGCGCATGCAGGCCACGACGGCGACCGCGGGCCGCTGGTCGCGCACGGAGCGTCTCTTCGCCGGCCCGCCCGACCGTCGTGCGCTCGCGGAGCTGCTGCTCGAGCGCCAGGGGATCGTCACACGCGACGGCGTGCGCGCCGAGGGCATACCCGGCGGCTACGGCGCCGTCTACGCCGAGCTGCGCGCGCTCGAGACGCTCGGGCTGTGCAGGCGCGGCTACTTCGTCGAGGGACTCGGCGGCGCGCAGTTCGCGCTCGGCGGCGCCGTCGAGCGCCTGCGCGAGCTGCGGGACCGCCAGGAGGAAGGGGACGCGCTCGTGCTCGCGGCCGCCGACCCGGCGCAGCCCTACGGTGCAGCGCTGCCGTGGCCGAAGCGCGCCGGCGCGCGTGCGGCCCGGCATGCGGGCGCATTCGTCGTCTCGCTCGGCGGCGAGCCCGTGCTCTACGTGGAGCGAGGAGGCCGCTCGCTCGTGCCGTTGCGCGACCCGGACGAGGAGTGGCTGAGGCCTGCGCTGACTGCGCTCGTCGCGCACGTCCGCGCCGGCGGCGCGAAGCGGCTCGCGGTCGAGCGTTTCGACGGGGAGCCGGTCGTCGACAGCGACGCGCTGCCGCTGCTCGTCGAGGCCGGCTTCCTCGCCGGCCCGCGGCGCGCGGTCCTACGGGCGTAGGCGCGCGACGACCTCGGCCGCGGGCAGCGGCCGCGTCGAGGCGAACCGGATGCCTGCCCAGAGGTTGATCCGCTCCGCGTCGCCGGCGGCACGAGCCGCGGCACGGATCGGCGCCGTCAAGTGGTGCACGTGCGGGTACGCCGAGGGCGCGTGCGGATGCTCCCGCATGAAGGTATTGACGATCCCACGTGCGCGGCGCCCCGTGAAGGCGCGCGTGATCGCCGTCACGCCGGGACGCTCCAAGGCCGCGCGATGCGCGTCGCTCGTGCCCGCCTCGGGACAGAGCAGGAACGCCGTTCCGGCCTGGACGGCTGCCGCACCCGCGTCGAGCGCTGCGAGCGCCGCGGCGGGGCCGTCGATCCCGCCGGTCGCAACCAGCGTCGTCTCGCAGGCTCCGCGCACCTCACGCAGCAGCTCGAGCAGCGGCAGATCGGTCGCGTCGTCGCGCCACGACCCGCGATGCCCGCCTGCCTCGGCACCCTGGACGACGAGCGCGTCGGCGCCCGCTGCCGTCGCATCGAGTGCCTCAGCCGCCGACGTCACGGTCACCCAGACCTCGCTTCCTGCTGCCTGGAGCCGGCCGATTTCATCCGAGGACGGGCAACCGAACGTGAACGAGACCGCTTCGACGGGCTCGGCGACGAGCACATCGAGCTTCGCTGCGTAGCCGTCGTCGTCGAAGTGCGGCGCACCGAGCTCGACGCCGAGCCGCGCGGCGTCCGGTGCGAGCTCGGCCGCGTAAGCGGCGATCGCCTCGTCGTGGATCGGCTCCTCGCGCAGGCAGAAGACGTTCGCGCCGAGCGGGCCGCCGGTGAGCGCCCGCACGCGCCGGATCTCCTCCGCGAATGCCTCCGGAGCGAGGTAGCCGGCGGCCAGGAAGCCGAGCCCGCCCGCGTCGGTGACCTCGGCGGCCAGCTCGGGCGTCGTCGGGCCGCCGGCCAGCGGTGCGAGCACGACTCCGGACTCCGGGAGGCGGATCGACACGGCGCTCAGGAGGCGAGCCGGCCGAGCACGGCGCCGAACAGCGCGTGCCGGAACGTCGCCTGCGCGAGCCCGCGTGTGGTGCAGAGGGGCGCGAGCCCGCGCTCACCGCGCGCGGGATGCAGCCGGTCGACCGCAGCGGAGAGCGGGAAGAACGCGAAGTTCTCCGCGAGCGCGAGCCCGAGCGCAAGTCGTCGCGGGTCCCAGCCGGTCCGGCGGCGCGCGCGCTCGAAGGCGAGCCCGAAGGCGGCGCCGTTGACGACGTGCACTGCGAGCCCCGCGAGCGGCCAGGCTCGCGAGCGCGTCACGAGCTTGCCGAGCATCGCGACGTCGGAGTAGTCGTGTCGGAGCACCCGCCGGTCGAGCGGCTCGACGGCCGCCCACACGCCCGCGGCCGCGGCGCCCGCCAGCGCAGCGCGTCCGCTGCTCACGCGGCCAGCCGCCGCAGCGAAGCGACGACCGCGTCGGCGTCGTCGCTGTCGGTGCCGCGGCCGCCGACGATCACCGTCGTCTGGCTCGGAATGGCGCCGTGGTCGAGCGCGGACTCGAGCTCCCGCGCCCCCTCGGAGGTGCCTGCGCTGAAACAGAGCGCGCTCGCGCCCAGCGTGCGGGCGAGCTCGACGGCGTCGAGCACGGGCGTGTCTGCGCCGAGGTAGGCGACCTGCCAGCCGTCCGCGCGCAGGAGCACCGCGAACATCAACAGACCGATCTCGTGCTGCTCGTCCGGTGCGCAGGCGAGCACGGCGACGCCGCGCACGCCGGCGCGCGCATCCGCGAGCAGCCGCTGCATCGCGGCACGCACGGTCGAGGTCGCGAGATGCTCCTGCGCCACCGTCACCTCACCCGCCTCCCAGCGCGCGCCGACCTCGGTGAGCGCGGGTGCGAGCACCTGGAAGAACGCGTCCTCCAGCGATGGAAGCGACAGCGTCTGCTCGACGAGGTTGCCGAGCCCGCTCACGTCGGTGCGGAGCGTCGCGTCCACGATCTCCTCGCGCAGCTGCTCGGGCGAGAGCGGGACGTGGTCTCCCGTCCCGAGCAGGGACGCGGCCTCGCCGATGCGGTAGCCCTCGCCGAGTCGCGCCTTCAGCCACTCGACCCGCGCGACGTCGAGCTCGGTGTAGCGCCGCTGCCCGCCCGGGGTCCGTTCGGGCTTCAGGACGCCGTACCGCTGCTCCCACTTGCGGATCGTGTCTTGCGGCACGCCGGTGCGTTTGGTGAGCGCGGCGATGTTCAGGCTTGGAGTCACGACAACACCTGGACGGACAGTCTCCCACACGGGCTACCGTGTGAACATGCCCGAGGGCGACTCCCTGCACCGGGCGGCCCGACGCCTGCAGGCGATCGTCGGCCAGCGGATCGAGGCCGAGTCTCCCCATCCGCGTGCCCGGGCGGAGCGCGTGGCCGAGCGGATCGACGGCAAGGTGCTCGAATCGGTGACGGCGCACGGCAAGAACCTGCTGCTCCGCTTCGAGGGCGGTGTCGTGGTTCGCTCGCACCTGCGGCTGACCGGGCGCTGGACGGTGCGTCCGAGCGGCCTGCGCCGCACCGGTACGCCGTGGCTCGTGCTGCGGGGGGAGCGCGCGGAGGCGATCCTCTGGAACGGGCCTGTGCTCGAGCTGCACGCGCGCGTGCTCGGGCGGCTCGGCCCGGACATCCTCGAGCGGCCGCCGCGCATCGACGAGATGCTCGCGCGGCTGCGCCGGTCGGATGGGACGCGCTGGTTCGGCGAGGCGCTGCTCGACCAGTCGCTCGTCGCCGGGATCGGGAACATGTGGCTCGCGGAGGCGCTGTGGGCGGCCAGGCTCTCGCCGTGGCGCCGACTCGCCGAGGTGGCCGAGCACGAGCGGCAGCGTGCGCTCGAGACTGCGGCCGAGCTGATGCGCGCAGCGGTCGACCGCGGCCGCGCGGGGCCGAAGCAGGTGTACCGCCGGGTCGGGCAGCCGTGCCCGCGCTGCCGGACGCGCATCCGGTCGTGGGGACAGGGCGACGACAACCGCATGGCGTACTGGTGCCCGGCGTGTCAGGTAGGAGAGAGCCCGCGCGGCGCGTACTGACCTACGTGGCCCCGCATCGCTCCGCGCCGTTGCGCGCACCTCATCTCTACGAGTCGCTCCGTGGGTTCTGCCTCGGCGCTTTCGCCGCCGAGCGTGGCGCGCAGGTCCCGTTCGCATTCGAGGAGCATGCGACGCGGGAGGGCCCGTCGCTCTACGAGTACCGTCCGCTCGTGCGGAGCTTCGTCGAGTCGCAGGCGCCGACCTTGCGTCGCCTACCGGACGCGCGCAATGCGATCGACGACCTGAAGCGTGAGCCTGCCGCCGCGATCTTCGCGCGCGCCCATGCCGGGATCGGGGACACCGGCGACGACGCGCTCTTCCGCTCGATCCTGCTGCCGATGCTCACGTGGACGGCCGAGCGCTGCGGCGGCTTCGACTGGAACGACGAAGCCTTCGACGCCGCCTACGCGGACCTCGAGCAGACACTCTTCGGCTCGAACCGGACCTACGTCGCGCTCGCACCGGTGGTCGGGCTCTCGGCAGGCACCGACGCGGAGCTCGGCGGCGGGATCACGCTGCGGCCGGTCGTCTCGGGTGAGATCTCGCAGCTCTGGCCAGAGGCGCAGGGGCTGATGCCGCCGGAGTTCGGGCGCGACGTCGACCGTCTGCTCGTGCTCGAGTTGCGCCGCGAGCTCGATCCCGACGAGGCTGACGCACCCGATGCGGCCGCCGAGCTCGCAGACGCCGTGACGGCCCTGCGGCTGGCGACCGCAGGCGCGATCGCCGCCGGGCCCGTCGTCTTCGAGCGGCTCGACTACCGGCCGCTGCGGATCGCGCCGATCCTCCCGATCGCTGCGACGCAGCCCCGCGGCGAGGCGGCGAGGCTCGACAAGGTGCGCGCACGGCTCGCGACGGAGCTGCGCTCGAGGCTGGTGCTCGCCGACGGCGATCGCGGGCTCGGTGAGGCGCTCGACCGCTGGGAGCTCTCGCTCTTCTCCGAGGAGCCGTTCCGCTCTGCGCAGGTGGGCGAGGCGCTCACGTGCCTGTTCGGCGGCGAGGAGGGCGCCTGGGCGGCCTCGATGCGGGCGGCGGTACTGCTCGGCGACAAGCCGTCCGAGCGCGAGGCAGTGCTCGAGTCGCTCCGCGTCGAGCGGCTGCGGGGCGACGCGCGTGACGCCGTGCGCCGTGCGCTCGTCGAGACGCTCCTGCACGGCGATCGGGCGGCGCTCGTCGCCGCGCTCGACGAGACGCTGCTCGGGCTGCGCCCGCGACCCGCATCCGTGCTGCGCGTGGCCTGAGCTCGGCGCTCGCCGACAGCTGACTGAGGGGCGGTTGCCGGCGTTGCAGAGTTGACACGCAGGCGTGGCAAACGCGTCGCAGCTTGGCGGCTACGGTCGGGAGATGGACGACACCGAGCGAGTGCTACAGCGGCTGCGGCGGATCGAGGAGCTGCGGGCGGGCGCGTCGGCCAGCGCACTGCTCGACGAGCTGCGGGCACTCGTGCCGGAGGCCGAGGCGTGGGCGCGGAGCGAGGGCGACGCACGTGCGCGCGTCGCCGCGACGAAACTTCGGGAGGAGGCAGAAGGAATGCGGTAGGCGGAACAGAAATGCGGTCGTAGATGGGTCTTGCCCGCCTCCTTCCGCGTCCCAACGTACGGCCTGCCGGCGTGCCCGCCCCTGCGGACACCCAGGTGATCGTGCTCGCGAACCAGAAGGGCGGCGTCGCGAAGACGACGACGACGCTCAACCTCGGCGTCGCGTTCGCGGAGCAGGGCTACAAGGTCCTGCTGATCGACCTCGACCCGCAGGGCAACCTGACGATGTCGCAGGGGCTGAACCCGGACACGATCCAGCAGTCGATGTTCGACGTGCTCGTGCACCGGCTGCCGATCGAGCAGGTGATCGAGACGCGGGAGACCGACATCGCGGTCTCGTCGATCGACCTGGCCGGCGCCGACATGGCGCTCTCGAGTCAGATCGGCCGCGAGCGGGCGCTCGAGAAGGCGGTGGCGCCGATCCTCGACCGCTACGACTACATCTTCATCGACACGCCGCCGTCGCTCGGGCTGCTGACGATCAACGCGTTCGTCGCGGCGACGGGCGTGATCGTCCCGGTGCAGACCGAGTACCTCTCGCTGCGCGGTCTCGTGCAGCTCGAGAACACGCTCGGCATGGTGCGCGAGAACCTGAACCCGCGCGTCGAGATCATCGGCATCGTCCCGACGATGTACGACCGCCGCATCACGCACTCGCGCGAGGCCGACGAGATCCTGCGCGAGAACTTCGGCGACCTCGTCTACAACACCAGAATTCGGAAAACCATCCGTTTCGCGGAAGCGCCCGTCAAGGGCACATCCGTGCTTGCCTACGAGCCCGCGGGCGAGGCAGCCGGCATGTACCGCGATCTCGCAAAGGAGGTGCTCGATGGCCAGAAACCGCGCCAGCATGCGTGAAGGGCCGCTCGCTGAGCTCTTCCGCGCGACCGAGGCGGCCCAGAAGCAGCGAGAGGGTGGGGAGGCGCAGCAGCAGCTCCCGACCGAGCCCGAACCGCCGAAGCCCAAGCCCGTCGTCGCGGAGGCGCCGCCGGTGTCTCCGACGCCGATCCGCGCCGTCGCGCCCGCACCCGATCCTGATCCTGATCCCGAGCCTGAGCCCGAGCCGACCGAGCGCCGCGAACGGCCGCTCGCACGCTGGCTCGACCCGCTCCCCGAGCAGCCCGCACGCCTCGAGCGTGCGCGCGACAGCGCGTCGTACCTCGCGTCGCTGCGCGTCGTGGGCGTCGGCGGCGCCGGACTGAACGCGGTCGACCGCATGATCGACGCGGGGATCGTCCAGGTCGATTTCGTCGCGGTCAACACCGACATCCAGCAGCTGCAGATGAGCGATGCCGGGACGAAGATCCACATCGGCAGCGAGCTGACCGAGGGGCTCGGCTCCGGCTCGGATCCCGAGATCGGACGGCGCTCCGCCGAGGACGGCTACGACGCGATCAAGCGCGCGCTCCGCGGCTCGGACATGGTTTTCGTCACCGCAGGCGAAGGTGGCGGCACCGGCTCCGGCGCTGCTCCCGTCGTCGCGCGGATCGCCCGCGAGCTCGGTGCGCTCACCGTCGGCATCGTCACGACGCCGTTCAAGTTCGAAGGCTCGCGCCGTGCCAAGCAGGCAGAAGACGGTGTCGCCGCGATGCGCGAGGCGTGCGACACGCTGATCGTGATCCCGAACGACCGCCTGCTCGAGGTGCTCGACAAGTCCACCTCGATGCTCGACGCGTTCCGCATCGCCGACGACGTGCTTCGCCACGGCGTTCAGGGCATCTGCGACCTGATCACGAATCCCGGCCTGATCAACCTCGACTTCGCCGACGTGCGCACCGTGATGAAGGACTCCGGGTCCGCGCTGATGGGCATCGGCTACGCGACGGGCGAGAACCGGGCCAAGGAGGCCGCGGAGCGTGCCCTGCGCAGCCCGCTGATCGAGTCCGAGATCACCGGTGCCCGGGGCATCCTGCTCTCGATCGCCGGCGGCGACGACCTGACGCTCTACGAGGTCAACGAGGCAGCCGAAGCCGTGCGCGAGGCAGCGACCGACGACACGAACATCATCTTCGGGGCGACGATCGACGAGCGGCTCGCAGGCCAGATGTGGATCACGGTGGTCGCGACGGGGATCGGCAGCGGTCGGGCGTCCGGCCGGCGTGGGACATTCGTCACCGCCGCGTCGGGTGGCAGCGGCGAGGTGCTCGAGCCACCGTCCTTCCTGCGCGACGCCTGACCGGGGCGCGACGAGTCGTTAGAGCAGGTTGAGCACGGCGACGCCGAGCAGTGCTGCGACGGCCGTCGCGGCACCGACGGTGGCGACGCGGAGCGTCCAGCGGCGGACGGCCTCGCCCGGCCAGGCGAGGTAGAGCCCGCCGACCGAGCCGACGGAGACGCTGACGAGTGTCTCGAGCGCCTGGATCGCGATCCCGACGCCGAGCGCCTGCGTCATGCCGATGCCGCGGCTCGCGAGCGCGACGGCGACCGCTCCGCTGCCGACGCCGATGCCGCCGGGCGTGATCGGGAACGAGGCGGCGACGTCGAGTGCGGGGAGGATGAGGAGCGCGGCGAGCACCGGATGCGGCAGGCCGAGCGCCGCGGCGACGGCGATCGTGCCGCCGAGGCGCGCCAGCTGCATGCCGACCGTCCAGGCGAGCACCGTTGCGATCGCGCGGGGCGAGCGCTCGAGTGCGGCCAGCCCGCCGAGGACGTGTGCGATGCGCGGGTGGGAGCGGAGACGACCCGAGAACGCACCGGCCACGGCGAGCAGGCCGACAGCGCCGAAGATGACGAAGACCGGCCACAGCGGCATGGCGCCGGTCGCGGAGGCGACGACGAGCAGGAGCGCGAGCGTCAGCGAGCGCGCTGCGGCGAGCGCGACGTAGACGCCGCTCGTCGTCCAGATGCGTCCCGGCCCTTCGATCGCCTTCGCGCAGAGCGCGATCTTGACGGCGTCGCCGAGCTTGGCCGGGGCGAACGAGTTGACCATGCACCCGACGCCGATGCGCGCCGCGGCCTGCCGCGGGCAGATCCGGCCGCCGGCCGCCGCGAGCGCAGCGCGCCAGGCTCCGACGGTCGCCAGGAAGCCGGCGAAGAAGCCGAGCGCCCCGAGCGCGAGCCAGAACCGGTTGGCGCCCGCCAGCGCGTCGAGCGCGTCGGAGACGCGGCTGCCGAGCAGCTGGGGGGTCGCGGCCAGCGCCACGAGGGCGAGGGCTCCGGCGGCCGAGGCGATGAGCTTGGGGCGTGAGATGTGCATCTGCGTGGAGTGTGCCCTCTTCCTGACGCACTACGGGGCGTCCGGTTAGTGCCGAAACCGTGAAGATTCGTGAAGAAATGCGTTCAGTCACCCCTCCATCGGCTCCGAGGCCGCGAAAGTGAAGGGCGCCGTTGCAGCCGGGCATCCTCGCACGGCCGAGGCCGGCGCCCGCATGCTGGCGGAGGGCGGCAACGCCGCCGACGCCTGCGTGGCAGCCGCCTTTGCAGGCTGGGTCGCCGAGAGCCCGCTCACCGGCCCGGGCGCCGGCGGCTTCGCGCTCGTGCGGCCGGGGGACGGGCGGCCGGCCCGAATCGCCGACTTCTTCGTCGCGACACCGGGCCTCGGCCTGCCGCAGGACCCCGGCGCCGAGATGCATGCGATCGACGTCGGCTTCGGCGGTGACAGCGAGACGACGCAGGTCTTCCGGATCGGCGAGGCCTCGTGCGCCGTACCCGGTGCCGCCGCCGGGCTCGCGGCCGTCCACGAGGCCTACGGCAGCCTCCCCTGGCCGGAGCTGCTGCAGCCGGCGATCGAGTTGGCCCGCGCAGGCGTCGAGCTGTCGCGGCCGCAGGCGCACCTGCACGCGATTCTCGACCTGATCCTCCGTCACGCCCCCGAGGGCAAGCGTCTCTACAGCCGCCCCGACGGCTCACGCCTGCAGCCCGGTGACGTGCTGCGGCTGCCCGACCTGGGCGACACGCTTGCGCAGATCGCCGCCGAGGGCGCAGATGCGCTCTACCGCGGCGAGCTCGCGCACGAGACGGCGGCGACCGTGGCCGCGGGCGGTGGCAAGCTGACGGCGGACGACCTCGCCGCCTACCGGGTCGTCTGGCGGCGGCCCGTGCGCGTCGGCTACCGCGGGCACGAGGTGATCTCGAACCCGCCGCCGTCCTCGGGCGGGATTCTGATCGCGTACGGGCTCGCGCTGCTCGAACGCGTCCGGGCCGGCCATCCCGGCTCGGCCGAGGCGCTCGCGGTGCTCGCGGAGGTGATGCGCGAGCAGACGCGCGCGCGGGCCGAGCCGTTCGCCACGAAGCTCCACCGCGGCGGACTGTCGCAGCAGCTCCTCTCGGAGGACGGCCTCGCGGCGGCCGTGGCGCGGATCGAAGCCTCGCTTCCCGGCCGGGCCGAGCAAGCACCCGCCGGCGGTACCACCCACGTCTCGGCCGTCGACGAGAAAGGCAACGCCGCGTCGCTCTCCTCGTCGACCGGCTCAGGCTCCGGCGTGATCGTGCCGGGCACCGGCATCCAGCTCAACAACATGCTCGGCGAGTACGACCTCGTGGCGGGTGCGCCTGCGACGTCGGGCCGCCGCCTGACGAGCATGATGGCGCCGACGATCGTCGTCGGTGAGCACGGCCCGCGGCTCGTCGTCGGGAGCGCCGGCTCGGTGCGGCTGCGGGGCGCGATCATGCAGGTGATCGCCCACGTCGTCGGCGAGGGTCTCGGCGTGGCCGAGGCAATCGACCATCCGCGCCTGCACGTGGACGAGCCGCACGTGCATTGTGAGGGCGGCTTCGACGCGGTCGAGCTCGACCGTCTCGAGGCGATGGGGTACGACGTGATCCGCTGGCGGCGGCGCAATCTCTTCTTCGGCGGCACGAACGCCGTCGAGGTGCTGCCCGGCGGCACGCTGGCGGCGGCGGGCGACGCCCGCCGCGGCGGCGACGGCGTCGTCGTGGGCTAGAGATCGGTCTCGAGCGGCGAGACCTTGCCGTTCAGGCCCGCGCGCTCGCGCAGCGTGTGCTCGAGCCGCACCGCCTCGATCGCGATCTCGAGCAGCTCGTTCAGGCGCTTGACGCGCGCGCGCGGCGAGATCGAGGCGAGCAGCTCCTGCTTCGGGTCGACGCCGAAGTCGACCCGGGCAGCGAGCTCGAACTCGAACTGCGGCGAGTCGGCGTCCGGGAGGTCGACGTCGCTCTCGGCGATCTCGGCGAGACTCGCGAACAGCTCCGCCGCTCGCACGAGGTCGGCGTCGTCGGCCGGCTCGTCGAGGTCGACCACGGGCTCGACGACGGCGGTCGCGAACGAGCGCCCCTTGGTCAGCTCGAGCAGCCTGAAGCGCTCGCCTCCCTCGACGACGACGTTCATGCTCCCGTCGTCCAGCACCTCGAGCACCTGCTGGACCGATGCGCGGGTGCCGACCTCGTGCACGGCGCCGTCGCCGGTCGCGAGCACGAGCCCGAACTCGCCGCCCGTCGCGACGCACTCCTCGATCAGCTCCTTGTAGCGCGGCTCGAAGATGTGCAGCGGGATCCGCTCGGTCGGCACGAGCACGAGCGGGAGGGGAAAGAGACCGAGCTCCGCCATCGCCCCAAGCCTACGGATCGGGCCGCGGACGCGGCTCGTTCAGCCAGGTCCCGGGGACAGTCCCCGGGACACGGCTCCGCGGGCCACTCGAGCAGCCCACGCCGACGTCTCGCGCCCGCGCGGGCGCTCGCTCGCTAGGGTCTGCCGGATGGCGACGCGCTCCGACGGCAGCGGCACGGGCGGCGCCGGGGATGCCTTCTTCCGCCCGAGTGTCCGCGCGCTGACGCCCTACCAGCCCGGGAAGCCGGTCGAGGACGTCCAGCGCGAGCTCGGGCTCGCCCGGGTCGTCAAGCTCGCGTCGAACGAGGGGCCGTTCGGGCCGTTCCCCGCCGCGGCCGACGCGCTCGCGCGCAGCGCCGGCGAGCTCAACCGCTATCCCGACGGCGGCTCGTACCGGCTGCACGCCGCGCTCGCCGAGCGCCACGGCGTCGGCTTCGACGAGATCGCCGTCGGGGCGGGTGCGGACGGCTGCATCGACATGCTGAGCCAGTCGATCCTCGACCCCGGCGACGAGGTGGTCTGCGGCTGGCCGTCCTTCCCGAGCTATGTGATCTACGCCGCCAAGCAGGGAGCAGTCGCGCGCACGGTCGAGCTCGCCGAGCACCGCTACGACCTCGACGCGCTCCTCGACGCCGTCACGCCCCGCACGAAGCTCGTCTACATCTGCCACCCGAACAACCCGACCGGGACGATGAACACGACCGACGAGCTCGACGCCTACTTCGAGCGCGTGCCGGCACACGTGCTCACCGTCGTCGACCAGGCGTACTTCGAGTACATCGACCACCCCGATTACCCGGACGCGGTCGAGCGGTACCTGAAGGCCGGGAAGCGCGTCGCCGTCCTGCGTACCTTCTCGAAGATCTACGGGCTCGCGGGACTGCGCGTCGGCTACGCCGTCGCGCCCTCGAGCGTCTGCGCGGCGATGGCGAAGGTGCGCCGGCCCTTCGACCTCACGACGCCCGCGCAGGTCGCGGCGCTCGCCAGCATCGGCGACGACGCCGAGCTCGCCCGGCGGCGCACCGTCAACGCCGAGGGCCTCGCACGCCTCGAATCGCTGTTGCAGGAGCACGGCCTGTCGCCGGTCCCGTCGGTCGGCAACTTCCTCTACGTCGACACCGGCGGCGACGCGAACGTCCTCTTCGATCAGTTGCTACGCGAGGGGATCATCGTCCGGCCGCTGACCGGCTTCGGCTCGGCGAGTGCGATCCGTATCTCCGTCGGCTCACCCGACGAGCTCGACCATCTGGCGGTCGCGCTCGCGCGGGTGCTGCAGACGGCCTGATCGTTTGCACTCCTCGCTGAGTCGCCAGCTGTCGCTGCTGCGCACCGCAGGAAGCTTCCGGCTGCTCTTCCTCGCGACGCTCGGGTCCGGGCTCGGGACCTGGATGGCGACGATCGCGCTGACCGCCGACGTGACCGACCGCACCCATTCGCCGTGGTGGGTGAGCGCGCTCTTCATCGTCACGTTCCTGCCCTCCGTCATCGTCGGCCTG
>CAVOSR010000003.1:0-164324 GCA_963698925.1 uncultured Actinomycetes bacterium | reverse complement strand
GCCGCGGCGCCGCTGGCCATGGGTGTCTGCTCGTCGTCGCGGGCATCCTGGCGTACCTCGTTTTCCGCGGGGCGCACAAGACGGCAACGGGCGACGGCAGCGCCGCGGCGCCGCGAAGGGCCAGGCCGGCGCCCGCGCCGTGCCGGTCGTGGCGGCGACCGCGCGCACCGGCGACATCGGCGTCTACCTGAACGGCCTCGGCACGGTCACGCCGCTCTCGCACCGTCACGGTGCGCAGCCGCGTCGACGGCCAGCTGATGAACGTCGCCTTCAAGGAAGGCCAGATCGTCCGCGAGGGCGACCTGCTCGCCGAGATCGATCCGCGGCCGTTCCAGGTGCAGCTCGCAGCAGGCCGAAGGGCCAGCTGCGCGCAAGGACGAGGCGGCGCTCAAGAACGCGCAGGCTCGATCTCGAGCGCTACCGAGACCTCGTCGCGCAGGACGTCGATCGCCCAGCCAGCAGCTCGACACGCAGGCGGCGACGGTCGACCAGGTCGAGGCGCACGCTGAAGACGCGATCAGGCGCCAGATCGACAACGCCAAGCTGCAACTCACCTACTGCCGCATCACCGCGCCGATCACCGGCCGCGTCGGCCTGCGGCTGGTCGACCCCGGCAACATCGTCCACGCCGCCGACGCCGAACGGCCTCGTCGTCATCACGCAGCTCCAGCCGATCGCGGTGCTCTTCACCATCCCCGAGGACCAGCCTCCCGCCGGTGATCGCAGCAGATGCGCGCCGGCGCGCCGCCTGACGCGTCGAGGCCTACGACCGCGACCTGCAAGAAGAAGCTCGCGACCGGGCACGCTGCTGACCGTCGACAACCAGATCGACCAGACCACCGGCACCGTCAGGCTGAAGGCGCGTCTTCGCCAACGACGGACGACGGCGCTCTTCCCGAACCAGTTCGTCAACGCGCGCCTGCTGCGTCGACACGCTGCGCGACGCCGTGATCGTGCCGGCGCGCCGCGATCCAGCGCGGCCCGCAGGCCACGTTCGTCTACGTCGTCAAGCCGGACGAGACGGTCGAGATGCGCGCCGTCGACGGTCGGGCTGACCGAGGGCGACGACACGGCGATCGCGCAGCGGGCTCGCGGCCGGCGAGCGTCGTCGTGACCGACGGCGTCGACAAGCTGCAGCCGGGCAGCGAAGGTCGTCGCGAGCGCGCACGGCGCGCGACCGGCGCCGGCGAGCGGCCGGCGGCCGACGCCGATGAGCCCGTCCCGGCCGTTCATCCTGCGGCCGGTCGCGACGTCGCTGCTGATGGTCGGCGATCCTGCTCGCCGGCGTCGTCGCGTACCGGCAGCTGCCGGTCTCGGCGCTGCCGCAGGTCGACTATCCGACGATCCAGGTCGTCACGTTCTATCCCGGGCGCCAGCCCGGACGTGATGGCGTCGTCGGTCACGGCGCCGCTCGAGCGGCAGTTCGGCCAGGTGCCCGGGCCTGAAGCAGATGACGTCGACCAGCTCGGACGGCAGCTCGGTCATCACGCTGCAGTTCGCGCTCGACCTCGAACATCGACGTCGCCGAGCAGGAGGTGCAGGCGGCGATCAACGCCGCCGGCACCTACCTGCCGCGCGATCTGCCGAACCCGCCGATCTACAGCAAGACGAATCCGGCCGACGCGCCGATCCTCACGCTGGCGCTGACCTCGAAGACGCTGCCGCTGTCGAAGGTCGAGGACCTCGCCGACACGCGGCTGGCGCAGAAGATCTCGCAGCTGCCCGGCGTCGGCCTGGTGAGCATCAGCGGCGGCCAGAAGCCGGCGGTGCGCGTTCAGGCCAATCCCGACGGCGCTCGTCGTCGTACGGCCTCAGCCTCGAAGACGTGCGCACCGCGCATCGCCGCAGGCCAACGTCAACCAGGCCAAGGGCAGCTTCGACGGCCCGCAGCAGGCGTACACGATCGGCGCCAACGATCAGCTGCTCTCGAGCGACGCAGTACGCGCCGCTCGTCGTCGCCTACCGCAACGGCGCGCCGGTGCGCGCTGTCCGACGTCGCCGACGGTCGTCGACGGCGCCGAGAACGTGCGGCAGGCGGCCTGGATGAACGACGACGCCGGCGGTCATCCTCAACATCCAGCGGCAGCCCGGCGCCAACATCATCGAGGTCGTCGACCGCGTCAAGGCGCTGCTGCCGCAGCTCACGGCGTCGCTGCCCGCGGCGGTCGAGGTGCCGATCCTCACCGACCGCACGACCACGATCCGCGCCTCGGTCGAGGACGTGCAGTTCGAGCTGATGCTGACCATCGCGCTGGTCGTGATGGTGATCTTCCTGTTCCTGCGCAACCTCGCCGGCGACGGTCATCCCCAGCGTCGCCGTGCCGCTGTCGCTCGTCGGCACGTTCGGCGTGATGTACCTGCTCGGCTACAGCCTCAACAACCTGACGCTGATGGCGCTCACGATCTCGACCGGCTTCGTCGTCGACGACGCGATCGTGATGATCGAGAACATCGTCGCGCTACATCGAGGAGGGCGAGCCGCCGCTGCGAGGCGGCGCTCAAGGGCGCGGAGCAGATCGGCTTCACGATCGTCTCGCTGACCGTCTCGCTGATCGCCGTGCTGATTCCGCTGCTGTTCATGGGCGACATCGTCGGCCGGCTGTTCCGCGAGTTCGCCGTCACGCTGAGCGTCACGATCCTCGTCTCGGCGGTCGTCTCGCTGACGCTGACGCCGATGATGTGCGCGCAGCTGCTGCGGCACACGCCCGAGAGCGAGCAGGGCCGGTTCTACCGCGCGTCGGAGCGCGTCTTCGAGCGCGATCATCGACGTTCTACGGCCGGACGCTGCGGTGGGTGCTGCGGCACCAGACCGCCGACGCTGCTCGTGGCGCGTCGGCGACGCTCGTCGCTGACGGTCCTGCTCTACGTCGTCGATGCCCAAGGGCTTCTTCCCGGTGCAGGACACCGGCGTGATCCTCGGCATCTCCGAGGCGCCGCAGACGGTCTCGTTCGCGGCGATGGCCGAGCGGCAGCAGGCGCTCGGCGCAGGTGATCCTGCAGGACCCGGCGGTCGAGAGCCTGTCGTCGTTCATCGGCATCGACGGCACCAACACGACGCTGAACAGCGGGCGCATCCAGATCAACCTGAAGCCGCTCGAGGAGCGCGACGTCGAGCGCCAGCGACGTCATCCGCCGGCTGCAGCCGGAGCTGGCGAAGGTCGCAGGGCATCACGCTGTTCATGCAGCCGGTGCAGGACCTGACGGTCGAGGACCGCGTCAGCCGCACGCAGTATCCAGTACAGCCTCGAAGACGCCGACGCCGAGGAGCTGAGCGACGTGGGCGCCGCGCTTGGTCGAGCGGCTGCAGGCGCTGCCGGAGCTGCGCGACGTCGCCAGCGATCAGCAGAACGAGGGCCTCGCAGGCGCACGCTCGTCATCGACCGCGACACCGCGTCGCGGCTCGGCATCACGCCGCAGATGATCGACGACACGCTCTACGACGCGTTCGGCCAGCGGCAGGTCTCGACGATGTTCACGCAGCTGAACCAGTACCGCGTCGTGCTCGAGGTCGACGCCGGAGTTCCAGCAGCGATCCGCGAGGACCTCGACGAACATCTACGTGCGCTCGGCCGACCGGCGGCGCAGGTGCCGCTCGGCGCGTTCACGCAGATCGAGCACGACGAACGCGCCGCTGGTCGATCAACCATCAGGGACAGTTCCCGGTCGTCGACGCTCTCGTTCAACCTCGCGCCGGGCGCGTCGCTCGGCGAGGCGGTCGACGCGATCGACGCAGGCCGAAGCGAGAGCTCGGCCTGCCGGCCAGCATCCAGGCCGAGCTTCCAGGGCACGGCGCAGGCGTTCCAGGCGTCGCTGGCGAACGAGCCGCTGCTGATCCTGGCGGCGCTCGTCACCGTCTACATCGTGCTCGGCGTGCTCTACGAGAGCTACATCCATCCGATCACGATTCTCTCGACGCTGCCGTCGGCCGGCGTCGGGCGCGCTGCTCGCGCTGCATGCTCTGCCGGCACGGATCTCAGCGTGATCGCGCTCATCGGCATCATCCTGCTGATCGGCATCGTCAAGAAGAACGCGATCATGATGATCGACTTCGCGCTCGAGGCGGAGCGCAAGGAGGGCAAGCCGCCGCGACGAGGCGATCTACCAGGCGTGCCTGCTGCGCTTCCGGCCGATCATGATGACGACGATGGCGGCGCTGCTCGGCGGCGTGCCGCTGGCGCTCGGCACGCGGCATCGGGCTCGGAGCTGCGCCGGCCGCTCGGCATCGCGATCGTCGGCGGCCTGATCGTCAGCCAGGTGCTGACGCTCTACACGACGCCGGTCATCTACCTCTGCGTTCGACCGGCTGGCGCGGCGCGTTCGCGGCGACGCACGGCGCCGCGAGCCAGCCGCCGGAGCTGCTGCCGGCGGAGCGCGGCATGAGCATCTCCGCGCCGTTCATCCGCCGGCCGGTCGGCACCACGCTGCTGACGGTCGGCCATCGCGCTGGCCGGCGCCATCGCCTACCGGCTGCTGCCGGTCTCGCCGCTGCCGCAGGTCGAGTTCCCGACGATCTCAGGTCATCGGCCGGCCTGCCGGGCGCCAGCCCGGAGACGATGGCGTCGGCGGTCGCGACGCCGCTCGAGCGGCAGTTCGGGCGCATCGCCGGCGTCACCGAGATGACGTCGACCAGCTACGCTCGGCTCGACCAGCATCACGCTGCAGTTCGACCTGAACCGCAACATCGACGCCGCCGCGCGCGACGTGCAGGCGGCCATCAACGCGGCGCGCGGCCAGCTGCCGGCGAACCTGCCGAACAACCCGACGCTACCGCAAGGTCAATCCGGCCGACGCGCCGATCATGATCCTCGCGCTCACGTCGGACATCGTCGACGCAGGCGCGGATGTACGACGTCGGCGTCGTCGATCCTGCAGCAGAAGCTCTCGCAGGTCGACGGGCGTCGGACAGGTGATCGTCGGCGGCGGCGCGCTGCCGGCGGTGCGCGTCGAGGTCAATCCGACGGCCGCTGAACAACTACGGCATCGGCCTGGAGGACGTCCGCACGGCGCTGGCCGCGGCCAACGCGAACCGGCCGAAGGGACAGCTCGCCGGACGGCGACCAGCACCTGGGCGATCGACGACCAGCGATCAGCTGTTCAAGGCCGAGCGACTATCGCGCCGCTGATCGTCGCCTACCGCAACGGCGCGCCGGTGCGGCTGGCCGACGTCGCCGACGTCACCGACTCGGTCGAGGACGTCCGCACCGCGCGGCCTCGCCAACGGCAAGCCGGCCGTCCTGCGTCATCATCTTCCGGCAGCCGGGCGCCAACATCATCGAGACGGTCGACCGCGTCCGCGCGCTGCTGCCGCAGCTCCAGGCCGCGATCCCGCCGGCGATCGACGCTCGTCGGTCGTCATGGACCGCACGCGCGACGATCCGCGCCTCGGTGCGCGACGTGCGAGATCACGCTGCTGATCTCGATCGCGCTCGTGATCCTGGTCGTCTTCGTCTTCCTGCGCAACGTGCGGGCGACGCTCATCCCGAGCGTCGCCGTGCCGGTCTCGCTGATCGGCACCTTCGGCGTCATGTACCTGCTCGGCTACAGCCTCGACAACCTCTCGCTGATGGCGCTGACCGATCGCCACCGGCTTCGTCGTCGACGACGCCATCGTGGTGATCGAGAACATCACGCGCCACCTCGAGCAGGGCATGCCGCCGATGCGAGGCGGCGCTGCAGGGGCGCCAGCGAGATCGGCTTCACCGTCCTCTCGATCAGCGTCTCGCTGGTCGCGGTGTTCATTCCGATCCTGCTGATGGGCGGCATCGTCGGCCGGCTGTTCCGCGAGTTCGCGGTCACGCTGTCGGTCGCGATCGTGCGTCTCGATGGTCGTCTCGCTGACGACGACGCCGATGATGTGCGCGCGCGCTGCTGCAAGCCGGCACGACGAGCAGCGGCACGGCCGGCTCTACCGCGCGAGCGAGCGGGTCTTCGACTGGATGCTCGAGCGGCTACGAGGCGACGCTCGCGCTGGGTGCTGCGGCATCAGCCGCTCGACGCTGCTCGTGACGCTGCGCGACGATGGCGCTGACCGTCTACCTCTACGTGATCGTGCCGAAGGGCTTCTTCCCGCAGCAGGACACGGGCCGGCTGAACGGGCGCCATCCAGGCCGACCAGGACACCTCGTTCCAGGCGATGCAGCAGAAGCTGGCGCAGTTCGTCGACGATCGTGCAGGACGATCCGGCGGTCGACAGCGTCGATCGGCGTTCACCGGCGGCGGCGGCAGCGGCGAACACCGGCGCGCATGTTCGTCGCGCTGAAGCCGCTCGAGCGAGCGCAAGGTCAGCGCCGACCAGGTCATCGCGCGGCTGCGCGCCGAAGCTCGCGCAGCGTCCCGGGCGCGACGCTGTTCCTGCAGGCCGTCGCAGGACCTGCGCGTCGGCGGCCGCGCGAGCAGCGCGCAGTATCAGTACACGCTGCAGGGCGACAACCTCGACGAGCTCGACGCAGTGGGCGCCGCAGCGTGCTCGCGAAGCTGCGGACGCTGCCCGGACTCGACCGACGTCAACAGCGACCAGCAGAACCGCGGGCTGCAGGCGTCGCTCGTGATCGACCGCGACACGGCCGCGCGGCTCGGCGTCACGCCGCAGGCTGATCGACGACACGCTCTACGACGCCTTCGGCCAGCGGCAGGTCTCGACGATGTACACGCCGCTGAACCAGTACCACGTCGTGATGGAGGTCGAGCCGCGAGTTCTGGCAGAATCCCGACGTCGCTGCGAGCACATCTACGTGCGCGCCGCCGACGGCAGCGCAGGTGCCGCTCAGCGCCGTTCGCGCACTACGAGCCCGGCAACGACGCCGCTCGCCGTCAACCACCAGGGCCAGTTTCCCGTCGGTGACGATCTCGTTCAACCTGCGCGCCGGGCGTCGCGCTCGGCGACGCGGTGGACGCGATCGAGGCCGCGGAGCGCGAGATCGGCCTGCCGGCGACGATCCACGGCAGCTTCCAGGGCACGGCGCAGGCGTTCCAGGCGTCGCTCGCCAACGAGCCGCTCCTGATCGCTCGCGGCGCTCGTCGACCGTCTACATCGTGCTCGGCATCCTGTACGAGAGCTACATCCACCCGATCACGATCCTCTCGACGCTGCCCTCGGCGGGCGTCGGCGCGCTGCTGGCGCTGCTGCTCTGCCAGCACGGACCTGAGCGTGATCGCGCTGATCGGCATCATCCTGCTGATCGGCATCGTGAAGAAGAACGCGATCATGATGATCGACTTCGCGCTCGAGGCCGAGCGGCGACGAAGGCAAGTCGCCCGAGGACGCGATCTTCGAGGCCTGCCTGCTGCGCTTCCGCCCGATCATGATGACGACGATGGCGGCGCTGCTCGGGCGGGCTGCCGCTGGCGCTCGGCGCCGGCACCGGCTCGGAGCTGCGCCGGCCGCTCGGCATCGCCATCGTCGGCGGCCTGATCGTCAGCCAGATGCTGACGCTCTACACGACGCCGGTCGTCTATCTCTACCTCGACCGGTTCCGCCTGCGGCTGGGCGCGCATGCGCGCGGGCCGCGCCGCGGCGTCGCGGCTCCGACGGGGCGGTGGCCGCGACGGGAGTGACGCGTGATCGCGCGGCGCGCGTCGCCGTCGCCGGCCTCGGCCTGCCGTGGCCGTGTCGACGGCTGCGCGGTCGGGCCGAACTACGAGCGGCCGCCCGCGCCCGCTGCCGCCCGCCTTCAAGGAGGACGCCGCCGCCCGGCCAGCGGCCGGAGACTGGAAGCCGGCGGAGCCGCGCGACGCCGTGCCGCGCGGCCCGTGGTGGGAGATCTTCGGCGATCCCGAGCTCAACGCGCTCGAGGAGCAGGTCGACGTGGCCAACCAGGACGTCGCGCAGGCGGAGGCGCAGCTACCGCGTGCGCCCGCGCGCTCGCCCGCGGCGCGCGCGCGGACTCTTCCCGACGGTCACCGTCGGCGCCGTCGGTCACGCCGCTCGAACGGCCGCGACGTCCAGCGGCACGCACGACCTGGTCGCGCTCGACGAGCACCACGCTACCAGGTCGCCGATCGACGTCTCCTGGGAAGCGGACGTCTGGGGCCGCATCCGCCGCAACATCGAGGCGAACGTGGCGCGAGCGCCAGGCCAGCGCGGCCGACCTCGAGTCCGTCCGCCTCAGCCTGCACGCGGAGCTGGCCACCGACTACTTCCGCGCTGCGCGGGCCTCGACGCGGAGCGGCAGCTGCTCGACGAAGCCGTCGAGACTACGAGAGGGCGCTGGAGCTGCACGCGCGACCGCCACGACCAGGGCGTCGTCTCCGGAGTCGACGTCGCCCAGGCGGAGACGCAGCTCGAGGCGACGCGCGTCGAGGCGACCGACCTCGAGCATCGACGCGCGCCCAGCTCGAGCACGCGATCGCGGTCCTCGTCGGCAAGCCCCCGGCCGAGCTCACCATCCCGCCCGTCGCCGCTCGACGCTCGCGCCGCCGCCGATTCCCGCTCGGCGTCCCGTCGGAGCTGCTCGAGCGGCGTCCCGACATCGCGGCCGCCGAGCGCCGCGTGGCCGCCGCCAACGCGCAGATCGGCGTCGCCACCGCCGCCTTCTTCCCGCAGCCTGCTCCTGGCGCGTCCGGCGGCTGGTCGACGAGCGCCTCGGCAGCCTCTTCTCCGCGCCCAGCCGCTTCTGGTCGCTCGGCCCCGCGCTGGCGCAGACGCTCTTCGACGGCGGCAAGCGCGTCGCGGCCGGGACGCAGGCCGTCGCCTCCTACGACGCCTCCGTGGCCGCCTACCGCCAGAGCGTGCTCGCCGCCTTCCAGGACGTCGAGGACGACCTCGCCGCGCTGCGGCATCCTGGCCGAGGAAGCCGAGCAGCAGGCGGCGCCGCCCACGCGGCCGAGCGCGCTCGTGACCCTCGCGCGCAACCGCTACGAGGGCGGCATCACGATCTACCTGGAGGTCGTGACCGCGCAGACGGTCGCCCTTCCAACGAGCGCGCGGTCGTCCAGCTCCTGACGCGCCGCATGACGACGAGCGTCGCGCTCGTCAAGGCCCTGGGCGGCGGCTGGAGCGCGACCGAGCTGCCGACGCCGGGCGACGTGCTCTCCTCGAAGTCCTCCGCGCCGGCGCCCCCGCCGGCTGCCACGACGGCGTCCGCCGCGGTCGCGGAGGAAGGACGCGCCGGCCCCTAGCGGGAGCTCAGTCGTCCCCGAACAGGCTCGGCGTGCGGCCGGTCGCCGCGCCCTCGATCTCGAGGAGCCGGACCTTGGTCTTCGTTCCGCCGGGAGCGGAGAAGCCGCCGAGCCCGGCGCCCGCCGCGAGGATCCGGTGGCAGGGAACGACGATCGGGAAGGGATTACGCGCGAGGGCCCGGCCGACCGCGCGCGCAAGACGCGGATCGCCGAGATCTCTCGCGATCTCGCCGTACGTCCGCGTCGTGCCCGGAGGGATCGTCCGCGCCACCGCGTAGACGCTGCGGTCGAACGGCTCGACGCGCTCCTCGTCGAGGACCACGAACGAAAGATCGACCGCCTCGCCGGCGAGCAGCGCGGCGACGGCGTCGATGGCCCGCGCGACCTCCGGCGGCGGCGCGAGCTCGCTCGCGCCGGGGAAGCGCTTCCGCACCCGCGCGCGCGCCGCGGGCTCGCTGTCTTCGGGAAGCTGAACGCCGACGACGCCGCGCTCGTTCCAGGCGATCGCCCCCGGGCCGATCGGCGTCGCGAACACCGCGAATCCCGGAGTCGTCACGACCACATCAGGGTTCGCCGTTGCCGGCCTGCAGGTTCAGGGTCGGATTCCTGACCGGATCGTTGATCGCGTCGAGCGCGGCGAAGACGATGCCGTTGTGGAAGAACGTGCGCTCCTCGGCCGCGAGCACCAGCGCCAGCATGCCGGGCCGATCGGACGGAAGCGGCCCGCAAGCGCATTCTCGCGGAGGAGGATGTCGGCGACCCGGGCGACGCGGGAGAGGCTTTCTTCGGAGGCCGGCTCGCCGGCCTCGAGGATGCGAAACAGGCAGCGCTCCGGCTCCTCGCCCTCCACACCCTTGCAGCGCAGCATTCGATCGGAACCGGAGCGGCTACCTGCCCACGCCGATCGGCACCGACGGGACCATTCCGCGCAGCGCGGCCACGTACCAGCGGTCGCCCTTCTTCACGGCGACGATCGTCGACAGGCCGCTGCGCGCCGGCAGTTTCTTGCCCGCGGCGTCCTTCATGCCCGTGATCTCGAACGAGCCGTCCGCGATCGCGACGTCCCGCCTCACGAAGCGCACGTTCGTGAACGTGTGCGCGATCTTCGTGCCCTTGTAGATCGTCGCCCACTGCTCGGCGAAGGCCTTGTCCACCTCGTCGCGCCCGTGCGCGGTGCGGCCCGTCGAGCTGACGTAGTCGCCGTCGGTCAGCCAGAGGTCGCCCAGCAGCGTGTCGTCCGCCTTGTTCCAGGCATCCTGGACCTGGGTGCCGATCGACCGGATGTCGCGTTCGTCGGCGGTGGACTGCGCGAGCAGGGCGGCGGCGGGTAGCGATAGACGAGCACAACAGAGCGAGACGGCGTTCGAAGGTCCTCATGGCACACCTCCTTGGTCAAGAGGGCCGGAGCACTTCGTCCTACGCTTCACGTTGTACGCCGAGGAGACGAGTCGGTCAAGGAGACAAACGGACGCTGATGGTCTGCCCGGGCGGACTCGAACCGCCGACCCTCAGCTTAGAAGGCTGATGCTCTATCCGGACTGAGCTACGGGCAGCCGCGCTCATTATCCGTCAGCCCTTCTACTCGATCTCGACCCCAGCCCTCGCTCTCCTCCGGCGCCGCGCGCTCGATCTCCTCGAACGTCAGCTCGGCGAGGCCCCTCGCGCGCAGGGCGGCGTTGAGCCGTGCGAGACCCTGGGCCGAGAGGCGCTTCCACGCCGACGCCAGCTCCTCGAGCTTCGTCTTCGCGGCCGCATGTCCCTCCCTCTGCACCGCGGTCGGAGCCGAGTCGGACAAATCCAGCGCGTCTCAGGATCGCGGCGCAGGTCGCGTTCGCGGGCGCGTCGGCCCCTCCCCTCCCGGCGCCCGACGCCGGGTGGTCTCCCTCGATCGATGCGCCTCGCGCGCCGCCAGACGCGCATCCGCCGCGGCTCCCGCGCGCCGGCCTCCCGACGCTTCCCGAGCCCGCCGAAATCCCCGCACCTCCTTGAGGGTCGCGAAGGAGGAGTTGATCGTCATGACCTGGCGCTGAAAGTCGAGCTGCGCCGCGAGCGTCTCGGCCGGCACCGTCACGCGCGGATCCATCGTGACGCGCAGCGGCTGCTCCGAGCGGCGGCCGTCGGCCGTCAGGCGCACCGTGTAGCGTCCGGGCAGGACGAGAGGGCCGCGCGGCTCGACCGGCGTGTCCTTCCCGCAGACGGCGGCGATCATGAACTCGTATCCCGGTCCGCCTGCGGACGGCGGATAGCGCAGGTCCCAGACGAACCGGTGATGGCCCGGGGCCGTCGCGGGAGGCGCGGGCGGACTGCACCCAGCGTCTCGGGAAAGTACGTTGGCGTTGGCTCTCGGGACGCTCGTCGTCTCGCGCTGCGAGAACGCCGCGCACCGTCTCGCCCTTGCGCGTCCAGGATCTCGAGGCGTGACCGGTCCCGCCGGCGACGTCAGAACGTAGTCGAGCATCGCGCCCGCCGGCGGGTTGCGGCGCGATCGGAGTCGTCGGCCGGCAGCGGCGTGTCGCGGTTCTGGTTGGCGCGCACGCGGATCGGCGGCGGCCGGCGCGAGAACACGGGCCGGCGCGGCGGCCGCGCTCCGCCGCGAGCTGGCGCAGCGGCGTGACGTCGTCGAGCACCCAGAGCGCGCGCCCCTGCGTCGCGGCGACGAGATCGTTGCCGTGGACCGTCGAGGTCGCCGACCCAGCCGTCGGCAGGTTGAGCTGCAGCGGCTGCCAGTGCGCCGCCGTCGTCGAAGGAGACGAAGACGCCCGCGTCGGTGCCGGCGTAGAGCAGGCCGCGTGCGCACGGGGTCGGCGCGGAGCACGTCACGAAGCGCGCCGGCGGCAGGCCGGTCGACGATCGCCTGCCAGGTCTCGCCGAAGTCGCGCGTGCGGTAGAGCGTGCGGCGAGAAGTCGTCCAGCCGATGCGTGTCGACGGCGGCGTAGGCGCGTGCCGGGCTCCAGCGCCGACGGCGTCGAGCGTCGCCACCTTGCCCCAGACGGGGAGGCCCTTCGGCGTCACGTTCTTCCACGTCTTGCCGCCGTCGCGGGTCAGCTGGATGAGCCCGTCGTCGGTGCCGACCCAGATCTCCTTCGGTCGTCGAGCGGCGAGAGCGCGATCGTGAAGATCACGCCGAAGCCGCAGGGCCGCGCGTTGGCGAGCGTGACCTCGCCGTCGCAGCCCGCGCTGCCCGGCTCCGGCGCCCGTCAGGTCCGGGCTCACCGTCTCCCAGCTCTCGCCGCGGTCGATCGAGCGGAGGAGGAACTGCGCGCCGGTGTAGATCGCGTGCGGCGGCCGGCGGGCGAGATCGCGAGCGGGAAGATCCAGGTCCAGCGGATAGCTGCCCGGTGGCCGGCGCCGGCCGTACGTGCTCTCGACGGCCGGGCGAGACGTTGCGCACCTGCCCGGTGCGCGCGTCCCAGCGCGTGATCGTGCCGCCGAGGCCCGTTGCCGTAGACGATGTGCGGGATCCTCGCGGATCGGGCACGTCCCAGCCGCGCTCCTCGCCGCCGACCGGATGCCAGTCGCGGTAGGTCAGGCTGCCGTAGTCGCTGCGGCTCGCGGCGCCGACGGTGCCGCTGTCCTGCTGCCCGCTGTAGATCCAGTAGGGGAAGCGGTCGTCGGTCTCGACGTGGTAGAACTGCGCCGGTCGGCTGGTTGTACCAGTTGCTCCAGCTGCTGCCCCCGTTGACCGTGACGACGGTCCCCTGGTCGGCGGCCGTGACCATGTGCTCCGGATGCTTCGGGTTGATCCAGAGGAAGTGGTAGTCGTCGCCGCCCGGCGCGCCCTTGAAGAACTGCAGCGTCTTGCCGCCGTCGGTCGAGCGGCGGATCGACTGTCCGATGACGTAGACCGACGTCGCGGCTTGCGCGGGTCGACGCGGTCACGCGATTCATGTAGCTCGAGGCGAGGCCCGGCGTGGCGTTGACGCGCTCCCAGCGAGCGCGCCGCCGTCGTCCGAGCGGTAGAGGCCGGCGGCGCTCCTTGCCGCGGGCCGGCCGCTCGGCGTCGACCAGCGCCCAGACGCGGCCGCCCGGCGCCGCGGCGAGGCCGATCCGCCCGACGTCGGCCGGCCGGCCAGCCCCTGCCGGCGAGCCGCTTCCACGTGCGTGCCGCCGTCGGAGCGACTTGTAGATGCCGCTCGCCGGCCCGACCATCGGGCTGGAAGTAGGAGAGCCACGGGATAGTTGCGCGCCTGCCAGAGCGACGGCGTACACGACGTCGGGATTCTCCGGATCGGCGGCGAGGTCGGCGCCGCCCGTGCTCGTCGTCCACGAAGAGCACCTGGTTCCAGGTCTTTCCGCCGTCCTCGGTGCGGTAGACGCCGCGCTCGCGGTTCGGGCCGAAGATGTGGCCGAGCGCCGCGACGAGCGCGACGTTCGGCGTCGCGCGGATCCACCAGGATGCGTCCGATCGCGCGCGTCGCCGGCGAGGCCGACGTGCGTCCAGGTCTTGCCGCCGTCGCTCGGAGCGGTAGACGCCGTCGCCCGAGGCGATGTCGTAGCGCGCCTGGATCTGGCCGGTGCCGACGTAGATGACCTTCGGGTCCGACGGCGCGATCGCGAGCGCGCCGACCGACGCCGCGCCCTCGCGATCGAAGAGCGGCTTCCAGGTCGCGCCGGCGTCGTCGGTCTTCCAGACGCCGCCGGCCGCCGCGCCGAAGTAATAGACGGCGGGATCGTCCGGAACCCCCGCGGCGCACGTCGCCCATCCGCCGCGGAACGGCCCGACCAGCCGCCAGCGCAGGTCCCCGTAGGACGCGGGATCGATGGGTTGAGCGGCGAGCGGCAGCGACGCCGTCAACGTTGCCGCCAGACAGACCCCGCGAAAGCAGGCGCCGCACGTACATCGTCTTGACCCCTCCGTATGAATGGGACGAGGAATTCTATTCCGTGCGGACGTCCGCGACGGCGCCGACGGAGTTTGCGGCCCGGCGGCGCCGCGGCCTACATCCCTTCGAGCGTCACCTTCGTGTCCGCGTCCTTGCCCGCCATCTCGAACTGCGCGCGCGCGAACGCGGCGTCGGCCGACTTTCCCTGCGCCTCGAGGCTCTCGGCGAGCCCCAGGAGCGAGCGCGGATTGCGGGGGTGGCGATCCAGATCGGCGCGGAAGACGCGTTCGGCGTCGGCCGGCGCGTCCGGCGCGCAGCAGCGCGCCCCCGAGCGACTCCCGAACCGGGTAGTACCAGGCGGGCGGCTCGTCGTAGGCGAGGGCGTCGTCGGCCGCGACGGCCCGCTCCCAGCTCGCGATGGCCTTCGCGTGGTCGCCCAGGGACTCGGCGATGCGCGCGTCGAGCACGGTTGTGGCGACGGCGAACAGAGCGACGGCGGAGTTCTGCGGACCCGCCATCTGGGCGGGCGGCACCGCGTCGCGCGCGATGCCGTAGGCGACCCGCAGCGCGTCGGCGGTCTGCGCGTCCTTCGACGCGGCGGCGGCCATCGCGCGGGCGTACAGCCACGCCGCGCGCAGCGAGCGGGAGCTTGCGGGCCCGGATCCTCCATCTTGCGGATGTCGTCCCACTTCTGAAAACGGAGGGCGACGAAGATCGGCTGGAGCAGGAATCCCTCGAGCATGGGATCCATGGAGAGGACCGGCAGCACCGCATCGACGAGGACCTGGGCGGACTTCTTCGCCTCGGCGTGGCGGCCGGCCATCGCCGCGGCCGCCGACTGAAAGTGGACGTTGTGGGTGTAGTACATCACCGGGTACATCCCCTGCGCGCCGGTCTCGCGGATGTACGTGCGGTCGACCTCCGCCGCGATCGCGTTGGACTTCTCGGCGGCGAGGTAGTTGCCCGTGCGGATGTAGACGTGCGAGGGCATGTGCACGAGGTGGCCGGCGTTGGGAACCAGCGTCTCGAGGCGCGCGGCCGACGGCAGCGCCCGCTCGGGATGGCGCGAGGCCTCCACGGCGTGGATGTAGTAGTGGTTGGCGCCGGGATGATTCGGCTCGCGTTTCAACACGGACTCCAGCACCGCCACGATCTCCTCGGTACCCTCCGCCGGCGTTCCATCCGCCCCGTAAAGTTTCCAGGGACGCAGATTCATTCCGCTTTCCGCATAGAGGGTCGCGGCGTCCAGGTCGTCCGGGTACTTCTGGGACAGCGCCCGCATCGCGGCGTTGTAGTCGCGCGCCAGCGCCGCCTTGTCGGCCGAGGCCGGGTCCGCGACGTAGCGTTTCGCCAGCGCCTCGACGTAGGCGCGCTCGTTCTCGGGGCCCGTCGAGGAGAGCGCGAGCGCCTTGTCCACCTCGGCCCGCGCCTTCTTGAGGCGATTCGCCTCGGGCTCGACGTCGTTGTAGTTGGCGCCGGTCACGAGCGCCATGCCCCAGTGCGGCATGGCCGCCTTGGGATCGAGCTGCGCCGCCTTCTCGAAGGCGCGGTACGCCTCCTCGTGGTTGAAGCCGAAGAGCATCACCATTCCCTGGTCGAAGTACTTCTGGGCCTCCGGCGATGACGTCGGGATCGGATGGCGGTGCGTGCCGATGCCGCGGCAGCTGAGGCGGCTTGTCCGGCTCGGGCGCGTGCGCGTGCGCGGAGTCCTGGGCACCGAGCATCGAAGCGACGCTGGCCAGGGCAATCGAAAGCAGGGCTCTGTTTCACGGGCGCCTCCTCGGGGAGCAACGCGCGGATTCTATGTCGGGACCGGGCTGCCCGCGGAGCCGGCCGGAGCCAGCGTCGTCCCGCGGGATGAACGAGTTCTGCTCCGCCCGCGCGGCCGCGAATGGCGGACTCGCCCGCCGAGCGGCTCGGTCCTCTATAGATGTCCCGTCCCGCGGCGCGTTCCCGGGGGCGCGGGGGTGTGGTATTCGTTCGCCCCTTGCCCGGCCGACAAACGTGGCCGGAGCCAGTTGGAGGACTTCTCAAATGCGTCTCCGGAACAAGGGCGGGCTCGGCCTGCTCGCGACGATCCTCACCCTGACGCGGGCGCCGCGCTCGCGGCGACCCAGGCGGCGGCCAAACCTGCCCCCGCCCCGCACGACGGCGGCGGCGCCGGCGGCCGCGCCCGGCAGCCCGAGAAGGTCACCTCGGTCGAAGGCATCACCGAATACCGGCTCGCCAACGGCCTGCGCGTGCTGCTCTTCCCGGACCCGACGCAAGCCGACGATCACCGTCAACATCACCTACCTGGTCGGCTCGCGCCACGAGGGCTACGGCGAGACGGGCATGGCGCACCTGCTCGAGCACCTGCGTCTTCAAGGGCACGCCCGAGCCACCCGAACATCCCGCAGGAGCTGACCGAGCACGGCGCGCGCCCGAACGGCATCGACCTGGTTCGACCGCACGAACTACTTCGAGACGTTCCCGGCGACCGACGAGAACCTGCGAGTGGGCGCTCGATCTCGAGGCCGACCGGATGGTCAACTCGCTTCATCGCGAAGAAGGACCTCGACAGCGAGATGACCGTCGTCCGCAACGAGTTCGAGATGCGGCGAGAACGACCCGGCGAGCGTCCTCGAGGAGCGCGTGTGTCGACCGCGTACCTCTGGCACAACTACGGCAAGTCCACGATCGGCGCGCGCGCGGACATCGAGAACGTGCCGATCGACCGCCTGCAGGCCTTCTACCAGACGTTCTACCAGCCGGACAACGCGGTGCTGCTCGTGGCCGGCAAGTTCGACGAGGCGAAGACGCTCGCGCTCGATCGACCAGACCTTCGGCGCGATCCCGAAGCCCGACGCGCACGCTGCCGGCCGACCTACACCGCTGGAGCCGACGCAGGACGGCGAGCGCAGCGGTCACGCTGCGGCGCGTCGGCGACGTCCAGGCCGTCGCGGCGGCGTACCACGTGCCCGGCCGGCCGCACCCGGACTTCGCGCGCCGTCGACCTGCTCGCGCAGCGTCCTGGCCGACACGCCGTCGGGCCGCCTGTACAAGGCGCTCGTCGAGACGAAGAAGGCGACGCGCGGTCGGCGGCTACTTCATGCAGCTCGCACGACCCCGGCTTCGTGATGTTCGGCGCCGAGGTCCGGCAGGACCAGGTCGCTCGACGACGCGCGAGACGGCGCTCGTCGAGACGATCGACGCGCTCGCCGGCGCCAAGCCCGTCACGAAGGAGGAGGTCGAGCGCGCGAGCGCGACGCTGCTCAAGAACATCGAGCTCACGCTGAACGGCGCCGACCGCGTCGGCCTGCAGCTCTCCGAGTGGATCGGCGCAGGGCGACTGGCGCCTGTTCTTCCTGCACCGCGACCGGCTCCGCAGGCGTCACGGCCGAGGACGTGCAGCGCGTCGCCGCGGCGTACCTCAAGCCGTCCAACCGCACGCTCGGCGTGTTCCTGCCCGACCGACAAGCCCGACCGCGCCGAGATCCCGCCGCCGCCCGACGTCGCCGCGCTCGTCAAGGACTACAAGGGCGACGCGGCCGTCGCGGCGGGCGAGGCGTTCGACCCCTCGCCGGCGAACATCGAGGCGCGCACCACGCGCTCGACGCTGCCGAACGGCATCGAAGCTCGCGCTGCTGCCGAAGAAGACGCGCGGCGGCACGGTCGTCGTCGACGCTGACGCTGCGCTTCGGCGACGAGAAGAGCCTGATGGGCAAGTCGCACCGCGGCCGACCTGGCCGGCGCGACATGCTGATGCGCGGCACGGCGAAGCACACGCGCCAGCAGATCCAGGACGAGCTCGACCGCCTGAAGGCCCGCGTCGGCGTCGGCGGCGGCGCGACGCAGGCGAGCGCTGCACGATCGAGACGACGCGCGAGAACCTGCCGGCCGTCGCTGCGCGCTCGTCGGCGGAGATCCTGCGCGAGCCGGCGTTCCCGGCCAGCGGAGTTCGAGCAGCTCCAGCAGGAGCACCTCGCGGGGATCGAGCAGCAGCAGCAGCGAGCCCGACGCGCTCGCGCCGAACGCCTATCAGCGCCACATGAACCCGTACCCGAAGGGCGACGTCCGCTACGTCGAGACGCTCGACGAGGCGATCGCCGAGCTACAAGGCGGCGACGCTCGAGGATGCGAAGACAGTTCTACGCGGACTTCTACGGCGCCTCCAACGGCGAGCTCGCGATCGTCGGCGACTTCGACGCGACGGAGGTGACGCGCGCTGGCCGCCGAGCTCTTCGGCGGCTGGAAGAGCCCGCAGCCCGTTCGCGCGCGTCGCCGCAGCGCCTACCAGGACGTCGCGCCGCGTCAACAAGTCGCTCGAGACGCCCGACAAGGCGAACGCGCTTCTTCATCGCCGGCCATGAACCTGCACGTGCGCGACGACGACCCGGACTACCCGGCGCTGGTGCTCGGCAACTACATGCTCGGCGGCGGCTTCCTCAACTCGCGCCTGGCGACGCGCATCCGGCAGAAGGACGGGCTCTCAGCTACGGCGTCGGGTCGCAGCTCCAGCGTCAGCTCGCTCGACAAGGCCGGCGACGTTCACGGCGTTCGCCATCTACGCGCCGCAGAACGCGGCGAAGCTCGAGGCCGCGTTCCACGAGGAGATCGCCCGCGTGCTCAAGGACGGCTACGAGGAGAAGGAGATCGCCGAGGCCAAGTCCGGCTGGCTGCAGTCGCGGCAGGTCTCGCGCGCGCAGGACCCCGCGCTCGCCCGCACGCTGGCGATCGACCTCTTCCTGAACCGCACGCTCGCGTGGGACGGCGACTTCGAGAAGAGGGTCGCCGCGCTGACCGGCGCGCAGATCCTGGCCGCCATGCGCAAGTACCTGGACCCGTCGAAGATGACGATCGTCAAGGCCGGAGACTTCGCGAAGGCCCGAAGGGGACGCGGGGGACCAACCCAATGATCGGACCCAAGCAGGGGGCCTGGGCGCTCGCTCTCACCGTCACGGTTGCCACGCCCGCGGCCGCGCCGCCGGCCGCCAGGAAGGCCACACACATGCAAACGCTGCACGGCGACAGCTCCCGGACGACTACTTCTGGCTTCGCGAACGCGAGAACCCGGAGGTCCAGGCATACCTCGAGACCGAGAACGCCTACACGGACGCGTTCATGAAGCCGACCGAGGCGCTCCAGAAGACGCTCTACGACGAGATGCTCGGCCGCATCAAGGAGACCGACCTCTCGGTTCCCTACCGCGACGGCGGCTAGTTCTACTACACGCGCACCGAGAAGGGAAAGCAGTACCCGATCTACTGCCGGAAGAAGGGCAGCCTCGAGGCTCCCGAGGAGGTCTACCTCGACGTCAACGAGCTCGCCAAGGGCGAGCGCTTCATGAACCGTCCGGAGTTCGCGAGTTCACCGACGACGGCCGCCTGCTGGCCTACACGAGCGACAACACCGGCTTCCGCGACTACACGCTCCACGTCAAGGACCTGGCGACCGGCAAGATCTTTCCCGAGACGGTCGCGCGCGTCTCCCAGCGGCCTGGGCCGCGGACAACAAGACCCTCTTCTACGCGATCACCGACACCGCCAAGCGGCCCTACCGGCTCTACCGCCACACGATCGGCACCGACCCGGCGACCGACGCCCTTCTCTACGAGGAGAAGGACGAGCGATTCCGGGTCGGCGTCTGCCGCTCGCGCAGCGGCGATCCTCTTCTTCGCCGTCGGCCCCACCCCAGCGAGTGGCGCTATCCCGGCCGACCCCGACCGCCGCGCTCCAGATGATCGCGCCCCGCGAGAAGGACCACGAGTACGCCGTCGACCACCGCGGCGACCTCTTCTACATCCAGACCAACGAAAGGGGCGCAACAACCGGCTGGTCACGGCGCCCGTCTCCGATCCCGGCCGGGAGAACTGGAAGGAGATCGTCCCCACCGCGAGCAACGTGATGCTCGCGGACTTCGACCTTTTCAAGGACTACGGGGTCTTCTCCGAGCGCGAGGACGCGCTTCCGCGCCGCGCGTCACGGACCTGGCCGGGCGCCTTCTACCGCATCGACTTCCCCGAGGCGATCTACGACGCGGGCCTGAGAACAACCGCGAGTTCGACAGGCCAGTCCTCCGCTCGATTACGAGTCCTTCACGACGCCGCCGTCGGTCTACGACTTCGACATGGCGACGAGCGCGCAAGCTCCTGAAGCAGAGGAGGTCCTGGGCGGCTACGACCCGTCCCGCTACACCTCCGAGCGGCGCTACGCGACGGCGCGGACGGCACGAAGGTCCCGATCTCGCTCGTCTACCGCAAGGGGTTCGTGCCGGACGGCAAGGCGCCGATGCTGCTCACGGCCTACGGCTCGTACGGAGCCCCCAACGACGCCGAGTTCGACTCGACCGCGTCAGCCTGCTCGACCGCGGGGTCGTCTTCGCGATCGGCCACATCCGCGGCGGCGGCGACCTCGGCAAGAAGTGGCACGACCAGGGCAAGATGATGTCCAAGAAGAACACCTTCACCGACTTCATCGCCGTCGCCGAGACGCTGATCGCGACAAGTACACGTCCAAGGACCGACTCGTCATCGAGGGCGGCACGGCGGGCGGCCTCCTGATGGGCGCCGTCACGAACATGCGGCCGGACCTCTTCCGGGCCGTCGTCGCGCGCGTGCCCTTCGTCGACGTATCAACACGATGCTCGACGAGTCCCTGCCGCTGACCGTCGGCGAGTTCGAGGAATGGGGCAACCCGAAGATCAAGGAGCAGTACGAGTACATGAAGTCGTACAGCCCCTACGACAACCTCGAGGCGAAGGCTATCCCGCGATGCTGGTCAAGACGTCGTTCGACGACTCCCAGGTCATGTACTGGGAGCCGGCCAAGTACGTCGCCAAGCTGCGGACCTGAAGACCGTGCACTTCACCGGTGATGAAGGCCGCCGCGTCGGATGCCAGGAAGCGTACCGCCCCTGCGACCTCGTCCGGCTCGGCGACGCGGCCGAGCGGGGTGTTCGCGATCATCGCCTGGGTCGCCTCCTCCGGCAGCACCTCGGTGAGCTGAGTCTTGACGTAACCCGGAGCGACGACGTTGGCGCGGACGTTGCGCGAGCCCAGCTCACGGGCCAGCGACTTCGTGAAGCCGATGATCCCCGCCTTCGACGCGGCGTAGTTCGTCTGGCCCCAGTTGCCGTGGACACCGACAACCGAGCTGATGTTGACGATCGAGCCGCCGCGCTTCTTCATCATCGGGCGAGTCACGGCGCGACAGGTGTAGAAGATCGAGCTCAGGTTCGTCGCGATCACCGTGTTCCAGTCGTCGTCGGACATCCGTGCGAGCAGACCGTCGCGCGTCACGCCGGCGTTGTTGACGAGCACGTCGACGTCACCCGCCTCATCGACGAGGCGCCGGGCATCATCCGGGCTCGAGACGTCGGCCTGCACCGCGCGGCCGCCGATCGTGCCCGCGAGCAGCTCCGCCTCGTCCCGGCCCGAGCGGTAACCCACGACTACGGTTGCGCCTGCGCGGGCGAGCTCTTCCGCGATCGCACGGCCGATGCCCTTCGACGCGCCGGTGACGAGCGCTGTCTTCCCCGCGAGTGTCGCGAACTCGTCGTTAGCCAAGTGCCTCCGTCGCCTCGTCGAGCGACTTCAGGTCGTTGACCGAGAAGACACGAACGCTGCGGTCGATCCTCTTCAGTAAACCGCCGAGCACGTTGCCGGGCCCGACCTCCACGAACGTCGTCACGCCCTGGTTGACGAGCTCGCGCGCGGACTGCGTGAAGCGCACGGGTGCGGTCAGCTGCTCGATCAGCAACTCGCCGTAGCGATGAGCGTCCTCGATCTTTCCGGTCACCGTCGACATGAAGGCCGCACGGCCTTCCGTCAGGTGCACCTTCTCGATCGCCGGCCGCAGCCGGTCACCGGCGCGCGCGACGAGCGGCGAGTGGAACGCACCCGAGACGCGCAGCCGGATCGCGCGGCGCGCGCCCTCGCGCTCGGCCTCGACGCAGGCCTCGTCCACGGAGGGCGTCTCGCCCGAGATGACGAGCTGCCCCGGGCAGTTGTAGTTCGCCGGCCACACGTTCGAGATCTTCTTGCACAGCGCCTCGACCGCCTCGTCCGCAAGGCCGAGGATCGCCGCCATCGAGCCCGGGTGCTCCTTCGCGGTCGCCGCCATGGCGAGCCCGCGCTCGCGGACGAGCGCGATCGCCTCGCGGGCCGTCAGCGACTGGGCCGATCCGAGCGCGGCAAACTCGCCCACCGAATGGCCGACGACGTAGTCCGGCTCGATGCCGCGCGATTTCAGCGCCGCGTCGAGCGCCAGCGAGGTGGCGACGAGCGCAGGCTGCTGCACCTCGGTCTCGACGAGATCCTCGACGGGGCCGTGAAAGCACAGCGCCTTGAGGTCCATACCCGACGCCTCGGAGCCTTCGTCGTAGACGGCCATCGCCTCAGGCACGGCCTCTGCGACGTCTCTTCCCATGCCGGCGGCGAACGAGCCTTGCCCCGGGAACATGAACGCGATCTTGGTCATGCAAGTGCTCCAGTCGTCTCGTGTGTCCAGTTGATCAAAGCCGATCCCCAGGTCAGCCCCGCGCCCATGCCGGTCAAGAGCACGAGCTTGCCGGGCTGCAGCCTGCCATCCTCGGCCGCGTCGGCGAGCGCCAGCGGGATCGAGCCGGACGAGGTGTTGCCGTATTTCTCGACGTTGACCACCGTCCGGTCCTGGGGCACCCCGAGCTTCTTGACCGCGTGATCGATGATCCTGACGTTCGCCTGGTGGGGCACATAGACGTCGACATCGTCGATCGAGAGGTCGCACTCGTCGAGGATCGCCTCGGCCGAGCTGACCAGTACGCGGGTCGCGAACTTGAAGACCTCACGGCCGTTCATCTTCACGTACTTCTCCGGCTCGTCGAACTTCCGCGAGCCGCTGCCGGGCAGCCAGAGGTTGGCGCCGCCGCCGCCGTCCGCCCCGAGCTCGAAGCCGATGAACCCGCCCTTCTCGACGCGCTCCATCACGACCGCGCCTGCACCGTCGCCGAAGAGCACGAGCGTCGAGCGATCGTCCCAGTCGAGGATCTTCGAGAGAACGTCTCCGCCGACGACCAGCGCCCGCTTGGCGAGACCCGCCGCGAGCATGCCGTGTGCCTGGGCGATCGCGTAGACGAAACCGGTGCAGCCGGCCGAGAGGTCGTAGGCCGCCGCGTCCGGCATCCCGAGCTCGTCGGCGATCAGCGCACCGGCCGACGGGAACGACATGTCGGGCGTCACGGTTGCGACGACGACCAGGTCGATCTCCTTCGGGTCGACACCCGCCATCTCGAGCGCACGCCGGCACGCGGGCAGCGCGATGTCCGTCAACGCCTCGTCGTCCCGCGCGATCCGCCGCTCGCGGATGCCCGTGCGCTCGACGATCCACTCGTCGTTCGTGTCGACGAGCGTCGAGAGCTCGTCGTTCGTGACGACACGCTCCGGGACATGACACCCGAGTCCCGTGATCGAGATCGGAATGCCGTTCGTCCTACCGATCACGCTCGGCCCCGACCGCGAACGTGAGCGTGCCGCGCACCGCGAGCCGGCCGTCGACCGTCGCCTTCGCCTTGCCGCGACCGACCGGGCCGCGCACCGTCTCGACGTTGCACTCGAGCGTGAGCACGTCGCCCGGTCGCACGACGCGCTTGAAGCGGACGTCGTCGATGCCGGCAAACAGCGCGAGCTTGCCCGCGTTCTCGGGCTGGGAGAGCACCGCGACCGCGCCGCACTGAGCGAGCGCCTCGACCATCTTCACGCCGGGCATGATCGGGTTGCCGGGAAAGTGCCCGGCGCAGTCCTCTTCCGTGACCGTCTTGCGTGCGACGACGCGTTCCCCGGGGACGAGCTCGAGCACCTCGTCGATCAGCAGCATCGGGTCACGGTGCGGCAACACGGCCTCGATGGCCGCTTTGTCCAGCAACGGCTGAGTCATGCGGACAGCTTTTCCCGGAGGCTGTTGCGCCCGCGATGCGCGTAGCACTTGGCGGTGCCGACCGGCAGTCCCGTGGCCTCGGAGATCTCGTCGAACGAGGCATCGAACGCATCCTTGAGCGCGACGACGCTCGCCTGCGCCGCAGGCAGCTGGGCGAGGCAGGCACCGAGCTCACGGCGCGTCTCCGCAGCTGCGAGCGCCCGCGCCGGATCGCCGTCGCGTGCGACCCGTGTGTCCTCGAGCAGCGGCTCCGTCCGCCGGTCGGCGGCCCAGCGCGCCTGCGCGACGTCCTTGCACGTGTTCACGACCAGCCGGTGCAGCCAGGTCGAGAACTGCGAGTCGCCGCGAAACTGCTTCACGCGACGCACCAGCTTGACCATCGACTCCTGCGCGGCGTCGTTCGCATCCTCCGGGTCGCGCAGGACGTGCAGCGCGATCCGGTGCACGCGATCAGCGTGGCGGGCGCACAGCGCGGCGAGGGCGAGTTGGTCTCCGTCTTTGACACGTCGTACGAGGATGGGATCCGAGAGCCGTTCGTAGACAAGCGGCCCGTCGGGCCGCAGGTCTCGCACGATCTGACGGTTGCGGCGGGGCGGAGGTTGCATGAGCACGGCCTACTCTAGTGCCGATGCCCCTGACCCCCGCTGCCGTCCTGCCCGCTCTACGCGGCTCCTACGGCCGCGAGTACCACTACGCGACCGAGGCCCCCACGACCCAGCGGATGCTGCCGCCCGGAGCGGCGCACGGCGCCGTCGCGCTGACGGAGCACCAGACCGAGGGCCGCGGGCGCCTGGGGCGCACGTGGGTGGACGAGCCTGGGACCGGGCTTCTCTTCTCGGTGGTCCTGCTCCCACCGCCGCCCGTCGCCGAGTGGCCCGAGTTGACCCTCGTCGCCGCCGCAGCGGTGGCAGGCGCAATCGGGCCGGCCGCGACGATCAAGCATCCCAACGACGTGCTCCTCGACGGGAAGAAGGTGGCGGGGATCCTCGCCGAGGCACAGGAGCGCGTGGTGCTCGGGATCGGCATCAACGTCGGGAGGACCGCCTGGCCGGGAGCGGGCGTCGTCGACGGCGACCGTCTGGGTCTGCTCGTCGAGGTGCTCGAGCGGTTGGAGCGCGGCTATGACTCATGGCTCGAGCGGGTCAGCCGGTGACCGACGGCCCGACGTTCCCGCCTGCATCCTGGGCGACGGCGGTCAGCTCCGTGACGGTGCCGGTGTAGCCGACCGTGAACGTGCCCTTGGGCGCGTTCTTCAGCAGGCGCGTCTTCCCGTTGACGACGACGGTGACTGCGGCCGGCTCGCTGAGCGAGAACTTGAGCGTCTTCGGATCGAGCAGCGTCAGCACGGGTGGAATCGTGTCGATCGTCAGAGGCAGCGACAGTTGCACGTCGCCGAGCGCGTCCGTGACCGTCACGAGCACGACGTACGCGCCGTCGGGCAGAGCGATCCCATTCGTGCTCCCGTCCCAGTCGATCGCGTGCGGCCCGACACCGAGCTGGCCCTGGAACGGCGTTGCCACCGCGAAGCCGTCCTTGACGACGTCGACCCGAACCGGGACGTTCTGTGCAAGCGCGAACGAGACGGTGACCGTGTCGTTGACGCCGTCGCCGGTCGGTGAGATCACCGGCAGTGACGCCTTCAGCCCCGCCAGTGTGCGGTCGACGAGCACGTCGACCGCCTTCGTCGCAGCCTTCCCGCCCCCACGCGCCGTGACGACGAGCTTGTACCGCCCGTCGGGCAGAACGTGCGCGCTCCAGGCGAACGAATTCGCGCCGGCCGGCCGCGTTTCGTTCACCAGCGTCAGGAGCGGCGCCCCGCCTGCGTCGACGACCTGCGCGTAGATCTGCGCCGCGGTTCCGAGGGTGTAGGAGATCGTGGTCGTGTCGCCGCTGCCGTCCGCGTTGGGGGTGATCACGCTCGGGCTCGCGAGCAGATTCGTGAGCGAGAACGTCGCCGGTGCACGGCGCCGGCGCCACCGTGCCGAGCGTCCCGGTTGCGACCCGGATGCCCGGAGCGCTGATCGTCCACGAGTAGCCGCCCCTGGCGCCCGCGGGCGAAGCCCACGTCCAGTCGACGCGTGCGCCCCGGCCGGTGCCGGTGGCGACCGGCTTGCCAAGGCGGTCGACGATCGCGACCGTCCAGGCGAGCGAGGACGAGAGGCGCGCCTGGAATCGGATCGGTCCGCCGAGCGAGCCGAGCACGGTCGGCGAGTAGAGCTTCGGCAACCCGATCAGAGCAACCCGCTTCGCGAGTCCGGGCAGCAACGCGTAGGCACGGCCGCCCGGGCACTCGCTCGGCCCCGTGTCCCGGTGGCCGGAGATTGCGCGCAGCGTCACGACCTTGCCGCGCCGGAACTTCGCGTTACCGCCGGAGGTGTAGACGACGGTCGAGAGTGGATCCACGTGCGCGATGTCGAGGCGCCAGGCGACGAGCCCGGCGAGTGCGTTCTGCTGCGCCGGTGTCGGGACCGCGCTCAGATAGTTGCCGAGCAGCGCGATCCCGGTGGTGCCGGTGTTGAAGCCTTCCGCGTGCGCGCCGATCACGTTTCGCTCGATGCCGCCGCCACGACCTTCGTAGACCGTGCCGAACCGGTCGACGAGAAAGTTGTAGCCGATGTCGTTCCAGCCGTTTCCCTGCACGTGGTAGACCTCGATCCCGCGCACGATCGCGGCCGCCTGCGCCCGCGTGTACGAGTTCGTCCCGGCCGTGTGATGGATGACGGCGAGCCTGACGGCAGGCGCGAGCGAGGGCCGCGCGCGCACGATCTCCTCGTTCGCGCCCCACGCCGCGCGGGTGACGATCGCCGGCGTGCCCGCCTGCGTCAGCGTGCGGGCAGGGACGGCGGTGACGCGTGACCACACCTCGTACGAACGCAACCGGCGGACCGCGCCCGTGACGCGGAACTGGAGACCGCCCGAAGCGCCGGTCCAGTCGAGGTTGCCGTCGCGCCACACGCCGGAGTTGTTGTCGGCGTCCGCGTCGCGCCAGGGCCGCCACGCGCCGTGCAGCGCGCGCGTGCGATACGCAACGGCGCCCGGCCCGGTCCAGTGCACGGCGAGCATGTTGAAGTGGCCTGTCCGAGACGCAGCCATGAGCGAGCGAGCGCCGAGCGGCACGTCGCGAACGTGCATGGAGACGTCGCCCGCACGGGCGAGCGACGGCGCGGCGAGCGCCGCACAGGCGACGATGGCGGAAACAGCTCTCTGCATGCGGACGACCCTCTTCCTACGGTGCCGCACAGTGGCTTCTCACTCAAGGGCGCCTGTCCTCCGCGTACCGAATCCTTACACCCGGCCAGGCGCATCCGGGAGTTCGTGCAAGCTCATTCGATGGCCGACCTGAGGCACGACCCGATGACCGGGCGCTGGGTGGCCGTCGCGGCCGCACGCGCGGCGCGACCCGGCGCTGCGACGCCGGCCGCCGACTCGGCCGACGCGTGCCCGTTCTGCGCTGGACATGAGAACCAGACCCCGCCCGAGACGCTGCGCCTCGGAGACGGGCCGACGGGCTGGGACGTGCGGGTCGTACCGAACCTCTATCCGGCGCTCGAGCGTCAAGAGGTCGTGATCCACGGGCCTGCCCACGCTCGGTCGGTCGGCGAGCTGGCGGATGCAACGCTCGAGCGCGTCGCCGAGGCGTGGCAGCGACGCGCGCGCGACGTCGGCGGCCGCTGTTTCCCGCTGCTCAACGAGGGCCATGAGGCAGGCGCGTCGCTCCCACACTCGCACTCCCAGCTCGCCTGGCTGCCGGCGCCGGCACCCGCGGTCATCGCTGAGCGCGGTCTCCCGGAGGTCGTCCCGGTGCTTACACAGGGCGGTCTCGTCGCGGGCTGCCCGGTCGTGAGCCGCGTTCCCTACGAGGTCCTGATCGCACCCGCGCGCAGCGAGCCGGACGGCCTGCGCAGCGACCTCCTCGGGCCGGCGCTGTGCGTCCTGGCCGAGCTCGTCCGCCGACTGCAGCGCATCAGAGGCGAGGCTCTGGTGCCGCTGAACGCGTGGCTCCACGACGGCCCCCACTGGCATCTCGAGCTGTTCCCACGGACCACGCGGCTGGCCGGCCTCGAGCTCGGGGCAGGGGTCTACATCAATCCGGTCGCGCCGGATGAGGCCGCAGTAGCTCTGAGTGCGGAGTCCTAGGCGGCGGTCGGCTTGTCGCGGAAGCGGCGGGCTGCGTCGATCGCTGCACCGAGGTTCAGGCCCTTGTCCTTGGCCTGCTTGATCAGCATCACGGTCTCGACGGCGTCCATGTCGTAGATCCGCTGCTTCTTCCCCTTGGTCGGGATCTGGGCCTTGTTCGTCCAGTAATCGAGCTGCATCTTCGAGATCCCCGCGATCGCGCAGACCTGTCCGAGATAGAGCTCGATCTTGTCGAGATGCTCCGCCATGTCGATCGGCTCGAGCACATCGACCTGCTTCGAGTACGCCATCCGAGGGCTTCCTTTGCTCGTGTATCTCCCGACCCCTCGTTTGCAGTTATACCCCGCCTAGTTGAAAGAGGGAAGGGGATTTCGGCAGAAATCAGCCGGAAGGAGGAAGGTTGCCACCCGCGTGCGCGGAGGCTCAGGCGGCGGGCTCGGGCGCAGGCAGCGCGGGTGCCGCGTCGTCCACGACCGCATCGTCGTCGCCCGACTCGACGACCGGTGCGAGCGACGAGACGAGCTCGCCCTCGCGCAGCCGCATCACGATCACGCCCTGGGTCGAGCGGCCCATGCGGCGGATGTCGTCGACCGACATGCGGATCACGGTGCCGCCGGTCGAGATCAGCATCACCTGGTAGCCGTCCTTGACGACCCGGGCGCCGGCGAGGTGCCCGCGCGCCTCTGTCAGCTGCACCGTCTTGACACCCATCCCGCCGCGGCCCTTCTTCGGGTAGTCGGCGACGCGTGTCCGCTTGCCGTAGCCGTTCTCGGTCACGACGAGCAGGTCGGCATCGTCCGCTGCGATCGCAACCGAGATCACCTCGTCGTCGCCCCGCAGGCGCATGCCCTGAACGCCGGACGCGTCGCGGCCCATCGCGCGCACATCCTGCTCGGCGAAGCGGATCGCCTGGCCGTTGCGAGAGACCATCAGGACGTCGTCGTCACCCGAGCTGTGCCGCACGCCGACGAGCTCGTCGCCGTCGCGCATCTTGATCGCGATGATCCCGTCGGCCTTCAGGTTGGTGTTGTAGGCGGCGAGCTCCGTCTTCTTGACGACACCCTTCTTCGTCGCGAAGAGCAGGTACTTCGCCTCTTCGAACGCGCGCGTCTGGATCACGGCGCGCACCGTCTCCTCCTGCCGGAACGGCAGCAGGTTGACGATCGCGCGGCCCTTCGACTGGCGCGACCCGAGCGGCAGCTCGTGCACCTTCAGGCGGTAGACCTTGCCGACGCTCGTGAAGAACAGGATGTAGTCGTGCGTCGAGGCGACGAACAGGTGCTCGATGTAGTCCTCGTCCTTCAGGTCCATCCCCATTACGCCGATGCCGCCGCGACGCTGCTCGCGATAGGCGGTGACCGGCAGGCGCTTGATGTAGCCGGAGCGGGTGATCGCGATCACCATGTCCTCTTCCGCGATCAGGTCCTCGAGCTCGAGCTCCTCCTCCGCGGCGACGATCTCGCTGCGGCGGTCGTCGCCGCGCCCGTAGATCGTGTTCAGCTCGAGCAGCTCTTCCTTGATCAGCGCGTCGATCTTCTCCTCGGACCCGAGCAGCGCGCGCAGCTCGTCGATGCGCTCCTTGATGTCCTTGTACTCGTCCTCGACGCCCTTGCGCTCGAGCGCGGTCAGCGCACGCAGCCGCAGCTCGAGGATGGCGGAGGCCTGCAGCTCGGAGAGATCGAACGTCTCCATCAGACCGGTGCGCGCCGCGTCGGTGTCGGCCGCGGCGCGGATCAGCGCGATCACCGCGTCGAGGTTGTCGAGCGCCTTGAGGTAGCCCTCGAGGATGTGCGCGCGGCGCTCGCGCTTGCGCAGCTCGTCCTTCGACCGGCGCGTCACGATCTCGCGCTGGAAGTCGACGAAGTACGTGATCAGCTCGAGCAGCGACAGCGTGCGCGGGATGCCGTTGACGAGCGCGACGGCGTTGTAGCCGAACGTCGTCTGCAGCGGCGTGTGCTTGAACAGCTTGTTCAGCGCGACCTGCGGGACCGCGTCGCGCTTCAACTCGACCTGGATGCGCATGCCCGAGCGGTCGGAGTGGTCGGCGAGATCCGAGATCTCGGTCAGCACCTTGTCGTTGACGAGGTCGGCGATCTTCTTGATCACGCCGGCGTCGCCGCCCTTCTTCACGCCGTACGGAAGCTCGTTGATGATGATCGCGCTCTTGCCGCCGCGCAGCTCTTCGATGTGAGCGCGCGCGCGCATGACGACGCGGCCGCGGCCGGTGCGGTACGCGTCGCGGATGCCCGAGCGGCCGACGATGTAGCCGCCCGTCGGGAAGTCCGGCCCCTTGACGTGCTTCATCAGGTCCTCGACGTTCGAGTCGGGCTTGTCGATCAGCTGCACGATCGCGTTGACGACCTCGCCGAGGTTGTGCGGCGGGATGTTGGTCGCCATGCCGACGGCGATGCCGGCGCTGCCGTTGACGAGCAGGTTCGGGAAGCGCGCCGGCAGCACGAGCGGCTCGCGCTTCGACTCGTCGTAGTTCGGGCCGAAGTCGACCGTGTCGTGGTCGAGCTCGCTCAGCATCTCCTCGGCGAGCTTCGCGAGCCGCGCCTCGGTGTACCGCATGGCCGCTGCGGGGTCGTCGTCGATCGAGCCGAAGTTGCCCTGGCCGTCGACGAGCGGGTAACGCATCGAGAACGGCTGCGCGAGCCGCACGAGCGTGTCGTAGATCGACTGGTCGCCGTGCGGGTGATGGTTGCCCATCACGTAGCCGACGATGTTGGCGGACTTGACGTACGGCCGGCCGGGGCGGTTGCCGTTCGTCCACATCGAGTAGAGGACGCGGCGGTGCACCGGCTTGAGCCCGTCGCGCACGTCCGGGAGCGCACGCGAGACGATCACCGACATCGCGTAGTCGAGGAAGCTCGAGCGCATCTCCTGCTCGAGCTCGCGGCTCTCGATCCGGCCGGGGCCGAGTGCCCCTGTCTCTAGCTCACTCACGCGTCACCCACTAGACGTCCAGGAACTTGACGTCCTTGGCGTTCTGCTCGATGAACTCGCGGCGCGGCTCGACCGCGTCGCCCATCAGCTTCGAGAACATCAGGTCGGCCGCCGAGGCGTCCTCGACGTCGACGCGCATCAGCAGGCGCTTTGCGGGGTCCATCGTCGTCTCCCAGAGCTGCTCGGCGTTCATCTCGCCGAGACCCTTGAAGCGCGAGAGCTGGATGCCCTGCTTCGACGCGTCGAGCACGCGCAGCGCGCAGCGCATCGAAGGACTCGGCGAGCTCGTCTTCCTTGCCGACGCGCACGGTGAACGGCGGCGCGCCGAGCAGCTCGACGAGGCGCACATACGCCTGGCGCAGCTTTGCGTAGATCGGCGACGCAAGCAGCTCGACGGGGACGGCGACGTTGTGCGCCGCAGACGTCTCGGTCTCGATCACGCGTACGCGGATGATCTCGTCGGCGTGGTCGACGATCGAGAGCGCGTAGCCGTTCTCGCCGATCGCGGTCAGTGCGCCGTCGATGTCCGACGGCGACTCGATGTCGTGCTCGATCAGCCGGTGCAGCACCATCAGCTCCGCGGCGGCGGGGCCGAAGTCGGAGCGCAGGCGCGCGTAGTAGCCCTCGTACTGCTGCAGCGCCGAGCTCAGGCGTCCCCACTTCGCCTCGGTCAGCTTCACCGTCTCGCCGGCGCGCGAGGTGATGACGACGTTCGGGATGCGGTCGCGCGCGAGGAGCTCCTCGAGCTGCGCGTCCTTCTCGAAGTAGAACTCCTGCGAGCCGAGCTTGACCTTGTAGAGCGGCGGGACGGCGATGTAGACGTGCCCCTGCTCGATCAGCTCCGGCATCTGCCGGTAGAGGAACGTCAGGATCAGCGTGCGGATGTGCGACCCGTCGACGTCGGCGTCGGTCATGACGATGATGCGGTGGTAGCGCAGCTTCGCGAGGTCGAACTCGTCGCCGAAGCCCGTGCCGATCGCGGTGATCATCGCCTGGATCTCGTTGTTCGAGAGAACCTTGTTGATGCGGTTCTTCTCGGAGTTGATGATCTTCCCGCGCAGCGGCAGGATCGCCTGGTACGTCCGGTCGCGGCCCATCTTCGCGGAGCCGCCGGCGCTGTCGCCCTCGACGATGAAGAGCTCGGCGGCCGACGGATCGTTGATCGAGCAGTCGGCGAGCTTGCCCGGCAGCGACATCGACTCGAGCGCCGACTTGCGCCGCGTCATCTCGCGCGCCTTGCGCGCAGCCTGGCGCGCGCGCGCTGCGGAGATCGCCTTGTTGATGATCGCGCGCGCGTCCTGGGGGTTCTCCTCGAAGAACTCGGCCAGCTTCGCGTTCACGGCCTGCTCGACGAGGCCGCGCACCCACGGGTTGCCGAGCTTCGTCTTCGTCTGCCCCTCGAACTGCGGGTCGGTCAGCTTGACGGAGATGACCGCCGCGAGGCCCTCGCGCACGTCCTCGCCGTCGAGGTTGTCCTCCTTCTCCTTCAGGAGGCCCTTCGAGCGCGCGTAGTCGTTCAGCGTGCGCGTGAGCGCGGCCTTGAAGCCGGAGAGGTGCGAGCCGCCCTCGTGCGTGTTGATGTTGTTGGCGAACGAGAAGACGGACTCCTGGTAGGAGTTGTTCCACTGCATCGCCACCTCGACCTCGCCCTGGTCGGTCGAGCTCTCGAAGTAGACGACGTGCTTGTGTGCGATGTCCTTCGACTCGTTGATGTAGGAGACGAAGTCCTTGATACCGCCCTCGTAGTGGAACTCGACGGTGCTCGCCGTCCGGCGCGCTCGTCCACGAAGGTGATGCGGAGCCCCTTCGTCAGGAACGCCGTCTCGCGCAGGCGGGACACGAGCGTGCCGGCGTGGAACTCCGTCTCGTCGAAGATCGTGTCGTCGGGCAGGAACGAGGTCGTCGTGCCCCTGCCGGTCGTCTCACCGGTCACCGCCATCGGGCCCTGCGGGACGCCCCGGGCGAACTCCTGGCGGTAGACCTTGCCGTCGAGCTCGACCGTGACGATCAGCCAGTCCGAGAGCGCGTTGACGACCGAGGCGCCGACGCCGTGGAGGCCGCCGGAGACCTTGTAGCCGTCGCCGCCGAACTTCCCGCCGGCGTGCAGCTTGGTCATGATGATCTCGAGCGCCGAGACGCCCGTGTCCGGGATCTCGTCGACCGGGATGCCGCGACCGCGGTCGACCACCGTGACCGAGTTGTCCGGGTGGATCGTGACCGAGACGGAGTCGTTGTAGCCCGCGAGCGCCTCGTCGACGGAGTTGGCGACGATCTCGTAGACCAGGTGATGGAGGCCGCCGATGCCGGTCGAGCCGATGTACATGCCCGGCCGCAGACGGACCGGCTCGAGCCCTTCGAGCACCGTGATGTCCTTGGCCGAGTAACCGGCCTTTGCCTGGGTCTGCGCCATAAAGGTGAAAATGCCTGCAAAACGCGGGTTTTGCGAGGCACGGAGAGTGTATCAGATCGGGCGGGTGCCGCGCCCCTTGGCCAGGCTCAAACTGACCGCTTTTTGCACACTTTCGCGCAGCTTTTCATCGGTGATCGTGGAGGCGATCGCGCGGGCCCGCTCCTCGTCCTGCGGCGAGGCTGCGAGCGGCGTCACGACCACCTCCTCGTCGGCCTCCGGCAGCGGGCCGGGCGCGAAGCGGAGCCGAGGGACGTCGCAGCCGGCCCCCCGCAGCCGCTCGGCCATCTCGGCGGCCCGCTGGCCGAGCTCGAACGCCCACACCGAGTCGGCGGTGTGCACCTGCACGGTGCCGTCGCGCGAGATGCGGGCGGGCCATGCATTGCGCGCGATCGACGTGCCGACGACCTCGGGCCAGCGCTCGACGAGCTCGGCCATGCCCGCCTGGGGGCCGAAGCGGCGCAGCTCCGCGCGGATCTCGCTACCGAGCGGATCCATGTTCCACCTCGACGAGTTGGGCAGGGTCGATCGGCAGGGCGGAGGCGTGCGTGGCAGTGATCATGGTCTGGCCCATACCCGCGACGCGCTCGGCGAGAACTCGGCGCCGACCGAGGTCGAGCTCCGAGAGCACGTCGTCCAGTAGCAAAAGCGGCGGAGTCGGCAGCAGCTCGGCCTCGGCGAGCAGCAGCGAGAGAACGGCGAGTCGCTGCTCGCCCTGTGAACCGAACTGCCGCAGGTCCCGGTCGCCGCTCGCGATCAGCACGTCGTCGAGGTGCGGGCCGAGCCCGGTCGTGCCGCGCTCGAGGTCGCGCGCGAGACGCGCCTCGAGGTCGGCGGCGCTGGGCGGCTGGGCGTCGTAGCCGAGCCGGGCCGCCGGCAGCCCGAGCTCGCCTGCGCGCTCGGCGAAGCCCGGGCCGAGCGCCTCGAGGGTCAAGCGCCGCTGCTCGACGAGCGCAGCCGCGAGCGCGGCGATCCGCTCCGTCCAGGGCTCGAGCGACTCGTGCGGCGCGAGGCCGAAGTGGACGCGGCGCAGCGCGGCATTGCGCTGCGCGAGCGTTGCAGCGTAGTCCTGCGGAACGCCGGCGCGGGCAGGAAAGAGCCGTGCCAGTGCGCGGTCGAAGTAGCGCGCGTCGTGCAGCCGGGCCGCCCTTGACGACGGCGAGCCGGTCTGGTGTGAAGACGAGCGTCGCCACCTCGCGCCGCAGCGACTCCGCTGACGGCAAGCGGGCGCCGTTCAGGCGCGCCTCCTTCGCTTGCCCTTGGCGCAACGTCACGCTCAGCTCGAGCCGAGAGGCGCCGCGCGTCCCCTGGACCTCGATCCGGCCCGCTGTCTCGCCGAACCGGATCAGCTGCGCGTCCTGCCGCGTCCGCGGCGAGAACCCTTGCGTCGCGACGTGCAGCGACTCGAGCAGGTTGGTCTTGCCGACGCCGTTCGGCCCCACGGCGAGCACGATCCCCGGCTGCAGCTCGAGCTCGAGGGACGCGTACGAGCGGACCTGTCGCAGCGTCAGGCGGGAGACGACCAGGCCGGCTTAGCCCGCGAGCCTGATCGGCATGATCAGATACAGGTAGTCGTCGGAGTCGCCTTCGAGCACGGCCGGGCGCAGCGGGCTGATCAGCTTGAACTTGACCGTGTCCGAGTCGACCGACTCGAGACCGTCTCGCAGGAACTCCGCGTTGAAGCCGATCTCCATCGCGTCGCCGGTGTAGGGCGCCGGCAGCGACTCGCGAGCCTCGCCGACATCCTGCGTGACCGCGGACACCGTCAGCTCGCCGTCGGCCCACCGGAGCCGCAACGGCGAATTGCGCTGCGCCATCAGCGAGACGCGCCGCACGACCTCGAGCACCTCGTCGCGCGGCAGCGCCAGCTCGTGCTCGAACTGCTCCGGCAGCAACTGGCGCACGTTCGGGAACTGGCCGTCGATGCGACGCGTGGTCAGCCAGGTGCCGTCGGAGCCGAAGACGACGTGGTTGTCTTGCATGCCGAGCTGCAGGTCGTCGGAGCCCGACGCGATGCGCGCGAGCTCCTGCAGCGCGCGAGCCGGGATGATCGCCTCGAGCTCGGGCAGCTCGCCGCTGACGATGGTCTCCTTGACGGCGAGCCGGTAGGAGTCGGTCGCAGCCATCACGATCTTGCCGGGCTCGAACCGGACGAGGATGCCGGTCAGCACCGGGCGGCTCTCGTCACGCGAGGCGCTGCGGCCCACACGTGCGACCGTCTCGATCAGCGCGTCGCGGTCGACGGTGTGGAGGACGCCGACATCGACGTCCGGCAGCCGCGGGAAGTCCTCGGCCGAGTACGTGTGCAGGCGGTAGCTCGCGGTGCCGGAGGTGACGACGACGGTCGCCTCCTCGGGGCGATGCTCGATCGTGACCTCGCTGTCCGGCAGCGAGCGCGCGATGTCGAGCAGCAGCCGGCCCGGAACGACGGTCGTGCCCTCCCCGGAGACCTGGGCCTCTGCGGTCGCGCGCAACGAGATCTCCATGTCGGTCGCGGCGAGGTGCAGGCTGCCCTCCTCGGCGCGCAGCTGGATCCCGCCGAGCACGAGCACGGCAGTGCGCGTCGAGACACCACGGGCGACGAGCGCCAGCTTGGCGGCAAGCTCGTCCTTGGCGACGGTAATCCTCAGGCCGGTGCCCATTACGATTTCTGAGTCAATCATTTAGATAAACCTCGTTGTAGTGATAAGCCCTGTGGGACCGGGGATAAGGCGCGCAATCGTGCTCACCGGCTCATTTTCCCTGTGGGGGCGGACGGGGGACAACAGGCGGTCTTGCACAGGCCTCAACGGTCAGCGCGCCTGACGCACGCGGGCTGTGAGTTCCTGGACGAGGTTGTACACAGACCTGTCCTCACGAATCAGCCGTGCGATTTTCGAGGTCGCATGGATCACCGTCGTGTGGTCGCGTCCGCCGAACTCCTTGCCGATCTTCGGGAGCGACGAGTCCGTCAGCTCCCGCGAGAGGTACATCGCAACCTGCCGCGGATAGACGATGTTCTGCGAGCGCCGGTCGCCCGTGAGCTCGCCGTGCGTGACGCCGAAGCGGTCACAGACGAGCTCCTGGATCCGCTCGATCGAGATCTGGGTGCTTTCGCCCTGCGGGAAGACGTCCTTGAGCACGTCCTGCGCGAGCTCCGGTGTCAGGGGGCGGCCGGTCAGCGACGAGAACGCGACGACGCGCGTCAGCGCGCCTTCGAGCTCGCGGATGTTCGTGGAGACGCGTGAGGCGATGAACGTCAGCAACTCGGGGTCGCGAATCTCGATCTGGTCGTTCTTGACCTTCTTGCGCAGGATGGCGATGCGCGTCTCGAGATCGGGCGGCTGGATGTCGGTGATCAGGCCCCACTCGAAGCGCGACCGCAGCCGCTCCTCCAGCGTCGAGATCTCGCGCGGCGGCCGGTCGCTCGACATGATGATCTGCCGGCCGGCCTCGTAGAGCGAGTTGAAGGTGTGGAAGAACTCCTCCTGGATCCGCTCCTTGTGCTCGAAGAACTGCACGTCGTCGATCAGCAGCACGTCGTAGGTGCGGTAGCGCTGTTTGAAGCCTTCGATGCGCTTGTCCCGCAGGCTGTTGATGAAGTCGTTCATGAACGTCTCGGATGTGACGTAGCGGCACGTGAGGCCGCCGCCGTGGTCGGTGACGAAGTTCGCGACCGCGTGCAGGAGATGCGTCTTTCCCAGCCCCGTGTGCCCGTAGATGAAGAGCGGGTTGTAGGCCTGGGCCGGCGCTTCCGCGACGGCGAGTGCCGCGGCATGCGCGAAGCGGTTCGACGAGCCGATCACGAACGAGTCGAACGTGTACTTGGGGTTGATGCCCGGGCTCTCGGCGCGCGGCCGGTCACCGACGACGACCTCGATCGGCAGCGGCGTGACCGAGGAGGGGACGCTCGGGGCCGACGGGGGCGCCGGCACGTCGACGGGCTCGGCGACCCGTAGCTGGACACGCAGGTCTCCACCCCCGGAGTCGCGCACCGCGGCGCGCATCAGGTCGAGGAAGTGCCCCTCGATCCACTCGCGCGTGAAGTCGTTCGGCACGGCGACCGCAAAGGCGTCACCGTCGATCTCGGCGCCGCTCACCTCCCCGAACCAGGTCTGGAAGGTCGTGTCGTTGAGCGCTTCGCGCAGCCGAGCCGCGACGTCGTTCCAGAGGCTCTCCGCCGTCAGCTCGATTTGCTGCTCCACGCTTGCTGCACGCTCCTCGCCAGGGTCTCGGGGGGCGCGAGCATAGCAGCGTGCGAGCGCGCTCTCAATGAGGATTTCGCGGCCTGTCCAAGTCGGACAATGGCCGCGATTTGCAGGGGTTTTCGCCTGCTCCACACGACTCTCCACAGGTGTGGACAACCGTGATTCCGGCACGGGTGGTGTCGCGTTTTCCACGGCTTTTGTCCTGTGCGCAGGCTGTGGACAACGGTCGCCTGGAATGGTCCGGCTATACTCGCCCGCGGCCGGATCCGACGTGGCCGAACCTCTTTCACGGGACACATGAAACGGACCTATCAGCCGAACGTACGCAAGCGGGCGAAGAAGCATGGCTTCCGCAACCGCATGTCGACCCGCGCCGGCCGCATGATCCTGAAGCGCCGCCGCGCCAAGGGCCGCAAGCGCCTCTCGGCGTAGGTCCGTTGCAGCGTCGCAACCGTCTTTCTCGCTCCCGCGACTTCGACGCCGTCTACCGTCAGGGCCGGTCGGTCTCCACGCGGTTCCTGACCCTCTACTGGTTCCAGCGCGCCGAGCCGGTCGGCGAGCCACGGCTCGGGTTCGCGGTGCCGAAGGCCGTCGGGAGCGCTCCGGTGCGCAACCGGATCAAGCGTCAGCTTCGCGAGATCGTGCGCAGCAGGCTCGAGCGGATCCCGGCGGCCAACGACTACGTCGTCGTCGTGCGCCAGGGCCTGCCGGAGGCGGCCGAGGCGAACGGCTTCGAGTGGCTCGAGTCTCGCGTCGACGAGCTGCTCGAGAAGGCATCGCTCGGGAAGGCGGCCGCGTGAGCCAGGCGCTGCGCGCAGTCGCGGTGGCGCCGATCAGGCTCTATCAGCTCGTCGTCTCGCCGTTCCTGCCGGCGAACACCTGCAAGTACCACCCGAGCTGCTCCGAGTACGCCGTGCTCGCGATCAAGAAGCGGGGGATCATCCGAGGCCTGCCGCTGGCCGCCTGGCGCCTGCTCCGCTGCAACCCGTGGTCGCATGGAGGCGTCGACTACCCGTGATGCCGCTCTTCTCCATCCTGTCGCCGCTCGAGGACGTGATGAAGTCGATTCTCGACTTCTTCCACAGCACGGTTGGGCTGCCGTGGGCGTGGTCGATCGTGGCGCTGACGGTGCTCGTCCGCATCCTGCTCGTGCCGCTGACGGTACGCCAGATCCATTCGATGCAGTCGCTGCAGGCCCACGCGCCGGAGATGAAGGCGATCCAGCAGAAGTACAAGGGCGACCGCCAGAAGCTGAACGAAGAGCTGATGAAGTTCTACCGGGAGAACCACATCAACCCGGCGGCCTCCTGCCTGCCGCTGCTTGCCCAGTTCCCGGTCTTCATCGCGCTCTACTTCACGCTCAAGAACAACACGGCGCACATCACCGGCTCGTGGCTGCACGTCGTCCCCAACATCTCCGACAAGGGCACAGCGCACTGGTCGGGCTACGTCCTGCTCGCGGTCTACGCGGGCTCGCAGGTCGCCTCGACGTACTTCATGGGCGCGACGATGGACAAGACGCAACGCAACATCATGATGGTGCTGCCGCTCGTCTTCATCACCGTCGTCTCGCGCTTCCCGACGGGCCTGATCATCTACTGGATGACGACCAACCTCTGGACGGTCGGGCAGGGCCTCGTCACCCGCCGCCTCGTGCCGAAGACGCCTGCGCCGAAGCTCGGCGCGAGCGCGGCCGGGCCGAAGAAGAGCTCGCGCACGCCCGCCAAGCCGGAGGCCGCGAAGGGCAACGGGACGCCGGCTGCCGATGCCGAGACGCCGAAGCCGCAGGCCGCGCCGCGCCGGGTCAAGCGCAAGAAGGGCGGCGCGCGGCGGTGACCGAGCTCTCCGTGGAAGCCACGGGGGAGACGGTCGGCGAGGCGAAGTGGAAGGCGCTCCGCGACCTCGAGCGCATCGCGCCGGGGCTCGACAAGACGAGCGTGCGCTTCCAGGTCGTCTCCGAGGGAGAGCGTGGCCTGCTCGGAGTCGGCTACACGCCCGCCCGCGTGATCGCCACCGTCGACGCGGCGGCGGATGAGGCGCCGGTCGAGCGCGGTGACGAGACTGCCAACGAAGCACGTGTGCGCGACCTCGTCGAGCACGTGGTCGTGGCGATGGGCATCGGCACCCGTGTCGACGTCCGCGAGGACGAGGCCGGCATCGTGGCAACGTGCACGGGCGGCGATCTCGGGCTGCTGATCGGGAAGCACGGCCAGACGATCGACGCGCTGCAGTACGTCGCGAATGCCGCGCTGTCGCGTGGCGGCACGACCGGTAAGCCCGTGACGATCGACGCTGCGGGTTACCGCGACCGGCGGCGGACGACCCTCGAAGGGATCGCGATGCGCGGCGCCGAGCGGGCGGCACGAGGCGAGCGTGTCCTGCTCGAGCCGATGACGGCAGCGGAGCGAAAGATCGTGCACGAGCGCCTGAAGGAGCTCGAGGGGATCGAGACCGCGAGCGAGGGGACGGAGCCCAATCGCTACGTCGTCGTCTTCCCCGCTTGACGCCTGGCTGGCCGCGGTCGTCGCGACGCCCGGGCTGACCGCGCTCAGCGATCCCGCCCAGGCCCGCGCGATGCTGCTCGACGACTCGCTGCGCGGAGCAGAGCTCGTCGCCCGCTTCGCCGGCCCGCTCGTCGACGTCGGCTCGGGCGGGGGCGCACCCGGCATCCCGCTGGCGTATGCCTTTCCGGACCGCGAAGTCGTGCTGGTCGAGGCGGAGCGTCGCAAGGCCGAGTTCCTCGAGACGTGGGCGCCGCCGAACGCGCGCGTCGTCTGGGGCAGGGTCGAGGAGCAGCCGACCGACTGGGCCGGTGTCGCCGTCGCGAAGGCGCTCGCTCATCCGCCGACCGCTGCCGAGTGGTGCCTGCCGCTCGTCCGTGAGGGCGGCGCCGTCGTGCTGTGGGTCGGCCCGTCGGCCGAGCCGGCGCGGGTTGCGGCCGTCGCCGCGCGGATCGCCGGCGAGCTCGACGAATCGCCGACCGGCTTCCTCGTGCTGCGCAAGACCGGGCCGACGCCCGACGGCTTCCCCCGCCGCGCCGGCGTGGCCAAGAAACGCCCGCTGGCCTGACGCAAACTGGGTCAAAAACCCCAATTTCAAGCGGATTCGCCATCCGGCGCGGCCGCTAGATTGGGCCGCTGATGCCCGGCAAGGTCTACGCATTCGCGAACCAGAAGGGCGGGGTCGGCAAGACGACGACCACGATCAATCTCGCAGCCTGTCTCGCCGAGGCGGGCGAGCGTGCGCTGGTGGTCGATCTCGACCCGCAGGCCAACGCGACCTCCGGCCTCGGGATGCGCGCCAACGGCACGTCGACCTACGACCTGCTCGACGGAGCGCCTCTCTCCGAGCTCGCCAAGCCGACCCGGTTCGAGAACCTCTTCCTCGTCCCGTCGAAGCCGGAGCTGGCCGGCGCCGCCGTCGAGCTCGCGCAGCGCGACGACGGCGACCGCTACCTCGCCGAGGCTTTGCAACATGCGGAGGGCTTCGACTTCGTCCTGCTCGATTGCCCGCCGTCGCTCGGCGCGCTGACGGTCAACGCGCTCGCCGCCGCCGACCGGGTGATCGTGCCGGTGCAGACCGAGTACTACGCGCTCGAGGGGCTGGCGCAGCTCGTCCAGTCGATCAACATGATCAAGGCGCGGCTGAACCCGAAGCTGTCGATCGCCGGGGTGCTGCTGACCATGGCCGACTCGCGCACGCGCCTCTCGACCGACGTCGAGGCGGAAGTGCGCAAGCACTTCGGCGATCTCGTGTTCGGCGCCGTGGTGCCGCGCTCGGTGCGCGTGGCCGAGGCGCCGAGCCACGGCCTGCCCGTGACCCACTACGACCGGCGCTCGCGCGGCGCCGAGGCCTACTGGAAGGTGGCGATGGAACTTGTCGACCGGCCCTAGCTCTGCCTCCTCACGCCGCGGTCTCGGCCGCGGCTTCGAGGTGCTGATCGGCGGCGGCGAGCCGGAGCTCGCACGGATTGCGGTCGACCAGATTCATCCGAACCCGAGACAGCCGCGCAAGCGCTTCGACGGAGAGGCGGTGACGGGGCTCGCCGAGTCGATCAAGGCGCAGGGGCTGATCCAGCCCGTCGTCCTGCGGCCGCGACTCGAGGGCGGCTACGAGCTGATTGCCGGCGAGCGCCGCTGGCGCGCCGCGCGCGAGGCCGGGATCGCCGAGGTGCCGGCAGTGATCCGCGCTGCCGACGACCGCGACACCCTCTTGCTCGGCCTGGTCGAGAACGTCGCGCGCGAGGATCTGTCGCCGATCGAGGAAGCGCGCGCGTACGCGATCCTGTTCGATGAGTTCGGGCTCTCACTCGGCGAGGTGGCCGAGCGGGTCGGCCGCTCGAAGCCCGCAGTCTCGAACCGCGTCCGCCTGCTCGAGCTGCCCGAGGACGTGCTCGCGATGATCGGCCGAAACGAGCTGACCGAGGGTCATGCGCGGGCGGTGCTGGCCGTGCCCGACAACGACGGCCGCCGCAAGCTGGCGAAGCGGATCGTGCGCGAAGGGCTCTCCGTTCGAGCGGCGGAGCGCGCCGCGCGGTGGGCCGGCGCGCGCACGAAGGAGCGCAAGGCGACCTCTGTCGATCCGGTCGTGGCAGACCGGATCAAGGAGGCGGTGAAAGCCCTGACGGGTTTCGAGGCCAAGGTCGGTGCGGCCGGTGTGCACGTCCCGCTCGACGGCGGCGTGCAACTCGAGGAGCTCGCCGAAGCCCTGGAACGTCTGCTGGCCACCCCGTAACCGAACCGTCAAGCCTCCCGTTGCACCTGCATGGACGGGCTGTGGCTGCGCGACCTCGAGTCGCTCGAGGCGATCTCTCAGGACGACGACACGCGGAACCTCTTCCTGCGCATGGCGCAGCTGTCTCAGGACGGCCGCCTCGCCCCGTTCCTGCGCGAGTTGAAGGACGACCGTGAGCTCGACGACCTCACGAAGGACACCGTCGCCGAGTTGGCCTCCGACGAGGGCTTTCTGCACGCGGTCGAGGACTACGTGCGCCGCACCCGCGCGCTGCACTGACCGTCACGCGCGCGTCGCGGTGATGTAGGTCCAGCAGCAACGGAAGGTCGGCCTGCCGCCGAAGATCGTCGTCAGCGCCTCGTGCAGTAGATCGAGGCGATCGCGCGACTCGGCGTCTCGTGCGTCGCGGCCGTCCACTTTCGCGGAGCCGCCGACCCAGCCGAGCACCGCGTCGGCGTAGGTGGCAAGGAACTCGTACCACTCTTCGACGTCGGCTTCGATCGTGCGGGACTCTGCGGCGGCGATGTCGAATCCTGCGGAGCGGAGCTCGTCCAGGTAGAACGCGAGCGGCCGCGGCGCGAGGAAGACGCGGTCGCGATACTCGAGGTACGCGCGCATGCGCGCGGGATCCTCGAGCACGCCGCGGTAGGCCTCCCAGCGCTGCTCCGTGCGGACGAGACCGATCGCGACTTCGTGCACGACGTAGACCGTCTCGTCGATGATCCACTCGTCCGCGGCCGCGGCGGGGTTGCGCACATTGCCGCTGCCGATGCGCACGGTGCCACCGGGTTTGAGCACCCGCGACCAGCCGGCGAGCGTGGCCGCGAGGTCGTCGTAGAGGTGGATCGCGTTCGTCGAGACGAGCTGGTCGGCCGGTCTGACGCCACCGCCGAGCACCTCGTCGACGTACTGGAGCCGGCGTTCGTCCTTCAGGTAGTGGATCCGCCGAAAGGCGACGCGCGGGTCGTCGCGGAAACGGTCGAGCGCAACTCGGAGGAACTTCGGGGAACTGTCGACGATCAGCATCCCAATGGCCCGGTCGAAGATGCGGAGCCGCAGGCGGTCGAGCAGGATCCCGGTGCCGCCCGAGTAGTCGATCAGCACGTCTCCCGGCCGCAGGCTCGCCGCCAACTGCTCGACCGTGACGTCCAGGTTCCGGTACCAGCCGTGGTTCTCGACCGTGTCGTAGTGAAGCCCGAAGGCGTCGACGGGCTGCGCGACCCAGTCCTCGTCGGGAATGCGCGGGAACGAATCCGGCCATGCAAACCGAGCGCCGCTCACAACCGCGGGCTCGAGCGGGCGCGAGTGGCGGGCATGAGTGGCGAGCATCGCCGGCACGAGGGACGGAGCAAACCGGCCCCAGCCGCACGCGGTCGCAACCCCGAACGCCGGCACGACCTCGCGCGCCAGCGCGATTCGGCGCCCGATCTCGCCATCGTCGCTGCCGGGCGCGATCACGCCGAGGTAGAGCTCCTGCGCCGCGTCGGGCCCGAGCCGGGCGAGCGGCGCGACGAACTCTGCGCCGACGGGCGCGCGTGGCAGCGGCAGATGCAGCCAGTCGAGCGTGCGCCCCGAACCGGACACGACCGCATTCGCCAGATCGACCATCGTGCCGAGGTCTGCCGGCACGTGGCGCTCGGCCTGCTCGTCGTGCCCGAGGCAGAAGTGGAAGCCGAGCTCGACGCCGTCCGGAACGAGCCCGGCGCAGGCCACGAGTCGCTCGCGAATGCCGCGTTCGGCGTCGCCGAACCAGACCGGGAGCTCACCCGCGATCATTCCGAACTCGACATTCGTGTCCCACTGCACTGCGAGCTGCTCGTGCGGAATCGCCGCGACGATCTGCGCGAGCTCGGCCGCCATCGCCGCACCGTACGCCTGCTCGACCTCATCCTGATCCTCGAGCGCGACGAAGGCGCTGACCGGCGCGAGCGGCGTCGGGAGACTCACCTGGAAGCGAGTCCGGGACGGGATCACGCCGTCGCGCTTCAGCCGGGCGAAGCGGGTGTACGAAGCCGCGGCCGCCTCTGCGTATCCGAGCTCGCCGAGCTCGAGCGTTCCAGCGCCCTGTCGGAGTCGCAGGCGCGGCAGGGCGCGATAGGCGCCGGGCGCCGGCGGTGCGACCTCGAACTGGGGCCGCGAGCTGAGCACCGGGTACTGCCAGACGATCCAGTCGGCGCGCGGGCCCGTCTCGCCGTCGGGCAGGCGGCGCAAGCGGTCCCCGAGTGCGGCGCCCGCTGCCCGGAACACCTCCTCCGGGCCGCCCAGCGGGACGCTGCCGACGAGGTGCGCGCCGATCGGCCGGAAGTCGGTCGCCGCCATCACTCCGCAGCCTACGGCCCGCGCCGCGCGTGAACGTCCCGATCGTGACACGCCGCGGCGCCGGGTTCGCCGACGCGGACTAACTCCGGTCGAGCGCGTCCGTCTAACGGGCGCCCCGTCCGTCAACGAAAGGACTTCGACATGAATCGCCTCGCGCGGCTTCTGGCCGCCCTCGGCGGCTGCGTGCTGCTGGTCGCGCCGCTCTCCGGCGCGGCGGCGGGCAGCCCCCACCGTCCCGCCGCCGCGCCGACGGTCTGGCAGCGCGTCACGCTGATCACGGGCGACGTGGTTCGGGTCCTGACCCGGAGCGACGGGACGCGTGCGGCCAGCCTGGAAGCGGCCGCGGGCGGGGCAGTGCCGGATGCGGCGATCAGCGAAGTCGGCGACCACCTCTACGTCGTCCCGCGCAGTGCGTCGCCGCTCCTGGCCGCCGGGCGCGTCGACCGGGACCTGTTCGACGTCGCGGAGTTGATCCGGCTCGGTTACGACGACGCACGACGCACGACCGTGCCGGTGATCGTGGACTACGGCCGTGGGACAGCCGCAGCCGGCGAGGCCCGGAGCGCAACGCTGACGGCGGCGAGCAAGACCGTGGCGCTCCCCGCTCTCGGTGCCGCGGCGTTCGCTGCCGACAAGAAGCGTGCGCACAGGTTCTGGCGGTCGCTCACGACCAAGACCGACGCGGCGGGCGCGCCGACGGCGCTTGCAGACGGAGCCGCACGGGTCGACCTCGACGGCCGCGTCCACTCGCTGCTCGACGTCTCGGTCGCGCAGATCCACGCGCCGGCAGCCTGGGCGGCCGGGCTCGACGGAGCCGGGACGACCGTGGCGGTCCTCGACACCGGCTACGACCCGACCCACCCGGACCTCGCAGGGCGCGTGACCGGCAGCTCGAACTTCACCACCGACGCCACGATCGTCGACGGGAACGGGCACGGCACGCACGTCGCCTCGACGATCGCCGGGAGCGGCGCTGCGTCGTCCGGGAAATACAAGGGCGTGGCGCCGGGGACGGACTTGCTCGTCGGCAAGGTTCTCTCTGACGCGGGATTCGGCGAGGACTCGTGGGTCCTTGCGGGCATGGAATGGGCAGTGGCACAGGGCGCCGACGTCGTGAGCATGAGCCTCGGCGGAGACCCCGGTGACGGCACCGACCCCCTGAGCCGTGCGGTCGACGACCTCTCGGCGACCTCCGACACGCTGTTCGTCGTCGCTGCGGGCAACAACGGCGGTGACGGCGCCGACACGATCACCGCACCCGGCGCCGCCGCTGCCGCGCTGACCGTCGGCGCGGTCGACGCGACCGACACGCTCGCCGACTTCTCGAGCCGCGGCCCACGACTGGGTGACCACGCGCTGAAGCCCGACGTCGTCGCTCCCGGCGTCTCGATCACGGCTGCCCGTGCCACGGGCACGTCGCTCGGCGAGCCCGTCGACCAGTGGTACACCGATCTCAACGGCACCTCGATGGCGACGCCGCACGTCGCGGGCCTCGCGGCGATCCTCAAGGAGGAGCACCCGGGCTGGGACGGCGAGGAGCTCAAGGCGGCGGTGGCCGACTCGACCGTCCCCGTTGCCGGTGCGACCGCCTTCGAAGTCGGCAGCGGGCGTGTCGACGCCGGCCTTGCGATCGCCGAGACGATCGTCACCGAGCCGTCGCTCCAGCTCGGCTTCTACCCGTATCCGCAATCGAAGCTCGACGCGACGCGCACGCCGGTCACGTACTCGAACCTCGGCAGCAAGGACGTGACGCTCGCTCTCGCCGTGGGGGCCGAAGATCCGGGCGACGCGGCACCCGGCGGAGTGTCCCTCGCTGCGCACAGCCTCACCGTTCCCGCAGGGAGCGAAGCCCAGGTCGATGTCATCGTCGATCCTGCAGTTGCCGGAACGGGAGACCACTCGGGCGTGATCACGGCGACCGCGCCCGGGTTGGCGCAGGTGCGAACGGCGTTCGGGCTGTCGCTCGAGAGCGAGCACTACGACCTCACGGTTCGCGTCGAGGCCCGTCCCGGCACGCAGAGCGCGACGCACACCGTCGCCCTGCAGGGTCTCGACACGGGCGAGTACGACCAGCGCGAGCTCACCGGCAGCGGCCCCGCGAGTGTGACCTTCCGGCTGCCGCCCGGCATGTACAGCACCGGCGCGATCTCGTTCGCACTCGCAGCCGACGAGGCGCACGAGGGCGTCCTCGCGTATCGGCCGACGATCGATCTGCGCGCGGACACGACGGTCGTCCTCGACGAGGCGGCAGCGAAGCCGTTCACGTACACCACCGATCGCCCGAGCTGGAGCGAGGGGCAGGTCATGCTCGTCGAGTGGAACGGCGCGCTCGGCGCCGGCGGGTTGATGCTGACGGGTTCGAGCGACCGGGTGTTCGCGACGCCGCTCGCGTCGACGCCGGACGTCTCGGTCGACTCTGCTCTCTGGTGGCTGCTCTCCCAGCCGGCGGCCGAGCTCCGCCTCGGCGACGGACCGGCAGTCGCGCTGCAGCCCCTCGCCGCCCCTGGCCAGCAGGTGTGGGACGTCCCGGTCCCCGAGCTGGGGGGCGACTTCCGGGTCGTCGACGCGGGGACGGCTGCTGCGCCGAGCACGGCCGGCGTCGGGCGCGCGATCGCCGTGATCTCCGGCTCGTGTGAGGACCTCGGGAGCGCCGCGCACGCGCTGGCCGCCGCAGGCGCGGCGGCAATCGTCGCGTATGCCGGCGACGGCGCCGATTGCGCGGGCACGCTCGAGCAGCCGGCTCTGCTGCCGGCGTTCCAGGTGCGTCCCTTCGACGCCGCTCGCCTGCGCGCACGCGGTGGCACGGCGGAGCTCCGGACGCGTCGCTCCCCCGAGTACATCTACGACCTCGTCGGTTCGTGGGACGGGCTCGTCCCCGCGGGCGCGGTCCTGGACGGAAGCGACAGGCACGTGGCGACCTTCGTCGAGGACTACCGCTCGCTCGGCGGGACGTCGGACACGGGCCATCGGGTCTGGGACGTGCATCTCGGCTGGGTCCACTCGCACGGTGTCGCGGCCTTCGGGCTCGTGCGCCCCGTTGCGGTCCCCGGGACCGTCGCGCACTATGTCAGCCCGGACGCCGAGTGGGGGCGCACCGTCGAGGTGCGCGATGCCGACGGCCGGCCCGAGGGTGCGCTGGACGCGCCGTCGAGGACGGTTGCCCCCCGCGAGACGATCCGAGACCGCTGGTTCGGCGGCCCGATCGTCCCGAAGACCTCGCCTCTGTCGGCGGGCCTCGGGTGGCAGGCCGCCCCGTACCGCGAGGACGACTACCTCTGGATGGTCCAGCCGGCGTTCGCAGACGACGCCGGTCACTTCGGCTACCCCTTCTACCTCGGAGAGTTCGACGGCAAGCTCTACGTCGACGGAGAGCTCGCGGTGGAGGGTGACGATCCCCTCTGGTTGCAGTACTTCGCGCCGCCCGAGCGTCATCAGTACGAGCTCGTCTACGCGACCCACCGGGCCGGCGGGTTCTGGCAGCACTCGACGGAGACCGAGACGCGGTGGCGCTTCACGTCCCAGCACCCTTCGGAGGAGCACGAGGCGCTGCCGCTGATCAACGTCGACTACGACCTGCAGCTCTCGAGCCTCAACACGGCGCCGCCGGGGCCGTTCTCGTTCGGCGTCGCTTTCCGCCTCGCACCGGGTGCCGCACCGAGCCCGGTCCGCAACGTGTCCGTCGAGACCTCGTGGGACGGCGGTGGCTCGTGGTCACCGGCGTCGACCCGCTGCAAGCTCGGGTCGTGCACCGTCCAGGTGCGCAACCCGCGCTCGGGCTCGGCGTCGCTCCGGATCACTGCCTCCGACGCGGCCGGCCGGTCGGTCGTCCAGACCGTCCTCGACGCCTACGGGGTCTCGAGATGATGGGCGATCCTGGATTCGAACCAGGGACCTCCGCCTTATCAGAGCGGCGCTCTAACCAACTGAGCTAATCGCCCGCGTCGCGGGTTTGCGCGGCCCGCAGTGTAGCCGGAAGACGGCCCGCGTTTGCCCCGTGGGGCGGGGGTAACCTACGGAGTGATGGTCGAGATGACGATCTACGGAGTCTCCTTCGACCTCGTCGGAAAGCAGCCGATCGTGCTGTTGAAGACGGCCGACGGGAATCGCTACCTGCCGATCTGGATCGGTCACCCGGAAGCGGCGGCGATCCTGATGAAGCTGCAGGGCGCGACGGCGCAACGTCCGCTCACGCACGACCTGCTGATGAACATCCTCGGTGAGCTCGACGTCGAGGTCGTGCGCGTCACCGTCACGGAGCTGCGTGAGAACACCTTCCACGCGTCGATCACGATCGTGCAGAACGGAGCGGAGGTCGAGATCGACTCGCGCTCGTCCGATGCGATCGCCGTCGCCGTCCGCGCCCAGGCACCCATCTTCGCCGCGGACGACGTGATCGAGGAGTCGGCGATCGAGATGGAAGGCGACGACGTCAACGAAGAAGAGATCGTCGACGAGTTCAAGCGCTTCCTCGACAAGGTCTCGGCGGAGGACTTCGCGGAGGCGGAGGTCGAGGAGGACGCCGAGCAGGCCGAACGCGACGACGACTAGCGCTCGAGCTCGCGCTTCGTCAGAGCGAGCAGCTCGACATAGAAGTCACGCAGCCCCGCGTCGCTGAGCGGCCCTGCGTTCTCATCCGCCCGCGCGTCGATCATCTCCCGTTCGCGATCCGGGTCGACGAAGGCGATCCCGTGCTCGTCCTTGTACCGCTTCAGCTCGGCGACGAGCTCGAGCCTGCGGTTGACGGCGTCGAGGATCAGCCGGTCGAGCTCGGTGATGCGCTCGCGGAACCGTGCGACCTCGTCGTCTGCGCTGCTCATTGGTAGACGTATACCGTCGATCCGTACCCGATCTGAGCGTAGACCGTCTGTGCGATCCACATCGGGATGCGAGCGCAGCCGTGTGACGCCGGGTACGGCGGCACGTCGGGGTAGCCGTGTACCGCAAAGCCTCGCAGGAAGTAGCTCGGGTAGTAGAGCACCCAGTCGAAGCCGCCGACCTTGCGGTAGACGTGCCACGTGCCGAGCGGGGTGTTGCCGGTCGCGCCGGTCGAGGTCGAGACGATCAGGCTCACGTTGCCGCCGCGCACGATGAAGAGCGCCTGCCGTGCCTTGTCGATTTCGATGTGGTCACCGCCGTAGTGCGCGAGCGGTGTGCGGGCCTCGACGATGCGAGCCCACAAACCTGCGTCGACCCGGCCGGTGCGCGCGAGTCGCTCCACCTTCTGGAACGCGTAGACGGCCTCGAGATCCTCGCTGCCGAAGTACCCGTCGCGCTTGATCGCGTAGTGCAACTCGCTCAGCCGGCGCTCGAGCTCGCGCACGCTCGGCCCGGTTGCGCCGAGCGCGAGGTTCGGCTGCACGACGGAGACGGTGGTCGATCCGCGCACCGCTCGCCAGCCCTTGGCGGGCCGCGAGTGCAGCTGCACGTGTGCGACATGCGCCGAGCGGGTGTCGACGAGCCGCGGCCCGACGACCTTGCCGGCACTCGCCGGATGGAGCGTGCCGAGCACGCGCACGTGGCTCCCGACGACCGGGCTGCCGATCGTGCGCACCGTGAGGGTCGGGGTCACTGCGATGTGCACCGGCGCGGCGCGCACGCCGAGCGCCTGCGCCTGCCACGGTGTGGCGCCGAGCACGCGCACGCGCAGCTTGCCGTTGACGAAGCGGCGTCCCCGCAGCGTCACGGGGACACGCGGTGTCACGCGCGCGTGCAGGGTGACGTACTGCGCATACCGCGCCACCGGAGGCCCGGTCACCTCGAGCGAGATCGACGTCACCGTCGGCGCCTGCTCGGCGCCGGCGTCGGAGGTGAGCGTCGGGTAGTACGCGCCGGCGCTGTAGACGTGTCGCACCGACGCGCCCGTGCCCTGGGCGCCGTCGCCGAAGCTCCAGGCGTACGTCGTAGACGCGCACGTTGCCGTGAACGTGACCGTCAGCGGCGACGCGCCCGCCACCCGGGTGCTGGTGATCCCGCAGGGCGCCGCGTGCGCCGACGGCGCGAAGGCGAGCACGATGAGCGCAACGAGGGCGACGCGACGCACTCGCGGGAATCTAGCCGTGGATCGTGACGGCAGCCACCAGCGCGATCAGGTTGAAGAGTCCGTGCAGGAACATCCCCGGCACGACGCTGTCCGTGCGCGCCCTGATCCAGGCGAGCGCGCAGCCGAAGGCCGCGATGATCGGGAGCGAGAGGATGAGACCGTGCGCGAGCCCGAACAACACGCCGACGGCCAGGATCGCGGGCCAGCGCCCGAAGCGCTGCAGGAGCGAGAAGCCGAGGCCGCGGTAGGTCAGCTCCTCGACGAACGGGATCCAGGTGCAGATCACGATCGCGTTGACGACGTAGGCGGCGGCGTGGTCGGGCTCCCACTCGGTGGGTGTCAGTCCCTGCTCGTTGCCGGGGTCGGTGAGGGCGCTGTAGAGGATCTCGAACGCGTAGATCGCGACGATCGCCAGCCCCACGATCTTCAGCGCATCGCGGAGCGAGGCCGGACGGCGGAGCGCCAGCAGATCGCGGCTGAAGCCCGCGAGCGCGAGCACGAGCACGAGCACGATCCCGTCCTGCACGATTCCGCCGATCGCCGTCGACCACTGGTAGAGGATGTCCGGGTCGGGCTTGCCCTCGGTCGCCCGGCTCAGATAGGAGACCGCGATCATCAGGCCGACGAGTACGAGCCAGCCTGCGAGCCGCGCCGTCTCCTCCATACGATGTTCCGGCGCCGTGCCCGATCGCATGTTCACTCCAGCCGAGGCTAACAGCGCCCTCATCGAGGTGCGCCCCGTAGCCGAGCGCCTCGTCGCCGTGCGTGCACGCATGCGCGAGCTCGAGCAGACGCAGCGCGATCTCGTGACTGCGATCGGCGGCAACGGCGGCGGTTACGCGGCCGGCGATCTGAACGAAGCGCAGACCGAGCTCGGCGGCCTCGCCGATGCGGCCGTCGCCTGCGTCGACCGGCTCGACGAGCTGGGCGTTCGGGTGAAGGACATCGATGCCGGGCTGCTCGACTTCCCTGCTGTCCGCGACGGCGTCGAGGTCGAGCTCTGCTGGCACGTCGGCGAGGACGCGGTCACCCAGTGGCACGGCATCGGCGAAGGCTTCGCCGGGCGGAAACCCATCGACTGGGACGAATAGTGCTCGGTATGTCCCCCCTCTGGCAGCACGTGCTGATCGCAGCGACGGTGATCGTGCTCGCGGCCGCGGTCGCGAAGTTTCTCGATTGGCGGATCAGCCGTCACAACCTCGCGCCGGGCTCGGTGACGCGCTACCGGGTCCTGCGCCGGACGCTGTTCGCCTCGATCGTCTTCGTCGGCGTCATGTCGGCGCTACTCGTCATCCCGCAGGTGCGCTCGATCGCGGGTGGGGTGCTCGCGTCCTCGGCGGTGATCGGCCTCGTGATCGGCTTCGCCAGCCAGCGGACGATCGGGAACGTGGTCGCCGGCATCCTGATCGCGGTCGCCCAGCCTCTGCGGCTCGGCGACGAGGTCGAGGTGCAGGGCACGAGAGGCGTCGTCGAGGAGATCGGCCTCACCTACACCTGGATTCGCACCCGCGACAACGACCGGCTCGTCGTCCCGAACGAGAAGCTGGCCTCGGATACCATCCGCAACTCCACGATCCGGAGCGAGTCGTCGCTGGCCGAGGTCACCATTCAGGTGCCTGCAGGCCCGGATCTGCGCGACGTAGTCGAGTCGCTGAAGGCTGAGGGGGAAGAAGTGTTCGTGAGCGACCTGGCAGGTGACAAGGCGACGATCCTCGTGCGCAAGTGGATCCCCGGAGAGGGATCCGCCGAGCGCGCCTCGAGCGACCTGCGGGTCGCGCTCGCCGAGCGTCTCGCCGCGAGGCCAGGATGAGCCCGCGTCGCCGCTCCGACGACCTCGACTTCATCCTCCGCCAGCGCGGGCGGAAGAAGCGGCGCTCCGACCGCATCCGGCGCCGCCGGCGTGCCGGCCTCGTGCTCGCGATCTTGGCGATCGCCCTGTTCGCCGGCGTGCTCAGCGTCGGGCTCGGCGCGGGCGCCGCGCTCTCGCAGAGGTGTGACCTCAATACCCTTCGACCCGTCGAGATCGGGCAGAACTCGTTCGTGTACGCACGCGACGGCTCGGTGCTCGGATCGATCCCCGCGGAGCGAAACCGCGAGCCCGTGACGAACAGCCAGATGTCGAAATGGCTGCCGCGCGCGACCGTGTCGATCGAGGACCGCCGCTTCTACCAGCACGGCGGCGTCGACTACGAGGGCATTGCCCGGGCGGCCTGGAAGGACGTGACGGCCGGCAAGGTCGTCGAAGGTGGATCGACGATCACGCAGCAGCTCGTGCGCAACCTCTACATCGGCCAGGAGAAGACGTTCAAGCGCAAGGTGAAAGAGGCCTGCCTTGCGATCAAGCTCTCGCGCAAGTGGCCGAAGTCGAAGATCCTCAACGAGTACCTGAACACGGTGTACTACGGCAACCACGCCTACGGCGTCGAGGCCGCGTCGCAGACGTACTTCTCGAAGCGCGCGTCGCAGCTGACGCTGCTCGAGGCTGCGCTGCTGGCCGGGTTGCCGCAGGCGCCGTCGATCTACGACCCGTTCCACAGCCCGCAGGCGGCACTCGACCGGCGCGACGAGGTGCTGCGGGCGATGCTCAACAACGGCGCGTTGACGCTGAGGCAGTACGAGCGCGCCGTCAAGGCGAACACGCTTGCGCTGAAGCCGGGACGCATCTACACGCGGATCAAGCAGCCGTACTTCTTCTCGTACGTGATCGACGAGCTCGAGCGTGAGTACGGCGCCAACACGGTGCGCGAGGGCGGGCTGAAGGTCTACACGACGATCGACCCGCGCCTGCAGCGAAACGCCGTCAAGGCGATCCGCGACATCCTCCCGTACAAGGCCGATCCCGCGTCGGCGATCGTCTCGGTCGAGCCCGGCACGGGTGCGATCCGCGCCATGACCGCAGTGGTCCGAAACGCGAAGAACCAGTTCAATCTCGCCGCGCAGTCGGCGAGGCAGGCCGGCTCGACGTTCAAGACGTTCGTGCTCGCGTCGGCGATCGAGCAGGGAGTCGATCCGGACACGACCTACTACACCTCCGCTCCGTTCACGTGCTCGAGGGGGCCGTGGTGCCAGGAGCCCTACTCCGTGCACACCTACGGCAACGACTACCACGGGTCGATGTCGCTGACGCGCGCGACGCTCTCGTCCGACAACACGGTCTACGCGCAGCTGACCCTCGACGTCGGGCCGCGTTACGTGTGGCAGATGGCGCACCGGCTCGGAGTGCACATGTCGCCGGACACGCCGGTCGCTTCGATCGGGCTGGGCTCGCTCGCCGTCTCGCCGCTCGACATGGCGGCCGCATATGCGACGTTCGCGGCGATGGGGATCTACGCGAAGCCGATGGCCATCACCAAGGTGATCCTGCCGGGCAACAAGGTCGATCAGGACAGCCGCTGGGGCAAGCCGCAGACGAAGCGCGCGCTCAGCGAAGGCGTTGCCTGGAAGGTCAACGACGTGTTGCGGCAGAACGCTCTCTACGGCACCGGAGCCGGCTCGGGCGACGGCCTGCATCCGAACGCGGGCAAGACGGGCACGACCGAGAACCATGCCGACGCGTGGTTCGACGGCTACACGCGCCAGCTCAGCACCGTTGTCTGGATGGGGTACCAGAAGGGCGAGATCCCGATGCTGAACGTGCACGGCCAGGAGGTCGCGGGTGCGACGTTCCCGGTCCCGATCTGGCGCCAGTACATGGCCGCGGCGCTCTGGCATCACAAGGTGCTCGGGTTCGAGCTGCCGAATCGCTACCCGACCTGGAGCTCGATCACGCGCGGCAACTACGGCAGCTTCAGCTACGTGCCGACCTACACGCAGCCCTACACGCCGACGACGGAGACGACGACCACGTCCGCGACGACGCCGGTCGAGACGAGACAGTCGCCCCCGCGGCCCGCGCCGACGACCACCCCGCCGAAGCCGAAGCCGACGACGACTGCGCCTCCGCCCCCCGTCACGACCACGGCGACCCCGCCGACGACGACCGAGCCGCCCCTCCCGCCGGGCTGAGAACAGGCCTCTCAGACGAGCGGCGCGAGCAGCTCCGCCCAGCGCGCGCCGAGCGCCCGCTTGCTCGCCCGCTCGCCGAAGACCTGGTTGCCCGCGGCTGCGACGCGCGCTCTCAGCTCGTCGTCGCCGGCGAGTCGCGTGATCGCAGCGGCGAGCGCGGCCGGATCGTCCGGTGGGACGAGCAGCGCAGACTCCCCGTCCACGAGCAGCTCGCGTGTCGCCTCGGTGTCGGCCGTGATCACGGGCGCGCCCGTGGCGAGCGCATCGAAGACGGAGGGTGGAATCGCGCGCGACTCGCGGAAGCCGCCGAGCACGATGCCGGCGTGCGCGACCGCGAGGCCCAGATCCTCCGGCGCGATCTCGTTGCGCACCGCGATGCGCACCGGGATGTCGGTGAGCGGCTGCGCCGCGCGCACCACGTCGGTGGACGCGTCCGCGAGGTGCAGCGCGGTGAACGGGTACGTCGGTGACCAGGTCTCGCCGAACAGCTCCTCGTCGGCTCCGAGGAACACCGCCTCCGCTCGGCGGGCGCCGACACTTTCCAGGTAACGCGCCTCCGCCCGCGTGCCGCAGACGACGAGATCGGGGAGCCGCAGCGCACGGGTGTCGACGACTCGCAACACGGACGCTGCCGCGGAGCGCGGGCGGAACCGGCGCCGCACCCCGACGAGCTCGTCCTCGAGGGAGAGCACAGCGTCGAAGACGAGCGGACGGCGGCCGGCGAGGCGTCGCGCGCGTGGGACGTCGAAGTGCCCCGGGTAGCCGACGATCAGGACGTCGAATGCGCGGCGGCGCGGCCACAGCAACTGCGTCTCGGCCGACGCGACGCTGAGTGCGCCGAGCAGGCCGGTCCCGTGCACGGCGACGCTGCGCTCGGTGACGTCGATGCCGGCGAACCGCATCGCGGCGATCGCGTTCAGGTTGCGCGGATGGTCGCGGTCGTAGGTGCCGAAGTAGAGCGCCTTCACGGTGCGACGGTCGTCGTCGCCGGTGTCGTCTCGGTCGTCGTCGGCGCGGTTGTCACGGGTGCCGTGGTGGTCGGCGGCGACGGTCGTCGCCGGCGCGGTCGTGACGGGCGGCGCGGTCGTCAGGGGTGCCGTGGTGGTCGGAGGCGGCGCGGTGGTGACCGGCGCCGTCGTGGTCGGCGCCGTGGTGGTCGGCGCGGTCGTCGTCGCCTTCGTCGAGGCGGCGGTGGTGGTGGTGGCGATCGCCTCCGACGTCGTGTGCGCGGTCGTGGCCGACGGCACCGACGGCAGGCTCAAACCGGGGAGCGTCGTCGGGGTCGACGAGCTGTTGCCGTCGCCTCTGCCGCTCAGCACCAGTGCGAGCGCGACACCGGCGCAGACCAGCACGACGACGGCGCCGATCCACAGCGCGGCGGGCAGGCGCCTGCGGGCGCGCGCGGCGGCAGCCGGCGGCAGCACCTGTGTGGCATCGGTCGCGGCGGGGAAACGCGCCGGGCGCGACGACGACGGTCGCGTCCCCGGTGTCGCCCCGCAGCTCCCGCACAGAGCGCCGCGCCGTCGGCGGGCCGTTGGGTGGGATCCTTGGCGAGGGCGGCGGTCGCGATGCTCTCGAGCAGGGCCGGTGCGTCCCCGCGCACGCTCGCGACCGTCGGCGGCTCGTCATCGCGGTGCATGCGCACGAGCTCCATCGCGTTCGCCGAGACGAACGGCAGGCGCCCCGTCAGCATCCTGAAGAGGATCACGCCGAACGAGTAGACGTCGCTCGGTGGCCCGGCCGGCTGCCCCGCCGCCTGTTCGGGAGAGATGTACGACGCCGTCCCGAGCACCGTGCCGGCGTCCGTCAGGCCGTCCGCACCGCTCAGTCGCGCGATCCCGAAGTCGGCGATCTTCGCGCGGCCTTCGACGTCGAAGAGCACGTTGGCGGGCTTCAGGTCGCGATGAACGAGCCCGCGAGCGTGGGCGTGCGCGAGACCTGCGGCGATCTGGGTCGAGATCCGCAGCGTCTCGGCGTCGTCGAGCCGCCCGCCCTTGAGCCGCTCCTCGAGCGACCCGTTCGGGAGGTACTCGAGCACCATGTAGGGCTTGCCGTCCGCCTCGCCGTAGTCGTAGACCGAGCAGATGTTGGGATGCGAGAGCGCGGCGGCGGCACGCGCCTCACGCTCGAAGCGGGCGCGGTCGGCGCTGAGGGCGAGCGTCTTGACGGCGACCTGGCGACCGAGCTCCTCGTCCTGCGCGAGCCAGACGGAGCTCATGGCGCCGCGGCCCAGCGTCTCGAGCAGGCGGTAACGCCCCGCAATCACATCCCCGGCCATGGAGGCGGATTATCGTGAAGTCGAGTGGACTCCCTGTTAGGAATCGACGACGCGCTCGCCGAGGTGCTGGCGCGTGTCCGGCCGGCGGTGCCCGAGGAGGTCACGGTCGCCGCCGCGGCGGGGCGGGTGCTCGCCGAGGAGGCGCGCGCACGCATCGACCTTCCCCCGTTCGCGAGCTCGGCGATGGACGGCTACGCCGTGCGTGCGTCGGACACCCCCGGCACGCTGCCGGTCGGCGGGCAGTCGGCCGCCGGCTCGCCGCTCGGTCGAGCGCTGCGGCCCGGAGAGGCAGTGGTCATCTCGACGGGTGCGGTCGTTCCGGAGGGCGCAGACGCCGTCGTCCCGGTCGAGCGGAGCGAGCCCGACGGAGAGCTCGTGCGCCTCGAGCAGGTGCCCGCCGGTGCACATGTCCGGCCGCAGGGCGGCGACGTCCGCGGCGGCGAGCCGATCGGCGTGGCCGGCCAGTTGCTCGGGGCGGCGCAGGTCGGCGCCCTCGCGGCGGTCGGGCTCGCGACGGTCGCGGTGCGCGCGCCGTCCGCGCGTGGCCGTGCTGGCGACGGGGTCCGAGCTGCGCGCACCGGGCGAGCCGCTCGGGCCGGGCCAGATCTACGAGTCGAACACCACGCTGATCGCGGCGCAGGTCGAGTCGGCCGGCGGCGAGGCGGTCGTGCTCCAGCCGGTCGCCGACGATCCGGCCGCGACGCGCGCAGCGCTGGCCGAGGGCCTCGAGGCCGACGTGCTGATCACCTCGGGCGGTGTCTCGGTCGGGCCGCACGACCTCGTGCGCGACGCTCTGCGGGAGCTCGGTGCCGTCGAGGTCTTCTGGCGAGTCGCCGTCAAGCCCGGCAAGCCGGTCGCGTTCGCGACCCGCGGGACGACGCTCGTGTTCGGCCTGCCCGGCAACCCCGTGTCGTCACTCGTCGGCTTCGAGCTCTTCGTCCGTCCCGCGCTGCTTGCGCTGCAGGGTGCGGCGCGACCGCAGCCGGCGTTCCTGCCGGGGCGGGCGGCGGTCGATCTGCCGCGCACCGAGGCGCGCGACGAGCTCGTGCGCGCCCGCACGCACGTCGAGCCGGAAGGGGTCGTGCTCGAGCCGCTGCGCGGTCAGGACTCGCACATGATCGCGCGCGCGTTTCCGGCCGATGCGCTCGTGCTCGTCCCGCGCGGTGCAGGCGTCGTCCGCGCCGGCGCGCCGGTCAGCTACCTGTCGCTGTAGCGGCGGCAGCTATCCGCCGTACGCGCGGCGACGCTCTGCCGTCCCGCGCCGCCGGGCACGCGTCGTCAGCACGACGGTGCGCACGAGCTCGCGCAGCGGGCCGCGCGCGGGCCGTTCGGACGCGGGCGGGTACGGCCCGTAGCGGCCGGCCGACACGGCAGCGAGTTGCGCGCCGCAGGCGGTCCACCCGAGCGTGATCGCCACGACCGCCAGCTGGACGTACCCGAGCCCCGCCAGCTCGACGACGTACCAGGGCGCGTCGAGTCCGAGGCCGTAGCGGACCGCGAGTGAGGCGAGCAGCAAGATCGGCCCCGTGAGCCCCAGCGCGAAGACGAGCACGCGAGCCGAGGCGTGACCGCTCCGCACCTGCGGCAGCCAGAGCCACGAGTGCAGCGCCGGCAGGATGAAGATCAGCGCGAACGGGTTTGTTGCCAAGATGAGCAACGCGACGATCCCCAGGCCGAGCAGTGCGACCGTCTCGCCGGCGAGCAGCTCGTCCGGTCCGACCGGGCGGCGTGGCACGAGGCGGTGGCGCGCGACGATCCAGCCGAGCAACGCGACGACGCCGAGCCCGAGCAGCGCGGCCACCGGCCAGTTGCCGGCGGTGACCGTGTCCGGGGCGGGCGGGCGCGCGGAGCCCGACGGCCAGGCGCCGGCCGCCCGGAACGCGTAGAAGGCGAGGCCGACGAAGAACCAGAAGGCGAGCCGGCTGCGCAGGCTGCGCGCGGCGGGCGCGAGCGGGATCCCGCGCCGCCGGCACCGGGCGAACAGGTCGACGGCGCCGACGAGGAACGGGATGACGAGACCGATCAGGAGCAACTGCGACCGCCCAGCCGCGGATGATCCGGTCGCCCACCCAGATGAAGGTAGTCGTCCCCTGCGCGAGCTCCGAGCCCTGGTCGAGCGAGCCGACGAGGTCCTGCGCCGCCCGGCCCATCGCGTCCAGACGCTCCTCCGTCAGCGAGGAACGCCGGTCCGTGAACGCGTCGGGCGGCCGCTCGCCGGCCGTCGTCAGGGTGACCGCCGGGATGCCGCGGGCGACGAAGGGGCCTTGCTCGTAGAGCGTGAACGGGAACGCGAGGTCGAGGAGCTGGCCGCCGAAGCCCGCGCGGGCCGCCCGGGAGCCGGTCTGCTCGAGCACCCGCTTCGCTGCGGTCTCGACGAGCGTGGCGGCCGGCGAGCGCGGCGTGTCGCCCGCGATCACGATCCGTGGCGGTCCCGGGCCGCCGATCGCCCGCAGGTTGACCACCGCGACGATCCGGAAGGGCGAGCTGCTTGGCGAAGCGCACCGCGCCGAGCGCGCCGAAGGCTCCGCCGTCGGTCGAGAGGAAGACGATCGTGTGTGCCGGGCGAACGCGCTCCGACGCGGGGGTGTCGGCCTGCGCGTAGCCGCGCGCGAGCTCGACCAGCGCGGCCGTGCCGCTCGCGTTGTCGTTCGCGCCCGGGCCGACGCCGGTGTCGTCCCGGTGCGCCATCACGACGATCGCGTCCGAGGACTGGCCGCCGACGACCGCCCAGAGGTTGTGCAACGGCACGCGGCCGAGCCCCGGCACCTGTTCCTCCCACCCGTCGGTGGAGACCGGCAGGTACGGCTTCATCTGGTCGCGGTACCACTGCGCGGCCTGCAGCGAGCCCGGTGCCGCGGGTGCGCGATCGGGGAACCGCTTCGAGAAGTCGGTCGCGAGGTCGAGTGTCGCGGCGCCGTCGAAGTTCGGCGGCAGGAGCGGCGCCGGGAGCGGCCGGGCCTCGTGATGCTGAACGCGAGGATCAGGAGCGGCAGCGAGAGCAGCAGGAAGCTGCTTCGGTAGAGCCGGGCGTTGACGGGACGCTCGAGCGAGCCGCGGCGCGGCGCGCCGACGGGCCGTGACCCCGGGCGCTGACAGAGGATGACGACATGCCGAGGGCTACAGTAGGCCAGCGACGCGATGGCCGACCCCGCCCCCACGATCCTGCTCGTCGACGACGAGGACGCCGTGCGCAAGGTGCTCGCGTTCCCGCTCGAGCGCGACGGCTACGAGGTGATCCAGGCGGCCGACGGCGAGGAGGCGCTGACGCAGTTCGCGGCGCAGCCCGTCGACCTGGTCGTGCTCGACATCATGCTGCCGCGGCTCGACGGGCTCGAGGTCTGCAAGCGCCTGCGGGCGACGAGCACGGTGCCGATCATCATGCTGACCGCCCGCGACGACGAGCTCGACAAGGTGATCGGCCTCGAGCTCGGCGCCGACGACTACATCACGAAGCCGTTCTCGATCCGCGAGTTCCGCTCGCGCGTGCGGGCCCTGCTGCGCCGGGCGCGCGCCGCCCCATGCCGCGCTCGATGAGGTCGAGGAGCTGATCGAGCACGAGGGGCTGCGGATCGACGTGCCGCGGCGGATCGTCGAGGTGCGGGGCGAGCACGGTCCAGCTCACCTACGTCGAGTTCGAGCTCCTGCGGGCGCTGGCCGCGCATCCCGGGCGTGTCTTCAGCCGCCGGATGCTGCTCGAGGCGCTCTGGAAGAGCGCCGACTACCGCGATCCGCGGACGATCGACGTCCACGTGCGGCACCTGCGCGAGAAGCTCGAGGCGGAGCCGCGCACGCCCGAGTACATCCTGACGGTGCGCGGCGTCGGCTACCGCTTCCGCGACCGGTGATGCCCGTTCCGGAGCGTCGGCGGCAGGCTCGCGCTCGCGCTCCTCGCTCGTCGTGGCCGGCGTGCTGGCGATCGTCTACCTGATCGTCGTCCCGTCGTACCGGCTCGTCGCTCGGAACAACGAGCTGCGCGGCGCTCGAGCGCTCGCTGCGCACGACCGCGATCCCGAACTACCCCGAGGAGTCGTACCTGAAGCAGGCCTTCACCGAGGCGCTGGGCCGCGCGCGTGAACGCCCGCGTCGTCGTCTTCGACCTGCAGAACGAGCGTGCCGGCGCTGCTCGAGCCGTTCGCCGACTCGGCCTCCGAGACCGACTCGAGCGATGTCGAGAACGACCCGGTCGCCTTCGAGGCGATCCAGGCGCCTGACGCTCGCCCGCGGCACCGTCACCCGCAACGGCCAGACCTACGCCGAGGTCGCCTATCCGCTCGGCGGCTCGGTCGTGCTGCTCTCGGCGTCGCTGCACGACCAGCTGCAGGTCGTCGTCCGTCGTCCGGCGCCGGGTCTTCATCGCCGGCGCGCTGGCCATGGTCTTCGCCGTGCTGCTCGGGTACGCGGGCGCGAGCGCTCTTCGCGCGCCGGATCCGCCGGCTGGAGCTCGCCGCCGACCGGATCGCGGCCGGCCGACTTCGACGAGCCCGTCGTCGACCACGGCTCGGACGAGGTCGGCCAGCTGGCGCGCTCGTTCGAGCGCATGCGCCTGCGGCTCGCGCACCTCGACCGCGCCCGCGGCGAGTTCATCGCCAACGCCTCGCACGAGCTGCGCACGCCGCTCTTCTCGCTCGGCGGCTTCCTCGAGCTGCTCGACGACCCGGACCTCGACGAGCGCGACGCGCGACGAGTTCCTCGCCCAGATGCGCGAGCAGGTCGACCGCCTGACGAAGCTCGCGACCGACCTGCTCGACCTCTCGCGCCTCGACGCCGGCCGGCTGACCGTCGCCGCGAGACGATCGACCTGGCCGAGCTGGCGGGCGACCTGGCGCGCCGAGTTCCGCGGCGCGCGCCGCGACGGTCTCGCATCCGCTCGAGGTGGCCCGGGAGGACGGCGTGCTCGCCGCTCGGCGACGGCGAGCGGGCGCTGCAGATCGGACGGATCCTGGTCGAGAACGCGCTCGTGCACACGCCTGCGGGCACGACGGTGCGCATCAGCGTGCGCGCTCGACGGCGGCCGCGCGACCCTGACCGTCGCGAACGACGGGCCGGGGATCCCCCGCGAGGCCCAGCAGCCGATCTTCGAGCGCTTCTACCGCCTGGACGGCGGCCGGGCCTCGGGCAGCGGCCTCGGCCTGGCGATCGCGCCGTGAGCTGGCGGAGGTGATGGGCGGCCGGATCGAGCTCGACTCGCAGAACGGCTGGACGCTGTTCACGCTGGTGCTCGCCGCCGACGCGGACGTCCAGGCGCTCGTCGGCGTGGAGAGGCTCGAGCAGCTTCGTGCACGTGAAAACGGACGCCGTTTTCACGTGCGATGCCTCGGCAGGACGTGTCTCCGGGTCTGACCCGGGCCAGGCCGGGTGCGCCGTGTCCGGGGACGTCCCCGAGACCTGCGCCGTCGACGGCCTGCGTTTGACCTGCTTCGTCCGGCTACAGTGGCCGCCCGTGCGCTCCGGTTCTGCTGCCCTGCTCGCCCTCGTCGCCGCCGTGCTCGGCGGCGTGGCGGTGCTGGTCGTCGCCAAGGCGACCGGCTGGCTCGACGGCGGCACGACGAAGACGGTCGTCGTCCGTCAGGGCAGCGGCGCCGAACGGCGCCGAGCGGCGGCCCGATCGTCGCGGCCAAGCCGATCGTGGGCAACGGCTTTCAGCCGGCGCAGATCTACCGCTCCCGCGCGGCAGGGGTCGTGACGATCGTCTCGTACTTCGACGACCCCAGCGCGCCTGCGGCGCAGCGCCGGGCAGGGCTCCGGGTTCGTCGTCTCCGAGGACGGCACGATTCTGACGAACGCGCACGTGATCACGACCGCGGGCCAGGGTCAGCTCGGGAACGGCGAGCGCCGCCCGCACCGTCTACGTCGAGTTCGCCGACGGCGACCGGGTCGACGGCCAAGGTCGTCGGCTACGACCTCTTCGACGACGTCGGCGTGCTCCGAGGTCGACCCGTCGCTGCACGCGCTCGAGCCGGTGCCGCTCGGCGACTCGTCCCGGGTCGTCGTCGGCGAGCCGGTGGCCGCGATCGGCAGCCCGTTCGGGAACGCCGACTCGCTCTCGGTCGGCGTCGTCTCGGCGATCCGGCGCTCGATCCCGTCGCTGACCTCGCGCTACAACCTCGTCGACGCGATCCAGACCGACGCGCCGATCAACCACGGCAACTCCGGCGGCCCGCTCTTCGACGCCCGCGGCCGGGTGATCGGCATCAACGCGCAGATCCGCTCCAGCGGCAACGGCTCCGGGTTCGAGGGTGTCGGCTTCGCCGTCCCGATCGACTCCGCCCGGCGCTCGCTGCGCCAGCTGACGCAGAACGGGACGGTCAAGTACGCCTACGTCGGCATCACGACGGAGGACTTGACCCCGTCGATCGCGAAGAAGTTCGGGTACGCAGCCAAGCAGGGCGCACTGATCGACGTCGTCAAGGCCGGCGGCGCCGCCGCACGCGCGGGCCTGAAGGCCGGCACGAACGAGACCGTCTACGAGGGCGTGCAGGTCAAGGTCGGCGGCGACGCGATCGTCGCGATCGACGGCGTGCCCGTCACCCACGCCGAGGACGTCGTCCGGATCGTCTCCGAGCGGCTCCTGCCGGGCGAGACCGCGACCTTCACGGTCGTCCACGGCACGAAGAAGCGCAGCGTCTCGGTCACGCTCGACGACCGCCCGGCGACCGGCTAGGCCGTTTCGGTCCCGGAGGGTTCGGAAAGCGCGGGCGCAGGGAAGCCTCGCAAGAGAAGTGTCGGCCAGCTCCCGTCGAAGTTTCGACAGAATCTCCGAGGTTTAGCTTGCAGATCTATGGGAAAAGCAGTTCGCCATGAGCGCTGCGGCTGACGGCCCGAGCGGCAACGGCAGGAGCAACGGCGCTCCGGCCCAGTCGATCCGGCTGACGATTCCTGCGAAGCCCGAGTACATCACGCTCGGGCGCCTCGCCCTGACCGGGATCGCGCGGCTGCGCACCGAGCCGATGGGCGAGGAGGTGCTCGGCGACCTGAAGCTCGCGCTGACCGAGGCCTGCACGAACTCGGTCCGGCACGCCTACGCGGGCGGCGAGGGCACGGTCGAGATCATGTACGAGCTGTACGACGACCGGCTCGTCGTCGAGGTGGCCGACGAGGGTGAGGGCTTCGAGCCGCCGCACGACCCGGCGCTCAGGCTCGACGAGGACGAGCTCTCCGAGGGCGGGCTCGGGATCGCGATCATCGAGGCGCTCGCCGACGAGTTCGAGATCAGCGAGCGCGCGCCGGCGGCTCGTCGCTTCGCTTCGTCAAGCACCTGGCGTAGCCGCGTTCGTGCTGCCGCTCGTCAACGTCGGCCACAAGTCGCTGGGCGACTACCGGACGCTCGTCACACGCGGCCTGATGGAGGAGATCAAACGGCTCGGCGAGCCGCTCGCCGGCGCGCGCGTCGTGCACCTCTCCGCGACCGCGTTCGGTGGGGGCGTCGCGGAGATCAACTACACGCTCGTGCCGCTGATGGCGGACGCCGGTCTCGACGTCGAGTGGCGGATCATGCAAGGGGCCGACGAGTTCTACAACGTGACGAAGGCGATGCACAACGCGCTCCAGGGCGACCCGCGCTCGCTGACCGGCGAGGAGAAGGCCGTCTTCCGCGCTACAACGCGGAGAACGCCGCTCAGTTCTCCGCAGACGACTACGACTACGTGATCGTCCACGACCCTCAGCCGGCTGCGCTGATCGACGCCTTCCCGTCCCGTTCGGCCAAGTGGATCTGGCGCGGCCACATCGACTTCTCGACGCCGAACCAGGACGTCTTCGATGTGCTGCTGCCGTCGCTGCGCCGCTACGACGCGTCGATCTTCCACATGCGCGAGTACGCGCCCCACGACGCCGGCCTCGCGCGGACCGTGATCTGGCCGCCGGCGATCGACCCGCTGCAGCCGAAGAACATGGCCCTGTCGCCGGAGGACGCCGCCTACATCGTCGACCAGTTCGGGATCGACGTCGAGCGGCCGCTCCTGACGCAGGTCTCGCGCTTCGATCCCTGGAAGGACCCGCTCGGCGTGATCGACGCCTACCGCATCGTCAAGCGCCGCTTCCCCGAGGTGCAGCTCGCGCTGGTCGGCTCGATGGCGCACGACGATCCTGAGGGGTGGGAGTACTACAACCGCACCGTCGAGCACGCCGACGGTGACCCGGACGTGTACATCCTGAGCAACATGAACTACGTCGGCGGCGTCGAGGTGAACGCCTTCCAGGTGCACTCGGACGCGGTCCTGCAGAAGTCGACGAAGGAGGGCTTCGGCCTGACGGTGACCGAGGCGCTCTGGAAGGCGAAGCCGGTCGTCGCAGGGCGGGTCGGCGGGATCGTCGCCCAGATCGAAGACGGCGAGACGGGCTGGCTCGTCGGCTCGGTCGAGGAGTGCGCGGAGGCCTGCATCGAGATCCTGCGCGACCCGACCGAGGCGCACAGGCGCGCGCTCAGGGGCAAGGAGTACGTGCGCACGCACTTCCTGACGCCGCGCCTCCTGCGCGACTGGCTGGTGCTCTTCAACCAGCTGGCCGGCCGGGACACGGGCGCGAGCGACATCATCTCCGTCTGAGATGCCTGCCGGACGCCCGCTGATCGTCGTCTCGAACCGCGGCCCGGTCACCTATGACCGCGACGAGCACGGCGCGCGGATCGAGCGGCGCGGCGGCGGCGGGCTCGTCACCGCGCTGCGCGGCCTGCGCGAGGCGCACGACGTGACGTGGATCGCGAGCGCGAGCACCGACGAGGATCGTGTCGTCGCCGCCGAGGGCGGCACGGAGGTCGTGCTCGTCGCGCACGACGAGCGTGCGTACGACGCGTACTACAACGTGATCGCGAACCCGCTGCTCTGGTTCGTCCAGCACTCGCTGTGGGGCCTGGCGGACGCGCCGGAGATCGACCGCTCGATCCACGACGCCTGGCGCGACGGCTACGCAGCGGTCAATGCCGCGTTCGCGGACGCGGTTGTTGCCCAATTGGACAACAGTCCGGACGCGACCGTCTTCTTCCACGACTACCACCTCTACCTGGCGCCGCGGCTCGTGCGTGCGGCGCGCCCGGACGCGCTGCTCGCGCACTTCGTGCACATTCCGTGGCCCGCCGACCTGAGTGTGCTGCCCGCCGAGTTTCGCGACGCGGTGATCGACGGGCTGCTCGCGAACGACGTCGTCGGCTTCCACACCGAGCGCTGGGCGCGCAACTTCGTGCAACACCTGCGGTGACGTCGGCGCGACCGCGGTCACTCACCATCCGATCTCGATCGACGCAGCCGAGTTCGACGCGCTCGGCGAGAGCGCGGCGTGCTCGAGCAGGAGGCGCGGATCGAGCGGCCGGAGAAGCTGATCGTCCGGGTCGACCGCACCGATCCGTCGAAGAACATCGTGCGCGGCTTCCGCGCGTTCGAGCTGTTCCTCGACGAGCATCCCGAGTGGCATCGGCGTGTCTCGATGCTCGCGCTGCTCGACCCCTCGCGGCAAGCGATGCCCGAGTACGCCGCGTACCTCGAGCCGATCGAGCGAGCAGTCGCCGACGTCAACGGCCGCTTCGGCGACCCGGACTGGCTGCCGGTCGACCTGCAGGTCGCCGACGACTTCCCGCAGTCGGTCGCGGCGTACAAGCAGTACGACGTGCTGCTCGTCAACGCGGTCTTCGACGGGCTCAACCTCGTCGCGAAGGAAGGCCCGCTCGTCAACACGCGCGACGGCGTGCTCGTCCTCTCCGAGAACGCAGGTGCGCTACGAGGAGCTCGCGCGAGTGGGCGGTCGGCGGTCAACCCGTTCGACGTCGCCGGCCAGGCGGATGCGCTGCACGACGGCGCTGACGATGCCCGAGGGGGAACGGCGGACGCGCGCGGCGGCGCTCCGTGAGCGCGTGCGCGCACACGACGTCGCCGCGTGGACGGAGGCGCTGCTCGCCGACTTCGACGCGGCCCTGGTGCGCCGCAGGTCGCGTAACGTGGGCGCATGACGGTCGTCAGCGAGGGCCAGCTCCAGGTCACGAATCCGGCGACGCTCGAGCCCGTCGGCTCTGTGTCGACGCTGCGCCCGGCCGAGGTGCGGCTCGCTCGTCGCCGACGCGCACGCGCCGCGCAGGCCGGCTGGGGCGAGACGTCGCCGGCTGAGCGGCGGGCATTGCTCGGCGGCTGACCGGGATCGTGCTCGAGCGGGCCGACGAGATCGCAGACGTCGTCGTCGCGGAGACCGGCAAGCCGCGGATCGAGGCGCTACACGAGCGAGCTCTTCCCGCGCTCGACACCCTGGCGTGGCTCGCCGACGAGGCGCCGAGACGCTGCTCGCGCCCGAGCGCGTGCGCTTCGGCCAGCTGCACCTCGCAGCACAAGCGCGGCCGCGCTGCTCTACGAGCCGCTCGGTGTCGTCGGCGTCGTCGCGCCCTGGAACTTCCCGTTCGCGATCCCGTTCACGCAGGTCGCATACGCGCTCGCCGCCGGCAACGGGTCGTGCTGAAGCCGTCCGAGCTGACGCCGCTCAGCGGTGCGCTCGTCGCGCGGCTGATCGCCGAGGCCGGGGCGCCGCGCGGGCTCGCTGCAGGTCGCCCAGGGCGACGGTCGACGTCGGCGCCGCGCTGGTCGGCGCAGGCGTCGGACAAGGTCGTCTTCACCGGCTCGGTGGCGATCGGCCGCGAGGTCGCGCGCCGCCGCGGCCGAGCGCCTGACGCCGGTCACGCTCGAGCTCGGCGGCAAGGACCCGATGGTCGTCCTCGACGACGCCGAGCTCGCGCGCGCCGTCGACGGCGCGCTCTGGGGGTCGTTCGTGAACTGCGGCCAGGTGTGCTCCGGCGTCGAGCGCATCTACGTCGAGGGCGCGTTCTACGAGCCGTTCGTCGAGGAGCTGGCCGCCGCGCACGGCGAGCTCGAGCTCGGCCGCAGCTCGGTCCGCTGATCTCCGAGTCGAGCAGCGCGACCGGGTCGCGGCGCTCGTCGACGATGCCGTCGCGCGCGGTGCGCGCGGTGCTCGCCGGGCGGCGCGTGCCGGAACGCCCGGGCTGGTTCTACGAGCCGACGGTGCTGCGCGGCGTGCCTGAAGACGCGCGCGCTCGCAGCGCGAAGAGACCTTCGGGCCGGTCGTGACCGTCGCGCGCGTCGCCGACGAGGACGCCGCGGTCGGCGCCGCGAACGACGGCGACCTTCGCGCTCGGCGCGTCGGTCTGGACGCGCGATCCCGAGCGCGCGGCGCGGGTCGCGCGCCGCGCTGCGTGCCGGCTCGGTCTGGCACAACGACCACGCGTACTCGTACGGGGCCGCGCAGGCGGCGTGGGGCGGCCGCGGAGGCTCAGGCTACGGACGCACGCACTCGAAGCACGGGCTCTACGACCTCGTCAACGTCGAAGTTCGCCGACCGCGACTCGCGGCCGCGTGCCGCGTGCCGTGGTGGTTCCCGTACGACGACGCACGCCGCAGACGCGTTCCGCGGCGCGCTCGGCGGCGATCTACGGCGACCGGCGGCCGCGGCACGCGCTCGGCTCGGCGTGGGCGCAACGCGCGCAGCGCTCGCGCACTCTGCTCGCGGCAGGTATCGGCGATGAGCGATCTCTCGCACGTCGACGAGAGCGGAGCGGTGCGGATGGTCGACGTCGGCGGCAAGCCGACGCAGCGCCGGCGTGCGGTGGCGCGCGCGGTCGTGCGCATGGCGCCCGAGACCGCGATGCGGCTGCGCGCGTTGCCGAAGGGCGACGCGCTGACGACCGCGCAGCTCGCCGGGATCATGGCGGCGAAGCGGACCGCCGACCTGATCCCGCTCTGTCATCCGCTGCCGCTCTCGCACGTCGAGGTCGACCTGGCGCGTCGGTCGACGGCGGCGTCGAGATCACGCGCCGCAGCCGAGACGACCGCGCAGACCGGCGTCGAGATGGAGGCGCTGACCGCGGCGTCGGTGGCGGCGCTGACCGTCTACGACATGGCGAAGGCGATCGACAAGCAGATGACGTTCGAGGTCGAGCTCGTCGAGAAGACGAAGTCGTGAACGCCGCGGTGCTCACCGTCTCGGACCGGCGTCTCGCGCGGCGAGGCGCAGGACACGAGCGGCGACCTGCTCGAGCAGCTGCTGCGCGCCGACGGCCACGACGGTCGTGCGACGGGTCGTGCCGGACGAGGCCGACGAGATCGCGGTGGCGATCGAGGAGCTCGCCGGCGGCGCCGCGCCTCGTGCTGACGACGGGCGGCACCGGGCTCGCGCCGCGCGACGTGACGCCCGAGGCGACGCGCACCGTGCTGCAGCGCGAGGCGCCCGGCATCGCCGAGGCGCTGCGGGCCGACTCGATCGCGAAGACGCCGCACGGCCTGCTCTCGCGCGGTGTTGCGGGCGTGCTCGGGCGGACGCTGGTCGTCAACCTGCCCGGATCGACCGGCGGCTGCCGCGACGGGTACGCGATCCTGCGGCCCGCGCTCGACCACGCGGTGTCGCTTCTCGGCGACGAGACCACCCAGCACCGCCAGACTTAGGCCATGAGAGCTCGCCCGCCTCTACTACCGGCTCGTCAAGTTCGAGCACACGATCTTCGCGCTGCCGTTCGCGTACGTCGGCGCGTTCCTCGCTGTCAGCGGCGTGCCGTCGGCGCACGACCTCCTCTGGATCACGGTCGCGATGGTCGGCGCTCGCTCGCTCGCGATGGCGCTCAACCGGCTGATCGACGCGCGCATCGATGCCGCGAACCCGCGCACGGCCGGTCGCGAGCTGCCGTCGGGCGCGCTGACGCGCGCCGCGGTGATCGTCTTCTGCCTCGTCTCGCTCGTCGTCTACCTCGTCGCGGTCTGGCAGCTCGATCCGCTCGTGCGCTGGCTCTCGCCCGTGCCGGTGATCGCGTTCGTCGTCTACCCGTACCTGAAGCGCTTCACCTGGCTGTGCCACCTCTGGCTCGGCGCGATCGACGGGCTCGCGCCGATCGGCGCGTGGGCCGCGGTCACCGGCGAGCTGCCCGTGGCAGGCGTGGGCGCTCGGCGCGCGCGGTCGCGACCTGGGTCGCGGGCTTCGACCTCTTCTACGCGCTCTTCGACGTCGACGTCGACCGCGAGCAGGGCCTGCACTCGCTGGGTCGACGCGCTTCGGCGAGGTCGGCGCCTTCCCGGCGCGCGCATCCTGCACCTGATCACGATCGTGCTTGCTGATCGCCGTCGGCGCTCGGCCTGACCGTCGGGTGGCTCTACTGGGCTCGGCGTCGCTGTCGTGGCGGCGCTGCTCCTCTACGAGCACACGCTCGTCCGCCCGGGCGACCTGCGCCGGCTCGACGCGGCGTTCTTCACGATGAACGGCGTCATCTCGGTCGCGTTCTTCGCCTTCGTGCTCGCCGACGTCCTGTGATCGTCGGCCTGCTGCACCCGGGCGAGATGGGCGCGGCGATCGGCGACGCGCTGCGTGCGAACGGGCACGACGTGATCTGGGCCTCCGAGGGGCGGAGCGACGCGACGCGCGCCCGGGCCGCAGCGCTTCCGCGACGTCGCGACGCCTCGAGGCGCTCCTCGGCGAGGCCGAGATCGTGCTCTCGATCTGCCCGCCGCACGCGGCCGCTCGACGTTGCGCGCGCGACCTGCCGGCTTCGACGGCACCTACGTCGACGCGAACGCGATCTCGCCGCTCCGCGCCGCCGAGATCGCGGCGCTGCACGCCGCGTTACGTCGACGGCGGCATCGTCGGCCCGCCGCCGCGCGCCGCCGGCGACGACGCGGCTCTACCTCTCGGGCGCTCGACGCAGCGCACGTGGCCGCGCTGTTCGCCGGCTCGATCGTCGACGCGCGGGTCGTGCCGGACGCGTCGGCGCTCAAGATGGTCTACGCAGCGTGGTCGAAGGGCACGGCGGCGCTGCTGCTCGCGATGCGCGACGTCGGCGCGCCACTTCGGCGTCGAGGACGCGCTCGCGGAGGAGTGGCGCCTGTCCGCAGCCGGAGCTCTTCGAGCGCCTCGCCGCCGCCGAGCGCTCCGCGGCGACGAAGGGCTGGCGCTGGGTCGGCGAGATGGAGGAGATCGCCGACACGTTCGCCGCGGCCGGCGAGCCCGCCGGGTTCCACCGCGCCGCGGCCGAGGTCTACCGCTCGTGATCGCGCGGCGCGGGGCTCGCGAAGCGGCTACGGCGACCGCCGCGTCTTCCGCGACCGTCGACGTGACGGTGCCCGACGGCGGCTTCCTGCTCGTGACCGGACCGAACGGCTCGGGCAAGACGACGCTGCTGCGCGTGCTCGCCGGGCTCGCTGCGCCGCCGACCGGGCGACGCTCGAGCTGCCGCCGCCGGCACACGATCGGCTACCTCGGCCACGAGCCGCTCGTCTACCGCGAGCTGACGCCGCTCGAGAACCTGACGCTCTTCGGCCGCCTCTACCGCATCCCCGAGCGCGGCGAGCGGATCGGGATGCTGCTCGAGCGCTTCGGTCTCTGGGAGGTGCGGCACGACCGCGTCTCGACCTTCTCGCGCGGCATGCAGCAGCGGCTCGGGCTCTGCCGGATGCTGCTGCACGAGCCGGCGCTCCTGCTGCTCGACGAGCCGTTCAACGCACTCGACGCCGACGGCGCGGCGCTGCTCGACGCGGTCTTCGCCGAGCCGCGGACGACGCGTCGTCGCGACGCACGAGCCGGAGCGCGTCGAGCGCTTCGCGACCGCCCGGCTCGCATTCGCATGACGTACGTCTCGACGATGTCGCGGCGCTGACGCGCAAGGACCTCCTGCTCGAGCTGCGGGCCAAGGAGACGCTGCCCTCGATGCTGCTGTTCGTGATCGCGGCGCTGACGATCTTCCACTTCGCGCTGCCGCACGGGACCGGCGACACGGCTGCGCTCGGGCTCCTCTGGTGCGCGATCATCTTCACCGCGCTGCTCGGGCTGACCCGCGCGTTCGTCGCCGAGCGCGAGCAGAGCCTGTTCGACGCGCTCGTGCTCGCACCGTGCGACCGCAGCGCGATCTGGCTCGCGAAGTCGCTCGCGGTGCTCGCGTTCCTCGTCTGCGCCGAGCTCGTCGCGCTGCCGGCGTTCGGCGCGTTCTTCTCCGGGATCGACGGTCGCACGGTCGCGGCGGTCGCGCTGGCCGACATCGGGATCGCGGCCGTCGGCACGCTCTTCGGCGCGATGGCGGTCGCAGGACGCGCCCGCGAGCTTCTGCTGCCGCTGCTCTTCCTGCCCATGGCGATCCCGATCGTGGTCGGCGGCGTCGGCGGCTACCTCTGGTTCCTCGTGCTCTACGACGCGATCTTCGTGCTGCTCGCCTGGGCGATGTTCGAGTACGTCGTCGCCGAGGTCTGAGCCGCAGGACTACCATTGCCCGCGTGAGACGCACCCTTGCCGCACGGAGCGCGGTGGCCACGAGTGCGCTCGCGGTCCTGCTGCTCGCCCTCTCGATCTCCCTGATCTTCTTCTGGGCGCCGACGGACGCCGACCAGGGGTTCTCGCAGCGGATCTTCTACTTCCACGTGCCGATCGCCCTGACCGCCTACGTCTGCTTCGGCTGGGGCGCCTGGAAGGCGCTGCGCGTGCTCTGGAAGCGGGACGAGCGCGCCGATGTCGAGAGCTACGTGGCGATCCACCAGGGCGTCGTCTTCGGCGCGCTGACGCTGTTGACGGGCTCGATCTGGGCGCGGGCGTCGTGGGGTGTGTGGTGGTCGTGGAGCGAGAACCAGCTGGTCCTCTTCCTCGTCCTCTTCCTCTTCTACTGCGCGTACTTCATGCTTCGCTTCTCGCTCGAGCCGGGACGATCGCGCGCCAACATGTCGGCCGTCTACGCGCTGTTCGGGGTCGTCCTGATCCCGGTCTCGTTCCTCGCGATCCGCCTGTCGCAGAAGTTCATCCACCCCGTCGTCTTCAACTCCCACGGCCCGCAGATGTCCGGCCAGCAGTTCGTCACCTTCCTGGTCTCGCTGGCGGCGATGCTCGCGCTGTTCGCGACGCTCTACCAGGTCGAGCTGGCGGGCAAGCGGATCGACGCGAGCCTGCGTGAGTTGCGCGAGCTGCTCGCATGACGGGAGACACGCCCTCCGAGTGGCAGTACGTCGCGGCCGCGTATCTCGTGGTCTTCGTGACGGTGCTGCTCTGGGTGGCGATCATCGCCGCGAAGCTGCAGCGCCTGCAGCGCCAGCTCGGCGACCTGGTCGAGAGCGCGCGCAACGCCAATGGTTGAGGTGTTCTTCTGGCCCGCAGTGCTCGCCTACGGCGAAGCCGCGTTCGCGTACGCGTGGCCGCGCAGCACCCGGGCGGCGACCTGGGGCGTCCGGATCGGCTGGCTCGCCCAGACGGCACTGCTGATCGTCCAGGCCGCGCGCACCGAGCGGCTTTCCGTGGTCGACGTGGGCCGGCTCGCTCAATCTCTTCGTCTGGTTCGTCGTCGGCGCGTATCTGATCTGGGGCTGCCGGCCCCGTTACCGGCTGCTCGGCCTGGCGGTGATGCCGCTCGCGGCGGTGCTCTTCGTCGTCGCGCGCGTCGGCGGCGGCACCCGGGCGGACAGCAGCTCCGACTACGGCAACCTCTTCCTCGTGCTGCACGTCGGCCTCGTCCTCGCGGCGTTCGCCGGGTTCACCCTCGCGGCGGGCCTCGCCGGCCTCTACCTCTGGCAGGAGAGCCGCCTGAAGCGGCGCGCCGCCGACATCCTGCGCCTGCGCCTGCCGCCGCTCGCGTCCCTCGAGCGCCTGACCTGGCGGACGATCGCCGTCTCGCTGCCGCTGCTGACGCTCGGCCTCGCCGCGGGAATCGTGCGGCAGCGGCGCGACGGCGGCTCGCTCGACGCGCTCGAGGCCGTGACGCTCCTGACCTGGCTCGTCTACTCGGTGTTCCTCGTCTCGCGTCCGGCCGGGCGCCGCGCTGCGTACCTCGCGCTCGGCGGTTTCGTGCTCGTGATCGTCGTGCGGCTCGCGCTCGCGGGGAGCCACTTCACATGACGCTCACCCTCGTCGGCCTCTCCCATCACGTCGCGCCCGTCGAGCTGCGCGAGCGGGTGACGCTCGACCTGCCTCATGCGGCCGCGCTCGCGCGCACCCTCGGCGACGCGGTCTGCCTCTCGACCTGCAACCGCACAGAGCTCTATCTCGCGGGCGATGACGAGTCAGCTGCCGTCACGGCGCTCGAAGAGCTCGCCGGCGAGTCGCTCGACGGGACGCTCTATCGCCTCCACGAGGAGGCCGCCGCGCTGCACCTCTTCCGTGTGGCGGCCGGCCTCGACTCGCTCGTCCCGGGCGAGGGCGAGATCCTCGGCCAGGTTCGCGCTGCCTACGAGGCGGCCGCGACCGGCCCGCTGCTCGACCGGGTCTTCCGGCAGGCACTCGCGGTCGGCAAGCGTGTCCGCACGGAGACCGCGATCGGCGAGAGCCCGGCGTCGGTGTCGTCTGCGGCCGCGGCGCTCGCGGCTCAGGTCTTCGGCGATCTCACCGGCCGGCGCGTGCTCTTGATCGGCGCCGGCCGCATCGGCGAGCTCGCGGCGTCGAACCTGTCCTCGCGCGGGGCTCGGATCGCGTTCGTCGCCAACCGGACTCCCGACACCGCCCGGACACTCGCCGTGCGCTTCGGCGGCGAGGCGCTCGCGCTCGAGCAGATCGGCGCGCACCTCGGAGAGATCGACGTCGTCGTCTCGTCGACCAGCTCGCCCGAGCAGGTCGTGCGCGCCGCCGACGTGCCCGCACGCCACCGCAGCCCGCTCTTCTTCATCGACATCGCCGTCCCGCGCGATCTCGACCCGGCGATCGCCGCGCTCGACGGCTGCTTCCTCTACGACATCGACGACCTCGAGGCCGTCGTCGCAGAGACGCTCGCCGGCCGGCGCGCCGAGGCCGCCCGCGCCGAGCAGCTCGTCGCCGAGGAATCGGCGCGGTACCGCTCGTGGCGCGCGTCGCTCGACGTCGTTCCCGCGATCGCGTCGCTCCGTGCGCGTGCCGAGGAGATTCGCAACGCCGAGCTCGCCAAGGTCGAGGGCCGTGTCAGCGACGACGAGCGGCGCACGCTCGAGTCGGTGACGACGCAGATCCTGAACAAGCTGCTGCACCTGCCGACCGTGCGCATGAAGGAGGCGGCGGTCAGTGCGGACGGCGCAGCGTACGCCGACGCGGTTCGTCACCTCTTCGGTCTCGAGGACGAGCGGTGAACGACGACAACCGGCGCATCGAGCGGCCGCTGCCCGTGGTCGCGCCGTCCGCGTTCCTGCGCGTGAAGCTCGGTCATCCGATCTGCGCCCGCAGCAAGCGGGGAGGGAGGTCGACCTGTGCTCCTCCGTATCGGGTCTCGCGGCTCTAGGCTCGCGCTCACGCAGGCCGAGCAGGCGGCGGCGCTGTTGCGCGGCCCCGGCGTGGAGATCGCCTTCGTCCCGATCACGACGGCGGGCGACCGCGACCGCAAGCTGCCGTTCGGACAGATCGGCGCCCGCGGCGTCTTCGTCAAGGAGATCGAAGAGGCGCTGCTCGCCGGGCGCATCGACGTCGCGGTGCACTCGGCGAAGGACATGACGTCGGCCGACACGGACGGGCTCGTCGTCGGCGCCTACCTCGAGCGGGACGACCCGCGCGACGCGCTGATCGGCGCCGCCGAAGTCCGTGCCGGGGATGCGAATCGGCACCGCGTCCGCGCGACGGCGCGCGCAACTGCTCGCGCTCGAGCCGACGCTCTCGATCGAGCCGCTGCGCGGGAACGTCGACACACGCATCCGCAAGCTGCGTGAGCGCGGGCTCGACGCGATCGTGCTCGCCGCCTGCGGCCTCGACCGCCTCGGGCTGCACGACGAGATCGGCGCCCGCCTCGATCCGGAGGTGATGCTCCCGGAGGCCGCCCAGGGCGCGCTCGCGCTGCAGGTGCGCGCGGGCGAGGAGGAGCGCGTCACCGCCGTCGACCATGGCGAGACACGCCGGCGGGTCGAGCCCGAGCGCCGCTGCGTCGCGACGATCGGCGCCGGGTGCCTGGCACCGGTTGCGGCGCATCACGACGGCTCCGTCCTGCAGGCGCTGATCGCGGACGACGACGGTCGCTGGCTCGAGCGTCGCAGCGGCGCAGATCCCGAGGCGCTCGCGCGGGAGCTGGTCGCGCTCGCCGGCGCGCACAGCGAGGTCCGTACGCCGTGCGCGTGATCGTGACGCGGCCGCGCGCACAGGCGGGCCCGCTCGTCGCCCGGCTCGAGCAGCTCGGCGCCGAGGTCGTCGAATGCCCGCTGATCGAGATCGAGCGCACCTCCGACGAGCCGGTCGACGCGGCAGGGTACGACTGGCTCGTGGTCACGAGCCCGAACGGCGCCGACGAGATCGCGCGCCGCGGACGCAACCTCCCGCGGGTCGCGGCGGTCGGGCCGGGAACCGCCGAGGCGCTGCGCGCCCACGGGATCGAGCCGGCTTTCGTGCCGGTCGAGTCGTCGCAGGACGGCCTGCTGCGAGAGTTCCCACGCCCCGCCGGACCGGTTCTCTTCGCGGCGGCCGAGGGCGCGCGCCGGGCCGCGATCGACGCGCTGGACGCCGACTTCGTGCCCCTCTATCGGACGCGCCTCCTGACGCCGGTGCCGCCCCAGGGCGACGTCGTCGTGCTCGCCTCCGGCTCGGCCGCGCGGGCGTACGCCGCGGTCGGAGGCGCGGCCCCTGCGGTCACGATCGGCCCGGAGACGAGCCGGGTGGCACTGGGCGCCGGCCTCACCGTCGCCGCGGAGGCGGCCACCCACGATCTCGACGGCCTCGTCGCCGCGGTCGCGAATCTGATGGACTCGCAGACATGACTGTGATCACGTTCCTGACGGACTTCGGCCTGCAGGACGACTTCGTCGGCACCTGCCACGGCGTGATCGCCCGGATCGCGCCGGATGCGCGTGTGATCGACATCACGCACGGCATCGAGCCGCAGTCCGTGCTGCAGGGCGCGCTCGTCCTGCGCAACACGACCGTCTACATGCCCGAGGGCGTTCACCTCGCGGTTGTCGATCCCGGTGTGGGCGGCGAGCGTCGCGCAATCGCGATCCGCACCGCCGACGGGCGCGCATTCGTCGGCCCGGACAACGGCCTGCTGCTGCTCGCCGCCGAGCAGTTCGAGATCGACGTTGCGCACGAGCTCGTCGGCGAGCGCTACCGGTTGCCGGATGTGTCGCGGACGTTCCACGCACGCGACGTCTTCGCGCCGGCGGCGGCGCACCTCGCCGCCGGCGTGGCGATCGAGGAGCTCGGTCCTCCGCTCGAGCCGTCGCAGCTCGTGCGGGTGGACGTCCCCGATCCGCAGCTCGGCCGGTCGCAGATCTCCGCGACCGTGCTCGCGGTCGACCGCTTCGGCAACGTCGCGACGAACGCACAGCGTCCGCACCTCGACGGCCTCGGGGTCTCGAACGGCGATCGCGTCGAGATCCGGCTGACGCTCGACCGCTACTACGCGGTCGTCGCGGGCACGTTCGCGGACGCGCCGTCCGGCGAGCTGATCGTCTACGAGGACTCCTACGGGCTCATCACGCTCGCGATCAGCAACGGCGATGCGGCCCGGCTGACGGGCGTCGGGCTCGGCGACGAGCTGCGCATCGCTTCGGTGTGACCTTCGGCCAGCGGACGATGCGCCTGATCACGGGCGCGGTCGTGCGACGGCCGCAGCTCTGGCGGCTCGCACGCCGGTTTGTCGTCACGAACTTCGACCGGCTTGCGCCGGAGTGGGATGCGTCCCGCGTCGACGAGACGAGGCTGCGCCCGATCGACGCCGCGCTTGCGGCGGTGCCGGCGGCTCCGGCCCGGGTGCTCGACGTCGGCACCGGCACCGGCGCGGTCGCGCGGCTCGCAGCGGTGCGCTGGCCCGGCGCGGAGGTCGTCGGCGCCGACGTGTCGCCGCAGATGGTCGAGGAGGCGCGCAGGCTCGCGGCGACCGCTCGCGAGCGCTACGACGTCGCCGACGCCTCGGCGCTGCCGTACGAGGACGGCGCGTTCGACCTGGTGGCACTGAACAACATGATTCCGTTCTTCGACGAGCTCGTCCGCGTGCTCGCCCCCGGCGGCCACGTGGCGCTCGCCTACAGCATGGGCGATCGCACGCCCATCTACGTGCCGCTCTCGCGCGTCCGGGCCGAGCTCGAGCGGCGCGGGCTGGCGGTGCTCCTCGAGCAGGCGACCGGGCCCGGGCTCTCGCTCCTTGCCCTCCGCCCGAAATCGGCGTAGGGTCGGGGGACAGGGACGTTCGCGACGCGGTAGCACCGGTCCGGACGTCTCTTTTCGTGCGGCTACACTCACCCCGCACCCCAGGGCGAGGTAGCTCAGTTGGTAGAGCACACGGCTGAAAACCGTGGTGTCGCCGGTTCAAGTCCGGCCCTCGCCACTCGTTGACCCGCAGCGCAGACCCGTCGCTCGCTCCGGAGGGCCACCGGCGCATCGAGTGGGCGCGGCAGCACATGCCGGTCCTGCATCGGCTGCTCGAGGATCGCCTCGCCGACGGCGCGCTGCGCGGGCGCAGGCTGGCGGTCGTCGTGCACCTGGAGGCCAAGACGGCCTGCCTCGTCCTTGCGTTGCGAGAGGCGGGCGCCGAGGTGGTGGCCGCCGGCAGCAACCCGCTCTCGACCCAGGACACGGTCTGCGCGGCGCTCGTCGAGCGCGGCGTCGAGGTGCACGCACGTCACGGCGTCTCGGCCGACGAGTTCACGAGCGACCTGCTGGCCGTCGCCGCGACCGGCCCCGAGCTGGTGATCGACGACGGGCTCGAGCTGACGCGGCGCATGGCCGAGCACGAGCCCGGGCTCTACGCGCAGCTGCGCGGCGTGAGCGAGGAGACGACGACCGGGGTCGCACGCCTGCGCGCGCTCGAGTCGGAGGGCAAGCTCGGCTTCCCGGCGGTCGCGGCGAACGACGCGCGCTGCAAGCACATGTTCGACAATCCGTACGGAACGGGACAGACCACCTTGACGGCGATCCTCGCGCTCACGAACGTGCTCGCCGCCGGCCGGGAGTTCTGCGTGATCGGCTACGGCTGGGTCGGCAAGGGTGTGGCGCGGGCCGCGGACGGGCTCGGCGGCCGCGTGACGGTCGTCGAGATCGACCCCGTACGCGCGCTGACCGCGCACATGGACGGGTTCCGCGTGGCGCCGCTCGCCGAGGCGCTCCCCGCCGCCGACGTCGTCGTGACCGCCACCGGCCTGATCGAGGCGCTGCCGGAGCAGGCGCTCGGCCTGCTCAAGGACGGCGTCGTGCTTGCGAACGCGGGTCACCACGACCGCGAGATCGACGTCACTGCGCTCGCCCGCTCCGCGGACGAGGCGATCGACGCGCGGCCGGGTGTGCGCACCTACGTGACGGACGGGCGTCGCGCGCACGTGCTCGTCGACGGTGCGCTCGTCAACATCGCCGGACTCGACGGCAACCCGGTCGAGATCATGGATCTCTCGTTCTCGGTGCAGGCGCTCTCCGTGCACCTGCTCGCCTCGGGTGACCTGCCGCCGGGCCTCACGTCGTTCCCACCCGAGCTCGACGACCTGATCGCGCGCACGAAGCTCTCGACGCTCGGGATCGAGCTCGACCGCGCCTCGGAGGCGCAGGAGCGCTTCCGCGCCAGCTGGGCGGTCTGAGTAGGCAACAGACAAACGGTCTAGCGGCGGACAGCGGCGAGCCGGTCGACGAGCCCGCGGGCCAGCTCGTGCTTCTCCAGCACGGCATCCGCGCCGGCGTCGGCAGCGGCGCGGTGCAGGCGGGTGTCGGAGTCGCCGGTCAGGACGATCAGGCAGAGGTTCGGGTTGTCCCGGCGGAGCCGCGTGACGGCGCTCACCCCGTCGAGCAGCGGCATGTGCAGGTCGAGCACGGCGGCATCGATCTCGAGTGCAGCCGCGAGCTCGATCGCCCGCAGCCCGTTTTCGGCCGCGGCAATCACCTCCAGCTCCGGCTGGCGGTCGATCAGCGCCTTCAGCGACTCGAGGAAGAGCTCGTCGTCGTCGGCCAGGAGCACCTTGATCGGGGCGGTCGCCATAGTGCTGAACTACCCTTTTCCGCATGAACGTGCAACAAACTCCCTCCGAGGGGCGGGAGCCCCCGATCGCGGTGATCGGGGCGCCGCTCGACCTCGGACAGGGACGCCGGGGCGTCGACATGGGGCCGTCGGCGATCCGCTACGCCGAGCTCGACGTCCGCATCCGTGCCCTCGGGCGGGAGGTCTACGACTGGGGCGACGTCCGCTCGGCGGTGCCGGAGGCGATCGACGAGGGGAGCGTGAACGCTCGCTACCTCGGGCCGATCAAGCAGGCGTGCGAGCGGATCGCGGCCCTCGTCCAGGAGGCGGTCGACCAGGAGTTCCTGCCGCTCGTGCTCGGCGGCGACCACTCGATCGCGATGGGCACCCTCGGAGGGATGGCGAAGGCCCGCGGGGCGGGTGCCGCGCTCTGGATCGACGCGCACGGCGACCTGAACCGGCCGAGCACGTCACCGACGGGGAACGTGCACGGCATGCCGCTCGCGGCCGCGTTCGGGGCGGGCGGCGACGTCTTCGAGACGGGTCTCTATCCGACGCCCTCGGTCACGCGGGCCGCGCTCGTCGGCATCCGCTCGCTCGATCCGGGCGAGCGCGAGCTGATCAACGAGCTCGACGTGCGTGTCTACACGATGAGCGAGATCGACAGGCTTGGAATGGAGCGCGTCCTGCGCGACGCACTCACCTTCCTCGCCGGGGCGCCGTTCCTGCACGTCAGCCTCGACCTCGACGCGGTCGACCCGATGTTCGCACCGGGTGTCGGCACACCCGTCAGCGGCGGTCTCTCCTACCGCGAGGCGCACCTCGCACTCGAGCTCGTCGCAGAGTCCCGGCTGATGAATTCGCTCGACGTCGTCGAGGTCAACCCGATTCTCGACCGCGCGAACGAGACGGCGAAGCTCGCCGTCGAGTTGGTCGCGAGCGCGCTCGGCGCCCGCATTCTCTGAGTCTCAGTCCGGGGGGCGACCGGTCGCGCGCCGCTCGACCGGCTGCTCGTCGCCGATGCCCGACGGCTCGTAGTAGACCGTGCCCTGCAGCTCCTCCGGCAGGCAGTCGACGTCGAAGCCCTCGATCCGCTCGTGCGGGTAGACGTAGCCCTTGCCCCGGCCGAGCTTGGCCGCCCCGGGATACGCCGCGGAGCGCAGCGCCGCCGGCGGCAGCAGGTGGCCGCGCTCGCGGACGTCCTGCTGCGCGCGCTTGAGGGCGACGTACGACGCGTTCGACTTCGGTGCGCGGGCGAGGTAGACGGCCGCCTGGGCGAGATTGAGGCGCGCCTCCGGCAGGCCGACGTGCTCGACCGCCTGGGCTGCGGCGACCGCCACCAGCAGGGCCTGCGGGTCGGCATTGCCGATGTCCTCGGATGCGAGCACGATCATCCGGCGCACGATGAACCGCGCATCCTCGCCACCCTCGAGCATCGCAGCGAGGTAGTAGACCGACGCCTGCACGTCGCTCGCGCGGGTGGCCTTGATCCAGGCCGAGATGAAGTCGTAGTGCTTGTCTCCGCCCTTGTCGTAGGCGAGCGGCCGTTTGCGGGCTGCGTCGTCGACATGACGCTCCTCCACGTCGACGCCCTCCGCCCGTGCGGTCTCGACCGTCAACTCGAGAATGTTGAGTGCATTGCGGGCGTCGCCGCCGGCGCGCTGGGCGATCATCTCCTCGACGTCGGGCGAGACCGTCGCACCGAGCTCGGCGGCGCCGCGCTGCACGACCCCGCGCAGCGTCTCGATCGAGTGCGGCTCGAGCTCGTAGATCTGTGTGCGCGAGAGCAGCGCGGAGTTGACCTCGAAGTACGGGTTCTCGGTCGTCGCGCCGATCAGCGTCAGCAGCCCCTCCTCGACTCCGGGCAGCAGTGCGTCCTGCTGTGCCTTGTTGAAGCGGTGGATCTCGTCGAGGAAGAGGATCGTGCGCCGGCCGCTCGTGCCGAGCCGCTCTCTCGCATCGGCGAGCACCTGCCGCACGTTCGCCACCGTCGCAGAGACCGCGGAGAGCTCCTCGAACTCCGCGCCGGTCGTCTGCGCGACGATTCGCGCCAGCGTCGTCTTGCCGCTGCCGGGCGGGCCGAAGAGCACCATCGACGGCACGCGGTCCTGCTCGATCGCGAGCCGCAGCGCCCGGCCGGGCCCGATCACGTGCTCCTGGCCGACGAAGTCGTCGAGCGTCGTCGGCCGCAGTCGCTGCGCGAGCGGCGCCGAGGCGTCGAGCCGTCGCCCGGCGGCCTCACTGAAGAGGTCGGTCACGACGAAAGTATGCTCTGCCCGACGTGGCCGACGCCGGAGCCGAGATCTGGAGCGTGGGTAGCTACGAGCGCATCGCCGCGCGGTTCGCGCCGGTGCAGGACGAGCTCGTCCAGCGGTTGCGGGTTCAGCCCGGCGACCGCGTGCTCGACCTCGCGACCGGGACCGGCGAGGTGGCGATCCGCGCCGCCCGGGCCGGCGCCGACGTGACCGCGATCGACATCGCAGAGCCGATGCTGGAGAAGGCGCGCCGGCGCGCACAGGAGGAGGGCGCGTCGGTCAAGTTCGACCTCGGCGACGTCGAGTATCTGCCGTACGAGGATGCCTGTTTCGACGCGCTCTCCTCGAACTTCGGCCTCGTCTTCGCGCCCGATCACGCCAACGTCGCGGCCGAGCTCGCGCGCGTCACCTGTGGCGGCGGACGCATCGCTTTCACCGCCTGGAAGCCGAGCTCGAAGCTCGGCGAGCTCTACCGGCGGTTCACCGACGATCCGATCGAAGGTCGTGAGGCCTACGAGTGGGGCCGCGAGGACCACGTCGAGGCGATGCTCGGCGAGGACTTCGAGCTCGAGTTCGAGGACGGGACGCTCTGGATCGAAGCCGACTCCGGCGAAGAGATCTGGCAGCTGTTCTCGGAGTCGGCGCCGCCGGTCGTGACGCTGCTGGCCCGCCTCGACGACGAGCAGAAAGAGGCATTCCATCAGGCGTTCGTCGACCTGCAGGAGACCTACCGCACCGACGAAGGCGGCGTGCGTGTCCCGCGCCGCTACCTGCTCGTGCTCGGAAGGAGAAAGTCGATGGCGTTCGAGGAGTGACGGAGGTCGTCGACCTCCTCCAGCGGCTGATCCGCGTCGACACGACGAACCCGCCCGGCAACGAGACCGCCGCGGCCGAGCTGCTGCGCGACTACCTCGAGGCGGCGGGCGTCGAGTGCGAGCTGTACGCGAAGGTGACCGAGCGGGCGAATCTCGTCGCCCGCATCCCTGGCCGGGGCGGCGGCCCGTCGCTTGCCCTGCTCTCGCACACGGACGTCGTGCTCGCCGACCCGCGTGAGTGGCGGCGCGAGCCCTTCGGTGCGGAGCTCGTGGACGGTGAGGTCTGGGGGCGGGGCGCGCTCGACATGAAGGGCGAGGTCGCAGCGAGCGCGGTCGCGCTGGCATCGCTCGCGCGGGAAGGGTGGCGCGGCGACGGCGACCTGATCTTCATCGCCGCGGCCGACGAGGAGGTGGGGGACGGCTTCGGGTTGCAATGGCTGGTCGAGGCGCACCCCGATGCGGTCCGCGCAGACTTCTCGGTCAACGAAGGCGCGGGTGACCGCGTCGAGCTCGGTGGCAGGGTGCTGTATCTCTGCTCGACGGCGGAGAAGATGAGCTCACCGTTCATGTTGCGCGTGCACGGCCGGAGCGGGCACGCGTCGATGCCGGGTATCGCCGACAACGCGCTCGCGAAGGCGGCGCCCTTCGTCGAGCGGCTCGGCGCGTTCACCGTCGAGCCGCGGTTGATCCCGGAGGTCGAAGGGTTCCTGCGCGCGCTGCTCGGCGATGTGCCTCCGGCGCCCGATGCGCTGACCGCGGCCCGCTCGATCGCACCTCTCGCGGCAGAGCTGATCGAGCCATTGCTCGGCATGACCTGCGCGCCGACGATGGCGCATGCCTCCGACAAGCGGAACGTGATTCCGGCGCTCTGCGAGATCACGGTCGACACGCGGCTGCTCCCGGGACAGACGCCGGAAGAGGCGGAGGCGACGATTCGCGCATTCCTCGGCGACGGCGACTACGAGCTCGTCAACACCGAGCGCCAGGGCGGCACGCGCTCGACGATCGGCGGCCCGCTGTGGGACGCGGTGCAGTCGTTCGTCGAGTCGGAGGAGCCGGGCGCGGCGGCCGCGCCGATCTGCGTCGCGGGCTTCACCGACTCGCACTGGCTGCGGCAGGCGTTCGGCACGGTCGCCTACGGCTTCTTCCCCTCGCGTGCAATGGATTCCGAGACGGCGGCTCGGCTGATCCATTCCGCCGACGAACGTGTGCCGGTCGAGGACCTCGAGCTCGGCGTGCGCTGGCTCCGCCACGCCGCGCAGTCCGTCTGCGGGTAGATGCTCGAGCTGTACGAGCCGGCCGGTGCCTTCGAGTTGCTGGCCGACTACGTGGCCGCGGCGGGCTGCGACGTCGACGTCTACCTCGGCTACGGGCTCTCCGCGCCGCTGCGCCGCGACCCGGCGCCCCTTCCGCCCGAGCCGTGCCCGCTGCCGCTGCTCGCGGCACGGCCGGCGCACGCGCGCGCGGCTCCGGCCCGGACGAGGTTCGGCGTCGGCGACTGGACGGCGACCTGGGACGGCGCCGACTACGGCGCAGCGGTCGAGGCGGTCCGCGCCGCGATCGCGCGCGGCGACGTCTACCAGGTGAATCTCGTGCAGCATCTGAGCGCGCCGTTCGAGGGCGACCCGTCGGCGCTCGAGCACGCGCTCGCGGCGCTCCACCCGCTGCAGCCGCGCACGCTCGCGGGCGACGGGTGGGCGATCGTGTCCGCGTCCCCGGAGCTCTTCCTCGCACGGCGTGGAGAGACCCTCGAGACGAGGCCGATCAAGGGCACGCGTCCGCTCGGCGAGGACGTCGACGACGAGAAGGACGCGGCGGAGCACCTGATGATCGTCGACCTCGAGCGCAACGACCTGTCGCGCGTCTGTGCGCCGGGGACGGTGCGCTGGCCCGAGCTGATGCGCCAGCGCGAGCTGGCCGGCGTCACGCATCTCGAGTCCACGGTCGAGGGGCGCCTGCGGCCTGGGGTCGGGCTCGCCGAGATCCTCCACGCGACGTTCCCCGGCGGCTCGATCACGGGTGCGCCGAAGATCTCCGCGCTGGACCACATCGCGCGGCTCGAGCCGGTCGGTCGCGGCGCGGCGATGGGCGCGATCGGGACGATTCGCGCCAACGGCGACTTCGATCTCGCGTTGACGATCCGCACGTTCGCCGTCGCCGACGCGCGGCTCCATCTCTGGGTCGGCGGAGGAATCGTCTGGGACTCCGACCCCGAGCAGGAGGTCGAGGAGTCGTGGGTCAAGGCCCGGCCGCTGCTCGCCGCGGTCGGCGGCCTCGTGGCGGCGTGAGGCTGCACGCCCTCGCCGTCGCCGGCCGCGGGCTCGTCGATCCGGCTGACCCGGTGTTCCGCGCCGACGACGAGGCGCTGCTGCGTGGTGCAGCTGCCTTCGAGACGCTGCGTGTCTACGGCGGCAGGCCGTTTCTGCTCGACCGGCACCTCGAGCGGCTACAGGGATCGTGTCGCGCGCTCGGGCTGCCGGCTCCGGACGACGCGCGTGAGCTCGTCCTGCAGGCGGCCGGTGCCGCGCCGCCCGAGCATGTGCTCCGGCTCTACCGAACGGAGAGCGCCCTCGTCGCGTCCGCGGCGGAGCTGCCTCCCGGTCTCGAGGACGAGCGCGCGCGAGGGCTCACGCTCCGCTCGGTCGAAGCGCCCGTGCCCGACCTGCTCGCAGGCGTCAAGGCGACGAGCTACGCTCTCTCCTTCGCGGCACGGCAGGCAGCCGCGGCCGCCGGCGCCGACGACGCCCTGCTCGTGGCCGCAGGCGACGTGCGCGAGACGGCGACCGCGAACATCTGGTGGCGTGTCGGCGGTGAGCTCTTCACCCCGGCCGCGGGGCCGGGGGTGCTGCCCGGCGTGACGCGTGCGTTCGCGCTCGAGCTCGCTCCGGCCCGTGAGGGGCGGTTTGCGCTGGGCGAGCTCGCTGCGTCGGACGAGGCGTTCACCACCTCCTCGATCCGCGAGGTGATGCCCGTCGTCGAGGTCGACGGTCTCCCGGTCGGGAACGGCCGTCCGGGTCCCGCGGCCGCCCGGCTGCAGGCCCTGCTGCGGCTACGCTCCTCCCGGTGACCGAGAAGATCCGTCTCGGCGGCATGGCGCTCGCGAACGGCGTGCTCGTGCATGGTCCGACCGCCTGGGCGTGCGCGGTCCGCACCGCTGACGGCGAGCTGAAGGTCGTGGCGCGGCGCAAGCGGCTGCGCGCCTCGCAGGTGCAGAACCCGGTCCTGCGTGGCCCCGCCCGGCTCGCCGAGGCGCTCGGGCTGCTGCCGCAGGTGAAGCACGCGCTCCCCGAGGCACAGCTGCCGATGCAGGGGCGCGGCGTGCTCGCGTCGATGTTCGGGAGCGCGGTCGTCCTCCAGGGGATCCGGCGTACCTCCCTGCGGCCGGTCGCCCGCGAGCTGCTCGCCGGTGTCCTGTCGCTTGCGCCCGCCGCGTTCGCGCTCCGCGCCGGCGAGCTGGCCGAGTACCACGGTGCCGAGCACATCTCGATCGGGAGCTACGAGCATGGCGAGGCGCGGCCGAAGGAGCACGAGCGCTGCGGGTCGCACCTCGTCGGCCCCATGCTGCTGACGACCGCCGCGGGCAACCTGATCGCCGAGCGCGTCCCGGCCCGCCACCGGCCGGCCGCGAAGGTGGTTGCGATGGTGGGTGCGCTCGCGGCGTCGACGGAGATCTTCGGCTGGATGACGCGCCACCCGCGGCACGGGCTCTCGCGCGCGCTCGCCAAGCCCGGCCACGAGCTGCAGCACCGGCTCGGCACGCGCGAGCCGACCACCGACCAGCTCGAGGTCGCCGAGGCGGCGCTGCGTGCCTGCCTCTCGCTCGAGGAGGAGGCGCGCGCCGCGTGATCACGACGCGCAGGCGGCTCGAGCCCTCGATCTTCGACCTGCCGGTCGAGAAGATGCGCGCGGGCTACTACACGGACGCGTACTTCAACCACACCCGCTCGACGCTGCTGCAGGACGGGCGGCGCCCGCGCGTCGTGATGCAGGTCTTCCAGAAGAGAGACGCGTACCTCGGTGGGATGGACGAGGCGATTGCGATCCTCAAGCTCTGCGCCGACGACTGGGATGCCCTGACGGTGCATGCGCTCTACGACGGCGACCTGATCACGCCGTTCGAGCCCGTCTTGACGATCGAGGGCGATTACACGACGTTCGCGCATCTCGAGACCCTCTACCTCGGCACGCTCGCTCGGCGCACGCTGATCACGACCAATGTCGTGCACGTGCTCGAGGCCGCCCGTGGCAAGCCGATCATCTTCATGCCGGCGCGGCACGATCATCACCGTGTCCAGACGGGCGACGGCTATGCGGCCTACGTCGCCGGCCAGGTCGTGGGTGCGCCGATCGGTGTCACGACGGACGAGCAGGCGTCCTGGTGGGGCGGCTCCGGGCTCGGCACTGTGCCGCACGCGCTGATCGCCGCCTACGGCGGCGACACCGTCGCGGCGGCGCGGCACTTCGCCGACTGGGCGCCGGAGGACATGAACGTGACCGTGCTCGTCGACTTCGACAACGACTCGGTCGGGACGGCACTCGACGTCGCGCGTGCTCTCGGCCCGCGGCTCTGGGGCGTCCGGCTCGACACGTCCGAGTCGCTCGTCGACCGTTCGTTGTGGGAGGAGATGGGCGATTTCCGTCCGACGGGTGTCAATCCGCGCCTCGTGCACAAGGTGCGCGCCGCGCTCGATGCGGCCGGTTACGACGCCGTCAAGATCGTCGTCTCGGGCGGCTTCACCGTGGACAAGATCCGCGAGTTCGAAGCCGACGACGTGCCCGTCGACGCGTACGGGGTCGGTTCGTGGCTGATCCGCGGCTCGAACGACTTCACCGGCGACATCGTGGTCACCGACGGCGTGCCGTCCGCGAAGGTCGGCCGCAGGCTGCGGTCGAATCCGCGCCTCGAACGCGTCTCGTGAGCGGGAGACTCGTTCTGTGGGACGTCGACACCCAGGTCGACTTCGTGCACGCCGACGGGAAGCTGGCGGTGCCCGGCGCCACGGACGCCGTGCCGGCGATGGCGCGGCTCGTCGCGGCCGCGCGCGCAGCGGGCATCCCGCACGTCGCCTCCGCGGACGACCACGAGCTGACCGACTCCGAGATCTCCGAGAGCCCCGACTTCGAGACGACCTATCCGCCGCACTGCCTGCGCGGCACGCGCGGCGCCGCCAAGATCGCCGAGACGGCCCAGGAGGATCCGGTGCCCCTCGCGCTGACCGCCGTGCCCGACCGGTGGCTGCGCGGCCGCGAGTTTCTGCTGCTCAAGAAGAGCTTCGACGTGTTCACGAATCCGAACACCGAGGCGCTCCTCGCCCAGCTCGACCCGGAGGAGATCGTGCTCTTCGGGGTCGCGACCGACGTGTGCGACGACGCCGCGATCCGGGGCCTCCTGACCCGCGGTCGGCGCGTCACGTTCGTCGAGGAGGCCTCTCGTGGCCTCGACGAGGGCCGAGCCGCCCGCTGCATCGCCATCTGGCGTGACCTCGGCGTTCGCTTCGCCTCCGTGGACGAGGTGCTGGCGGAGCTTTAGGTTCCGTCGCACCCTGCCGATGGAAGACTGATGGTCGCCGCATTCGACTTCGGGCAGTTCATGTCGGACTTCGCGCTGACCTGGATTCCTGTCCTCTTCTTCTTCCTGATGTGCATCGTCGTCTACCTGCTCTGGAAGACGGTCAAGTTGATGCCGCGCGTGAAGCCGATGGAGATCACGCCCGGCTCCGCGTCTTCGGTCACCTGGGCGGACGTCGCCGGGCTCGACGAGGCGAAGGAGGAGCTGCAGGAGATCGTCGACTTCCTCCGCGACCCGCAGAAGTTCGAGTCGCTCGGCGCGCGTGTCCCGAAGGGAATCCTCTTCCACGGGCCTCCCGGTACAGGCAAGACGCTGGCGGCGAAGGCGGTCGCGCACGAGTCGGGTGCGCGCTTCTACGCGCAGAGCGCCTCGGCGTTCGTCGAGATGTTCGCCGGCCTGGGCGCCGCACGCATCCGGAAGCTGTTCGAGGAAGCGCGCAAGAACGCCCCGTCGATCGTGTTCATCGACGAGCTCGACGCGGTCGGGCAGGCGCGCAGCGGCCATTCGTTCAACCGCGAGCAGGATCAGACCCTCAACCAGCTGCTCGTCGAGCTCGACGGTTTCGGGCCGCGCGACCAGGTCGTCGTGATGGCCGCCTCGAACCGGCTGCAGGACCTCGACCAGGCGCTGCTGCGCCCGGGGCGCTTCGACCGGCAGATCCTGATCCAGCCGCCCGACCTGAAGGGCCGCAAGCAGATTCTCTCCGTCCACACCCGCGGGAAGCCGCTGGCCGGGGATGTCGATCTCGAGGGCGTCGCCCGTCAGACCGCCGGCCTGACCGGCGCCGACCTGGCGAACATCTGCAACGAGGCTGCGATCGGCGCGGGACGCCGCGGCAGCAGCGAGCTCGCGATGGAGGACTTCGACTACGCGCTCGAGCGGGTCGTCGCCGGCCTGCAGCAGCGCCGCGTCGTCACCGACAAGGAGAAGCGGATCCTCGCCTACCACGAAGGTGGCCATGCGCTCGTCTCGCACCTGGTCGGCAACGAGCCGCAGAAGGCGACGATCATCGCCCGCGGTACGGCGCTCGGCTACGTGCTCCACCTGCCCGAGGAGGAGCGCTACCTCGAGACCAAGGAGGAGCTCTCCGACTGGATGGTGATGGCGCTCGCGGGCCGCGCCGCCGAGGAGCTCGTCTTCGGACGCGTCACGAACGGCGCGGCCAACGACCTCGAGAAGGTGACGCAGATCGCGCGCGCGATGGTCTTCGAGTGGGGCATGGGTGAGTCGGTCACGTCGCGCACGATGCGCGCAGACAACTATGCGCTCTCGGAGGAGACGAAGCGGCTGCGCGACACCGAGCAGGCTCGGTTGACCGACTTCGCCTACACCGAAGCCGTCCGGCTGCTCTCACAGCATCGTGCGGCGCTCGACCGTGTGGCCGCTGCGCTGCTCGAGTACGAGACGCTCTCGCGTGAGGAGCTCGTTGGGCTGTTCGCCGGCGTCGAGCCGGACTCGCAGTCCTCCGACTCCGTCGGAGTCGTGCGGGCGCTCGGTGCAGACCCCACCGGGTAGGCTCGCCGTGTGGCCACTGCGCCCGATTGGCCGATCCTCACGGCCCGTCTCTCGTTGCGCCCGTACGCTGACGGTGACTTCGACGGCCTGTACGCGATCCAGTCGAGCGACGAGGTTGCGCGCTGGCTCTACAACGACGCGCTCGATCAGGAAAAGACCCGTGACCTGCTCGCACGCAAGGTCCGCGGCTCGGCGCTCGAGGCCGAAGGCGACTGGCTGAGCGCGGCAGTCACGCTCCGCGACGACGGCGAGCTCGTCGGTGACGTCGCGTTGCAGTGGGTGAGTGAGTTGCATCGCTGCTGCGAGGTCGGCTTCTCGTTCAACCCGGCTCACCAGGGTCGCGGCTACGCCACCGAGGCAGTACGTGCGCTGCTGCCGTTCGTGTTCGAGACGATGGGCTGCCATCGCCTGATCGGGCGCACCGAGCTGCGCAACTTCGGCTCGGCGCGCGTGCTCGAGAAGCTGGGGATGCGCCTCGAGGCGCGGCTGATCGAGAACGAGTGGGTCAAGGGCGAGTGGCAGAGCGAGCTGGACTACGCCCTGCTTGCGTCCGAATGGCGGAGGTAGCCTGCGCCGATGGCCGTCAAGGGGGTCCACCACATCGGTATCGCCGTCGACGACCTGGACGCAGGCGTGCGAGTCTACGAAGAGCTCTTCGGCGCACGGCTCGAGCACCGGGAGCGGGTCGAGGACCAGGGGGTCGAGGCGGCTTCACTGCGGGTCGGTGAGAGCCGGATCGAGCTGCTGTGCCCGATCGGTGACGACACCCCGGTCGGACGGTTCATCGCGAAGCGCGGGCCGGGTATGCACCACGTGGCGTTCGAGGTCGACGACGTCGCCGCTGAGCTCACGCGGTTGCGGGCCGACGGCGCCGAGTTGATCGACGAGACGCCGCGCCGAGGCCTCTTCGGGCTGCAGGTTGCGTTCGTCCATCCGGAGGCGACCGGTGGCGTTCTGGCAGAGTTCGTCGGAGATGACTGACAACGAGCGCATCCGAATCGAGATCGCCTTCGACGGGCAGCAGGTTCTGTCCGTGCTGGTGCCGGTCTCGACGGCCGAAGATCTCGATCGCGCCCTCGCAGGCGACCACGACAGCGCCTACTCCTTCGAGGCGGATGACGGCCGCTACACGATCTCGCTCCAGCGGGTCGTCTTCGTCAAGCGGTGGGCCCGTGAGAGCCGGGTCGGCTTCGGCTCCGTCGCCTAGCGACGTTAGTCCCTTCTCTGCGCGGGGCACGAACGACTCGGCATGAGCGAGGCTGCCATCCAGAAGAAGGAGAGCGAGACCAAGCGCGTGCGCGCTCTGGTGGAGCGTGCGCAGAAGGGTGACCGCGGCGCGCTCGAAGAGCTCTACCTGATCCACTTCGACCGCATCTACAGCTACCTGCACGTGAGCGTCGGCAACCGGCACGACGCCGAGGATCTGACGACGCAGACGTTCCTGAAGATGCTCGAGGCGATCGGACGGTTCCGCTGGCAGTCGGCGCCGTTCTCGGCCTGGCTCTTCCGGATCGCTCACAACCTCGCCATGGATCACTTCCGCGCCAACAAGCGCTGGCAGCCCGAGGACGAGGTGCCGGAGCCCGATCCCGACGAGTCCACGTCGGCCGAGCACGGCGCGCTGCAGTCGATCGGGCAGAAGACGATGCTCGAGCTGATCGAGGACCTCTCGCCCGAGCAGCAGCAGGTGCTGACGCTGAAGTTCGTGTTCAACTTCGCGAACGCGGAGGCAGCGACGATCCTCGGCAAGACCGAGGGTGCGATCAAGTCGCTGCAGCACCGCGCGCTCGTCTCGCTGCAGAAGCAGCTCGAGCAGCGCGAAGCCGAGAGCTAGGGGCGAACCTCTAGGTACTCTCCGCCGCGTGGCGCTCGAGGTCGGCATCGTCGGCCCGGCCGGCAGCGGGAAGACGTCGCTCTTCACCGCCTTGACCCGGACGGGAGGCGGCGAGTACGGGAAGACGAATGTCGGCATGGCGCCGATCAACGACGCTCGCCTCGACGCGCTTGCGCAGGTCGTCAGTGCGCGCAAGATCACGCCGGCGACGATTCGCGTCCAGGACGTGCCGGGTGCGGGCGAGGCGCAGCTCGGGAACCTGCGCCAGGTGGACGCACTGCTCGTCGTGCTCGCGGGCTTCGGCGCGGGCGCCGCTCCGGCGGGCGATCTCGAGACGTTCAAGCTGGAGCTGCTCGTCGCAGACCGCGACCACGTCGAGCGCCGGCTGGAACGAGTGGAGAAGCAGGCGAAGTCCGGGGACGCCAAGCTGCGCGCGGAGGTCGACGAGCTCAAGAAGGTGCTGGCGCACGTCGACGCCGGCGGCGCGCTGATCGACTACACCGGCGAGCTGCCCCCCGAGCTCGAGCCGCTGACGACGAAGCCGATGATCGCGGTCGAGAACGGCCCGGGCGGGATCGACCTGAAGCTCGAGGCAGAGCTCGCCGAGCTGCCGGACGAGGAGGCGGCCGCCTTCCGCGACGGCGGCGCGTCGGCGCTCGACGACATCGCCGGTCGGCTCCGCGACGCGCTCGATCTGATCACCTTCTTCACCGCCGGCGAAAAGGAGACGCGTGCCTGGACGCTGCGGCAGGGCGAGACGGCACTCGACGCAGCCGACTCCATCCACTCCGACATCGCGCGCGGGTTCATCCGCTGCGAGGTCATCGACTGGCAGGACCTCGTCGAGGCCGGCTCGCACGCGGAGGTGTCGAAGCAGGGCAAGCAGCGGCTCGAGGGCAAGACGTACGTCGTGCGGGACGGCGACGTCCTGAACATCCGCTTCAACGTCTGAACGCCCGGCTCAGACGCTGATCAGAACGACGCCGCTCAGCGTCAGCACGATGCCGGTCTTCTGCAGCGGCTCCACGCGCTCGTGCAGGACGGCGGCCGCCAGCAGCACCGTCACGATCGGATAGAGCGAGGCGAGCACCGCCGTCAGGCTGACGAGGCCGCTGCTCGACGACGCGGCGAAGAGCAGGTTGCCGAGCATGTCGCCGAGCCCGACGGCGAGTGCGATTGCGAGGTACCGCCGGTTCAACCGCAGGCTCGGACGCTGCGCCGCAACGGCGGAGGCGACGAGCAGGAGGGCCGCCGTGCGGAAGATCAGCGATGCCCACCAGAAGTCGACGCTGCCTGCCGCATGCATCCACGGGAAGTAGATCCCGAAGCCGAGCGCGGCGAGCAGCGCCAGGCCCACCCCGGCAGCCAGGCGGCGCGAGCCTTCCTGGTGCTCGATCGATGCGAGCGCGACGCCGACGAGTGCGCACGCCATTCCGGCGAGCTGCGCGGGCGACGGGTCGTCCCCGGTCGCGATCCCGTAGACGACCGGGATCACGGCCGACGCACCGGCGATCGGCGCGACCACGCTCATCGCGCCGATCTGCATGCCGCGGTAGTACGCGAAGAGGCCGAGCGTCCCGCCGATCGCGGCTGCGACGGCGAACAGGACGCCCCAGCCGGCAGGGCCCTCGCCGCGGATCGCGACGACGATTGCGATCCCGGCCAGCCCGCCGACCTGGCCCCAGAACATGATCCGTAGGACCCCGAGCGTCCGGCCGAGCAGCGGGCCGACGAAGTCCGCGACCCCCCAGGCGAGGCTCGCGCCGAGCGCGAGGAGCAGCGGCGTCAATCGACCTTGCGGGTCGCGGCGACCGCGTCGAGCTGGTTCGCGTGGTAGAGCACGGATGCCTCGGCGGTGCGCGCCGCACGGGCGTCGTGGTGCGACGCGACGCAGTGGAGCAGTTCTGCCCGCTGCGCCGCAGACAGGCCCTCGGCACGCTCCTCGATCAGTCGCAGGCCGAGATGCACGTGGCCGAGCAGGCGACCCTCGTCGGTCAGCGCGAAGCCGGGGCCGGGCCCGAGCTCGAGCGTACGGCCGACGTCGTGCAGGAGCGCCGCGGCGAGCACCAGGTCCGGGCGCAGGCGCGGATGGAGTTGCGCTGTTTCCCGAGCGAGGGTCGCAACGCCCACCGTGTGCTCGAGCAGCCCGCCTGCGTACGAATGGTGATCGTCGGGAGTCGCCGGCCACGCTGCCAGGTCCCGGTCCGCGAGCACGGCGCGCACGGTTGCCGCGAGGCCCGGGTGGGCGAGCTCCGAGACGAGGAACTCGAGAAAGCCGCGCAGCTCGTCGGCGTCACGTCGCAGCGCCGGCGTGAGCGACGTCGGGTCGACGTCGCTCGCCTCGAGCGATCGTACGTCGAGCTGCAGCCGGTCGCGGAACTTCTCGACGCGACCGAGTACCCGGACCGCGTCACCCTCCGTGAAGCGTCCGTCGAGCAGCTCGACGTCGTTCCAGACGCGTGCCTCGATGCGGCCCGTCGGGTCGACGAGCTCGAGCGCGAGGTACGTCGCACCGGACTTCGTGCGCAGCTTGCGCTTCGTTCGCACTGCGTAGACCGCCTCGACGACCCGATCCTCTGCGAGCTCGGCGATCGTCACGGGAGCAGTCTACGGCCGGGCCCAGATGCGGAACCCCTCCGCGTCGCGCCCCTCGGCCACCTCGTCGAGCACCGAGGCGGCCTCCTTGCGGCGCCAGCCGAAGGGCGCCGCGAGATCCGCTGCGGTCAGCTCGCCGGCCTGCCCGAGCACGAGGAGCGCCAGCTCGCGCCGCGAGTCGTCCCGGTCGGGCAGCTCAGCAGGAAGCGCCCACTTCCGCGCCAGCAGCTCGTGCGCGAGCGCGCCCCACGGGCCTTCCTGCTCGACGAGGTGCGAGTTCGTGAGCACGAGCTGCCGGTGCAGTGAGGCGACTGCCCGGTCGACGTCCTTCTTCGCCGCACCGGTGGCAGTCCGCAGCTCGGGGCCGGTCGAGGGGCCGTCCGCTTCGATCGCCGCAACGACCTCCGCCTCGAGCTCTGCCGGCTCCGGCCAGGGAGTCGCCGCGACGAGTGTCGGGAGCAGTCGCGGGGCGATGCAGGCGACGACCCGCGCGAGGTGCTTGCCGACGCACGCGAGCCCGGCCGCCGGCAGGTCGTCCTTGGCGCCCCAGAGGAAGCCCATCGGCTCACTCCACCGGACGAACGCCCCGTGCTCGTCGCGGATCGCCCAGTTCTGCTCCGGGCTGCCGTTGACCTGCTCCCAGAGCGACGGAAGCACGAGATCGGCTTTCGGGAAGACGAGCGCAAGTCCGGCGCCGTCGATCCACGCCGCCGCATCCGTCAGGCTGCGCACCACGACGCCAGACTAGGCTGCCGAGATGCCGACCGTCAGGCCCTTCCGCGCGCTGCTGTACGACCAGGCCACGGTGGGGCCGCTCGACGCGCTCGTCGCGCCGCCCTACGACGTCATCTCCGACGAGGCGCGGCTCGCCTATCTGGCGCGCAGCCCGTACAACGTCGTTCACCTGACGCTGCCCGACTCGGAGCAGCGCGGCCGCCGACGACCTGCGCGTCTGGCGCGAGCAGGGCGTGCTCGCCGAGGCCGAGCCCGGCGTGTGGTGGGTGGCGCAGGACTACGTCGGGCCCGACGGCGTGGCACGCACGCGCGAGGGCTTCGCCGCCTCCGTGCCGGTGACGCCGTACTCGGCCGGAGAGGTGCTCCCGCACGAGCGCACGCACGCCGGTCCGAAGGAGGGGCGGCTGCGCCTGCTGCGTGCCACGCGCACGCAGCTCGAGCCGATCTTCCTGCTCTACGACGCCGATCCCGTGCTCGAGCGCCCGGGCGGCGAGCCGGAGCTCGATGTCGATGAAAGCGGTGTGCGCACGCGGGCCTGGCATCTGCCGAGCGGCGAGATCGCGATCGATACCCCGCTGCTGATCGCCGACGGCCACCATCGCTACGAGACCGCCGTCGCGTTCCGCGAGGAGGATCCGTCCGCCACGCACACGTTCGCGATCCTCGTCTCGGCGCGGGCGCCCGGGGTCGAGATCTTCCCCACTCACCGCGTCGTCGAGGGGGTCGGCGACGTGCCCGGCGAGGAGGTCCCGGTGCCGGGAGCCGGCGTGACGCTCTACCGCGGCGGGCGCTACACACACGTCGACACGGATGACGACTTCGGCCCGCGGGTCGTCGAGTCGTTCAACCCGCGCGGCGTGTCGTACACGGCGTATGCGGACGAGGCCGTCGCCGCCGTCGACCGCGGGGACGCGGCCGCCGCCTTCCTGCTCCAGCCGGTGACGGTCGAGCAGGTCTCGCGCTTCGCCCATGCGGGCGAGACGATGCCGCAGAAGTCGACCTTCTTCTTCCCGAAGCTGACCTCCGGCGTGCTCTTCCATCCGGTGTGAGCGACTGGCTCGCGCTCTGCTGCGCCGCCCGGGACGACGTCGCGGGCGTCCTTGCAGCGCTGCCCGGCCGCGCCGAGCGCGAGCCGGTGGTGGGCACCGGAGAGGGCGGTGACGAGACGACCGCGATCGACGCGGCCGCCGAGCGGGTGATCCTCGACCGCTTCCGCGGCGAGGATGTGCGGATCGTCAGCGAAGAGGTCGGCGTCGAAGGCAACGGGCGGTGGACCGTCGTCGTCGACCCGATCGACGGCTCGCTCAACGCGAAGCGCGGCATCCCCTTCTTCTCGATCTCGATCGCCGTCGCAGACGGCGACACGATGGACGACGTCGTCTTCGGCTACGTCTACGACTTCGGCACCGGCGAGGAGTGGACGGCGACGAGGGGTGGCGGCGCGCGACTGAACGGTGCGCCGATCACGGAGCGCCCGAAGAGTGAGCTGGAGATCCTCTCGTTCGAGGCGACGACAACGGCCTACGTGTCCGAGAACGCTGCCCGCTTCGACGGGCGTCGCGCACCGCCTGCGCGTGATGGGGTCGCTCGCGATCACGCTCTGCCATCTCGCGGCGGGACGGGTCGACGGAGTCGTTTCGCTCAAGGCTGCGCGCTCGGTGGACATCGCCGCAGCCCAGCTGCTCGTGCGCGAGCAGGGCCTCGTGATCGACCTGCCCGACGAGCCGCCGTTCGGCGCCGCACCCCTCGATCTCGTCGGGCGTTCACGCGTCGTCGCCGCGGGCAATGAGGACCTGTGCAGACAGCTGGCGGAGGCGCTCACTCGATAAGGATCGGCTGCTCGGGCTGGAACTACGACCACTGGCGAAACGGGGTCTTCTACCCACCGCGGCTCGCCGCCAGGAACTGGCTCGAGCACTACGCGCGCTCCTTCGACACCGTCGAGGTGAACATGACGTTCTACCGCCTGCCGAAGGCGCCGATCGTGCAGAGATGGGTGCACGAGACGCCACCCGGTTTTGTCTTCGCGATCAAGGTGAGCCGATACGTGACGCACATCAAGCGACTGCTCGACGTGCACGAGCACCTCCCGAAGCTGCTCCAGCGAATCGAGCCGCTGCTGCGCTCGCCCAAGCTCGGCCCGTTCCTCTGGCAGTTGCCGCCGACCTTCCAGCGCGACCTCGACCGTCTCGAGACGACGCTCGAGCACATCAGCCACGACGACTACCGGCATGCGTTCGAGTTCCGCCATCCATCGTGGTTCTGCGCGGAGACCTACGAGCTCTTGCGCGCGCACAACGTGGCGCTCGTGATCGGCGACCGGCCGGAGGTCAACGACTTCCAGGCGCACGAGCTGACGGCCGACTTCACCTTCGTGCGCTGGCACGGCGGCACGCGCGGCGCGAACGGCAACTACTCCCACACGGAGCTCGACGAGTGGGCGGGCCGCCTCGCGTCCTGGTCGGCAGGACTCGACGTCTTCGCGTATTTCAACAACGACTGGGAGGGCTACGCGGTCGAGAACGCGCTGTATCTGAAGGAGTGCCTGGGTCAGGAGACGCCGGGCGACCACGCCCTGCTCGCGTTCGCGAACGCCGCTGCGGCTCAGGGATGACCGTCCGCACCTGCGCCGCGCTCGGTCCGCCCCTCCCCGTCGTCGACCGACCGCTACCCTCGCCTCAGTGGCTACGCACGAGGAGATCCTGCAGGCGCTCGACCGGGTGATCGATCCCGAGCTCCGCAAGCCGGTGACCGAGCTCGGCATGGTTCGGGACGTCCGCATCGACGGCGGCGATGTGACCGTGACGATCGCGCTGACGGTCGTCGGCTGCCCGCTCCGTTCGAGCTTCGAGGACCAGGTTCAGGAGCACATCGCACCGCTCGCCGGCGTCCGCTCCGTCTCGCTCGCGTTCGACGTCATGTCACCCGACGAGCGCGCCGCGCTGACGACGCGGCTGCGCGGCGGCGCGGAGGTCCGCGGCGTCCAACTGCCTGCCACGACGCGCGTGCTCGCCGTCGCCTCCGGCAAGGGCGGCGTCGGCAAGTCGACCCTGACGGTCAACATCGCGGCGGCGCTCGCCGCGCGCGGGCGCGAGGTTGGGATCCTCGACGCGGACATCTACGGCCACTCGATCCCGCATATGCTCGGGATCGACCAGCGCCCCGTCGTGGTCGACAAGATGATCGTCCCGCCGGTCGCGCACGACCTGAAGCTGATGTCGATTGGGTTCTTCCTCGACGACAACCAGCCGGTCATGTGGCGTGGCCCCATGCTTCACCGAGCGTTCGAGCAGTTCCTGCAGGACGTGCACTGGGGCGAGCTCGACGTGCTCGTCGTCGACATGCCGCCAGGCACCGGTGACGTGTCGATCTCGCTCGGGCAGCTGCTGCCGCGCGCCGAGACCGTGGTCGTCACGACCCCGCAGCCGCTTGCGCAGGAGGTGGCGTCGCGTGCGGCCACGATGGCGCAGAAGACCGGCCTGCGTGTCGCCGGTGTCGTCGAGAACATGACCTCGGACGTGTTCGGGGCCGGCGGCGGGGAGAGCCTCGCGCGCGAGCTCGCCGTCCCGCTGCTCGGCCAGATCCCGCTCGACACCGCGTTGCGCGAGTCGGGCGACGCGGGTGTGCCGCTCGTCGTCCGGGATCCGTCGCACGACGTCGCGCGCGCGATCGCAGACGTGGCGGCGCTGATCGACGAGAGCCGCGTCGGCGGGTTCACGCGGACGCTGCCGCTCGTCTCCTGAGCGTGCAGGCGGCAGCGTTCTTCGATCTCGACCGCACGTTGATCAGGCGCTCCTCGGTGCTCGCACTGGCGCCGTCGTTTCAGGCCCGTGGACTCATCTCACGGCTCGATCTCGCGAAGTCGGCGTTCTGGCAGCTCCTCTTCGCGGCCCGCGGTGCGAGCGCGGAACGCGTGCGCTCCGCCGCGGAGGACGGCATGAAGATCCTCGCCGGCTTCTCGGTCGAGGAGATGCAGTCGCTGGTCGGCGACGCGATGGAGCCCGTGTTGCGGCCACTCGTCTACTCGGAGCCGCTGCATCTCGTGCAGCACCACCGCGAGCGGGGCGAGCGCGTCTACGTCGTGTCCGCCACGTTGCAGGAGATCGTCGAGCACATTGCGGAAGATCTCGGCTTCGACGGCGCGATCGGCTCGACCTGCGAAATCGTCGACGGCCGGTACACCGGCCGGTCGCTGCGCGCCGCCCACGGCGAGGGGAAGGCGCTCGCTCTGCGCGAGCTCGCCGGAGGCGACGGCCTCGACCTCGCAGCGTCGACCGCGTACTCCGACTCCTACTCCGACCTGCCGTTCCTCGAGGCGGTCGGCTATCCCGTCGCCGTCAATCCGGACCGGCGCCTGAAGGCGATCGCCCGGACGCGCGCGTGGCCGACGATCCGGTTCTCCGGCCGTGCAGCCTGAGGACGCTCGGCCCCGGCTCGCCGCCCTCGGCTTCGCACCGGCCGACGTGGAGACGCTCGCCGAGCACTTTCTCGACGCGGAGCGCCGCGGCCTGCGCGGGCACGGGCTCTCGCGCATCGAGTGGCTCGAGACCTGGGACGAGCTGCCGGTGACGGCGTCGCCGTCATGTGTGACCGACGAGCCCGGGTACCAGCATTGGGACGGCGGAGGGGCGCTCGGCTACCTGACGCTGGCGGCGGTCGTCGAGGCGCAGCTGGCTGCGCCGCCTCGGCAGGCTCGGGTCGTCGCCTGCAGCAGCACGTTCCCGACCGGTTCGCTCGGCTACTGGGTGCGGAAGCTCGCCGACGGGGGACTCGTCGCGCTCCTCACCGCGACCTCACCGCGCCGCCTGCCGCCGCCCGGCGGAGGCCCCCCGCTCGCGGGGACGAACCCGCTCGCGATCGCTGTGCCCTCGAGCGACGGCCGCCCGGTCGTGGCGGACGTGTCGATGGGCGCGGTCACCTACGGGGACGTCCTCGCCGGGCACGCGCGACCCGAGCAGCTCGTGCCGTTCGGCGGCGACCTCGCTCACAAGTCGTTCGCGCTTGCGGTCGGGCTGCACCTCGTGGTCGACGCGCTGGTGCCCGTCGAGGGATTCGGCGCGGTCCTGGTCGTCGCGCGACCCGGGGCCGATCCGGTGCCCGCGTTGCGCGCGCTCGCGGACGGTGCCCGCCTCCCCGGCGACGGAGCCTCTTAGGTTGCCTTAACCCTCCGGTGGTCTACTGAGCCGGATGCTGCGACGGCGAGCGGGCGGGAGCAATGGCAACGAACAGCTGACGGCGCTGCTCGCGACGGTCCTGCTGTTGCTGCTCGCGCTCGAGGGAGCGACGCTGCTCGATCTCCGCGCGCTGCTGACGGTCCACGCCTTCGTGGGCATCCTCCTGATCCCGCCGGTCGTCGTGAAGCTCGCGAGTGTCGGATGGAGGATGGGCAGCTACTACCTTGGTGTCGGCGACTACGTCCGTCGCGGCCCGCCTCATGTCGTCCTGCGTGCGGTGGTCGCGCCGGTGATCGTGGTGTCGACGATCACTCTCTTCGCCACCGGGGTCGCTCTGCTCGCGCGCGACGAGACGAACGGCACGCTCGTGGCCCTCCATCAGGCCGGCTTCATCGTGTGGGTCGCTGCCACGTCGATGCATGTTCTCGGGCACATGCTCGAGCTGCCGCGCGCGTTTCGGCTTCGTGCCCCGGGTCTCACTGCACGCGTGGTGTTGGTCGGATCGACGCTGGCGCTCGGCCTCGGTGTCGCGACGCTGACACTGCCCGCCGCCGATCGCCTGCAAGACACGGCGACCGCGCACCTCGGCTTCGACGAACGCTAGCCGGGGAAGCCGGGCTCGTGGCGGATTGCCGCGAAGTCCGAGTCCTGCCGTGCGTGCGCTGCCCACTTCGGCTCGAGCTCGACTGCGCGGCGCAGGTGCAGGAGCGCATCGACATGGCGGCCGCCGCGCGCCTCCATGCACGCGAGGTTGTAGAGCAGTGCCGCGTGGTCGGGTTGCTCCGCGAGCGCCTCTTCGTGGATCGCGATCGCGTCGTCCCACCGTTCCTCGCGGGAGGCCGGCACCGCGGCGAACATCGCTTCCCAGGCGGAGACCGTGTGCGGCTCGCCCGGTCGTCCGCCGAGAGCGAGCACGACGGTGTCGTCGTCGAGCGCGATCGCGCTGCGCTTCAACTGCGGGTCGCGGACGAAGACGAGCTGGCCGGGGCCGAGCTCGTGCTCGTTGCCGTCGATCGTGAAGTGGGCGCGCCCTCTCAGCACGAGGTAGATCTCCTCGTGTCCGAGCGAGCTCTCGGTGTGCTCCTCGACGACCTGCCCCCCGGCTTCGAGCGCCGAGTACGCGTTGACGCCGAACGCGCGGATCCCGAAGTGGCGCCGGACGGGGCGCCAGACGAAGCCGTCGGGCATCTCGACCGCCTGCAGGTCGTCGACGTGCACGACGCTCATGCGAGCAGCTCCGAGTAGCGCGGATCGTCGCGGATCGAATCGAGGTCGGAGTCGTCCGGGGCGTAGCGCTTGACCTCCCGCCGGTCCAGCTCGACCGCGCGTCGCAGGTGGTCGAGCGCCGCGTCGGTCTGCCCGGCGAGCGCCTCGAAGCAGGCGGCGTTGTAGGCGCCTTGCCATTCGTCCGGCTGCCGCTCGAGTGCCTCCTGCATCGCCGCGCGGCCGCGCTCCGGGTCGCCGGTGCGCAGCTCGGCGTACGCGACGAAGAAGTCCTCCCATGCGCCCGGCTGGAACGCCTCTCCCTCCTTGCCGCCCATGGCGAGCACCGTCGTTCCCGCCTCGAGCGCGGTCGCCTCGCGGAACGTGGCCGGCGGCACGTACACGAGCGTGCCGACCGGCGCATCGAAGGTCTCCTCCGCGACCGTGAACTGCGCGGTGCCCCGGAGGACGACGTACAGCTCCTCGGTTCCGTCGGGCTCGCGGTGCGGCTCGACCACGTGGTCGTCCACGGCTTCCCCGACCCAGACGTTGACGCCGAACGGATGGAAGCCGATGCGGCGGCGCAACGGCCGCAGGATCTGCGAGCCCTGCGTCGTCGAGTAGCGGTCGAGGTCGTCGATCGAGAGAATCTCGTAGCCGGTGTCGCTCACCGCGCGCGCAGCTCCTTCAGGACGACCGGGTCGATGCGCTCTGCTCCGTCGACCCGCTCCTCGAGGTTCTCGGTGCCCGCCCACGCGTCCAACGCGCCGGCGAGGTCGCCGTCGTAGCCGAGGCCGGCGAGCCGCTCGGTCAGCTCTGCGCCGAGCTCGGCGTCCACGTCGACCCACTGCTCCCGCGGAGTCTTGCCGAACAGCAGCTCGTGCGAGGCATGCAGGCGCGCGAGCCCGGCGATCGGCTGCGGATCGTCGTCGACCCGCAGGTCGATCAACACGTCGCTCATGCCTGCGTAGCCGCCGTCCCGCTCGACGACGAGGAGCGCTGCGGACTGCTGGCCACGGCGGTCGCCGCCCGCCGCCTGTGCGGCGGCCAGGCACTCGAGGAGCCGATCGGCGAGCGGCCTGCCGTCGGTCGCGGTGAACGTCGTCGCGAGCGCGGCGACCGTCTCCTCGCCCACGAGGATGTTGCCCTGCGCCGCGAAGCACGGTCCTGTCTGTCCGCCCGCCCAGTCGAAGCACTTGGCGCCGGTGAAGGACGCGCTGCCGCCGCGCGCGTCGACGACGCCGAGCTGGCGGTGCTCGCGCCCCTCGTCCGCGTCGGTCAGCCGCTTGACCGTCTCCTCCGCACTCGCGCCGTCGCGCAGCAGCGCCAGCCCGTCCGGGCCGTAGCGCGGATTCGCATACGCCTGCGTCGCGACGGCGCCGACTCCCGGCTCGGCCCACGGCACCACCGAGCCGACCGCCAGGAACTTCGATTGCGTTGCCACGCCCCACTGGCCGGCGTCGAGGTCGCACGCCGCGATCGAGTACGTCGCGACGACGGGCTCACCCATACGTCAGCTCGGTCAGGTCGAGCTCGAGCAGCTTCGGATCGGTGACGAGCGCGCAGGCGACCTCGGGCCGCGCCAGGGCCGCCCGCACGTCGTCCGCCGTCGCCGCCCGCACGACCACCGGGCGGCCTGCGTCGTGGGCGATCCGCAGGGCGTCGTCCTCGACCGCGTCGAGCACGAGTGCGTCGTCGAGCTCCAGCGTGCCTTCCAGCGCGATCTCGGGGACGCGGCGTCCCGTTGCTCCGAACCATCTCTCCCTCACAGCTGGACGGTTTCCCCCGGCTCGATCCGATCGACCTCCGCCGCTGTCAGCGTCGCAAGCGTGTCCGGGGTGCCCGTCAGGAGCGGGAACGTGCCCCAGTGGCAGGGAACGCAGCGCGGGTTGCCGAGCAGCTCCAGCGCGACGGCGGCGTCCTCGGGCCCCATCGTGAAGTGATCGCCGATCGGGAGCACCGCGACGTCGGGCTGGTAGAGGCGAGCGATCAGCTGCATGTCGCCGAACACGGCGGTGTCGCCCGCGAAGTAGATGCGCTTGCCGTCGGCCTGCACGACGAAGCCTGCGGGCTCGCCGGTGTAGCTCAGGTCGGCGGCAGAGCTCGAGTGGAACGCATGCGTCATCGTGAACCGGATTCCCGCGGCCTCGACCGTGCCGCCCTTGTTGAAGGGGACGAGGTCGTCCTCGGCGATGCCGTTCCGCGAGAACCAGGCCATCAGCTCGACCATGCCGATCACGGTGCAGCCGAGCTTCTGCTGCAGTGCCACGACGTCGCCGGCATGGTCGCCGTGCCCGTGCGTGACTGCGATCACATCGGCGCGCTCGGGCGTCTTCTCGGCGTCCGGGCACGTCGGGCCGCTGACCCAGGGATCGACGTAGACGCGCTTGCCGTCGTCCGTGTCGAGGCGGAACGAGGCATGGCCGAGCCAGGTGAGTGACGCCAAATGGGCTCCTTCCGTCAGATGGTTGGTCGGTGATTGACGTTGTCGCGGGGAGGGTCTGTACCAAGCAGTGTGGTCGGCTCGACCGGTGCCAAGGCCGGTGGGCCTTCGTGCCGGGCGAGACGGGCGCAATGCGCCGTGTACAGGCCCCCATCCGTGGCGGCGATCAATTGCCGATCAATCATCGAGGATCGCCGTGAGCATAGAAGGACCGTCCGGGCCGAGAGAGAAGCTAGGTGTCCGTGGGACGTCGCATGCTCCCGGCCCTCCTGGTGATCGCCGCCGCGTTCGCCGACGGCCGCGGTGCGCACGGGCTCGCCTTCGACGCCCTGCTCGCGGCCGTCCCCTTCACGGCCGTCGCCGCGCTCGTCTCCTTCGGCACCTATCTCGAGCGCCGCGACGATTCCGTCAGCGGCCTGCAGTCGCTCCTGTGGGGGCTTGCGCTCTGCCTGCTCGTGCTCTCGTGCGCCGTCCGCTCGCCCGCGACCGAGGCGGGCGTCGTGCCGCCGCTCGGGGCCTCCGCGCTCGTCGCCTGCCTCGCCGTCTTCGCGCTGAAGGCGTTCGTGGCGCTCGCCCCGTACGCACGGCTGGCCTTGCGCCCAGCGGCCAAGCCGTAAGGCCTCCTAGAGCGGCAGCGAGTCGGCGGCCGAGCGCGCCACGTCGATCAGCGGCGCCACGGCGAAGAACGAGCCGACCGTGACGCCGACGCAGAGCACCACGCCCGCGCTCAGCAGCAGCTCGCGCGGCGGCGCACCGCCGGCCGGAGCCAGCTGCAGCTCGGCGGCGTCGCGGAAGTACATCGCGCGCACGATCCCGAGGTAGTAGTAGGCCGAGATCATCGTCGCGATCACACCGGCGACGATCAGCCACCACCAGCCTGCGTCGTACGCGGCGGCGAAGACGTAGAACTTGCCGACGAAGCCGCCGGTGAGCGGGAAGCCGAGGAAGCCGAGCATGAAGACCCACATGGAGATGCCGAAGAACGGGCGCTCCCAGCCGAGGCCGGCGAGGTTGTCGAGCGTCACGGGCACGCCCAGCTCGCGCTCGCGTGCCGCGACCACGGCGAAGGCGCCCAGCGACATCGCCGCATACGGGATCAGGTAGTACATCAACGCCCGCGCGCCGAGCTCGTTGTCTGCGGCGACCGCGATCAGCATGAAGCCCGCGTGCGAGATCGACGAGTAGGCGAGGATCCGCTTCACGTTTCGCTGCACGAGCGCGGCGATGTTGCCCCACGCGAGCGAGATGATCGCGATCACCGCGATCGCAACCGTCCAGAGGCGCTCGTCCTGCGGGAAGGCGGTGACGAGCAGCCGGTAGGTGACGGAGAGCGCAGCGATCTTCGTCGCCGACGCCATGAATGCCGTCACGGGCGTCGGTGAGCCCTGGTAGACGTCGGGTGTCCACATGTGGAACGGCGCCGCCGACGCCTTGAACGCGAGCCCGACGATGATCATCGCGAGGCCGGCGACGAGCATGGCGTCGTGGCCGTGCCCGAAGGCGCCGATCTGGGCGAAGCTGAGCGACCCGGTCTCGCCGTAGACCAGCGCCGAGCCGAAGAGCAGCGTCGCCGAGCCGACCGAGCCGACGATCAGGTACTTGAGGCCCGCCTCGAGCGACCCGATCAGGTCGATGTCGATCGCAGCCAGGACGTAGAGCGCGATCGAGAACCACTCGAGTGCCAGGAAGAGCGTCATCAGGTTCGCCGCCTGGACGAAGAAGACCATCCCTGCGCCCGCCGCTGCCAGCAGCGCGTAGTACTCGGCGACGTGCTCGTCGCGCCACCGCTCGCGGTAGGAGACGAGCACCGCGATCGCGCCCGAGCCGGCGATCAGCACCTGAGCGAGCGCCGCCCAGCGGTCGCGGTAGATCGCCTCGTGCACCTGCAGCGCGGCTTCCGGGCTCTGCGCATCGACGATGATCGCCAGCACGAATGCGGTCACGAAGCCTGCGAACGCGACGAAGGCGGCGGCCGCCTTGCGCGTGGTGCGGCGCGTGAAGACGGCGACCATCAGCAGCAACCCGGTGGCCGCGAGCAGCGCCAGGCTCGGCGAGAGCGAGAGCCAGTCGACGTGCGGCTTGACGATCACGGCGTGGGCTCCTCGCACGGGTCACTCACGCTCATCGAGATGCAGCCCATCGTGCTCCGGATCGGGGTTCGCGCGGAAGCAGTCGCAAGCTCGGCGCGGATCTGTGCGCTCGCCTGGTTGCCGCCGAAGGCTCGACTCGAGATCAGGTTCGGGTACGCCGAGAGCCCGAGCAGGCAGAGCACGAGTGGCACGACCACCGCGAGCTCACCGAGCCGCAGGTCGAGCGCCGAGTCGGGCACCGCCGGGCCGACGTCCTGATGCAGGACGCCTGAGATCGCGCGCAACATGTACATCGCGGCGAGCACGATCGCGACGGCGCCCACGACGCCCCAGCCCCAGCCCTGCTGGAAGACGCCGGCAAGGATCAGGAACTCGCCCGCGAACGAGGTCGAGAGCGGCACGGCGAGTGAGATGACGCCGATCGTCATGATCAGCGTCGCGAGCGCCGGGCGTCCGCGTGCCATGCCGCCGAGCAGCCGGAACTCACCGGTCGACGTGCGCCGCTCGACCATGCCTGCGAGCAGGAAGAGCGTCGAGGAGATGAACGCGTGGTTGACCATCTGCAGTACCGCGCCGTCGTAGCCGAGGTCGTTGTTCGCGAAGAGGCCGAGCGCGATCAGGCCCGACTGCGCGAGCGACGAGTAGAGGATGACCCCGCGGAAGTCCGGGGCGCGGAAGGCGAGCAGCGACCCGTAGACGAGCGAGATCGACGCGAGCACGAGCAGGACGACGCGCCAGTCGTCGACGACGTCCGGGAACTTCGGGATCGCGATCCGCAGCAGGCCGTAAAGACCTGCCTTCGAGACGATGCCGGAGAGCACCGCCGACACCTCCGCCGGTGATTCCCGGTAGGTGATGGGCATCCAGCCGTGGAACGGGAAGAGCGGCGACTTGATCGCGAAGGCGATCACGAAGCCGAGGAAGAGCCACGTCGAGGAGGACGTGCCCATGCGGGTCAGGTCGAACGTGCCCTGCTGCAGCCCGAAGACGACAATCGAGGCGAGCATCAGCAGGGAGCCGACGACGGTGTAGATCACGAACGTGAGCGTGGCGCGCAGTCGCTGCGGCCCACCCCAGACGCCGATCAGGACGTAGAGCGGGATCAGCATCGCCTCGAAGAAGGCGTAGAAGAGCAGCAGATCCTGCGCGGTGAAGACGCCGACGATCGCGCCCGTCAGCATGAGCATCAGCGAGAAGTAGGCGCGTGCCCGGTCCCGTCCGGCCCACCAGCCGTAGATCACGCATGCGGCCATCACGACGACCGTCGCCCCGACCAGCCAGAGCGAGAACGCGTACTGGCCGACGTGGTAGCTGACACCGAGGTCGTCGAACCACGCGTGGCGCTGCTGGAACTGCAACCGGGGATCGCCGAAGTCGAAGCGGGCGGCCGCGGAGATCCAGAAGCCGACCTCGACGAGCGAGATCAGCGCTGCGAGCGAGCCCAGCCAGTAGCGCGAGAGCGGCGCGACCGCGACGAGCAGCGCGCCTCCGACCGGCAGGAAGATCAGGAGTGTCGTCAGCCACTGGTTCATCGCACGCTCAGGAAGACGATGGTGAGGACGGCGATCCCGCTCGCGAGGGCGAGCGCGTAGGAGCGGACGAGCCCGGTCTGTGCGCGGCTGAGCTCACGCGAGCCCAGGTCTGCGCCCTCGGAGACGGCGGAGAGCGAGCCGAGGATCAGCGGTCGCTCGACGATTGCGTAGAGACCGCGCGCGACGAGGTCGGCGGGCCGGTACCAGATCAGGTCGTAGAGCTCGTCCCAGTAGAACTTCTTCTCGAACAGCCGCACCGGCTTCGGCGCGCGTGCGCGTTTCGCCGAGTAGATCGCCCACGAGACGACCATGCCGGAGACTCCGGCCAGGATCGCGAGAGCGGAGCCGAGCCACTCCTGCGCGCTGGTCGGCTCGACGAGCGGTGGTGCGACCGGGTCGAGCCAGGTGGTCAGCGGGTGCCACTCCGGCGCGAACTGCAGGAGCCCGCCGAACGTCGCGAGCAGTGCGAGTGCGCCGACCGGCCAGAGCATCGAGAACGGCGCCTCCTTCCCCTGGTGCCGGTGGAAGTGCTCACGTGCGAACGCCGTCGGCTCGCCGGTGAAGACGATGAAGTAGAGGCGGAACGCGTAGATGCCCGTCAGGAACGTGCCGATCAGCCCTGCGACGAAGATCACGATCCCGTACCAGCCCTGGGCCAGCGCGGAGGCGAGGATCGAGTCCTTGGAGAAGAAGCCCGAGAACGGCGGGATGCCGACGAGCGCGAGCGATCCGACGAGGAAGACGATCTTCGTGAACGGCATCAGCTTCCCGATCCCCGACAGCTGGCGGATGTCCTGCTCGCCGACGATCGCGTGGATGGCGAGGCCGGCGGCCATGAAGAGCAGCGCCTTGAAGAACGCGTGGGTCATCAGGTGGAACATCGCGTTCGGGTACGCGCCGAGCCCGGCGCCGACGAACATGAAGCCGATCTGCGACATCGTCGAGTAGGCGATCACGCGCTTGATGTCGACCTGGACGAGCGCGATCAGCCCGGCCATCAGGAGCGTCGCAGCGCCGAGCCCGGCGGCGAGATCCTGGATCACGTAGGCGTTCTCGAACAGCTGGTGGCAGCGCACGATCAGGTAGACGCCGGCGGTCACCATCGTCGCCGCGTGGATCAGGGCGCTGACCGGCGTCGGGCCCTCCATCGCGTCGGGCAACCACGTGTGCAGCGGAACCTGCGCCGACTTCGCGAGCGCGCCGCCGAGCAGCCCGAGCGCGATCATGTTCGCGACCGTCCCTCCGTGCGGCGAGGTGGCGAAGACGCCTGCGAAGTCGAGTTGCCCCGTGTGCTGGACCAGTAGGAAGAGGGAGAGCGCCATCGTCGCGTCGCCGAAGGCGTTCATCACGAACGCCTTCTTCGCGGCCGCGATCGCCGACGGGCGCTCCTGGTGGAAGCCGATCAGCAGGTAGCTCGAGAGACCCACCATGCCCCAGCCGGCGAGCAGCAGCAGCAGGTTGCCGCTCTGCACGAGCAGCAACATCGAGAAGACGAAGAGCGAGATGTAGGCGAAGTACCGCCGCTCCTCGTCCTCGCCGTCCATGTAGCCGACCGAGTAGGCAACGATCAGCGAGCCGACGCCTGCGACGATCAGCATCATCATCACGCTCAGCTGGTCGGTCAGCAGCGTGAGCCCGAAGTGGTACGGACCGGCCGAGAGCCAGGTCCACGACGTCGTCGTGTGCGCACGCGACTCGGGGTCCTCGCCGAGCATGATGACGAAGGCGACGACCGCGGCTGCGCAGGCGCCGAGCGCGGCGGTGGTCGCGACGTAGCCCGCGGAGCGGCGCGAGATGCGGGTGCCGCAGAGCGTGATCGCGACTGCTGCTGCGAGTGGCAGCAGCAGGCAGGTCCAGGCGGCGGCGTTCATCCGCGCAGCGTCCTCAGCTTGTCGACGTCGAGGTCGACGTTCCGCCGGCCGAGCGCGACGATCAGGCCGAGCCCGACGACGACCTCTGCCGCGGCGACGGCCATCACGGAGATGGCGAAGATCTGGCCGTCCTCGCGGCCGTGCAGGCGCGAGAAGGCGATCAGGAGCAGGTTGGCCGAGTTGAGCATGATCTCGACCGACAGCAGGATGATCAGCGGCGAGCGCCGCAGCATCACGCCGAGTGCGCCGGTCGCGAACAGGATCCCGCTCAGCACGACGTACCACTGGATGTCAGGGCCGTGCATCGCCGTCCAGCTGGCGCGCATGCGACCCGAGTACGACGCCGCCGACCGCCGCGACGAGCAGGACGACCGACGTGATCTCGAATGCCAGCAGGTGATCGGTGAGGAAGAGCTTCCCGATCGACTCGGGCGAGCCGAACGACCGGTCGACGGGCTGCGTGCTCGAGAGCAGGCCACCTGCCTTCAGGCCGACGACGACGCAGACCTCCGCCAGCAGCGCCCCGCCGGCGAGCACCGCGCCGACGATCTGCCACGACGGGCCGCCCGACCACGGCGAGTCCTCGCTGCGGTCGCCGAGGTAGGCGATCACGAACAGGAACATCACCATCACCGCTCCGCCGTAGACGAGTACCTGGCCCGCGGCGACGAACTCACCCGAGAGCAGGAGGAAGAGCACAGCGAGCGACGCGAGGTTGCCGATCAGCGACAGGGCCGAGTAGAACGGGTTCCGGAAGGAGACGACGGCGAGCGCGCTCGCGAGGCACGCGAACGCGGCGACCACCCACACGACCCAGACGAGGAAGTTCGCCATCAGCGTTTCTCCCTTCGGGAGAAACGCCAATAACTCAGCGGCCTCGACAACTCGTGAGCGAAGCTCACGAGTTGTCCTTGTAGTACGGGATCGGGGTGTCGTAGAGGTCGGCGTCCGCGACGGGAACGCGCTTGATCGGCGGCGCGAGCAGGATGTCCTTCGTGTAGATCAGGTCGTCGCGGTTGTACTCGGAGATCTCGAAGTCGTTGCCGAGCGTGATCGCGTCGAACGGGCACGCGAGCTCGCAGTAGCCGCAGAAGATGCAGCGCGACATGTTGATCTCATAGATGCGCGCGTAGCGCTCGCCGGCGGAGACGCGGTGCTCCGGCGTGTTCTCGGCCGGGACGACACGGATGCAGTCGGCGGGGCACGCGGCGGCGCAGAGCGAGCAGCCGACGCACTTCTCGAGCCCGTTCTCGTGCCGGTGCAGGCGGTGGCGCCCGCGGTAGCGCGGATACACCGGCCGCTTGAACTCCGGGTACTGCTGCGTGATCGGCTTCTTGAAGACCTGCTTCAGCGTGACGCCGAAGCCCTTCAAGGTGTTCGGGACGACGAAGCTCATTTGACGAGCACCACCAGGAAGGCCGTGACGAGCGCGTTGACGGTGGCGACCGGCAGCAGCACCTTCCAACCGAAGCGCATCAGCTGGTCGTAGCGCAGGCGCGGCTGCGAGGCGCGCAGCCAGATGAAGAGACCGACGAGGAAGAAGAGCTTGAGCGTGAACCAGATCGGCCCGAACTTGTCGAGCGACTCGACCCACGGGAAGTGGTAGCCGTCGAAGAAGAGGGTCACGCAGAGGCCCGAGAGCACGAGCAGGTTCACGTACTCCGCCGCCTGGAAGAGGCCCCAGCGCATGCCCGAGTACTCGGTGTGGTAACCGGCGACGAGCTCGGTGTCGGCCTCGGGGAGGTCGAACGGCGCGCGCGAGGTCTCGGCGGTGCCGCCGATCAGGAACACGGCGAGGCCGACGATCTGAGGGATGAAGAACCAGAGCGTCGCCTGCTGCTTGTCGACGATCTCGGTCAGGTTCAGCGACTGCCCCATCAGCACGACGCCGAGCACGCTCAGCGCGAGCGAGACCTCGTACGAGACGAGCTGCGCGCACGTCCTCATCGAGCCGAGGATCGAGTACTTCGACTCGGACGCCCAGCCGCCGATGATGAAGCCGTAGATGCCGATCGAGCCCAGCGCGAAGATCAGGATCAGCGAGATCGGCAGATTCGCGACCGAGCCCTGGATGTAGTAGCCGTCGACCGTCCAGCCCGCGCCCCACGGCAGCACGCTGAACGCGAGCAGCGCGGTGAACATCGAGATCACGGGCGCGATGATGTAGAGCGGCTCGCGCGCCGCCGACGGCGCGAACGCCTCCTTGCGGATCAGCTTCAGCAGGTCGGCGATCGGCACGAGCAGGCCCTTGGGGCCGGCCCGGTTCGGCCCGTAGCGCAGCTGCATGCGTCCGAGCAGCTTCCGCTCGAACCACGTCGTGAATGCGAAGAACAGCATCACGATGTTGATCACGATGAAGGCCTTGGGGACGGTGATCCACCAAGGTTCGGTCATGCCGTTACCTCCACCGTTGGGTGAAGGTCAGAGGCGTGCTCTTGCGCGATCCGAACGGTCCCGGCCTCGAGGTCGCGGGCGATGCGCGCGCGCAGCTCGACCGACGTTCCGTTCGAGGAGACGGTGACGGTGGCGCCGTTGCGGATCCGGCGCGAGCGCGCATCGTCGGCCGCCAGCTCGACCACGCGCGTCGGGCCGCTGGAACTGCAGCTCGGGCGTGCGCTCGACGGCGGGACCGGTGAACAGCGGCCGGTAGGTGACGAGCCGCAGGTCGGTCTCGCGCCTGGAACGTGGTTCACTGCGTGAACCACGTTCCTGAGTCTCGAGCTGGGGCGCGCCCTCCGGCAGCACGGCGCGCTCACCGATCTCGCCGTAGGAGAGACCGCCGAAGCAGCGGTCGCCGATCTCGTCGAAGACGACCGAGGCGTGTGGCGAGAGCTCGACGTCGAACCGCTCGGCGAGCTTTGCGAGCCAGGCGAGCGTGTCCGGGCACGGTGCGAGCACGGCGCGGCGCTGGCGCTGCAGCCGGCCCTCGAGGTTGACCGTCGTGCCGTCGCGCTCGAGGTAGCTCGTGCCCGGGAGGACGAGGTCTGCGAGGCCGCGGAAGCTCTCCTCGAACATGCCGATCCCGATCACGGTCTCCGCGTCGGCGGCGAGCGCGCGCACGCTCGGATCGATCGCGGCCTCGTCGCCCGAGATGATCAGGACGCGAGGCCGGGCGTCTTCCGGATCCTCGTCGCCGGCCGCGCTCCACGCGTCGGCGACGCCGCGGCCGTTCGGTGTCTGCGGCAGGAGATAGGTGTGGGTCGCGCTGATGCCCGCGAGCTTCGCGACGTCGTCGGCGACGACAGCGTCGACCGCGTCCGACGGGACGCCGTAGCTGACGGTCGCGCCGGACCGGCGGGCGGCCTTCAGCCACAGATCGACGATCGGCGCGCGCTCGACCACCGGGCGCGTCCGAGAGAACGGCGATCGTCTTCGCGTCACGCAGCGCGGAGAGCGGCGAGCCGCCGGCTTCTGACGGCTCCTCGAGCAGGACTGCGTTGTGCGCGCCGAGGCCCTGCCGCAGGAGCTTCGCCAGCCCGTACGCCTCCTCGACCGACTCGCTGCCCGAGAGCGCGGTCACCGTGGTGGCGCCGCCCTCGCGCAGGATCCGCTCGGCCTCGTCGAGCGCCTCGTCCCACGAGATCGCCTCGAAGCGGCGCCGGCCGGCCTTCGCGCAGCGGCTCGGCGATCCGGTCGTCCGCCTGCAGGTGCTCGTACGCGAAGCGTCCCTTGTCGCAGAGCCATCCCTCGTCGATCTCGGGGTGGTTGCGCGAGAGGATGCGCTTGACCCGGCCTTCGCGGGTCGTGGCACTGATGTTGCAGCCGACCGGGCAGAGCCCGCAGACCGTCGGGACGTTCTGGATCTCCCACGGCCGCGCCTCGAAGCGGTACTGCGTCGAGGTGAGCGCGCCGACCGGGCAGATCTCCGTCACGTTGCCCGAGAAGTGGCCCTTGTAGGGCTCGTCCTCGAAGGTCGCGATCACCGACTGGGCGCCGCGGTTGATCGCGACGAGCCGGCCGTCCTCGGCCACCGACTCGCTGAAGCGCGTGCAGCGGTAACAGAGGATGCAGCGCTCGCGGTCGAGCGCGATCAGCGGCGAGATCGGGATCGGCTTCTCGAACGTGCGCTTGGGGAACGTCATGCGCGTGTTCCCGGGGCCGTAGCGGAAGGTGAGGTCCTGCAGCGGGCACTCGCCGCCCTTGTCGCAGACCGGGCAGTCGAGCGGGTGGTTGACGAGGATGAACTCGAGCGTCGAGTTCTGGCCCTCGGCCGCCTGCTGCGACGAGCGCGCGGTGCGTACGACCATCCCGTCCTGCGCGGTCAGCGTGCAGCCGGCCTGCAGCTTCGGCATCCCCTCCACCTCGACGAGGCACATGCGGCAGGCGCCGACCGGCGGCCCGAGCCGCGGCTCGTAGCAGAAGACGGGGATCTCGATCCCGGCGGCCTGCGCGGTCTCGACCATGCCGGTGCCCTTCGGCACCTGCACCGTCCGCTCGTCGATCGTGACCGTGACGAGGTCGGAGGCCGTGGCGGTCAAGCCGGTACCTCGGCTACCGGAGTATGTGAGTGCATCTGGATCGGAGCGAGCACGTGGTCGAGGGACGAGTTGCCGCCGAAGGGGCAGCCGCCGTGCTCGATGTGCGCGACGAACTCGTCGCGGAACTTCGCCACGTACGAGGCGACGATGATCGCGTCGGAGTCGCCGAGCGGGCAGAGGCACTTGCCGTTGATGCGGTCGCAGACGTCGAGCAGCAGGTCGAGGTCGCCCTGGGTGGCGCGGCCGTCCTCGAGCTTGCGCAGGATCGCCGTCAGCCAGCGCGTCCCCTCGCGGCAGGGCGTGCACTTGCCACACGACTCGTGCTCGTAGAACTCCGAGAAGCGGATCCCGAGCTGCACGATGCAGCAGCGATCGTCGAGCACGATGATCCCCGCCGAGCCCATCGCCGTGCGCAGCTGCGCCAGCGAGTCGAAGTCGTAGCCGACGTCGATCTCGTCCTTCGTCAGGATCACGGTCGACGAGCCACCCGGCACGACCGCCTTCAGCTCGCGCCCGCCCGGGATGCCGCCGCCCAGGTCGTAGATGATCTCGCGCAGCGACATGCCCGACTCGATCTCGTAGTTGCCGCCGTTCGCGACGTTGCCGGAGAGCGAGACGACCCGCGTGCCGCGCGAGTTCTCGACACCGAGCTTCGCGTATTCCGCGCCGCCCATCGCGATGATCGGCGCGACTGTCGCGATCGTCTCGACGTTGTTGACGACCGTCGGCGACGCGTAGAGGCCCGAGATCGCCGGGAACGGCGGCTTCGAGCGCGGCTGTCCTCGCTTGCCCTCGAGCGACTCGAGCAGCGCCGTCTCCTCGCCACAGATGTAGGCGCCCGCGCCTCGGTGGACGACGATCGTCACGTCGCCGCGCACCTCGGGCTTGTCGCGCAGCTCCTCGAGCGCCGCGACGAGGATCTCGTACGGCCCGCTGTACTCACCGCGGATGTAGACGAACACCTTGTTGCAGTCGATCGCGTGCGCCGTGATCAGACAGCCCTCGATGAACCGGTGCGGGACGCGCGAGAGAATCTCGTTGTCCTTGAAGCTGCCCGGCTCGGACTCGTCCGCGTTGACGACCAGGTAGTGCGGCTTCGGGATCTGCTCCTTCGACGGGACGAACGACCACTTGCGGCCGGTTGCGAAGAACGCGCCGCCGCGTCCGCGCAGCTCCGACGTCAACAGCTCTTCGGTGACGGCCTCCGGCGTCATGGCGCGCGCCTTCGCGAGCGCCTCGTAGCCGCCGGTCGCCTGGTACTCCGCGAGCTGCGTCAGGTCGCGCTCGTCGGTGTCGGCCAGGATGATCCTTTGGACGTCAGTCGCCATCGGCACCCTTCCGTTCACTCCGGAGCTCCTCGACGATCGCGGGCACGTCGTCTGCCTTGACGTGCGTCCGGTAGTGGTGGTCGACGGCGACGATCGTCGCCCAGCCGCACCCGCCGAGGCATTCGGCGGTGCGGAGCGTCACCTTGCCGTCTTCGGACGTCTCACCGGCGTGACAACCGAGCTCGGACTCGAACGCCTCGACCACCTGCTGCGCGCCGACGACGGCGCACGAGACGTTCGTGCACACCTCGACGAGATGCTCGCCGACCGGGGCGAGGTGGAACTGGTCGTAGAACGATGCGATCGACTTGACGTAGGCGGGAGTCACGTCGAGCGCGTCGGCGACCTCGCGCAGCACGTCGGGCGACAGCCAGCCGTGCTCGGTCTGGGCGAGGCGCAGCGCCGGTAGCACCGCGCTCTCCGAATCCGCCGGGTACTTCGCCCGCTCGGACTGGATCGCGTCGTACAGCGTCGTCACCTGTCGACCTCGCCCATCACGGTGTCGAGGGAGCCGACGACGGCGATCATGTCCGCGATCAGCGCGTCCTGCATCATCGTCGCGGTCGCCTGCAGCGCCACGAACGACGGGGCGCGGAACTTGACGCGCCACGGCTTTGGGCCGCCGTCCGAGCAGATGTAACAGCCGAGCTCGCCGCGCGGCGACTCGATCGCGAAGTAGACCTCGCCCTCGGGCACCCTGAAGCCCTCGGTGACGATCTTGAAGTGGTGGATCAGCGACTCCATCGACGTGTGCAGCTCGTGCCGCGGCGGCAGCACGATCTTGCGGTCGTCGGCGATCCACGGCTCGCCTTCCATGTTCTCGAGGCGGTCGATGCACTGCTCGACGATCCGCACCGACTCGCGCATCTCGTCCATGTGCACGCGGTAGCGCGCGTACACGTCACCCTCGGGGTAGACCGGCACGCGGAAGTCGACCTGGTGGTAGGCGAGGTACGGCTCGGCGCGACGGAGGTCCCAGTCGACGCCCGATCCGCGCAGCACAGGCCCGGACTGCCCGAGCGCGATCGCGTCGTCGCGCGAGAGCAGTCCGAGCCCGACGGTCCGCTCGAGCCAGATCTTGTTGCGCGAGAGCAGCGTCTCGTAGTCGTCGACCGCCTTCGGCATCCACTCGCAGAACCTGCGCGCCTCGGGGTAGAAGCCGCGCGGGATGTCCTCGGCGAGGCCGCCGACCTGGAAGTACCGCGTGTGCATGCGGTAGCCGGCGACCAGCTCGAAGAGATCGAGCACCTGGTCGCGCTCGCGGAACGCGTACCAGAACATCGAGATCGCTCCGAGCTCGAGCGCCGACGTGCCGAGCCAGACGAGGTGCGAGTGGATGCGGTTGAGCTCCGCCATCAGGGTGCGCATCCAGACGGCCTTGGGCGGCACCTCGAGGTCGAGCAGCTTCTCGACTGCGCCGACGAAGACGTACTCGTTGTTCTGGAAGGAGACGTAGTCGATGCGCGGCGCGTAGGGGATGCACTTCCACCACGTCTTGTGCTCCATGTTCTTCTCGAAGCCGGTGTGCAGGTAGCCGATCACCGCCTCGAGGCCCGTCACGTCCTCGCCGTAGAGGTCGACGACGAGCCGGAGCACACCGTGGGTGGACGGGTGGTTCGGGCCGAAGTTGACGGTCATCACGTCGCCCGTCGCGAGCATCTGCGGCGTCGTCGTGAGCACGGTCGGGATCGGGCTCGGGATCCGCGTGCCGTCGTAGATCGGCCTGCGCGCACGCGTGCGCGGCTCGGTGGCTGCCATCAGCGCTCCTCCGAGAAGCGAACGGGCTCGCCGCCGAGCGGATAGTCCTTGCGCAGCGGGTGGCCCTCCCAGTCGTCGTCGAGGAGGATCCGCTTCAGGTTGGGATGGCCGTCGATTGCGATGCCCATCAGGTCGTACGCCTCGCGCTCGTGGAAGTCGGCGGTCGGCCAGATGCGGATCACGGTCGGCACCGCCTCGCCCTCGTCGGCCCAGGTCTGGAGGCGCACGCGCTCCGCGTGGTCGCCGACGGCGAGCAGGTGGTAGTTCAGCGCGAAGCGCTTCGGCTTGGCGAGCGGCACTACCTGGTAGCCCTGCGTCATCGGCGCGTTCATGTCGCGCCCGGCCGGCGTGCCGATGTAGCCGGAGACGCCACGGTCGCCCCAGTCGAGGTAGTCGACGGCGGTGATGTCGGAGAGGAAGTTGAACCCGCCTTCGTCGCGCAGGTACGTCGCGGCCGCGACGAGCTGGGAGAGTCCGACGATCAGCGTCGTCTCGCGGTGCTGCTCCTTCACCTCGAGCACGCCGGGCACGGCGCTCCAGTCGTTCACGACGCCACGCTTCGCAGCTCGTACGCGGGCGGCACGCCTGCCTTGACTGCTTCGTGCAGGCGCACGATCCCCTCGATCAGCTGCTCCGGCCGGGGTGGGCAGCCGGGCACGTACATGTCGACCGGGACGATCTTGTCGACGGATTGCACGATCGCGTAGTTGTTGAACATGCCGCCCGACGAGGCGCAGGCGCCCATCGCGATCACCCACTTCGGCTCCAGCATCTGGTCGTAGATCTGGCGCAGCGGCGCGGCCATCTTGTGCGAGACGCGCCCTGAGACGATCAGCAGGTCGGCCTGGCGCGGCGACCCGCGGAACGGCTCCATGCCGAAGCGCGCGATGTCGTAGCGGCTCGCGACGATCGACATCATCTCGATCGCGCAGCAGGCGAGGCCGAACGTGTCCGGCCACATCGAGTTGGTCTGGGCCCATGCGACGGCCTTTGCGAGCGTCGTCAGGCCGACCTTCTGCTCGAGGTTCGAGACCTCATCCTCGAACTTGCTCGCCTTCTCCGGCCAGAGGAGCCGCTCGGACTTCAGCCCGTGGTCCTTGAGCGGTTTGTCTAGTGCCATTCGAGCGCTCCCTTGCGCCAGATGTAGATGTAGGCGACGAGCAGGATGAGGAGGAACGCGAGGAACTCGAAGAACCCGAACCAGCTCAGCAGGTGGAGGATCACCGCGAGCGGATAGAGAAAGACGATCTCGATGTCGAAGAGGATGAAGAGCATCGCCGTCAGGTAGAAGCTGACCGTGAAGCGCTGACGCTGCGGCGGTCCCTGGGAGACACCGGACTCGAACGGGATCGTCCGTGCGCGCACACGCCGATGCGGCCGCTGCGCGAAGACGAAGCTCCCGATCACCATCGTCGCCGGGATCGCCAGGGCGAAGAACCCGAAGATCGCAAACGGCAACCAGTCGTTGAACAACCTGCCTCCCTAGGACGTCCGGGCGGTGACGCTAGCACCATCGTTCGGCGCGCCACGAACGGAACCGCAATCCGTGGAGCGAAGCGCGTTACACGTGTCACGAAGTTCCCACCGCGGGACCCTCGGCTACACTCCGCCCATGGCCACCGTGCAGCAGCAGGAGACCACCCTCGTCACGCTCACCGAGCGCGCCGCGGCGAAGGTCTCCGGGATCATGGCGGAGGAGCCCGCAGGCGAGGCCGAGGTGCTCCGGATCGCGATCCAGGGCGGCGGGTGCAGCGGGTTCGAGTACGCGCTCGGGTTCGACCGCGGCGCCCAGGAGGGCGACCACGAGCTCGAGTTCCACGGCGTCAAGGTCGTCGTCGACCCGTTCAGCGCGCCGTATCTGAAGGGCTCGACGATCGACTTCCTCGAGACGCTCCAGGAGTCCGGCTTCAAGATCGACAACCCGAACGTCGCGTCGGCGTGCGGGTGCGGCTCGAGCTTCCAGGTCGCCGAGGGCGAAGCGCCCGACGCGGACGCCGGCTGCGGCACCTGCGCCCACTGACGGCCGCACTACCATCGCGCCCATGAGCGCCTCACCGCTGCGGGTCGCCGTCGTCGGGTCGGGCCCGGCCGGGTTCTACGCGGCGGACGCCCTGCTCAAGAGTGACGACCCTGCAGTCGAGGTCGACCTGATCGACCGCCTGCCGACTCCCTGGGGCCTCGTTCGGCTCGGGGTTGCGCCGGACCACGAGAACATCAAGGCGGTCTCGCGCGCGTTCGAGAAAACAGCTGCAAAGCCCGGCTTTCGGTTCTTCGGCAACGTCGAGATCGGCCGCGACCTCACGCACGCCGAGCTGCTCGAGCGCTACGACGCAGTCGTCTACTCGGTCGGCGCGCAGACCGACCGGCGCCTCGGCATCCCGGGTGAGGACCTGCCCGGCTCGTGGCCCGCGACCGCGTTTGTCGCCTGGTACAACGGCCATCCCGACTACCAGGAGCTCGAGTTCGATCTCTCGCACGAGCGCGCGGTGGTGATCGGGAACGGCAACGTCGCGATCGACTGCGTCCGGATGCTGGCGCTGACGGCCGAGGAGCTCGCGCCGACGGACACGACCCACGAGGCGATCGACGCGATCGTCGGGTCGGGGCTCAAGGAGATCGTGATGGTGGGACGGCGCGGGCCGGTGCAGGCGGCGTTCACGCCGCCTGAGCTGAAGGAGCTGGGCGAGCTGGCAGGCGCCGACGTGCTCGTCGATCCCGCCGACCTGGAGCTCGACCCCGCGAGCGAGCGGGAGCTCGAGGCTGACCGGGAGCGCGTGCGGCGCAACGTCGAGCTGCTGCGCGAGTACGCCGAGCGGGCACCGGCCGGGAAGCCGCGCCGCATCGTCCTGCGGTTCCTCGAATCACCCATCGAGCTCGTCGGCGAGGAGCAGGTCGAGGGAGTACGCGTCGTCCGCAACGAGCTGATCGACGAAGCCGGCCGCATCGTCGCGCGGCCGACGGGCGCGACCGAGCTGATTCCCGCGGGGATCGTGCTGCGGAGCGTCGGCTACCGGGGCGTCGAGCTGCCGGGCGTCCCGTTCGACGAGTCGACCGGCACCGTCCCGAACGAGGGCGGCCGGGTGCTGGGCGCCGAGCGCACGTATGCCGCCGGCTGGATCAAGCGTGGCCCGAGCGGCGTGATCGGCACGAACAAGAAGGACGCCACCGAGACCGTGGCGGCGCTGCTCGAGGACGCCCGTGCGGGCCTGCTCGCGCGCACCGGCGACTCGACGCTCGAGGCGCTGCTCGAGAGCCGCGGGGTCGAGCACGTCGAGCAGGAGGGCTGGCAGGCGATCGACGCGGCCGAGCGGAGCGCCGGCGAGCCGCTCGGCAGGCCCCGCGTGAAGCTGCACACGTGGGAAAAGCTCCTGCATACGGGGCGTAAGCATCATCCCTCGATCCCCTGATCGGGGGACGCACGAGCGCCCCGGTAGGCGCAGGCTCTGCCTCCATGGTCGAGTGCTTGAACTGCGGTAAGCGTCGCGAGGAACCGGAGCACGAGTGCCCCCGCTGCGCGTACGTCGGCTGGGCCTACCTCGAAGAGCTCGACGAGTCGCTGCGCAAGCGCCTTCGCGACCGGTTGCTGACCGACCGTCGCATTCGCATCGCCAGCTAACGTTCGTACCCGTGACGGACACGGCGGCCAAGCGCGAGCTCTGGGGCGGTGAGACGACGAAGGCGATCGGGAACTTCCCGGTCTCCGGTGAGCCGATCCCCGTCTCCGTCGCCCGTTGGCTCGGCCGCATCAAGGCGGCGGCCGCCCGCACGAACGGCGAGCTGGGCCTGCTCGACGCCGACAAGGCGGCCCGGATCGCCGAGGCGGCCGACCGCGTTGCCGACGGCGAGCTCGACGACCAGTTTCCGATCGACGTCTTCCAGACCGGCTCCGGCACGTCGTCGAACATGAACGCCAACGAGGTGATCGCCGCCGTCGCAGGCGAAGGCGTGCACGCGAACGACGACGTCAACATGGGCCAGAGCTCGAACGACGTCTTCCCGTCCGCGGTGCATCTCGCCGCGCTCGACGAGACGGTCAACGACCTGCTGCCGGCGCTCGCCAAGCTCGAGCAGGCGCTGCAGGCGAAGGCCGACGAGTTCGCCGACGTGGTCAAGTCGGGCCGCACCCACTGGATGGACGCGGTGCCGGTCACGCTCGGCCAGGAGTTCTCCGGCTACGCCGCCCAGGTCCGCGAGGGGCGCGCGCGGGTCGAGTCGACGCTCGAGCGCCTCGGCAAGATCCCGCTCGGCGGCACCGCCGTCGGCACCGGGCTGAACACGCACCCGGAGTTCGCCGAGCGGGTTCGTGCCAAGCTGGCAGGGGCGACCGGGCTCACCATCTCGGCGCCGGCCGACCCCTTCGAGAGCCAGGCGGCGCGCGACGGCCTCGTCGAGGCCTCGGGTGCGTTGAAGACCGTCGCCGTCAGCCTCACGAAGATCGCCAACGACCTGCGCTTCCTCGGCTCAGGCCCGCGCGCCGGGTTGGGCGAGATCTTCCTACCGGAGCTGCAGAAGGGGTCGTCGATCATGCCGGGCAAGGTCAACCCGGTCATTCCCGAGGTCGTGACGCAGGTCGCTGCGCAGGTGATCGGCAACGACGCCGCGATCGCGATCGGCGGCATGCAGGGCCACTTCGAGCTCAACGTCTTCGTGCCGCTGATGGCACGAAACCTGCTGCAGTCGATCAGGCTGCTCGCCTCGGCGAGTCGGCTGCTCGACGAGAAGTGCGTGTCGGGGATTCAGGCGAACCTCGAGCAGACCGAACGCTTCGCCGAGGCGACGCTCGCTGCGGCGACTGCGCTCAATCCGCACATCGGCTACGACAAGGCGAGCGAGATCGTCAAGAAGGCCGCGGCCTCGGGCCGCTCGCTGCGCGACGTCGCGCGTGAGGAAGGTGTCTCGGAGGACGTGCTCGACGAGGCGCTCGACTACCGCAAGATGGCGCGCCCGCACGGCTGATATCAGCTGGTTGCGGTTTCTCTATCAAGAGTCTAGGATGCCGCGATCGTGGCCGGGGAGGGCATCTATCGCTTTCTCCTCCGGATGCCGGAGGAGCTTCGTGTGCGTCTCAACGACGCTGCGTCCGGTACCGGCCGGAGCCTGAACAAGGAGATCGTCGACCGCCTGGAGCAGAGCTTCTCAGCCGCTCCCGAGGCGGCGCCGGTCGGGGTCAAAGGGGAGGATTACATGCGGTTTTTCAAGGGGAAGCGGACGGCACTCGTGCTCGCGGCGACCGTCGCGGTGCTGGCGGCGGTGCTCGCCGGGCTCGTCACGACGAGCCGCACACACTCGGCGTCGCCGCAGGTCAGCGTCGCGATCAAGCTCGCCGGCAAGGAGCCCCAGCGCTCCTCGCAGGGCGGCGTTGCGAACGGCGGCGGCGGCGGTGAGTCCGCTGCTCTGTTGGCGGCCCAGCAGCAGTGGGACGACACGCGCACCGCGCCGGGCATCGTCGCTCCGGGCGCGTACTCGGCTGCCTTCACCAGCCTTCAGGGCCTGACCGCCACGCCGGGCACGTGGAACGACATCACGCGCGTGCCCTACGACGCCGACGATCCGGACTACCGCGACTACTACTCCAACTCGAGCGGCGGCTCGGGTCTCGTCACCGGCCGGATCACCGCGCTCGCGATCGGTCAGGACGGCGTCGTCTACGCCGGCGGCGCCGACGGCGGCGTGTGGCGCTCGACGACCGGCCGCGGCAACTGGGAGCCGATCGCGGACAACCTGCCTTCGCTCTCGTCGGGCGACCTGAAGCTCGATGCCTCCGGCGCGCTCTGGTACGGCACCGGCGAGGCGAACACCGGCGGCACCTCGTACGTGGGCAGCGGCGTCTATCGCCTCGCCAACCCGGCGACGGGCACGTTCTCCGCGGCGAACCGCGTCGGCGGGACCGAGCTCGAGAGCACGACGATCCACCACCTGCGCTTCTCGGGCGACACCGTGTATGCGGCGACGCTGCGCGGCGTCTACTCGCACTCGGTCACCGGCCCGGCCGCGACGCCGTGGAAGCTGCTCTTCGCTCCGAGCCCGTCGTACCTGCCGGGCGGCGCCGACTCGGGCGCGCAGAACGCCGGCTACCAGAACATCGTCAACGACCTCGCCGTCGACCCGAAGGACGCGAAGCACCTGATCGCTGCCGCGGGCTGGCGCGCGGGCGCCGCGTACAACGGCTTCTACGAGTCGAAGGACGCGGGAGCGACGTGGACGAAGATCAACCCGGGCGGCGCGATCAACCCGAAGGACATCGGGTACGCGACCTTCGCGTTCGCGGCCGACGGCAGCAAGCTCTACGTCATGAACGAGTCGGTGAACCTCTACAACCAGCTCACCGGCACGAAGGCGTACAACACGCTCCTCGACGGCATCTACGTGTCGAACACCGGCAACCCGGCCGGCCCGTGGAACAGGATCGCCGACTCGACGAAGCTCGCCAACTCGGGGTCCGCGCTCAAGCAGTCGATCGGCGGCAAGGGCTACGGGCCCGGCGTGCAGGCCTGGTACAACCAGTTCCTCGCGGTCGACCCGACCAACGCCGACCACGTCTACGCAGGCCTCGAGGAGGTCTACGAGACGCAGAACGCGGGCGCGTCGTGGACGACCACCGGCCCGTACTGGAACTTCTACTTCTCGTGCTGGCGGCCGGACTCGCTGTACCCGCCGAACGGCAACGTCGGCTGCCCGCAGTCGACCCACTCGGACCAGCACTCGGTTGCGTTCGGCACGGTCGGCGGCAAGGCGTATGTCTACGTCGGTAACGACGGCGGCATCTACCGCCGGCCCGCGAACGGCACCGTGAACCGCAACGGCAACGGGACCGACTGGGAGTCGCTGAACGACGGGACGATCGACGCGCTGCAGTACTACTACGTCGGCGTCGGCAAGCTGAACGCGGACGATGCTGCGCGCCCCGACCTGAACACCGGCGGCGACTCCGTGCTCGTCAGCGGCGGCCTGCAGGACAACGGCGGCTCGCTGCTGCGCCCGGGCGGCCAGAAGATGGTCTCCAACTTCGGCGGCGACGGCGGCGACGTGCTCGTCGACCCGGCCGACGGGTGCAACATCGTGCAGGAGTACGTCTACCTGTCGATGCGGGTCACGAAGACATGCGCCAACCCCGGCCCGGATCACCCGAACGCGTTCCTCGACCTCTCGGATGCGACGACGACCGACATCTCGCCGCCCGACGTCAACGCTCAGTTCATCGCCCCGTTCACGGCGAACGAGAAGAACATCGACCAGTGGATGGCGGCGGGCACGAGCCTCTGGTACCAGGACAAGGGCTTCGGGATCACCTCGGGCTCGCAGTGGCAGAAGGTCTACTCGCTCCCGACCGCGAGCCAGACGTTCACCGCGGTTGCGTACTCGGGCAATCGCGCGTTCGCGACCTGGTGCGGCCCGTGCTCGAACAGCGGCGCGCCCTTCGCGCGCGGCGCTGTCGTCGGCACCTTCGCCGGCGGCACATGGACGTTCAAGCCCGTGGCCTTCCCGGCCGACTTCCCGAACCGCTACCTCCAGGGCGCGGCGATCGACCCGAAGAACGAGAACCATCTGATCGTGGGAGTGAACGGGTTCTCGCGGCGCTTCACCGAAGGCCCCGGCGCCGGCATCGGCCACATCTTCGAGTCGAAGGACGCCGGACTGACCTGGACGGACACCTCGGGTAACTTCCCGGACATCCCGGTCAACGACGTCGTCTCCCTGCAGAGCGGCGGGCTCCTGGCGGCGACCGACCTCGGTGTCCTCTATCGCGCATCAGGCTCGGCCACGTGGCAGCGGCTCGGCGCGGGCTGCCGGTCACGGTCGCGATGGACCTGACGCTCGGCCCCGACGGGAACGTCTATGTGGCGACCCACGGCCGCGGCATCTGGCGCATCTCCGCCTCAGCCCTCTAGCCCGGGCAAGCAAACGCGTGCACCGGCGGGCCGCCTCAGGGCGGCCCGCCGCACGTTTGCGGGTTGATATCAGGCGCGTCCTCTGTGATGATCGGCGCCAGGCCCTTACGGGCGGTGTCGAGCTCGGGCCGGCAGGTCGGCGCGCAGGTCGAGGCACCGAGCCCGTTCACATCCCGCATGCGGCGCGGGCGAGGGACCCCGTCTCCCCTGACGGAGTGATGAGGGGGTCGCCGATCAGGCGGCCCTCTCTGTTTGCAGGAGCTGTCGCTCGAAGTGATTCGCGTGCCTGGTCAGCGACGGCGCGTGACCGCGCAGCGTCGAGCCTCAGTCCCGCGGCGGTGGCACGCAGATGGGTGCCTCGGCGAAGGTGAGATGCGCGGTCAGTCCGGATGCTCCGCGCGCTGTCACCGCGAACGCCGCCCCACACCCGCGTGAGGGAACGTCGAACTTCGCGTTGAACGTCCCTTGAACGGCTGTGACGCGCGCGACGCGGCGTCCGAGGCCCGTCACGACGGTCACGGTCACCCGCTCGGTCGGTCCAAAGTGATCCCCGTGCACGCGGAGCGGAGGTCCTTGAGAAACCCTCAGCGCCGGCCTGTCCGACGACGCAGCGGACAGGCCGAGGACGAGGGCGCCGAACATGATCGCGAGCATCTAGTCAGATTAACGGCAGCTGACGCTGCAACGATACGGCCCGGTGATCCGCGACCTTGGCAATCGCCCGGAAGCCGTTTACTATGCGCGAGCCGCCTGATCGGGCGGCGTGAGGGGACACTTCTCAGGGGAGGACAATTGAATACCAGGCATTTTCTGCGCCTTTTGGGCGCAACGGTCGCTTGTGCGGCTTTGCTCGTCCCGTCAGCGTTCGCCGCTGACGACGAAGGGCCGGCTCCTTCGGCGGCCAAGGCAGTCTCGGACAACATCCAGACGCCGCAATCGGAACGGCAGGACGCACTGCGCCAAGCCGGCCTCCAGCAGCAGCTGGACGGGACGATTCCCGCTGACTCGAAGGTCGCGAAGGTCGCAAAGGGTCAGTACGTCGAGCTAGGCCGGGAGGGCGAGGACGCGATCTTCAGCGTGCTGGCCGAATTCGGCACACAGCAGGCAACGCATGTTCACTTCGCGGCGCCTGCTCCCCCGACGGCGCACGGCGGCTTGCCGGGCCCGCTGCACAACTCCATTCCCAAGCCGGATCGCACCAGGGACAACACGACGATCTGGACCGCGAACTTCGACCGGCAGCACTACCTCGACCTCCTGTTCAAGGAGGGCGCCGGCGTCACCTCGATGCGGCAGTTCTACATCGAGCAGTCATCCAATCGGTACGCCGTCAACGGCGACGTCACCGACTGGGTCCAGGTGCCGTTCAACGAGGCTGCGTACGGCTCGAACTACTGCGGCTCGATCGTCTGCACCCGCGACATCCAGCGGCTCCTCGTCGACGAGCTGAATGGTTGGTATACGAAGGCGCTGACGACGATGACGGCGGCGCAGATCAACACCTACCTGTCGCGCTTCGACAAGTGGGATCGCTACGACTACGACGGTGACGGCAACTTCAACGAGCCGGACGGGTACATCGATCACTTCCAGTCGATCCACGCCGGTGAAGGCGAGGAGACGGGCGGTGGCGCGCAGGGCACCAACGCCATCTGGAGCCATCGCTCGCAGACGAACGTTGCGCAGTTCGGCGTCGTCGGCCCGCCGTTCAACAAGTTCGGCGGCGTGCAGATCGGTAGCTCCGACTACTGGGTCTTCGACTACACGATCGAGCCCGAGAACGGCGGCGTCGGCGTGTTCGCGCACGAGTTCGGGCATGACCTCGGCCTGCCGGACGAGTACGACACCTCCGGTAACACCGGCGGCGCCGAGAACTCGACGGGCTTCTGGACGATCATGTCGAGCGGCTCGTACGGCAACGACGGCACGCAGGACATCGGCTCCCGCCCGATCGGCTTCAACGCGTGGGACAAGCTGCAGCTCGGCTGGCTGAACTACGAGATCGCGCCGTACGGTGCGAAGTCGGAGCACAAGCTCGGCCCGGCGTACTACAACAGCAAGCAGGCCCAGGCAGTCATCGTTCCGCTTCCTGCCTCGCTGAACACCACGGTCCTCAACCTCGGCATCCCGCCGTCCGGTTCCGGGAACGCGTGGTACAGCGGCTCGGGCAACAACCTGGACAGCACGATGACCCGCGACATCACGCTTCCCGCGGGCCCGATCACGCTGAACATGAAGGCGTGGTACGAGATCGAGACGTGCTGGGACTACGCGTACGTCCGCGTCTCGACGGACGGCGGCACGACGTGGACGAACGTCCACACCTCCGTCTCCGACGCGGGCAATGAGAACAGCCAGAACTTCGGAGAAGGCATCGACGGCATCTCGGGCGCGCCCAAGGTCTGCGATGTCGTCTCGGGCAACCCGGCGTGGGTTCCCGTCACTGCCGACCTGTCGGCCTTTGCCGGCAAGACGGTGAAGCTGCAGTTCCGGTACAAGACCGACGGCGCCGCCGTCGGACGTGGGTTCGAGTTCGACGACCTGGTCATCACGGCCGGGGCGACGACCGTCTTCTCCGAGAACGCCGAGAACGGCGCCAACGGATGGACGCTCGCCGGATTCCGCACCACGACCGGCGCGGACAAGACCGAGCACCCGCACTACTACATCGCGGAGAATCGCGAGTACGTCGGGTACGACGACGGTCTCCGGACCGGGCCGTACAACTTCGGGTTCCTCAACGATCCGCTCCTCCAGAACTGGGCGGAGCGGTTCCCGTACCAGGACGGCATGCTCGTCTGGTACTGGAACACCCGTTACTCCGACAACAACGTCGGCGATCACCCCGGTTCGGGTGAGATCCTCCCGGTCGATGCCCGGCCGGCTCAGCTGCACTACGCCGACGATGGATCGCTGATGCGCCCGAGGCTCCAGTCGTTCGATTCCACGTTCGGGCTGAGCCCCACCGACGCGATCACGGTTCATCACAACAGCGTTGCGACGGCGATCGCCTCGCAGCCGGCAGTTCCGGTCTTCAACGACCTCGTGAACTACTGGACGGCGACCGATCCGAAGGACGACCGGTGGAAGGCGAGCTGGTCGAGCGTGATCGTTCCGAAGACCGGGATGCAGATCCGGGTCAAGAGCGAGACGAAGGGTGGTTTCAACCAGATCGAGGTCTCCCCCTCCAACTAGGGGTGACGACAACCGGACGACAGGCGGGCGGGGCTTCGGCTCCGCCCGCCGCATTCCTCGGGTTCGCACGCGGATCCTCGGCATTTCGATGGTACGTTTGCACGCTGTTCGGGTAGGACTGGGCCATGGTGCGCCGTACGCTCGCCGCCGCCGTGCTGCTGTTGCTGTCGCTCGTGCCGGTTCTCGCGGCTTCCGCCACGCCTGGCCCGTCCACCGGTCTGATCGGGCTCGTGAAGCAGCCTGAAGGGGGCATGTGCGCGGCCGACGACCCGTGCGACGGCGTCGGGCGGAACGTGCTCCTCGTCTTCACGCGTTCCGGCCAGAGGGCCCACCGGGCCCGTTCGGATGCCGACGGCCACTTCAGGATCCGCCTGGCTCCGGGCCGATATCACGTCCGTGCGCTGGTCTCGGAGGCGCGGACCACCCCCTCCTCCGTGGTCGTGCCGAAGCGGGGCTTCGCCCGGGCGACGATCACGGTCTTCGTCTCCGCCGATCTCCCCTGACCCAGACCGGGGCTGCGATCGCCGGTTCCGGGTTGCCCCAAATGCTTGCGTGGGCGTAAGATCGCGGAGGTGATATCAGCGCTTCGCAGCCGCGAGGCGCTTCGTGCAGGGGAGGAGACAGAGTGACGAAATTCGTCTCGCGCAGGACGGTGCTCGTGCTCGTGGTGATTGCGGGCCTCGCGGCAGCCGTCGGCGCGTACTCGCGTGCGAAGACCCACTCCCACGGTGTGGCCATTCGCCACCTCGAGCCGGACGCCAAGTCCGTGCAGAAGCACGTCGGCAACGCGGCCGCGACCGCGTCCGACGAGAAGCTCCCGGCGTCGCTCCAGTCGGCAGCCGAGGCCTATGCGGCCAGGGCCTTTCCCGCCGACTCGGTCTCGATCGAGTTGACGCAGCAGGCACAGGCCTCGTGGACGTCGGCCAAGGGCCGCGGCCACGGCAAGAACAAGAACAAGGCCGGCACCTGGACGCTCGCGGGGCCGAGCTACTCCACGCAGCCGAGCATCCTCAACTTCTCCGGCAACACCTACCAGACCTCCGGGCGCGTGACCGGGCTCGCGATCGACCCCAACTGCAACCAGGGCAATTGCCGGTTGTGGCTCGCAGCCGCCGGCGGCGGCGTCTGGCGCGCCGACAAGGCGCTGCACAACAACCCCAAGTGGACGTGGGTCTCCGAGGGCCTGCCGTCGAACGCGATCGGCACGCTCACCTACGACGCGGCGACCGGCACGCTCTACGCCGGCACCGGCGAGCCCAACGCGGCCGTCGACAACGAAGCAGGCCTCGGCCTCTTCAAGTCGACCGACGGCGGCGACACGTGGACGCACCTGCCCGCGATCACCACGACGGCGATCTCGGGCGCCTACACGGGCGATGCCTTCAAGGATCGCTCGATCAACAGCGTCGTCGTCGACCCGACCAACCCGCAGGTGCTCTACGTCGGCTCGATGAGCGGCCTGCGCGGGATCAGCTCCGTGCTCTCGGCCGGTGTCACGGGCGCTCCCGCGCCGCTGCCGGGCCGCGGTGTCTACAAGAGCACCGACGGAGGTCAGACCTTCACGTACCTGAACGGCACCACCCTGCCGTTCCCGCTGCGCGGCGCGACCAACGTCGTGCTCGACCCGACGAACCACAACATCGTCTACGCGGGCCAGTACGGGCAGGGGATCTACCGTTCGACGGACGGCGGGACGACCTGGGCGCAGATCTTCGCGCCCGTCAACCCGGCCAACGCGGCGTTCATCGAGCGTGACTCGCTCGCCGTCACGACCCTGCCGAACGGCAAGACGCGCATGTACGTCGGCGCCGGCGACAACGGCACCTTCACTGCACGTCTGTACCGCACCGACGACGCGACCGCCGCGGCGCCGGTGTTCACCAACCTGACGACGATCCAGAGCGCCGGCTATTGCGGCCAGCAGTGCTGGTACGACAACGTCGTCTACTCGCCGCCGGGCCAGCCCGACGCGGTCTACCTGGGCGGGAGCTACGACTACGACAACGCGGGAGTCCCCGTGCTCGGTGGCGACACCGGCAAGCGGACGAACGGCCGGGCGTTCATCTACTCGACCGACGGTGGCGCGAACTTCAGCGACCTCACCCGTGATGCCGCCCCGTCCGGCAGCCAGGACGGGATGCATCCCGACCAGCATGCGATTGCCATCTCGCCGACGAACCCGAACATCGTGTTCTTCGGCTCCGACGGCGGCCTCATGCGGTCGAGCGGCGACTACGCCGACATCTCCGCCCAGTGCGACTCGCGTGGGCTGAATGCTGTCGACCTCGCCGACTGCAAGCAGCTCCTGTCGCGCGTCCCGACGTCGTTCGACAACCTGAACGCGGGCCTGCCGACGCTGCAGTTCCAGAGCCTCTCGGTCGACCCGAGGGACCCGCGCAGCCTGCAGGGCGGCACACAGGACAACGGCACCTGGGTCGGCGTCTCGGGTGACCAGGCGTGGAATCAGACGATCTGGGGCGACGGCGGCCAGTCCGGCTTCAACGCCGCCGACTCCAACCTGCGCTTCAACACCTTCACGGGCCAGGCGAACGACGCGAACTTCCGCGGTGGCGACCCCTCCAAGTGGGTCGTGATCACGGGCGACATCGTCTCGAGCCCGGAAAGCGCGCAGTTCTATCCGCCGGTGATCGCCGACCCGAATGCGGCGAGCGCAGGCTCGATCTTCCAGGGCTCGCAGAGCGTCTGGCGCACCCAGGACTGGGGCGGCGACCCCGCCTTCCTGGAGGCCCACTGCTCCGAGTTCACGACGTCGTCCGCCGACACGAGCTGCGGCGACTTCGAGCCGATCGGGCCGGCCGGGGCAACCAACCTGACGAGTGCCGCGTACGGCACCCGCGCAGGCTCCAACGTCGTCGCGATCGAGCGGGCGGCGAGCGACACCGGCACGTTGTGGGCGGCGACCGGCGTCGGGCGGATCTTCGTCTCGAAGAACGCCAACGCGGCAGCAGGGTCGGTCACGTACTCGCGGATCGACCAGCCGACGACACCAGGCCGCTTCATCAGCGGCATCTACTTCGACCCGACGAACGCGAACCACGCGTGGATCACCTACTCCGGGTTCAACGCCAACACGCCGGCCCAGCCGGGTCACGTGTTCAGCGTGGTCTTCAACCCGGCGACGGCGACCGCGACGTTCACGTCGCTCGACGGCACCGGCGCGACGGCGTACCCGGACATCCCGGCTACCGACGTCGTCGCCGACACGAACGGCGATCTCTACGTGTCGAACGACTTCGGCGTGATGTTGCTGCCGAACGGCTCGACGGACTGGGAGGTCGCCGGTGACGGCCTGCCGCGCGTCGAGGTCGCGGGCCTGACGATCGCACCGAGCGGACGGAAGCTCTATGCCGCCACGCACGGTCTCAGCGCCTGGCAGCTGACGCTGCCGTAAGGCACAGAGCAGTGCCGGCCGAAGGGCCGCCCGTGAGGGCGGCCCTTCGGCGTTCTAGTACGCGACGGCGCCGCGGCCGGTCTCGGCCGCGTGGCGCTGCTCGTCCGCGCGATAGCTCGAGCGCACGAGCGGGCCTGAGAAGACCGAGCCGAAGCCGATCGCCTCGCCCTGCTCGCGGAACCACCGGAACTCGTCGGGATGCACCCAGCGGTCGATCGTCGCGTGCTTCTGGCTCGGCTGCAGGTACTGGCCGATCGTGACGACGTCGACGCCGTGCGCGCGCAGGTCGCGCATCGTCTCGACGACCTCGTCGTTCGTCTCGCCGAGTCCGACGATGATCCCGCTCTTCGTCAGCAAGGGGTAAAAGGGATCGGCGTAGGCGGCGATCTCCTTCGCGCGCTTCAGCAGCTGCAGGGCGCCGTCGTAGCTCGCCTTCGCGCCGCGCATGCGGCGGTGCAAGCGGCGGACCGTCTCGATGTTGTGGTTGAACACGTCGGGGCGCGCGCCGATCACGGTCTGCAGCGCCTCCTCCTCGACGCCCAGGAAATCGGGCGTCAGCACCTCGATCTTCGACTCCGGCAGCTTCGCCTTGACTGCGCGGATCGTCGCGGCGTAGTGGCCCGCGCCCTTGTCGGGGACGTCGTCGCGGTCGACCGAGGTCACGACGACGTGCTTCAGATTCATCTGCGCGGCGGCGTGCGCGAGGCGCAGCGGCTCGAGCGGGTCGACGGGCTCGTTCGGCTTGCCCGAGTTGACGTAGCAGTAGCGGCAGGCGCGGGTGCACGTCTCGCCGAGGATCTGGAAGGTGGCGGTGCCCCGCCCCCAGCACTCGGCGATGTTCGGGCAGCGGGCCTCCTCGCAGATCGTGTTCAGACGCTGGCCGTGCAGCAGCTTCTTGACGTCGAAGTAGCTCCCGTTCTGCGACGGGGCGCGCACCTTCATCCACTCGGGGCGGCGCGGGCGCTCGGCGACGGGGAGTGAGGTCTCCATCGCGTGGAGTCTAGAGGGGGAGGGCCGGTGTCCGGTCGACCAGCTCCGCGTAGCGGCCGCCGAGCGCCACGAGCTCGTCGTGGGTGCCCCGCTCGACGATCCGGCCACCGTCGAGCACGAGGATCTGGTCGGCGTCGTGCACGGTCGAGAGACGGTGGGCGATGGCGATCGTCGTCCGTCCTTCGGCCAGCCGGTCGAGTGCCGCCTGCACCTGGCGCTCGGTCTCGGTGTCGAGCGAGCTCGTCGCCTCGTCGAGCACGAGGATCGGCGGGTTGCGCAGGATCGTGCGGGCGATCGCGATCCGCTGCTTCTCGCCGCCCGAGAAGCGGTAGCCGCGCTCGCCGACGACCGTGTCGTAACCGTCGGGCAACGAGGAGATCAGGTGATGGATGCGGGCCGCCTCGGCCGCCTCCTCGACCTCGGCGTCGGTCGCGTCCGGCTTCGCGAAGCGCAGGTTCTCCCGCACGCTCGCGTGGAAGAGGTACGTCTCCTGCGAGACGACGCCGACGGTGCGCGAGAGCGCGTCGAAGGAGAGGTCGCGGACGTCGACGCCGTCGATCGTGACGCTGCCTTCGTCGACGTCGTAGAGCCGGGCGGCCAGGTACCCGAGGGTCGTCTTGCCGGAGCCCGTCTCGCCGACGAGCGCGGTCTTCGTGCCGGCGGGCACGCGGAACGTGACGTCGTGCAGCGTCCAGCGTTCTTCCCCGTAGCGGAACGAGACGCCGTCGAAGACGACGTCGCCGGCCTCGACGAGCTCGACGGGGTGCTCGCGCTCCTCGATGTCGACGGTGTGATCGAGGTACTCGAAGATGCGGTCGAAGAGCGCCAGCGAGGTCTGCACCTCGAGGCTGACGCCGAGCAGCGAGCCGACCGGGAAGAAGAGGCGTGTCTGCAGCGTCGTGAACGCGACGAGCGTCGGCACGGTGACGGCGTGCGAGCCGTGGGCGAGCGCGAGGCCGCCGAACCAGTAGATCGCGGCGGGCATGACCGCGAAGGTCGTCTGGATGGAGGCCATCATCCAGCGCCCGGCCATGCGCTGGCGGATCTCGAGATCCGAGAGCAGCTGGGACTCGGACTCGAAGCGGTCGGCGAGCTCGTGCGTCCGCCCCATCGTCTTTCCGAGCAGGATCCCCGAGACCGACAACGACTCCTGCACGAGGCTCGAGATGTCGGCAAGCGTCTCCTGCGCGGAGGTCGCGATCTTGCGGCGCTCTGCGCCGACGCGCCGGGTCAGCAGCACGAAGAGCGGGATCAGCGCGAACGCGAACAGCGAGAGCTGCCAGCTGAGCGCGACCATGCCGATCATCGTCGCGATCACCGTCGTCACGTTCGAGACGATCGAGGTCGCTGTGCTGGTGACGACGTTCTGCACACCGCCGATGTCGTTCGAGATGCGCGACTGCACCTCGCCGGTGCGGGTGCGGGTGAAGAACGCGAGCGAAAGGCGCTGCAGGTGCCGGAAGACCGCCGTGCGCAGGTCGTGCATGACGCGCTGGCCGACCTGGTTCGAAAGCAGCGTCTGCCAGACGCCGAGTGCGCCCGTGACGATCGAGATCACGATCATCCCGGCTGCGTCGAGCGAGAGCTGCCGCGTGTCCTCCTCCTGGATCGCCTGCAGCAGGTCGCGGAGCAGGAACGCCGGCACGACGCCGAGCGCCGCCGAGAAGACGATCAGGCCGAGGACGGTCCCCAGGCGGACGCGGTAGGGGTTGAAGAGGGCGGCGACGCGGCGCAGGTTCGCGCGCCGGACCGCTGGATCCTCGGGGCGCTCCGGCGGCGCGCCGGTCGCGGAGCTGAAGGGCCGTGGCATCCCGCCACGGTAGAGCCTGTGGGTACCCTCGCGCCGTGCGCCGGGTCTGTGTCTTCTGTGGTGCCTCGAGCGGACGGATGCCCGCGTACGCGGAGGCGGCTCGTGCGTTCGGCGCCGCGGCGGCGGGCCGCGGGCTCGGTGTCGTCTACGGCGGCGGCCGGGTGGGGTTGATGGGCGCCGTTGCCGACGCAGCGCTTGCGGCCGGCGGTGAGGTCGTCGGCGTGATCCCGCAGGAGCTCGTCGACCGTGAGCTCGCCCACGACAGGCTCTCCGAGCTGCACGTCGTCGGCTCGCTGCACGAGCGCAAGGCGCTGATGGAGCAGCTCTCGGATGCGTTCGTCGCGCTCCCGGGCGGCTTCGGCACGCTCGACGAGCTGATGGAGCAGCTGACGTGGTCGCAGCTCGGCCTGCACGCGAAACCGGTGGGGCTACTCGACGTCGAGGGCTACTGGCGGCCGTTGATCGCGCTCGCACGCCATGCGACCGAGGAAGGGTTCGTGCGCGAAAGCGACCTCGCGGCGATCGCGGTCGCCGACGACCCGGTGAGCCTGCTCGACCGCCTCGACGGGATGACGCGCGCAGAACGTCCTCGGCCGAAGTGGTCGCGCCCGCCGGCGCCCTAGTTCAGGTCGGTGTCTACGCCGCGAGCTGCGGCGCCGACTGCTCGGCGAACGCCAGCTCGAAGACGTCGGCGAGTGCCTGCGCGGCCGCCGGTCGCACGTCGTCGACCGCCAGCGGGCGCCCGAGCTCACGGGCCATCGACGTGAAGGCATAGCCGTCGAGCCCGCAGGCCGTGATCCACTCGGTGAACGGCGCGGGATCGAGGTCGACGTTGAGCGCGTAGCCGTGCGTCGAGATCCAGCGCGTCAGGTGGATGCCGATCGAGGCGATCTTCCGCGGCGGGGACTCGAGCCAGACGCCGGTCAGCCCGTCGATGCGGGTCGCCTCGACGCCGAACGCCCCCATCGTGCGGATCAGCGCCTCCTCGAGGTCGCGGCAGAACCGCTGCACGTCCTGGCCGTGGCGCGCGAGATCGAAGATCGGGTAGCAGACGAGCTGGCCCGGCGCGTGGTAGGTCGACTTGCCGCCGCGGTCGACCTCGACGATCGCGACGTCGGCGCCGTCGGGGACGTGCACCTCTCCCTGCTCCGTGCGCCGGCCGAGCGTGATCGTCGGCGGGTGCTCGAGCAGCAGCACCGTGTCGGGCCGCTCGCCGCTCGCCACCTCGGCGGCGAGGGAGTGCTGCAGGTCGAGCGCCGTCTCGTAGTCGACGACCCCGAGATTGAGCAGGTGGGCCGGGCGGCTCACGGGCTCAAGGGTACCGCTCAGGCTCCGGGCCGCGGATAGGTCGAGGCGACGCGAGCAGCCGGTGACGAGGACGCGTAGTAGTCGCTCTCGCCCCAGGCCTGCAGGCGCTCGCGCAGGTCGCGCAGGAACCGGCCGGCGTAGGCGCCGTCGACGAGACGGTGGTCGTACGTCAGGGTCAGGTTCATGATCGAGCGGATCGCGATTGCATCGGCGCCGTTCTCGTCCTCGATCACCCACGGCCGCTTGACGATCGCGTAGGTGCCGAGGATCCCCGCCTGCGGCTGGCTGATCACCGGCGTGCCGTGGAACGTCCCGTAGCCCCCGGGGTTCGTGATCGTGAACGAGCCGCCGGTGACGTCGTCGGGCGTCAGCTGCTTGTCGCGGGCGCGCTTCGCGATGTCGGCGATCGCCTTCGCCATGCCGAGCAGGTTCAGCGTCTCGGCGTTCTTGACGACCGGCACGATCAGCCCCTTGCCGTCGGCGAGCTCGACCGCGAAGCCGAGGTTGACGAAGCTCTTCGTGACGATCTTGTCGCCGCGAAGCTCGCCGTTCACCCATGGGTACTCGCGCAGCGTCTCGGTGGTCGCGCGCGCGATGAACGCGAGGTAGGTCGGGTTGACGCCGTACGCGCTCGCGTACTCCTTCTTCAGCTTGTTGCGGATCGCGACGACCTTCGACATGTCGACCTCGATCGCGCTGGTGACGTGCGCGGAGGTGTCGAGCGACTTGCGCATGTGGTCGGCGATCCCGCGGCGCATCGCCGACATCGGCTCGAACGCCTCGCCGAGGGCCGGCTCGCCGGCGGCCGCGGGCGCCTGCGTGACCTGCGCGGGCGCGGGCGGTGCAGGCGTGGCGGATGGGGCGGGGGTCTGCGGCGCAGCGGGAGCCGGGGCCGCTGGAGCGGGCGCCGCGGCGGTCTGACCGCCGCCGTCGATGAACGCCTGGATGTCCTTCTTCGTCACCCGGCCGCCCGAGCCGGTGCCGGGCACCTGCGACGGGTCGATCCCGTGCTCAGCGGCGATGCGCGCCACCACCGGCGAGACGAACGACTTGCCGTTCTCGGCGCCCGACGGAGCAGCGACGCTCTCGGTCGGCGGCGCGAGCGGCTGGGCGTCCTGCGCGGCACCTGCGCCTTCGCTGGCCGGCGCGTTCGCGGCCTCCGCGGCAGGCTGGGTGGCAGGCTCGGGCGCAGGCGCGGCCGGCGCGGAGGCTCCCGCCTCGCCGCCGATCCGTGCCAGTAGCGTGCCGACCGCGACCGTCTCACCCTCCTGCACGAGGATCTCGCTGACGACGCCCGAGCCGGGCGACGGCACCTCGGTGTCGACCTTGTCGGTGGAGATCTCGAGCAGCGTCTCGTCCGCCTCGATCGTGTCCCCCACCTGCTTGTTCCACTTGGTGATGGTGCCCTCCGAGACGGAGACGCCCATCTGCGGCATCACGACGTCGACTGCTGTTCCTGTGCTCGACATTAGTACTCCGACAGCTCCTTGAGTCCACGGACGACGTCGTCGACCTGGGGGATGAATGCCTTCTCGAGCACCGGCGAGAAGGGCACGGGGGTGTCGGGCGCGGCGATCCGCTTGACCGGCGCGTCCAGGTCTTCGAAGCATTCCTCCGCGATCGTCGCGGCGATCTCCCCGCCGAAGCCGCCGGTGCGGGTGTCCTCGTGCAGCACGAGCACCTTCGACGTCTTCCGCACCGAGTCGAGGACGGCTTGCTTGTCCCACGGCATGATCGTGCGCAGGTCGATGATCTCGACGGACGTGTCGGGCAACTGCTTCGCCGCCTCCTCGGCCGTGTAGACCATGGCGCCCCAGGTGACGAGCGTGAGGTCGTCGCCCTCCTGGTGGATGCGTGCCTTGCCGATCGGCGTCACGTAGCGCTCGTCCGGCACCTCCGACTTGATCCGCCGGTACAGGTGCTTGTGCTCGAAGAACAGCACCGGGTTCGGATCCTCGATCGCAGCGACCATCAGCCCCTTCGCATCCTCCGGCGTCGCCGGGCAGACGCACTTCAGCCCCGGGATGTGCGCGAACGACGACTCGGGGTTTTGTGAATGAAACGGGCCGCCGGAGAAGCCGCCGCCGGAGGGCAGCCGCAGCACGATCGGCACAGGCGTGCCGGCGCGCCAGCGCTGCTTGGCGGCGATCGTGACCAGGTGATCCCACGCGCACGAGACGAAGTCGGCGAACTGCATCTCGGCGACCGGGCGCATGCCCATGATCGCGGCGCCGGTCGCGCCGGCGACGATCGCGGTTTCGGAGAGCGGCGTGTCGATGACGCGCCACGCACCGAACTCCTCCTGGAAGCCGAGTGTCACCTTGAACGCGCCGCCGTAGACGCCGACGTCCTCGCCGAGCACGAATACGCGCTTGTCGCGGCGCATCTCGCCGCGCAGGCCGTCCGAGATTGCCTGGAGATACGTCTTTTCAGCCATTACTTGTGGTGAGGAGTGTCGAGGTCTTCGGGCGTTGCATACACGCCCTCGAGCAGGGTCGCCGGGTCGGGCTGCGGCGACTGCTCCGCGCGCTGCAGCGAGTCGTTCAGCAGCTTCTTGACGAACGCCGCAATCTCGTCCTCGTCCTCGTCGGTCAGGTCGACCTGCTCGCGCAGCCACGTGCGGTAGCGCTCGATCGGGTCGCGCTCGGCCCAGCGCTCGAACAGCTCCTTCGGGACGTAGAACGCGTCGTCGTGGACCGCATGGCCCTCCATGCGCAGCGTCTGGCACTCGATCAGGGTCGGCCCGCCGCCGTTGCGCGCCTTCTCGATCGCGCGCTTTGCCTCGCGGTAGACCGCGAGCACGTCGGTGCCGTCGACGACGACGCCGTCGAAGCCGTAGGCCTGCGCACGGTCGGCGAGGTGGTCGACCGCGTAGCCGAGGTGCGTCGGCGTCGAGTACGCCCACTGGTTGTTGTCGCAGATGAAGACCACGGGCAGCTTGCGCACGCCGGCGAAGTTCATGCCCTCGTGCGCGTCGCCGCGCGCCATCGCGCCTTCGCCCGACCAGGCGACCGCGACGCGCTTCTCCTCGCGGATGCGGAAGGCGAGCGCGCAGCCGACCGAGACGGGCAGCATCGCGGGCAGATGGCTGACCATGGCGAGCAGCCCGAGGCGCTCGTCGGCCATGTGCACGTTGCCGTCACGTCCGTGCGTGGGGCCGTCCTGGCGGCCCATGTACTGCGCGAAGATCCGCCACGGCTCGACGCCACGCGTGATGTGGACGCCCATGTCGCGGTGCAGCGGGGTGCCGACGTCGTCGGGGCCCATCGCGGTCGCGACGCCGACGGCGGACGCCTCGTTGCCGCGCCCGGTGTAGAACGAGCCGGGGATCTTCCCCTGGCGGTAGAGGATGTGCCCGCGCTCCTCGACGCCGCGGGTGACGAGCATGTTGCGGTAGATCCCGACCAGGTCCTCGCGGTCGAGACCCTGCTCCTTCACATCCTGCAACGAGCCGGTCGGCTCGGCCACGCGTGCGATCGCCACTGCACTCCTCGGGTCGACGGTGAAAAGCCAGGGAATGGTAACCGTGCCGGTAGTCTGACCGGGTGGGCAAGGCGGCCGACTGGCTCCGCGAGGAGCGCCGGAACGTCCTCGGCCACTGGTCGGCGTTCTGCCTCTCCTGCGGGGGCGCCGTGCGGTGGTTCGAGGACTCCGAGGCCGAGGTTCCGGAGACCTGCGCCTGTGGGGGGACGATCCTCCGCCGCTGCCCTGCCTGCTCGGCCCCGTTCTCGTCGACCTTTGCGGTCGAATGCGAGGAGTGCAGCGCTCCGCTGCGGGCGCCCGAGCTGCTCGGGATGCGCATCCGGAAGGCGGGCAAGTAGTCGTTGGGACCGTTCGAGCACGACCGCTACCTGGTCGACCAGCTCGTCCGTCCGATGGTCAACCTCTTCCGGATCACGCCGCTGGGGGAGGACCAGCAACCGGCGGGACCGCCTGTCGCCTTCGTCCGGCAGAAGCGGATGGCGGTCAAGGAGAACATCCGCTTCTTCGTGGACGAGACCGAGTCGCAGGAGCTCTTCCACATCCAGGGGCGTTCGTGGCTGGATACGGGCGGCTCGCGCTACGACGTCAACGATGCGCAGGACGGCCACATCGGCATCCTCAGCCACATCTTCGGCAAGTCGCTCGTCCGCTCGACGTGGCGCCTCGCGACGCCGGACGAAGTGGAGATCGCGATCGCGCACGAGCGCTCGCAGACGGTGGGAATCCTCCGCCGCGCGATCGACTTCGTGCCGGACATCGGCGGCCTGATCCCGATTCCCTACAACTTCGACATCCTCATCGGCGGTGAGGTGATCGGTCACCTGAATCGCAAGTTCAACCTGCGCGACCAGTACGTCCTGGACCTGACGGGCGATCCCGAGCGGAAGCTCGACCGCCGGCTCGCGATCGCACTTGCGGTCGGGCTCGACACCCTGCAGAACCGCTAGACGGCTGCGTTCGGCGAGACGACGCCGGCGCATGCCACGCGTACGCTCATCCGTCGCCCGCTCGCCCCGGGAGGAGGTTGCGCACATGACGTACCGTGCGAACGCCATGGAGGGCTTCGCCGTCGTTCCAGCCGTCCGAGCGGATGCCGCCGCTGTAGCGGAGCTCGTCGCTGCACTCGAGGCGTCGCTCTACCCGAAGGCCTCGACCTCGTTCTCGCAGGAGGACCTCGAGGACGAGTGGTCGAGCCTCGACCTCGAGCAGAACACGCGTGTCGTTCGCCTCGGCGACCGCGTCGTCGGTTACGGCACCGTCCGCGACCGAGGCGAGCTATGGCGTGCCGAGGGCTACGTGCATCCTGCTGCGCACGGGCGCGGGCTCGGGAGGCTGCTCGCGGACGGGTTCGAGCGGGATGCGGCGGCCGGCGGCGCGCACAGGATCCAGAACGGCGTCTACGAGTCGGACGCCGCTGCCTGCAGCCTGCTCGAATCGATCGGCTATCACGCAGTGCGCGTCTTCCGCGAGATGCGCATCGAGCTCGCGGCACCGCCGCCGGTACCGACCTGGTCCGATGGTCTACGTGTCGTCGCGTTCGACCCGGAGCGCGACGCGCTCGCGTTCCACAGCGCGCAGCAGGAGGCGTTCGCGGATCACTGGGAGTACACGCCGCGCGATTTCGAATCCTGGTCGAGGATCCACCTCTCGGGCGATCGGTTCGAGCCGACCCTGTGGTCACTCCTCACAGCAGGGGACGACATCGTCGGCGGAGCAATCTGCACTGCGGACACCTACGGCGGCGGCTTTGTCCAGATCCTCTTCACGCGTCGCCCGTGGCGCAAGCAAGGCATCGGCGCGCGGCTCCTCGCGGACGCGTTCCGCAGACTTTGGGAGTGTGGCGAGCGCAGCGTCGGCCTCGGAGTCGATGCGGAGAGCGACACCGGAGCGTTTCGCCTGTACGAGCGGGCCGGGATGACGCCGGCCCTCGGCTGGGTGATGTACGAGAAGCAGCTCCGGTCAACAGGCGCTGCCCGAACGATGAACGAGTGATCCACGACACGGCAGCAGATTCGGCCCGGCTGACGCAGGCGTCATTCCGGAACGCCGCCCTGCCGAGGGTGATTCCAGCAGCGATACTTCTTCCATGCACGACCCGGATCGCCTGACAGTTCGAGACCTTGCAGTCGAGCTTCGCTGCAGCGAGGAGGACATCCGCGCCCTGATCCGGGAAGGCGAACTTCGAACCGTGGCTTGCGGCATTCGGCCCGGTCTCGTGCCGCGCCACGAGCTCGACGCCTACCGGCGCCGGCTGCAACACCGCGGCTGACGCACGCCGACCTCAGCACTCGCGTCAGCGAGAGTCGCGGGCCGGCTGACCGGCGAGGTGGCCTTTCACCTCCCAGGTCCAGCACTCGACGACGTTGCCATCGGGATCGGTCACGTACAACGACCTGCCGCGATCGTCGTCGTCGAACGAGACGATCTCGGGGTCGTAGCCATGTTCCCGCAGCCGCGTTACCGCAGGATCGAAATCCTGGTCGTCGATGTGCATCGCGTAGTGAACGTGGAGACCGCCGCGTCCGCTCGCGATTCCGAGTTGCGGTCGCCAGAGACCGATTCGCGTCTGCGCTCCGGCCATGAGCCAGATCCGTCCCTCCGACCGCTCGACCACCGGGAAGCCAAACGCGCCGGCGTAGAACCTCTCGGCCGCCGCGAGGTCGACGACCTCCAGCACGAGTTCGCTCACACCGTGCACCGGAATAGCGCCGTCGCACATGGCATCGCTCCTTCCCTCTCCCCGAACAACGGGTGATGCTCGGACGTCATTCCCGGACGCTCGCGCAGGCCACTTTGCCTGTGAGTACGAGGGAGTTCCCGACCCGGCTAGGCTCGGGCTCCATGGGGGAATCGACGTACACGGTCAGGGCTCTCGATGAGTCGACGTGGGACGCGTTCGCCGCGCTGGTTGAGTCCAACAACGGCGTCTTTGGCGGATGCTGGTGCATGGGCTTCCACCCCGAAGGGGTCGGCAAGGAAACCACGAGGGAACTGAACCGCAAGCGGAAGCTCGAGCGCGTACGGGCAGGCACCGCCCATGCAGCGCTCGTGTTCGACGGGAACGACTGCGTGGGCTGGTGCCAGTTCGGCTCTCCCGCCGAAGTGCCGAAGATCAAGAGCCGGGCCGCCTACGAGAAAGGCGTCACGAACGCGCCAGACTGGCGGATTGCGTGCAACTTCGTCGGCAAAGGGCATCGACGCCAGGGTGTCGCGACCGCGGCGCTCGAGGGGGCGCTCGAGCTCATCGGCGCGCTCGGCGGCGGACGGGTCGAGGGCTACCCGGAGGACGCAGACTCGGTTCCTGCCGGCTTCCTCTTCAACGGTGCCCTCTCGACGTACGAAACGCTGGGCTTCGCCCGCGACCGCAAGATCGGCAAGCACCGTTGGGTCGTCACCAAGACGGTCAAACCCCGCAGGCGTCGAACCTGAGCACCCCTCGCCGGCGCGGTTCAGGCGATCAGCAGGCGAAGGCCAAGCTCTGCCGCCTCGAGCTCGAGCAGGTCGCGGTTGCGTTCGGCCCAGCGACCCGATGCGAGGTCGCCGCGGAGGCTGTGCACTGCCCTCTGCTCGACGTCCGGCCCGACGGCGGCCCACACCGACATTCCGCGACGGACGTTCTCGTCCAGGTACGCCTCGGGCCGGCGCCAGTAGGCCTCGAAGAAGCCGTCCGCGCAGTCCCACGGAATGAGCACCGGCTCCATCCGGGCTCCGATCGCCTGGGCCAGCTCGGTCGCCAGGCCGACACGGGAAGCAGCGACCTCGGGGAGGTAGTCACGAGTGAGCCAGAACCGGCGACGCCAGCTCCGGTCATTGGTGTCGCAGGTGAACACCACCACGCGGCGAGCGACGCGCTGCATCTCGCGCAGGCCGGCGATCGGGTCCTGCCAGTGATGAACGGTGGCAAAGGCCATCGCGGCGTCGAAGGAGTGGTCCTCGAACGGAAGGCTCTCCGCGGTGGCGGCCACGCACGGCGCCGCGCCTGCGGGGCGCTGCGCACGCATCACCGCCGACGGCTCCAGCGCGGTGACCTCACGGTCCGAGGGTTCATAGGAGCCGGTGCCGGCCCCGACATTGAGCACGGTTGCCGCATCGCCCAGCGCGGCCCAGAGCTGCGCGGCGATCCGCGGCTCGGTACACCGCGTCACGGTGTACGTGGCTCCGATGGTGTCGTACAACTGCGCGCTGGACATCGAGTTCCTTATCGCGCCTGACGCGATCGACGGCAACACACCGACCGACGGGCGGCGCGATTACGTCGGTGAGCGGCGACCTGGTGCCCGGCACCGCGGTGCCGGGCCCCCGACCTGATCGCCGACGGCTCTGTGCTCGACGAGGACTGAGCCCTTGACCTTCCTGTGGGGGGAAGCTTCATGCTTCCCTGCGTGAGGATCGCGAACGAGGAGCTGCTCTCGATCGGGCGCTTCGCGCAGCTCGTCGGGCTGACGGCGAAGGCCCTTCGCCACTATGACGAGCTGGGCCTGCTCCGGCCCGCGCACGTCGACGACTTCACCGGCTATCGCTGGTATTCGATCGAGCAGGCGCGCGACGCGGTTGCGATTCGCCGTCTCCGCGCCTTCGAGTTGCCGCTCGACGAGATCGCCGAGGTGCTGGGCGGCGACGACGCGGTTCTGCGCGAGCGGCTCGCCGTCCAGCGCGCACGGCTGGAAGGGCGTGCGGTCGTGACCGAGCGGATGATCGACGAGCTCGACCGGCTGCTGCGAGGCGAGGAGGAGCTGGTGCCTACGCGCAGCCTCGTCTACCGAGTCCAGGACGTGCCGGAACTCGTGCTCGCGGCGATCCACCGGCCGGCGCGCCTCGGCGAGCTGCCGATCCCGGAGCTGATCGGCGAGACGGGGAAGTGGGCGTTCGCGCACGACCGGGTCCCGGGGGCGCCGGTGGCGATCTGTCCGGCCGACGACGACGGCGTGGTCGATCTGCGGGTCGGCTGGCCGGTACGCGGAACGGTCGAGCCTCCCGCACCGATCGAGCTCGTCGTGTGCCCGGCCGGCCGCGCCGTCGTGCACACCTACGTCGGCGACTTCATGGGCCTCTGCGATGAATGGCGGCTGCTCTGGGAGTCGCTACAGGCGGACGGGATCCGCCCGCGCGGCGAGCCGCGCGAGCACTACGAGACGAGCCCCGAGGAAGTGAACGATCCATCCGAGCACGTCACACGTCTCGTGTGGCCGCTCCGGCCAAAGGAGGAGTGAGATGGACTACGAGATCCAAGACGTCCCCGAGGGGACCTATGCCGTGATCAAGCGGACCGTGGCGTTCTCGGAGGTTCCGAGCGTGATGCCGGAGCTGATGGGGAGGGTGCAGAACTGGGCCGACACCGTGCCCCACGGCGTGCACGTGTGCATCTCGTCGACGACCGCCGACGGGCAGCTGAACATCGCGCCCGGCGTCGAGGTCGAGCCGGGTGCGGTCGAGCCGCCTGAAGGCTTCGACCTGGTGACCCGACCCGCGCAGCGGGCGGCGGTTCACCTCTACGTCGGCCCCTACGACGAACTGCCCGGCGTCTTCCAGGAGTTCTACGACCAGCTGCGGCGCGACGGGTACACGGAGCAGGGAGAGCCGATCGAGATCTACGAGAAGCACGACCCGGTGCCGGAAACCCGGATCGTCTGGCCGGTCAACTAGAGCCGTCGAGTGCGGGAGTGCTCGATCAGCTAGGCATGGAAGGGCACAGCTCTGGCGCATCACGCACCGTTGTGCCGCTCGACGAGCCGCGCGAATGCGTCCCAGGTGCCGCATCGAGCGGCTTGACCACGTAGTCCGTCATGGGTCTCCTCGGCTCTCGTAGCGGGCAGCGTAACGTGGCACGTTCGCGAAACTGCGCGCAAGAGCCCGAACGGCGGGTGCCTGGCACCGAGGTGCCAGGCACCGAACTGGTCGAGCTGGACGGGCGACTACGACTCTGGCTGGACGACGATCAGCGAGTTGCCGTCGGGATCGCGCAGCCAGAACATCGGCGGCACCGGGCCGCCCCAGCGGCTGACCTCGTCGTCGACGTCGACGCCCGCGGCCTTCAGCGCTGCGTGATCTGCGTCGACATCGGACGTGTCGAGGCAGATGCCGGTGTCGCTGCCGCCGGCCGGCTTGCCCTGCGGCGGGGGCGCCAGCGCGATCGTCGTCGGGGCGCCGGCCACCGACACCTCGACCCAGCGCATGCCTTCGCCCATCGGGACGTCGACGACCTTCTCGAAGCCGAGCGTGTCGACGTAGAACTCGATCGCACGGTCGGTGTCGGCGACGCTGACGCACACACGGCCGACCTGAGCGATGTTCAACTTGGACTGCACCTTGGACATCTCGAGCCTCCTGCTCGTCGGGGGATGTGCACCTAGGACGACAGTGCCGCGGGGAACTCATCGGCGTCTCAGGGAAGCGGCAGCCTCGGCGTCCCGTCGAGGCAGTCCGCGAGGTAGAGCGCCGCGCCGGGATCGCCCGTCCACAGCGTGTAGCGGCCGCGACCGTGCTCGGCACGAGCGTGCTCGACCTGGGCGAGCGCGTGCATCGCGAACGCGCGCGCGCGCGCCAGCCACTCCTCGTCCCCGGTCAGCTCGAACAGCACGAGGAGCGCGTAGCCGTTGCCTGCGGTGCCGTGGCAGAGCCCCGGCCCCTTGCGCAGCGGCCCGGCGCGCCACGTGAGCTCGCCGCCGCCGAGCGCGAGATCCTCGTCGAGCCACCGCCCGACGGTCGAGACGACGCCCGGCGCGCCGTGGCACCACTGCGTCCGGATCAGCTGCGTGCGTCCATGGCGGAACGGCTCGTCGGCGACCGGGGGCCAGTTGACCAGACCGTCCTCGGCGATCGCATACCGGCGCAACACCTCCGAGACGCCCAGCCCGTCGCCGAGCGCGAGTGCGCAGCCGGCGAAGCCGTGCGCCGGCCCGATCTGCCGCCCCTGATGGCCGTAGAGATCCTGCAGCCAGAGGCCGTCCGGTGCGCGTTGCGCGCGCAGCCAGTCGACGCTCTCGCTCACGTCGAGCCCGAGCTCGCGGCCGGCGAGGATCGTGCCCGGGCTTCCCCACATCAGCTCCAGCTGCTCGGCCTGCGCGTTCGCCGCGATCAGCTCCGCGAGTCGCTCGAGGTTCCCCGGCGAAGGTGCCAGGCGCTGGAGGACGAGCCGGACACCGGCCTCGCCCATCCACAGGCTGCGCTCCGCGCCGTCGTCCGGGAAGTCGGGCGCGGCCTCGGCAGAGCGCTCGAGGTAGGAACGGTAGTCGTGCCGCACGTCGACGACGCCGGCTGTGGCGAGGCGGCGGAACGCGTCGACGACGCCGGCTCCGCCCATGTAGACGGTCCGCAACCGGTCGGCCTCGCCGTCCTGCGGATGGTCGGGCCAGCCGTCGTCGAACACCGCTTCCGCATCCTCGACGATGCTCCGAATCCCGGCGCGGACGCGTTGCTCGTCCCACGCTCCGCCGCTCGGCGCCTCGTGCGAGTCGGCCTCGAAGAGCACTCAGTCGTCCGAGGGAGGACGCTGTCGTGCTCGATGCGCCTCGAGCGAGGCCCGCCCGCGGTCTACGCCCTTCGTCGCCGCGCCTCCGACTTCGCGCGCCGCGCGTACCGCGCCTCGCGTGACGAGCACGCCGCCGAGAACCGTCATCCGTGCGAACTCGACGCACCGCGGCCCGAGCCACGCCAAACCTGCTGCCACGCCCGCGGTCGCCCCGGCCACGGCCACACGCGCGTAGTGCGCGGTCGCCGCGCCTGCGTGCGCGGCGCGCGGCTTCGTCCAGGCAACAGCCGAGCTGGTGCCGGCCTGTGTTCGGCGCGCTGAGCCCGCGGCGAGCGCGCGCGCGGCGGCGATGCGCTCGGGCGACGGCCGTGGAAACTCGCGCTTCGGCTTCGGCGCGGGTGCATCGAGCAGCAGCTCGCCGACGGACGGCGCGACCGCGGCGATCGCGTCGGCGGGGATCGTCTTGCGGCGGCGCGTCACGCGCGAGCGGACGACGAGCGACTCGGCGTGACCGACCGGGGCCGAGACGACGACCTCTTCGACCCGCACGCCGAGCGGCTGGATCGTCAGGCCTTCGGCATGGACGAGCCAGTAGTCGAGCACCGTGCTGCCGCGCGAGAAGATGGGCGTGCGGGCGGACACGTCGGCCATCTGACCTCCTTTGATCGTTTGGGCAGTGGGCGGTCTGCCATGGACGTCGCGGTGTCGCGTTGGCGGGCTTGTCCCAGGACGAGGCTAACAGCAGTGGGCGACGGCTAGGGTCGGCGCGCGACGTAGGCGAAGCGTGAGACGCGGCGTTCGGCGGCGAGCAGCGCCGTTGCGCGAAGCATCTCCTGCATCGCGGCGTTGGCCTCCCTGCCCTCGATCCGGTCGAGCTCGTCTCGATGCCGTTCGCGGGCCGCCCGCCAGGTCGCGGCGACGTGGGCAGCGTTCTCCGAGACGTCCTCGACTCGTAGTTCGACGAAGCCTGCCTCGTAGACAAGACGCGCATCGAGACCGCCGGGCGTGAACACGAAGTCGCCCATCGAGCTGCTCCGCGCCAACAGCTCCTCCCGCCGGACGAGCCCCGTCAGCGTCACCGCGTTCGTGAAGAGCAGGCGTCCCCCCGGGCGCAGGACGCGCAGCCAGTCCGCGAGGACCGCCGCGCGGTCGAAGAGGTGATTGACGGAGTCGATGCAGCTGATCGCGTCGAACGACTCGCCGTCGAACGGCAGCGGCTTGCGCGCGTCGACGACCTGAAAGCGCGCGCGGTCGGCGAGCCCGCGTTCGGCCGCGGCGGTGTTTGCGGCCGCCACGCCGGCTTCGTGGAGGTCGACGCCGACCAGCGCGCATCCCGTCGTCTCGACGGTGAAGAGGGCCGGACCGCCGGAGCCGCTCGCAACCTCGAGCACCTCCGAGGACGAGTCGAGCTCGAGCCACTCGCAAAAGCGCCGCTGCTCGTCGGCCGTCACCCACGACGTCTGGCCGATGTCCTCCCCGAACGCCTCGCGGCGGATCTCTGCGTACAGCTCGTCGGCGAAGCGACCGTAGGCCGCGTCGAACACGCCGGTGCCTTCACGGCGGGACTCGCTCATCGCTCGACCCTATCGCGCAGCCGCAGCGCCTATCATCGCCGCGTGGTTCCCGAGGCACCGCTCGAGCGCACCGAGGCCGGGCTCGTCCCCGGCGGTGACGGCTGGTTCGTCCTGAACGCCCAGGAGGCGCACTGGCGCGACCGCCCGGAGCGAGGCAAGTCGCTTCCGTTCGAAGGCCCGACAACCTTTCCGCAGGTCGGGATCACGCTCTTCGTACTGGGGCGCGGCGAGCCGATCGGGATGTACCACTGGGAAGCAGACCAGGAGGACTTCCTCGTCGTCTCCGGCCAGGGACTGCTGCTCGTCGAGGGCGAGGAACGGCCGCTGCGGCAATGGGACTTCGTGCACTGCCCGCCCGGGACGAACCACATCATCGTCGGGGCCGGCGACGAGCCGTGCGTCGTCGTCGCAGTCGGCGCGCGTGAGCATCAGGACACGCCCGGGTGGGGCGGCTACACCGTCGACGCCGTCGCGCTCCGCCACGGCGCCGGCGTCGAGCAGGACACCACCGACGCGACCGAGGCGTACGCCCGCTTTCGGGCGCCGAGGCCGATGCCCTACGGCGGCTGGCTGCCGTAGCTCACTCGAGGCACGCCGCCACTGCTTCCTCCGCGGCGCCGCCTCCGCTGTAGAGCACGTTGCCGACGCGGCGGTCATGGGCATCCCCGAGCCGTGCCTCCGCCAGCTCGGCCTGCTTCGCGTCGTCGTCCGACGAGAAGACCGACACCGTCGTCTCGCTGCCTCGGTGGTAGTAGGTGATCGTGGTCACGCCCTCGACCGTGCTCGCGGCGACGCGGTCGACCGCCCCGGGCGGCAGGCGGTCGCGGACGCAGGTGCGCAGCGACTCGGCGGAGCGAGGCCCTTGCCCGCCGCATGCCGTGGCCCCCACGGCGAGTGCGACCGCGATCATGACGCGTCCCGGCACCGGTGGAGTTCTACGCCGTCACGAGCGCGTCGACAACCGCGGTTCGGCATGAGAGGCTCGCAACGTTGCCGGAGTCGAGCAGGAGGGTGTCGTGACCGACTTTCGCAGTGATCGCAAGGATTTCCTGAAGCGGAGCGCGACCGCGGTCGCGGGCGCGACGATCTTCCCGCTCGCCGGGGCGCGCGCCGTCCGTGCCGGCGTCAAGGGCGAGCTCGGGCTCGTCGGTATCGACCACGTCGGCCTCACGGTTCCGGACATCGCCGAAGCCGTTGCCTGGTTCAAGGACGTGCTGGGCGCGCGTGCGCCGCTCTCGTTCGGGCCCATCGCCGACCCTCAGGGAACGCTGATGGAGGACCTGCTCGGCGTCGACCCGCGCTCGGTGATCGACCAGATCACGGTCCTACGCGTCGGCCACAGCGCGAACATCGAGCTCTTCCAGTACGAGGCGCCGGATCAGCGCCACAGCCACCCGCGCAACTCGGACTGGTCCGGGCACCACATCGCCTTCTACGTCACCGACATCGACGCGGCGATCGCCTACATGGAGGCCAAAGGCGTCGAGCGGTTCTTCGGGCCGTTCTCGCTCACGGCAGGCCCGGCGGCAGGCCAGTCGATCAACTACTTCAAGACGCCGTTCGGGACGTACATCGAGTTGATCAGCTACCCACACGGGATGGCGTACGAGGTGCCGAGCGTCAAGCCGCTCTGGTCGCCGAAGCTGAACGGCACCTCCCCCGAGGTGACGTCCGTTCCGGGCCTGCTCGGCATCGACCACATCGGCATCACGGTGCCGGACGTCGCAACCGCGTCAGCGTGGTTCGCCGACGTGCTCGGCGGCGCGAATCCGCTCACGTTCGGCCCCTTCGCGGACCCGACCGGCGACTTCATGCACCAGCTCGTCGACGTCGATCCGCGGGCGGTCGTCGACGAGATCAGGATGATCCGCACCGGGAACGGCCCCGGCGTCGAGCTGTTCCAGTACCAGGCGCCCGACCAGGACCGGACGTTCAGGAAGAACTCGGACTGGGGCGGCCACCACGTCGCCTTCTACGTCCGCGGCATCGACAAGGCCGTCGAGTACGTGCAGAGCAAGGGAGCGCACACGCGCTTCGGCCCGTTCGCCGTGACCGCCGGGCCGGCGGCCGGTCAGACGATCAACTACGTGCAGACGCCGTTCGGGACCGACATCGAGCTGATCAGCTACCCGCACGGGATGGCGTACCAGGCGACGGCGGCGGTCCCTCTCTGGGACCCCCGCAGCAATCACCCCTAGAAGCCGTAGCTGGGCTTGATCGCCGAGAAGCGGATCATCGTGACCGTGTCGCTCTCGGCTGATCTCCCGGTTGTAGAGCTGCCCGAGCCAGCGACAGAGCTCATCGGTGTGCCGGATCTCCGGGTTGTCGTGCTCGATCTCGTTGGGAGAGAGCTCGCCGATCGTCTTCACCTCGACCTTGTCGATCACGGCGTCGAACACGTGCTGCCGTGGGCTGTAGCGTGCGCCGACGAGCACGGAGACGATCATCCCTTTCTGATACTTCCGGGACTTGTCGCCGAGGCGGATCGTCGCCGACTTGCGACTCGACTTGAGTTGCGCCTCGACGATCGGCGAGTAGAAGTTCAGCGCGTACGCGGGCACCGACCGCGGACTATACGTCCTCCTCCGCGAGTCGAGCCAACGCCTTGCGCGCCATCTCGCGCTCGCCCCCGTAGGCCAGGAGGCGCGGCGCATCCTCGAGCGGCAGCCACCGCGCCTCGGCCACCTCGTGGCGGAACGCGGGCGGGATGTCGCCGAGCCGGCCGCCGGAGTAGCGGACGAGGAAGAACGAGACGACCTTGAAGATCCGCTCGCCCTCCCAGTTGAACCAGTAGCGGACGTCTCCGAGCTTGCCGAGCGAGCGGCCGTGGGCGCCGGTCTCCTCCGACACCTCCCGGAGGGCGGTCGCCTCGCCGCGCTCGCCGGGGTCGATCCGGCCCTTGGGGAGCGCCCAGACGCCGTCCGGCTTGCCGCCGGGCCGGATCGCGGCCACCATCCACCGCCCCTGGAGTCGCCGGACGAGCACGCCGCCGGCCGAGAATTCACGCTGCATTCGGCCCCGATCTGAGTGTCATCGACTGAGATCCTGGCGGTTGTCTTGCGCTGCTGGCACTCCTCTCGCTAGAGTGCCAGCGGCAAGCACAAGCATGTCACAAGCTCGGAGGTTGACCACATGAATCTACAGCCGCTTGGCGACCGCCTGATCGTCGAGGTCCTCGAGGAAGAGGAGACCACGGTCAGCGGGATCGTCCTGCCGGACACGGCGAAGGAGAAGCCGCAGCGCGGCCGCGTCCTGGCCGTCGGCCCCGGCGCCCGCGACGAGGACGGGGAGCACGTGCCCATGGACCTCGAAGAGGGCGACGAGATCATCTTCAGCAAGTACGGCGGCACCGAGATCAAGCTCGGCGCCGACGAGGTTCTGATCCTCCGCGAGTCGGACGTCCTGGCGAAGGTCGTCGGCGACCGCGCAGCGGTCTAAGGAAGAGAAGAGGAGATTCGAGAATATGGCTCACAAGGAGCTCAAGTTCAGCGAGGACGCGCGGCGTTCCCTGCAGCGCGGCGTGGACATCCTCGCCGACGCCGTCAAGGTGACGCTCGGCCCGAAGGGTCGCTACGTCGTCCTCGACAAGAAGTTCGGCGCGCCGACGATCACGAACGACGGTGTCACGATCGCTCGTGAGATCGAGGTCGAGGACGTGTTCGAGAACCAGGGCGCCCAGCTGGTGCGCGAGGTCGCGACCGCGACGAACGACGTCGCGGGCGACGGCACCACCACCGCGACCGTGCTCGCCCAGGCGATCGTTCGCGAGGGCCTGAAGAACGTCTCGGCCGGCGCGAACCCGATGGGGCTCAAGCGCGGCATCGAGAACGCCGTCGAGGCCGTCGTCGAGAACCTGAAGTCGCAGTCGACCGAGATCTCCGGCAAGGAGGACATCGCGCGCGTCGCGACCGTCTCCTCGCGCTCGACCGAGATCGGCGAGGTCCTGTCCGAGGCGATCGAGAAGGTCGGCAAGGACGGCGTCGTGAACGTCGAGGAGGGCCAGACCTTCGGCCTCGAGCTCGAGTTCACGGAGGGCATGCAGTTCGACAAGGGCTATCTGTCGCCGTACATGGTGACCGACGCCGAGCGCATGGAGGCGGTGCTCGACAACCCGTACATCCTGGTCGCGAACCAGAAGATCGGTGCTGTCAAGGACGTGCTGCCGGTGCTCGAGCAGGTCATCCAGGCCGGCCGCCCGCTGCTGATCGTGGCGGAGGACGTCGAGGGCGAGTCGCTCGCGACGATCGTCGTCAACAAGCTGCGCGGCACCTTCCAGGCCGTCGCCGTCAAGGCGCCGGGCTTCGGCGACCGCCGCAAGCGCATGCTCGAGGACATCGCGATCCTCACGGGCGCCGAGGTGATCACCGAGGAGATGGGCCTCAAGCTCGAGAACACGAAGACCTCGCAGCTCGGCAGCGCACGCCGCGTCGTCGTCACGAAGGACACGACGACGATCATCGACGGCGCCGGCGAGAGCGAGGGCATCAAGGGCCGGATCAAGCAGATCAAGTCCGAGATCGAGAACACCGACTCCGACTTCGATCGCGAGAAGCTCCAGGAGCGCCTCGCGAAGCTGTCCGGCGGTGTCGCCGTCGTCAAGGTCGGCGCAGCCACCGAGACGGAGATGAAGGAGACCAAGCATCGCGTCGAGGACGCGCTGCAGGCCGCCCGCGCCGCGCTCGAGGAGGGCGTCGTCCCGGGTGGCGGCGTTGCACTGCTCAACGCGTCGGACTCCGTCAAGGACAAGGTGCTCGGCGACCTCGAGGGTGACGAGCGCACCGGTGCGCAGATCATCATCAAGTCGCTCGAGGAGCCCCTCCGCCAGCTGGCGACCAACGCGGGCCTCGAGGGCTCCGTCGTCGTGCAGCAGGTGCGCTTGGCGAAGCCGGGCGAGGGTCTGAACGTCGACACCGGCGAGGTCACCGACCTGGTCAAGGCCGGCATCACCGACCCGACGATGGTCACCCGCTCGGCGCTGCAGAACGCCGCGTCGATCGCGAAGAACATCCTCACCACCGAGGCGATCGTCGCCGAGGCGCCCGAGAAGGCCGGCGCCCCGATGGGCGGCGGCATGCCGGACATGGGCGGGATGATGTAGTCGAGCCTTCGGGCTCAGGCAGGACCCGAGGGGCGGCCGCAAGGCCGCCCCCTTCTCTTTCTCGAACCACCGCTGTAACTTCGTCAGCTGTATGGACGAGTCGATGAAGGCGCGCGCCCATACGCTCTTCCAGCAGACGTTGCTCGGCGACGCCGCGGAGCACGCGCAGCTCGGGATCCTGGTGTGGAACGAGGAGCGGCGGTACATCGCCGTCAATCGCTACGCGTGCAAGATCCTCGGCACCACGCGCGAGGAGTTGCTCGGCTCGCAGGTCGGCGACCACAACCCGACCGCCGCCGGCCGTGCAGCGATCGAGACCGTGCTCGCGGAGCTGTCCGCGACGGGCCGCACCTCGCTCCCGAGCGGCATCACGGTCGAGTGGATGACCGTGGCCAGCGACGTCGCCGGGCTGCCGCACATCGTCGGACTGATGTGGGAGGCGACCGACCCCGAGAACTAGAGAAGCCACCTTGCGGTGGCTTCTCTAAGGGGATGGGGGAGGGTGGTACTTGACTGAGTTATCGACGGCGCGGCGGGCCGCCCGATCCCTCCATCGAGTGATCGTCACGCAAGGGGGCTCGCGGGGGGAAACATGGTTTCCCCCGTGTTCTAAAAGCCGTAGCGCTGCTCGGCCCAGGGGTCGGCGTCGTTGTGGTAGCCGTAACGCTCCCAGAAGCCCGGCTTGTCGACGGCACGAGAGCTCGATCCCGCGCAGCCACTTGGCGCTCTTCCAGAAGTACTTGCCGGGGACGACGAGACGCAGCGGGTATCCGTGGTCGGGCGTCAACGGCTCCCCGTCGGCGTGGGTGACGAGCAGCGCCTGGTCGTCCTCGAGGTACGAGAGCGGGACATTCGCGGTGAAGCCCGCCTCGGCATGGGCGATTGCGAAGCGGGCGGTCGGCTTCGGCTGCACGAGCCTCGCGAGCTCGCGCCAGTGGACGCCCGAGAACTGCGCATCGAAGCGCGACCAGCGCGTCACGCAATGGATGTCCTGCGTGTTCTCCGTGCGCGGCAGCGCGTTCAGCTGCTCCCACGTCAGCTCGAGCTCCTCCTCGACCTCGCCGAAGACACGCAGCGTCCACGTGGCGAGGTCGGGGTAGCGCGCGGCGGAGCCGGCGTGCAGCACCGGCCACTTCTCGGTCAGGTACTGGCCCGGCGGCAGCCGAGCGGGGTCGTAGCCCGCGTCGCGCACCTTCCGTTCCGCTTTCGACCTGAACACGCTGTCTAGTCTAGGCAGCGATGCCAATCGTTACGCCCGCCGCTGCGCGGCGACCGCGCGCCTACGTTCGTGTCGAGGGGCCGGACGCGGTCGACTACCTGAACCGGATGCTCTCGAACGACGTCCCGGAGGACGGCTCGGTCGACGCGCTGCTCCTGACGCCGAAAGCGCGCGTGATCGCGCCCGTGCTCGTCTGGCGGCGCGGGCCGGACGACGTCCTGCTCCTGACCGAGCCCGAGCTGGGCGAGCCGCTGCTGTCCCGGCTCACGCGAATGCGCTTCGCGGCCAAGTGCGAGATCGCCGCCGAGGAGCACACCTCGACGATCGTCTTCGGCGAGGCCGCCGGGATCCCGAACCGCGACTACGGCCGGCCCGCCGTCGAGGTGCTCGACGCCTCGCTCGACGCAGCGCCCGAGGACGAGCTCGAGCCGCTGCGGATCGCGGCTGCGACGCCGCGCTTCGGACGCGAGCTCGACGACCGGGTTCTGCCGGCCGAGGCGGGCCTCGAGGAGCGCGCGATCTCGTTCTCCAAGGGCTGCTATCCGGGACAGGAGCCGATCGCACGCCAGCACTACCGCGGCAAGGTCAACCGCCGACTGCGCGTGCTCGAGGTGAGCGGCGCGGCGCCGGAGCCCGAGACGCCGGTCGTCTTCGGCGAGAAGGAGGTCGGCCGCGTCACGAGCGCCGTCCCCGGCCTCGCGCTTGCCTACGTGCGCGTCGAGGTGCCCGCCGACGCGGAGCTGCGCGTCGGCGCTGCGACCGCCCGGCTGCGCTAATCCAGCGTGAGCAGGCGGCCGTGCAGGCCGGTCGAGCACGACGGCGCCTACACTGCCCTTGACCGCGCGCCGTAGCTCAGGGGATAGAGCACCAGCTTGCGGAGCTGGGGGTCGCACGTTCGAATCGTGCCGGGCGCACCGCAGGACGCTCGTCGACAGCCGCGATCCCGCTCAGCGACGCGCTCGGCCGCGTAAGCCTGGACGACGTGCTGCGCGATCTCGCCCTGAGCCGCGACGTCAGCGCTCCGAGCTTGGGTCGCCAACTCGTGCGACGAGATGCTCCCGTGCGCGAGGCTCTCCGGGCCGTGCGGGTACGCGAGCGACTCGCTGCGCGACGGGCTGCGCGCGGCCGGTCGAGACCAGCTCCCGCCTGGACTGTCTCGCCGAGCGTCGCCGGTCTGGATGACGTCCAGTCCGGGTCGGTGCCAGCAGTGCGTGACCTTGGCCCGTCGCACCGCGTTCTGGAGTCGCGCAGACGACCCCAGCGGCGACGCTGTTCGTCGTCATGGCGCCTGAGTCGCAGGCTGCCGTACCTCGGGTCCCGGAGTTGAGCGCTCAGGCGCCTGCGCCGGTTGAACGCCGGCGTACCGTCCCGGGCTTGCAGCCATCGCGAACGACCGAGACTGGCCAGCGCGACGAGGAACCAGCGGCATGAAGAAGCTTCTTCATCGCTGCTGATGTGCTCGTCGCGCTAGCCGTTCTGGCCGCTGCATGCGGATGTCTCCACAGCCCGTCCGCCAACTACGCCCGCGGCTACGCCACGGCCAACGCCTGTCGTCAGCTCGCAGGAGGGCGGCAGCATGGGCGTCAGTGCCAGACGCCTGGGCTCGGCGAGTTCCGCTCGACAGCAGACTGGCGCCAGGCGCGGCCATCGGCGACGCATCGCGCACGAGCCCTCATCCGATTGATCGCCGTCAGGTGCCTCGGCGACCGTCAGCACGCTGAGCCGCTGCGCCACCCGCACGGCTCGGAGGCCCCCGGAGCGGGCCTCGCTCGTCGCGCTCCTTCTTCCCGAGCATGCGATCGCGGCTGTGAGCTCACGAGCCGCTGCGATCTCAGCGAACGTGCTGACATCGCGGCTGCCACGGAGCGCCGTTTCGGCCTCCCGGGACAGACGGTCGAGTTTGGGCTACAGTCCTGGCCGCTAGCGCCCGTAGCTCAGCGGGATAGAGCACCAGCCTGCGGAGCTGGGGGTCGCACGATCGAATCGTGCCGGGCGCATCGCAACGCCGTTGAGGACCGCCGGAAGGCGGTTACTTCACCATGATGCGAGCGGGTCGTGAGCTGCGCACCGTCAGGTCGCGTTCGTACCGTTCGTGCGAGTGGGCGATGCCACCGATCTCGAGCCGCCGGTTGCACTGCGCGATCTCCCGATCGAGGTACAGGCTCTCCGCGACCTGGCGGTCGATGAGTTCCGCAAGCGCGACCGCGAACTGCAGCCGCACATCGATGCGCACATCAACGCCTACGAAGCCGCCGTACAGCGGCTGATTGCCGGGCACGCGAACATCGCGAGCCAAGTCGACTTTGCGCTCGGCGGGGAGACGCGCTGGTCGGGGATCTGGGAGCTCTCCGGCAGGTGTCTCTCGGAGTGCCGACTCCTGGTTCATGCGCTGCGCGGCGGGTTCGCCCTGGAAGCGGCGTCGAACGTGCGCGCGGTCCACGACGCGATGTACCTGCTGCGAGCCGTGTCGTGCGAAGACAAGACGGCTCGCAAGTGGCTCGCAGGTGAGTACATACGGCCCAAAGCGGCGCGTGCCGTGATCGCGGACAAACAGGGGTCGGGGCGCAAGCGCATGAAGGAGGCGGGACTCACGCCGGCCGGCGACGTCACGACGTCTGGCGCATGGTTGTACGACCACTTCTCACAGGCCGCACAGCACCGGCGTGCGTCGGTCGCCGTATCGGTCTCGGTGCCCCGCCGGGCGTTCGATTATGGGCCTCATCCGGACGCCGACGTGCGCGCCGAGCAGGTCTTGCACATCGGTCACCTGATCGAGACGGCGTTGATCGTCGTCACCGACACGCTTGCCGACATCGTCGGCCGAGACGATCTCGCCGAGGTGCTCGCAGAGCAGAAGGAGGAGTTCGAGCGAGTGCGGTTGACACACCCGCTCTGAGACTCCTCTGCGCCGACGCGGTGGCCCCGATCTTCGCCTTCGTGTGCCCTGAGAGGGAACACGCCGCCGGCGGTGAACCGAGGGCTGGTGGCAGACGCCCCCGACGGGATCAAGCTCGGCCGTTACCGCGATCTGCAGGGCCGCGGCTGGCACATCTGGGTGCGGCGCGGCCTCTTCTCCCTGCTGGCGTTGTTCGTGCTCGCCGGGCTGTTCAACGCCTTCGGGCAGCGGCCTTCCACTGCGAAGGCTTCGAGCCCTGAGGCCGACCTGAAGATCTATGCGCCGACGCGCGTCCGCGGCGGGCTCCTCTGGGAGGCGCGCTTCACGATCCGCGCGAACCAGGATCTGAAGCAGGCGACGCTCGTCCTCAGCCAGGGCTGGCTCGAGGGCCAGACGATCAACACGATCGAGCCGTCGCCGGTCGGCGAGGCGAGTCGCAACGGCTCGCTCTCGCTGACGCTGGGGCACGTCCCGATGGGCGAGCGGTTCGAGCTCTACATGCAGTTCCAGACGAACCCGACGAACGTCGGACGCCGTTCCGCCGACGTGCAACTGCAGGACGGCGAGCGCCTCCTGCTGTCCATCCACCGCACCCTGACCGTCTTCCCCTGAGTAGGAGAGCCCGATGGATGTCGTGATCCGCGCAGCGTTGATGTACTGCTTCCTCCTGTTCATCACGCGCGTTGTCGGACGCCGCGAGCTCTCGAGCCTCGAGCCGTTCGACCTGATCCTGCTGATCGTGCTCGGCGACCTGATCCAGCAGGGCGTCACGCAGAGCGACTACTCGTTCACCGGGTTGATGCTCGCCGCGGGCACGATCGCGATCATGCAGACGACCGTCTCGTGGATCGGCTACCGCAGTCCGAAGAAAGCGGGCCTCGTGCTCGAGGGCGAGCCGATCGTGATCGTCCAGGACGGCAAGTGCTTCGAGCGGAACACCAAGCGTGAGCGCATCCGCGAGGAGGAGGTGCTGGAGGCCGCCCGCAAGAACGGGATCGGCTCGCTCGACGAGATCGAGTGGGGCATCCTCGAGACGAGCGGCGAGATGACCTTCATCACGAGATCGGGCTGATGCCGGCGTACCTCACAGAGGCCGACGTCGCGCGCCTGCTGACACCCGCGGCGGCGGCTCAAGCGGTCGAGGAGTCGTTTCAGCGGCTCGCCCGCGGGGAGGTCGACAACCCGCCTCGGGTGCGCCTGCCGATCCCCGACGGGCAGTTCGCGGTCATGCCGTGCGTCGACCGCGGGCTCGGGTTGGCGGGTCTGAAGACATTCGCGTGGACGCCCGGAGGCACGCCGTTCCTCGTCGTCCTGCTGACGATCGACGAGCCGGAGATCGTCGCGGTGCTCGAAGCCGACACGCTCGGGCAGCTGCGGACCGCGGCCGCATCCGCGGTCGCGGCCAAGCACCTCGCCCGCCGCGGGGCGGCCTCGCTGGGCGTGATCGGCTGTGGGCGCCAGGCGGCGTCGCACGTCGACGCGCTGCGCGCGCAGCTCCCGTCGGTCGAGCGCGTGCTCGTGTACTGCCGCGATGCCGACTCGCGCTTGGCGTTCTGCCGCGAGCACGGCTGCGAGCCCGCGCCCGCGGTGCAGGCCGCGGCTGCGTGCGACGTCGTCATCACCGCGACGACTTCCTCGACGCCCGTGCTTCAGGGCGAGTGGTTGCGCGACGGAGCGCTTGTCATCGCGGTCGGTGCCAACGATCCCGACGCACGCGAGCTCGACGACGCGGTGCTCGCGCGTGCCGCTGCGATCTACGTCGACTCGCTCGAGCAGGCGCGTGAAGAGGCCGGAGACCTGATCGAGCCGGAAGCGCGCGGCGTCGTCGCGTGGGACACCGTGCGCGAGCTGCAGGACGTCGTCGCGGGCGCACCGGGCCGGGTCGCCGACGGCGACGTGATCGTCTTCAAGTCGAGCGGGCTCGCTGCGTGGGACCTCGCGGTCGCGGCGCGCGTGGTGGAGCTGGCGCGCTAGACCGCGGGGCGCGCCGACGCGATGATGTCGTCGCCGATTGAGTGGATGACGTCGTTGCGCTCGAGGATGCGCGCGATCTGCTCGGGCGAGCAGCGGTTCGTGACGTAGTGATCCTCGAGGATCTCGGAGAGCGGCCGGCCACGATGGTGCTCGCGGATCACGTACTGCGCGATGCGATCCTCGGCGCTGGAACGGATCTTCAGGAACGAGAACGCTCCACCGATTGCCTCCCTGATCCCCACGAGGCGGGATTCTAGCGTCACCATCCCGGAGCCTCTACGGCTCAGGGGGCCAGCGCAGGTTTGCGTCCGGGATCGGATCGCCGTGCGGATCGTGCGTCGGGAAACCAAGTGCCTTGTCGATCCGCGCTTCGAGCTCTTCCGAGATCACGTGCTCGAGCCGGTCGGCCTCGTCGTGGACGTCGTCGACGTGGACGCCGAGCGTCTCGGCGAGGTAGAGCTCGAGCAGGCGGTGGTGCCGGATCACCTCGACCGCGACCCGCTCGCCCGCGCTCGTCAGCTGGGCGCCGCGGTACTTCTCGTGCTCGAGCAGGCCGAGCGCCGCCAGCTTCTTCACCATCGCCGAGGCCGAGGCGGGCGAGACGGACTGGTCCCTCGCAAGCGCGCCGATCGTCACGCGGCCGTCGAGCGATTGCAGCTTGTAGACGCTCTTCAGGTAGTCCTGGATCGACTCGGACAGCGCGGCCTTGCTCATACAGCCAGGGTAACGTGGCGCCGGATGATCCAGGTGGGGCACAGCGCCGATCCCGACGACGCCTTCATGGTCTGGGCGCTCGAGGCGGAGCGCGTCGACAAGCGCGGGCTCGACCTGAAGCCGGTCGTCTCGGACATCCAGACGCTGAACGACTGGGCGCTCGAGGGGCGCCTCGAGGTGACCGCGCTGTCGGCGGGCGCGTACCCCGAGGTGACCGACACGTACGTGCTGTTGCCGCACGGCGCGTCGTTCGGCGAGGGCTACGGCCCGATCGTCGTCGCACGCGAGCACTTCTCGCTCGACGAGCTGCGCGAGCTCGAGATCGCGACGCCCGGCCCGCTCACGACCGCGACACGCGTGCTCAAGCTCGTGCTCGGCGAAGGCCTGCGGACGCGCGACCTCCCGTTCGACGCCGTGCTCGACGAGGTCGTCTCCGGCCGCGCCGACGCGGGGCTGGTCATCCACGAGGGCCAGCTGACCTACGCCGAGTCCGGGCTCGAGAAGCTGCTCGACCTCGGCGTCTGGTGGCAGGACGAGACAGGGTTGCCGCTGCCCCTCGGTCTCGTTGCCGCCCGGCGCGATCTCGAGCGGATCGACGACGTGTCGGAGGTGCTGCGCGAGGCGATCGACGCAGGCCTGGCGAACCGTGACGAGGCGATGGCCTACGCAACGGGGTTCGGCCGCGGCATCGACGAGGCGACAGCCGACGAGTTCGTCGCGATGTACGTCAACGACCTGACGCTCGACATGGGCGAGCGCGGCCGGCGCGCGGTGGCGGAGTTGCTCGGCCGCGAGCCCGAGTTCGTCGGCGGATGAGCACGGCGGTGATTCTCGGCCGTCCGGACCCCGGTCGGCCGCTACGGCGGTGGGCTCGCGGGCACGCGGCCGGACGATCTCGCTGCGCTCGCGATCCGGGCGGCCGTCGACCGCGCAGGTGTCCCGCCCGAGCAGATCGAGGACGTGTGGCTCGGCTGTGCGAACCAGGCGGGCGAGGACAACCGCAACGTCGCGCGCATGGCGCTGCTGCTCGCGGACCTGCCCGAGTCCGTGGGAGGCGTGACCGTCAACCGGCTCTGCGCCTCCGGGCTCGCGGCCGTCGTCGGCGCGTGCCACGCGGTGATCGCCGGCGACGGCGATCTCTTCGTCGCAGGCGGCGTCGAATCGATGTCGCGCGCACCGCTCGTGACGGCGAAGCCCGACGCCGCGTTCCCGCGCGGCGACCGGACGCTCTACGACACGACGCTCGGCTGGCGGTTCCCGAACCCGCGGCTGGAGGAGCGGTTCCCGCTGGAGACGATGGGCGAGACGGGCGAGAACGTCGCCGAGCGCTGGACGGTGTCGCGAGCGGATCAGGACGCGTTCGCGCTGCGCTCGCAGCAGCGCTGGGCTGCCGCGGCCGAGGCCGGCCGGTTCGACGACGAGCTCGTCGCGGTCGGCGACGTGACGCGCGACGAGCATCCGCGCCCCGACACCTCGGCGGAGAAGCTCGCCTCCCTGCGTCCCGCGTTTCGCCAGGGCGGCACCGTGACCGCCGGCAACTCGTCGGGGCTGAACGACGGCGCGGCCGCGCTCGTGATCGCGTCCGAGGAGAAGGCGCGCGAGCTCGGGGTCGAGCCGCTCGGCCGCTTCCGCGGGTCGGCGGTCGCCGGTGTCGACCCGCGCGTGATGGGCATCGGGCCGGTGCCGGCGGTGCGGCAGGCTGCTCGAGCGCACGGGGCTCTCCGTCGCGGATGTCGACCTGCTGGAGCTGAACGAGGCGTTCGCGTCCCAGTCGCTGGCGGTCGTGCGCGAGCTCGGCCTCGACGAGGAGAAGGTGAACGTCAACGGCGGCGCGATCGCGCTCGGGCATCCGCTCGGCATGAGCGGCGCGCGACTCGTCGTCACGCTGCTGCACGAGCTGCGGCGGCGCGAGGCGAAACTCGGCGTGGCGACGATGTGCGTCGGCGTCGGACAGGGACAGGCGGCACTTTTCGAGAGGAGCACATGACACACGCAGAGCGGTATCTGCAGCTCGGGCTGAGGCTCGGCCGGCACGTCGACGGGCTCGTCGACTCCTACTACGGGCCGGCCGAGCTCCAGGAGCAGGTCGAGGCGGAGGGCAAGGTCGACGCGGCGCAGCTCGCGGCCGACGGTGACGCGCTCCTCGCCGAGCTGCCCGACGGGTGGCTCTTCGACCAGGTGAAGGGCTGCGCCACCTATGCGCATGTCCTCGCGGGCGACGACATCTCCTACGCGGACGAGGTCGAGGGGTGTTACGGCGTGCGTCCCGAGCTCGTCGACCAGGACGTCTACGAGGCGGTGCACGCCGAGCTCGACGAGCTCCTGCCCGGCGACGGCTCGCTCTACGAGCGGCGGCAGGCGTGGCGCACGCGGCACCTGGTCGACGGCGCACTCGCCGTGCCGGTGCTGAACGACCTGTTGCCGATCCTGCGCGACGCAGACACTCGCGTTCGTCGAGCTGCCCGAAGGCGAGGCGCTCACGATCGATCCGGTCACCGACGAGCCGTGGTGGGCGTTCAACTACTACCTCGGCGATCTGCGCAGCCGGGTCGTGATGAACGTCGACGTGCCGACGACCGGCATCGACCTGATTCATCTCGCGGCGCACGAGGTGTATCCCGGCCACCACACCGAGCACGCGGTGAAGGAGCAGCTGCTCGCCCGCGACCGCGGCGCGATCGAAGAGTCGATGCAGCTCGTGCCGACGCCGCAGGCCGTGCTCAGCGAAGGGATCGCGGAGACCGGCGGCGACTTCCTCTCCGAGGAGACGCGCGCGGCTGCCTACGACGTCCTGCGCAGGCACGGCATCGAGGTCAACCCGGAGCTCGGCGAGCGAGTCTCGAAGGCGCTCGAGCCGCTCCGGACGGTCGGCCTCGACGCGGCGCTGATGATCCATCAGCACGCAGCCTCGCACGACGAGGCTCAGGCCTACATCGAGCGGTGGAGCCTCGTCCCGCCCGAGCAGGCGAAGCACAGCGTCAGCTTCGCCACCGACCCGACCTGGCGCGCCGTACGTCGTCACCTACTCGGCCGGCCGCGATCTCTGCCGGGCCTACGTCGGCGGCGACCCAGCCCGCTTCACCCAGCTGCTGACCGAACACGTCCGGATCGGCGACCTGCTCGCAACGGTGTCCTGAACCACGTACCGGGGTGTGCCGGAACGTCGTCCTGAACCACATACCGGGGTACGCGTCCGAGCTAGAGTCACCGGCATGGCGGTCGCGACCGAGCACGGGCTCTTCATCGACGGCGAGGTCGTCGAGCCGGACTCCGGGGAGGTTCGCGACCTCTCTGAGCCCGCCACGGGCGAGCTGCTTGCCCGCGCCGCGATGGGCGGCGAGGCCGACGTCGACCGCGCGGTCGCCGCCGCGCGGACCGCGCTCGACGGTGCGTGGGGCAAGACGCCCGGCACCGAGCGTTCGCGCCTGCTGCATGCGCTCGCCGATGCGGTCACGGCGAACCGCAAGGAGCTCGCCGAGCTCGAGTCGCGCAACGTCGGGAAGGCGATCTCGTCGGTCAAGGCCGAGATCGCAGGCGCAGCCGAGTACTTCCGCTTCTACGCGTCGGCGATCGCGACGATCGCCGGGCGCTCCAATCCGATCGGCGGCTCGCTGCTCTTCTACTCGCAGAAGGAGCCGGTCGGCGTCGCGGCGCAGATCGTGCCCTGGAACTACCCGCTGCTGATGTCGACGTGGAAGCTCGCTCCTGCGCTCGCCGCCGGCTGCTCGGTCGTGCTGAAGCCCGATCCTCAGACGCCACTCAGCGTGCTGCGCATCGCAGAGCTTGCGGCCGAGGTGGGGTTCCCTGCGGGCGTGATCAACATCGTCCCTGGTGACGGCCCGACCACCGGCGCCTATCTCGTGAAGCATGCCGGCGTCGACAAGGTCGCGTTCACCGGCTCGACCAGGACGGGTGGCGAGATCATGCGCCTCTGCTCCGACCCGATCAAGCGCGTCACGCTCGAGCTCGGCGGCAAGAGCCCGAACCTGCTCTTTGCCGACGCCGACCTCGCGGACGCCGTTCCGGCGAGTGTGTGGGCGATCTACGCGGCGGCCGGCCAGTCCTGCGAGGCGCGCTCGCGCCTCCTCGTCGAGCAGTCGATCTACGACGACGTCGTCGCGCAGGTGACCGAGCTCGCGCAGCGCGTCAAGGTCGGCGATCCGCTCGAGAGCGAGACCCAGATGGGCTCGCTGATCTCGGCCTCGCACCGCGACAAGGTGCACGGATTCGTCGAGGGTGCGCGCGACGAGGGCGCGGAGATCACGACCGGCGGTGCGATCGGCGACGGGCCGGGCGCGTTCTACCCGCCGACGGTGATCGCCCGGGTGGGCAACCAGATGGTTGCCGCGCAGGAAGAGATCTTCGGGCCTGTCGTCACCGTGATCCCGTTCGAAGAC
>CAVOSR010000002.1:0-229093 GCA_963698925.1 uncultured Actinomycetes bacterium | reverse complement strand
GAGCTTCGGTGATGCTCTTGACGATCGCCAGACCGAGGCCGACACCTGCGTGGTCCGCGCGGATGCGTTTGGTGCCGCGAAGAAAGGGCTCGGCAAGCGTGGCAACCAACTGCGGGGCGAGCTGCTCGCCGGTGTTCTCGACGGTGAGCACCACACCCGTCGGATGAACGCTCGTCGTGACCCACACGGTCCCCTGTTCGGGCAGGTTGTGGACGATCGCGTTGTGCACGAGGTTCGTGGTCATCTGCAGCAGGAGCGCGTGTGAGCCGATCGTGGGGGCCAGCGTCGCCGGAGGTCTCGATGGTGAGGCCGCGTTTTTCTGCGAGGGGGAGCAGCGTCTCACTGGCTTCTTCCGCGATCAGGGAAAGGTCGACGTGCTCTCGGGTGAAGGACCGCTGGTCGGCGCGGCTGAGCAGGAGCAGTGCTTCCGTGAGGTCGATCGCTCGGGTGTTGACGACGTGGAGGCGGTCGACGAGCTCGCCGGTATCGCGGTCGCCGTTTGGGGCGTTGCGGGCGACGTCGAGAAGCGTCTGCGTGATCGCCAGCGGCGTGCGCAGTTCGTGCGAGGCGTTGGCAGCGAATCGCTGCTGCTCGGCGACGTGCGCCTCGAGCCGCGCGAGCATGGCGTCGAAGCTGTCGGCGAGCTCGCGGAACTCGTCCTGACGGCCATCCAACTCGATCCGGTGCGAGAGCGACCCGGTCGCGGCCAGGCGTGTGGCGTCTGTGATGGGAGTCAGAGGGGCGAGCATGCGGCCGGCGAGCAGCCATCCCCCCACGAGACCGAACACCAGCAGGAACGCCAGCACGATGGCCGCGGTCGGAGCGAAAGCCGCGCAGGAGCTCGGCGTGGCTGCGCACCACGAAGATCACCCCAGGGTGCACCCCACGCGAGAGGGAGAAGTACCCGGCGAGGAGCAGCACGGCACCCGCGAGCATCAGGAACCCGGCGTAGCTGAGGGTGAGCTTGAGGCGAACGCTCAAACCAGGAAGCTAACCATGCTCTTCTCCCTGGGACCGTCCTCTGGTTGCGTGTCGATGCGGTAGCCGACGCCGGCCACGGTGGCGATGATCCAGGGTTCGCCGAGCCGCTTGCGCAGTCCCGAGACGGTGATGCGCACGGCGTTGGTGAACGGGTCGGCGTTCTCGTCCCACGCTTGCGCCAAGAGCGCTTCGGCGCTGATGACACCGCCTTCGGCAGCGACGAGGACCTCGAGCACCGCGAACTGCTTCCTGGTCAGCGCGACGTAGCGGCCGTCGCGGTCAACCTCGCGGCGAAACGGATCGAGCCGCAAGCCTGCGATCTCGCGCACGGGTGGCCGGCTGTGAGCGCGCCTTCGGTCGAGCGCTCTCAGACGGAGCACGAGCTCACGGAGCTCGAACGGCTTCGTGAGATAGTCGTCGGCGCCGAGCTCGAACCCGGTGGCCTTGTCGTCGAGACGGTCGGCGGCGGGATGAGCATGAGGATCGGCATGCCGCTGCCGGAGGCGACGATGCGCTCGGCGATCTCGTCGCCGGTCGGTCCGGGAATGTCTCGATCGAGAACGGCGATGTCGTAGGCGTGGACGCTCAGCAGCTCCAGAGCGGTGTCGCCGTCACCTGCGATGTCTGCCGCGATTGCCTCCAGGCGCAGGCCGTCGCGGATCGCGTCCGCCATCAGGGGCTCGTCCTCGACGATCAGCACACGCATGCTCCGATGCTAGAGCCGGCACGTTTCGTCGGCGTATCGAAAACCGGCTACGTGCCGGCAACACCACGCTGCCTTGAATGGCGGCATGCCCGACCGCAAGCGAGCAAGAACCCGTCGGATTCGGATTCGGAGGGTCCGCGTCGTTGGCCTGCTGGTCGCCATTGCAGCGGTCGCTGCGTCCCTCGGCTACCACGTTGCGTCCTCCACAACGGCCGCATCACCCACCGACGCCGTTCGCAGTGCGCGCAGCGGCGCGGCCGGCGAAGCGGTGCCCAGCTCGGTGTGGCCGGCATACGGCCAAGCCGCGTTCGTCCAGCGAGGACAGTCGTGGGTCAAAGCCGGCCCGAACCAGCACGCGGCTGCAATCGCCAGCGTCGCGAAGGTGATGACGGCCTATCTCGTGCTCCGCGACCACCCGCTGCGCGCCGGCGAGGACGGCCCGGCGATCACGCTTACCGACGCCGATGTGGCCGACACCGACCGCCGGCGCGGGCAAGAGGAGTCGGTCGTGTCGATCGCGGCCGGAGAGCAATTGACCGAGCGGCAGGCGCTGCAGGCACTCCTGCTGCCGTCGGCGAACAATGTCGCCGCGGTCCTCGCGCGCTGGGACGCCGGCTCGGTGAATCGGTTTGTTACCCGGATGAATGCAACCGCGCGGTCACTGGGCATGACCCACACCAGGTACACCGACCCGAGCGGCTACGACGACGCAACCGTGTCGACTGCCGCCGACCAGGTGCGTGTTGTCGATCGGGCCATGCGCCTGCCGGTCTTCGCGCGTATCGTCGGCACGCCGAGCGCGACGCTGCCCGTTGCCGGCACCGTGCACAACACCAACACACTGCTTGGACACAACGGGTTCGTGGGCGTCAAGACGGGTTCGACCGCCGCGGCCGGCGGCTGCTTCGCCTTTCAGACCAACCGCTGGATCGGCGGCAAGCGGACGACGATCACCGGGGTCGTGTTGGGCCAGCCCGGCCACGACCGAATCGCGGCGGGTCTCGCGGCCGCCGACGCCATGGTCGACCGGATTGCCGGGTATCCGGCTCAGCCGGGCCCTGTTCGACCGCACCTGCCGGCACCGGCACGGGCAACAGCGCCGCCGCACGCATGAGCAGGTGGTGTCGTCGGAGCACACCCGAAAGGGCGCCGTCGCGAAGGCGGGCCTTGTCAGGATGGAAGAAAGCTGAGACGATCGCCGTCATGTGAGTGCTGCTGCGACAAAGCAGCGGCCACGAAAGGAAGGACTGCGCAATGGAAACAGTCGGCATAGCCCGTCTGACGCGCACCATCCCGTCGCAGCGCGCGATCTCCGCGAGCGTTCCCCGTCGTGAGATCGACGCCGCCTTGGACGACACGGATGGCATCGCTGAGCTGCGGCTCGATGTCATCTCCGTCGACCGCGGTGAACGCGGGACGATCAGCATGACTTGGAGTCGCGACGAGCTCGAGCGACTCCTCGAGGCAGCCTCCGAGAACGAGGTGGTCCTGACATTCGACGAGGCGGAGGCTTCGCGAGCGTTCTGGGTGACGTCGAGGCGCACGGCATGCGCACGGGAGCGGCCGTGTTTGCCGTCGCGGCGGCAGGACCCCTCGGGACCGGCGCGTCGATGGCGAACGCGTCGATTGCAGGTGGGGAGGGCGGCGGCACCGCGGCAACTCCCATCGCCGCAACCGCCGGTGCGGCGGGCGGTGCGGCGGCGGCGGATGCGTCGGCGGCGCGTTCCGAGGCGTTGAATGAGCAGTACGGTCTCGGTGCGGCGGGCGGCGCGGCGGCGGCGGATGCGTCGGCGGCGCGTTCCGAGGCGTTGAATGAGCAGTACGGTCTCGGTGCGGCGGGCGGCGCGGCGGCGGCGGATGCGTCGGCGGCGCGTTCCGAGGCGTTGAATGAGCAGTACGGTCTCGGTGCGGCGGGCGGCGCGGCGGCGGCGGATGCGTCGGCGGCGCGTTCCGAGGCGTTGAATGAGCAGTACGGTCTCGGTGCGGCGGGCGGCGCGGCGGCGGCGGATGCGTCGGCGGCGCGTTCCGAGGCGATGAACGAGCAGTACGGTCTCGGCGCGGCTGGCGACGCCGCTGCAGTAAGCGCACTCAAGCAGCGAGGCGCAGCGATGAATGAGGCGCATGGCCTCGGCGTATCCGCAACGGACGCCGACACCGCCTCAGGTGACGGCGGCGGCGTGCCCGCCGACGATGCTCTGATCTTCGGCGGTCTGCTGCTGACGATTGCGGGAGCGGCATTTGTGGTTCGCCGCTCGGCAACGCCACCGCTGGCGTAACGAACCTCGCACCAGCTGGAAGTCGAGCGCCTGCTCCGCTTCCAGCTGTGTGCAGGCCCGGCGCGGTCAGAGCCTCATCGCCGACAACGGCGGCAGGAGTAGCCTCCGGGCGTGGCGCGGTCCGTTGTCGTGACGCACGATGGAGACGACGACTCGCCGGTGCCGTCGTCGGCGGACGAGCCGGTGACGCTCAAGGCGCTGCTCGAAAACCTCGGTCGTGACGTGATGCAGGTGGTCATTGCGCCGCTCGGGCTCGACGTGCTCGTCGGCGAGCCGGTGATCTACGACGCCGCCGAGCTTTCGGCCATCTCGCGCGACGCGGTTGTGCTCGCCGTCGGCGTCCGGCTCGGGACGGCCCGCGGCGACCAGCTGATCGAGGCTGCGGCGCAGGCGGGGGCAGCTGCCGTCGTGGTGAAGGCGGCGCCGGACCTGGACGAGTTCGTGGGCGGCCGCAGCTCCCTCGGCGTCGCCGTCCTCTCGGTGCCGGAGGAGATGACGTGGACACAGCTCCATGCGCTGCTCGACCTGAGCCGCTTCGCGACGGTGACGGGCGCTGCCGCCGGCATCGCCGGCGTGCCGCTCGGTGACCTCTTTGCACTCGCAAACGCCGTTGCGGGGGTCGTCGGCGGCGCGGTCACGATCGAGGACCCGGCACGGCGCGTACTCGCCTATTCGACGCTCGGCGACCAGCCGATCGACGCAGCCCGTCGCGGCTCGATTCTCGGCCGCCAGGTTCCTGATTCTCGGGGCATGCGTTCGCTCTATCTCCAGGTGTTGTCGACACCGGGCGTGATGAGCGTAGACGGCGCGACCCTACGGCGCATCCTCGCGGGTGGCCCGGCCGAGATCGACGACGTGAAGGCGCGGTCGGCCGTCGCCATCCGGGCCGCGAACCAGACGATCGGGTCGATCTGGGTCATCCACGACGGCGACCGCCTCGACGAGGATGCCGAGCACGCTCTGGCCGAGGCGGCACGCATCGCCGTTCCACACATGATCCAGGCGCGTGCTGCTCGCGATGTCGAGCGACGACTGCGTGGCGAGCTGCTGCTGACCGTGCTCGAAGGGCGAGGATCCGTCGATGAGGCAGCTGCGCGTCTCGGCTTCGCCGCGTCGGCTCCGCTCGCGCTCCTCGCGTTCGAGATCGCGAACGGCGAGCCGGGCATCGACGAGCTCCAGCGGGAGCGGCTCGTCGACCTCGTGGTCTTGCACTGCGCGGCGACGTTCCGGCAGACGTCGGCCGTCGCGCTCGGGCAGATCGTCTACGCCCTCCTTCAAGCTGACGCCTCGATCGAGCCGCGTGCCCTGATCCGGCTGACCGAACAGGTCCGCGAGCATGCGGAGGCACGGCTCGGGCTTCGCTTGCTGGGCGCGGTCGGCCCGGCAATCACCGGCCTTCGCGACGTGTCGCGGGCACGCCGCGACACGGAGCGGGTGCTCGGTGTTCTCCGCACGGATGTACGCGGGCGCGCCGTGGCCGTGACCGACGATGTGCGCAGCGAGGTCGTCCTGCACGAGCTGAAGGAGCTCAGCCTCGAGCATCCGAGCCTCACCCGCGGGGAGCTCGAGCGCATCCTCGCGCACGACGCGAAGCAGAACTCGACCTATGCGTCGACGCTGCGCGCCTACCTCGACTGCTTCGGCGACGTCCCACGCGCAGCCGAGCGGATCTCGGTGCACCCCAACACGTTCCGCTATCGGATGCGTCGCCTCGTCGAGCTCTTCGACCTCGATCTCGACGATCCCGAGGAACGCGTGGTGGTAGAGCTGCAGTTCCGCCTGCTGGCGACCGAATCGCCCCCCGCGGACCCGCCCGGCTAACCCTCCGGACGGCAGATCTCGACCGACGTCGTGACGCGCTCGAGCACCTCGGGAATCGGCGTGACGCCGAGTCCCGGGCCGGTCGGAACGGCAAGCCGCCCGTCGTGCAGCACGAACGGCTCGCAGATGTCCTCTGCGTAGTAGCGGCCGGAGGCCGACGTGTCTCCGGGCAGCGTGAAATTGGGGAGAGCGGCGAGCGCGACGTTCGCCGCGCGCCCGAGCGCGGTCTCGAGCATGCCGCCGCACCAGACCGGAATGTCGTTTGCTCTGCACACGTCGTGCACTCGCCGCGCCTCGAGGTAGCCGCCGACCCGTCCCGCCTTGATGTTGACGATGCGGCACGCGCCCATCGCGATCGCGTCTTCTGCCCCGCGCGCGGAGGTGATCGACTCGTCGAGGCAGATCGGCGTGCCGACGACCTTCGCGAGCTCGGCATGCCCGCGGATGTCCTCTTCCGGCAGCGGCTGCTCGATCAGCAGCAGGCCGAACTCGTCGAGTTGCGCGAGCCGGTCGGCATCGCGGCGGGTGTAGGCGGCGTTCGCATCGACCTGGAAGAGAATGTCTCCGAACCGTTCGCGGACCGCGCGGACCGGCTCGAGGTCCTGCCCGGGCTCGATCTTGAGCTTGATCCTGCGGTAGCCCTCTTCGAGGTAGCTCTCGACGGTGCTGAGGAGCTCGTCCACGTTCTCGTGGATGCCGACCGAGACACCGCAGTCGACCTCGGTCCGGGCGCCGCCGAGGTACTCGCCGAAGGACACTCCCTGCGCACGGAGCTCGGCGTCGAGGACAGCCATCTCGAGCGCGCCCTTTGCCATCGGGTGTCCGCGCACGCCCCGCAGCGCCGGTGCGACGAGCTCAGCGGTCACGTCGCCCTGCGCGAACAGTCGCGGCAGCAGGTGCTTGCGAAGCACGTCGTAGGCGCCGCCGACGTACTCGTACGAGTAGAACGGCTCGCCGAACGCGACGCACTCGCCCCAGCCCTCGGCGTCGGGGCCGACCACACGGACGAGCAGGATTTCGCGCTCGCGCACGGTGCCGAGCGACGTTCGGAACGGTGCGACGAGCGGTAGGCGAATTCGCCGCAGCTCGACGCTTTCGAGCTTCATCGCCGCAGCACCAGCCAGCCGTCGCGCGTGATCGCGTCGGCGCGAAACTCGCCGGCAAGCGCGCGACCGACGGTGTCGCGCAGCGCGAGACGCCAGGCGCTCGCGCGCTCGGGATCCTGCTCGCGAATCGCGACGATGCTCTCCGGGAGCCAGGCGAGCAGGACGTCGCCGCTCGGGGCGCTGATCGCAGGTTCGCCGTTCGCGCCCGGGCGCAGGACGACGCGTCCCTCGTCGAGGCGAGGGTCCACGGTCGATCCGTCGGCCGCGCCTACCGCGCGGTCGGAGGCGAGATCCCAGCGGAGGACGACGCGGTCGCTGTCGCCGGCGTTCAGCCCGTCCTCCAGCACGCCGTAGAAGTTCTCGTGATAGGCGGTCATGGTCGCCCCGAGCTTCACGAGGTTGAAGAACGCGTTGCCGCGCACGAGCGGGTCCGCGGTCCACACGATCGTCCGTGTGTCCCGCTCCAGGGCCCAGCTGCGCTGGAACTGCTTCAGAGCGAAGCCGATCGAGCGACTCTGAAACTCCCGGTCGACGCCGGTGATGTGCGAGTGGAGGTGTAGCTCCGCCGACTCGAGCCCGAAGAACCCGATCGAGACTCCCACGAGACGGTCGCCGTCGAACGCGCCGGCGACGAAGTTCCCCGCGTGGGCGAGCGCTCGCAGGAGGCTCGTCGGCGCTTTCGGCTCGCCGTCGTCATCCCAGATCCGCGAGATCAGGCGCGACCCCTCGTCGAGCTCGGCAAGCGTGTCGAGGGGGCGAACGACGATCCCTGCCCGATCGGCGGCTCGGCGAGCCGCTGCGGCGGCGTGCTCGCGCAGGTCACGCGTCGTTGGTGCGAGGTCGAGCTCGGTACCCGCCATCGTCAGATCGTCCCACGCGTCGTGCGCCTCGGCATGGTCCCGAGTCACAACCTCCGCTGCGCAAGTTTGGCTTCGACGCCGAATGGGTTGGGGCGGGAGCGGAGAGAATCGACGGCGATGACGGGGATGCAGCAGCTGTTGGGAGACCTTCGCACGCGTACGCCGGAGATGATCGAGGCGTTGCGCGCGCTCGTCGAAGCGGAATCGCCGACGGACGACCCCATCGCGTGCCTCGCGTGTGTCGAGGTCGCCGACGCGATCGCCGGTGACCTGCTCGGAGCGCGTGGGGAGCGAGTAGAGCTCGGCGGACGTGTCCACCTCCGCTGGCGGCTCGGTGCGACCCAGCGCGTGCTGCTCATCGGTCATCTCGATACCGTCTGGCCGGTCGGCACGCTCGCGCGTTGGCCGTTCGAGGTACGGGACGGGCTCGCGACCGGCCCGGGCGTCTTCGACATGAAAGCGGGCGTCGTCCAGCTGCTGTTCGCGCTGGCCGCGCTCGACTCGATCGACGGCGTAGCGGTCTTGCTCACCACCGACGAGGAGACCGGGTCGCCGACCGCTCGGCCGCTGATCGAGGAAACGGCGTCGGGGATCGAGGCTGCGCTCGTGCTCGAGCCGAGCGCCGGCGGGGCGCTGAAGACGGAACGCAAGGGCGTCTCGCTGTACCAGATCACCGTGCGAGGACGCGCGGCGCACGCGGGCCTCGATCCGGAGAAGGGTGCGAATGCTGCGGTCGAGCTCGCACACCAGCTGCTCGCCGTCGCGGCACTCGCCCGGCCCGAGCTCGGGACGACGGTGACGCCGACGCTCGTCGCCGCGGGAACGGCGGTCAACACCGTTCCGGCCGAGGCCTCCGCGCGGGTGGACGTGCGCGTCCGAACCGAGCTGGAGGCGGGGCGCATCTCGGCCGCCTTCGCAGCTCTCGAGCCCGTCGACCCCGCCACCTCCGTCGACGTCGAGCGAAGCATTTCGATCCCACCACTCGAGCATGGAGCCTCGGCGGCCCTCTTCGCGCGGGCGCAGGAGCTGGCGGGCGGGCTCGGCCTGGCCACGCTTGCCGAGGCCGCTGTCGGCGGGGGCTCCGACGGCAGCGTGCTCGCCGGGCTCGGCCTGCAGGTGCTCGACGGCCTCGGCGCCGTCGGCGACCACGCGCACGCCGAAGGCGAGTACGTCGAGGTCGATGATCTTGCCGAGCGCGCGGCGCTGGTGGCCGCGCTCGTGCAGGATCTGCTCCGATGAGCATCGTCCCGGTCGTCGCATGCGCTGATCTGTGTGGCTCGTTTTTGGCCTCGGGAACGAAGCGAGCCGCTCGCCGTCGCGAGACTGTGGTCGTCTGATGAGCCGCTACCTGCGCATCGACGACTTGACCGCACTCGCCGTGCCCGAACAGCCTGCCCTCTCGCCCGACGCGACACGGTGCGTGTACGTCTTGCGTGAGCTCGACGCCGACGAGGACCGGTCCGTTCGCTCGATCTGGTCCGTGGGCGTGGCGGAGGGCGAGGCGCGCCGGCTCACGAACGGCCCGGCGGACTCGTCACCTGCCTGGTCCCCCGACGGCACGACGCTCGCGTTCGTTCGCGCCGACGACGGCCCGCCGCAGATCTGGCTGATGTCGGCCGAAGGCGGCGAGCCGGAGCAGCTGACGACCTTGTCGCTCGGCGCCGGCGCACCCGTCTGGAGCCCCGACGGCGCGCGCATCGCGTTCTCGGCGGCGACCGATCTCACGCCCGATCCGGCGCGGCCGATCGTCACCGACCGCCTGGACTACCAGGCAGACGGAGCGGGCTACCTGCGCACCGTCCGCAAGCACCTCTTCGTCTGCGACCTTGCGACGAAGGAGTCGAGGCAGGTGACCCGCGGCGACTGGCACGCCGGCGATCCGGCGTGGTCACCCGACGGCGGAACGCTCGCGTTCGTGGCCGCGACCGCGGCCGACGCCGACCTGCGCCTCCGCGCACCGCTCTGGACCGTCGATGCGTCGTCGCCGACCGCGGAGCCACAACTCGCGGGTCTTCCCGAGGGAGTCGCGGGCACCGTGTCGTGGACGGCCGACGGCTCGGCCCTGCTCACAGTCGGTTTCGCCGGGGTGCCGGTCGGTCACGCTGCGTTGCTGCGCGTTCCGCTCGACGGCGGAGACCCGATCGACCTTTCGGCGCCGCTCGACCGCAACGTCATGCCGGGCGGCACGGGCTATCCCGGAGGCCTCCCGCAGTACGCCGGCGACGGCTCGGTGCTCTTCTGCGTCCGCGACCGCGGCTGCACCCACCTCTACGCGGTCGACGAGACCGGCGGCGATCCGCGCCTGCTCGTCGGCGGCTCGTCACGCGTTGTGGCGGCCCTCTCGGTCGCGGGCGGGACCGCCGCCGATCGTGCTCGTGACGGCGACGTCGTTCGGCGAAGTCGTCGTCCTCGACCTCGCGTCGGGTGCGGAGACGGTGCGCACCGAGCACGGCAAGAGTGCCGAGGAGCTCGACGTCTTCGTCCGCGAGGAGCGCGAGTTCACGATCTCGGACGGCACCGTCGTGCACGGGTGGCTCATTCGCGACCCGAACGCGGCCACGCCGTCGCCGCTTCTGCTCGACATCCACGGTGGGCCACACAACGCGTGGAACGGCGCAGTCGACGACTGGCACCTCTACCACCAGGAGCTCGCGGCGCGCGGCTGGACGGTGCTGCTCCTGAACCCGCGCGGCAGCGACGGGTACGGCTCCGACTTCTACGCCGGCGGCCTCGGTGCCTGGGGCGAGGCCGATGCGAAAGACTTCCTCGAGCCGATCGACCAGCTCGTCGCCGAAGGTATCGCCGACCCTGAGCGGCTCGCTGTCACCGGCTACAGCTACGGCGGTTTCATGACCTGCTACCTGACGAGCCGCGACAAGCGGTTTGCAGCAGCGGTCGCCGGCGGAGTCGTCAGCGACCTCGTCAGCATGTTCGGTACGTCCGACGTGGGCTACTACCTGAGCCGGCACGAGTTGGGCGAACTGTGGTGGAACGCCCGCGACCGGTACGAGCAGATGTCGCCGCTCGCGCGCGTCGACGCCGTCGATACGCCGACGCTCGTCTACCAAGGCGCTGCCGACGTGCGCTGTCCGGTCGGGCAGGCTCAGGAGTGGCACGCGGCGCTGCGCGGGCGCGGCGTCCCGACCCGTCTCGTCCTCTACCCCGATGCTTCACATGTGTTCGTGCTCGAGGGGCGTCCGTCGCATCGCATCGACCTGAGCCGCCGCGTCGTCGACTGGGTCGAGCAGTACGCCGTCGGCGCACGTCCGGCGCTCGACGCCGAGCACTGGCAGCAGCGCCTCGACCAGCTGGCCGCGCGCCACGGCGTTCCCGGCGCAGCGCTCGGGATCATGCGCATACGGCCCGGGCGCGACGACGAGCGCGTCGAGGTCGCCACGGGACTGTTGAACAAGGAGACGGGCGTCGAGGCGACTCCGGACTCGGTGTTCCAGATCGGCTCGATGACGAAGGTGTGGACGGCGACCGTCGTCATGCAGCTCGTCGACGAGGGCAAGCTCGATCTCGACGCTCCCGTCAGGGACGTGCTGCCCGAGCTGAAGCTGACGAACGCCGACGTCGCCGAGACGGTGACGATGCGCCACCTGCTCACGCACACGAGCGGCATCGACGGTGACGTGTTCACCGACACCGGTCGAGGCGACGACTGTCTCGAGAAGTACGCGGCGGAGCTCGAGGAGGCCGCGCAGAACCATCCGCTCGGAGCGACCTGGTCGTACTGCAACTCGGGCTTCTCGCTCGCGGGCCGGGTGATCGAGAAGCTCACGGAAGGCACCTGGGACGCCGCGATCCAGCAGCGCCTGATTCAGCCGCTCGGGCTCGAGCACACCGGCACGCTGCCGGAGGAGGCGCTCCTGCATCGCGCTGCGGTCGGTCATGTCGGCGAGTCGGGCGCCGAGCCTCAGCGCGCCCCGTCAGCGTGGGGCCTGCCGCGGTCCGCAGGGCCGGCTGGATTGATCAGTGCGACCGTCGGCGACGTCCTCACCTGGGCGCGCGTCCATCTGAACGGCGGGCTCGCGGCCGACGGCACGCGCGTGCTGAGCGCGGAGAGCACCGCCGCGATGACGGAGAAGGAAGCGGAGCTGCCGGACAAGTACATCCTCGGCGACTCGTGGGGCCTCGGCTGGATTCGCTTCGGCTGGGACGGCCGGCGGCTGATCGGCCACGACGGGAACACGCTCGGCCAGGCGGCGTTCCTGCGCGTGCTGCCCGACGAAGGGCTCGCGGTGACGCTGCTCACGAACGGTGGGAACACCCGCGACCTCTACGAGGAGCTCTACCGCGAGATCTTCGCCGAGCTCGCCGACGTCGAGATGCCACACCCACTGGAGCCTCCCGCCGAGCCGGTAGACGTCGACCTTGCGCCCTACCTGGGCAAGTACGAGCGAGCGAGCGTTCGGCTGGATGTGCTCGAGCGCGACGGGCAGGCGATCATGCGCACCGAGATCACCGGGCCGCTGGCGGCCCTGGTTCCCGAAACAGTCCACGAGTACCCGATGACGGCCGTCGAAGACGGGCTCTTCGTCGTCAAGGATCCCGATGCGCTGGCCTGGACCCCGGTGACGTTCTACGACCTGCCTACCGGCGAGACGTACATGCACTTCGGCGCCCGTGCGACGCCGAAGGGCCGCTGAGCGACCATCGTCGCTCGCCACGAAGGCAGTCTCGGTTTCTTGTTCGCCGCCACGATGTGGCTTCGGTGAGTCGCCGCGAAACTTTTCCGACCAGCGCGAGTCTCAGTTTTGACACCCCGTTCTCGAACCCGACAGGAGGTCGGCGATGCGCAAGCACTTGATTCTGGTGATCGCGGCTGCGGCCGTCCTTCTGTCCGTCACGACCGCCGCGGTCGGCTCCTCGTCGCGCCAGGCGGCGGGCCCGTCCGGCTCGGCGACGTCCGTCGTACCGACCGATCCGGGCAGCCTCGATCCGCAGCTGACGATCGTCGGGGCCGCCCGCTACGTCGACACGTATGCCTATGACACGCTCGTCAACGTGACCGGCCCGGGCAAGCTCGTCTCTGGGCTTGCGCAGTCCTGGAAGGTCGTCTCGCCGAAGAAGGTCCAGTTCACGCTCTTCAAGGGCATCACCTGCTCGGACGGAACGCAGATGACTGCGACCGTGGTCAAGCAGAACCTCGACTTCGTCGGCAATCCCGCAAACAAGTCGCCGCTGCTCGGGCTCTTCATGCCGATCGGCGCCACCGTGACTGCGAACAACGGCACGCGCACGGTCACCGTCACGACGAGCACCCCGCAGCCCTTCATGATCCAGGGGCTCGCGCTCGTCCAGCTCGTCTGCTCGAAGGGGCTGGCGGATCGCACCATCCTCGTCCACGGCACCAACGGAACCGGCCCGTACAAGCTGACCGGCGCGGTCCCCGGCGACCACTACACCTTCTCCGTTCGGAAGGGCTACAAGTGGGGCCCCGGCGGCGCCACCACCGCCGTCGAGCGGTCTGCCCGCGAAGGTGACGATCAAGGTCGTCACCAACGAGACGACGGCGGCGAATCTCCTGCTCACCGGCGGAGCGAACGTCGCCTCGATCGGAGGGCCGGACCGTACGCGGCTGAACAAGGCGAACCTGTTCTCGACCGTCACCGCGGCCCAGCCGAACGAGCTCTTCTTCAACGAGAACCCGGGGCATCCCGGTGCCGATCCGGCGGTTCGCAAGGCGCTCGTGCAGGCGCTGAACCTCGGTCAGCTGGGCACGGTCGCGACCAGCGGCCGCGGGCTCAAGATGACGCAGCTCTCGCTGCAGAACTTCACGCCGTGTGCAGGCAACTCCGTCGCGGGCAGCGTCCCCGCTTACAACCCGTCGGCGGCGCGCTCCGCGCTCTCGGGCAAGAGTCTCAAGCTGCTCTACGCGACCGACGCAGGGCCTTCCTACCCGCCGACGGCCGAGCTCGCGCAGCAGCAGCTGTCCTCGGCCGGGGCGAAGGTGTCGCTCTTGCCGCAGAGCACCGCGGCACTGCAGGGGACGATCTTCGGCAGCGGCGACTGGGACGTCCTGATCATCGGCATCGGCGTCGCGAACCCGTCGCAGATCTCGGCCTTGATCTCTGGCCCGACGCCGCCGCACGGCATCAACTTCGCCGGCATCAACAATCGCGACTACAAGCTTGCGGTCAGCCGAGCGACCAGGCGGGTGGGTGCCGCGGGCTGCAAGTACTGGCTCGACGGCGAGCGGGCGATGTTCAAGGCCGCGGACATCGCGCCGCTTCAGGTGACGACCTCCGCCACGTACGGCAAGAACCTGACGTTCACGATCGGCCTGCAAGGCCCGTTGCCGACGAGCCTCCGGTTGACGAAGTGAGGTGACGACCGCTCCCGCCTCGCTCGGGCGCCGGAAGGAAACCTGGTGGGCCGGCCATCAACGGTCGGCCTACGCCCTTCGGCGCTCGGCGAGGCTGGTGGTCTCGCTCGTCCTGCTCCTCACGGCGACGTTCTTCATGATCCACCTCATCCCGGGCGATCCGGTTCGCGCGTCGCTCGGCCCGACAGCTCCAGCGAGCCTGGTGGCGGAGCGAAAGGCGGCACTCGGGCTCGACAAGCCGTTGCCGACGCAGTACGTCGACTACGTCCGCGACGTCCTGCACGGTGACTTCGGCACGTCGCTGACGAGCGGCGAGAGCGTCACCGACGTGATCAAGCAGCGCGGGCCGTCGACGCTGAAGCTCGGCGGGATCGCATTCCTCGTCGCGATCTTCATCGCCGTTCCGCTCGGCGTGCTGATGGCGGCGCTCACGAGGGACAGCCGGCGTCGCGGGGTGGAGCTCGGATTCACCGCGACGACCGGGGCGATCGCTTCGATCCCGTCGTTCCTGATCGCCATCGCGCTCGTCTATCTGTTCGCCGTCACGATCCGCATCTTCCCGGTCGCCGGCAGCGGCGGCTTCTCGTCATACGTGCTGCCGGTTGCTGCGCTCGCGCTCGCACCGATCGCGTCGCTCTCCCGAATCGTCCGCGTCGAGGGCCTACGTGTGCTCGACCAGGACTACATCCGGACCGCCCGCGGCAAGCGCCTCCCGGCGCGGCTCGTGTACGTCCGGCACGCGCTGCCCAACACACTGACGCCGACGTTGACCTTGGCCGGCCTCCTGCTCGGCGGTTTGCTCGCCGGCACGGTGCTCGTCGAGAACATCTTCGCGTGGCCCGGCCTCGGGACGACGCTGGTGCAGTCCGTGGTGCAGAAGGACTATCCGACCGTGCAGGCGGTCGCCGTCGTCTTCGGAGCCGTCATCCTGCTCGCGAACTTCGCCGTCGACCTCGCGCTCGGGTTCATCGACCCACGCTCGACGATCCTCGACTCGTGAGCGAGCCGCGCACGAGCCGCTTCGGCCAGGCTGTGCGGACGCCGGTCGGGATCGCGGCGACGCTCGGCCTCGTCGCGATCATCGTCCTCGCGGTCATCGCGCCCGATCCTCTGGTCGGACGAGGCGTCGCGTCTCGACATCCTGAACGCGTCGCAGGGCGCGAGCAGGGCGCACTGGTTCGGAACCGACACGCTCGGTCGCGACATCTTCCATCGGGTGCTCGTCGCGACGCGGCTGTCGGTCACGCTCGCCATTCTGGCGGCCGGTCTCGGGGCGTTGATCGGTATCCCGCTCGGGGCGGTGCCTGCCCTCGTCGGCGGCCGCGTCGGTCGGCTCGTGACCGGGTTCATCAACCTGACCGTCGCGTTCCCCGCGCTGCTCGTTGCGATCTTCGTCGCGGCGGTGATCGGCGTCGGTGCGAAGGGAGCGGTGGTCGGCATCGCGGTCGCGGTCGCACCGTACTTCGCGCGGCTCAGCCAGACGCTCGCATCGTCGGTCGCAGGCTCCGACTACCTGTCTGCCGCGCGCATGCTCGGCGTCGGGCGCCTCCGGCTGCTGCGGCGGCACATACTCCCGAACGTCGCGGAGCCGCTTCTGATCACGACGACGATCGCGGCCGGCGACGCGTTGCTCGCGCTCGCCGGGCTCAGCTTCCTCGGGCTCGGCGTGCAGCCGCCGCAGTACGACTGGGGCCGCATCCTCAGCGAGGGGCTCACCCGCCTCTTCGTGACGCCGATCGTCGCGCTTGGACCCGCGCTCGCAATCACCGTCGCCGCGCTCACGTTCACGCTCTTCGGCGAGGTGCTCGCCAAGGCGGCGGGCGGGAGCGTCACGAGGTGGACGCGCTCCGACCTGATGCTCATTCCGATGCCGTCGGTCGAGCCGGCGGCGCCCCCCGTGGACGACGTGCCCGCGACCGCGGTCACGACGGCTCCAGCCGGAGCCGTACTTTCCGTCGACGAACTGACGGTGTCGTTTCCGGGCGGCTCGGTGCCGGTGCGGAACGTCAGCATCCAGGTGGAGCCGGGTGAGATCGTCGGCATCGTCGGCGAGTCAGGGTCCGGCAAGACGCTGACAGCGATGGCGATCGCCGACCTGCTGCCGGCGAGCGCGCGGCTCTCGGCGACGCGCTTCGCGCTGTTCGGCGAGGACCCTCGCCGGCTCAGCGACGCCCAGCGGCGAAGGTTGCTCGGCCGGTCGCTCGCCGTCGTCTACCAGGATCCGATGTCGGCGCTGAATCCCGCGCTGCGGGTCGGCCGCCAGCTCTCCGAGGTTGCCGAGGTGCACCACGACATGTCGAAGGGGTCTGCGCAGGAGCGCGCAGTCGACCGGTTGCGTGCGGTTCGGATCGGGAACCCGGAGGCGCGCGTTCGTCAGTACCCGCACGAGTTCTCCGGTGGCATGCGCCAGCGTGCGGTGATCGCGATGGGACTCATGGCGGAGCCGAAGCTGATCATCGCCGACGAGCCGACGACCGCCCTCGACGTGACGGTGCAGCAGCAGATCCTGCGCCTTCTGCGCGATGTCAGCGTCTCTGGCGGCTCTGCCGCGATCTTCATCTCGCACGACGTCGCCGTCGTCTCGCAGCTGTGCAGCCGCGTGCTGGTGATGTACGCCGGGCGCGTTGTCGAGGAGCTCGACGTCGACACGCTCGTCGCCGGGCCGGCGCATCCCTACACCGCTGCGCTCGTCGCCTCGGTACCGACGATGGATTCCGATCGCGGCGCAACCGCTCGCGAGCATCCCCGGCCGCGCGCCGGGGCCGTTCGACGACTCGCCCGGCTGTCCGTTCGCGCCGCGTTGCCCGCGTGCGACGGATCGGTGCCGCAACGAGATGCCGCCGCTCGAGCAGCGCTCGCCGACGCATCGAGCCGCGTGCTGGCATCCGCTCGAGGGCGATGTCATCGAGGATGTCGCGGTATGACGACGCTCGCCGCATCCGCTCTGTCCGTCCGGTTCGGTCACGGGGACCGCGGGCTCACCGCAGTCGACGGGGTCGACCTCGAGGTTCCTGCAGGTGCGACGGTCGGCCTCGTCGGAGAGTCGGGGTCGGGCAAGTCGACGCTCGCGCGTGCTCTTTGCGGTCTCACGCCGCTCGCCGAGGGCGACGTGCTGCTCGACGGCACTCCGGTTCCGAAGCGCCAGGGTGGCCGCGCGGTCGACCGTGGCCGTCGCGTCCAGATGATCTTCCAGGACCCGTTCACGTCGCTCAACCCGCGCATGACCGTCGGTGAGGCGATCGGCGAGGCGTCGGCACTGCGTGGCGGCGCGCGCCGCGGGGCGCGGAAGGCCGAAGTGGCGCACTACCTCGGGCTCGTCCATCTCGATCCGGAGCTCGCGGGCGGGCTTCCGAGCCGCCTCTCCGGTGGGCAGCGCCAGCGGGTCGCGATCGCCCGTGCGCTCGCCGCGCGCCCTGAAGTGTTGATCGCCGACGAGATCACGTCCTCGCTCGACGTCTCGGTGCAGAGCGCCGTCCTGAACCTGATGCGCGAGCTGCGCGCGGAGCTCGGCATCTCGATGATGTTCGTCTCGCACAACCTCGCGACCGTCCGCTACGTCAGCGAGACAATCGCGGTGATGTACCTCGGGCGGATCGTCGAGGTGGGGCCGACGGAAGACGTCGTCGCGGCGCCGCAGCATCCCTACACGCAGGCATTGCTTGCGGCGGTGCCGCGTCTCGGCTCGCCCGCACTCGCCGATCTCGAGCTCGGCGACCCGCCGGATCCGCATCATCCGCCGCAAGGTTGTCACTTCCACCCGCGTTGCCCGATCGGTCCCACAGTCGTTCCCGAGCGTCAGATCTGCATCGAGCGTGATCCTCGCGACGGCGCCACCGACCGGCCTCATCACTCGTTCTGCCACTTCGCCCCGGCGACGTCGAGTCGCGCCGCGGGCAACCCCGCCAGAGAGGAGCAATTCCATGTCGCTCGCGATCGCTAGCACGTCCCTGCAGCAGCTGCTCGACGACGGCGTTGCGAAGCACCGCGTTCCGGGCGCGTCGCTCGCGGTGCTGCAGGACGACGAGATCAGCACGGTCGCGTCCGGCGTCCTCAATCTCGACACCGGTGTCGAATCGACGACCGATTCGCTGTTCCAGATCGGATCGATCACGAAGGTCTGGACGACGACAGTCGTCATGCAGCTCGTCGACGAGGGGCTCGTCGAGCTGGACGCGCCGCTTCGTCGCTACATCCCCGATTTCACAGTCGGCGACGCGAGTGTCGCCGAGGCGGTGACGATCCGGCATCTGCTCACGCATTCGAGCGGCATCGACGGCGACAACTTCACCGACACGGGTCGTGGCGACGATGCGCTCGAGAAGTACGTCGCCACGTGCGCGTCGCTTCGACAGGTGCATCCGGTGGGGGCGACGATGTCGTACTGCAACACCGGTTTCACGCTGCTCGGCCGCGTGATCGAAGTCGCGACCGGCGAGGTCTGGGACACCGCCCTTCGTACGCGACTCATCGAGCCGATGAAGCTGACCCATACGGCAACGCTCCCTGAGGACGTGCTGCGTTACCGAGCCGCGATCGGTCACATCGAGCCGCCCGGCCGCGAGCGCACGACGGCGCCGATGTGGGGTCTCCCGAGGACGGCCGGCCCTCCAGGCGGTGTCTGCTCGACGTCGACCGAAGTCGTTCGCTTCGCGCAGCTGCACCTCGCCGGCGGGACGCTGGGCGACATTCAGATCCTCTCCCCGGAGGGCGTGCAGGCGATGCAGGTGCCGCAGATCGCCGTTCCGAGCGGTGGCGACGGGCTTTCGTCACGCGACTGGGGTCTCGGCTGGTCGATCTTCGAATGGGGCGGTCGAACCGTGATCGGCCACGACGGCGGCACCATCGGCCAGGCAGCGTTTCTTCGGGTCGTCCCGGACGCAGGCGTCGCGATCGCGCTGCTCACGAACGGCGGTAATCCGCTCGCGCTCTTCCAAGAGCTGTACGGCGAGCTGCTCCGCGAGACCGCCGGCATCGAGATGCCGGCCGACGCCGTGCCGCCGGAGCCGCCGCTGCCGGTCGACCCGTCCGCGTACGCCGGCCTCTACGAGCGCGAGGGCGCGTCGATTCGCGTGCAGGCGAAAGACGGCGGCATCGTCGCGGTGCAGACGACCACCGGGCTCGGCTCCGAGCTGACCCCGGATCCGGTGGAGCTCCCGCTGCGTCGCGTCGCCGAGAACGACGACCTGTTCCTCACTCAGCATCCGGCCGCGCCGGGCATGTGGCTTCCGGTTCGCTTCGTGACGCTGGACGACGGCACTCGGCTGGTGCACATCGCCGGGCGCGCGACCTTGAGGACGGGCGACTAGGCGATTAGAGGTCAGCGCGGAGGGCGTTGCGGTCGCAGAGCATCGCTCACGAGCCGCACCAACGAGTCGATGTCGATGAGATCCCCGCCCGCGATGCGAATGGCGAGGCCGTTGAAGACGATGCTCACGAAGGTGGCGAGATCGATCCGCTCGAGATCGGTGCGCAGCCGTCCTTCTGCCTGTGCAGCAGCGAGGCTGTCGGGCAGCGTGTCCTCCGGCTGGCGATCGCTCATTCGGCGCACGAACTCGGGGTCGTGCCAGAGCCGTACCTCGGTCTCGATGAGCACGGTCAGCCAGTTCCGGTCGGCTGCGGCGATCGCCCGGAGCGCGGCGTCGACGCCCTCGTCGGTCAAGAGAGAGACGTAGCGAACGCTGTCCTCGACCGCGAGCTCGACCAACAGGTCGAGCTTCGAGTCGAAGTAGTGGAAGATCGCGCCCCGCGACAAACCGATCTCCTCTTCCAGTCGCGCGACCGTCGCGCCCTGGTACCCGTGCTGGGCGAACGCGCGGCGGGCGCCCTCGAGGATCTGCGCCCGGCGCGCGTCGAGGTGGTCCTGGCTCACCTTGGGCATGACGTCACTTTACAAAACCGTACAGACGTATTATTATCTCGCGATGCTTCGAGATCGCTCTCTCGCCGGGTTGGTCGCGGCCGAGCTCGTGTCGCTCACGGGCTCCGCGATGACCTTCGTCGCGTTGCCCTGGTTCGTGCTCCAGACGACAGGCTCGACGGCCAAGATGAGCTGGGTCCTCGCTGCGGAGCTGCTGCCGGTCGTGCTCGTCGGGATTCCGGCCGGCTCCGTGATCGTCCGGCTCGGAGCGAAGCGAACGATGCTGATCTCCGACGCGGCTCGCGGGCCTCTGCTCGTCGTGATCCCGATCCTCCATCACAGCGGTCATCTGAGCTTTCCGGCGTTGCTCGCAGTCACCTTCGCGATCGGCGTCTTCACGGCGCCGTATTTCGCTTCGGCTCGGATCGTCGTGCCGGAGATCGTGGGCGACGACGAGCGCAGCGTCGCCCAGGTGAACGCGTTGCTCGCGGGTGCGAACCAGATCACGCAGATCGCCGGCCCCGTCCTCGCCGGACTGCTGATCGCTGCGGTCGGGCCCTCGACGGTGCTCGTCGTCGACGGCTGCTCGTACCTTCTGTCGTTCCTCGTGATCGCACTGCTCGTGCGCGTCGGGTCGGCTGCCGCGCGGTCGGCGGACTCAGGCGGGTTGCTCGCCGGGCTTCGCTTCCTGATGCGCGACGGCCTACTCGGGCCGATCATGATCGTCGCGTGTGCGCTGAACTTCTTCGTGCAGGGGCTGATCATCGGGCTGCAGGCGCTCGCGTATTTCCGCTATGACGCCGACGCGCGTGTGCTCGGCTACCTGTTCGCCGCCTTCGGCGGCGGCGCTCTCTGTGGCGCGCTCGCCGCGCAGCGCCTGGTGCGCGACGTCGACCTGCTGAAGCTGGCTTCGCTCGCGATCGTCGCGATGCCGCTGCCGCTCTTCGTGCTCGGCTTCTCGGTGCCGTGGAGCGCCGCGCTCGTGGTCGTCGCGGCCGTCGGGTTCTGCACACCGCTCGTGAACGCACCGCTCATGGGCGTGCTCACGGTGCGAACACCGGAGGCGTTGCGCCCGAAAGTGCTGACGGCCATGCTGGCGGTTGCATCGCTGGCGGGACCGCTTGGGTTCGTCGCCGCCGGGGAGTTGCTCCGCTTCGTGCCGCTGTCGACCTTCTTCGTCGTCCTGCCCGCGCTGCTTCTGCTCGGGGGCCTCGCCTTTGCGGGAGTCGTCCTTCGTCGGCGCGACAGCCCGGCCCTCTCTCCTTCGCGCATCGCGCATGGCTGAGAGGCCCGCAACTCAAGTCGATGTCCCGATGGGCGGAACGTCGACCACGGTGTGGGTCGCCGCCGCCTCGACGGCCGCCTCCGCCACCTCGAGCACGTGCAGCGCGAGCTCTGCGCGGGCGCGGTGCGGCAGGCCTTTCGCGAGAGCCCGGGCGAGCTCGTCGATCCCGAGCCCGCGCGTCTCCTGCGCCGCGTTCGCCTCGTACGGCACCGGGCGCTCCTCGCGCCCGCTCCGGAGCACGACCTCGCCGCCGAACTCGTTCGCGTCAGGGAGGACGAGCGAGCCGGTGCTGCCGTGGACGACGAGGCCGCTCAGGTACTGGCCGGTCGCCTCGAAGCTGACCGTGAGCGTGGCGAGCGCGCCGGAGGCGAACCGGAGGACCGTCGCGGTGTGCGTCGGCACCTCGACGGCGATCGTCTCGCCGGCACGCGGGCCGGCGCCGAGGGTGACGGACGGGGTCGGAGTCTCGGCGAAGCCCGCGAGGGACGCGACTGGGCCGAGCAGCGAGACGAGTGCGGTCAGGTAGTAGGGCGCGAGGTCGAGCAGCGGCCCGCCGCCCGCGCGGTAGAACATCTCGGCGTTCGGGTGCCAGCCCTCGGGGCCGCCCACGAGCATCGTCGCGGCCGCGCCAAGCGGCTGCCCGATGGCGCCCTCGTCGAGGAGGCGGCGGCCGGTCGAGTAGGCGGCGCCGAGGAACGTGTCGGGCGCGCAGCCGAGCCGCAGCCCACGCTCGTTCGCCTCGGTCACGAGACTGCGCGCCTCCGCGACCGTCGCCGCGAGCGGCTTCTCGGTGTAGACGTGCTTGCCTGCCTCCAGCGCGGCGCGCACGACCGGCGCGTGCGCCTTCGGCGGCGTCAGATTGAGCACGAGGTCGACGTCGGGCGAGGCGATCAGCTCGTCGACGTCGAGCCGCTGCAGGCCGTGCTCGTCCGCGAACACCTCCGCGCACGCCGTGTCGAGGTCGGCGCACGCAACCGGCCGCCAGCCCTCGAACGCCGGCGCGTCCCTGACGTAGCGCGCCGCGATGATCCCGCAGCCGACGACGCCGACCCGGAGCGGCGTCACGTCGCGAGCATCCTTCGCACCGCACGCAGCGAGCGCTCGACCGCGTCGAAGGGATCCGGTCCCACGTTGTCCTCCTCGACGACGAGCCATTCCGCGCCCGCCGCGACGGCCGCCGACACCAGCCCGTCGTAGCCGACGACGCCGTCCCCGATCGGTACCTCGTCGCGGTCCTCGCGGCTCGCGTAGTCCTTCAGGTGCACGACCGGGCAGCGCCCCGCCGTGCGGTCGAGTTGCTCCGCCGGGTCGGCGCCGGCCTGCCAGATCCAGCCGAGGTCGAGCTCGAGCCAGAGCAGGTCGGCCGGGAGCTCGCGCAGCAGGTCGAGGAACGTCCGACCGTCGTCGAGTGCCCGCAGCTCGGCCCAGTGGTTGTGGAATCCGAAGCGGATGTCGTCCTCGCGCAGCCCCTGCGCGACCGCCTGGATGCGCGCGACGAGCTCGCGCGGCGAGTGGAGCCAGTCCGGGTCGACCCAGCTGAGGGCGAGCATGTCGGCACCGAGCGTCGCGAGCTCGGCGGTGAGCTGCTCGGCATGCGTCTCGAGGACGTCGAGCGGCGCATGGCGTCCGAGCGCGACGAGCCCGGCGGCGTCGAGCCACGCGCGCACCTGGGTGGCCTCGTGCCCGTGCAGCTGGAAGAGCTCGACGCCGTCGTAGCCGAGCTCGCCGACCCGCTGCAGTGCGGCCGCGAGGTCGCGGTCGCACTCGTCGCGAATTGTCCAGAGCTGGAGGCCAACCTTCGCCATGAAGAGAACCTAGTCCTGAACGTTGGTCACGATGGCGAAGACCCGTCACTCTTCGCCGACCGGCCGCTTGACGAGCCAGCCGGCGGGCCCGTGAACACGCGATCTTGACGTCCTGTCATGAAAACGTTTACATAGACCGAGCACTTTTCCGAGAATCGAAGGGGGAGAGCAATGAAACGCTCGGTTGTTCGTGCCTTGGCCGCCGGTGCTGTGTGCGCGGCGGTGACAGCCGCAGCTGGCGCAGCCGCCTCGACGCAGTTCTACGTCCCGAAGCCGGACAAGGGAGCGCTGGCCCAGGTCTCCGACCTACTCTCGAAGCAGGACAAGACCGGCGCGAATTTGATTCGCGAAATGACCAGCGAGAGCCACGCCGTCTGGTTCACGGGCGGCACGTCGGCGGAGGTGCAGCGGCAGGTCAACGAGACGGTCAACGCCGCCGCCGGTCAGCACAGCGTTGCGGTGCTCGTCGCCTACGACCTTCCGTTCCGCGACTGCGGCCAGTACTCGGCCGGCGGCGCGCTGAACACCGACGACTACCTCGCCTGGATCGACGGCTTCGCTCGCGGGATCGGCTCGAACAGGGTCGTGGTGCTCCTGGAGCCCGACGGGCTCGGGATCATTCCCTACAACACCGACATCAACGGGAACGCCGAGTGGTGCCGGCCCGACTTGGCGGGCACCGGTCTGACGCCCGCGACGGCCAATCAGGCGCGGTACGACCAGATCAGCGGCGCTGTCGCGCGACTCGAGCAGCAACCGAACGTCAGCGTCTACCTCGACGGCACGCACTCGGCCTGGCTCGGCGTCGGTGACATCGCCCAGCGGCTGGTCAAGGCCGGCGTCGGGAGCTCACAGGGGTTCTTCCTGAACGTCTCGAACTACCAGTTCACGCAGAACGGCGTGCAGTACGGCACGTGGATCTCCAAGTGCATCGCGTCCGGCAGCTACGCCGGGTGCCCGAATCAGTACTGGAACGGCGGCCCGGACGGGACGATGATCGCGAGCCTGCTCGGCGCCTGGACGGGCGTCGCGTTGAGCAACTACGGCGTGTGGAGCGACACCGCCGGCGATCCGGCGCTCAACACGTCCGGGATCAATGCGAGGTTCTCGACACCGGGGACAACGCACTTCGTGATCGATACGAGCCGCAACGGGCTCGGGCCGTGGAAGCCGACGGCGTCGTATCCTGACGCGCAGGACTGGTGCAACCCGCCCGGTCGCGGCCTCGGTGCTCGGCCGACCGCAGATACCGGCAATGCGCTCGTCGATGCGTACCTGTGGGGCAAGGTGCCGGGCGAATCCGACGGGTCGTGCAACCGCGGCGTCTCCGGCTCGACGACCGATCCGGAGTGGGGCGGGACGGTCGATCCGGTGGCGGGCGCCTGGTTCCCGCAGCAGGCGCTCCAGCTCGCTCAGCTTGCGAGCCCGGCGCTCCAGCCGTAGGAGACATGCGGGGGTGGCGGCGCCGAGCGGCCTGCCACCCCCGCCCTAGACTGGCCACGATGGCGAGCATTCGCGAGGTTGCGCGGTTGAGCGGTGTCTCGGTCGCCACCGTCTCCCGTGTACTGAATGGCACCGCGACGGTGCGCGAAGAGACGCGTCAGCGCGTCCTCGAGCGGGTCCGCGAGCTCGACTACGTCCCGAACGCCGCCGCGAGGACGCTCGTCCGCCGGCGGTCGCAGGTGATCGGCGTCGTCGTGAACACGGGCGACACGCACCCCGATCTGAAGCATCCGTTCTTCGGAGACGTGCTTGTCGGACTGAGGCAGGCGCTCGGCACGTCTCGCTACGACCTCCTGCTCTTCACCGAGCGGAAAGGGTTCCTGCGCCGCGCAATGCACCACCAGCTCGACGGCCTCGTGCTGATGGGTGTCGACCGGCGCGACCCCGACCTGCGCGGCGTGCTCGATCGCCGGCTGCCTGCGATGAACGTCGACCTGGACGTCTCCGGCCCTCGCGCCGGCTACGTCATGTCCGACAACGTCGGCGGCGCGCGCACGGCAACACGTCACCTCATCGAGCTCGGCCACGCCCGCATCGCGACGATCACCGGCCTCTCGAACACGAAACCGGCGATTGACCGGCTACGCGGATACCGCGAGGAGCTCCTCGCTCACGGCCTTCCGTACCGAACGACGTACGTCCGCACAGGCGACTTCTACTCCGCCAGCGGCGACGAGCAGACGCACCGCCTGCTCGCACTTCGACGCCCGCCGACGGCGATCTTCGCGGCGAGCGACGAGATGGCGATCGGTGCAGTCAGCGCGATTCACGAGGCAGGCCTTTCGGTGCCTCGCGATGTGAGCGTCGTCGGCTTCGACGACATCGACTCGGCGTCGCTGCTACGGCCGCCGCTGACGACGATCCGGCAGAACAAGACGGCGCTCGGACGCGCCGCCGGCGAGTCGCTGATCCGGATCATCGAGGACGAACACGCGAAGCCCCCGCGGATTGCGCTGGCAGTGGAGCTCGTCGAACGCAGCTCCGCCGGCCCACCGAGCCGGTAAGGACCTGCACCTAGCACGCCAACGCCGTGCTTGACCAAGGTTGAGCCCGCCGTGGCCTGCTCAGACGACGCTCAGCCTCGGACGGGGTCCTCGGTCCGGCTCGATGACCCGAGCACGCGCGCGATGTCTGCGAGTTGCCATTCGGTGTGACTCGTCGGGAGGGCGTGTCCCGCGTACGGGAACACGACGGGGCTGTCAGGTGGGTCTAGGCATGATCGACGCCGCCGCCGGCGTGGCAGCGATAGACGATGGCGCCGACCGCCTCGGCAGCGGCGCGCACTTGGTCGACGGCCTGTTCGGCGGCGAGGCTGACGGTGCAGCCGCCGAAGCCGCCGCCGGTCATGCGGGATCCGTAGCAGCCATCGACTGCGCGTGTTGCTGCGGCGAGCTCGTCGAGCTGGGGCGGAACGATCTCGTAGTCGTCGCGCATGCTCCGGTGCGAAGCCTGCATCAGCTCGCCGACCGCTTCCAGGTTTCCCGCCTCGAGCTCGGTGGCGGCGGCGACTGTTCGCTGATTCTCGGTGACGACGTGCCGCGCGCGCTGACGCAGAACGGGCGGCAGTGTCTTGACTTGATCGAGTGTCGCGTCGCGGAGCGCGCTTACGCCGAGCTGACGCGCCGCGCGCTCGCAGGCGGCACGGCGGTCGTTGTAGCCGGATGCGGCGAGCTTGTGCTCGATGCGGCTGTCCGCGATCACGATCGCGACGCCGTCGGGAATCCGGATGTGCCGGTAGGTCAGGTCGCGGCAGTCGAGCAGCAGCGCGTGACCGGCTTGCGCGAGCGCGACGGTGAACTGGTCCATGATCCCGCACTGGACGCCAACGAAGTCGTTCTCGGCTCGCTGTGCAAGCAGTGCCAGCTCGTCGCCGGGCATCTTCCGATCAAAGGCCCGGGCGACAGCGACCTCCAGCGCGGCCGAGGAGGAGAGGCCGGCGCCACGCGGAACGTCACTCGAGATCTGCAGGTCGGCGCCGGTTGCAGGTGCAAGGAGGTGGGCGACGCCACGAACGTAGTCTCGCCAGGTGCCCGTGCGCTCGATCCGGTCGAGACTGAACTCGTCCGTCTCACCGAGGTCGCTCTCGACCGTGACGGTCCTGTCCATTCGTGGCTGGACTTCGATAGTCGTGTATCGGTCGATCGCGCAGGGCAGCACGAAGCCCTGGTTGTAGTCGGTGTGCTCACCGATCAAGTTGACCCGGCCGGGAGCGCGGACGACTGTCATACGGAACGCGGCCGCTCGGCCGCTTCCTCCGGGGTCAGATCGCGTTGCGGCTCGGCGAGCAACTCGTAGCCGACCATGAACTTCCGCACCGTCGCCGTGCGCAGCGGGACTCCAGATCCACGTCGAAGATCGCGCCGCACACGTCGCCGGGCGCGAGTGCGGCGACGAACGCCGTGCACAACCGAGCCCGTGCCCGACTCCCCCGGACGGGCGATGCTGGCCTCGGCCCAGCGCTCGCTGGAGAGGCGGGTCATTGGATTGCGGTCCTGGCGATTGCGCGCGGCTCGCGTCCGGCGAGGAGCCAGCCGGCCGCGGTGGCGGCGAGCGGGACGCCGACGACTGCGAGGACGAGGTACGCAACGGGGACGTCGCTCAGGTAGCCGAGGTCGTCGTGGTACGTCGCCGAAAGGACGAGGTACGCGCCGGAGACGCCGAGGAGCGTGCCCAGGAAGGCGAGCGCCCCGGCGGTGGTGGCGGTCAGCCTGCGGCGGATGCCCGAGGTGGCCCCGGTCGCGGTCAGGGTGCGGAGGTCACCGGCGCTCTCACTGCGGATCAGTCCGACCGTCATCGCGAGGATTGCGAGCGCCAGGAGGGCGCCGGCGCCTGTCGCGATGGCCATCGTCTGCGCATAGGACGGCTTGCCATGCCGGGCCTCGACTGTGATGCCGGCGTTCGCCGCGATAGTGCGAGCATCGGCGATCTGGTCGCTCGTCAGCGGTCGGCTCGAATTGACGAGCCAGCCGGCGGGGATCTGGTTCCAGCCGTGACGGCGGAGGCCGTTGAGGGTGATGAACGTGGGCGGCGTTTGCGCGCTGTCGGAGCCGAACAGGTGGTCCCCGAGGTCGACCTTCTGGACGTTCGTGACGGGGATCCTCTTCCGGGTCCTCATGTCCGGGATGATGAGGTCGTCTGTCCCAACGCTGCGGTCGACGAGGAAGTCCGTGCCTGCAGCGATCTCGGCGGGATCGATCCCGAGGTAGCGGAGCACCGCCGGCGTGGCGACATAGAGCGCCGATCGGGAGCGCTTTCCCTCCTCGGGGGAGTCGGATCGCGACATGAGGTCGAGGGGCGCAAACACGCGCGTGCCGAGGAGCATGAAGGGTGCGACGCCGGGTTGGGTGGGCTTGCGGAGCGGAATCGCGGCTGCCGCGTCGAGTCGTGCGGCGATCTGTCGGACGCGCGCGGCGAGGCGGTCGAGTTGAGCGGGCGTGCCTACCGGGGTAAGCTCGCGAACCTCCGGCGGGCCGAGGTAGACCCGCATCTGACGATCGGACAGGTTGGCCGGCTCGGCCCCCTTCTTCGCCGCCTCGGCAGAGGTGATGATCACGACCGTCGCCGCGATTCCGAGGGCGAGGGTGACCGCGGCGAGCGCTGCTCCGGAGCGCGCCTGGTAGCGAGCGAGGTCTCGAAGCGCCAATCGGGGCGCGATGGAGACTCGCCCGGCGAGGCCGGAGAAGAGGCGGATCGCCAGCGGGCCGATGAGCAGGCAGCCGATGATCGTCGCCACGATCCCCGTGACGATGAGCGGCGGCCTATCTCGGTTCGACAATGCGAGGCAGCCGATGCCGCCCGCGATCAGCGAGGCGGCCGCGATCGCCGAGTGGCGCGCGGGCCTGGGCTTGGGCGGCCGTCCCGAGAGCGCCAGCGTGACGGGGAGCCGAGCGACCGTTCGCCCCGGCCACCAGGCGGCGGCGATCGCGCCGAGGAGTGCGAGGAGCACTGTCAGCGCGATCAACAGCCACGGAAGGCTGAGCCGGTCGACGCGGTGGTCGACGGCAGACTCGAGCGTCGGGGCGAAGGCGACCCACAGCGCGAGGCCGCCGAGCGTCCCGCAGACTGCGGCGATCGCGCCGACGATGGCGCCGTTGGCGATGAGCACGAGGCGGACCTGCTTCTGCGTGGCGCCGATCGCTGCGAGCATGCCCAGATGACGGAGCCGTCGCTGCGCGATGACCGCGAAGCCAGCGGCGGCGATGAGCGAGGCCAGGAGAAGGAAGACGGTGGCGACCGAGAACATCGCGAGCGTGTCCGGCGGTCCGTCGTTGCCGACCCTCATCAATCCCGCGAAGCCAAAACGATTCTCGCCCACGGAGTCCTGGAAGGATTCAAGCGACGCGTCGTTCGCTTTGACCAGGACCATGACGCTGTTCGGAGCGCTCGCGAACGCGGGCGAGACGAGGGCGAACTCGTCGCTCAGCGCGCGCGGATTCTCGACGATGCCGACGACAGTCCGCCGAACACCGTCGAGCGCAACAGTCGATCCGAGTTCGAGCCGCAGCAGGTTCGCCACCCCGTCCGTGACGGCGACCTCATCGCGGCCCTCTGGGTAGTGGCCCTGGCGGAGCGCGAGGAGATCGCTGCCATAGGCGCCATGCGGGTCCTGGGCGCGGAAGTCCACCTTGTCGACGCTGCCGGGGACGGCAATCGAGCGGTGGCCGATGACGTCTGTCGTTCCGAACCATCTCTTGGCGGCGGCGAGTCCGGACTCGAGCTTCTGCGGATTCGTGCCGTCGAACTCGAGCGCGGTGTTGGCCGAGCCGAACTCCGAGTTGCCGGCAGAGCTGGTGTTGTAGACGAGCGCGATGCTGCCGATCGCGGCCGCCACGGCGACGGTGAGGAGCGTCACGACCAGGAGCTGCTGCCGCCACTCGCGGCGGAACATGCGCCAGGCCCACCGGGTCACTGCGCGGCGCGCGGCGACGCCCCCATTCCGCGTGCCTGCGAGAGCAGATGGGTGCTCGGCCGCGCTCATCGCGGATTGCTTGTGGCGAGCAGCGACTCGGGGCCGGGAGGCGCGACCGTCTGGTCGAAGACATGGCCGTCGCGCAGGAAGACGACGCGGTCGGCCCACGACGCCAAGTGCGCCTCGTGGGTGACGACGACACCCGCGACGCCGCGGTGCGCCGCCGCGCGCAGGAGGCGCATGACCGCCTCGCCGTTCACGGAATCGAGGGCGCCGGTGGGCTCGTCGGCGAGCAGGAGCCCGCGCTCGCCGACGATCGCACGCGCGATCGCGACGCGCTGGCGCTCACCACCCGACAGCTCGTCCGGGTAGCGATCAGCGCGCTCTCCGACATCGAGCTCCTCCATCGCTCTTAGTCCTGTCGTCCGTGCGGCTTTGGCGCGGACGCCGTCGAGCTCGAGCGGCAGGCTGACGTTCTCGAGCGCCGTCAGCCCCGGGAGCAGGTTGAAGTCCTGGAAGACGTAGCCGATCGACCGGCGTCGCATCCTCGCCTGATCGGACCGGGAGACGCTCGCGAGGTCGACGCCGTCCACGAGCACCTCACCGCTGCTCGGCTGCTCGAGGCTGCCCGCGATCGTCAAGAGCGTGCTCTTGCCTGACCCGCTCGGCCCCATGATCGCGACCAGCTCGCCGCGCTCGACCGAGAGGTCGACCTCGGAGAGCGCGCGCACCTCGGTCGGCCCGGATCCGTACACCTTCGATACCCGGCGTAGTTCGAGTGCGCTGGTCATTGCGCGACCTCCATCGGATGAGTGGGTTCGACAGCAGGCTCTGCCGGCTCGGCCGGTGCCGGAGGCGGCAGCTGCTTCAGGCGGACATCGGCGGCATCGAGCCAGCGGACGATCGCTTCCAGCCGGAAGAGCTCGGCGTCGGCAACGAGCGCAAGCGGCACGTCGTCCTCCGCGGCCTCGGCCTTGATGGCCGTGTAGCGCTGCATGACCTCGATCACGTGCCGGCGGTGGGCCTGCACGATCTCGTGGACGTCGGTCCCCGGGATCTGCAGCGCGACGAGCACCTTGATCACGAGCTCGTCGCGCGGCGGTGGCACGAGCTCGGGCGGAGTGTGCAGCCAGCCGGTCAGCTCCTCGGCTCCGGCGGCGGTGATCCTGTATCGCTTCCGCGAGCGCTCGCCCCCGCCGCCGTCGGTCTCGACGAGCCCGTCCCGCTCCAGGCGCTGCAGCGTCGTGTAGACCTGCCCGACGTTCAGCGGCCAGACCTCGCCCGTCCGCGACTCGAACTCGGTCTGCAGCCGCATGCCGTACTTCGGCCCCTCGCTGAGCAGGGCGAGGAGGGCGTGCGGGACACTCACGAGCTGATCCTCACGATCGTCATACTGAGTATGTATACCAGGTATAGAAGGCCGGCGCAAGCAGCGCCACTGGCGGCGCGGCGAGCGGCGAGCTGGCGATTCGACGACATCGACTCGGCGTCGCTGCTACGGCCGCCGCTGACGACGTCAGGTGCCCGGGCTCGGCCTCGATCGCTGATGTATGTCCTGTACGACGCGCGCATAGACTCGGTGCGCAGAGACCTGAGTGGCTGCTGATCGAGATGGAGCGGCGTTGACGGAGACGGTTGACTCGCCGGTTGTTGGATCGCCTGAGGACGAGGCCGATGGGCGTCGGTCGGTGACCGAGCTCCTCGAGCAGCTCGGGCGCGAGCTCGGCGTGCTGGTGCTATCGGAGGCTCAGCTGGAAACGTCGCGCAATGCCCCTGAGGTCAGACGAGGGGCCGCGGCGGTCGCCGGCGCGGTCGTCGCTGCGATCGCGTTTCTCACGGCATTCGCGTTCCTCAACGTCGCGGCCGTCAGCGGGCTGTCGGCGGCGGTACCGACCTGGCTTGCCTCTCTGCTGCTCGCAACCGTCTGGCTGGCCGTCGGTGGATCGCTTCTACTCATCTTCTTGGCGCGCGCGCGTCGGTGGCGGTTGTGGAGCGTCCTCACACGCAGCTCGACAGAGGCTGTCGCGGACCTCGCGCAGGCCCGCGACGAGGCCGGCCGGGCCGTGCACGTGACGCTCGAGCGGCTCGGGCCGGCGATCGCCCTCGAGCTCGCGTCGGCAGCCGTCGCAGGGGCAGACGACATCGCAGAGGGAATCGTCGGCATGGGCGACGACCTCCTCGACGCCTCGGATGAGATCGTCGAGGCGATCGCGGGCGAAATCCCGGACGGCGGCGTCGTGAATCAGATCTGGGAGGTCGCGCTGCTGCCGGGACGGTTCGGACTCAGGATCGCGACGACCGTGCTCAGGCGAGACGCCGGTGCCGGCTAGCTCTGCGAGCTCCCGATCACGCCCGAGGAGCAGCTGCGACGTGGTGGCGACTCCAACCTCCGTGCCTGAGAGTTTGCCCGGGTAGACGGAGGCGTCGCGGCGGCTGGTGTCGCGGCCTCGGTACCGTGAACGGCGAGGGTTCGACGATCAACCTCGAGGGGGACAGGATGGACGAAGCGAGCGAGAAGGCGATCCTCGCCGGTGGGTGCTTCTGGGGGATGCAGGATCTGATCCGGAGGCGGCCTGGCATCCGTTCGACCCGCGTTGGCTACACCGGCGGCGATGTCGAAAACGCGACCTATCGCAACCACGGGACGCACGCAGAGGCGATCGAGATCGTCTTCGATCCCGATCAGACGTCGTACCGCGACATGCTCGAGTTCTTCTTCCAGATCCACGACCCGACCACCATGAACCGGCAAGGGAACGACATCGGGGCGAGCTATCGCTCGGCGATCTTCTATCTCGACGACGAGCAGCGGCGCATCGCCAAGGACACGATCGCCGACGTCGAGGCCTCGGGGCTTTGGCCCGGGCGGGTCGTGACCGAGGTGACTCCGGCCGGGCCGTTCTGGGAGGCAGAGCCGGAGCATCAGGACTACCTCGAGCACTACCCGAACGGCTACACGTGTCACTTCCCGCGTCCCGGCTGGGTGCTGCCGCGAAGAGCCGACGCAGTCGTTCCCGCCCGTGACTGACCATCCCAGCTTCGACCAACCCGCTCTGAGCGGCGGACGTTCGTTCCGCCAAGTTGGTGGTGAACGGGCCGGCTCCGTCGATGCGAGCTGCCTGCCAGCCTCGATCCGACCTCGATGACTCCACGAAGGAGGATGAGTCCTGCGAACCCGAGGGTTCGCAGGACTCGATGACGCCTCGAACGAGTTCCGCCCCACCTGCGGCCAAATCGATCGCATCAGGATCGGGTGCTCCTTCAGTTCTGCGGCTGCAAGTTGAGGGACTCGCGGTCTACGTCGGCGAGCGGTGACGCGCTGAGCTCGCCGCCTTCGGCATGCTCGACGCCGGGCTCACGGGCCGGCAGGTAGCGGAGCACGATCACGGCCGTGGCGGCCGTGAGCGCTGCGGCGACGAGGAGACCGGTGCCCATCGCCTGGGTGAAGGCATCGCCGGTTGTGGCGAGCAGGTTGGCGGCTGGGTCGGGTGGGAGCTGGGCGGCGATTGCGTTGGCCGCGCCGACGGAGTCCTCGGCGCCGGCCTGCGCCTGGGCTGGTAGGGCACCGAGGGTGCCGTCGAGATCCTTGGAGTAGAGGGAGTTGATGAGTGAGCCGATCACGGCGACGCCGAGTGCTCCCGAGACCATCCGGGCGACGGTGTTGGTGGCCGAGGCGACGCCCGTCTTGGCCGCCGGTACCGCACCGACGACGGCGTTCGTGGCGGGGGCCATGACCCAGCCCATCGCGAGTGCGAGGCCGAAGAACCAGAGGCCGAGCGTGAGCGTCCCGGTCTTCGGCTCCCAGAGGGTGGTCAATGCGAGCATGGTTGCGAGGCCGGCCAGACCGGCGGCGACGACGCGGGCGACGCCGAGGCGCTCGGTGGCCTTGCTCGACGAGCCGGCCCCCATCATCAAACCGAGCGCGATCGGGCTCATGATCGCGCCGGCCTCGATTGCGCTGTAGCCGTGGACGAACTGCAGGTACTGGGTCAGCGCGAAGATCGCACCGAGCAGGGCGAAGAAGGCAACGCTGACTGCGCCGGTGCCGACGCTGAAGCTGGCGCTACGGAAGAAACCCAGGTTGAGCATTGGCTCTTCGACGCGGCGCTCCCACCACAGGAACGCGCCGAGCAGCGCGAGCGACATGGCGAGGAGGCCGAGGATGAGAGCGGAGGTCCAGCCCTGCCCGGGTGCCTCGATGATTGCGTACACGAGCAGGCTGAACCCGGCCGTGGAGAGCGCGGCCCCGGGCAGGTCGAACGAGCCGGGATTGGGGTCGCGGCTCTCGGGCACGTAGCGGATGCCGAGCAGCAGCGCGGCGACTGCGAACGGCACGTTGACCATGAAGACCGACGACCAGTCGAACCATTGGAGCAGGAGCCCGCCGGTCAACGGGCCAAGCCCGATCCCGACCGCGGCCAGCGCCGACCAGATGGCGATCGCCTTGCCGCGTTCCTTGCCGGTGAACAGGTTGGCGATGATCGAGAGCGTGGCGGGCATGATCAGCGCCGCACCCACGCCCATGGCCGCACGGACCGCTATCACCTGGTTCGCCGAGTCGGCGACGAGAGCGCCGAGGCTCGCGAGCCCGAAGATGGTGATGCCGGCCTGAAGCGCGCGCTTGCGCCCAAAGCGGTCGCCGAGCGTGCCGAAGACGAGCAGCAAGCCGGCGAAGACGAGCAGGTAGGAGTCGACCATCCACTGCAGCTTCGAGGGGGAAGCGTTGAACTCGTGCTGCAGTGTCGGCAGGGCGACGTTGAGGATCGTGTTGTCGAGCCCGATGATCACCAGGCTCAGCGAGAGCACGCCGAGTGTCTTCCAACGGCGCGCGTAATGGACGGGATCGATAGTCATCGCGCTGCACTCCTCTCGTACAAGGGTCGATGTGTCGTGTGACTGCGTGGAGCCGGCGTTTCGAGCGGTTACTTGCTTCACTCGCCCGGTCCGATCTGGGCGAAGAAGATGTCGGTGGCTCCGTTCTTTGCCTGTGGGCTCGCCAGGCCGAAGATGGCGGCAAAGCCATTGCCGAGTCCCGCCAGGCCTTGGTACTCACCGAATCTGTTCAAGGCGGCCGGCCCCGCGCTTCGGAGGTCGGTCGGTCCGGCGACATGGATTTGCCGCCAGTTCCCGCCGCCGTCGTTCGAGTGTGCGAACCACACGTCAGCGGTGGTTGCTGCGTCGCCAGGTAGGTCGTTGCGGAGGTCGTACCAGATGACTCCGACCGTTCCATGCTTGTCGACGGCGATCGCGGGCTCGAAGGCGAACGCGCTCACGCCCGGGAGCGCGATCGTGCTCCACGTGACGCCGCCGTCGACCGATTTGACGATTCCGATGCCACCGGATTGAGGGGAGCTGCTGTTCTCGTAGACGACGTAGACGGTGCCGTCCGGTGCGACCGTCGAGCTGGGATAGCCGGGCTGCGGCAGTTGCTCTTCGCTCTCTGGGTCGTAGAAGTCGCCGTAGAGCGGCTTTGCGCCAGCCTCGATCGCCGGGAGCCAGGTACGGCCCTCGTCGAGCGAACGTACGGTTTGGATGGTCGCCAGCCCTGCCAGCAAGTCAGCGCGAGCGAAGATCGCGATCAGGGTTCCATTCGGGAGCACACGGATCCGCGGCGCTTGATCGAGAGCGAACGGTCCCGCCTCGTCGATGAGTACGGCCGGCGACCAGGTCGCGCCGCCGTCGGTCGTGCGTGAGAACGAGACAGGGTTCACCCATCCGGACGGGTCAGTGTCCAGTTCGAAGTTGGTCCAGGTCATGTAGGCATGGCCCGGGAGCGTCGGGCTTCCGGTAACGGCGGGCTGCTCCGTGCCTGCGAGTTCTGGAGCGACTGTCGCGGGTGCCGCCCAGTGGCGGCCGCCGTCGCCCGAATGGCTTGCGGACACACCGATCGACTCGGGCTCGGTCGACATCAATCCGGACTGCGCACCGAAGTACGCGGTGCCGTCGCCTCCGAACGAGACCCAAGGGTCGCTGGCCGTGTCGCCGCTTCCGCCGCTGCAGCGGGTGAGCCCCGGGACCGTTGTCCGCTGCCAGGTCTTGCCGCCGTCGAGTGAGGAAGCGACCAGAGCGTCGCGGGCGTTGAAGAAGGAGTTGTCCTGCTTCCAAGTGGCGATGATGTTGCGCGGGTTGGTTGGGTTGACTGCAATCGCCGGTTCGAGCACGAGCCCGTTGATCTTCTGCTCGTCGTGGAAGGCACCGGGGCAGCCCGCTACGAACGGACTCGGCCCCGAGGCGGCGGTCAGGTTCTTCACCTTGTACGTGTCGGCTGCCGCGGCAGCCAGGCCCGTCGCCGTCGCCAGCGTCCCGGTGAGCGCTAGGAGAACCAGTGACGCGAGTCCCAAGCCAAAGAGGCCGAGTCTCCGCTTGCCATTTCCTTGAGCTGAGCTTCTCATGTGTGGGTTCCTTTCGGTGCCGGCGCGGTGCACGTCCGGTGGACTTGCACCGCGCCAATTGCGGGGAGGGTGTGTTAGGCAGCGGGTTCGAGCGCCGGCGGCGCGTCGACCCGTTCGGGAGAGCGGCCGTGCTCGAGGTTGGGAAGCCACTCGAGCCACTTGGGCAGGTACCAGTTCTTGTCGCCGAGCAGCGTCATCGTCGCGGGCAGGAGCACGGCTCGTACGATCGTGGCGTCGATCAGGACGGCGGCGGCGAGCCCGACGCCCATCTCTTTCAAGTCGACGAGCGGAAGGATCATGAAGACGGAGAAGACGACGACCATGACGACGGCTGCACTGGTCACGGTCGCGGCGGTCGACTTGATGCCGTGAGCGATCGCCACGTCCGTTGTGAGGCCGCGGTCGTAGGCCTCACGAATGCGGCTGAGGATGAACACGTGGTAGTCCATCGAGAGCCCGAACAGGATCACGAACATGAACATCGGCAGCCAGTTGGCGATCCCGCCGTTCGACTTGAAGTCGATCAGACCTTCGCCCCAACCCCACTGGAAGACCGCGACGAGGACGCCGTAGGCGGCGGCGACGGAGAGCAGGTTGAGCAGGATCGCCTTGAGGGCGATCACGATCGAGCGGAAGGAGACGAGCAGGAGACCGAACGCGAAGAGCAGGACGAAGCCGAAGACCTTCGGGATCGAGCTCGTCTGGGCCCGGTTGAAATCTTGCGAGTTCGCGGTCTGGCCGGTGACGGCGTACTCGGCGTCGGCGAGACGGCCGACCGTCCGCGGTAGGACGTCCTGGCGCAACGTCTCGAGCGCACCGTTGGCGGCCGCGTCGATGCCGTTCCCGGCGAGCGGAATCTCGATCCGAGCGACGGTGGCGTCGCGGTTGATGTCGACGTTGATCGGCGGGTTCATCTCGCCGGTCGCCAGCGCCTCCCGCTTGAAGCCATCGATCGCCGCGCGTACCGATGCGGACCTGACGTCATCGGCCTTGATCGCGACGACTGCCGGGTCGGGTGCGCCGGGGAAGGCTTCGGTGATTCGCTCGAACGGCTCGACTGCTGAGCTGGTAATGCCGTCGATGCCGGTCTGCGTCGTGTGGATGCTGAGCGTCGGCACGGCCAGGGCCAAGAGCACGGTGGTCGAGGCGACTGCGGAGACGACCGGACGGCGGAGGACGTGGTCGAGGACGGCGCTCCAGACACGGGCGTCACCCTGCTGGCGGCGAAAGCGATGCAGGAACGGAATCCGACCCTTCTCCACGCGGTCGCCGAGCTTGCCGAGCACCGCAGGCAAAACCGTGAGCGAGCCGATCATCGCCACGGCGACGACCAGCATCGCTCCGACCGAGAACGACATGAACGTCTTGTCGCCAGTCAGGAACATGCCGGCCATCGCGATCAGCACCGTGATGCCGGAGACGAGAACGGCGCGTCCGGAAGTGGCGGCCGCGGCCTCGAGAGCTGCGGTCGCGCTCCGGCCGGCCTTGCGCTCTTCGCGCTCGCGCCGCATGTAGAACAGTGAGTAATCGACGCCGACGGCGAGCCCGATCAGCAGGATCACCTCCATGATGCTGTCGGAGGCGGGGATCGCCTGACTCGAAAGCGCCAGGAGGCCGGTCGTCGCGGCGATTGCCGAGAGCGCCACCAGCAGTGGGATCAGCGCCGCGACGAGCGAGCCGAGCACGAACATCAGGATGAGGATCGTGAGCGGAATGGAGATCAGCCCGGCCTTGCCCAATCCGCCCTGGATCTCCTTGTCGAGGGCCTTGTCGGTCGAGACACCGGCCGACCGGATGTAGAAGCCGGGGTGGCTCGCCTGAACGCTGTCGACCGCAGCCAGGATCGTGTCGATGTAGAGGACGACCTCGTCATAGGTGCCCGTCGGCGTGAACTGGATCAGCGCCGAATGGGAGTCCTTGGAGACGAGGTCCGCGTGGTCCGCAGCCAGAGGCGAGCGCACCTTCGTGACCCTCGGGAACTCCTGCAAGGCCTTCACGGTGTCTGCGATCGCGACGCGGAACGCTTTGTCCTTCACGTTCAGCGTCGTCGACTGCAGAAGCACCATCTCGCCTTGCTCGTCGATGCTGTTGCCATTCTCGTCGACCGCAAAGCCGGCATCGGAGATCATCCGGTCGGCCGTGCGAGACTCGCCGACGTTGGCGTCGTTCCGGTCGATCTGTGTAGTACCGACCTGCATGCCGACGAAGACGGACAGAACGACGAAGGCGAGCCAGCCGGCGACGGCAGTTTTCCAATGACCCGCGCTCCAGCGGCCCATCCGGGCCGCGAAGTTCGTCGAATGCTCCAGCGGTGACATGTGAGCTTCCCCTCTCAGCTCTGCGGCTGCAGGTCGATGGACTCGCGCCGTGCATCGCCGAAGCGCACGCCCCGGCCGGCCGCAAACGCGAACGGATGGTGGAAGGCCGCGAGCGCGACCACGCCAGCGACGTCGAACTCGAACTCCTCGTCGCAGCTGTTGTCGACGACCGAGACCTTCACGCGGCCTCGGGCCTTGTTCCAGAGGAGCGAGATCGCGAGGCCATTGTTGTTTCGGCTCGCGAGCTCTTGCCAGTTGCTCGAGAGGGTCACCGTCATCTCAATCGCTCCCTTCGGTCGCCTTCAGATCACTGCTGTGAGATTCGCCCGCGGATGAGTTGCGTCGCATCGGCGAAATCGCCGCATCGATCGCCGAACCTCGGCGACGGCCCGGCTAACGGGTGGGCGCGGGCGGGACGAACGACGCTGCCGCATCGATCACATCGACACGTTCCGGGGAAGCTGATCGCGAATCACGTCGCGCTCGTGGTCCACCACCTGCTCGGTCCTCCAGAGCAGGTCGTCGGTCTCGATCTCCTGCCTGGCTAGGAACGCCTGCCGTAGACGCTGTCAACGCGGCGGCCGGCGTCAATCGCGATCAGGTCGCAGGTCGTGAGTCCTCGCGTGAAACAGGTTGCCCTCAACTCTCGGCGCTCGACCGCCGGGTCGCATCGGCGAAATTGCCGAGTTTCGTCTTACGTGCGACTCGCGGCGCCAAGCGGAGGAGGAGCTTTCTCCTCTCCCAGCGGGAGGCGCGCAAGCTGCGTTCGCGACGTAATTCCCAGTTTCGCGAAGACGCTGCGGAGGTGGGAGTCGATCGTGCGTGGCGAGAGAAAGAGTTGCGCGGCGATCGTCTTGTTCGAAAGACCCTCGGCGACGTAGCGAGCGACCTGGAGCTCCTGGGGGGTCAGTTGGGAGATCGCGCTGGGGTCGCGCTTGCGCGCAGTCTCCCCGCTGGCGCGCAGCTCGACCCGTGTCCGTTCGGCCCACGGCTCGGCTTGCAGGCGCTCGAATCCCTTGAGCGCAGCCCGGAGCTGGAGGCGCGCATCAGTGCGACGCCGCTCGCGCCGAAGATGCTCGCCGTAGAGCAGCTGGATACGCGCCAGGTCGAACGGTCGCGCGTCTGCCCCGAGTCGAAGGGCGTCCTCGAAGTGCTCGCTGGCCGCGTCGCCTTCGGCAAGAAGCGCCCGGCAGGCCGCGAGCCGCGGCTGCATCTGCCGTGCGCCGGCGTAGGCTGCCCTGGCCTCCAGCTGCGGAAGCGCGGCCTGCGCGATCTCGCAGCCGGCCGGCCTTGACCGCGGCCTCGATCCTGTCGGGAGTCGTTGCCGCAGCCAACGGATCCAGCTGCGCTGCGCCACCCTCCGTGCAGCGATTCGAGTCTCGCGAGCGCCTCCGAGCCAGCTGCGCGGCCAAGGTCGGCGAGCGCGAGCGCATACACCGCAATCGACGCGCGCAAGCGCATGCCATTTGCGGTTGCGTGCGCCAGCACTTCCTCCCCGTGCCGGCGCGCCTCCTCGTCCTGCCCTCGCACAGCTGCGATGATCGCGAGCGTTCCACGCGGAAGGAGCTCGAGATTCTTCGCCCCGAGTTCCCTGGCCAGTCGCGCGCCCTCGCTGGCTGCGACAGACGCGTCGTCGAACCGATTGTCGAGCGCCAGGTGAAACGCTCGATGTCCGAGCGCCTCGGTCAAGATTCCGACTTCGCCGCGCTGCCGGGCGAGCAGGCCGGCGCGCTCCACGAGCGCACCAAAACGCGCCGAATCGCCGAGCCAAAGGACGCGAAGCTCGCCCACAGAACATGGGGCGACTCCTCGGCGGTCGCCCCCCATGCGGCGACCTCGTCGAGGAGCGGCACGCCCCTGGTCCTGTCTCCCTCGATCATCGCCTCGAAGCCGGCAAACGAGTCGATGAGGAGCCACGAAACCTCGTCGTCCGGCGCGCGGGACGATCGTCGCCGCAAGTCGCGCGACCGCGAGGTACTGATCGCGGTCGCCTCCCTGCCAGGCGGCGATGCTGGCATCCGTCAGCAGTGCGACCGCTCTCGCCGGCTCGAGCGACGCAACCTCGCGCGCGGCGTCGACGAGCACCGCGACGACATCGCGACGGTCGGCCGCTGCGAATCGCTGCGAGTCCGTGCACTTGTGCAAGCTCGGCCCGCAAAATCGGGTCGCGCACGAGCGGGGACGCCTGGTTCGCACGTACGACGGCCTGCTCGTCTCGGCCCGCGAGGCTCAGGTTGCGCGCCGCGCGCGCGAGCCGTGCGCCTCGACCAACGTCATCGGGCGAAAGTTCGGCGGCCCGCTCCAGGGCTCGCGCGGCAGCAATGTGCGCCGCTCGTTCCTCCGCGCGCGCGGCGGCATCGTCGAGCGCTCGGACGACGTCGACGTCGTACTCGACGGCGGCCGACGCCAGATGCCAGGCGCGGCGATCGTCGTGCTCGCCATCGCCGGCAAGCGCGGCGGCAAGGGCGCGGTGCGCATCCCGGCGCTCGCCCGATGTAGCAGCACCGTAGACCGCCGAGCGGATGAGCGGATGCCGGAACTCGAGCCGAGTGCCGTGGACGACGACGAGCCCCGCCTCCTCCGCCGCGCCGAGCCCGCGCAGGTCGAGCGCCGAGCACTCTGCGCTGCACGCGTCACCACGCCGATGTCCTGCGTGTCGTCGGCAGCGGCGACCAGCAGGAAGCGACCCGCCTCCTTCGGCAGCCTGCCAACACGCTCGTAAAAGACCGTCTCGAGTTGCTGCGTCATCGGCAGCGCCTCGGGCAGAGGCTCCGCGCCGGCCAGCTGCGACTCGGTCAACACCGACGGCAACTCCACCAGAGCCAGTGCGTTGCCCCGCGTTCGAGCGACCAGGCGTTCGCGCACCTCGGGATCGACCCGTACGGCTCCGCGGGAGAGCAGGATGTCCGCGGCATCCACGTCGAGTCCCGACAGATTCAGCGACGCAACGTCGTCTGCCTCGAAGGCTCGCACGTCACCCTCACGCGCGGCGAAGATGAGCGCGATGCCCTCCGCATCGAGGCGCCGCGCGACGAACCGCAGCGCGTCAGCAGATGCGGCGTCCAGCCAATGCGCGTCATCGACGAGGCAGAGGACGGGTCGGCGCTCCGCGAGCTCGGAGAGGAGCGAGAGACAAGCCGCGAAGACGAGGAAGCGCTCGTGTCCAACGCTCTCCTCGAGACCGAGGGCGGATCGGATCGCCGCGGCCTGAGGCTGCGGCAATCGTTCCACGTGACCGAGCGCGGGACGAAGAAGCTGGTGCAGACCCGGCGAACGGCAGCTCCGCCTCCGACTCGACCCCGCGAGCAGTGAGGACGCTGCATGTCGCCGGCTCGCTCCCGGGCATCATCGAGCAGCGCCGACTTGCCGATCCCGGCCTCTCCGCGCAAGACGAGCGCGCCGCTCCGCGAGGCACGCGCCGCCTCGAGCAGGCGCGCCGATCTGAGCGCGCTCAGGATCGCGTCCGTACAGCACGAGAGCCATCGTATGCTCGTGCCCGACGCCCCAAGAAACCGCGCTTCGAGTTCAGGGTCGGCTTCCGCCGCTCAAGCCTGGTGAGTGCGCGCGTCGAGGCCGGCCGACATCATGCACCGCTGCCGAGAACGATCAGGCGTACCACGTGAGTGGAGCTCGTTCGGTCGATGTGCTCTTCGCGAGACCCTGGGGCCTCACCTCATGGGGGTGATCGGCGGCCTCGGAAGCGTCGTTCGAGCCAAGAACCAGGAGACGCGCGGCTCGGTGCGTCCGGGCGGTCAAGTGGAAGGGGCCGGACCCGCCAGTTCGCAGGGTCCGCCCCCTGCTATCGCTGCTCTACGGGTTTTGCAGGTACGGCCCGAGGACGTCACAGAAGAGGCTGAAGCCGCTCAGGAGATCGGGATGTGGCCCATGCAGCCCAGCCAACGTTTCGGAGATGAAGTCACCCACTGGATCGTTTGGATCCCCGGTGTACTCGAAGACATCGACGAAGGTGGCAGGCCCAGCATCACGAATCAACGGCGGACCACGTGTGATCGACAGCTTCTGAAACAGACCCCCGTAGGTAGTCATGATCGTGACCGTCCCCGCCTGCTCGTCGATCACGGGCGGCGACGTTTGCTTGGCCGGCCCGGCGAAGGAGACCGTGGCTGACGTTCCATTGTCGGCCGTGAAGACGCCGAAGAAGGTGCCGCTCATGAAGTACGTGCCGTTGCCCGTCGTCGCGGAAGACCGACGTGCCGTGAGCGGCGATCGTTCCCGAGAAGCCGCAGACGTTGTCCGGGTGCGTGTCCGAGAACTGCTCGACCTCCGTCGATCCCGCCGCGAGACCGGTCGCCGCGGTGACGCACGCCAGCACCGTCGCGATGGCCAGCGGTAGAAGCTTCGTTCGCATGACCTTGCCCCTTCCTGTCGGATTTTGTCCATGTCCGCAACCGAGGCTAGGAACCGCGCCTAAGATCCGGCAAGATCACGCCTAGACCGTGACTAAGTCACTGCGGCTAAAGGTGTTTCTCACTGGTCGGGTCGCAGCCGAGGCGAACGGTCGCGTGCTGAACGAGGCGCGCTTCCCGGGGCGTCAAGGTCGACTTCTCTTTGCGTACCTGGTCGCAGCCCGGAGCAGGCCGGTACCCCGGGACGAGCTCGCGGACGCGATCTGGGGGGAATCGCCGCCCGCGACCTGGGAGAAAGCGTTGACCGTCATCGCGAGCAAGCTCCGCGGCCTGGTCGCAGAAGACGGGATCACGCTCACGAACGCGTTCGGCTGCTACCGCCTCGACCTGCCCGAGGGGACATGGGTCGACCTGTTCGCAGCCGCGAGCGACGCACAGGACGCGGAAGAAGCGCTCGCCGCAGGCGAGCTCGACCAGGCACGGGCGGCGGCTGAGTCGGCAGAGTCACTGGCGCGCCGGCCGTTCCTGCCCGGTGAAGACGGAGCGTGGGTCGAGCAAGAGCGACGCGACCTCGCCGACATCCGCGAGCGCGCGTTGAGCGTCCTTGCCGATGCGTGCCTGCGTTCGGGCGCCGCGCGGGAGGCTGCAAAGTGGGCCGAGGAACTGATCGCGCTCTCGCCGTTTCGCGAGGCTGGATACCGCCGTCTGATGGAGGCACACGTCGTCGCGGGAAACCGCGCCGAAGCGCTTCGCGTGTACGAGCAGTGCCGGCAGCTTCTCGCGGAAGAGCTCGGCGCGTATCCATCGCCGGAGACAGACGAGATCTACCGTGCATTGCTGGAGGCGCCGCCGACGTCCGTTCGAACGACGCCGGTCGCCGAGCCGACGGTCGAACCCGGTACGCCCGAGCTCTCGGGAGTCCCGACGGAGGCTCTACCGCTCCCGGTGGAGCAAGCGGTCGAGCGAAGGTCGCGGAAGCGCCGCGCAGTCCTTCTCTCTGCGCTCACCGGCGTGATCGCTGCCGCTGTGGTGGTTCCGCTCATGGTGTTCGGTCATGGTGGAAGCGGCCGCGCGGCCGTCTCGGCGGCCGGCGACTCGCTGGGCGTCTTCGACGCGCGCTCGGGTCGCCTTGTCACGCACATCGGCGTCGGCGCAACACCCACTGCCGTCGCGGCCGGCGAAGGTGCGTATTGGGTCACCAACGCCGACGGCCACACGGTGTCGCGGATCGACCCTGCAACGACCGCCGTCGTCCAGACGATTCCGGTTGGCAACGGCCCGAGCGGGATTGCGATCGGCGCCGGCGCGGTCTGGGTGGTCAACAGCCTCGACGGCACGGTCTCGCGGATCGACCCGGGCACGAACACGGTCGTCCAGAAGATCACCGTCGGAGGCGGGCCGCTCGGGATCGTCTACGCGGCCGCCTCGGTCTGGGTCGCGAACAGCGGCGAAGGAACGATCACGAGGATCGACCCCGAGAGCGGCACGACCAAGACGCTCCCGGTCGCCGCGACCGAGCTCGCCTTCGGCGCAGGCACGCTGTGGGCGAGCCAGCGTGCCGCGGGCAAGGTGGTTCGCATCGATCCGAAGACCGGGAAGCAGGTCGGCGCGATCCGCGGTCGGGAACGGTCCGACGGGGATCGCCTTCGGCGATGGCGCGGCGTGGGTGGCGAACAGCCTGGACGGGACGGTCTCCCGGATCGATCCCGATACGAACTCCGTGACCGCGCTCGTGACCACCGGGAACGGGCCACAGGCGGTGGCCGTCGACGCACACGGCATCTGGGTGAGCGACCAGTTCGACGGCAACGTCGTGCGGATCGATCCCAGCACGAACCGGGTGGCGCAGCCAGTGAGCGTGGGAGGCCGTCCGTTGGGACTGGCGATGTCGGGCGACGCCGTGCTCGTCGCCGTCCGTCAGCCGGGCGCCGGCCACCGCGGCGGGACGCTCGTGCTGCGGGCTGAGCGGCTCGAGAAGGGGGACATCGTCGACTTCATCGACCCCGCGCTTGCCACCACCACGAACACCATGCCACTCCTGCGGATGACCGGCGACGGCCTCGTCGCGTTCAACCAGGTCAGCGGTCTGGCCGGAACGCAGCTCGCAGCCGACCTCGCGACGTCCCTGCCGGAGCCGACCGACGGCGGCCGCACGTACACCTTCCGGCTGCGCTCCGGCATCCGCTACTCGAACGGTAGGCCGGTGCAGGCGACGGACTTCCGCTCCACCTTCGAACGCAACTACGCGCTCAAATCCCCCGTGATGTACCACGGGATCGTCGGCGACGCGCAATGCCGGGAGCACCCGAAGCGGTGCGACCTCTCGCGCGGGATCGTCGCCGACGACGTTGCCCGCACCGTGACCTTCCACCTGATCCGACCGGATCCCGACTTTCTCTTCAACCTCGCGAGCCCGTTCGCCTACGTGCTGCCGGGCGACACGCCGCGGCGGCCGGCCGGAACGCATCCGCTGCCCGCGACCGGCCCCTACATGATCGCGACCTACAAGCCGAGGAGACTGCTCAGGTTCGTCCGCAATCCGTTCTTCCGCGAGTGGTCGCAGGCCGCGCAGCCGGCCGGGTACCCCGACCGCATCGACATCCGTATCGCCGGCACCTCGGACGAGGTGATCCGCGACGTCGTCGACGGCAAGGCCGATGTCGCGCGGTGGGCCAGGCCGCTGACCCGGAAGCAGGCGTCGAGGCTCGAGATCCGGTACGCGAGCCAGCTGCACTCCAACCCGAGTCCGAACATCCAGGCGTTCTTCCTCAACACTCGCGTCCCGCCGTTCGACTCGCTCGACGCCCGTAGGGCGTTCAACTTCGCCCTCGACCGCGCCGCGGCGACGGAGGCCTGGGGCGGGCCGAGCCTCGCCCAGCCGACGTGCCAGGTCCTGCCGCCGAACATCCCCGGCTACCGCCCCTACTGCCCGTACACGGCCGGCTCGACGAAGCGCGGCGAGTGGACGGCACCCGACCTGACGAAGGCGAAGGCGCTCGTGGCACGCTCGGGGACCCGCGGCATGAAGGTCACCTTCTGGGCGTTGCCGGAGGCAAACCGCTTCAACCGGGTGGCCGTGAAGGCGCTTGACTCGCTCGGGTACCGCGTCGCCGTGAAGCCGGTCGCCGGTTTCGACCGTTACTACCGTGCAGTTTCCGACTCGCGCAAGCGGGCGCAGATCGGGTTCGCCGGCTGGTACTCCTTGACCCCGGCGTCGTTCCTGGTTCAGCTCTTCAGCTGTTCCGCGTTCCTGCCCCGGAGTCCCGAAAACCTGAACGTGACCCAGTTCTGCGACCCGGCCATCGACCGCCGGATGCGGAGGGCGCAGGCACAGTGGTCGAGCGACCCGATCGGGTCACTCGCACTCTGGCAACGGATCGACCGCGAGGTCACCGACGCGTCGCCTTGGGTGACGTTCGTTGCGTCGAAGGACGTGAACGTCCTCTCGAAACGAGTCGGCAACTATCAATGGAGCCCGTCGATGGGCATGCTCATCGACCAGCTCTGGGTACGGTAGGACAGCGCTGACAGCAAGGTCGTGACGGCGTCGGAGAGGGTCGACGGCGGCGCCAGAATCGATCGCGCTGCAATGACGTAGCCACGGTCTAGGCGTGATCTTGCCGGATTCTAGGCGCCCGTTCCTAGCCTCGGTTGCGAGGAGATCGTGGACAAGACGCTCACCTGTGACTGCGGATTCATCGCCCGGGCCCCCGACGACGTCGGACTCGCCACAGAGGTTCTGCGTCATGCCTGGGAGACCCACCGGATGCCGCTCTCGCACGACGAAGCGCTGCTGCTCCTGTTCCACGCCGAGCTGGCGCGAGGGACCGCGATCCCCGCGCGACCACAGGCCGCAACAGAAACGGAGGAGCAATGAAGCGACGCGCCGGCTCACGGTGACCGCAGCGCGCTCGGGAGCAGCAGCAGCAGTAGGCTGGAAGCGATACGAGCGAGCAGAAGGAGCTGTCTTGCCGGAGCGCGACGGTTACATCGCAGGGGTGCCGTGCTGGATCGACACTATCCAGCCGGACCCCGACGCCGCGGCGAGCTTCTACGCCGGCCTGTTCGGCTGGGAGTTCGAGAACGCAATGCCGGCGGGAGAGCCGGCGAAGTACCTGATCGCCCGCATCCGCGGCGGCGATGTGGCGGCCATTTCGTCGCAGTGGGAGGGCGCGCCGCCGGAGGCAGTCTGGAACACCTACATCTGGGTCGACGATGCCGACGAGTCGGCCGCGAAGGCGCGCGAGGCGGGCGGCAGCAGCGTCAGCGAGCCGGTGGATGTGGCGGAAGCGGGCCGGATGGCCGTGCTCGCGGACCCGGAAGGGGCCGTTTTCTCCGTCTGGCAGGCGCGGCAGCACAAGGGAGCGCGGGTCGTGAACGAACACGGAGCGTTGAACTTCAACATCCTGAAGACGGGCGATCTGGAGATTGCAAAGCGGTTCTACGGCGCCGTCTTCGGCTGGACGACACTCGATCTCGACAGCGGCGAGTTCTGGGCCATGAGCACCTACGGTGACTATCTCGAGGCACGCACTCCCGGAACGCGGGCGCAAGCGGCCGAGTTCGGCGCCGCCGGATTCGAGGAGGTCGTGGCAGCGATCGCCCCGCTCAGCGGCGGCGACGCGCGTGCCTCGTGGAACGTCACATTCGGAACCGAGGACGCCGACGCGACAGCGGCGAAGGCCATGGAGCTCGGTGGCACGGTGGTCGTTCCTCCGGTCGACGCGCCGTACTCGCGATTCACGGTGCTGCGTGACCCGCAGGGAGCGACGTTTACCGCCTCGGCGTTCGTGCCCGAGAACAAGGACGTCGAGCGCGCCGCCTGAGCGTTCGCGTCGTCTCTATTCGTCGAGGCCAGATAGCCCGGCGCGTCGGCACGAGGGGCCGCGAGGTACCCGCGCAGCTCACGTGAGCGCGCGCCGGGCGGCCTCGTCGAACGGCGTGAGCTCGAGCGGCAGCAGTTTTCTGATCCGTTCCTCGCGCGCGATCGTGGGGTTGCGCAGTCCTTCGATGAGCGGCCGCGCGACCGATGCGTTGACCGGCGTGACGAGGTTGAGCCAGAGCGAGGAGAGGTAGGGCGTCAGCAGCGGGACCTCGACGATTGCCGGCTTGCGGCCGAGCAGGGCGGCGATCCGCTCGATCATCTGCCGGTAGGTCATCACCTCCGGCCCACCCGTGTCGTAGCCCTCGCCGAACGCGGCCTCGTTGCCGCAGACGCCGGCCAGGTAGCGGGCGACGTCGTCGAGCGCGATCGGCTGCGTCGGGGTCGAGACCCAGCTCGGGGTCACCATGACCGGGAGCCGCTTGACCAGGCCGAGGATCGTCTCGAAGGCGGCGCTGCCCTTGCCGACGATCATGGCCGCGCGCAGGGTCGTCACCGGCACCCCCGCGCAGGCGAGCCGTTCTCCGGTCTCGCGGCGGCTGCGCAGGTGAGCCGACGCGTCGGGGTCGTCGGCGCCCAGCCCGCCCAGGTAGACGATCTGACGCACGCCTGCGTTCGCTGCCTCGCGCGCCACCGTCTCCGCCGCCGCGCGATCCTGCTCCTCGAAATCACGCGCGCCGAGCGAGTGGACGAGGTAGTAGACGACCTCCGCACCTTCCAGGGCCGTGGCGACACCCTCGCCGCTCGCCGCATCGGCGATCGCCCAGCGGAGGCCAGGCTCGTCACGCGCCGTGCGCGAGACCGCGGTCAGCTCGTGCGCGGCCAGCAGGGGCACGAGCGCCCGGCCAACCACGCCGGTCGCGCCGAAGACGGTGACCTTCACGAGTCCCGGCTCCGCAACAGGAGCTCGAAGTAGCGGCGGCTGACCGCGGCATGGAAGGGGCTCTGCCCCTTCGCGTAGAGCATCCCGGTCCAGGCCGGCGCGCCCGCGCGGGCGGCGAGCCGCGGCAGGTACTCCTCGACCGTGACGCTCAACTCCTGCTGCTCCCCCACGGTTCGCTGTGCGAGTGTGACGGAGCCGCCGGCCCGGATCGCGAGCAGTCCACCCCGGATCGAGTGCCGGCAGCTGACGAGCCCACCCTCGAACGAGAGCTCCGGCGGCCCGAAGGTGAGCAGCGTCGCACCGCCGAACAGCTTCAGCTTCCCTCCGCCGCCCGTCCAGCTCGCGCGGACGCCGCCGCGGGTGAAGCCGTCGACCGCCTGCCAGTAGCTGACACCGAGCGTGCGGGCACCAGCACCGGAGGCCTCGACCACCGGCTCCGCCACGAGCACCCGCTGGCGCGACTCGAACCCACCCGACTCCAGCACCCGCTCCAACGTCTCCCAGCCGGTCACGCTGCCAGCTCCATTGAGCCGCCTGCGCGCAATGTCATTGCGGGGTCATCCGGCCACTGCTCGTCGTCGCTCTATCTGCCGTGAGTCGGGGCGCTTGACCTCGGAGGCGAGACGGAGCTTGGCCATTCCGCGGATCACGAGCGCGGAGATGTCGAGTTGGCCGGGCTCGAGGCCGTGGACCGCGGAGGCCGGAAAGGCGTGGTGTCCGTTGTGCCACGACTCGCCGAAAGACGGGATTGCCAGCAGCCGGACGTTGCGGCTCTCGTCGCGGGTGCGGAAGGGCTGCTCGCCGAAGAAGTGGCAGATCGAGTTGATCGAGAACGTCACGTGCTGGAAGAGGAAGATCCGGACGAGGCCCGCCCAGACCATCGCCTCGAGGCCCCGCTGCACGTTCCCGCCGACGATGTATCCGGCGAGGAACGGCAGCCCGAGTGTCAGCACGACCCAGAGCAGGTAGAGACGGTCGATCGCTCGCACGAGCCGGTCGTCGTACAGGTCGCGCCCGTACTCGACCCCGCGCTCGAGGCCCTTCGTGGAGAAGAGCCAGCCGATGTGCGAGTGCCAGAGCCCGAGGACGTGCTCGGCGAGCGAGTCGCCGTGGCCCGCGTGGGGGGAGTGCGGGTCGCCCGGCCGGTCGGAGAGCGCGTGGTGCTTGCGGTGGTCGGTGACCCACTGGGTGAGCGGGCCCTGCATGGCCATCGAGCCGAGGATCGCCCAGACCGCGCGGAACGGCGCGCTCGTCTCGAAGCTCTTGTGGGTGAACAGCCGGTGGAAGCCGACGGTGATCCCCAGGCCGCAGGCGACGTAGAACCCCGCGAGCAGCACGAGGTCGAACGGACGCACGCCGCGGTTCCAGAGCAGCCAGACGGCGGCGACGAGCCCGAGCGGCGGCACGACGACGGCCACGACCCCGGCGAACTGGCTCGGGACGCTCGTCCGCTCGCGGACGGTCTTGATCCGCGTCATGCGGGCTCCTCGAACGGCCGGCCGAGCACGAGCTGCATGTCGCGGATCGCGCGCGTCTTGAACAGCGCCTCGCAGGAGGCGAGGTAGAAGTCCCAGGTGCGGACGAAGCGGTCGTCGAAGCCGAGCGCGCGCACCGCCGGCAGGCTCGCGAAGAACCGCTCGCGCCAGGCCTTCAGCGTGTCCGCGTAGTGCGGCCCGATCTCGTCGAGCCCGACGACCATCAGGCTCGGAGCGCGTGGCTCATCGCCGTCTGCAGCGCCTGGAGCGACGGCAGCAGCGAGCCGGGGAAGATGTAGCGCTGGATCCAGTCCTCCTTGCGCCGGTAGCGCTCGAAGCGCTGGTCTGGCATCCCGATCACCTGGATCGCAGCCAGGCCGCCGGGGGCGAGCAGCCGGTCGCAGGCGGCGAAGAAGGTTGGGTACTGCGCGTAGCCGATCGCCTCGAGCATCTCGATCGAGGCGATCTTCGAGAACTGTCCCTCGAGCGTGCGGTAGTCCTGGAGGCGGACCTCGACGCGGTCGCCGAGGCCGGCGGCGGCGACGCGCGCGCGCGCGAGGTCGAACTGCTCCTGCGAGAGCGTCACGCCGGTGACGCGTGCGCCGTACTCACCGGCGGCGAGGAGCGCAAAGCTGCCCCAGCCGCAGCCGATCTCGAGCACGTGGTCGTCCGGGCCGGAGGCTCAGCTGCTCGCAGATCGCGCGCAGCTTTCGCTGCTGCGCCTCCTCGAGCGTGTCGCCGTCCTCCCAGATCGCGCACGAGTAGGTCATCGACTCGTCCAGGAAGAGTCGGTAGAGCTCGTTGCCGAGGTCGTAGTGGTACTGGATGTTCGCCCGGGCCTTGCGCAGGCCCTGTCGCGGGGAGACGTGGGGGCGGTGGCGGTCGAGCCGCGCGAGCCATGAGCCGGCGCGCCAGGTCTCGAGGTTGCGCACGACGAGCGCGATCACGCCGGGCAGGTCGTCGGTGTGCCAGTCGCCGGCGACGTAGGACTCCCCGAAGCCGAGACCGGGAGAGCGGGCGAGCCGGCGGAAGAGGTCGTTCGAGGTGACGGTGACGGCGATGGGGTCGCCTGCCCCGGCCCGGTACACGCGCCCGCCCGGGAGCCGCAGCTCGAGCGCGCCGTGCTCGACGTGGTCGAGCGCCCGGATCGCGGCGCGCTCGGCGAGGCGAGCGCCGATCCTGCGGCCGGCGGGAAGCTCGCGCAGCACCTCGGTCACCGCTTCACCGATCCCTCGCCCGGGACGAACGGCGGCTTGTGGAAGAACGGGACGCGCTTCAGCCAGAGCCGCGCCGCCTGGAGGTGGATCAGGACGGTCACCCCTAGCGGCATCAGCGGGTAGCGGAGCAGCGTGCGCGCGAGCGTCGCGTCGGTCAAGGGGCGTCGCCGGCCGTTGAGTGTGGCGAAGAACGGCCGCGCCCTGCCCTCGGTGATGTCGATCCGCACGTCGAGTTGCTCGCCTGGTTCCGAGAACCACCACTGGTAGCTCTGGTCGAGGCTGAAGAACGGCGAGACGTGCAGCTTCTTGTCGTGACGGTAGGAGAGCCGGCGCTCGTCGCGCTCCTGGTTCGCGGGTGAGAGGAGGTAGGGGAGCCGCTCGCCGAAGGTGTTGCTGACCTCGGCGACGATGCAGGCGAGCTCGTCACCCTGGTAGCAGTAGAAGAAGCTGACGGGGTTGAACACGTAGCCGAGCACGCGCAGGTTCGTCACGAGCAGGATCCGGTCGGCCTCGATCCCGTGCTCGCTCAGGTAGGCGCGCACGTCCATGTGGTCGCGGTCGTGGAGGCTGACCAGGCCGCGCCGGTTCCAGCCGAACAGGCGCACGCGCCGGTCGAGCTCGGGCAGCTCGTCGAGGTCGAGCAGGTAGAAGCAGACGCGGTAGCGGAAGACGTTCTCCTTCGGCGTCCTGCGCGCGTGCATCACGGTGCCGGTGTAGAGCGAAGACCTCATGACGTCGCCCCGAAGGCGGCCGCGGCGGCGAGGCCGGAGCGCAGCCCGTCCTCGTGGAAGCAGTACCCCTGCCAAGCGCCTGCGAAGGCGGTGCGCCGCACGCCGTTGAGGCGCGGCAGTTCGGGCTGGGCGCGCATCGACTCGTGGGTCACGAGCGGGTGGCGATAGGAGAAGCGGCGGATGATCCGCGCCGGGTCGATCTCGGCCGTGCGGTTCAGCGTGACGCAGTAGTGCTCGTCCTCGTCGAGGCGCTGGAGCTTGTTCAGGTAGTAGGTCATCGTCGGACGCCCGTCGTCGCCGCCGCAGTCGCGGAGCTGATAGTTCCACGAGCCGCGGGTCCGGACGCGGCGGGGCAGGAAGCGCTCGTCCGTGTGGAGGACGGTGTCGTTCTCGGTCGTCCCGAAGACGCCGAGCAGGCGACGCTCGTCCTCGCTCGGATCCTCGAGCAGGCGCAGCGCCTGGTCGGCGTGGGTCGCGACGACGACGCCGTCGAAGCGCCGCACCGCATCGCCCGCGAGCCGCAGCTCGACGCCCCCGTCGAGGCGGCGGATCGAGCGGACCTCGGTCGAGCGGTTGATCTGCAGCCGGTCCTCGAGGGCGCGCACGTAGCTCCGGCTGCCGCCCGTAACCGTCTTCCAGCGCAGGCGCCGGAAGCCGAGGATCCCGTGGTTCGCGAAGAAGCGAACGGCGTAGACGAGCGGGAAGTCGAGCGTCTGGCTGGGAGCAGTCGACCAGAGCGCGGCGCACAGCGGGACGAGGAAGTGGTCCCGGAACCGCGGCGAGTAGCCCTCCTCGGCGACGTAACGGGAGAGGCTCCACTCCGCGCAGCGCGGGTCGTCGAGCGCCCGGCTCCCGAGGCGCAGGAAGCGGGCGATCTCGAGCGTCAGCCGCGTGAGCGGCGGGCGGCTGCCCGAGTACTCGAGGTCGTGCCGGTCGCAGGCGACCGAGAAGCTCATCTCCGACGGCTGCGTGCGCACACCGAGCTCGCGGAAGAGACGGACGAGGTTCGGGTAGGTGTCTTCGTTGTGGACGATGAAGCCGGTGTCGAGCCGGAGCGTCCGGCCCGCGACCATGTGCTCGACCGTGTTCGAGTGGCCGCCGGCGCGATCGTCACGCTCGAACAGCTCGACCTCGTGGCCCTGCGAGAGCGCGTACGCAGCTCCCAGACCCGAGATCCCCGAGCCGATGACGGCAATTCTCATACTTGGACAATACCTGAACAGACCTTTGCTACGCTCCGGCCGTGGCGCGCTACCTGACGTCGATCGACTCGTCCCTCTCACGGGAGGAGGCGTTCGCCTACATGGCCGACTTCTCGAACGCCCTCGAGTGGGACCCGAGCGTCAGGGAGGCGCGCCGGTCCGGCGATGGGTTCGACCTCGTCGCCCGCTTCGGCGGGCGTGACGTCCCGCTGCATTACGACGTCGTCGAGCTCGAGGTGCCCCGGCTCGTGGTGCTCGAGGCTCGACGCCCGGGCTTCACGTCGCGCGACACGATCACCGTCGCCCCGTCGGGGGAGGGGTCCGTCGTGCACTACGACGCGCGGCTCTCTTTCACCGGCATCGGCCGGCTGCTCGACCCGCTCATGCAGCTCGTCTTCAACCGCGTCGGCGCGCGCGCGGCGCACGGGATGCGGACAGCGCTGAATCCGTGACGGCGGCCCGGTTTGCCGACAGTGCGCTCGAGACGAGCGTCGTCGGCAGCTTCACGCGGCTCGGCTACCTCGCCCGGAAGCGCCTCTACCACTGGACCCCGCTCGAGTCGCTGCGGCTCGAGGGCAAGGTCGCGGTCGTGACAGGCGGGACGTCCGGCCTCGGGCGCTCGGCCGCCGAGTCGCTCGCCGCGCTGGGCGCCCGCGTCTGCATCGTCGGCCGCGACGCCGAGCGCACCGAGCGGGCACGCAGCGAGATACCGGGGGCCGAGTCCGAGCTCGCCGACCTGTCGTCGCTCGCCGAGACCGCCGCGTTCGCCGCGCGATTTGCGGCGACGCACGACCGTCTCGACGTGCTCGTCCTGAACGCAGGCGCGCTGACGCACCGCTACACCCGAACCGCGGAAGGCAACGAGGTGACCCTCGCGACGCACGTCCTGTCCCAGTTCGTGTTGATCCGTGAGCTGCTGCCGCTGCTCGAGGCGTCGGCGCCCTCGCGCGTGATCCTGGTCGCCTCCGGTGGGATGTACACGCAGCCGCTCGACGTCGCCGCGCTCGACCCCGACCCCGCCGCCTACGACGGAACGGCTGCGTACGCGCGCTGCAAGCGGGCGCAGGTCGTGCTCGCCGAGGAGTGGACGAGGCAGCTGCTCGACGCCGGCGTCACCGTCAACGCGATGCATCCGGGATGGGCCGACACGCCCGGGTTGCGCACGGCGCTCCCCGGCTTCAGCCGGATGGTCGGCCCGCTTCTTCGGACTCCGGAGGAGGGGGCGGACACGATTGTCTGGCTGGCCGCCGCCCCGGACGCCGCGAACCTCAGCGGCCTGTTCTTCCTCGACCGACGAGCGCGCGCGAAGCATCGCCTGCGCCGCACGCGCCGTCCCGACGCGGTGCGCGAGGCGCAGCGGCTCTGGCGGGTCTGCACCGAGCGCACCGATCCGTTCACGACCGCTACCCGGTGAGCAGGATCAGCGGACGCTGATCGCGGATGCGGTCACGTCTGCGCAACTTCGGCTGCTGCCGCAACGAGATCTCCATTCAGGCGGCGGGCGCCGAGACGCACGCTGAGCTCGTCCGTTGCGCCGGGGCCTGCGAGCGCGAGCGGCACCGCTCGGCCCAGCCGCCGGAGGCCGGCCGCTTGCGCCTCGAGCAGGGCGGGGTCGAAGCTCGAGACGACAACGAGCGCCGGCCTTGTCGTCTCGGCCGTGTGGGCGAGCGTTGCGATCGGCGTGTCCGCGCCGAGAAACAGGATCCGCCAGGAGTGAGAGCGCAGGACGAGCGCGAACGCGAGCAGGCTGATGTCGTGCGTCTCGCCGGGCGCGCAGGCGAGGAGCGCAAGCGGGCCCGTCCCGCGGCCCCAAAACCGGGCGAGCCCCAGCAGCCTGCCGCGGATCAGGTTGCTCGCGAAGTGCTCCTCGCTGATCTCGAGCTCGCCGCGCTCCCAGCCGTCGCCGACCTCCTTCAAGACGGGCAACACCACCTGGCTCAGAACCTGCTCGAGGCCGAACCCCGCGAGGCTCTCGTCGAGCACCGCATGAGCGGAGGCCTCGTCGTAGCGGCGAATCGCCGCGAGCAGGCGGGCGGCCGCGTCCTCGAGCAGACCCTCGGACGGCCGCTCGTCTTCGAGTGCGGCATGTGCAGCCTCCGCGGCTGACAGGCCCTCGTCCAGGCCCCGTCGCATGCGCTCGACGCGAGCGGCGTCGGCGGCCGTGTAGAGGCGGAAGCCGCCCGGCGAGCGAACCGGCCGCGTGAGCCCGTACCGCGTCTCCCAGGCGCGCAACAGCTCGGGAGTGACGCCCACCCGGCGCGCGAATTCGCCGATCCGAAGCTGCCCGAAGTCAGTCGCCATGAAGAGATCATACAAACATTCAACAAACACTTGACGAGGAGGCCTCGCGGTGACTATGGTTGTACAGACAATAGACAGACTCTAGACAAGGAGTGGTGAATGCAGACAGCTCAGAGCCGCATCGCCGGGGCGCATGCCGCATCTCGCGACGCATGGGCGCAGTACCTGATCCTGCTCGCCGCGGGCATCTCGTTCGCGCTCTCGGTCACGCTCTGGTTCGGCGGCCACGAGCTCCAGGGCATCTTCGTCGGGCTCTGGGTGCCGTCGATCCTCTCGCTCGGCGGGATCGTGCTGAGGCGCGAGCGGACATGAACGCCGTCGCCCTCTTCGCGATGGGCCTGGTCGTGACGCTCATCGTCTGTGCCGCTCTCGGACTCCTCGTCTACGGCGCGATCCTCGACGGCCGCTACGCGGCCGACCCCAGCGCCGACGAGGCGCCTCAGCAGCCGCCCCGCATCGTCGCCGGCCACCGGCCGGCCGCCTGAACGTCAACCAGAAAGGAACGGAGCAGACATGCCGCACAACAGAGTGGAAACCGCAAGGGAGGCGGGGACGTTCCGGGCCCTGCTGACCGCCGTCGATGCCGCTGGTCTCGCCGACACCCTCGCGGACGGAGGGCCGTTCGCCACCGTGCCTCAGGCGGACGTCGAAGCCGAAAACGGCGTCATCCCCGTCATCGACCAAATCTTGATCCCCGCCGCGTAGGCGGCCACAGACCGAAAGGAACCTGACATGAAGAAGCTAGGAACAGCAATCGTGATCGGTGCTGCGGCGCTCGTAACCGCCACCTCGATCTCCGCGGCCTCACCCGCGACGACGACGGCGACGGGACAGAAGAACATCGTTCAGACCGCGGTCGCCGCGGGCAAGTTCAAGACGCTTGTGTCGCTCGTGAAGAAGGCAGGCCTTGCAGGCACGCTCTCCGCCCCGGGCAACCTGACCGTGTTCGCACCGACCGACCGGGCCTTCGCGAACCTGAAGGCGAACAACCCCGCCCTCTACAACCAGGTCGCCACCAACAAGAAGCTCCTCCGGTCCGTGCTCACCTATCACGTCGTCGGCAAGCGCATCCCTGCCGCCGCCGCGATCGCAGCGGCCAAGCAGGGGCTGAAGGTCAAGACCGTCCAGGGTGAGTCGATCGCGCTCTCCTTCAAGAGCGGCAAGATCGTCCTCAACAGCAGCGCACGGGTTGTGATCCCCGACGTGAAGGCCTCGAACGGAGTCATCCACGCAATCGACGCGGTCATCGTGCCGCCGTCGCTGTCGCAGCCGCCGGCGCCGACGCAGTCGATCGTCCAGATCGCTTCCGGCAACCCGGAGTTCTCGACGCTCGTGTCGCTGGTCCAGAAGGCCGGCCTCGTCGAGGCGATCTCAGCCCCCGGTCCAGTACACCGTCTTCGCGCCGACCAATGAGGCGTTCGCGAAGCTCGCGAAGGCGGCGCCTGCGACATACGCGGCCGTCCTCGCCGACCCGGCGCTGCTCGCGAAGGTGCTCACCTACCACGTCGTCGCCGGCGACATCAAGAGCGCTCAGGCGATCGCAGCCGCACAGCAGAACGGCAGCGTCAAGGCCCTCGAGGGCGAGCAGATCGCGCTCTCGCTGAAGGACGGAAAGCTGACCCTCAACGGCAGCGCCACCGTCGTCGCCGCCGACATCCTGGCGACGAACGGTGTGATCCACGTGATCGACACCGTGATCGTTCCGCCCAGCCTGTCGGCCTAGCTCGTCGGCCGGGGACACAGCTCCCCGCCCAAGACGGCATCGGGTCTAGCGTCCACACCCGAACCTGGTGTGGCGCGAGGCCCGTTGCCGCTCTCCACAAGTACGCGACCGAAGACGGCAGGAGGCTCGAGGCATGGACAACAGAGCGCTTCGGCGCGGCAATGCGTTCCTTGCGTTCGTACATGCGGCGCAGGCGGCGGTGATCCTCGCGCTCTCGACCGACTTCTCGCTTCCGGTCACAGGCGCCTTCATGGAAGGCCAACCCGGTAGCGGGCTCCCGAAGCAGGACTTGCTCTTCGACCTCGACATCGGTCCGCTCGTCGCCGCGTTCCTGTTGCTCGCAGCGCTCGACCACGCTCTCGTCGCGCTGCCGCCCTGCCGCGCACGCTACGAGCGAAGTCTCGCAGCGGGCATCAACCCGTTCCGTTGGCTCGAGTACTCGCTGTCGGCGTCGCTGATGGTCGTCTTGATCGCGATGCTGACCGGCATCGCCGACTACGTTGCGTTGCTCGCCCTCTTCGCGGTGAACGCGGCAATGATCTTCTTCGGCTGGCTGATGGAGTCGCTCAACCCGCCGGACCGTGTACGCACGCGCTGGCTTCCGTTCGTGCTCGGCTGCGTCGTCGGCGCCGTCGCGTGGATCGCGATCGCCGTGCAGATCGGCGTCTCGGCGGAGCGAGGACATGCACCGCCGACCTTCGTCTATGCGATCTTCGTTTCGCTCTTCGTTCTGTTCAACAGCTTCGCGGTGAACCAGGCCCTGCAATACAAGCGGGTCGGGCGCTGGCGCGATTACCGCTACGGCGAGCGCTCGTATCTCTGGCTGAGCCTCGTCGCGAAGAGCCTGCTCGCTTGGCAGGTCTTCGCGAACGTCCTCGTGCTCTGAGCCGACCGGCGCACGCCACGGGCTCGGTCAGTGCGGCTTTGTTTGCCCATTCGCGTTCGGCTTTGCGCTCCATGCGCTCGAGATGCTCACCGTCGGGGTATTGGCCGAGCGCGGCGACCCGCGCCGAGAGACGCCGAGTCTCGGCTTCAGATCATGATTGCCGCCAACCGAGACCAGTACGCGTCAACCCGGAGGTTGACCAGCGGTTGACCGATCTGCGCGCCGGGCGGTCACGTGTCAGGGCCGGACCCGCCAGTTCGCAGGTCCGCCCCTGGTGAGGAGATCCCGCGTCAGAGGGTTGACCAGATCGTTGCCTCTGGAGACGACAGCAGCCGCCGGCGTCCGGAAATTGAGGCCATAACCCGGCGATCCGATTCGACGAACAGGCAGCCCGTCAACAGCACGCCGAATTCGATGCTCGTCGAACCCGCGCCTATTCGCTGACGGAGTCCCGCGATGTGCCAGCCGCGCTCGTGGACGGCGTAGAGATTGCTCGCGGTGACCTGATCCGCTACGTCTCAAACAAGGCTGGCGACGTGCACTTCGACGCCGACCGCTCGCGGCGAGGCGGTGAGCGTCTCGTTCTCCTCGACTACTACCACGTGAACGTCGCGGCCGAGCGCGGCCCGGGCTCGGCGACGTTCCGGTCTACCCGGCGTGACACGGGTGTGTCCGCCAGCCATTCACCGTCGCGCGCTGGACGTATAACTTCGCCGCCGTCGGCATGCCGGTGCGCGTGCTCGCGGGCTCGTAAGCGAGCACTCATCCGAACGTGAAGACGTAGGCGCCCACTCCCGGTGCGGCGAAGGTGATCTCGAACGTGTGGTCGCCGGCGGTGTCGGGCTGGCGAATCAGCTGGTACATCCGCGGCTTGTCGACGACGCCGTCGCCGTGGGCGTCGCAATCAACACCGGCCCAAGCGCCCGGCTCCTCTCCGTCGATCGACACCCGGAACGGCGCCTCCCCGCGTGTCGAGCCCATCACGAGGTTCACATCGCGCGCACGAAACCGGTACGCAATCGTGCCGGCCCCGTCACTGAGGTGGGCCCCGTCCTGCCGGATCGCCCACGCGCCCGCGAGGCTCCACTCGTTGAGTCGAAGGGCGAGCGGAGGGACGTACGACCCTGCGTGCTCGTCGCGTTCGGACACGAGCCGCTCGCCCCGCGCGAATCCGAGATAGGTCTCCGGCGAGGCGAGGTGAGCCCAGTCGGCGGCGAGCTCGGCACCGGCGGCAGCGACAGCGCCGAGGGAGGACGGTAGGTCGCGTGCTCCGGCTTCGTCGAGCAACCGACGGATGAGGCCATCCGCTTGCTCGTAGTCACTCTCGCCGAACTGGTGATGTCGGAGCGTGCCGGTGGCGTCCGCGAGATAGAGCGCCGGCCAGTAGTTGTTGGCGAATGCCGTCCAGATCGCGTAGTCGCTGTCGACCGCGACGGCGTAGTCGATCCCGTCCACGACGATGGCTTCCTGCACGTTCGAGAGCTCGCGCTCGAACTCGAACTCCGGCGTGTGGACGCCGATCACGATCAGCCCGTGTTCCCGGTAGCGCTCGTGCCACGCGCGGAGGTAGGGCAATGTCCGCAGCCAGTTGACGCACGTGTACGTCCAGAAGTCGTACGCGACGACATGGCCATCGAGATCTGCAGGAGCCAGCGGCTCGGAGTTGAGCCACGCCGTCGCGCCGTCGAGCGCCGGGGCCTGTCTTTCGCGGCTGAGGATGCGGCGAAGATTCGTCATTTCGATCTGCCCGCTCGCGCACCACGATCATGCCCCAACGCCGGCTCCCTTCGCTCGAGCAGGGAGTAGTCTCACACCACAGTCCCCGAACCGGAGAGGAGGCCGACCGCAACCCACCCGCCCACCACGGAGGTCGCCATGAGCACCACTGTCCGGACCGCCACCGAGATTCGACCCTTCCACGTCGACTTCCCCGAGGAGCAGCTCGCCGAGTTGCGCCGCCGGATCGGCGCGAGGCGCCTGCCGTCCAGGGAGCTGGTCACAGACCGCTCGCAGGGCGTGCAGCTCGCGATGATGCAGGAGCTCGCGCGCTACTGGGAGACCGACTACGACTGGCGCAAGGCCGAGGCGAAGCTCAACGCCTTGCCCCAGTTCACGACCGAGATCGACGGGGTCCAGATCCACTTCATCCACGTCAAGTCGGGTCATGAGAATGCGCTGCCGCTGATCATGACCCACGGCTGGCCGGGCTCCGTCATGGAGCTGATCGACTCCGTCGGGCCGCTCACCGACCCGACCGCATACGACGGCGAGGCCGAGGACGCGTTCGACCTCGTGCTGCCCTCCCTGCCCGGGTACGGCTTCTCGGGCGAGCCGGTCGAGGTCGGCTGGGACCTGGACCGGACCGCGCGGGCCTGGGCCGAACTGATGAGCCGGCTCGGCTACAGCCGCTACGTGGCCCAGGGCGGCGACGTGGGCGCCGGCGTCACCGACACGATGGGCCGCCAAGCACCCGAGGGGCTGATCGGCATCCACACGAACCTGCTCGTGCCGGCGCTCGGCGGCATCATGCCGACGAACACCGACGAGGAACGCGCCGCGGCCGCGCAGATCGCCACCTTCCAGCAGTCCGGAAACGGCTACTTCGTCGAGATGGCCACCCGCCCACAGACGATCGGCTATGCCCTGCTGGATTCACCGATCGCCCTGGCAGCCTGGATGATCGATCACGACACGGACAGCTACTACAAGATCGCCCGCGCTTTCGTCGAGGGGCAGCCGTCGGGCAACCTCACCCGCGACAACGTCCTCGACAACATCACGGCGTACTGGCTGACCGGCACCGGCGCCTCCGCGGCCCGGTCCTACTGGGAGGCCTACGGGCCGGACGCGCCGGCCGCGGGCCGAGAGCCTCTGCAGCCGTCGCCAATCCCGGTCGGGTTCACGACGTTCCCCGGCGAGATCTGGCGGACGCCGCGCAGCTGGGTCGAGGCGAGTTATCCGAACGTCATCTACTTCAACGACGTCGACAAGGGCGGCCACTTCGCCGCCTGGGAGGAGCCGGAGCTCTTCGCGACCGAGATTCGGGACGCGTTCCGATCGCTCCGCTGATTGGCGCGTGCGAGCGGCGCACCTCGTGTGCGCCGCTCGTAACGCGTGTCCGGATCAGGTTGCGGTCGCGTCGATCGCTTGTTCGATCAGCTTCACGAAGCGACCCGCGTAGTGCGTGAGACCTCCAACGTGGCTCGCGGCGGAGAACTGGACGGTCGTCGATCGAGCGCGCTGGGCCATGAACCGCTGCAGGGCAGGGTCGATCGCGCGGTCATGGGCCGAGACTGCGAGCTCGTCGACCCGCGTGTGCGGCCCGCACCTGTCGTGGCTGGTGCTCGGCGGCGCTCAGAGCCTCGGCTGCCGTTTGTACGCGGCGCTCGTACTCGCGCACAGCCGCACGCGCTTGCTCGACCGGTTCGGCAGGCGGGGCGGCTGACATAGCCATGTGAGATCTTCGCGCGCACCATGGCACACGAGGAGGCTGGAGGATGCAACCAGACAGGCAGGCAAGCGCGTATCCCATCCAACTCGAGGTCGAGTACCCCGATCGTGATCTCGATCGGGTGGCGACCGCCTTCAGGTTGATCTGGGCGATCCCGATCTTGATCCTGGTCGCGACCATCGGCGGTGACCCATCAGCGGGCTGGGACACGCACAGTCAGGGTAGTTCGGTCGCGCTCAGCGGCACGGCCCTGCTCTTCGTGCCGCCCCTGTTGATGATCCTCTTCCGCCAGAAGTACCCGCGCTGGTGGTTCGACTGGAACCTCGAGCTGATGCGCTTCTCGAATCGCATCTGCGTCTACGTCGGACTGATGGACGACCGTTATCCCTCGACGGACGAGCAGCAGTCGGTGCTGCTCGAACTGCCGTATCCGGACGCCAAGAACGGCCTGAATCGCTGGTTGCCGATCGTGAAGTGGGCGCTCGCGATCCCGCACTTCATCGTGTTGGTCTTCCTCTCGATCGGCGCCTTCTTCGCGGTGGTGGGCGCCTGGTTCGCGATTCTCTTCACCGGCCGGTATCCGCGCGGCTTGTTCGACTTCGTGCTGGGCGTCTTGCGCTGGTGGAACCGCGTGATCGCCTACGCCTTCGCGCTGGTGACGGACGAGTACCCGCCATTCCGGTTAGGACCGTGAACCGAGTACGCGAACCATCTCGTTGATCGGACGTGGGCGCTTGGCCGCCCGCCCCGACGGTCGAGAAAGTGACTGTGCCGGATGGCAGATCGGATGGCACACGGGGATCATCCGCTGAGTACGACCTCCGAGCAAGGAATTGTCCCGCAGCGGGGGAGGCTGGCCTCCCGAGGTCGTGTCCCACTGTCTTCGCCGAGCTCGCGGGGGAGGCGTGCGCCGGCCACCGTCGGGCGAGAGGACGCTGGCGCAGACGAGCGTTTCGTGAGCTGACGCGGTGAGGTGTGCCGAGATGGGAGGCCCCACCCGCGCACGGGTGGGGCGTCCCTGTTGATCGGTCGACGAACGGTTCCTAGGAGGTCTTCTGGATGCTGGCGCGGCACGCGTTGTTAGCGCCTTGGATGTAGATGTCCCACGTGCCACTCTTCGAGCCATTCGCCATTCGAACGCCGAGGTGGCGGTTGCCGGTGAGTTCAACGTTTGCGGCCGGGTAGTAGTCGAAGCCGTTCGCGCTCTGGGTCCGATAGCTGACCCCAGAGATGGAGTCATCGATCCAGAGTGACGAGGTTGTACCGACGTTGCTGCCGAATCCCAGGAAGTACCCTTCGGGGCCTGTGGCACCCGGCCCGCAGCCGATGTAGACGTACCCAACGCCGGGGATGCTGAATGTGTTCTGTTCTCCAGGGGCGAGTGATTGGAAGGTCGCGCCGGGCGCACCCTGGGGGCCTGCCGGACCAGTTGCGCCCTGCGGCCCAGTAGCACCCTGCGGGCCTGCCGGGCCTGTCGCTCCAGTGGCCCCAGTCGGGCCAGCCGGGCCAGCCGGGCCGCCGGCCGGTGGCACCAGTCGCGCCTGTATCACCCTTCGGACCGGCAGGCCCAGCGGCCCCGGTGGGGCCAGGAGGACCGGCGGGACCGGTCTGGTTCCACGAGATCGCCGCTTCACTGGGGTTACAGCTGCCGCTCGCCGGATCAATGAGACGCAGCTGACCGTTCTGCGACTTGTAACAGCCGTTGATCACTCCGCCGCCGCCGATGTCGGCAACGGCATAGGTGACACCGCCCGCAACCGCTACGACCACGGCGGCGGTGACGGCGACAACAACGCGGCTGAGATGCCTGCGCATGACTCGCCCTCCTGTTCGTTTTGCTCGCGCCCGCGAACTGCCGCAACGAACGAGGGCCTCTCTAGATCAGCCTAGGACGCGCCAATAGTCATGTCTAGGCGACGCTCGATTGAACTGTTGGACCAGGCGACCGGCGGTCGAGCCACGGTTGCGATGCGCCCAGGGGGCCGCGACGACAATGGCTGGGCTGGGTCGCGGCTGGCGTCACCCGTACATACGCCTTGCGCCTCTGGCGCCGCCAGATCGGGCGAGAACCCCTACCAGATCCTCGGCAAGCACTCTCTCGTTTGCTAGTTGCGGCAGGGTTTAGGGATCGGCTTTGAGCGCGTCGAGTTGGGCGCGCAGGTCGTTCATGTCCTCACGGAGCGTGGGCAAGAAGGCGAGGACCTTCCTTTAGATCCGCCTCGATGCGACCAAGTGTCTGATCGTTGTTGAGCGACCCTCCTCGATTCGTTTTCCACTCGGCCGAGCGTCTGCTCATTGCCGATTACCCGGGCTTCGAGCCTGCCGAGCGTCGCCACGTTGACCGCAGTGAGGAGGGAACTAGTCTCTCTGACGACCGTGAGTGTTTCCGTGGAAGCCTCGCGTGCCTGTCGTGCCGCGTCGAGGGTTTTTGCACCGGACCTGGAAAACCTAGAGATTGGCCCATGCCCGGGATGTTGGCGTCGGGTTCCATGCGGACGAGCGCGTCCAAAAGCATGGTTACCTCGCGGTGTAGGACGTCGATGTCCGCCATCAACCAGGTCCACTACCCGTCGGCCGCAGCCTTCATCCAGAGCTCATTCAGCTGCCGCGGCACCACCAACGATGCGGATTCTGCGATCCGAGAATCGACCGCGAGATGCGTCAGGCGCACACCCTCGAACCCACCGATCCCGGTGCCGCAGATGCTCGATGGGCACACATCGACCGCGAACTCACCGACGCAGCGGCGTGGATCCCATGGTCGACCAGCAAGGAGATCGACTTCGTCTCCAAGCACGTCGGCAACTTCCAGTTCCATCCTATGTGGTTCCTGCTGTTCGACCAGCTCTGGGTTCGCTGACAAACCTGACCCGCAATCCGAAACGAGGGTGCTGCGCTGACCGGTCATGACGAGCAGACCTGGTGGCGCAGCAATGTGTCGCAGCGTCGCGACGCTCAGTCCCGGCGGGAGAACGTCGCGAAACTGACTGCACTCGGGTTCGGGGTGCTCCCACAGGTTGACCAGAGACACGGATTGAGCGCCGGAATCAAGAAGCCCGAGAACGGGAAAGGCCTGCAATTTGCAGGCCTTTCTTGCAAGCCCTCTGACGGACTCGAACCGTTGACCCCCTCCTTACCATGGAGGTGCTCTACCAGCTGAGCTAAGAGGGCAAGCCGCCCAAGGGTAGCGCGATAAGGTCGGCCGCGATGCGTACCCGCAGGACGATCACGGTCGTCGGTTGTCACGCCGGCGGCGAGGTCGGGAATGTGATCGTGGGCGGCGTCCTACCCCCGCGCGGCGCCACCGTCTTCGAGCAGATGCAGTCGCTGCGTGCCGACGACTCGCTCCGGCGGCTCCTGCTGCGCGAGCCGCGCGGATCCGTCGCGGTGCACGCGAATCTGATCGTGCCGCCGACCCGGAGCGACTGCGACGCGGGCTACATCATCATGGAGCCGACCGAGTACCCCGCGATGTCTGGCTCGAACACGATCTGCGTCGCGACGGTGCTGCTCGAGACCGGGATGGTCGAGCTGCGCGAGCCCGAGACCACGCTCCGCCTCGAGGCGCCGGGCGGAGTGGTCGAGGTGCGCGCGAGCTGCTGCGACGGACGCGCGGAGAGCGTCGAGCTGACGAACGTTCCGTGCTTCGTCGACCGTCTCGACGCGCCGCTCGAGGTCGAGGGGCTCGGCACGGTCTCCGTCGACGTCGCCTACGGCGGCATGTGGTACGCGATCGCCGACGCGCACGCGCTCGGCTTCGCCATCGAGCCGCACGAGGCGCGCGAGCTCTGCGCCGTCGGCGAGCGGATCCGCGTCGCCGCGCGCGAGCAACTGCCGTGCGCACATCCGGAGAATCCCGAGATCGCAGGTGTGAGCATCGTCCAGCTCGCCGGGCCGTGGCACGGCGTCGGCGCGACCTCGAGGAACGCAGTCGTGGTCGCACCGGGCCGGCTCGACCGCTCTGCCACGGGCACAGGGCTGTCGGCGCGCATGGCCGTCCTGCACGCGCGCGGCTCGATGCGCGTCGACGACGCGATGACGCACGCCTCTCCGATCGGCTCGACGTTCGACGGCCGCATCGTCGCCGAGACGACCGTCGGCGGCCGGCCGGCGATCGTGCCGGCAATCCGCGGCAGCGCGTGGATCACGGGCATCACGCAGGTCTTCGTCGATCCCGACGACCCGTTCCCCGAGGGCTACCTGCTCTCGGACACGTGGCCCGGCGACGACCTGCAGGGCTAGCTACCGGTCGATGCGCGCCAGCGCCTGCGACGGCGTCGAGCCGTACGTCGGCTCGCCGAGCAGCGCGGTCGCCAGCTCGTTCGCCTCGCGGATCACGCGGTCGCGCTGCGTCTCGAGCTGTCGCACGGCGACGAAGAGCGCGGCGTGCGCGTGGGATGCCCACTCGGCCAGCGCCGGCGTGCCGGGCGCAGGCGGGCCGACGTCGGGCAGCTCCGTCGAGATCTCTGCGGCCTGCTGCTCGAGGCGCGGCAGCTCCGCCTGCCACGCCGCGGCGTCGTGCTCGAGCTGCTCCGCTTCGGCCCGCACGCGCTCGAGTGTGCGCTCCGCGACGGCGCGGTGGTCCTCGGCGCGTGCAAGCTCGCGCTGGGCGCGCCCGCGCCGCTCCTCGTCGCGCTCGGCCGCCAGCACGGCTTCCGCCTCGGCGACCTCGGAGCGTCGTCGCGCGACCTCCGCCTCGGCGTGCTCGACCGCCGAGCGCGCACGTTCCTCGGCTGCTGCGTACCCGGCGAAGAACGCGTCGAGCTCCTGCGCTCGCTCGCGCAACTCGCGCACGGCGGCATCGAGCTCCTCCAGGTCGCGGGCGTTCGCCGCGAGCCGGTCGTCCTCGGCGGCGAGCTCGCGCAGCTCCTCGATCGCGCGCGCGTCCATCGCCTCATTCTTTCAAGCCGCGCCACCGGCCCGAAGCGACAGGTCGCGGGGACTGTCCCTGGGACATGGCCGTTCGGTCCCCGTGGGCTACGCATGCCACCGCGTGTGAGCAGCGGCGCTCCCTGTTCTCGCCACGAGCACGGAGAGCCGCCTGAGTGCACAGAGTGGGGGCGATAGGAAAGATTCCCTGCAAACCACAGGGTGACTCACCCGTGACTCAGTGGAGGCGGTTCCGGGTGCCGCGGGGCCGCGCCCTCTCGGTGCACCAGCGAGGCGGGCGAGGGGCGGACATCGCCCCTTCACCCGGTCTCGTGGAAAACGGTCAGGCCTTCTTGGCTCTGATCGCCCAGGTGCCCTTGCAGTGGCCGACGTAGGACAGTGCCCCGGTGAATGACTTCGTCACGGGCGAGAAGGTGCCCTTCGCCGTGAAGTACTCGCCGGTGCCGCCTAGCGGCGGGATGTAGCTGCCGCTCACTGCGTTGGCCTTGAGCGTTCCCTTGAACTCGTACTTGACCGGCTCCGCGGATGTCTTGTACTCGCCGGTGGGCGAGGGGCACTTGACCTCGAACTTCGGCGCCTTGATCGTGACCTTGTTCCCGGTGACGGTGATCGTCGCCGGAGAACTGGGTGTCTTTGACCCGCTGACCACGTACAGGCTTCCCTTGTACGTCCCTGGCGCGACGGCTGCGACGGCCGCCATTGTGAGCATCGCCGCACCAATAAAGGCGACCACGCCCGCAAGAACTTGACGTTTCATAATGACCCCTCCAACCTTGTAAGTCGTAGAAGCTGAGCGCTTTACCGTAGTGCGCTGTTCGGCGCTTCGCGCCTGGCCCATCGGCCAGTTCGACGACGCCTGGGGTCAGGGTGATGAGGCGAACGGTGCGGCGAACCTGTGTGGCTGAACGGCGTGTCGAGGGGGCGATAAAACAGATTCCCTGCAAACCGCGGGGCCGTGACTCAGCCCGTCACTCATTCGTCATCCCCTGCGCGCGAACCGAACGCGCCTGAGAAGGGGTGCTGAGCGGGTCGCATGGTTGCGACGGATCGGGCGGTTTCCTGTGCGCGGAACCCTGCCCCGGTGACGGTTTGCGGCCCTTCGTGAACCTGCCTGGCCCTACGTGGTCTGACTGGCTGGTGGATGGGGGCGGGAGGATTCGAACCTCCGTAGGCTGAGCCGACGGGTTTACAGCCCGTTCCCTTTGGCCGCTCGGGCACACCCCCGGGGAAGCGCCACGATTGTAGCCTCACCCGTATGAAGCGCTTCGACGTCGTCGTGATCGGCGGCGGCCCCGCAGGATCGACCGCCGCGATCCACCTCGCGGCGGCGGGGGCGGACGTGCTGCTCGTCGACCGCGCGACCTTCCCGCGCGACAAGCCCTGCGGCGGCGGCTTGACGACGCGGGCGTTCCTGCAGTGCCCGGTCGACCCGACGCCCGTGGTCGAGGAGGTGGTGGATCTCGTCGAGCTCCGGTTCCGCTTCGGCCCGTCGGTCGCACGCGGGTCCGGTCCGGCCGCTGATCCGGATGACGCAGCGCCGCCGGCTCGATGCGTTCCTGCTCGACGCAGCGCACGAGCGCGGCGTCGAGGTGCGCGAAGGCACCACGCTCGACCCGCGCGAGGCCCCGGGCGATGTCGTGATCGGCGCCGACGGCGCGAACGGTGTCACCGCGAAGGCGTTCGGCCTCGCGCCGGAGATCGTCCACGGCGTCGCGTACGAGGGCAACGTTCCCTACGGCACCGTCTCGCGCGAGCGCTACGCGCACCGTGCGGTCGTCGAGCTCGGCGAGTTCCCCGGCGGCTACGGGTGGGTGTTCGCCAAGGGTGACCACGTCAACGTCGGCGTCGGCGCCTGGCAGACGGAAGGCCCGCGGATCCGCGAGCTGCTCGCGCGCGTCTGCGCAGGGCACGGCCTCGATCCGAGCGAGCTGCAGGGGCTGCGCGGGCACCGGCTGCCGATGCGCCGGCCCGGGAGCGCGGATCGCCGGCGAGCGGGCGCTCCTGACCGGCGACGCCGCGGGGCTGATCGATCCCGTCTCGGGTGACGGGATGTACGAGTGCTTCGTCTCCTCGCGGCTTGCCGCCACCGCGGTGCTCGACCTGCTGGCCGGCCGCGCCACGAGCCTCGAGCCCTACGAGGCCGCCGTCGACGCCGCGCTGGCGCCGCTGCACCGGGCGTCGTGGCAGCTGAAGCGCGCCTTCGACCGCTGGCCCCGCGCCTCCTGGCAGCTGGCGCGGAGGCAGGTCGTCTGGCGCAGCATCGAGCGGCTCCTGCTCGCGGAGCTGTCGGCGCCCGGCGAGCAGCGCGGCCTTGGCCGCCTGCCGCTGCGGGCGCTCGAAGTGCTCGGCCGCACCTAAAGCACGGCCCCGCCGCTGCCGACAAGGGGTCGAGATGGATCTCGACGACCTCCTGCGGCGCGCGGTCGACTCCGGCGCGTCTGACATCCACCTGAAGCTCGACCGGCCGCCGATGGTCCGGCGCGACGGCGGTGTCGCCGCGCTCGAAGGGCTCGAGGCGCTCACGAACGCCGATCTGGACGCCTACCTGCGCGCCGTCACGGCGATCGCCCCGCAGCGCTACGACCTCTTCCACGAGAGCGGCGATCTCGACATCGCCTACACCTCGGCAGAGCTGCCGCGCTTCCGTGTCAACGCCTTCCGCCAACGCGGCGCCGTCAGCTTCGCCCTGCGAGTGATTCCCAAGACCGTGCCGCGCTTCGAGGATCTCGGCCTGCCGCAGGGTGTGCGGTCGCTCGCACAGGAGCACCGCGGGCTCGTGCTCGTCACCGGCGCGACCGGCTCCGGTAAGACCACGACGCTCGCCGCGATGATCGACTTCATCAACCGCTCGCGCGAGTCCCACATCGTCACGATCGAGGACCCGATCGAGATCATCCACCCCGACCACCGCTCGATCGTCAACCAGCGGGAAGTCGGCCTCGACACCGAGAACTTCGGCCAGGCGCTGCGCCGCGCGCTCCGCCAGGATCCGGACACGATTCTGATCGGCGAGCTGCGCGACGCCGAGACGGCGCAGACCGCTCTGCAGGCCGCCGAATCGGGGCACCTCGTCTTCTCGACGCTGCACACCGTCGACGCGGCCGAGACCGTCGGGCGCATGATCGAGTTCTTCCCCGAGGGAAGCAGCAGCAGATCCGGTCGATCATGGCCGGCGTGTTGCGCGGCGTCATCTCGCAGCGGCTCCTGCCGCGCGTGGGGGGCGGGCGCGTCGCCGCCGTCGAAGTGATGATCAACAACTCGCGCATCGGCGATCTGATCCGTGAGAACAAGCCCGAAGAGATCACTGATGCGGTGGCGGAGGGCGACTTCTTCCACATGCAGACGTTCCAGAAGGCCCTGATCGACAGGGTGATCGAAGGCGCCGTCGACCGCGAGGTCGCCGCGAACGCCTCGTCGAACCGCCACGACTTCATGGTCGCGCTCGAGTACGCCGAGAAGGCGCACGAGATGGGGATCGACCCGACGGCGCCTGCGGCGGCGGCGATCGTGGAGCCCGAGCCCGCTGCTCACCCCGAGCCGGAGCCCGAGCTGATGCTGCGCCTCGCGCCGTTGGGCGAATGAGACGGCTGCTGCTCGTCGCGCTCGTCGCGCTCGTCGCGACCGGCGCGGCCTCCGCCGACACGTTCCAGGTCGTGCCCGACGAGCCGGCCACCGCCGTGTCCACGGCGCTCCCGAGCGCGGTCGAGCCCAACGCGACCGCAGTGCTGCTGCCGCAGCTGCTCGCGGCCCCGACCGTCCCGCAACAGCTCGGCTGGAACGACCTGCTGCCCGTGTGGCAGGCCGCCGGCCAGGCCTACGGCATTCCCTGGTCGGTGCTCGCCTCGATCAACAAGATCGAGTCTGACTTCGGGCGCAACATGGGGCCGAGCTCCGCGGGCGCGATCGGGTGGATGCAGTTCATGCCCGACACGTGGGCCCGCTGGGGCGTCGACGCGAACGGCGACGGGCTCCCGGACCCCTGGAACGCAGAGGACGCGATCTACTCGGCCGCGCGTTACCTCGCGGCGAGCGGCGGCGCGACCGACATCGCGAGCGCCGTCTTCTCGTACAACCACGCACAGTGGTACGTCGACGAGGTGCTGCAGCTGGCGCAGCAGTACGGCGGCGGCACCGCGGACTTCGGGCCTGCGCTCGAGGCGGCTCAGGCGGCGCTCGACGCGGCCAAGCAGGCCGTGCTCGACGCCAATCAGCGCCTGCAGGACGCGCAGACGAACCTCGCCGACCTCCAGGCTCACGCCGACGAGCTCGCTGCGAAGGCAGCGAACGAGACGCTCTTCAGCGACCGGCTCGCGACCCAGAAGCTCGCGACCCTGGCCGACGTCGACGCTCAGGCCGCCGAGACCGAGGTGGCGGCGCGCACCGCCGAGCTGCAGGCGGCCGAAGACGCCCTGACGGCCGCCCGCGACCAGGCCTCCGGCGCGGCGTTCGCGCCGGGCTCGGGGCGGGTGCTCGGAGCGCCGAGCTACTCCGGCGGCTACGTGTTCCCCGTCGCCGGCGGAGCCGGACTGGTGACCGTCGGCCACACCCACCACGACTATCCGGCGGCCGACATCGCCGCCGTGGAGGGGACGCAGCTCTACGCGCTCTCCGACGGCGTGGTGCAGAAGGCCTGGAGCGAGCCTGACGGCAACTGCGGGATCGGCTTCACGATCGCGACGACGGACGGGCTCGTCTGGACGTACTGCCATCTCGCCTACCTCGAGCCGACGGTCGTAGCGGGCATCCAGCTCGCCGCCGGCCAGCCCGTCGGCCTGGTCGGCCAGACCGGGCATGCGACCGGCCCTCACCTCCATCTGCAGCTCGAGCCCGCGACTGCCTACCCGCAGGACGAGGCCTGGTTCCAGAGCTTCGCCGGCACGGCGTTCTCGTGGTCGGACGGCCGGCAGGCAGATGCCGCGTCCGGCCCCGTCTTCGAAGTCGTGGAGGACGACGGCGACACCTCGCGGTCGCTCGATTCCGCCTCGGATCCGGTCGTGCTGTTCACGTCTTCGGGGGGTTAGGTCCCGCCCGGGATCTGCCGAACAGGACCTGGGTGGGACGTATGCGGACGTTCGTACCGCGCCTCGTGGCGCTGACTGTGGTGTGGCTGCTGGCAACCGCCGCCCTGACGTACGCCGCCGCCCAGAAGATCTCCACGCCGACCGCGACGCCCGCCGTCACCGCGACCGCCGCGGCCGCGCCGGCGATCATGACCGTCCCGGACGTCCGCCACCAGGCGTACACCTTCGCCAAGGGCACGCTCAGCGACGCCGGCTTCGCCTGGAAGGTCACCGGCCACGTGAAGGGCTTCGCTTCGAACACGGTCGCCACCCAGACGCCCGCACCCGGCACGCAGGTGATCGACACCGGCGCCCCGACGATCGTGCTGACGCTCAGCCGCAGCGGCTCGCAGCTCGGCGTCCCCGACCGCACCTCTCCCGTCGCCGGTACGCGCGTGCGACTGGCCGCGCTCGCCTCCGCCGAGGTCAAGACGCCCGCCCGCGCGACGAGGAAGGTTGCGACGAAGAAAGTCGCGCGGAAGATCGCCGTCAAGAAGACCGTCTCCGTGAAGAAGGCGCCGAAGCACCCGAGCCGCGCAGCCAAGCAGCGGCCGCCCGCGTTCGTCGTCCGCGGCGCACGGCGCGAGCCGCTCTCCGAGGTGCCGCTGACCGTGCGCGCCAACCAACTCGTGACCTGGGTCGGCCGCCATCCGAAGGCGACCGACGCGAACGTCCAGCACTGGCTCTATCAGCACGCCTGGATCGTCGCCGGCGCCCGCATGGGGTGGTGGCACGGAGCCTCCGCGCTGAAGACCCTGATCGCCGCCGACGACCGTGTGTGGGCCCTCTGGGGCATCGGAGCACGCAGCGAGGCGATCGCGAAGCAGGCGCTCGCGGAGGTCGAAGCGAGGACGAAGTGACCGGCCGGCTGAGCGACGACGGGGGCTACACCCTGATCGAGCTGCTGGTGGTCATGGCGATCCTCTCCGTTGTCGTGGGCGGCATCGTCACCCTCTTCGCGTCCGGGCTGAACTCGGAGGCCGACCAGAACCGCCGCTTCCAGGCGCAGCAGGACGGCCGCCTCGCGCTCGACAAGCTGCGCCGCGAGGTCCACGGCGGCTGCACCATCTCGACGCCGACCACCTACAACACCGCCCTCTCGTCGGTGACGATCTACTTCTCCACCGACAACTGTGCGTCGGGTAGTCACAGCGTCACCTGGTGCACCACGGGCGGCTCGGGCAGATACGCCCTCTATCGCATCGCCGCCACGAGCTGCACCGGCGCGACCGCGAAGTTCGCGGACTACCTCACGTCGGGGACGATCTTCACGTACCTCCCGCCGAACTCTCATCTCGTCACGAGCACCTCACTCGGACAGGGAACGGGCGCCGGCGCGATCGTCACCCAGGACGGTTCCAGCACGCTGCCGCGGCTGCACGTGGACCTCAACCTCCAGCTCAAGGCGGGCCTGGTCGACGGCTACCGCGTCGTCGACGACATCGCGTTCCGCAACGCCCCTCGAGCCTGCACGACCGGGGTGGCGTCGTGCTGAAGCGGCTCTGGAGCGACGAGACCGGCATCGCGCTCGTCCTCGCTCTGATGACGATGATCGTGCTCGGGATCCTGTCGACGACCGTCATCTTCTATTCGACCCAGTCGGAGCATCAATCGAGCTATTCGAAGACCTCGGACGTCGCCTATCGGCTCGCCGAGGCCGGGATCAACAACGCGTCCGCGACTCTCGGTCTCGCGACCAACAACGCCCAGAGCCAGAGCACACTGCCCTCGACGGAGGCGACTGCGCTCTCGTCGTCGCTGGCGGGCGGTACCGCCAAGTGGTGGGGGACCTACGACACCCTGTCGAGCACGTGGCTCGTCTACGGAAAGGGCATCGTCACGAACCCGAACGTGGGGTCGTCCGAGGTCACGCGTCAGCTCTCGGCGAACATCCGGATCTCCCCGTCGCTCACCCAGCCGCTGAACGCCCAGGCGTGGAACTACTGGTTCGCGACCAACCAGGGCGGGCCGAACGCCTGTGACGTCTCGATCTCGAACAACGTGGAGGTCGACGCGTCGTTCTACATCATGGGGAACCTCTGCCTCTCCAACAACGCGAAGATCGTCGAGGACCTCGCGAATCCACGACTGCCGATCATCGTCGCGGTGCAGGGGAAGCTCGGCTACTCGAACGGAACGTCGATCGGCAGAGCGGCCGGCAACACTGTCACCGAGGTGCATCTGAACGGCGGCTGTGCGCTGTCGAACGGCACCCCGGACCTGACGACGACGCACACGTGCAAGGCCTATCCGACGTCCGGCTACGACCCTGTCTTCGCCACCACGTTCGACACGCACGGCGCGCTCGTGTCGCCGCCGGTGATCGACTGGGCCTACTGGTACAACAACGCGAGCCCCGGCCCGAAGCACCCGTGCACGAGCTCGCTCCGGCCTCCCGCCTGGGAGAGCTCCGTCGCTCCGTACAGCACCCAGCAGGACATCTCGGGCACGTATCCGAACGGGAGCGTCTCGACCGTCTTCGACCTGACCCCGCAGCAGGACTACTCGTGCACGGGCCCGAACGGCTCGATCAGCTGGAACGCCGCGACGAAGGTGCTGAGCGTGCAGCGGCGTGATGTACATCGACGGCAGCGCTGCGGTGACGAACGGCGCCGTCAACGAGTACAACGGCATGGGCACGCTCTATCTCTCCGGCTACCTGACCGTCGACGGGATGATGTGCGGCAAGCGGAATGCCGGCCTCTCCGACTGCGACTTCACGAACTGGAACCCCAACACGGAGATGCTGATCGTGGGTGCCCACGGCGCCGACGCGAGCGGCCGCTCGGTCTTCCTCAACAACAGCGCGAAGTGGGAGGGCGGCATCTACGGCACCGGGATCGACTACCTCAGCAACAACGCCGTGATCGAAGGGCCGACGATCGGCGGCACGTTTGCGTTCCTGAACAACGTCGTGCTGAAGCCGTTCCCGACGATCACCACGGTCCCGTTGGGCGCTCCCGGCAACCCGAACGTCTATGCGCAGCCCAATCCGCCCAGCGGCTACAGCGGTTAGAGGTTTGAGTGGAACTGCGTTTCACATCAAGCCTCTCCCGCTTCCTGCCGATAAGCACGCCATGAGCTTCGCCGCCGCCGGACTTGCCTTCTTCCCCGCACTCGCGATCGGATCGTTCCTGAACGTGGTCGCCGCGCGCGTCCCGCTCAAGCGCTCGGTCGTCTCGCCGCCGTCCGCGTGCATGAGCTGCGGCACCGAGCTGTCCTGGCGCGACAACGTCCCGGTCGTCTCTTGGCTGCTCCTGCGCGGCCGCTGCCGGACGTGCAAGGCCGAGATCTCGTGGCGCTACCCGGCCGTCGAGCTCACCACCGCCGTCCTCGTCGCCGCCTGCTTCTGGAAGTTCGGGCTCACGGCCGACGCCGGGATCGCCTCGTTCTTCTGCGCGACGCTGGTCGTCCTCTCGGCGACCGACCTCGACCGCCGCATCATCCCGAACAACATCGTGCTCCCGGCCGCCGCGATCGTGCTCGTGGCCAACACGGCCGTCCACCCGTCCTTCGAGTGGCTCGCCGCCGGCTTCGGCGCCGCCCTGTTCCTCCTGCTGGCGGCACTCGCCTACCCGCGTGGGATGGGCATGGGCGACGTCAAGCTCGCGCTGCTGCTCGGCGCGGGTGTCGGCCGCTACGTGCCGATCGCGCTCTTCGTCGGGATGCTGGCGGCGCTCGTGCCCTCGGCCGTCCTCTTCGCCCGCCACGGCCTGGCCGCGCGCAAGATGGCGATCCCCTTCGGGCCGTTCCTGGCCTTCGGCGGGGTCGTCGCCCTGTTCGCCGGCAAGCCCCTGCTCGACGCCTATCTGAGCCTCTTCTAGGCGCCGCCCTCCCTCGTCCGAGGGATTGAGGCAGGAGCTCGTGCGTGGGTGCACAACCTCAAGTGCCCACCCCTTTCTGCCGATACCTCGATCGAGGGATATGAGCGACGACTTCACCCTGAGAATCGCCCCAACCGAGGGCAGCGAGACTCCGACCGCACCCGGCGGAGGGCTGTCCCCGGGCGAGCACCAGCAGATCAACGAGCAGGCCGAGCTGCTCGCCGACCTGCTCGCTGCGACCGGCCTGCTGGCGCCCGACAAGCTCGCGCTCGCCAAGGGGCGCGCCGGCGCCGCCGGGTCGCTCGCGCAGGCGCTCGTCGACGAGGGCGCCGCGAGCACGGAGGGCATCGCCCGCACGCTCGCGGCGCGCTACCAGCTGCCGCTGATCGACCTGGGGATGATCAGGGTCGATCCCGAGGCCTCGAAGCTCGTGCCGTTGCACGTGCTCGAGCGCAGCGCGGCGATTCCCTACGAGATCGACGGCGAGGTGCTGCGCGTCGCGGTCTCCGATCCCGGCAACGTCCATGCGATCGACGAGCTCCGGCTCGCGACCCGGTTGACGGTCGAGCTTGCGGTCGCCTCGCGCGACGATGTCGAGGCCGAGGTCAAGCGCCTCGTCCGCCAGTCCGAGGCCTTCGGCGCACGTGCCGCTCTCGACGAGGAAGCAGAGGCGTTCGCGGCGGAGGCAGAGGAGGAGGACGATCTCGAGGCCGACGACGGCATCTCGGATGCCCCGCTCGTCCGGCTCGTCAACTCCGTCATCTTCCAGGCCGCCGAGGACGGCGCCTCGGACATCCACTGGGAGCCGCAGGAGGACTCGCTCGTCGTCCGCCTTCGCATCGACGGCGTGCTGCACGAGGTGCAGCGGATCCCGAAGCGTCTCGCCGCGGGCGTGACGACCCGCCTGAAGGTGCTCGCGAAGCTCGACATCGCCGAGCGCCGCAAGCCGCAGGACGGCCGCATCGGCCTGAACGCCGCCGCGGCCGGCCGCGTGATGGATATCCGTGTCGCCGTCCTGCCGACCGTCGAGGGCGAGTCGATCGTCATGCGCCTCGTCGACAAGTCGAAGAAGGTGCCGACGCTCGTCGAGCTCGGCCTGTCCGACGACATGCAGAAGAAGATGACCGAGATCTTCCTGCGCCCGACCGGGGCGCTGCTCGTCACCGGGCCGACCGGCTCCGGTAAGTCGACGACGCTCTACGCGGGCCTCACGCAGGTCAACCGGCCCGAGATCAACATCATCACCGTCGAGGACCCGGTCGAGTTCCGCCTCCCCGGCGTGAACCAGGTGCAGATCAACAACCGCGCCGGGCTGACCTTCGCGGCCGCGCTGCGGTCGATCCTGCGCTCCGACCCCGACGTGGTGATGGTGGGAGAGATCCGGGACGGAGAGACGGCCAAGATGGCGATCGAGGCCGCCCTCACCGGCCACCTCGTGCTCTCGACGCTGCACACCAACGACGCACCCGGCGCGCTGACTCGTCTGAACGAGATGGGCGTCGAGCCGTTCCTGACCGGCTCCGCCGTCACCGCCGTGCTCGCGCAGCGCCTGGCGCGGAAGCTCTGCACGCACTGCTGCGAGATGTACACGCCGTCGGTGGACGACCTGATCAAGGCCAAGGTCTCGCCGGACGTCGCTGCGATGACCGACGGCATGGCGCTCTACCGCAAGCGCGGCTGCCCCCGCTGCAACCAGTCGGGTTACCGCGGCCGAATCGGCATCTTCCAGCTGATGACGATGAACGAGGAGCTCGAGACGCTCGCTGCGCAGAAGGCGCCGCGCGAGGACATCGAGCGCGCCGCAATGGCGCACGGTATGCGCACGCTGTGGGACGACGGGCTCGCCAAGGTCGCCGCCGGCCTGACGTCCGTCGAAGAGCTGACGCGCGTCACCGTCTGAGGGTCGCCAAGGCCCGTAGCCGCTCGACCGCACGGCGAAGGCCGTCCGCGTCGAACACGTACGGTGTGGCGTTCCGGACGTCGTGCAGCGGGCCGTCGAACGTATCGGAGCCCGCCGCCATGTTGATCGCGTAGCGCACGGGGATCTCGTGGCAGACGCACAGCACCGTGTCCTCGTCGCGCTGCAGGAGGCGCTCGTACGCGGCGGCATAGCGGCGGGCGGCGTCGTTCAGGCTCTCGCCGCCGGGGAAGGGATCGTCGCGCGTGCGCCCGTGCTTCCACGCCCGGTAGTCGTCGAGCGTCTTCCCCTCGAGCTCGCCGATCCGGATGTCGTCGAGCTCGCCGTCGACGACGCGCGGCGTCGCCGAGGCGCGGGCGCCGAGGGCGAGCCGGGCCGTCTCCTGTGCGCGCGGGAAGCGTGAGACGACGCAGACGTCGATCCGCACCGCGGCGAGCTGCAGACCGAGCGCTACGGCCTCGTCGCTCCCCCGCGGCGAGAGGCCCCGGTCGCGCGCAGGATCGCCGTTGACGATGCCGTCGACGTTGAGCAGCGACTGGCCGTGCCGGGCGAGCAGGAGCAGGCGCACGCCGCGACGCTACCTGGTCGCACGGAATCGGCTCTCCTGCAGGGTTTTGATCGGTTCCCGACTAACCGCATCAGGATCGGTACGTCGTCTACCAGCATGGCCCGGGGTCTGTTCGCTCTGGCAGCAGCTGCTGCCCTCCTCGCGGCGCTCGCGGGCAGCGCGCCGGCCGGCACACCCCAATTGCCGGCCCAGAAGGCGGCGCTGAAGGCGATCCAGAAGGCGGCCGCGTCGCAGTCGATCGACCCGGTCACCGCAGCAGCCGCGCGTGCCGAGGTCGACCGGGCGGCGAAGCTGATCCGCAACCTGCCGTCCGGTCGCCGCGAGCACGTCGCCGTCGCGCTCGGCGAGCTCGCCTCGTTCTCCGGTCGCCTCACGCAGCCGCGGGCGCTCGCCCTGCTGGGCGAGCTGAAGCTGAACAACGCCTACTTCGCCAAGCACTACGCGCCGTCTCCCCGCACCGACGTGACCGACGAGGACGGCCTCGTCTATCGGTACTTCGCCGGCCGCTGTCTCGAGTTCCACCCACTCGCGAACTTCGGCGCGCTCAACGCGCGCGTTGCCGCGAACGACGCCGACGGCGCGCAGCGGCTTGCGGCGGCGCTCGTCGCCCGCGGCGTCTACCAGCGCGGCGGCGGCGTCGCGTGGGAGTATCCGTTCCCGTTCGGCGGCGGCCGCGCAGGTTGGACCTCGGGCATGGCGCAGGCGGTGGCCGCGCAGGCGCTCGCGCGCACCGCGGAGCTCGTGCCCGACGACGCCGGGTCGCTGCTTCGGTCGGCGAGCGCGGCCTACAGCGCGATCCCGAAGCACCTCCTGACGTCGGTCGCGGCCGGCCCGTGGATCAAGCTCTACTCGTTCGGCTCGCTCGTCGTGCTCAACGCGCAGCTGCAGGCCGTCGTGTCGCTGCAGTCCTACGCCGAGGTGAGCGAGAACGCTGAGGCGGCCGCGCTCGCCGAGCGGATGCACGCGGCCGCCGCGGCGACACTCGCGCGCTTCGACTCGGGCTACTGGAGCTACTACGCGCTACCCGGTGACTGGTCGCCGCTCGACTACCAGCAGTACGTCGTCGGCCTGCTCAAGCGCCTCGGGCCGTCGGACGAGCGGTTCGCCGCGGCGGCCACGCGCTTCGCGGCGTACGCGAAGCAGCCGCCGGCCTTCAAGGTCACGACCGGCGGGCTCGGGTCGGTCCGCTTCTGGCTCTCGAAGCCGGCCACCGTCACCGCATCGACCGCCGCCGGCTCCGGCAAGCGTCTCTCGCTCTCGGGCGGCTGGCACACGCTGGCCTGGGTCGAGCCGAAGCGCGCAGGCTTCTACGCGGTGCACGTCGGCGCCGTCGACTGGGCCGGCAACCGCGCCTCGTTCGACACGCTGCCGATCGTGCGCGCCGCGGCAGCGACGCCCAAGCCGAAGCCGGCGCGGCGGACAGCCGCTGCCCGGGCGACGGGCACGCCGACGCTCCTCATCGGGGCCGGCATCACCGACCCCGCTCAGGTCTCGACCGCGCTCGCGGCCGGCCTGCGGCTCGTGCGCTTCGGCGTCTCCTGGCCGGCGGGCGCCGCCGCTCCCGATCCGGCGCTCGTCGCGGCGCTGCAGCGCGTTCCGAGCCGGCTCGGAATCGTCGTCGACTTGCTCGGGGCGCCCGCCGACGACGCCGGCCGGGCGGCGCTCGCGCAGTACGGCGCCTCGCTCGTCCAGCAGGTGCCGTCGATCCGTGACGTCCTGCTCGCCCCGGCACCGGCCGTCTCGGCAGCGCCTGCGTACGCCGCGACGCTCGCCGCGCTGCGCAACGCGATCGCGACGACCGGGATCCCGGTGGCCGTCGGCCCCACGGTCGACGGAGCGCTCGCGCCGAAGGCGGCTGTGACCGCGCTCGGCCAGGCGCTCGGTGCGGTGGGCGCCGTCGCGGACGTCGTCGGCTTCAAGCCCGCACCGGCCGCCGGCAAGAACCTCTGGACGATCGCCAACCTGCCGCAGTTGACAGCGGCGCTCGCGCAGTCCTTCGGCACCGCTCCGCCCACGCTCGTCGACGGGCTCGTCGCCACTCCGTCCGCCGCGGCGGACGTGATCTCCGGCGCCGCCTGTTCGACCTCGTTGCAGGGCATCGTGCTCGAGCAGCTCGTGGCCGACGCGCGGCTGACGGCCGCCGTTGCGGCAGCTCAGCGCGGCACGGTCGTCTGCCCCGGGCTCGGAGCAGGCGTCGACGCGACGACGCTGACCTTCCCCGAGCAACTTGCCCCTCCGGCGGCGGCGCAGGTCGTGCTCGGCTGCTCGCGCGACTGCCTCTACCTCGTGACGCTCGTGCGCGCCGACGGGACTCCCGTCGTCGCCAAGCGCGGTGCGCTCCGGGGCGGCGCGCCCGCGTCGACGGTGACGCTGCCGCAGACGACGCTCAAGGCCGGGACCTATGCACTCGACGTACGCCTCGTGGCGCAGGTCAACCCGGGCGCGGTGACGCGGCTGGCGAGCCCGGAGCTTCCGGTCGGCTAGCTGCAACCGAACCTGGTTCACGCCGTGAACCAGGTTCGCGAGTCGCGAAGCTACGCCGCCTGGATGTCGCAGCCGAGGTACATCAGCGCCTCGACCGCTTCCGTGACGAACGCGACGGCCTGGCGCGAGTCCGCGAACGTGTACGGGCCGGCGCGCAGGGGCGTGACCGCGTTCGGCGGGTAGACCTCTGTCTCGACGACGCACTCCTGGCCGTAGTCGATCGCGCGCAGCACGGCGACGGAGCGGCCCTCCTTGCGGGCGTGGCGGACGAACAGCTCCTTCGCGCCGGTCGGGGCGCTCACGCTGCAGTGGTGACGGTCGGCGGAACGGCCGCCGCCGGCGTGGTCGTCGCCGGCGCACTTGCCGGCGGCGCCACCGTCGTGCCGGCGGGCGCGCTCAGGGCGTTCTTCGCGGCCTGCTGCACGGTCGTCTTGTCGTTGAAGCCCGGCATCTGCAGGTAGAGCGTCCCAGGGCGGACGTAGACGAGCGTCGCCGGCGCGGTGGGCAGCTTGCCGAGCACCGCCGTCAAGGCGGAGGCGTCGCCGCCGTCGCGGTCGACGCTCACCCGCACGAACGATGCACCGCCGAGCCGCGCGCCTGCCTGCGTCTCGCGCGTCGCCAGCGCGGCGACCGAATCCTGCGGCGACGTCAGTGCAACGACGGTCACGCGGTGAGCAGCGAGCCCGCGCGCGATCGAGCGCGGTAGGCCCGCCTTGAGCGCGGCAACGAGATGCGGGTTCGGAGCCTGGGGCTTGACCTTCTTGGCTGCGGGCTGCGCCGGCTTGGAGCCGGCGAGGTGCCGCGCCTTCAGCGAGAGGACGGTGTGGGGAGCGGCCGAGGAGCTCGACCGGTTCATGGCGAGTGTCACGAAGCCGAGCGCGAGCGCGACGACCGCGAGCGCGCCTGCGATCACGATCCCGCGCAGGTGCGGAGAGAGCACGTCCATGTGGTTGCTATCGGCGCGCAGTGGGCTGGGCTTGAGTGCGAGATCGATCCCGGAACGCAGAGAGGGCGCGGATTGCTCCGCGCCCTCTCCAGGTCGTGCAGGTCGTGGCGCCGTGCTTACGTGCAGGATCCGGTGACGATGTCCGCGCCGGGGCCGTTCTTGAAGAACGTGTAGGCGCCGACGGTCGACTGGATGCAGTAGGTGGTCGCGGTCGGCGCCGTCGGGCCGAACGTGATGTTCTTGATGCCGGCGTCATAGCTCGCCTGGAGCTTCGCCAGGTCGACGCCCAGGTAGCCGTTGTGGTCGGCGGCATAGGCCTCGACGCCGGGGACGGCCGAGCGCACGTTTGCCTGCGCGGCCGACTTGTTGGCGCGATCCTTGAACCCGAGGTACGACGGGATGGCGATCGCCATCAGGATCCCGAGGATGATGATGACGACCAGGAGCTCGATGAGCGTGAAGCCCTCGTTGCCCTCCAGGCGCGTCCGCAGCTTGTTCAACATTCTTGTCGCAGCTCCCTTCCAAAGAGCGTGAATTACCGGTGGCACTGATCGCTATCGGCGCGCAAGGGATCGGCGAACGCCCTCGAATGAGGGATCTGCATCCCCCGCTGTGAGGGACGGCGTCGTAGAACGCGGAAGGGCGCGGTCTCCCGCGCCCTTCCGGTCCTGCAGATGTCGCTTGTGCTCGTGCTTACGGGCAGGGCCCGGAGACGATGTCCGTGCCGGGGCCGTTCTTGAAGAACGTGAAGGCACCGACGGTCGACTGGATGCAGTAGGTGGTCGCAGTCGGGGCGGTGGCGCCGAACGTGATGTTCTTGATGCCGGCGTCGTAGCTCGCCTGCAGCTTGCCAAGCGTCACGCCGACGTAGCCGTTGTGGTCGGCGGCGTACGCCTCGACGCCGGGGACGGCCGAGCGCACGTTTGCCTGTGCGGCCGACTTGTTGGCGCGATCCTTGAAGCCGAGATAGGACGGGATGGCGATCGCCATCAGGATGCCGAGGATGATGATCACGACCAGGAGCTCGATGAGCGTGAAGCCCTCGTTGCCCTCCAGCCGTGTCCGCAGGTTGTTCAGCATGCACTTGCTCCCTTCGATGTATTGGCGTTGGGACAGTCGAGCCGGTCACTTCAGCCGGAAGGGCGCGGGATGCACCGCGCCCTTCCGGGTCAAGCCACGTCGTTCAAGTGCAGAGCGCTTACGGACAGGCGCCGAGCAGGATGTCTGCGCCCGGGCCGTTCTTGAAGAAGGTGTACGCACCCACGGTCGAGCTGATGCAGTACGTGGTTGCCGTCGGCGCGGTCGCGCTGAAGACGATGTTCTTGATGCCGGCGTCATAGCTCGCCTGGAGCTTCACCAGCGTCGCGCCGACGTAGCCGTTGTGGTCGGCGGCGTACGCCTCGATGCCGGGGACGGCCGAGCGCACGTTTGCCTGCGCGGCCGACTTGTTGGCGCGATCCTTGAACCCGAGGTACGACGGGATGGCGATCGCCATCAGGATCCCGAGGATGATGATGACGACCAGGAGCTCGATGAGCGTGAAGCCCTCGTTACCCTCCAGGCGCGTCCGCAGTTTGTTCAGCATGTAATTCCGGCTCCTTCCGAGAGCGTCGGTGCAGTTGGTGGCCGGACACGTATCGACCGTGCGCGCGCAACGCTCTTTCCCCCATTCGGGGGGATCTGCGTCACTCGGCGCGTGTGACGCCTCGCGTGCTGTTTCGCGTCCGTTCCGATGCACGAATGCGAGTGCCGACGAATCCCTCAAGTCACGCAGCGGACGTGCCGATAGCGCGGACTGAATGACGGATGCGGCCATCACGTCGATCGATCAGCTGCTCACTCAGATGGTGCAGCTGAACGCATCGGATCTGCACATCACGGTCGGCTCACCGCCCGTGGTGCGCCTGCGCGGCCACCTGCAGCGCTTCGACGGTGTACCGTCGCTGAGCGCCGAGGAGTCGCGCGACCTGCTCTACCGCATCCTCTCGAGCGAGCAGCAGAAGCGGCTGGAGATCAACCGCCAGCTCGACCTCGCACATTCGATCCCGGGTGTCGCGCGCTTCCGAGTCAATGTCTTCTTCCAGCGCGAGACGCTGGGCGCTGCGTTCCGCTTGATTCCGAACGAGATCAAGTCGCTCGAGGAGCTCGGCCTCTCGGCGTCGCTGCACCAGCTCGCCGAGAAGCCGCGCGGCCTGGTGCTCGTGACCGGCCCGACCGGCTCCGGCAAGTCGACGACGCTGGCCTCGGTGATCGACGAGATCAACCGCACGCGGCACGACCACATCCTCACGGTCGAGGATCCGATCGAGTTCCTGCACCGCCACAAGGGCTGCATCGTCAATCAGCGCGAGATCGGCGTCGACGCCCTGTCGTTCGCCGAGGGGCTGCGCGGTGCGCTTCGCCAGGACCCGGACGTGATCCTCGTCGGCGAGATGCGCGACCTCGAGACGATCGCGACCGCGATGACCGCGGCCGAGACCGGCCATCTCGTGTTCGGCACGCTGCACACGCAGAGCGCGCCGGGAACGATCGACCGCATCATCGACGTCTTCCCGCCCGAGCAGCAGGAGCAGGTGCGCGTGCAGATCGCCGGCACGCTCCAGGGTGTCATCACCCAGGCACTGCTTCCGACCGCCGACGGGCAGGGCCGCGTGCCGGCGCTCGAGATCCTGCTGCCGGACGACGCCGTCCGCAACCTGATCCGCCAGGGCAAGGTCGAGCAGATCTACTCGGTCATGCAGACCGGTACGGCCAAGGGCATGGTCACGATGGAGCAGTCGCTCGCCGAGCTGATCCTGCGCGGCGTGATCACGAAGGAGCTTGCACTCTCGCGCTCGTCGCGGCCCGAGCAGCTCGCGGGCCTCCTCGAGCGCGCCGGCTTCGGCACCGAAGAGCCCGACGCCGACGAATCGAACGGCACACACTCTGCGCCTGCGGCGCCCGACCTCGCGTTCAGCGGGCTGCGCGTCGCAGGGAGCTAGCGGTGTCCGGCTCGATCTGGAAGAAGGAGTTTTCCTTGCGTAAGAAGGACGAGGCGCCCGACGAGCTCACGCCCGAGGCGGTCGCGCGCGTCGAGCCTGCCGCCGCGCCTGAAGCAGCTGCCGCGGAGGTAGCGCCGGTCGAGGTCGCGTCCCTCCCCGAGGTGACGGGTGACTACGGCTGGCTGACCGCCAACTTCGACCCGAACGAGCTGCCGGAGGAGATGCCGGCTGTGTCGGCCCCGCACGTGCCGGTCGCACCCGCGGCCGCCGCGCCTGTTCAGGCGCCGCTCGCGCCGGCCCCCGATCTGCCGACCGTCGTTGCGCCGCCCGCGCTCGAGGTCACACCGGAGCCCGTTGCCGAGCAGCCCGCCGCGAGCGAGGTCAAGACGCCGTTCTGGAAGAAGGAGCTGTCGGTCAAGCGCGGCCCGAAGGAGCCCAAGGCGCCGAAGGCTGCGAAGGCACCGAAGGAGAAGAAGGTGAAGGCCGCCAAGGAGCCGAAGCCGGCGAAGGAGCAGCAGCCGCCGTTCTGGAAGCGCGAGCTCTCGTTCGGCAAGGGCAAGGCCGCCAAGCCCGAGCCGCAGCCGCAGGAGCCGAAGGAGCAGCAGCCGCCGTTCTGGAAGCGCGAGCTCTCGTTCGGCAAGGGCAAGAGCGACGACTCGTCCGCTCCCGCGGAGCAGGCACCGAAGGTGAAGCGCGCCAGGGGCGAGAAGCAGGCGAAGGCGCCGAAGAAGCAGAAGGCGCCGACCCAGGGCAAGGGTGGGCTCGTCGGCCTCAAGATCGGCGCGTCCCAGATCGCCGCCGCACGTGTCGTCAACGCCAACGGCGCGCCGCAACTGCTGCAGGTCGCCCGCATCGAGCTGCCGGACGGCGTCGTCGTCGGCGGCGAGCTGCGCGACATCGAAGGGCTGGCGACGGCGCTCAAGGAGCTCTTCGCCAAGCACAAGCTGCCCAAGCGCGGCGTGCGCCTCGGGATCGCGAACAACCGCATCGGCGTCCGCACCTTCGAGATCACCGGCATCGACGATCCGCGCCAGCTCGCGAACGCGATCCGGTTCCGCGCGCAGGAGACGCTGCCGATCCCGCTCGAGGAGGCGGTGCTCGACTGGCGGGTGCTGTCGGAGCACGTGGACCCGGAGTCCGGTCAGGCCGTCAGGCGTGTCCTGCTCGTCGTTGCGTATCGCGAGCTCGTCGATCGGTACGTGATGGCCTGCAAGCAGGCGGGCATCAAGCTCGCCGGCATCGACCTCGAGGCGTTTGCGATGCTGCGCGCGCTCTCGGCGCCGCCGGCCGCCGACGCGCCGGAGCCGACCGGAGCGCAGGTCGTCGTCAACGTCGGCCACGACCGCTCGACCTTCGCCGTTTCGGACGGCCGCCATTGTGAGTTCACACGCGTTCTCGGCTGGGGTGGTCAGAGCCTCTCGGTCGCGATCGCCCGGGCGCTCGACATGACGCCGTCGGAGGCGATGCCGATCAAGCACGCGCTGTCGCTCGTCGCGACGTACGCACCGCCGGACGGTGTCACCGTCGACGCGATGAACACTGCGCGCGACGCGGTCAACCGCGAGCTGCAGTCGTTCGCGCGCGAGCTCGTCTCGAGCCTGCGCTTCTACCAGAACCAGCCCGGCTCGCTTGGCATCGGCGAGCTCGTGCTCACCGGCGGCACGGCACACCTGCCGGGCTTCGCCGACGAGCTGCACCGCATGATCGGTGTCCGCGTACGCGTGGGCGACCCGCTCAACCGCGTCGTCATCCCGAAGAAGTTCCGCGAGCCGGACGAGTACGCGCTCGGATCGCTGACCGTTGCGATCGGCCTCGGGATCGAAGACTGATGCGCTCCGTCAACCTCCTCCCGAGAGACGATTCCTCCCAGGGCCGCCGGCTCCCGCCGCCGCCCGTGCTCACTGCCTGCATCGGCGTCGTGCTGATGACCGCGGTGCTCGCGGTCATGTTCCTGTCGGCGAGCGGCACCGTTGCCAAGCAGCAGCGGGCGCTCGAGGACGCACAGGCCGTCTACAACGCGCTGCCTGCGCCTGCCGCACCGTCGTCGGCGCAGACCGAGCTCCCCGCGCTGCGCACGACGCGCGTGACGGCGCTCGCCTCCGCGCTCGGTCAGCGCGTCGCCTGGGACCGCCTGCTGCGCGAGGTGTCGCAGGTCGTGCCGAGTGACGTCTGGCTCCTGACGCTGAACGCGCAGGCGCCGTCGGTCGGTGCGGCCGCCGCCGCGGCTGCCGCACCCGGCACTGTCACGCAGACCTTCACGGTCACCGGCTGCACCTACTCACAGGACTCGGTCGCCCGCTTCCTCGCGCGCCTCGACGTCGTGCCGGATCTCTCCGACATGACGCTCGGCAAGTCGCAGTCGGGCGGCGACACGGGCACCGTGTCGACCGGTCAGTGCCCGAAGGGCATGGTCACGTTCACCTTGCAGGGCGCGGTCCGTCCGGCTGGAGCGACGTCGTGAAGAAGAAGCTCGCCGGGCTCGACATGCGGATTCAGATCGGCGGCGTGGTCGTCGCGCTGCTCGTCGTGACGTTCCTCGCGCACATGTTCGTCGTCTCCCCGCAGGGCGCGAAGGCGGCCAAGCTGCAGGAGGAGATCGACCGGACGCAGTCGCAGATCTACCAGCGGAAGGCCGACCTCAAGCGCGCAGGGCGCCCGCCGGCGATCGCCGTCGCGGACCTCTTCAAGCTCTCCCGCGCGATGCCGGACCGGTCCGACATGCCCGGCATCATCCTCACGCTGAGCCAGGTCGCCCGCCAAGCGGGGATCAGCTTCGAGCTGATCGAGCCGGTGGTCGGCGCGCCGACCGACACGACGGCCAGCGGCTACCAGACGCAGCGCATCCACCTGCTCTTCAACGGTGACTTCTACGGGCTGAGCGACTTCCTCTATCGCCTGCGCAGTCTCGTCGTCGTGCACGACGGGAAGCTCGCAGCGGCTGGTCGTCTGTTCAACACCGACACGGTCATCTTCAACGTCCCGGACGGCGAATTCCCGAACATCGCGGCCGAGCTGTACGTGAACGCTTACGTCTACCAGCCTGCCGCGCCCACGACGGCCACGCCGGGTGTGACGACCGACGGCACGACGACGACCACCACGCCGACCGAGCCGGCCACGCCGCCGAGCGGCGCGACCGCAGCAGGAGCGACTCCCTAGCCATGGCCGCGAAGAAGAAGATCGATCCGATCAAGCAGCGCGAGAAGCGCGCCAAGATCGTCGCGATCGGCGGCGTCGTGGTACTCCTCGCCGTCGCCGTGTTCGAGGTTCCGAAGATGATGAAGCTGATGAACCAGAAGCCGGTCGTGCCGCCGCCCTCGGCCGTGGCGCCTCCCAACGGCACGAGCGCCCTGCCGGGCGTGACGGCTGCGGCAACGGGCACGACGGCAGCCGGCGAGCTCGCCGACACCGACGTACCGCCCGCGGCCTCCGACACGGGCCAGCTGGTCTCGTTCGACGTCTTCGAGACGAAGGATCCGTTCCGTCCGCAGGTGACGAACGCCGACCTGGCAGCCGAGGAAGCGACGTCGACCGCTTCCTCGGGCGCCGCAGCGAGCACGACGGCACCCTCGAGCGAGACGCCGTCGATGACGACGATCCCGACGACGACCGCGCCCGCGACCGCGCAGTGCCGTCGCCGGCGGCTGCGCCGAGCGCAGCTGAGACGACCACGACGACTCCGGTCAAGCCTGCCGCAGAGACCGTCTCGATCTCGGTCAACGGCGTCACGTCGCATGTGAGCACCGGCGGCGCGTTCCCGAGCGGCCAGCCCGTCTTCCGGCTCGTCTCCTGGACGAGGGGGAAGGCGCGGATCGGGATCGTCGGCGGCTCCTACTCGACCGGCGACCCCACGCTCGAGCTGACGGTCGACAAGGCAGTCACCCTGCAGAACACGAGCGACGGCCGGCGCTACAAGCTGATTCTGCTCTCCACGCCTTAGAGGGTGGAGGCCGGGGCCGAAGCTGCCGATAGACCGACCATGGGCGGCATCCCCTCGCCACGCGACGAGTCGGGCTTCGGCCTGATCGAGCTGCTGATCTCGATCGTCGTCTTGCAGATCGCGTTGCTCGCGCTCGTCGGGGTCTTCGGCGCGAGCTCGTTCGCACTCGGCCGCGCATCCAAGATCAATACGGCGGCAGTCCTGGCCGATCAGCAGATGGAGCTCTATCGCTCGATGCCCTACGACGCGATCGGCCTCGATACCGCGTCTGCGCCGACGACGGGGACCTACATCGGCGACACGACCGTCTGTCCTACGGGCCAGAACCCGGTCTGCGGCAACACCGGCCCTGTGAACAACACGAACAACAGCTTGTGGAGCTGCACCGCTGCGAGCGGTACGTCGAGTGTCTCGACGTACTTCTCCGCGAACGGCATCAACCCGTGCACCGCGCACCGGGTGGTCAACGGCGTCTCGACTCCCGCATCCCCGGACGGGCGGACCTACTACGTCGACACCTACATCAAGTACGGCACCTTGATCGCAGGTCAACGACCCGCGAAGCAGGTCTCGGTCGTGGTTCGTGAGGACGCGACGTCGAAGGAGCTGGCCCTCATCGCCTCGACGTTCGACTGCTCGACCGGCAACGCGGCGAACACAAACCCCTGTTAGACGCTAAGGCTCGGCGCGTTGGATGCCGATAGCGAGCTAGACGCATGGCGGCATACGCGTATACGGCTATCAACGCCCAGGGCTTCCTTTCCGACGGTGAGATCCACGCGCCCACGCTCGACGCTGCGCGCGAACAGCTGAGGATCCGCGGCCTCCTGGCCGAGAAGCTCGAGGAGCTGCCGTCCGTCGGCGAAGTCGGCATGAAGACCGCCTTCAAGAAGATCAAGCCGAAGTCGCTGCAGATCTTCTCCCGGCAGTTCGCGACGATGATCGAGGCCGGCCTCAGCGTCGTCGCAGCGCTCGTCATCCTCGAGGAGCAGACCGACGACAAGTACCTGCGCGTCGTCATCCACGAGTTGCGCGCAGACGTCGAAGGCGGGTTGCTGCTCAGCCAGGCGATGGACCGGCATCCGAAGGTGTTCGTGCGACTGTTCGTCTCGATGGTCGAGGCGGGCGAGGCGGCCGGAATCCTGGATCAGGTGCTCGACCGCATGGCGTTCCAGATCGAGCGGGAGACGAAGCTGAAGAGCCGCGTCAAGGGCGCGATGATGTACCCGATCATGGTGTTGATCTTCGCGACGCTGGTCCTCACCGGCATGTTGCTCTTCCTCGTCCCGTTCTTCACCAAGGTCTTCCTGACGCTCGGCGGCAAGCTGCCGACGCTGACGCAGTGGGTCGTCAACGCGTCGAACTTCATCAGGAGCGACTGGTACCTGATCATCGCGTTCGGGATCGGCGCGACGTTCGGCTTCAAGAAATGGCGGCGCACCGACCACGGCAAGCGCAACTGGGACCGCTTCAAGCTGAAGCTGCCGATGAAGATCGGCGACGTCGTCCTGAAGATCACGATGGCGCGCTTCTCGCGCACCTTCTCGACCCTGGTCGCCGCCGGCGTCGACATCATCCGCGCAATCGAGATCACGGCGACGACGGCCGGCAACTGGGTCGTCGAGGACGCGCTGATCCAGGCGAAGGCGCGCGTGCACGAAGGCGTGCCGATCTCGCAGCCGCTCGTCGAGAACCCCGTCTTCCCGCCGATGGTCTCGCAGATGATCAAGGTCGGCGAGGAGACCGGAGAGCTGGACAAGATGCTTGGCGAAGGTCGCGGACTTCTACGAAGAGGAAGTCGACGCGTCGATCGCAACGCTGACGAGCATCATCGAGCCGGTGATGATGATCGGCGTCGGCCTGATGGTCGGCGTGATCATCATCGCGATGTACCTGCCGATGTTCAAGATGCTCACGCTCGTCAAGTAGCCAGCCCGACTGAAGCTCGGCTCGCTCGCTGGGTCAGTCGGCGCGGTGCGCGGCGGCGTACTCCGCCGCGAGGAATTTCGGCACGCACATCGCCCAGGCGCCTTCGACCAGGTCGCGCATCTCCTCCAGGTCGATCCGGTCGAGCCGTACGTGCAGCCAGTTGAAGCGCATGTCGGATTCACCCGGCAGTGAGAACTTGTCGGGCTCCGCCTCCACCTGCGCCTGTCGCCACTCCTTCGGGAAGCCGAAGCCCATCGTCGTCCCGTCCTTGGAGAGGGCGAGGTAGACGATGCTGCCGATCCGGAACTTCGTCCGACCGCGGACGACCGCTTCGCTGCTTCGCGGCAACGTGCGGGCGAGCTCGCAGACCTGCTCGACTGTCACCGGCACCGGCGGACAGGATACGTCTGCAGGTTGCAGCCAACCTCGTTCTGCACGTCGTTGGTTATCGGCACGCCCCGTCCGCTGCGACTCCTCCGAGGCAGGCGACCATCGTCATTGACTCTTCCCGCGCAACCTGCGAGTGTCCGGAGTCGGTTGGTGATCAGACTTTGGCGAGAAACAGACATAGCTGATCTTTGAGCGGGCTCCGGTTTCTGTCCGGGTCCGTGCTCATCAACCACACATAGAGGAGTAGTCATGAAACGTAGTCGCAAGCGCCTTGCGCTAGCGCAGTTGTTGCTGCTGGCTGCGAGTGTGTTCGCCGTCGCGTCGATCGGACGCATTGCGAGCGCATCTCCTGCGGCCGTGCACGATCACGCGGGTCCCGCCGCCAACGCGCAGGACGAACTGGCGCAGGTGCGGCGAGCCACGGCCCGCTTCCATGACCTCGACGCGGCAATCGCCGCCGGGTACCAGCTCGGTTGGGTGAACGGAGCCAACGTGAGGATCCTCACCGGCTGCATCGCGAACGTCGCGAACCCAGCGGCCGGAGCGATGGGTTACCACTACATCAACCCGGCGCTGGTGGCCGACAACGCTGTTGACCCGCTCGAGCCCGAGGCGCTGGTGTATGAGTCCACCCCGGACGGCGGGCGCAAGCTCGTCGCCGTGGAGTGGATCGTGCGTAGCGCTCAGTCCAACCCTCCCGGCGTCTCAGCACCGCCGTCGGTACTCGGGATGGAGATGCACATCCTCGTTCCACCTCCAGGACCGGCCTTCTACCTGATGCATGCCTGGATCTGGAAGCACAACTCGTCTGGGATGATGTCCGACTGGAATCCCGAGGTCGCCTGCCCCTGAACCGGGCCAGGTCACCGGGCTGGTAGGGAAGGGCTAGACGCAGTTTCCAGCACAGCGGCCCGCCATCTCTCGGCGGGTCGCTGTGTCCCATCGGGGTACGCCGGCAAGACGCGTTGAGCCGAACGAACACATGACCTGACCGTGTCACGCTGGGCGGCTTTGCGATCGCCTACCTTCGTCGGGTGAGACAACTCGCCCTGCTGACCGTTGCCGCCGCCCTCGCCTGCACCGGGGCGCTGACCGGCGCGGCGAACGCGCATCGCGACCCGTGCCACTCCGGCCACAGCTGCCCGTCCGACCATCACAGCTACAGCTGGAACGGACTCTCCTGCACCTCCTACGCGGACGAGAAGCTGGCGTCGGACTCGACCGTCAAGGTCGTCGGCGGCCGCACCTACTGGTGCCATCCGGAAAGCGGCAGCACGACGCAGCCCTCAACGTCGACGGGCGGCAGCTCCGCGCCGTCGAACGTGCCGGTCACGATCGCCGTACCCGCTTTGGGCACGCCGAAGGCCCGGCTGCTGCTCGCCCGGCTGCGTGTCCGGCCGGCGGCGACGATGGCCGGCTACTCCCGCGCCCGGTTCGGCCCTGCCTGGTCCGACGTCGACGGCAACCATTGCGACACCCGTGACGACATCCTGCGCCGCGACCTCAAGCAGGTCGGCTACCGCGCCGGCTCGTCGTGCGTGATCGCGACCGGCACGCTCCGCGACCCCTACACCGGGCGGATCATCCGTTTCGTCCGCGGTGTCGGAACCTCGACCGCCGTCCAGATCGACCACGTCGTAGCGCTCGCCGCTGCCTGGCGCACCGGCGCCGCCGGCTGGACAGCATCGAAGCGGCTTCACTACGCGAACGACCCGGCGGTGCTGCTCGCCGTCGACGGCCCGCAGAACGAATCGAAGTCCGACGGTGACGCCTCCGAGTGGCTGCCTCCGAACCGCGCGTTCGACTGCACGTATGTGAAACGGCAGATCGCCGTCAAGAGCACGTATCGGCTCTGGGTGACCGCACCGGAACGGCTCGCGCTTCGCCGCGCCCTCAGCCTCTGCCGCTGAACGCAGCCGCGACCTGCTCCGTGGCTAGCAGTCCTCGAGGAGAGGAGAACACGGTTCGGGCTGCAGCGAGCGGTGCAGGCGCCCCGTGACGGCGGCAAAGCGAGCTGTCCGCTTGGCATGGCGGGCTGCACGTGCCGCGCCGATCTGCTCGCGCAGCCGGAAATCGCGCTCGAGGTCGCGCTGACTCTCTTCGAACTGCGTCATGTGGGGGAAGAGCAGGTTCATCTGTTTCTCCTTGCGAGACGACGAGCGGTATGTCGCAACGCTACGACCGAGCGGCCGCCGGGTCATCGGCGGCCGGGACGATCTTGCGTCCTCAACGCGGACGAACGCCCCTCATCCGGCGGGACGAGGGCTCGGAGCTTCCCGCGCGACGTTGAGCTCCGGGCCAGTAGCGTTGGCAGCGAAGAGTCCAGCGCGAGCAGAAGGAGGACGCATGACGACACTCGACAACCGGCCGAACACGGCACTCCTCGTGATCGACGTTCAGAAGGGCGTCGTCGAGGGGAACCACGAGCGCGACGCGGTCGTCGCCAACGTCGGCAGCCTGGTGGAGAAGGCGCGAGCGGAAGACGTTCCCGTGGTCTGGGTCCAGCACGCGAGCGAGCAGCTCGTGCCGGGGAGCGACGCGTGGCGGATCATCCCGGAGCTGGCGCCGGATGACGCCGAGCCGCTGGTCGAGAAGCGCTACGGCGACTCCTTCGAGGACACCGACCTCGAGGCGGTGCTGTCCGGTCTCGGCGTGGGGCGGCTGATCGTCGTCGGCGCTCAGACGGATGCCTGCGTTCGCTCGACGCTGCACGGCGCGGTGGCCCGAGGGTACGACGCGACGCTCGTCAGCGACGCCCATACGACGGGGGACCTGAGCAAGTGGGGCGCCCCGTCGCCCGACCAGGTGATCGCGCACACGAACCTCTACTGGACGCACCAGACCGCACCGGGCCGGACGGCCGGGACGGTCGAGACGAAGGACGTCGACTTCGCGACCTAGAAGCGGTGCTGGGCTGCTCGGCTGAGGAGAAGCCGTGTTCTGCAGAGCCCGTCCGCTTCGGACAGGTCCCGGGGACTGTCCCTGGGACCTGTCCCCGCGCGACACCGCCTGCGGGGATGCCGGTCGGCACCATGGCCCTCGTGCGCATTCCGCTCCTGTGGCTCTGGCGCCTGCTGCTCGGCGGCTTCGCCGTCGCCTACCTTGCGAGCGAGACGTTGCAGGTGTGGCTGCCGCCGCTCCTGCCGTTCGTGGCTGCGGCGGCCGTCGAGGCGCAGTTCTTCGTGGCGGGCCTGCGCCAGGAGCGAAGGCGGTCGGGACCTGCGGCCGATCCTGGTCCGCAGCCTCGCGACCTCGCGGAGTTCGGCTGGGCGAGCCGGACGCTGACGGTCAGCGGCCACGATGCGGAGCTCGTGCTTCGGCCGGGCGAGATGGCGGACGCCGAGATCGTCGAGTGGCTGAACCTGCATCAGGACGAGCTCGAGGCGCTCGGGCCGGGCCGCCACGAGCTGGCCCCGATCGCCGACGCCGAGAGTCCCGTCGCGCTCTACGTCGCGCCGCCGCCCGTCGCCCCGAGCAAGGTCCGGCGACGTCTCGTGCAGGCGCTGGCCGTCCTCGCGCTCTTCACCGCCGTCTTCTTCCTCGACCGGAGCGAGCCGCGCTGGCAGCGGCTCCCGGAGGCCACGCGGGCGGCAACGATCACGCTCCTCGACCGGCAGGCTGCGCGCATCGCCGGCCACCCGGCGCGGGTGATCTGCGATACCGGAGGACACCACGTCGGGTACGTCCAGGACGCGGACGGCCTCGCGGAGGTGGGGGGAGGCCGCATGTGGCTGACGCCCGACGTGTGTTACCGCCTCGCCCGGATCAGCCAGACGCGCAGGGCGGCCGGGCCGGCCGCGGGCAAGGCGATCGCCGTCTTCGCCCACGAGGCCTGGCACCTGCACGGGGAGGCGCGCGAGTCGGTTGCCAATTGCTACGCCTACCAGTCAGGCGTCGCGGTCGGCCAGGCGCTCGGCCTGTCGGCGCAGACGGCGCGCACGCTGATGCGCGAGCAGCTCGCCGACAACCCGTCCGACTTCGCGGGCTCGCCGGGCTACGTCGTCCCTGACGGATGCCACCGCGGAGGGGATTTCGACCTGGGGCTCGGCGGGGATCACTTCCCCTGAGCCGGCCCGGAGCGATGAGTTTCGGCCGCGGAGGCGGTCTGACTCCCGAGATCTCTTTGGGAGGAGTACCAGCTGTCCGTCCGCGAATCGAGCTCGATCGTCCTGGTCTTCGGCGGCCCGGTCACCCGTGGCGACGTGCCCGGCTTGTGCGAAAACGTCTGCGCGCTGCTGCAGGCCAGCGACGCCGACGTGATCCTCTGCGACGTCGGCGCGGTCCTCGACCCCGACGTCGCCGCCGCCGACGCGCTCGCACGCCTACGGGTCGCCACCCGTCGGCTCGGCCGTCGCATGCGCGTCCGGAACGCGTCCGAGGAGTTCGAGGCCCTGCTGGCTTTCATGGGTCTCGGCGACGTGCTGCCGGTGCGGGAGAGCCTACGGCTCGAGGTACGGCGGCAGCCCGAAGAGCGGGAACAGCGTCTCGGTGTCGAGGAAGAACGTGAACTCGCCGATCCCGCCGTCTGACAGCTCGAGCACCTGCAGCGCCCACGGCGTGTAGGTGCCGTTCGGGCCGCCCGGCTTGTACTGCCCGAACGCGGGTGAGCCGTTCGCGGAGATGGTCGGGACAAGGCGCGACCCCTTGCAGCCGATCCCCGTCCCGAACCACCAGCCGAGGATGTCGTCGCGGCCGCTCAGCCAGAGCTCGTACGGCGGCATCGACTGTGTCGCGTCCTCGTGCAGCAGCGTCGTCAGCGACTCCATGTCGTAGCGCTCGAATGCGTCGACGTAACGCGCGAGCAGCTCACGGTTCGCCTCGTCGAGCGGCTCGGAGGCGCCGGCCGAGAGATCGCGCGAGTCGAGCGTCGCACGTGCGCGCTGCAGGGCGCTGTTGACCGACGCGGTCGTCGATTCGAGCAGCTCGGCGACCTCGGACGCCTTCCAGCGCAGCACCTCGCACAGGATCAGCACCGCGCGCTGCCGTGGCGGCAGGTGCTGCAGCGCGGCCACGAAGGCGAGCTTGATCGTCTCGCGCGAGAGCGCGAGCTCTGCCGGGTCGTCGGCGGTCGGCGCGACGCTCGCAGCCGGGATCGGTTGCAGCCACGCGACCTCGGGCAGCGTCGGGCCGGGCGGCGACGTGCACGACTGCGCCGGGCCGAGATCCATCGGGCGTGCGCGCCGCTCGCGGCCCTTGAGCATGTCGAGGCACACGTTCGTCGCGATGCTGTAGAGCCAGGATCGCAGCGCCGAGCGTCCTTCGAAGCGGTCGATCGAGCGCCAGGCGCGGATCAGCGTCTCCTGCACCGCATCCTCGGCCTCGAACGGCGAGCCGAGCATCCGGTAGCAGTAGGCGGTCAGCTCGGAACGGTGCTGCTCGAGCTGCAGCTCGACCGGCCCGGCGGAGGACTCGACGTGCGCCACGCTCACAGTCTAATCGTGCGCCGTCACCGCGACCGCGCCTTGTGCGTCGTGCCCTGCGTGGGCCTGGGCGAGGTTGGTGCGGAAGAACAGCGTCGAGATCAGCGCTCCGCCGAGGGCGAAGGCTGCGCCGACGAGGAACGCCGCGTGGTAGCCCCCGTTGAGGGCGGCGACGGCGCTGTCGCCGCCTGCTCGGAGGCTGTCGGTGCGTGACGCGGCAATGCTCGCCAGCGTGGCGAGGCCGAGCGCGCCGCCCATCATGAACGACGTGTTGACGACGCCCGAGGCGAGGCCCGACTCCTGCGGCGCGACATCGCTCATCGCGGCGAGCAGCAGCGGGTTGAACGCGATCCCGGCGCCGATCCCGAGCAGGATCATCGGCGGCAGGACGTCGACGACGTAGCTGCCGTCGACGGGCGCGTGTGCGAAGAGCACGAGTCCGAGGGCGGCGAACGTCAAGCCGATGCCGAGCGGCGGCCGGACTCCGAAGCGCATCACGAGCTTCGCGGACAGCCCGACCGAGAGCGCGCCCATGATCAGGTTCGTCGGCAGGAAGCCGAGACCGACCTCGAGAGGGCTGTAGCCGAGCACGAGCTGCAGGTAGAGCGCCGAGAGGAAGAACCACGCGAACATCGCGGCCGCCCAGAGCACGCCGACGACGTTGGCGGTCGCGACGTTGCGCAGCTTGAAGAGGCTGAGCGGCATCAGCGGCGCCGACACGCGCGACTCGATCACGAGGAAGACCGCGAGCAACGCGAGCGAGAGCGCGAGCAGGCCGACCGTCTGCGTCGAGCCCCAGCCGGCGTCGTTGCCGTTGACGATCGCGTAGACGGCGAGCATCAGCGCCGTGGTCACGGTGATCGCGCCGGCGATGTCGAGCCGCCCCTGCGCGGCGTGGCCCGGTGCTGCCGGCAGCAGCTTCAGCGAGGTGAAGAACACGGCGATCCCGATCGGGATGTTGACGAGGAAGATCCAGTGCCAGTTGAGCACGTCGGTGAGCACGCCTCCGAGCAGCACGCCGATCGTGCCGCCGCCGGACATCACGAAGCCGAAGACACCCATCGCCTTGGCCCGCTCGCCCGGCTCGGTGAAGAGCACCATGATCAGCGAGAAGGCGACCGCCGAGACGACCGCGCCGCCGAGGCCCTGGACGGCGCGCGCGGCCACGAGCAGCCCCTGCGTCGTCGCGAGCCCGCAGGCGAGCGACGAGAGCGTGAAGAGCGCGATCCCGAAGAGGAAGAGCCGGCGATGGCCGTAGAGGTCGCCGAGCCGCCCGCCGAGCAACAGGAACCCGCCGAAGGTCAGGAGGTACGCGTTGACGACCCAGGCGAGCGACGTCGGCGAGAAGCCGAGGTCGTTGCGGATCGACGGCAGCGCCACGTTCACGATCGTCGTGTCGAGCACGATCATCAGGTCGCCGCAGCAGAGGATGATCAGCGCGAGCCAGCGGGTTCTGTTGTCCATGCTCATTTCGGCCTCCAGTCTGATGTCTCGACGGTTGGACGAGGGCCGCAGCGAAAACTCATCGGCCGTCTCACGACGCGCGGCGCCGCCACTGGTGCAGCGTCTTGTTCTTGCCCAGCGACTTCGGCGTCGCCGGAGGCGGCACCGCGTCGTGCTCGGCGAGCCAGCGGGCCGCGTCGTCCTCGGCATCGAGCCCGACGGACGCCTCGCGTTCCCGCATCCGCTCTACCTTCTGCCGGGAGAGAGGGCGCTTCAGGGACATCCCGACAGGTTAGGCCGAACGGCTAGTTGCGCGAGCGGGTACGGAAGGAGCAAGATTGGGGAAAGGAGGGCTGCGGCACACCCCGAATCCTTCGCGCAGGCAATGGCGTTACAGGAAGCGAAGGAACGAGGTGCCGTCCGGGTCCGTCCGGGCGGGAGGCAAGAATTCGAGTCGGAAGCGCAGGTCGAAGGCACATTGACGGGTGAGGTCGGGCGAGGTGCCAACTGACCCACCGACCGCAGCGCGACAAGCTCGACTCACACAACGCACGACGACCGCCGGCGAGAGCCGGCGGTCGTTTTACGTCAGCCTTACCAAGCAGCAACTCCGAAATGACCGCAAACGGGGATAGTTCGTGCATGCGCTGGCTTGCCGTCACACTCGCTGCTCTCTCCCTTTCGGGCCTCGCCGGCGCCGCGGCCGCTGCCGGCGTCCCGCCGTTCCCGCGCCTGCCGGGCACCTGGTCGCACGCCGAGATCAACGTGACGCTGCAGAAAACGCCGCATACGCTGATCCTCGACCGCGGGAAGATCACCAAGGTCTCGGGGACGCAGCTGACACTGCGCGAGCGCGACGGCAGCATCGTCGTCGTGCCCCTCTCGGCATCGGCGATCGTGACCGTGAACGGCGTCCCGTCGACGATCTACTCGCTGAAGCGCAAGATGAACGCTCAGACGATGCGGATCGACGGCGGCGCGGCCGTCCGCGTCCGTGCGACGACCTGAGTACCCTTGCGCCTGTGGCGGGAACCGTGCTCCTCGTCGAGGACGAGCCCTCGGTCGGCGAGCTCGTTCGCGGCTATCTGACTCGCGACGGCTACCGGGTGATCTGGGTGCGGTCCGGCGAGGAGGCGCTGGTCGAGCTCGAGCGCCATCCGGTGCGCCTCGTGCTGCTCGACATCGGCCTGCCCGGCAAGGACGGCTTCGACGTCTGCCGGGAGATGCGCCAGCGCTCCCAGGTGCCGATCCTGATGCTGACCGCCCGCGACGAGGAGCCCGATCGGATCGTCGGGCTCGAGGTCGGCGCCGACGACTACATCACGAAGCCGTTCTCGCCGCGTGAGCTCGTCGCACGCATGAAGGCGGTGCTGCGCCGGGCCGAGCCGCAGGAGCGGCGCGACACCTACGAGCTCGCCGACGTGCAGCTCGACCGCGAGTCGCACGACGTGACGGTGGCCGGCAAGCCGGTCGAGCTGACGGCCAAGGAGTTCGACCTGCTCGCGTACTTCATGGCGAACCCCGGCGTGCTCGTCTCGCGCGACCTGCTGCTCGACCGCGTCTGGGGCCAGGAGTACCCGGGCGGCACGCGCACCGTCGACGTCCACGTGGCACAGCTGCGGCGCAAGCTCGCGCGACCCGACCTGATCCGCACGCTGCGAGGGGCCGGCTACAAGGCTGTCGGCTGATGCGGTCGCTGCGCGCGCGGCTGTTTGCAGCGACGCTCGCGGCGCTTGCACTCACGCTCGTCCTGACGATCGCGATCGGCGCGGTGCTGACCCGGCGGCAGGTCGACAAGTCGCAGGCGACGTCGCTGGCGCGCCGGGCCGACGACCTGCAGCTGCAGCGGCAACGCAGCCCGAGCTACATCAACCAGGACATCGTCTCGGGCAACGTGCGGATCATCGTGCAGCCGCGTGCGCGGCTGCGCGCGGCGGTACCGAACGTCGCGCGGGCGAGCGACGGGAAGACGACGTTCGAAGGGCGGCCGGTACCTCTACTCGTATCGGCCGCTGCCGTCGCGTGGCCTCCTGCTGCTCCGGTCGGAGAGCCTGCGCTCGTCCGAGTGGAGACCGTTCCTGCGCGATCTGCTGCTGGCGGGCCTGATCGGCGTCGCGTTCGCCGCGGGCCTCTCGTTCTTCGTCGCGCGCTCGATCGTCGGGCCGATCCGGCGGGTCGCCGCCGCCGCACCGGACACTCACCCTCGAAGACCGCCCGGCACCGCTACCCGAAGAGGGCACGACCGAGATCGCCTCGCTCGCGCGCGCATTCAACGAGATGGCGGATGAGCTCGCCGACTCCCGCGAGGCCGAGCGGGCCTTCCTGCTCTCGGTCAGCCACGAGCTGAAGACCCCGCTGACGGCGATCCGCGGCTACGCCGAGGGTCTCGCCGACGGCGCGTTCGACGCCGACGAGGCGGCCCGGGTGATCGGCCTCGAAGCCGGGCGGCTCGAGCGGCTCGTCCGCGACCTGCTCGACCTGGCGCGCATGAACCGAAGCGAGTTCTCGATCCGCACGGGCCCGGTCGACGTTGCGGCGGTCGCCCGCGAGGCGGTGCAGCGGCACGAGGCCGCGGCGCGCGGCTTCGACGTCGAGCCTGACGGCGGACGGGACGGAGGCGTGGGTCGAGGCGGACTTCGACCGGCTGCTCCAGATCGCCTCGAACCTCGTCGAGAACGCGCTGCGCGAGACACCTGCCGGCGGCACGGTGACGGTGCGCGCCGGCGACGGCGGAGCTGACCGTCTCGGACACCGGGCCGGGGATCCCGCCGGAAGACGTGCCCCATGCGTTCGAGCGGTTCTACCTCTACGACAAGATCGGCAAGGACCGTCCGGTCGGCAGCGGCCTCGGTCTCGCGATCGTCCGCCAGCTCGCGACGGCGATGGGCGGCGACGTCAGCGTCCGGACGAGCGCGGCGGGGACGACGTTCTCGGTCGCGCTACGGCCGCAGCCGCGAGGTGTCGACGACCTCGAAGTCGGCGCCCGTCAGCGCGCCGAGCGCGTGTAGCTGGTCGTTCGACCAATGCGGGTCGGGCGCGCCCGACACGTACCAGTTCGAGCCGTTGTCGGCGACGATCATCCCGTAGGTCTTCATCGCCTGCGCGACGATGCGCGCCTGCTTCGGCAGCCTCGCGATGTTCACCGACGCCTTCAGCCGCACCCGCAGCCCCATCGGCGGCAGGGCCGGGTTCGTGTCCGAGCTCGCGTAGTGCCGCGCCGGGTAGACGTACGCACGGCGGGTGCGCTGCACCGTGAAGCGGAGCGCGTGGTCGATGCGCCCGGTCGAAGCGTCGCCGCTCCAGCGCGCGAGCCCGGGCAGGATCGGCAGGCCGGCCGCGTCGGCCGACGTCCAGCCGGCCGGAGCGTAGCGCGTTGGAGCGCAGGTTCCAGATCGCGCCGGAGCCGGCGACCCAGCGGTCGCGCTCCTTGTGCAGGGCGTAGAGCTCGTAGAGACGGCAGGCGTCGCGGTCGACGATCAGCGCGTGGCGGTCGCCGTCGTCGAGGTGGCCCGGGGCGCCCTCGATCGGCACGCCGGCCGGAATGGGATACGGGCCCTTGTCGCTCTCGTCGGCGTACTCGAAGTCGAGCGTCGCCTTCGGCGTCGTCTTGCCGTGCACGACCACGTACGGGATGCCGATGCGCGAGCCGTCCCAGAGACCCGAGCCGAAGTCCGCGTGCACTGTCCCGCCGACGCCGATCGACGCGATCACGGCGGCCGAGTTCGGCGCGACGGGTAGCCGGTCGACCTGCGCGTTCCAGACGCTCGAGGCCGGGAACACGGGGCAGCCGCCGAGCTTCGGCGGCGTCGCGGCGGCCGAGCCGGCCAGTCCGGCGACGAGTGCCAGGGCGAGCAGCTTCACGGTTGCAGGAGTACCACCTGCCACCCGTCGGCGCCTCGCCTGAACAGGTGACGCTCGTGCAGGCGGTCGTCGCGGTGGCGCCAGAACTCGTAGCTGTCGGGCACGAGGCGGAAGCCGCCCCAGTGCGCGGGCCTGGGCGGGTCGTCCGGCTGCGCCTCGACCTGCGCCTCGAGCTCGGCGCGGGACCCGATCGGCCGCGACTGGCGCGACGCAGCGGCGCTGCGGCGCGAACCGGGTGGCCGCGTGGCCCAGTAGGCGTCGGACTCGGCGGCGTCGATCCGGGTCACGCGGCCTTCGACGCGCACCTGGATGCCGGGCCGCCGGAAGAGCAGCGCGGCATACGGGTTCGCGGCGAGCTCCTCGCCCTTCCGCGACTCGTAGTTCGTGAAGAAGGTGAAGCCGCGTTCGTCGGCACTCTTCAGGAGCAGCATGCGCACCGACGGGCGACCGTTCGGCGTCGCGGTGGCGATCGCCATCTCGTCGCCGTCGACCCATTCGTGGAAGAGCTGCAGGGGATCGTCTGTCATTCAGGGGCCTCCGCCGGCACGTCGTGCAACGACATGATCGGCGAAGGAATGATCCACAACAGACCGGCGAGCGCGCCGACGGTGGCGATCCACAGCGTGGGCCGCAGCCCGATCACCGTGCCGAGGAAGCCGCCGATGCTCGTGCCGAGCGGCCGCACGCCGTAGTTGACGACGATGAAGGCACCGGAGACGCGCGAGCGGAGCGTCGCCGGGACGAGAGCCGCGCTGATCGTCCCCGCCATGATGTCGAGCATCATCAGCCCGACGCCCGAGACGAACTCGGAGACGAAGAGACAGAGGATCACGACCCACTTCGGGCCGCCGGCGAGCGGCACGAGGATGAGCGGCGCGGGGAAGAGGAAGCAGCCCAACGCGAACGTGCGACCGATCCCGATTCGCCGTCCGATGCGCGCGGTCACGAACGAGCCGCTGAGCGTGCCGATCGAGGCCGCGCCGAGCACGAGCCCGAGCGTCGCCGGGCCGACGTCGAGCGACTCGCGTCGCGTAGAGCAGGAACAGCGCGAAGAACATGAAGTTGAAGAGGTTCAGCGTCGCGACGCCGAGCAGCTCGGCCCGGATGATCGCGTTGTTGCGGATCCAGCGTGCGCCCGCCATCAGCCCGCCGGTCTCGTGCGACGCGCCGGGCGGCTCGTCGACGTGCATCCGCCCCAGGAAGAGCGCCGACCAGAAGTACGAGACGGCGTCGACTGCCAGCGCGTACGGGCCGCGCAAGAGCGCGACGAGCGATCCACCGATCGCGTTGCCGACGATGTACGAAAACGCACGGCTGCCGTGCACGAGCGAGTTCGCCTGCACGTACTCGGTGCGCGGGACGATCATCTGGATCATCGCCCCGTACGCGACGAAGAAGAAGACGGTCAGCACGCCGCTCAGGAATGCGACGATGTAGAGCTGCGCCCACGTGAGGTGGCCGAGGGCGTAGGCGACGGGGATCGAGCCGATCAGAAGGCCGCGGCCGACGTCGGTCATCAGCATCACCTGGCGCCGGCGTCCCCGCCGGTCGACCCAGGCGCCCGCGTGCAGCGAGAAGATCAGGTTCGGGATCAGGTAGACGGTCGTGAGGACGCCCATCTGCGCCGCGCTCGCGTCGAGCGCGAGCACCGCCGTCAGCGGCAGCGCGATCGCCGTCACCTGGTCGCCGAGCAGCGACACCGACTGCCCGATGAAGAAGCGTCGGAAGTTGAGATTCTCCCGCAGCAGCGGGGGGATCACGGCTTCGGCACCGCACGCACGCTGACGTGGACGATCCGAGCCCCGCGCGGCTTCCGTGTGCGCGCGCTCGGTGCGTACTCGGCGAGCACCTCCTGGATGCGGTGCGTGATCTCCACCAGTTCCGTAGGCGACGCGACGATCGCCGTCTGGAGGAACGCCGCCGCCTCGCGCCAGGCAGGCGAGAATGCGCGCTCGCTCGCCAGGTAGTCACGGACGTGGTCGTCGCTCAACTCCAGCAGCGCCGCGCGGGCGAGTGACGAGGCGGCCTGGAACTCCTCGTCGCGCTCGGCGCCGGCTTCGAAGTCGACGCTGGTGACGGTGCTGTGCCAGCGCCGCTCGCGGCCGTCGCCGGTCGGCACCTGCTCGACGAACCCGTGCTGCGCCAGCATGCGCAGGTGGTAGCTGCAGGACGACGCACTCTCGCCGACCTCGGCCCCGCATTCGGTTGCCGTCGCGTCGCCCGAGAGCTGCAGGTGGGCGAGGATCCGCAGGCGAGTGGGGTGGCCGAGCGCCCGCAGCGCGGCGATCGACGTGAGTCTCGACTCCTGAGATGTGAAAGACATTTTGTGAAAATAGTCTTTCACATCTTGAGCTTGTCAAGTCGCGCTGGGTCCGGCGCCCTGCAGCGTCGGGCATCGTGCCGGGTCGAGCGGCGCTAGTCGACGCCGGCGGGCTCGTCGAGCAGGCCGCGCACCTTCGTCGTCAGGTCGTCGGCGCTGAACGGCTTCTGCAGGAACGCGATCCCCGGTTCGAGCACGCCGTGGTGGCCGATCGCCTGATCGGTGTAGCCCGAGGTGTAGAGCACCTGCATCCCCGGGCGCATCGCCGTGACGGCATTCGCCACCTCCGGGCCGCTCATGCCGGGCATGACCACGTCCGTGACGAGCAGCTCGACCGGCTCGGCGTGGCGCCGCAGCAGCTCGAGCGCGGACGGCCCGTCCCCGGCCTGGAGCACCGTGTAGCCGGTCGTCTCGAGGATCTCGGCGACCAGCCGGCGCACGATCGTCTCGTCCTCGACGAGCAGGATCGTCTCACTGCCCGTGGCGGGGGCGGACGCCGTCGGCGCGACGCTCGTCGCGGGTGCGGCCTGGACGCTCGGGAGCCACACGCGGAACGACGAGCCCATGCCCGGCGCCGAGTCGACCTCGATGGTGCCGCCGCTCTGCTCGACGATCCCGTCGACGGTTGCGAGGCCGAGCCCCGTGCCGCCGGACTTGGTCGTGAAGAACGGGTCGAACAGCTGCTGGCGCTCCTCCTCGGTCATCCCGATGCCGGTGTCCGTCAGCATCAGCTGGACGAACGAGCCTCGGTCGGTGACGACGGTCGACGTCTCGATCGTGACCGAGCCGCCGTTCGGCATCGCGTCGCGCGCGTTGACCGCCAGGTTGACGATCACCTGCTCGATCTGGGTCGGGTCGGCCTGCACCGAGGCAAGCCCGGGCTCGAGCATCGTCACGAGCTCGACGTCCTCGCCGATCAGCCGGCGCAGCAGGCTGTCCATGTCGGAGACGACGGCATTCAGGTCGAGCACGCGCGGCTGCAGCACCTGGCGCCGGCTGAACGCGAGCAGCTGGCCGGTCAGGTTCGCGGCGCGCGCCGACGCCTTCTTGATCTCCTCGGCGTGGCGCTTCAGCCGCGGATCCTCGATCCCGCTGGCGAGGAACTCGCTGTAGCCGGAGATCGCGGTCAGGAGGTTGTTGAAGTCGTGGGCGATCCCGCCGGCGAGGCGGCCGACTGCCTCCATCTTCTGCGCCTGGCGTAGCTGTGACTCGAGCTCCTTCTGACGCGACAGGTCGCGCACGACTGCGATGTGGCGACCGGGACGGACGTTCGCGGTCGCGACGAACTCGATCTGGCGCAGCCCCCCGTCGGGCCGCTTCAACGTCGCCTCGGCTTCCATCGTTCCCTCGTCGAGGAAGGTGGCCCAGGCGCCGGCGATCTCGAAATCCGGCACGAGGTCGTCGATGGTCAACGTCAGCGCGGTCTCGCGGTCGACGCCGAGGAACTCGAGCCCGCTCGCATTCAGCTCGACGAGCCGGCGGTCGTCGTTCGCAATCAGCTTCGGGACGACGGACTGGGCGAACACCGCGCCGAAGATCGACTCGGCCTCGCGGCGCTGGGTCACGTCCTGGACGAGCGAGACGACGTGCGAAGGCCCGCCGGGCTCGTCGACGAGAGCGGTGCTCGCGTGGCCCCAGACGATCGTCCCGTCCTTGCGGATATAGCGCCGCTCGTCTTCCCACTCCGTGCGGATGCCGGCGCGCATCTCGGCGACGTACGCCTCGTCGCGCTCGACGTCGTCTGGGTGGCCGATGTCGCGGAACGTCTTCTCCATCAGCTCCGGGACCGTGTAGCCGAGGATCTCGGCGAGGCGCTCGTTCACCTGGACGAACCGTCCGTCGAGGCTCGTCAGCGACATGCCGACCGACGCCGACCCGAACGCGCCGCGGAAGCGCGCTTCGCTGGCCTGCAGCGCAAGCCGGGCACGTGCGATGTCCGTGACGTCTTCGAATGTGACCGCGACTCGGCGGCCGGGCAGCGGAAACGCCTTGACCGAGAAGATCTTGCGCTCGACCTCGTCGTCGCCGTACTCGATCTCGCCTCGGTCGATCAGCTTGTCCTCGTCGACGACGCGCTGCAGCATCTCCCGCGTCGTTTCGCCGGTCCCCGGCAGCACCTCCGCGAACCGCTTGCCGATCAGCTTGCCGTTGGGCCGCGCCATCGCCTGGTCGCTCGCCGCGTTCGCGTACTGGAGGACGAAGTCGCCGTCGTCGGTGGCCGACCAGATCCAGAGCGCCGTCTGCATGTGCTCGACCACCTGTGCCTGCGCGCCGAGCTCCTCGGCGAGGACGCTGCGCGTCTCGAGCACGTACGAGTTCTGGAAGACGGTGCTGACGAACTGCGCCATCACGCGCGTCGTCTCGACGCTCAGCTCGTCGAAGGCGTTCGGCGTCCCCGACATGACGGCGAGGATGCCGTCGGCTCTGCCGTCGCGGTAGAGCGGCGCGCAGATCAGCGAGCGGATGCCGACGCGCCGGCAGCCCTCGCGGTCGGCGCGGTCGTCGAGCTCGACGTCGGGGCAATGCAGTGTCTGGCCGAGTGCGGCCGCCTGGCCCGACAGGCTCGTCGGAGGGTCGAGCCGCAGCCCGACGTGCAGGGACGCGATGCCCGAGGCATGGCTGTAGACGAACTCGTTGCCGTCGAGCCACTGGACGACGGCGCCGTCGGCACCGGTGAGCCGCTGCGTGCGCTCGACGATCGCCGCGGTCACCGCGTCGGGATCGAGCTGCAGGGCGGAGATCTCCTGCTGCGTCTGGACGATCGCGTGCAGCTGCTCGAGGCTCGACCGCAGCCGCTCCTCGTTCCGGCGGCGCTGCGAGACGTCGCGCAGGGTCGTGTGGACGCGTCCGTCGTCGAGCACGCGCGACGAGTACTCGAGCTGCAGCTCGGTGCCGTCCTTGCGACGGAAGATCCGGTCGGCGCGCAGCTCGCGGCGGGCCTGCAGCTCGCCGATCCCCGACTGCTCGTCGGCCAGAGCCTGCGCGGAGAAGAGGTCGCGCACGTGCAGGCGACGCAGCTCGTCGGTCGAGTACCAGAACAGCGCCTCCGCGGCGGCGTTCGCGTCGAGCACCGTCCCGTCCGCGTCGCTGACCAGGGTCGCGTCCGCCGACTGCGCGTGCAGCTCGCGGTAGTGGCGCTCGCTGCGCGCCAGACCCTCGACGATCTCGGCGTTGCGGAGTGCGACGGCAGCGCTCGCCGCAAGCAGGCTGATCGTCTCGACGGAGGCGTGGTCGAACGCCTCCGGGTCGCTGCTGCGCAGGCCCAGGATCCCCCGGGTCGTTCCGTCGTAGTCGATCGGGGCGAGCACGATCGCGCCGGCGCCGGGCGTCAGGCAGCGCGCGACCTCCGGTCCTTCGTTCGCGCGCAGGACCGTGACCGCTCCGCGGCGCAGGCACTCGACGCCGAGCGTGTCCTCGATCGGCAGCCGCTTGTGCAGCAGCTCCATGTCGGCCCCCGCGGCCACACGGAAGTAGGCGACGTCGCCGTCGATCGTCGACAGCGACGCGCCGTCGGCTCCCGGCAGCTCCATCAGGCGATCGATGATCCCTTGCATGACCGCGTCCACCTCGCCCGAGAGCGAGGCCACTTCGAGCTGGCGCTCGACGATCTCTGCCAGCGAGCGTTCGCTCACGCGATGAGCCCGAGGCGCAGCGCGGTCGCGACGGCCTGCGTGCGCGTGGCGGCGCCGAGGCGGTCGCTTGCCTTGCGCAGGTGGGTGCGCACCGTCTCCGAGCTGATGCCGAGCCTGCGCCCGATCTCTTCGTGCTGCAGGCCTTCCGCGAGGAGGCCGAGCACATCGAGCTCGCGCTGCGTCAGCTTCCGCGCTGGTAGGAGGTCCTTGGCGAGCGCCGGGTCGAGATACGAGCCGCCCGTGTGGGCTGCTTCGAGCGCGCGCACGAGGTCGGCGAGCGGCGCCTCCTTGAGAACGAGCGCCACGGCGCCTGCGGCGAGGACATCGCGCGCGAGCGCCTCGTCGCCCTCGGCCGTGTAGACGACGATCTTCGTGTCGGGCGAGACCTCGCGCATTGCCTCGATCAGATCCGTGCCCGCGAGCCGCGGCATGCGGTAGTCGACGAGCGCGAGCTGCGGCTGCGACTCGGACGCGAGCTGGACGGCGCTCCGCCCGTCCGAGGCAGGGCCGACGATCGAGAAGCCGTTCTGGGCCAGGTACGACGACACGGCGACGGTGAGCGCGGGATGGTCGTCCGCGAGCAGGCAGGAAGGTTTGGTCATGGGAGTCCTTTCGAGCTGACGGGAAGAGGTCATGCCGCCACCAGGCCGCGCACGCGGCGCGCGAGGGCGTCGAGATCGGTGGTGTCCTTGCCGACATAGTCGGAAGCGCCGTGGCGGAAGGCTTCGATCGCGAGCTCGTCGGAGCTCTCGCCGGTCAGCAGCACGACGGGGAGGGAGGGATCGTGTGCGCGGAGCGCGTCGAGGACGTCGAGCCCGTGCCCGTCGCGCAGCTGACTGTCGACGATCGCGAGCGCCCAGGTCGAGCCGGTCAGGAGCTCCGCCGCGTCGGCCGCGCTGCGGGCGCGCGCGACGATCGTGTCGCCGAGCGCCTCCTCGAGCGTCCGGACGACGAGCCGCGCGTGCTCGTCGTCGTCCTCGACGAGCAGGATCGCCGTTGCGGGGAGCGACGGCTCGCCGGCCGCATGCTCGAGCAGGCGCAGACCGTTCGCGCCCAGCTGCAGCTCGCCCGAGTCGATCAGGGCGAGCACGAGGTCGACGAGGCCTGGATCCCACTGCGCCCCACGCTGTGCGTAGAGCTCCGCGACGATCTGCTCGGGTGTGCGCGGCTGCCGGTAGAGCTGACGGGCGGACATCACCTCGACGGAGTCCGCGACCGCGACGACGCGTGCGCCGAGCGGGATCGCAGCGCCGGCCAGCCCGTCCGGGTAGCCGTCGCCGTCCCAGCGCTCGTGGTGGTGGCGAACGATCGGGCGGGCGGCGGCGAGCAGCTCCAGCGGCTCCAGCAGCTTGTCGCCGATGTCGGGATGCGTCTCGACGATCCGCCGCTCGTCGTCGTCGAGCGCCGCGGGCTTGAGCAGGACCCTGTCGGGGATGCCGATCTTGCCGATGTCGTGGAGGATCGCCCCGAGGCGGATCGTCTCGACGTCGTCGGCCGGGAGCTCGAGCAGCTCGGCCAGCCGAACCGCCAGCGACGCAAGCCTCTCGCAGTGGCCGTGCAGGTAGGAGTCCCGCGCCTCGATGGCGTTGGCGAGCGCAGAGGCGAGCGTCGGCGCGAGCAGCCGTTCCTTCAGGTCGTCGCGGCTGCGCGCCGAGCGCTCGAGCGCGTCGGCGACCGCGGCCTGCAGCTCGGCGTGCGCGAACGGCTTCGTCACGAGCCCGGCCGCGCCGCGGGTCAGCGCCTGGCTGAGCGTGTCGTAGGTCCCGGCACCGGTCACGAGCACGACGGGCAGCGACGCGTTCTCGGCGCGCACCGCTTCCAGCAGCTCGAGACCGGACAGCCCCGGCATGACCACGTCGCTGACGACGAGATCGAACTCGAGATGCTCGAGGAGGACGAGCGCGCGCTCGGCGCTCTCGGCGCCGGTCACCTCGTGCCCTGCGGTCTCGAGGATCTCCATCACGAGCATGCGGATCACGTCCTCGTCGTCGATCACGAGGATCCGGCTCATCGCAGCACCTCCTCGTCGCAGAGCGGCAGCCGGAGCGTGAACTCCGAGCCGCGGCCGGTCTCGGACTGGACGGTGAGCGCGCCGCCGTGAGCCTCTGCGATGCCAAGGCTGACGGAGAGGCCGAGCCCGGCGCCGCCTGTGTTGCGCTTGGTCGTGAAGAACGGCTCGAAGATGCGGCTGACGACGTCCGGCTCGATCCCGGGCCCGTCGTCCCCGACCGTCGCGATCGCGTAGCCGCCCTCGGTGCGCACGTCGACCGTGATCGTGCCGCCGTTCGGCATCGCCTGGCGCGCGTTCGCGATCAGGTTGAGGAAGATCTGCTTCAGCTGGTTCGGGCTGGCGATCACGAGCGCGCCGGCGTCCTCGTAGGAGTCGACCAGCTCGACACCCTTGTGCGCGTTCGTGCGGCGCACGAGGTCGACAGTCGAGCGCACGACGTCGTCGAGCGCAACCTCGTGGCGCTCGTCCGCGTTCTCGCGCGCGAAGTCGAGCAGCGCGCGGACGATCTCCTTGATCTCGAGCCCGGTCTGCTGGATCAGCTTCAGCCGCTCGTGCGCCTTCGACCCAGGCTCGGACTCCTTGAGGAGGAACTCGGTCAAGCCGAGGATCGCGAACAGCGGGTTGTTGATCTCGTGCGCCACGCCGGCTGCGAGCTCGCCGATCGCGGCCAGCTTCCCGCTCTGCACGAGCTGCTGCTGCATGCGACGGTCGTCCGACGTGTCCTTGATCAGCGCCAGCAGAAGCACCGTGCCGCCGTCCTCGCCGACGACGGCTCTGGTCGACACCTCCACGGGACGCGGCCTGCCGTCCGGCAGGCGGAACACGCGCTCGGCGGTCGTGCCGACTTCCTGGTCGAGCTCGCTGCCGGGATCCCACCATGGATACGGCGGCCTTGCGCCGATCAGCTCGTCTGCGGTGCGGCCGACGAGCGAGCAGAACGCGGCGTTCACCTTCACGAGCGCCTGCGAGCCCGGCTCGACGACGGTGATCGCAACGGGCAGCGAGTCGAAGAGCGCGTTCAGCGTCTGCTCGTTGCGCAAATGCTCGTCGGTGACGTCGCGGAACACGACCACGGCGCCACCGGAGACCACTGAGACACTGCCGTCCAGCACGAGCTCGCGCCCGTCGAGTGCCGTCGCGCGGATCCGAAACGGGCCGCCCGACGCCTTGTCGACGTCCGGCTGGCCCGGCTGCTGGGTCGGGTCGACTACGAACGGAGTCCCGTCGAGGGCGCGGGGCTCGAACATGCCGGTCTGGAGGTCCCCGCTCGCCGGCAGCGCGAGGATGCGCCGGGCCGCAGCGTTCGGGGTGGCGCGGCCATTGCTGGTCAGAATGACGCCGTCGTGGACGCGGTCGAGGACGTGCTCGAGCTGCGCCTCGACCAGATCGTGGTCGAGGCGGTCGACCTGTACCGACCCTGGTGAGATTGACTGCCGCACGGTGTTGGAGTCCCCAATAGGGTGACACGACAACTATTGGCAGCAGGAGCGCGTTCCACCATCCCTAGAGGTGTGGTGGAACCCTCCCCCGAATCGGGGATCCCCCGACTGCAGAACCGTTGACCCCTCCGTCCGCAAAGCATGCCGTGACCTGCATCGTCGCCGACGACCATCCGGCCGTCCTCGAGGCCGTGGCCGAGTTCCTCGCGCAGGGCGGGGTCGAGGTCGTCGCGCGCGCTCGCGACGGCGAAGAGGCGCTCGAGAAGATCGAGGGCAACAAGCCCGGCGTTGCGCTCGTCGACGTGCGCATGCCCAAGCTCGGCGGCATCGAGCTGACGCGCCGCGCACAGCGTTCCGCGCCCGAAACGGCGATCCTCCTCTACACCGGGTACGGCGACCGCGCGCTGCTGACCGAGGCGCTCGACGCGGGCGTTCGCGGGTTCGTGCTCAAGGAAGCGCCGATGGACGACCTCCTGCGCGCGGTGGAGGCGGTCGCGGCCGGGAGCACGTACGTCGATCCGGTACTGGCGGGCACGCTTGCGACCTCGTCGATCGGTGCGAAGCTGCCGGAGTTGACGCACCGCGAGCGCGACGTCCTGCGGTTGCTTGCCGACGGTCTCTCGAACGAGGAGATCGGAAAGCGGCTCTTCATCTCCGCCGAGACGGTTCGGACTCACGTCCGCAAGGCGATGAACAAGCTCGACGCGGACACGCGCACCCAGGCCGTCGCCACGGCGCTGCGCGAACAGCTGATCAGCTAGCGCTTCGGCGCGGCGGACGGACTTCTCTAATAGGCGTCGAGCACGGCGCTGCGGCGTGACTCCCGCTCGAGCACACGGAAGAGCACGAAGGCGCCCGCCGCATAGGCGACCGCGATCCCGAGCTCAGTCCAGACGAGGCCCGAGACATCGGCCAGGGTCGCCCCGGCGGCCACCTCGCGCGCCGCGGCGATCCCGTGGGTGAGGGGGAGGCACCGCGAGATCGTGCTCATCCACGTGGGCAGCACCGAGAGCGGGATGTTCACGCCGCAGAAGAGCAGCATCAGAAAGTAGGTCAGGTTGGCGGCGAACATGTAGTCCTTCGCACGCAGCCCGATCGAGCCGAGCATCATCCCGAACGACGTGCAGGCCGTCGTCGTGACCACGACGACCGCGATCAGACCCGGGACCGTCGAGAGGTCGGGACGGAAGCCGAGGAAGACGACGCCGGCCGCGAACGTGAAGAGCGAGACGAAGAGGCCGTTCGCGAGCACCGGCAGACCGCGCCCGAGGAACACTGCCGCTCGGTTCGCGGGCGTCGCGAGCAGCGGCCCGAGCGTCCCGTACGAGCGCTCGTTGGCGATCGCCATCGCCATGCCGTAGATCGACGCCATCGCCGCCACCTGCACCGAGTTGCCGACGATGTAGAAGTCCGCGCTCTCGGCGTGGGCGAACTGCCCGAGCTTGGTGAAGAAGATCAGCTGGAAGAGCGGCGACCCGAGCATCGTCGGGATGTACATCGAGGGCCTGATCCAGTTGAAGAGCGCGCGGTACGAGATCAGCCCGCCCACGAAGAAGATGCGGGCGAAGTTCATGTGAGGGCCAACGTCGCTCGCGCGCGGGCGAGGTACTCGAACCAGCGCAGGGTGAATGTCGCGATCACGACCGAGATCAGGCCGAGCGCCAGCGCCATCGAGAGCGGGAACCACACCTGGCCGCCGAACGCGGCGTGGCGCAGCGCGATGATGCCCCAGTACGGTGGCAGGATCCACGAGATCGGATGCGTCCACGCCGGGAGCAGGGCCGTCGAGAAGACGAGCCCCGATGCGATCCAGACCGGGTACTCGAGCAGGTTCGACATTGCGTTCGCATTGCGGTAGAGCACGAACGTCGACGCGAGCAGCAGTCCGAGCAGCGCGAGCGAGAGCACGACCGTCGGCACCGCGAGCACGAACAGCCACGGGTGGGCGAAGTGCAGCGGGACACCGAAGATCAGGCGTCCCCAGATGAGCGTCGCTGCGAGCGCGTAGGCACCGGTGAACGAGTTCGCGAGCGAGAACGGCAGGTAGACGAGAGTCAGGTTGACGGGTGAGGCGACCCCGAGCTCGAGCGTCCCCTGCCACCGCTGCCACTGGATCATCCCGCCCGAGGCGAAGAGCGTGGTCGACCAGACGCCCATCATCCCGGCGCCGAGCGACGCGTAGAGCAGCGTGCCCTCGCGTCCGCCGGAGCGGAACATGTAGTAGGCGATCGTCGCGAAGATCACGGGCTGCGCCACGGCGATCAACATGAAGAACGACGAGGTCGCCAGCATCTTCACGTTGACGACGAAGCCCGCGCGCAGCAGCCGGAGGAATCTCATGTGCGATCGAGTGTGCCGTGCCGCCGGCCTTCGTGCTCGAACCAGCGGAGGCAGGCGAAGCCGGCGGCGAGGTAGATGGAACCGAGCGCGAGCTCTGCGGCCATCTCGGGCCGGACGCTCGCGAGCGACGCCCCGTCGGCGACCTTGCGGGCCGCTGCGATCGCGTGCGTCATCGGCAGCGCCTTCGCGACGGCGTGCATCCAGTCGGGCAGCTTGTCGAGCGGCACGTTGACGCCACAGAAGATCAGCAGGACGGCCATCGTCAGGTTGGCGATGATCGGGACGTCGCGCATCCGCAGGCCGATCGCCGCCGTCAGCATTCCGAGCCCGGTGCACGCGAACGATGCGAGCAGGAGCAGCACCGCCAGCGGAAGTACCGACGACCACGAGGTCCTGAAGCCGAGAAAGAGCGCGCCGCCGATGAACCCGGTCGCGGCGGTCAGCGCAGCGTTCACGAGCACCGGCAGCGCCCGCCCGAGGAAGAGCGCGGCGCGGTTCGCCGGCGTCGCGAGCACCGCCGAAAGCGTCTGTGTCCACCGCTCGCCGTCGATCGCGAAGCCCATGCCGAAGAGCGCGGCGAGCGAGGCGGACTGCACCGCGTTGCCGACCACGAACCACGAGTCCGACTCGAGGTGCGCCGTGCGTCCAAGGTAGGCGAAGAAGAGGATCTGCGTCGTCGGCCCGATCAGCAGCGTCGGGATGTAGACCGACGGCCTGATCCACGAGAAGAGCGCGCGGAAGCTGATCATCCCTCCGACGAAGAAGATGCGGCTCCAGGTCCTCACGTCAATGAGAGGGTGGCGCGCTCGCGGGCGAGCCGCTCGAAGTGATGCAGAAGCAGGATCGAGAGCAGGGTGTAGGCGAGGCTGAGGGCGAGGCAGAGCAGCAGCGGGCCGATCACGTCCCCGCCGAGCGCCGAGTTGCGCACGGCCTCCATGCCCCAGGTCGGAGCGAGCACCCAGGCGATCGGGCCGATCCAGCCGGGCAGGAGTGAGAGTGGGATCAGCATCCCGGTGATCGTCCAGACCGGGTATTCGAGCGCCTGCGAGAGACTCGACGCAGAGCGGTAGAGCACGAAGGTCGACGCGAGCACGAGCCCGAGCAGCCCGATCGAGAGCACGGCGACCGGGATCGAGACGGCGAAGAGGAGCAGATGCTCGATGTGCACCGGCACGCCGAAGAGCAGGCGTCCCCAGAGCAGCGTCGAGACGATCGAGTAGACGCCGATCCCCGAGATCGCCACCGTCACCGGCGCGAGCACGAGGATCAGCCTGCTCGGCGCGGCGACGAGCAGTTCGAGCACGCCCCACCAGCGCTGTTGCTGAATCGCTCCGCCGGCGCTCGTCGCCGTCGTCGACCAGATGCCCATCACGGCGGCGCCGAGCGCCGCGTAGAGCAGCGACGGGGCTTCGTCCGTCGCGTTGAACATGAGGAACGCGAGTGTCGCGTAGACGAGCGGCCAGACGGCCGCGGTCACCATCATGAACGGCGAGGCCGAGAGGTTCTTGAAGTGGAGTGCGAACCCCGTCCAGAAGACGCGGGCTGCGGTCGTCATTCCGCCGTGACGAGCGACACGTAGGCGTCCTCGAGCGTCGGCTCGCGCGACGAGACGCGCCCGACCTCGATGTCGCCGAGCTGCGCGAGCAGCGGCGCGGTCAGCTCGCGCTCTCCGTTCGTCTGGACGACGAGCAGCTGTGCCTGGTCGCGGTCCTCGACCAGGACCGAGGTGACCCCGTCGATCTCGCGTAGACGCGCGACGGTCGAGTCGCCGACGCCGAAGACCTCGATCTCGGTCACCCGGCCGCCGGTGACGTTGTCCTTCAGCTGCCCCGGTGTCCCTTCGCCGACGATCTGACCCTTGGCGATCACGGCGATCCGGTCGCAGAGTGCGTCGGCCTCGAACATGTAGTGCGTCGTCAGCAGCACAGTCTTCCCGGCGGCGATCAGGTCGGCGATCGTCTGCCGGAGCTCGCGCGCGCCGACCGGGTCGACGCCGATCGTAGGCTCGTCGAGGAAGACCACCTCGGGGTCGTGCAGGATCCCGCGGGCGATGTGCAGGCGCTGCCGCATGCCGCGCGAGAAGCCCTCGACGCGCTCGCTCTCGCGGCCCTTCAGCCCGACCAGCTCGAGCACCTCGTCGATCCGCAGGCGCTGGGCCTTGCCGGAGACGCCGTAGAGCTCCGCGAAGTAGCGCAGGTTGTCGTAGGCAGAGAGCCGTTCGTAGAGGCCGCGGTCGCCGCCGAACACGTAGCCGATCCGCCTGCGCACCTCGCGCGCGTGGTCGACGACGTCGTGGCCGAGCACCTTCGCCTGGCCGCTCGTCGGCAGCAGCAGCGTGATCAGCATCTTGATCGTGGTCGTCTTGCCGGCGCCGTTCGGGCCGAGCAGGCCGAAGAGCTCGCCCTGCTCGACGGCGAAGGAGATGCCACGGACGGCCTCGACCTCGAGTGGCTTGCGCCGCACGACGCCGGTCGTCGTACGGTAGGTCCTGCGCAAGTCGATGGCTTCGATCACGGGCATGGCTTTGACCCTAGCGACCGCCCTTGTCGTCGGTCATTCGGTGCGTGCGCGGCCGATCGAGCTCGTGCATCGCTCTGGCCCCGGCCCGCGCGTGCTGGTCGTCGGCTGCGTGCACGGCAACGAGTGCGCCGCACTGCCGGTCATCCGCAAGCTCGCCGGGATGCGGCCGGGGAACGAAGACCTCTGGCTCGTGCCGACGCTGAACCCGGACGGTCTCGCCGCCGGCACGCGCGGCAACGCGCACGGAGTCGACCTCAATCGCACGTTTCCCGACGGCCATGAGCCGGAGACGCGCGCAGCCGTCGCGCTGATCCGGCGCCTCCGTCCCGACGTGACGATCTGGTTCCACCAGCCGCAGGGCCTCGTCCGCGCGTGGGGGCGCTCGCAGGCGATCGCCCGTCGCTACGCGCGCCTGACGCGGATGCGATTCGGTCGGGTGGAGTGGCCCACCGGAGCGGCGACACGCTGGCAGAACACGGCGCTCGGCGAGCGGAGCTTCGTGGTCGAGCTACCGCGCGGCCGGCTCGGAGCGCGTGACGTCGACCGTCACGTCCGAGCAGTTCTGCGGCTCACCCTCGCAGCACCCTAGTTTGAACCGGCAGTTGGGGCACTGCCAGGTGCCGTGCACCCACGCCATCGGTGTCGGGCAGCGCCAGCACAGCTCCGTCTCGGCCATCGGCCCAGCGTAGGGCGGGGCGCGGACGCCGCGGGGCTTCTTCGCCACCCGCCGACCGCTCGAAGAGCCAGGTCCCAGGGACAGTCCCTGAGACATGGCCGTTCTTGCACCGGCGTTTCGCTACCGTCGCTGCGTGCTCCGGTCGCTGCTCGCCCTGGCCGCTGCGACACTCGTCGTCGGCGTCTCCTCCGCCCCCGCGGCGGCGCCCGTGACGCTGCGGATCTCCTTCCCCGAGGGGTTCACGGTGCGGCGCATGGTCGACCGCGTCGCCGAGGTGCGCACGATCGCGATCCGCAAGCGGCACGTTCGTCCCGCGCTCACGGGTGCCGCCTACCGCGCGGCCGCTGCGGCGATCCCTCCGCCGCGCGCGTTTGCCCGGGACAACCGGCGCAGGTCGCTCGAGGGGTTCCTGTTCCCATCGGTCTACTCCTTCGGGCCGTCCACCACCGCCAGGGAGCTGATCGGGGCGCAGCTCGCGTCGTTCGAGCTCGCGTGGCGCGGGATCGACCAGGGCGCTGCGCGCCGTCGGGGGATCAGTCCGTACGGCGCCCTGACGATCGCCTCGATGGTCGAGCGCGAGGCGGTCGCGCCGGCGGAGCGCAAGCTGATCGCGGCCGTCATCTACAACCGGCTCGCCAAGGGGATGCCGCTGGGGATCGACGCAACCCTGCGCTACGGGCTCGGGATCGAGGGCACCCGGCCGATCACCGCCGCCCAGCTGCGCAACCAGACGCCGTACAACACGTCCATCCACAAGGGGCTCCCGCCGACGCCGATCGGCAACCCGGGCCTCGCCTCGATGCAGGCTGCGACCCACCCGGCGGCCGTCGACTACCTCTACTACGTCCGCAAGCCCGACCACGTCCATCACTTCTTCACGGCCGACGAGGCCGAGTTCTGCCGCAAGGCCCAGGAATACGGCTACCACTGCTGACGCTAAAATGGCCGAGCCTGGCGGCGTAGCTCAGCTGGTTAGAGCGTCGGACTCATAACCCGAAGGTCGGTGGTTCGAGCCCACCCGCCGCTATCCCAGAGCGCTGACCGTCGACGCTGCGCGTCGACTGGACACAGATCCCGAAGGTCGGTGGTTCGAGCCCACCCGCCGCTATCCCAGAGCGCTGACCGTCGACGCTGCCTGTCGACGGACACAGATCCGACAGGGTCGCTACGCGACGTACGCGTGGCTCGGGCCGCCCAGGTAGAGCGACCGCGCCAAGCTGAGGATCCGCTCCGCCTGGGCCGGCATGTTCGCGGTCACCCAGCGCAGCGCGTCCTGCGCGACCGGCACGCGCCTCTCGCGCTTCGTGCCTCCGACGATGTAGAGGACGTCGCGCGCCTTCGACGGGCCGAGCACCTCGATCAGCGCGCGATCGACGGCACTCCGGAACAGGGCCTCGTCGTGCGCCGGGAGAACGTGGGAGTGGACACGGCACACCGACGGCAGCGGCCCGGCCTGCACCGCGCTGTCGAACACGTCGAGCCGGTAACTGCAGAGGAGCGAGAAACTGCGCGTCCGCTGCAGGCCGTTCCAGAGCTCTTCGAGCTCGATCGCCTCGTCGACCCGGCCTCGCCTCGAGAGCAGGTCGACCATCTCGCCGAAGATGCGCAGCGGCCGGTCGGCGAGCTCGTCGACGAAGCCGCCGATCACGCGCTCGAACGCCTCGGCAGAGAGCCGGTCGTCGACGAGGATCGACTCGAGCGTGCTCTCGGCGTCCGAGACCAGCAGCTGCGCCGACGAGCTGATCCGGTCGGCGCTCCAGCCCCGGGCGGCGAGCGCATCCGCGATCGCGGCCACGTGCTCGGCCGTTGCGGTGACCACCCCGGTCTCTCCGGCCTCGAAGCCGGTGGCCAGGAACAACGCCACGGACTGGGCGAGCTCGTCGTCGTCGGAGTAGATCTCCGCGCCGTGGCCGCTCGGGTCCTGCCCGCTCACGAAGCGGTCCCAGGCGGACTGGTTCACACCTGGAGCATAGACCTGGCACGCCGATTCCGCCGCGGTCCCGCTACAATCCCGCGGCCCCAAGGCGGTGCGTCAGCGTGCCCGGGGCCACCCAATCACCTTTGTCGGACAGACGGAGCGTCCCTGCGCCATGGCGAAAAGCGGAGTCAGAGTTGCCATCACCCTCGCTTGCACCGACTGCAAGCGGCGGAACTACCAGACGCTCAAGTCGAAGCGGAACACGCCCGACCGCGTCGAGTTCAGCAAGTACTGCCGCTGGTGCGGCAGCCATACCCCGCACCGGGAGACGCGCTAGCACCATGGGCGAAATGCGGTCAGAAGGCGGCGCCGCCGCCAGGCGCAGGCAGCGCGCCGAGCGTGCAGCCTCCGAGCGCCCGCAGGCGTCGCAGCAGCCGCATCCCGCGCAGGAGCGGAAGCGCTCGAACTTCATCGCCGAGTCCTGGGCGGAGCTCAAGAAGGTCGAATGGCCGAGCCAGAACCAGGTGATCCAGGGCACCGTCGTCGTGCTGATCGCCTGCCTCGTGGTCGGGAGCTACCTCTACGTCAACGACCAGGTCTGGAAGCGCGTCGTTTCCAGGATCCTCCTGGGCGAATAGGAGTCCGAATGTTTCGCTGGTACGTCGTCAACACCTATTCCGGCCATGAGAACAAGGTCAAGGCCAACCTCGAGCACCGCATCGAGTCGATGGGGCAGCGCCCGCGCTTCCGCCGCGTCGTCGTCCCGACCGAGCAGGTGATCGAGACGAAGGACGGCCAGAAGGTGCAGGCCGAGAAGCGCGTGCTTCCGGGCTACGTGCTCGTGAACATGGATCTGAACGACGACGCCTGGACGGTCGTCAAGAACACGCCCGGCGTGACCGGCTTCGTCGGCGCCGGCTCCAAGCCCGTGCCGCTCTCGCAGCCCGAGGTCGACCGGATCCTCAAGACCGGCACCTCTGCCGGCGGCGAGCGCGCACGCGCCACGATCGAGTACTCGCTCGGCGAGTCGGTCAAGGTGACGAGCGGCCCGCTCTCGGACTTCGACGGCGAGATCGTCGACGTCAACCCCGATGCGCAGAAGCTGAAGGTGCTCGTCGACATCTTCGAGCGCCAGGTTCCGGTCGAGCTCGGCTTCGACCAGGTCAAGAAGCTCGACTAAGGAAGGGACGCACGGTCTAGATATGGCGAAGAAAGTCCTCACCCTGATCAAGCTCCAGATCCCGGGCGGCCAGGCCAACCCGGCGCCGCCGGTCGGCCCTGCACTGGGCCAGCACGGCGTCAACATCATGGAGTTCTGCAAGGCCTTCAACGCCCAGACGGCGCAGGAGAACGGCCGCATCATCCCGGTCGAGATCACGGTCTACGAGGACCGGAGCTTCGACTTCATCACGAAGACGCCGCCGGCTGCCGTCCTGATCAAGGAGGCGCTGCGGCTCGAGAAGGGCTCGAGCGAGCCGAACCGGACGAAGGTCGGCCGGCTCACCAAGGACCAGCTCCGCTCGATCGCCGAGACGAAGATGCAGGATCTGAACGCACGCGACGTCGACCAGGCGATGCTCGTGATCGCCGGCACGGCGCGGAGCATGGGTGTGGAGGTGGATTGCTGATGGCAGCTCACGGCAAGCGCTATCGCCAGGCCCGCGGCGCGATCGACCGCGAGCAGATGTACACGCCCGTCGAGGCGGTGCGGCTGCTCAAGGACGCCCCGGACACGAAGTTCGACGAGACGGTCGAGGTGCACATGAACCTCGGGCTGAACGTCCGCCACGCCGACGAGCAGCTCCGCGGGACGATGATGCTCCCGCACGGCACCGGCCGCGAGCAGCGGGTCGCCGTCTTCGCCGAGGGCGACAAGGCGCGCGAGGCGGAGGAGGCCGGCGCCGACGTCGTCGGCTCGGCCGACCTCGCCAAGCGGATCGAGGAAGGCTTCACCGACTTCGACGTCGCGATCGCGACGCCGGACCAGATGGGCAACGTCGGCCGGCTCGGCCGCGTGCTCGGGCCGCGCGGCCTGATGCCGAATCCGAAGACGGGCACCGTCACCTTCGACGTCGCCAAGGCAGTCCGCGACGCGAAGGCCGGCAAGCTCGAGTACCGCACCGACCGCGGCGCGAACGTGCACATCCCGATCGGCAAGAAGTCCTTCGACGAGCGGGCGCTCGTCGAGAACTACGCCGCCCTGATCGACGAGATCGTGCGCGCGAAGCCGTCGGCCGCGAAGGGCCGGTACATCAAGAAGATCACGCTCACCTCCACGATGGGCCCCGGGATCCACGTCGACCCGACGCGGACGCGGGACATCGCCGAGGAGCTCGACGGTGCGACAGCAGGAGGCCGAGCAGGTCACGGCCTAGTCACAAGCCCGTCGCCACAGACAACTGGCAGCCGCAAGGCAGAAGTCCAGTCGAGGCGGCCTCCTGGGAGTTGCCACCACCGCTCTCCAGCGAGCCCGTCAGTGCTGTTCAACGACAGAGCGGGCTCGTTTTCAGAGAGAGGGAGGTGAAGATGCAGAAAGAGGACAAGGAACGCGTCGTCTCGGAGCTGACGGAGAAGCTCCGCAGCGCCGAGACGTTGATCGTCGCGGACTACCGCGGCCTGACCATGCCCCAGATCGACGCCCTGCGCGGGAAGTTGATCGAGAACGGGGCGCAGGCTGTCGGTCGTCAAGAACACCCTCACCCGCCGCGCGGCCGAGGCCGCCGGGGCGGATGCGCTGCTGGCGCTGCTCGAGGGCCCGTCGGCGATCGCGTTCATCGAGGCCGACGGCGACATGGTCGCCGTGGCCAAGGCACTGGCCGATTCGGCCCGTGAGACGAAGGTCCTCGAGATCCGCGGCGGCGTCATGCAGGGCCGCGCGATCTCCGGCGACGAGCGTGGTGGAGCTCTCGAAGCTCCCGCCGCTCGACGTCCTGCGTGGACAGGTGCTTGGTGCGGTGATCGCGCCGCTGACCAGCCTGCTCGCGCTCGTGAATGCGCCGATGCAGAACCTCTACGGGCTGATCGACGCCCGGATCGAGCAGCTGCAGGCAGGCGGCGACACCTCAGCGCAGGCGGCTCCCGCCGCCGAGGCCGAGGCGCCCGCCGCCGAGGAGACGCCCGCCGAGGCGGCGCCGGAGGAAGCTCCGGTCGCCGAGGCCGAGGCCGAACCTGCCACGGAACCCACCACTGAACCCACAGAAGACCAGGAGGCCTGAAATGGCGGCAGTCGACACCATCTTCGAGCAGCTCGGGAGCATGACCGTCCTCGAGCTGGTCGAGCTGAAGAACAAGATCGAGGAGGAGTGGGGCATCACCGCCGCCGCTCCGGTCGCAGCAGCGGCGCCCGCCGGCGGCGGCGGCGGCGGCGAGGCGGCCGAGGAGAAGACGGCGTTCGACGTCGTCCTCACCGGAGCAGGGCAGCAGAAGATCCAGGTGATCAAGGTCGTCCGCGCCGTCACCGGCCTCGGCCTCAAGGAGGCCAAGGACCTCGTCGACTCGGCGCCCCAGCCGGTCAAGGAGGGCGTCGCCCAGGACGAGGCCGACACGATCAAGGCCCAGCTCGAAGAGGCCGGCGCGTCGGTCGAGATCAAGTAACGAGGTCACTCGAACGGGTGGTTTCCGGGGGCGCGGCGAAGGTTTGCCGCGCCCCCGGCGTCTTCCCTGGCGACCGACCATCGTCCGGGAGGCAGCAACCGATCAAGCACCGCGTTCGGGGGATCAAGCCCCCGAGCGGAGGTGCCGAAGGCCCGTTGGAGACCAGAAGGAGAGGGAATCCAGATGAAGCTGAAAGCCATCACGCTCGCCCTGTTCGTCGCCGGCATCGCGGCCTCGTACGCGCTCGCCGATAACGGCGGCGGCAAGGGCAACGGAAAGAAGCGCGGCAGCCGCGACCACGACGGCCGCGACGACGACCGTTGCCGAGCACGGCAAGGGCAAGGCCAAGGGCAAGGCGAAGCAGGCAGAGAAGAAGGTCACGATCTGCCACAAGGCAGGCAATTCCGGCAAGTTCGTCAAGATCTCGGTGTCGAAGCACGCCGTGCAGGCCCACAGGAAGCACGGTGACGTGGACCCCGTGGACGGCAAGTGCGCCTCGGCGCCGCCGACGACGACCAGCACGACCACGACGTCGAGCACGACGACCACGACCACCGCTCAGTAGAGCCATTTCGGGGTGCCCCCGGCCCTCGGGGCCGGGGCGCATTTCCCCCGCGTCAGCGCCCCTGGCGCCCCGGTCCTGCTACCTTTCGCCGGTCGGTTCAGCCGGTTTCTCGCCGTCCTTGCGGCTAGAGGGACACCTTCTGTAGTGTGGAGGGTTGCGCCGACGTCCGGACACGCCCTACCTGCACGTCTTTCTTCCTCTGCTTCGCCCCTCATCTCATAGCCAGTAAGGGAGGCTGTATCTCCTTGGCCAAGACGGTCACAGCGCCTCGCGCGCGCAAGTCGTTTTCACGCCTCAAGCACGTTCTCGACCTTCCGAACCTGATCGACATCCAGCGTGAGTCGTTCGACTGGTTCCTCAGTGAAGGCCTTCGGGAGACGATCGACGACATCTCGCCGATCCAGGACTACACCGGCACGCTCGCGGTCGAATTCGGGGAGTACCGCTTCGGCGAGCCTCCGATGTCGATCCAGGAGTGCCGCGAGAAGGACATCACCTACCAGGCGCCGCTCTCGATGACGGTCCGCTTCGTGAACACGGAGACGGGCGAGATCCGCGAGCAGACGGTCTTCATGGGCGACTTCCCGATGATGACCGAATGGGGCACCTTCATCATCAACGGCACCGAGCGCGTGATCGTCACGCAGCTCGTGCGGTCGCCGGGCGCCTACCTGATGGAGCCGAAGGACGCGACGAAGCAGGTCTTCACCGCGAACCTGATGCCGAGCCGCGGCTCGTGGCTCGAGCTCGAGATCGACAAGAAGGGCATCGTCTACGCCCGCATCGACCGGAAGCGCAAGCTGCCGATCACGACGCTCCTGCGCGCGCTGCCGGCCGAGGACCCGACGACGGGCTTCGCGCTCGACACGTCGACGAACGAGGCGATCCTCAAGCTGTTCGGCGACTCGCACTTCATCCAGAAGACGCTCGACAAGGACCCGACCACGCGCGAAGAGGAAGCGCTGATCGAGGTCTTCAAGAAGCAGCGCCCGGGCGAGCCGCCGACGCTCGACAACGCGCGCAACCTGCTCAAGTCGCTCTTCTTCGACCCGAAGCGCTACGACCTGACGAAGGTCGGCCGCTACAAGCTCAACCAGCGGCTCGGCGTCGACGTGCCGGACGACACGCGCGTCCTGACGACTCAGGACATCCTCGCGCTCGTCCAGAAGCTCGTCGCGATGCCGCACGCGATCGGCCTCACCGAGGAGTCGAAGGACTACGCCGCCGACGCGATCAGCATGAACCGCGACCCGATCCGCTCGGAGCTCGACGAGTACGAGCACTTCGGCAACCGCCGCCTGCGCACGACCGGCGAGCTGATCCAGGAGGCGTTCCGCGTCGGTCTCTACCGCATGGAGCGCGTCGTCCGCGAGCGGATGACGACCGAGGACGTCGACACGATCACGCCGCAGACGATCATCAACATCCGGCCCGTCGTCGCCGCGCTGAAGGAGTTCTTCGGCTCGTCGCAGCTGTCGCAGTTCATGCAGCAGACGAACTCGCTGGACGGCCTCACCCACCGCCGCCGCCTGTCGGCGCTCGGCGCAGGCGGCCTGACCCGCGAGCGCGCGCCGATCGAGGTGCGCGACGTGCACCCGACGCACTACGGCCGCATGTGCCCGATCGAGACGCCCGAAGGCCCGAACATCGGCCTGATCGGCTCGCTCGCGTCGATGGCGACCGTCTCCGAGTTCGGCTTCATCCAGACGCCGTACCGGAAGGTCGTGGGCGGCAAGGTGACCGACGACATCACGTATCTCGACGCCGCCGAGGAGGCGCAGTACACGATCGCGCAGGCCTCGGAGCCCGTCGACAAGAACGGCAAGTTCGAGCACGACCAGGTGCTCTGCCGCTCCTCCGAGGGCGAGGCCGTGATCGCGGGCGCCAAGGACATCGACTTCATGGACGTCGCGCCGGCGCAGATCGTGTCGATCGCGACCGCCATGATCCCGTTCCTCGAGCACAACGACGCCAACCGCGCGCTGATGGGCGCGAACATGCAGCGGCAGGCCGTGCCGCTGATGATCCCGCAGGCGCCGCTCGTCGGCACCGGCGTGGAGTATCGCGCCGCGGTCGACTCGGGCGACGTCGTCGTCTCGAAGAACGCCGGCACCGTCATCGACATCGACGCCACGCGCGTCGTCGTCGAGGGCAAGGGCACGCGCGACGAGTACGACCTGACGAAGTTCATGCGCTCGAACCAGGGCACGCTGATCCACCACCGGCCGATCGTCCGCCAGGGCGACAAGGTCGCGGCGGGCCAGGTGCTCGCGGACGGCTCCTCGACGGATCACGGCGAGCTCGCGCTCGGCGCGAACCTGCTCGTGGCCTTCATGCCGTTCGAGGGCTACAACTTCGAGGACGCGATCGTGCTCTCCGAGCGGCTCGTCAAGGACGAGGTGCTCACCTCGATCCACATCCACGAGTACGAGATCGACGCCCGCTCGACGAAGCTGGGCGACGAGGAGATCACGCGCGACATCCCGAACCGCTCCGAGGAGTCCCTGCGCAACCTCGACGACCGCGGCATCGTCCGCGTCGGCGCCGAGGTCGGCTCGGGCGACCTGCTCGTCGGCAAGGTGACGCCGAAGGGCGAGACCGAGCTGACGGCGGAGGAGAAGCTGATCCGCGCCATCTTCAAGGAGAAGGCGCGCGAGGTGCGCGACACGTCGCTGAAGGTGCCGCACGGCGAAGGCGGCGTCGTGATCGACGTCAAGACGTTCTCGCGCGACAACGGCGACGACCTGTCGCCCGGCGTCAACGAGCTCGTCCGCGTCTACGTGGCGAAGAAGCGCAAGATCTCGGAGGGCGACAAGCTCGCCGGCCGCCACGGCAACAAGGGCGTCATCTCGAAGATCGTCCCCGAGGCCGACATGCCGTTCCTCGAGGACGGCCGCCCGGTCGACATCCTGCTCAACCCGCTCGGCGTGCCGAGCCGGATGAACATCGGCCAGATCCTCGAGACGCACCTCGGCTGGTCGGCGGCGCACGGCGTGTTCGCCGACGACGGAAGTGCAGCCGATGGAGGGCAACGCCGGCCGCGTGATCAACGCGCCGAAGCCGACCCCGATCGCGACGCCGGTCTTCGACGGCGCGACCGTCGCCGACGTCGACCAGTCGCTCCTCGACTGGACGAAGCAGAACCCGGACAGCCCGATCAACATCCTGACCGACACGAAGGCGCCGATCGGCCGTCAGGCCTCCGGCAAGGTCCGCCTCTTCAGCGGCCGCACCGGCGAGCCCTTCGAGCAGGAAGTGACCGTCGGCTACATGTACATCCTGAAGCTGCTCCACCTGGTCGACGACAAGATCCACGCGCGCTCGACCGGCCCGTACTCGCTCGTCACGCAGCAGCCGCTGGGCGGTAAGGCCCAGTTCGGCGGCCAGCGCTTCGGCGAGATGGAGGTGTGGGCGCTCGAGGCGTACGGCGCCGCGTACACGCTGCAGGAGATGCTCACGATCAAGTCCGACGACACCGTCGGCCGCGTGAAGGCGTACGAGGCGATCGTCAAGGGCGAGAACATCGCCGAGCCGTCGATCCCCGAGTCGTTCAAGGTGCTGCTGAAGGAGATGCAGTCGCTGGCGCTCGACGTCGGCGTCATCTCCGAGGACGGTGGCGAGGTCGAGGTGCGCGAGGAAGACGACGAGCTGCTCCGCGCCGCGGAAGAGCTCGGCATCGACCTCTCGCCCGGCTCGCTCCGCGCAGCCGCGCGGCAGCCCACGGCGCAGGAGGCCGAGGAGGGCCAGGACCGGGTCGACCAGGACGGCGAGCTCGCGCTTCCCACCGACGAGTCCCTCGAGGACCTCGACGGGATCGAGCTCGGCGCCGAGAGGACGACGACGCGGAGCCCGTGGGCGCCGACGCCGACGCCGACATCATCGAAGACTGAACACTCGACGACCTGAAGGAAAGAGGCAGATCACTTGATCGACATCAATGAGTTCGACGCGATTCGCATCGGTCTCGCATCGAGTAAGCAGATTCGCGACTGGTCGTCGGGCGAGGTCACCAAGCCGGAGACGATCAACTACCGCACGCTCAAGCCCGAGCGCGACGGCCTGTTCTGCGAGCGCATCTTCGGTCCGACCAAGGACTGGGAGTGCTACTGCGGCAAGTACAAGCGCGTCCGGTACAAGGGCATCATCTGCGAGCGCTGCGGCGTCGAGGTGACCCGCCAGAAGGTGCGCCGCGAGCGCATGGGTCACATCGACCTGGCTGCGCCCGTCTCGCACATCTGGTTCTTCAAGGGCGTGCCGAGCCGCATCGGCTACCTGCTCGACATCGCGCCGCGCGAGCTCGAGAAGGTCCTGTACTTCGCCGCGTCGATCGTCACGAACGTCGACAACGAGGCGCGCGCGAAGGACCTGAACGACCTCGAGGACAAGGTCAAGGCCGAGTCCGAGCGCATCTACGTCGACCGCGACGAGCAGCTCGCCGACCTCGAGAAGCGGCTCGCCCGCCGGCGTGCCTACTTCGCCGAGAGCAAGGAGAAGGGCTTCGACGAGGACGACGACTTCTGGACCCGTGGCCTCGCCACGTGGGCCGAGGAGACGGCGCTGCCGCCGCTCGAGGACGCTCGCAAGCTCGTCAGCGGGCTCTTCCTGGAGCTGGTGCCGCAGATCACGACCGAGGACGCGAAGAAGATCCGCGAGCTCGTCCGCAACGCCGCGATCCGCGACGACCGCAAGCTCACCCCGCGTGAGATCGAGCAGGTCGCCGCCGCGGCCGAGCAGATCCTCGCCGCGATCCAGCCGCTCGAGAAGGACCTCGGCAAGGCGACCGGCGCGAAGAAGGGTGCGATCACCAAGCACATCCATCGCGTCGTCGACGCGCTGCTGACGGGCGACGAGATCAACGCGGACGACGAGGCGCCTCGTCGCCGGACGTCGACCAGAAGAACCTCGCGAAGGCGCGCGAGCTCGGCAACGGCCTGCTCAAGGACGTCGTCGACACGTGGGAGGACGGCCAGGACATCCGCGAGCTGACCAACGACCTCTGCCTGCGCACCGACGGGAAGATCCAGAAGGAAGATCTCGACTCCCTCATCCAGTGGGCGCTCAAGGTCCGCGAGATGTACCTCGACATCGAGTCGCGCCGCGAGGACACGAGCGAGGCCGCCGTCGACTCGGTGCGCCGCCTCGAGCAGACGTGGCAGCTCTTCCGCGACCTCGAGCCGAAGATGGTCGTCAACGACGAGCAGCTGTTCCGCGAGCTGAAGGACCGCTTCGGCTCGCCGTACGGCTTCGGCGTCTACTTCCGCGGCGGCATGGGTGCGGAGTCGATCCGCGACCTGCTGCGCGACCTCGACCTCGATCTCGAGGCGGCGTCGCTCCGCGACACGATCAAGACGTCGAAGGGCCAGAAGCAGCAGCGCTCGATCAAGCGGCTGAAGGTCGTCTCGGCCTTCATCAAGTCGCAGAACCGGCCCGAGTGGATGATCCTCGAGGCGATCCCGGTCATCCCGCCGGAGCTGCGCCCGATGGTGCAGCTCGACGGTGGCCGCTTCGCCACGTCGGACCTGAACGACCTCTACCGCCGCGTGATCAACCGGAACAACCGCCTCAAGCGGCTGCTCGACCTCGGCGCGCCGGAGATCATCGTCAACAACGAGAAGCGCATGCTGCAGGAGGCCGTCGACGCGCTGTTCGACAACGGCCGCCGCGGCCGCGCCGTCACCGGCCCGGGCAACCGCCCGCTCAAGTCGCTCAGCGACATGCTCAAGGGCAAGCAGGGCCGGTTCCGCCAGAACCTGCTCGGCAAGCGCGTCGACTACTCCGGCCGCTCGGTGATCGTCGCCGGCCCGACGCTGAAGCTGCACCAGTGCGGCCTGCCGAAGCTGATGGCGCTCGAGCTCTTCAAGCCGTTCATCATGAGCCGGCTCGTCGAGCGGAAGTCCGTCCAGAACATCAAGGCGGCCAAGAAGTACGTCGACTCGATGACGCCCGAGGTCTGGGACGTGCTCGAGGAGGTGATCGCGGAGCACCCGGTTCTGCTGAACCGCGCTCCGACGCTGCACCGCCTCGGCATCCAGGCGTTCGAGCCGATGCTCGTCGAGGGCAAGGCGATCCAGGTCCACCCGCTCGTCTGTCACGCGTTCAACGCCGACTTCGACGGTGACCAGATGGCCGTGCACCTGCCGCTCTCCGCGGAGGCGCAGGCCGAGGCCCGCATCCTGATGCTCTCGTCGAACAACATCCTGTCGCCCGCCAGCGGTCGCCCGCTCGCGACGCCGACGCAGGACATGGTGCTCGGCATCTACTACCTGACGTACTCGAACCTCGACCTGCAGACGATGGAGGCCACGAAGATCAAGCCGCACCCGCGGCGCTTCGACTCGGCCGACGAGATCGAGGTCGCGCTCGAGATGAAGGCCGTCGGGCTGCAGGAGCCGATCGAGTTCCGGTTCGCCGGTGAGCTGCACCTGACGACGCCCGGCCGCGTGCTGATCAACTCGGCCGTCTACCGGGCGCTCGACGAGCTGCTGCCGCCGGACGAGGAGCTCGACTACGACTTCATGAACCACACGCTGACGAAGGCCGACACCGATCGCTACGTGCTCAGCCTCTCCGACCGCTACGGCGCGCACACGCTGGCGCCGGTGCTCGACACGATCAAGACGCTCGGCTTCAAGTACGCGACGAAGGCCGGCGTCACGATCTCGAAGAACGACATCGTCATCCCGCCGGACAAGGAGAAGATCCTCGCCGGCTACGAGAAGCGCGTCGAGGACGTCCACGGCCAGTACGACATCGGCCTGATCACCGAGGACGAGCGGCACGAGACGATCGTCAACATCTGGACCGAGGCGACGGACGAGGTCGCGAACGCGATGGAGGAGCACTTCGACGAGCTCAACCCCGTGTTCATGATGGCCAACTCCGGTGCCCGCGGCTCGATGAAGCAGATCCGCCAGCTCGCCGGCATGCGCGGCCTGATGGCGAATCCGAAGGGCGAGATCATCGAGCGCCCGATCAAGGCCAACTTCATGGAAGGCCTGTCGGTGCTCGAGTACTTCATCTCGACGCACGGCGCCCGCAAGGGCCTCGCCGACACCGCGCTGCGCACGGCGGACTCGGGCTACCTGACGCGGCGTCTCGTCGACGTCTCGCAGGACGTGATCGTGCGCGAGCACGACTGCGGCACCGACGACCACATCGACCTCGTGCTGCGCACGAGCGACGGCTGGAACAAGTCGCTGCTCGGCCGCGTGGTCTCGGAGGACGTCTTCAAGCCGCTCGCGTCCGGCAAGCCGGGCAAGTCGATGGTGATCGAGAAGGGCGAGACGGTGACGCTCGCGCTGCTCGAGGAGATCGCCGCCGAGCTCGGTGACGAGGCCACGCTGCCGGTGCGCTCGGTGCTCAAGTGCCGCGCGGAGACCGGCGTGTGCAAGACCTGCTACGGCATCTTCCCGGCGACGGGCGAGATGTGCGAGATCGGCGACGCCGTCGGCATCATCGCGGCGCAGTCGATCGGCGAGCCGGGCACGCAGCTGACCATGCGGACGTTCCACACCGGCGGCGTCGCCGGCGCGGACATCACGCACGGCCTGCCGCGTGTCGTCGAGATCTTCGAGGCGCGGAACCCGAAGGGCGCGGCCGTCCTGGCCGAGGTCGCGGGTCGCGTCGAGGTCGAGCTGACCGAGCGTGGGCCGAAGATCTCCATCCACCCGACCGAGGTCGGGGCGGAGGGCGAGCTCGCGGATCCGGTCGAGTACCAGCTGCCGCGCCGCACGCGCCTGCTGGTCACGAACGGCCAGGTCGTCGAGGCCGGCGACCCGCTCAACGAGGGCTCGCAGAACCCGGCCGACAAGCTCGCGCTCAAGGGCTCGACCGAGACCGAGCTGTACCTCGTCGGCGAGGTGCAGAAGGTCTACAAGAGCCAGGGCGTCGAGATCCACGACAAGCACATCGAGCTGATCGTGCGGCAGATGCTGAAGAAGGTCCGCGTCGAGTCGAACGGCGACACCGACCTGCTGCCCGGCCAGCTCGTCGACAAGGCGCGTGTTCGAGCGTGAGAACGCCAAGGTGAAGGCGAAGGGTGAGAAGGCGACGTTCGAGCCGCTCATCCTCGGCATCACGAAGGCGTCGCTCGCGACCGAGTCGTTCCTCTCGGCGGCCTCCTTCCAGGAGACGACGAAGGTGCTGACGGACGCGTCGATCGAGGGCAAGATCGACCGGCTGCTCGGGCTGAAGGAGAACGTGATCATCGGGAAGCTGATCCCGGCGGCCACCGGCCTGAAGCGGTACCGGAACATCGAGATCTCGCCGAGCGAGCCGATCGTCCGCGAGGCCTACGAGCGGGACACGCTCCTGCAGGCGCTCGAGGAGATCGGCCAGGACGGCAGCTCGATCGACTTCGGGACGCTCGACGTCTCCTTCGGCGGCGAGCCCGGCTCCGACGAGCCGGTCAGCCACGAGGCCGGCGAGGCGGAGGAGATCCCGGAGGTCGACAGCCCGCTCGACGACTGAGCCGTCCGACACCGCTCAGCGCAAGGACGGAACGCGAGGCCCGGCTGACGCCGGGCCTCGCTGTCTTCACAGGCGATCAGCAATCGCCGGGTCGGGACGGATCCCGTTGTCAGTGCAGATGACGAGGTGGTGAACGCGCCGCGTCACGGCGATGCTCAGAATCACCCCCTCTGGGTGAAGCCCCGGTCTCGGCCTGTCGCGAGCCTTGCTCGATGGCCGCGGGAACAGGGTCAGCGGAGTCAGGATCGGGGCGGCCCCGGGTCGTCGTGCTCGGCGGCGGGTTCGCCGGGCTCGGCGCAGCGCGGAAGCTCGAGAAGGCCGACGTCGACGTCGTCCTCGTCGACGCGCACGACTACCACACCTTCCAGCCGCTGCTCTACCAGCTCGCGACCGGCCTGATCGAGACGACCGCGGTCGGCCATTCGCTGCGCGACCTCTTCCACGCACCAGGAGAACGCGCGGTCCACCAGGCGAGCGTCTCGGCGATCGACCTCGAGGCGCGCGAGGTGCAGTTCGCCGAGATGGCGCCGCTGCCGTACGACTACCTCGTCATCGGGCTCGGCGCCGGCGTCCAGTTCTTCGGCTGCAAGGGCGCGCCCGAGCACGCCTTCCCGATGTACACGCTCGACGACGCGCTGCGGCTGCAGCGCGCACGTCCTCGGGCGGTGGGAGGCGGCCGACCGCGACCCGTCGCTCGTCGACGACGGCGCGCTCAACGTCGTCGTCGTCGGCGGCGGCCCGACGGGCGTCGAGAGCGTCGGCGCGCTGGCCGAGCTCTACCGAGCGACTTCGCCAAGGACTACCCGGACACGCCGCAGGAGCAGGCGCGGCTGATCCTCGTCGAGGCGGGCCCGACGCTCTTCCCGATGTTCAAGCCGGACATCCGCGAGTACGCGCAGCGCGAGCTCGAGGAGCGCGGCGTCGAGATCATGCTCGGCGAGCGCGGTCGAGTCGGTCGACGCCGACCCGCGTGACGCTCGCGTCCGGCACGGTGCTGCCGGCGCACACGCTCGTCTGGGGCGCGGGCCTCCAGGCGAGCCCGCTCGCGCGCGTCGCTCGGCGTCGAGCTCGAGCGCGGCAACCGCGTCCCCGTCGACCCGGAGCTGCGGCTCGCCGGCCATCCGGAGGTCTTCGCCGTCGGCGACATCGCGTGGATCACCGACGCGAAGACCGACGAGGTGCTGCCGCAGCTCGGCTCGGTCGCGCTGCAGGCGGCGAGCACGCCGGCGAGAACATCGCGCGGCTCGTCGCGGGCGAGGAGACGGAGCCGTTCGAGTACACGGACAAGGGCACGATGGCGACGATCGGCCGCGGCGCCGCCGTCGTGCAGCTCCACGGCGGGCGGACGATGAAGGGCAGAGCTGGCGTTCCTCGCCTGGGGAGCGCGTCCACCTCGCGCTGCTCGCCGGCGGGGAGGACCGCGCGAAGGCGATCGTCGACTGGACCTGGGGCGGCTTCACCCACGAGCGCGCGGGGCGGATCCTCGTAGGCGAGGAGGAGAGCTGATGGCAGAGGGAACGGCGACGTCCTCGTGGTCTTCGGGATCACCGGCGACCTCGCGAAGGTGATGACCTTCCGCTCGCTCTACCGGCTCGAGCAGCGCGGGCTGCTCGACTGCCCGATCGTCGGCGTCGCGGTCGACGACTGGACGGTCGACCAGCTGCGGGAGCGCGCGCGCGAGTCGATCGAGGGCACGGGCGAGCAGCTCGACCCGACAGGTCTTCGACCGCTTCGCCGCCCGCCTCTCCTACGTCCAGGGCGACTTCGCCGACGCGGCGACCTACGAGCGCGTGCGGCGCGCGATCGAGGGCGCGGAGATGCCCGTCTTCTACCTCGAGATCCCGCCGTTCCTCTTCGGCCGCGTCGTGAAGGGCCTCGCCGAGGCCGGGCCTGACGAAGACCGGGCGCGTCGTCGTCGAGAAGCCGTTCGGCCACGACCTCGCAGTCGGCGCGCGCGCTCGCCGACGAGCTGCACGAGTCGATCGACGAGTCGCAGCTCTACCGCATCGACCACTACCTCGGGAAGATGGGCCTCGAGGAGATCCTCTACCTGCGCTTCGCGAACACGATGCTCGAGCCGGTCTGGAACCGCAACTACGTCGATGCGTCCAGATCACGATGGCCGAGGACTTCGGCGTCGAGGACCGCGGCCACTTCTACGACCCGGTCGGCGCGCTGCGCGACGTCGTCGTCAACCACCTGATGCAGGTCGTCGCCGCCGCCGCGATGGAGGCGCCCTCCGCGCGGCGACCCGACGACGATCAAGGACGCACAGGTCGCGCTCTTCCGCTCGGTCGACGAGGCCGACCCGGCGCACTACGTGCGCGGCCAGTACGACGGCTACCGCGAGATCGACGGCGTCGCGGCCGGACTCGACGACCGAGACGTATGCGGCCGCTCTGCGCCTCGAGATCGAGAACTGGCGCTGGTCCGGCGTGCCGTTCTTCATCCGCACCGGCAAGCGCCTGCCGGTGACGCAGACCGAGCTCCGGCTCGTCTTCAAGCACCCGCCGCGGCTCGGCTTCGGCTCGAGCCGGACGGTCCGAGCCGAACCAGCTCGTCGTCAAGCTCGACCCGTCGACCGGCGTCCGGCTCGTCGTCGACGCGCAGCGCGCCGACAGGCCGGCGCCGGCGACGATCACGCTCGACGTGGAGTTCGCGGAGCGAGGGCGGCGAGGGCGCCGACGCCGTACGAGGTGCTGCTGCACGCGGCGCTCGTCGGCGACAGCACGCGCTTCACGCGCCAGGACGGCGTCGAGGAGACGTGGCGGATCATGCAGCCGCTGCTCGACGCGCCGCCGCCCGTGCATCCGTACGCGCCGGGGTCCTGGGGGCCGGAGGCGGCCGAGCGCCTCGTCGCGGGCCACGGCCGCTGGCACGGGCCCTGTGGATCGCCGTCATGAGCACGCGACGACGCCGACACCCGAAGCCAGCCGCAGAGCGCGGCCGCGCCGTCGCCGTTCCCGCCGATCGCGGACTACGCGTTCCTGTCCAACTGCCACACCGGCGCGCTCGTCGCGCCGGACGGCGCGATCGACTGGCTCTGCGTCCCGCGCTTCGACGCGCCGAGCGTCTTCGGCAGCCTGCTCGACCGCGAGGCCGGGTTCTTCCGGTTCGGGCCGTTCGGGATCACGCATCCGACCGCGCGCGCCTACGAGCCCGGCACGAACGTGCTCGTGACGACGTGGAAGACGCCGTCCGGCTGGATCGTCGTCCGCGACGCGCTGACGATGGGGCCGTCGGACCACGAGGACAGCGATCACGCCGCACACGCGGCCGCCGGCCGACGACGACGCCGACCACATGCTCGTCCGCGACGGTCGAGTGCCTCGAGGGCCGCGTCGAGGTCGAGCTCGTCTGCGAGCCGGTCTTCGACTACGGCCGCGACGCCGGCCGAGTGGACGCTCGTCGACGGCGGACCGCCACGCCGCCGACGCGAGCGGGGCGGGCCAGACGATCCGCCTCGTCTCCGACCTCCCGCTCGGCATCGAGGGCAACCGCGTGCGCGGCGCGGCACGTGCTCGAGACCGGGCGAGCGTGCGTACTGCGCGCTCTCGTGGGCCGAGGGGCTCGCGGCGCCCGCCGGACGCCGACGAGGCCGAGGCGCGGATCGCCGCGACGATCCGCTTCTGGCGCACCTGGCTCGAGCGGCGCGCGCATCCCCGACCACCGCTGGCGCGATCCGATCCAGCGCTCGGCGCTCACGATCAAGGGCCTGACCTACATGCCGACCGGCGCGACGGTCGCCGCGCTGACGACGTCGCTGCCCGAGACGCCGGGCGGCGAGCGCAACTGGGACTACCGCTACACGTGGATGCGCGACACGACGTTCACGCTGCAGGCGCTGCACTGGCTGAACCTCGACTGGGAGGCCGACGAGTTCATGCAGTTCGTCGCCGACCTCGAGCCGACCGAGGACGGCTCGCTGCAGATCATGTACGGGATCGACGGCCGCCGCGACCTGACCGAGTCGACGCGCGACGACCTCTCCGGCTACGCCGGCGCGCGGCCGGTGCGGATCGGCAACGGCGCGTTCGACCAGCGCCAGAACGACGTCTTCGGCGCCGTGCTCGACTCGATCCTGCTGCACACGCGCCAGAGCGAGCGGCTGCCGCGGCGGCTCTGGCCGATCGTGCAGTCGCAGGCCGAGTGCGCGACGAGGGTCTGGCGCGAGCCCGGACCAGGGCATCTGGGAGGCGCGCGGCGAGCCGCAGCACTACGTCTCGTCGAAGCTCATGTGCTGGGTCGCGCTCGACCGCGCCGCGAAGCTCGCGGAGATCCGCGGCGACCCGGAGCTGCACGAGCACGTGGCGCGCGACCGCCGACGAGATCCGCGCCGACATCCTCGAGCACGGCGTCAGCGAGCGGGGCGTCCTGCGCCAGCACTACGAGACCGACTCGCTCGACGCCTCGACGCTGCTCGCGGCGATCTTCGGCTTCCTGCCCGGCGACGACGAGCGGCTGCGCGCGACCGTGCTGGCGATCGCCGACGAGCTGACCGAGGACGGCTTCGTCCTGCGCTACCGCACCGACGAGACCGACGACGGGCTCTCCGGCAAGGAGGGCACGTTCCTGATCTGCTCGTTCTGGCTCGTCTCGGCGCTCGCGATCGTCGGCGAGGTGCAGCGGCGCGCGACCTGATGGAGCGGCTGCTGCGCGATCGCCTCGCCGCTCGGGCTCTACGCCGAGGAGTTCGACGCCGACACCGGGCGGCACCTCGGCAACTTCCCGCAGGCGTTCTCGCACCTCGCGCTGATCGAGGCCGCCGCGCGGATCATCGTCCCCGAGACGCTGGCAGGAGTACTGATCGATGGACGCTACGACGTGATCATCATCGGGACGGGCGCGGGCGGCGGCACGCTCGCCCGGCATCTCGCGCCCTCCGGCAAGCGGATCCTGCTGCTCGAGCGCGGCGACTGGCTCCCGCGCGAGCCGCAGAACTGGCTCGCGCACGACGTGTTCGTCGAGAACCGCTACGTCTCGGCGGACACGTGGTACGACGAGCACGGCAAGCCGTTCCAGCCGCAGATCCACTACTTCGTCGGCGGCGCGACGAAGCTCTACGGCGCGGCGCTCTACCGGCTGCGCGCAGGAGGACTTCGGCGAGCTGCGCCACCACGACGGCATCTCGCCCGCGTGGCCGATCTCCTACGACGAGCTCGAGCCGTACTACACGCAGGCCGAGCAGCTCTACGAGGTGCACGGCGCGCGCGGCGAGGACCCGACCGAGCCGCCGGCGAGCGCGCCGTACCCGTTCCCGGCCGTCTCGCACGAGCCGCGGATCCAGCAGCTCGCCGACGACCTCGCGGCGGCCGGCTACCACCCGTTCCACGCGCCGTGCGGGATCATGCTCAACGAGGCGAACATGCCCTACAGCGCCTGCGTCCGCTGCACGAACTGCGACGGCTTCCCGTGCGTCGTGCACGGCAAGTCCGACGCCGAGGTGCTCGGCGTGCGGCCGGCGCTCGAGCACCCGAACGTCACGCTGCTGACGAACGCGCAGGCGGTCAAGCTCGAGACGAACGACGCCGGCACCGCCGTGACCGGGGTCGTCGTCGAGCGCGACGGGCAGACCGAGCGCTACGCGGCCGACGTCGTCGTCGTCGCCTGCGGCGCGGCCAACACGGCGAAGCTGCTGCTCAGCTCGGCGAACGACAAGCACCCGAACGGCCTCGCGAACGGCTCCGACCAGGTCGGCCGCAACTACATGTTCCACGACAGCCAGGCCGTGCTCGCGCTCTCGCGCGAGGAGAACCCGACGATCTTCCAGAAGACGCTCGGGCTGAACGACTTCTACTTCGCGAGCGACGAGTTCGACTACCCGCTCGGGAACATCCAGATGGTCGGCAAGTCGCAGGCGCCGATGTTCCGCGGCGAGAAGCCGGGCGAGACGAAGCTCGCGCCCGAGTGGACGCTCGAGAAGCGTCGCGCGGCACGCGATCGACTTCTGGCTCTCGACCGAGGACCTGCCGCGGCCCGACAACCGCGTCACGGTCGACCGCGACGGCAAGCTCACGCTGCGCTACACGCCGACGAACGACGTCCCGAAGAAGCAGCTCTACGAGAAGCTCAAGTCGATGCTCGGCAAGCTCGACATGAACGAGGACCACCTGCTCCACGGTTCGCCTACATGAAGAACGACATCCCGGTCGCCGGCGTGCGCGCACCAGGCCGGCACGTGCCGCTTCGGCGACCGACCCGGCGACCTCGGTGCTCGACGTCGACTGCAAGGCGCACGAGCTCGACAACCTCTACGTCGTCGACACGAGCGTCTTCCCGAGCATCGGCGCGGTCAACCCGGCGCTGACGGCGATGGCGAACTCGCTGCGCGTCGGCGACCACCTGCTCGAGCGGCTCGGCGCGAGCACCGGGGCGGCGGTCAGAGCCGGGGCGTGAGCGCGCGCGTCGAGCTCGACGGCGGCCCGTACACCGCCGTCTTCCTGCCGGAGCTCGGCATGGCCGGCTGCTCGTTCACCCTCGACGGCACCGAGCTGGTGGCGCTCGACGGCGGCGCCTCGACGCCTCCGCGCCGGCGGCGCGACCGGCGTTCCGCTGCTCGCGCCGTGGGCGAACCGCCTCTCGCGGCGGCGCTTCGAGACCGCGGGCGTCCACGTCGACCTCGACGGCGTCCCGCTCCACGACGACGGTCACGGGCTGCCGATCCACGGCACGATGATCGGCGAGCGGCGCTGGACGGTCGTCGGCGCCGAGCCGGACGCGTGCGCGCCCGCTTCGACTACGACACGCCGGAGCTGCTCCTGGCGTTCCCGTTCCCGCACGTGCTCGAGCTCGACGTCTCGCGTCGGGCGGGACGGGCTGCGGTGTGCGAGACGCGCGACTCACGGCGGCGCCGAGCGCAGCCGGTCGGTGCCGGTCGCCGTATCGGCTGGCACCCGGACGTACTTCCGGCTGCCCTGCGGTCCCTGCCGACGACTGGCGGCTCGCAGCTCCCCGACGTGCACGGCATCCCCACCGAGCTCGACCGCGCGGCGGGCATCGCCGACCCGCGAGCGCCCGGCGACCGGACGCGCGGCGGCACCGGTCCCGGATCCGCGAGCGTGCCTGCGGACGACCTCTTCGCCCTCGCGAGCCCGAGCAGCGTCGCGGTGCCGGAGGGCGGGGCTGCGCCTCGAGGTCGACGAGCGCTACGGCCCCTGGTGCTATCCGTACGCGCAGGTCTTCTCGCCGGCGGCGCGCCGAGTTCGTCGCGATCGAGCCGATGACCGCGCCGACCGACGCGCTCAGACCCGGGACGAGTGCCCGCTCGTCCTCGAGCCGGGCGAGACGTTCCGCGCCGTGATCAGGTCGCCGGTCTCTGATCCCGCTCAGACGGCCCCAGTGCGCCGGCCGAGCGGACGTCTCCTCGACGAGGTTGCGCTGGACGAGCGTGAAGAGCAGCCCGATCGACGGCAGGACGATCAGACGGCCACGCCGAAGACGCCGAGCAGCGCCTGGTCAGCGTCGCGCTCGGCGCCGCCGCCTCGGAGATCGTCAGCGTCTGGGCGGAAGGATGATACGGATGCTGCGCCACGGCCCAGCCCCAGATCACGGTGGCGACCGCGCCCGCCGCGAGGACGCGGGCGCCGCGCTGGGCGCCGCGCCGTGAAGCAGGACGAGCACGCGACGCCGCAGAGCGACCGAGAGGAGCACGAGCGGCAGCCCGTCGCCGGTGAGGCCGTCGAAGACGGACCGCGCGTCCGAGTGGAGGACGACGAGGTCCGACGGCCGCCACCGCGCCGGTGACGACCGCCGCGGTCAGCGCACGCCTGGTGAAGTACCGCTCGAGGTCGGGTGCTCCGGCGCGTCGCGCGTCGCTGACGAGGAACACGCTCGCGAGGTAGGCGCCCGTCGCGACGAAGAGCGCGCCGATGACGAGCGAGAGCGGATTCACCCAGCTCGTCACCGCGTCGCCTGCCGCGTTGCCGACCGGTACGCGCCCGCCCGCGATCGCGCCGACGACGGTGCCCATGAAGAACGGCGTCAACACGCGAGGACGATGCCGAAGAGCGTGGTCGCGACGGTGCGCCCGAACGGGCGCGGCGCGCGGTGTGGTGGAACGCGAACCCGGCCCCCGCAGCACGATCCCGAGCGCGGCGAGGCTCAGCGGGATGAACAGCGTCGAGAAGATCGCCTCGAAGGCGGACGCCGAAGCCCGTCCAGAGCACGACGAGCACGAAGATCAGCCACACGTGGTTGGCCTCCCAGACGGGTCCGATCGCCCAGTCGATCAGCTCGCGCGGTCGCCGGCCGCGCTCGCTCGCCGCCGGCGAGGAGGCTCCAGAGCCCGGCGCCGAAGTCGGCCCCTCCGAGGACGGCGTACATCGTCACCCCGACGAGAGCACGGCGGCGACGGCGTTCGGCAGCGGCTCAACGCGAGGCCTCCGCGGCCCCGCCGGCAGGGGGCCCGAGTCGGGACCGTACGGCACGTCGTCGTCCTGGCTCGTCCTCCGTCCGCCAGCGCCGCGACATCGCGCGCAGCGTGAGACGACCAGCGTCGCGCCGAGTGCGACGTAGAGCGCCGACGATCAACGCGAACGTCACCCACACCCCGTTCGCCTGCGTGACCGCGTCGGAGGTGCGCATGACGTTGTAGACGATCCAGGGCTGACGGCCGACCTCGGTCACGATCCAGCCGCACTCGAGCGCGATCACGGCGGCGACGCCGGAGACCGCGGTCGCGCGCAGGAACCAGCGCGACTGCGGGAAGTCGTCCTTCTTGCGCCACCAGCCGACGCCCGAGCCAGAGCGCGAGGCCGATCAACACCGAGCAGATCCCGACCATCGTGTCGAAGGCCCAGTGGAGCATCGTGTTCGCGGGGGGCGGTCGTCGGGCGGCACCGAGTCGAGCCCGGTCACCTGCGTGCTCGTGCTCCACCCGACGAGGAACGAGTCGAAGCCCGGGATCCCGATGCCGCCCTTGACGCCGCTCGAGGTGCACCGGCCGTAGATGTACTCCGTCACGTCGGTCGAGGTCTGCTGCACGCACTCCATCCCGGCGAACTTGATCGGCTGGTCCTTGGCGATGGCGCGTGCGGCCGTGTCGCCGACGGCGAACTGGATCGGCGTCGCGATGCAGGCGACCGTCAGCGGGATCAGCAGGCCGAGCCGGTGGATGCGGTCCCGTCGGCCGCGGAGCATCCCGACCGCGTAGATCGAGGCGACGATGAAGCCGGTCACGAGATACGCCGCGAGGATCATGTGCGGCACCTCGTACGGCACCGCCGGGTTGAAGATCACCTTCAGCGGCTCGACCGACGTCACGTCTCCGGTCGTCGGCGAGTAGCCCTGCGGCTGGTTCATCCACGAGTTCACGGCGACGACCGAGAACGCTCCGCCGAGGCCGGTGATCACGACCGGCACGCCCGACCAGAAGTGCGTCCACGGTGAGAGGTACTTCCAGCCGAAGATGTAGATCGCGACGAAGATCGCCTCGAGGAAGAAGAAGATGCCCTCGATCGCGAACAGCACGCCGAACACCTGCGCCGAAGCGTCCCGTGAACGCCGGCCAGAGCAGCCCGAACTCGAACGAGAGCACGGTCCCGGTGACGGCGCCGACCGCGAACGTCACCGCCACCGCCTTCGACCAGCGCTGCGCGAGCCTGCAGGGCGTCCGCGTCGCCGCGGCGCAGGCCGCGGTAGTTCGCGATCAGCATCAGCGCCGGGCAGCGCCACCCCGAGCGAGGCCAGGATGATGTGGAAGCCCAGCGTGAACGCCATCTGGCTCCGCGCCGTGCCGAGGTTCGACGCGACCATCTAGCCCCGGTCCCTCGCCCGTGCAGGAGGCATGCGCGGAGGCTCGCGGCCGGCACGACCCCGGGCATCGCCCAGATCGGATGATGCTGCCCGGCGCCGTGTTGCGCATTGGTTACAACGTCACCGTGAACCGGGTCCTCGCCGTGCTCGTCGTCCTGCTCGTGCTCGCCTCCGGCGGCATCGCCCGCGGCGAGGGCTCGGCGAGGCAGCTGCCGCTTCCGTGCGGCCTGCCGCAGGCGGCGCCGCTCTGGGTCGACTACGCCGACGGCCAGGTGCCGTTCTGGTCGACCATCTTCGCGCGCCCGGCGTCGTCGGCGCCGCATCCGGCCAGATCATCCCGCCGCAGCTGCGCGCACGCGGCGCAAAGACGGTCTTCTTCGACCTGTACCTGAACGACCGCGTCGGGACGCCGTCGAAGCCCGCCGATCCGGCCGTGATCCAGGCGCGCGCCGACAAGCTCTTCGACACCGCGGTCGTCTCGTCGGGATGCGACCACCCGGTGATTGCGGAGAACGAGCTCTTCGGCGCGCAGACACCGACGCCGTGGACGAGCACGACGGCGCAGTACCGGGCGAACGTGCTCGCCTACCTGCAGCGCCTCGCAGAGCGCGGCGCGCGGCCGTTCCTGCTTCTCTCGAACCGCCCCTACACCCGCGACGAGGTCGCGGACGAGTGGTGGCGCGACGTCGCCAAGGTGTCGGATCTCGTGGCCGAGACCTACTTCTCAGGCCCGTCGGTCTCCCGCCAGGGGGCGGTCGCCGGTAGCCGCCGCCTGCGGGGGACGCTTCGCTCACGCCTCGAGGGGCTGATCCAGATCGGTCTCCCCTCGAGCCGGCTCGGCGTCATGCTCACGTTCAGCTCGACGCCGCATGCCGGTGGGCGCGAGGGGCTGCCGCCGCTCTCCCGCTGGCTCGACGTGGTCAAGTGGGAGGCGCTCGCGGCCAGGCAGGTCGCGAGCGAGCTGCGGGCTCGCGAGCGTCTGGACGTGGGGGTGGGCGGCCTTCAACCCGGCCGGGAACGACCCCGACAAGCCGATCGTCGCGTGCACGTGGCTCTGGGCCCGCGACCACGAGCTCTGCGACGCGCCGTCGCTCGCGGGCTCGCAGCTCGACCCGTCGCTCGACGTCGGGGCGGTGCTGCCGGCCGGCGCGCTCTGCCTGCTCGGGACGACGAGGCTGCTCTCGTCGGACGTCGCCGACGCTGACGCGCGTGACCGGCGACCGAGAGCTCGCGTTCTCGGCCGAGCTGCAGCACGCCGTGCTCGCCCAGGGCCGCCCGGTCACGGCCGCGCGACGTGCTCCGGGCCGAGCGTGACGTCGTCGCCGACCGCTTCCGCGGCAGCCGCTCCGCCTACGCGCTCGGCGCTCGCGGCGGCGCACGTGACGGCCCGGCACTCGCCCGGCTGCTCCTCGCCGACGAGCTGCGGCGGCGGGCCGTCGAGGCCGGCCTGCGCGTCCCGGCCCCGTCCGATCGGCAGGCTCGGGCCTGGTTCGACACGTACGCCGGCACGATCGCCCGCGCGGTGCGCGCCGATCGTCCCGCCTCCTGGCTCGGCGACCGCCGGACCGGCGTCGCGCTCGCACGTGACGCGCCCGCACGGGTCTTCGCGCTCCGGCCCGGAGCGTCCGCGTCGATCCGTGGGATCCGCGTCACCGCGCTCGGCGAGCCCGCGCCCCTCGGCTCGTTCCCGTTTGCTCAGGCGCAGGTCGCGGTTCGGCGCGCCCTGCTCACGGAGGCCCGCGACGCGGCCTTCGCCACCTGGTCGCGCCGCCGTCAGAACCAGGCGCTCCCGCGCCTCACGTGCCGCCGCGACGAGGCGCCGCAGCCCGCGACGGTCGACCTGACCTCGTACGCGCCGTTCCTCTCGCTCTAGGCGAGTACCGTCCGGGCCTTGCCGAGACCTTTGGCGCGGTAGAGCGCGTCGTCTGCGCGCTCGAACAGGTCGCTCGGGCGATCGCCCTCGTGCAACTCGGCCGCGCCGGCCGAGAGGAGGAGCGTCCCGGCCCCCGGGATCGGGCGCGCCGCGATCGCGGCGGCGATCCGTCCGCCAAGCAGCTCGGCCTCCTCCGCGCTCGACTCGGGCAGGATGATCCCGAACTCGTCGCCTCCGACCCGGCAGGCGATGTCGGCATCCCGCACCACGCCTCGCATCCGCTCGGCCACCTCCGCCAGCACGGCGTCGCCCGACAGATGCCCGACCTGGTCGTTCACCGCCTTGAAGTCGTCCAGGTCGATCACGAGCAGAGCGAGCTTCCGCGCGTACCGCTGCGCCCGCGCGATCTCGCGGGCCAGCGTCTCGTGGAAGTAGCGGCGGTTGTGCAGCCCCGTCAGGGCGTCGAGATCGGCCAGCGCCCGCGCCTCGCCGTAGCGGCGGGCGTTGTCCAGCGCGGGCCCCGCACGCGCCGCGATCCGCTCGATCTCCTCGAGCGCGGGCCCGGTGAGGCTCTCGGCGGCCGCGCGCGTGAAGGCGCTCAGCGAGCCGATCGTGGCGCCGCCCGCCTGGAGCGGGACGACGACTGCCGCCCGCAGCCTCGGAGAGGCGCCCTCGGCGTCGTCGAGCCGGTAGCGGTAGGAGACCTCGACCGCCCGCAGGTTGTCGTTGTCGGGCACCCCGATCCGCGCCCGCGCCGCCTCGTCGGGCTGCATCCCCGTGCTCGCGCTCAGGGCCGCCGTCTCGAGCGCGGCCGCCTCGACGCCCGGGACCCGCTCCAGCGCCGCAAGCGTGCGCGCGGCCACCTCGTCGACGTCGAGCGACGCTGCGAGCTCGCCGGCGAAGGGCTCCGGCTCGGCTTCTGCCTCTCGGCGCGCCTCCAGCGAGCCCGCGAGGTCGCGCATCGTCTCGTGCATGCCCGCCGCGACCCGTTGCACGGCCTCGGCGACCCGCGCGTCGGCGGTCGCCCGCGCTCGCCAGACGGCGATGACGGCAGCGCCAGCGACGAGCGCCGCGAACGCGAGCGCGCAGATGACGATCATGAGGTTCACCGCAGCCGGCTCACTGTAGTGGCCGATCGGGCAAGAATCTACAGCCGAAACCCGCTCGATACTGGGTGAAGCTGTCGCCGCCGACCCCGCTGCGGCCGGTCTCGACGCCGGGGAGGCTCGCCTGCAGAGCCCGTGCGGTTTCGGTACCATGCCTCGCCGCTGGTGGGAGCCTCGTGCTCTCGCCGCCTTCTGTCTGCATACGACCGAAAGAGAAGACCTAGCCTCAGCATGCCGACCGTCAATCAGCTCATTCGCAAGGGTCGCAAGTCGAAGCCCGCCAAGACGAAGACCCCGGCGCTCGCGGGAGCCCCGCAGAAGCGCGGCGTCTGCACGCGTGTCTCGACGACGACCCCGAAGAAGCCGAACTCGGCGCTGCGCAAGATCGCCCGCGTCCGCCTGACGAACGGCCTCGAGGTCGGTACCTACATCCCGGGCGAGGGCCACAACCTGCAGGAGCACTCGGTCGTGCTCGTGCGCGGCGGCCGCGTCAAGGACCTGCCGGGCTTCCGCTACAAGGTGATCCGGGCCGCGCTCGACGCCTCGGGCGTCGCAGACCGCAAGCAGGGCCGCTCGAAGTACGGCGCCAAGAAGAGCGCCTCGTAATGCCGCGCCGCGCTGAGATCACGCCGCGCCCGGTGATCGCGGACCCTGTCTACGACAGCCCGCTCGTCACGCAGCTGATGAACCGCGTCATGCGCGACGGCAAGAAGTCGACCGCCGAGGCGATCGTCTACACCGCGCTGGACAAGGTGGGCGAGAAGACGGGCCGGCCGCCGGTCGAGGTGCTGGAGCAGGCCGTGAAGACGGTCACGCCGGTGCTCGAGGTCAAGTCGCGCCGCGTCGGCGGCGCCAACTACCAGGTTCCGGTCGAGGTGCCGCAGCGCCGCGGGCGCACGCTCGCGCTGCGCTGGCTCGTCACGTTCTCGCGCGACCGTCGCGAGAAGCACATGGCCGACAAGCTGGCCGGCGAGATCCTCGACGCGCTCGAGCAGCAGGGCAACGCCTACAAGCGCAAGGACGACATGTATCGGATGGCGCAGGCCAACAAGGCCTTTGCGCACTACCGCTGGTAAGACCAGGAGAAAGCAGAGGTGGCAGTAACTGAAACAGAGTGGCGCTGGACCGCGTCCGGAACATCGGGATCATGGCCCACATCGATGCGGGCAAGACCACGACGACCGAGCGGATCCTCTACTACACGGGCCGCACCCACAAGATGGGTGAGGTGCACGAGGGCGCCGCGACGATGGACTGGATGGCGCAGGAGCAGGAGCGCGGCATCACGATCACGTCGGCGGCGACGACGGCGTCGTGGCGCGACCATCGGATCAACATCATCGATACGCCCGGGCACGTGGACTTCACGGTCGAGGTCGAGCGCAGCCTGCGCGTGCTCGACGGCGCCGTCGCCGTCTTCGACTCGGTCGCCGGCGTCCAGCCGCAGTCCGAGACGGTCTGGCGCCAGGCGGACAAGTACAAGGTGCCGCGGATCGCCTTCATCAACAAGATGGACCGCACCGGCGCGGACTTCTTCGCAGCCGTGCAGTCGATGGTCGACCGCCTGGGCGCGAACCCGGTGCCGATCCAGATCCCGATCGGCCAGGAGGACAAGCACCCCGGCGTCGTCGACCTCGTCGAGATGAAGGCGATCGTCTACAAGGACGACCTCGGCCAGGAGTTCGAGACGACCGACATCCCGGCCGAGCTCGTCGAGCAGGCCCAGGAGTACCACCACCAGCTGATCGACGCGATCTCCCACTTCGACGACGAGGTGCTCGAGGCGTATCTGACGGACGAGGACTCGGTCACGCCCGACATGATCAAGCGCGCGCTGCGCGCCGCGACGCTCGCCGACGAGATCACGCCGGTGCTGCTCGGCAGCGCGTTCAAGAACAAGGGCGTCCAGCCGCTGCTCGACGCCGTGATCGACTACCTGCCGAGCCCGCTCGACGTGCCGGCGATCCAGGGCATCGACCCGAAGACCGAGGACGAGCTCGCGCGCGAGCCCTCGCCCGACGAGCCGTTCAGCGCGCTCGCCTTCAAGGTGATGTCCGACCCGTACGTCGGCAAGCTGACCTACTTCCGCGTCTACTCCGGGACGATCAAGGCCGGCGACCGCGTCCTGAACACGACGACGGGCAAGACCGAGCGCGTCAGCCGCATCCTGCAGATGCACGCCAACCACCGCGAGGAGCGCGACGAGATCAGCGCCGGCGACATCGCGGCGGGCGTCGGCCTCAAGGCGACGACCACCGGCGACACGCTCGCGATCGAGAACGCGCCGATCGTGCTCGAGTCGATGACCTTCCCGGACCCGGTGATCGCGGTCGCCGTCGAGCCGAAGTCGAAGGCCGACCAGGACAAGCTCGGCACGGGCCTCGCCCGGCTCGCCGAGGAGGATCCGACCTTCCGCGTCACCTCGGACGAGGAGACGGGCCAGACGATCATCGAGGGCATGGGCGAGCTCCACCTCGAGATCATCGTCGACCGCCTCAAGCGCGAGTTCAACGTCGACGCCAACGTCGGCCGCCCGCAGGTCGCCTACCGCGAGACGGTCGGGAAGCCGGCCGAGCGGATCCAGGGCAAGTTCGTCCGCCAGACGGGTGGCTCCGGCCAGTACGGCGACGTCACGATCAACCTGCTGCCGCAGGAGCCGGGCGCGGGCTACGAGTTCGTCGACAAGATCGTCGGCGGCAAGATCCCCAAGGAGTACATCAAGCCGATCGACGAAGGCATCCGCGAGGCGATGGGCAGCGGCATCCTCGCCGGCTACCCGGTCGTGGACGTCAAGGTCGAGCTGATCGACGGCTCCTACCACGACGTCGACTCGAGCGAGCGCGCGTTCAAGATCGCCGGCTCGATGGCCTTCAAGGAGGCGATGAAGCGCGCGAAGCCGAAGCTCCTCGAGCCCGTGATGGCCGTCGAGGTGACGACGCCCGAGGACTACCTCGGCGACGTGATGGGCAACCTGAACTCCCGCCGCGGGCGCATCGAGAACATGGCGCCGATCGGCAACGCGCAGGTGATCAAGGCGAGCGTCCCGCTGAGCGAGATGTTCGGCTATGCCACCGACCTGCGGTCGATGTCGCAGGGACGCGCCGATTTCACCATGCAGTTCGACCGGTACGAGGAAGTGCCGGCGTCACTCGCGACCGAGATCACCGAGCAGGGTGGCTCGGGGTCCTAATTAAAGAAAGAGGAAGGAAGAGATGGCCAAGCAGAAGTTCGAGCGCACGAAGCCGCACCTCAACGTCGGCACCATCGGGCACATCGACCACGGGAAGACGACGCTGACAGCCGCGATCTCGAGCGTGCTCGCGAAGCGCGGCGGCGGCGGACAGGTGAAGAGCTTCGCCGAGATCGACAACGCTCCCGAAGAGCGCCAGCGCGGCATCACCATCAACACGTCGCATGTCGAGTACGAGACGGAGAAGCGCCACTACGCGCACGTCGACTGCCCGGGCCACGCCGACTACATCAAGAACATGATCACGGGCGCCGCGCAGATGGACGGCGCGATCCTCGTCGTCTCCGCCGCCGACGGCCCGATGCCGCAGACGCGCGAGCACATCCTCCTGGCCCGCCAGGTCGAGGTGCCGTACATCGTCGTCGCGCTCAACAAGGCCGACATGGTCGACGACGAGGAGCTGCTCGAGCTCGTCGAGCTCGAGGTTCGCGAGCTGCTGTCGAAGTACGAGTTCCCCGGCGACGACATCCCGATCGTCCGCGGCTCGGCGCTGAAGGCGCTCGAGGGCGACGAGGCCTGGGAGGAGAAGATCGTCGAGCTGATGGACGCGGTCGACTCCTACATCCCGGAGCCGGTGCGCGACGCCGACAAGCCGTTCCTGATGCCGATCGAGGACGTGTTCACGATCACCGGCCGCGGCACCGTCGTGACCGGCCGCGTCGAGCAGGGCAAGATCGAGGTCGGCAACGAGATCGAGATCGTCGGCATCCACGAGAAGGTCGAGAAGACCGTCGTCACCGGTCTCGAGATGTTCCAGAAGTCGCTCGACTACGCGCACGCAGGCGACAACGCGGGCGCACTGCTCCGCGGCGTCAAGCGCGAAGAGGTCGAGCGCGGCCAGGTGCTCGCGAAGCCGGGCTCGATCACGCCGCACACGCACTTCAAGGCCGAGGTCTACGTGCTGTCGAAGGACGAAGGCGGCCGTCACACGCCGTTCTTCAACAACTACCGCCCGCAGTTCTACTTCCGCACGACGGACGTGACCGGCGCGGTCAAGCTCCCGGAGGGCCAGGAGATGGTCATGCCGGGCGACAACACGAACATGGAGATCGAGCTGATCCAGCCGATCGCCATGGATCAGGGCCTCCGCTTCGCGATCCGCGAAGGCGGCCGCACCGTCGGTGCCGGCGTCGTCACCGAGATCGTCAAGTAGAGAAGAGAGACGAACCGTCATGGCACAGGGAAAAATCCGGATCCGCCTGAAGGGCTACGACCACCAGCAGCTGGACCGGTCGGCCCAGCAGATCGTCGACACCGCGCAGCGCAGCGGTGCGACGATCACTGGGCCGGTCCCTCTGCCGACGGAGAAGAACGTCTACTGCGTGATCCGCAGTCCGTTCAAGGACAAGGACTCGCGCGAGCACTTCGAGGTGCGCACGCACAAGCGCCTCATCGACATCCTCAGCCCGACGCCGAAGACGATCGACCAGCTGATGCGGCTCGATCTCCCGGCCGGCGTCGACATCGAGATCAAGCTCTAAAGGTGCTGATTTAAGACCATGGCCAAAGGAATCCTCGGCAGAAAGCTCGGCATGACGCAGGTCTTCGACCCGGAGACGGGGGGAGTCACCCCTGTCACGGTGATCCAGGCCGGCCCGTGCCCCGTCGTGCAGGTGAAGTTCGCGGACGCGGACGGCTACGACGCCGTGCAGCTCGCGTTCGACGCCGTCGCCGAGCGCAAGCTCACGAAGGGCGAGCTCGGCCACCTGGCGAAGTTCAAGGTCGGCGCGCACCGCAAGCTCGTCGAGTTCCGCGGCGGCATCGACGGCGCGAGCGAAGGCGAGTCGATCACCGTCGAGATCTTCGAGCCGGGCGACAAGATCAAGGTCGCCGGCATCGGGATCGGCAAGGGCTTCCAGGGCACGATCAAGCGCCACAACTTCAGCTCCGGCCCGCGCTCGCACGGCTCGCACAACATCCGCAAGCCCGGCTCGATCGGCGCGTCGGCGACGCCGTCGCGCGTCCGCAAAGGCATCAAGATGGCCGGCCGCATGGGCGGCAAGCGCGTCACCCAGCTCGGCCTGACGGTGCACGACATCGACGCCGAGCGGAACCTGCTGCTCGTCAAGGGCGCAGTCCCCGGCCCGAAGAACGGCATCGTGGAGGTGCGCGGCTAGTGGCAGCCCCCAAGGCATCCGTGCTCGACGTGTCGGGCAAGAAGTCGAAGGACGTCTCGCTCGACGAGAGCGTCTACGCGGTCGAGGTCAAGCCGCACCTCGTGCACGAGGCTGTTCGCTCCGAGCTGAACGCGCGGCGCGCGGGCACCGCGGCGACGAAGAGCCGCGGGCTCGTCTCGGGCGGCCGCGCGAAGCCGTGGCGCCAGAAGGGCACCGGCCGCGCCCGCCAGGGCACGATCCGCGCGCCGCAGTTCGAGGGCGGCGGTCACGCCTTCGCCAAGGTGCCGCGCACGTTCATCCAGAAGGTGAACCGCAAGGCCGCGAAGGCCGCCCTGCGGTCGGCGCTGGCGAGTCACGCGAGCGAGGGCATCGCTGGCGGTCGTCGCTGCGAACGCCTTCGACGAGCCGTCGACCAAGTCGGCCCGCGCCTTCCTCGAAGGCTCCGGCCTGCAGACGCCGGTCGTGCTCGTCGCGACCGAGGAGGAGACCAACCTCGTCAAGAGCTTCCGCAACCTCCAGAAGGTCGCGGTCGTCGCGCCCGCCGAGCTCGACGTCACCGCCTGTGTCTGGGCGCGCTCGCTGCTCGTGACCGAGTCCGCGCTCGACGCAGTCACCGGGAGGGCGTCCTAATGCACGCCTCCCAGGTGATCCTGACGCCGATCGTCAGCGAGAAGTCGTACGCGGCGACGACGCGCGGGAGCTACACGTTCAAGGTGCACCCGGACGCGCACAAGACGCAGATCCGTCAGGCCGTCGAGGAGCTCTTCGACGTCAAGGTCGAGCGCGTCAACGTGATCAAGGTGCAGGCGAAGCCGAAGCGCCGCGGCCTCTTCAAGGGCACGCGTCCCGGCTGGAAGAAGGCCGTCGTGCAGCTGCGCGCCGGCGACACGATCGAGATCTTCGAGGGGGCGCAACTCTAATGCCAGTCCGAAGGTTCAAGCCGACCTCTCCGGGCCGCCGTCACATGACGGTCTCCGACTTCGCCGAGGTGACGAAGTCGAAGCCCGAGAAGGCGCTCACCGAGAAGCTGACGAAGAAGGGCGGCCGCAACAACACCGGCCGCATCACGACGCGCCACCAGGGCGGCGGCCACAAGCGCCGCTACCGCATCATCGACTTCAAGCGGACGAAGGACGGCGTGCCGGCGAAGGTCGCTGCGATCGAGTACGACCCCAACCGGTCGGCGCGGATCGCGCTGCTCCACTACGCCGACGGCTTCAAGGCCTACATCCTCGCGCCGGCCGGCGTGCGGGTCGGCTCGTTCGTGCAGTCCGGCCCCGACGCGGACATCAAGCCGGGCAACGCACTGCCGCTGGAGAACATCCCGACCGGCACGCTCGTGCACAACGTCGAGCTGCAGCCCGCCAAGGGCGGCCAGATGGCGCGCTCGGCCGGCTCCGGCGTCCAGCTCGTCGCCAAGGACGGCGGCTACGCGACGCTGCGTCTCCCCTCGGGCGAGATGCGCCGCGTGCTCCTCACCTGCCGCGCGACCGTCGGCCAGGTCGGCAACGTCGAGCACGGCAACGTCACGAGCGGCAAGGCCGGCCGGAGCCGCTGGCTCGGCAAGCGCCCGACCGTGCGCGGCTCGGCGATGAACCCGGTCGACCACCCGCACGGCGGTGGCGAAGGCAAGTCGAAGGGCGGCCGCCACCCGGTCACCCCGTGGGGCGTGCCGACGCTCGGCAAGCGCACCCGCTCGAAGCACAAGACGTCGGACAAGCTGATCGTGCGCGGCCGTCGCCGCGGGAAGGACAAGCGTAATGAGTAGATCATCGAAGAAGGGGCCTTTCGTCGCGGAGCGCCTGCTGGCGAAGATCGAGTCGATGAACGACTCGGGCTCGAAGCAGATGATCCGCACCTGGTCGCGCAGCTCGACCGTGTTCCCGCAGATGGTCGGGCACACGATCGCGGTCCACGACGGGCGCAAGCACGTGCCGGTGTTCATCTCGGAGCAGATGGTCGGGCACAAGCTCGGCGAGTTCGCGCCGACGCGTCACTTCCGCGGCCACGCCGGTGACCAGAAGACGCAGGTGAAGAAGCGCTGATGGCTGCTGTCGAGACTCAGGCCGCGCCGACCGTGCGCGCACTCGCGAAGAACGTCCGCATCTCGCCGCGCAAGGCGCGGCTCGTCACGGACCTCATCCGCGGGCGCAGCGTGCCCGAGGCCCGCACGATCCTCGCGTTCACCGAGCGCCATGCCGCCGTCGAGGTGGAGAAGGTGCTGCGCTCGGCCGTCGCGAACGCCGAGTCGAATCCCGAGCTGCACTGGAACGGCGACGACCTCGTGATCGCCGCGGTGTTCGTCGACGAGGGCCCGACGCTGAAGCGGTTGCGCCCGCGCGCGCGTGGCCGGGTCGGCCCGCATCCACAAGCGCACGTGCCACATCACGATCCAGGTCGCGCAGCTCGAGGCCCCCGAGGCGGTCGCGCCCGCGGCCGAAGACCAGCCGAAGCCGAAGCGCAAGCAGAAGGAGTCGAGCAACTAATGGGCCAGAAGATCCATCCGGGCGGCCTGCGCGTCGGCGTCATCCACGACTGGAAGTCGAACTGGATGGTCGGCAAGAAGGAGTTCGCGGGCGCCCTCATCGAGGACATCAAGATCCGCGAGCACATCCTCAAGAAGCTCTCGCACGCGGGCCTGTCGGACATCCTGATCCGCAAGGACAAGCAGCGGATCACGATCGACATCTACACCGCGCGCCCCGGCATCGTCATCGGCAAGTCCGGTGTCGAGGTCGACGCGCTGCGCAAAGAAGTGCACGCGATGACGCAGAAGAACGTGCACATCAACATCAACGAGATCAAGCGCCCGGAGCTCGACGCGAAGCTCGTCGCGCAGTCGATCGCCGAGCAGCTGCAGAACCGCGTCTCGTTCCGTCGCGCGATGAAGCGCTCGCTCGCATCGGCCATTCGCTCCGGCGCCGCCGGCGTCAAGGTGCAGTGCTCGGGCCGCCTCGGCGGCTCGGAGATGAGCCGCTCGGAGCAGTACTCCGAGGGCCGCGTGCCGCTGCACACGATCCGCGCCGACATCGACTACGGCTTCGTCGAGGCCAAGCACCCCGACCGGCCGCATCGGCGTCAAGGTCTGGATCAACAAGGGCGAGATCATGCCGGAGGGCTACGGCGGCGTTCCCGGCGGCGGCAAGGAGACGCGCCTGGGCGACCAGGACACGGCTCGCCGCCGCGGCGGCGTCACCGAGGGCCTCGGCGCCTCGCGCGAGTCGGGCCGCAACCGCAACCAGGATCGCGAGGGCCTCGGCCCCGTGCGCCGCGGCCGTCCCGGCCAGCGCGGCGGGCAGCGTCCCGGCGGCGGTGCCGGCGGCGGCGGCGGCGGCGGACGTCCGCCGCGCGGCCGCGGTGCCGGCGGCTCCCGCCCGAGCGGCGGCCGTCCGGCCGACAAGCGCCCGACCGGCAAGGACAGCCCGCGGCCGAGCAGGTCGAGCAGCCGCGCACCGACGAGCAGCCCGTGGTCGAGCCGACGGTCGAGACGACTCCGGCGCCCGTCGCGGACGCCCGCCCGAAGGCGAAGCAGCCGAGGCGACAGCCCGAGCAGCAGGCCGAGAACGCCGGCGAAGCCCGACGCAGTCCGGCGACGAAGGGAAGTCGTAAGCGATGTTGCTCCCCAAGAAGACCAAGTTCCGCAAGTACCACCGCGGCCGCAGGCGTGGCGACGCCAAGGGCCAGTCGACCGTGCACTTCGGCGACTACGGGATCAAGGCACTCGAGGCCGGCTGGGTGACCAACCGCCAGATCGAGGCTGCCCGGATCGCGATGACGCGCAAGATCAAGCGCGGCGGCAAGGTCTGGATCAACATCTTCCCGGACAAGCCGTTCACCAAGAAGCCGGCCGAGACACGCATGGGCAAGGGCAAGGGCTCGCCGGAGGGCTGGGTCGCAGTGATCAAGCCCGGGCGCGTCATGTTCGAGCTCGCCGGTGTGCCGGAGCCGCTCGCCAAGGAGGCGCTGCGCCTCGCCGGTCAGAAGCTGCCGCTGCAGACGAAGTTCGTCAAGCGGGACGAAGGCGGTGATCTCTTTGCGGGCTAGGGACCTGCGCGACCTGACCGACGACGAGCTGGCGAACCGGCTCGCCGACACGCGCAAGGAGCTGTTCAACCTCCGCTTCCAGGCGGCGACGGGCGCGCTCGAGAACTCGACGCGCCTGAAGCTCGCCAAGCGCGAGATCGCGCGCATCCTGACCGTGCAGCACGACCGTGGTACCTCCAAGACCAGGCAGAAGGTGCAGAGCTAAATGGCTGACGAAGAGAAGAACGAGACAACCGAAGAGACGCCCGAGGCCGAGGAGACCGTGGTCGAGAGCCCGCGCCGGGCCGTGCCGAGGCCGAGGTCGAGGAGACCCCGGCTGCCGAGGCCGAGGTCGAGGAGACCCCGGCAGAGGCGCCTGCGCAGAGGCCGAGGCGCCCGCCGAGGACGCGGCAGCCGACGAGCCTGCAGCCGAGGCCGACGCTGCGGAGGCGGCGGAGCCCGAGGCCGAGGCGACCGAGCCGGCTGCGCCTGCGAAGAAGCAGCGCTCGCGCAAGCACGTCCCGCGCTCCGCGCGGCGGACGCGGACGAAGGTCGTGCGCGAGCAGCCGAAGACGCGCAAGCCGATCACCCGCACCGAGAAGCCCGAGAGCGAGCGCGGCCGGCGCCAGGAGCGCCGCGGCGTCGTCATCTCCGACAAGGGCGAGAAGACGATCGTCGTCAAGGTCGACGTGATCAAGAGCCATCCCAAGTACAAGAAGGTCGTCCGCTCGACCGTCAAGTTCCACGCGCACGACGAGGCCAACACGGCCGGCGTCGGCGACACGGTGCGCATCATCGAGACGCGCCCGTTGTCGAAGACCAAGCGCTGGCGCCTGGCGGAGATCGTCGAGAAGGCGAGATGATCCAGCAGGAATCACGCCTCAAGGTCGCCGACAACACGGGTGCACGTGAGCTACTCTGCATCCGCGTTGCGGGCGGCTCGAAGCGCCGCTACGCGCGTGTCGGCGACATCATCACGGCGACCGTCAAGGCCGCGGCCCCGCAGGGCACGGTCAAGAAGGGCGAAGTGGTGAAGGCCGTCGTCGTGCGCACGAAGAAGCCCTTCGGACGCGACGACGGAACGCTGATCGCGTTCGACGAGAACGCTGCAGTGATCATCGATGCAGCCCGCAACCCGCGCGGGACGCGCATCTTCGGGCCGGTCGCCCGCGAGCTGCGCGAGAAGAACTTCATGAAGATCGTGAGCCTGGCTCCCGAGGTGCTCTAAGACATGCCAACGCTGAAACTCAAGAAGGGTGACACCGTCCAGATGCTCGCCGGCAAGGACCGCGGCAAGCAGGGACGGATCCTCGAGGCGCTCCCGCGTGACGGCAAGGTGATCGTCGAGAACCTCAACATGCAGACGAAGCACCAGAAGCCGCGTCCGATCCGCGACGCGAGCCGCATGGGCGGCTCGCAGATCGCCCCCGGCGGGCGCATCGAGCGCTCGGCGGCCGTATCGGTCTCGAACGTGATGCTCGTCTGCCCGACCTGCAAGCTGCCGACCCGCATCGGCTACAGCTTCCACGAGGGTAAGGACGGCGAGCAGGTCAAGGTGCGCGTCTGCAAGCGCGACGGCTGCGGCCAGGAGATCGACAAGTAATGGCGACCACGACCGAGACATACGTCCCGCGCCTGAAGCAGCGCTACAACGACGAGCTCCGCGGCAACCTGCAGGAGCAGCTCGGCCTGGCGTCGATCATGCAGGCGCCGACGATCGCGAAGATCACGCTCAACATGGGCGTCGGCGAGGGCAAGACCGACGCCAAGCAGATCGACGCCGCGCTCGAGGAGCTGACGATCATCGCCGGCCAGCGCGCGCAGGTGCGCCGCGCCCGGAAGTCGATCGCCCAGTTCAAGATCCGCGACGGCATGCCCATCGGCGTCAAGGTGACGCTGCGCGGTGACCGCATGTGGGAGTTCCTCGACCGCCTCGTCTCGATCGCGCTGCCGCGCATCCGTGACTTCCGCGGCCTGAGTCCCGACTCGTTCGACGGGCGCGGGAACTACTCACTCGGCATCCGCGAGCAGATCATCTTTCCCGAGATCGACTACGACAGCATCAACCAGGTTCGCGGCCTCGACGTCGCGATCACGACGACGGCGGCGGACGACGAGCAGGCACGCGCGCTCCTCACGGGGCTGGGCCTGCCGTTCGCAGCGCCGGGGAGCGAACGCTAATGGCCAAGAAGTCTCTGCGAGTGAAGGCCGCGAGGCCCGCGAAGTTCAAGGTGCGCAACTACACCCGCTGCAACCGCTGCGGCCGGCCGCGTGCCGTCTTCAAGAAGTTCGGGCTCTGCCGTATCTGCCTGCGGGAGCTCGCCCACCAGGGCGTCATCCCCGGCATGACCAAGAGCTCGTGGTAGGAGAAACCAATGCTTACTGATCCAGTCGCCGACATGCTCACGCGCATCCGCAACGCCAACAAGGCGCTGCACGATCGCGCGGAGATGCCGAACTCGAAGCTGAAGATCGAGATCGCCCGCATCCTCAAGGAGGAGGGCTACATCCGCGACTACCACGTCGCGGAGACCGAGGGCAAGCCGCACAAGACGCTCGTGATCGAGCTCAAGTACGGCCGCAGCCGCGAGCGCATCCTCACCGACCTCAAGCGCGTGTCCAAGCCGGGCCGGCGGATCTACGCCGGCAAGGACCGCCGTCAGCGCGTGCTCGGCGGCATGGGCATCGCGATCATGTCCACCTCCCGCGGCGTCGTCACGAGCCGCACCGCCGAGCAGCAGGGCATCGGCGGCGAAGTCATCTGTTTCGTCTGGTAACCCGGAGTCGCTGAGAAACCATGTCCCGTATCGGTAAGAAACCCATCGAAGTCCCCGCCGGCGTGATCGTCTCGGTCGATCCCGGCCGCGTGACCGTGTCCGGTCCGAAGGGCGAGCTCCGTCAGGACGTGCCGCAGCGCATGCAGATCGCGGAGGACGAGGGCGTGATCACGGTCACGCGCCCGACCGAGCGCGGCGAGGATCGCGCGCTGCACGGCCTCACGCGCACGCTGATCGCGAACATGGTCGAGGGCGTCACGAACGGCTTCGAGAAGCGCCTCGAGATCCAGGGCGTCGGCTACCGCGCCGCCCTGGCAGGCGCCGACCTCGAGCTGCAGGTCGGCTACTCGCACTCGGTCAAGATCAAGCCGCGCCAGGGCATCGAGTTCGAGGTGCCGGTGCCGACGCAGGTCGTCGTGCGCGGCATCGACAAGCAGGTCGTCGGCCAGACCGCGGCCGAGATCCGCAAGGTGCGCCCGCCGGAGCCCTACAAGGGCAAGGGCATTCGCTACGAGGGCGAGTACGTCCGGAGAAAGGTCGGTAAGCGCGCATGAGCCAGTTGTCGACCCGTCAACTGCGCGAGCGGCGCCATCGGCGTGTGCGCGGGAAGGTGCGCGGCACCGCCGAGCGTCCGCGCCTGGCCGTGTTCCGCTCGAACAACGGCATCTTCGCCCAGCTCGTCGACGACGACGCGGGCAAGACCGTCGCGGCGATGTCGTGGGTCAACCTGCCGAAGTCGTTCAAGGGTGACAAGACCGAGCAGGCGTCCGAGGTCGGCAAGCGGCTCGCCGACGCCGCCAAGAAGGCCGGTGTCGAGGGCGTCGTGTTCGATCGCGGCGGCTACCTGTACCACGGTCGCGTCAAGGCACTGGCCGACGGCGCGCGCGAAGGAGGACTGAGGTTCTAATGGCCACGGAATTCGTAGAGACACGGGAGCTCAAGGAGCGCGTGGTCGAGATCAACCGCGTCGCCAAGGTCGTCAAGGGCGGACGCCGCTTCTCCTTCACCGCGCTCGTCGTGGTCGGCGACGAGGTCGATCGCGTCGGCGTCGGCTACGGCAAGGCGCGCGAGGTGCCGCTCGCGATCTCCAAGGCCGTCGACGACGCGCGGAAGAACCTCTTCACCGTCGCGAAGCACGGCCAGACGATCACGCACGAGTCGCTCGGGCGCTTCGACGCTGCCCGCGTCCTGCTGCGCCCGGCCTCGCCCGGTACCGGCGTGATCGCCGGTGGCGGCGTGCGCGCCGTGCTCGAGCTCGGTGGCATCCGCGACGTGCTCGCGAAGTCGCTCGGCACGACGAACCCGATCAACATGCTGAAGGCCGCCGAGCAGGCGCTCCGCCAGCTGCGCCGTCCCGAGGACGTCGCAAAGGCGCGCGGCAAGCAGATCAGCGAGGTGCTGCCGTACCGGGCGCCCGTCGCCGAGGAGAGTCCTGCCGAGGAGGTGAGCACCGGTGCCGAAGCTGAAGCTGACGCAGGTGCGTAGCCAGATCGGCCAGTCGGAGCGCCATCGCGGCACGCTGCGCGCGCTCGGCCTGGGCCGGATCGGCAAGACGAACGAGATCGACGACAGCCCCGTCCTCGCAGGCATGCTGCGCAAGGTGCGGCACCTCGTCGACGTGGAGGAGACCAAGTAGATGGCCGGCGACCTGAACCTCTCGAATCTGCAGCCGGCCCAGGCGCGCAAGGACCGCAAGCGCGTCGGCCGCGGCCTGGGCTCGGGCAAGGGGCGCTACTCCGGCCGCGGGATCAAGGGCCAGAAGTCGCGCGCCGGCTCGCACGCCATCCGCGCGGGCTTCGAGGGCGGCCAGATGCCGCTCCACATGCGCACCGCCAAGCTTCGCGGTAACACGTCCGCCGACGCGATGCCGGTCGGCCCGTTCCGGACCTACACGCAGCCGGTCAACCTGCGCGACCTCGAGGCTCGCTTCGAGGCCGGCGAAGAGGTGACCCCCGAGGCGCTGAAGGCAAAGGGCCTGATCCGCACGCTGCGCAAGGACGTGAAGCTGCTCGGCGTCGGCGACCTGACGAAGAAGCTGACGATCACCGTGCACGGCGCGTCCGCGACCGCGCGCGAGAAGGTCGAGGCCGCCGGCGGCACGCTGACGCTCCTCAAGGAGCCGAAGGTGCGCAAGCCCAAGAACATGAAGCGCCGTCCCGAGGGCCGGACGAAGGCCGCCGAGCCCGACGCAGAGACCACCGAGCCGACCGAGCAGACAGAAGGCGAGGCGTAGGCCTTGCTCTCGTGGCTCGCCAACGCCTGGCGGGTCCCGGAGCTTCGGCGCCGGCTCCTGTTCACCGCGGCGATGCTCGCCGCCTACCGCCTCGGGTCCTTCATGCCGGCCCCGGGCGTCGACTCGGCCCAGATCGAGAACTTCTTCAACGGCAAGGGCGGCTCGCTGCTCGGGCTGCTGAACCTGTTCTCGGGGTCGGCACTCTCCCGCTTCTCGATCTTCGCGCTCGGGATCATGCCGTACGTCACGGCGTCGATCATCCTGCAGCTGCTGACGGTCGTGATCCCGCAGCTCGAGCAGCTGCAGAAGGAGGGGGAGTCCGGCACCGCCAAGATCAACCAGTACACGCGGTACCTGACCGTCGTCCTCGCAGCCGCGCAGGCCACGGGATACGCCTACCTCTTCCACAAGCAGGGCGCGCTGTCGGGCAATCCCGGCCGCCTCGTGCTGATCATCGTCACGCTGACCGCGGGCACGACGCTCCTGATGTGGATCGGCGAGCTGATCACGAAGCGCGGCATCGGCAACGGGATCTCGCTCCTGATCTTCGCCTCGATCCTCACCTCGGCGCCGCAGGGCGTCAACGCATGGATCAACGGCGGCCCGATGGAGCGACTGTTCTTCCCCCTGGTCGCGATCGGCATCGTCGTCGCGGTCGTCTTCGTGCAGGAGGGGCAGCGCCGCATCCCGATCCAGTACGCCAAGCAGATGCTGGGGCGCCGCCAGACCGCCGGCGGCTCGACCTACATGCCGCTGCGCGTGAACATGGCGGGCGTGATCCCGGTCATCTTCGCGGCCGCGCTGCTCGCGCTGCCCCAGACGATCGCCTCGTTCGTGCCGAGCACGAACACGTGGATCAACACCCACTTCTCGCCGCTCTCGTGGGCGTATCTGTTCACCGAGGCGGTGCTGATCATCGTCTTCACCTACTTCTACACGGCCGTTCAGTTCAACCCCGTCGACCAGGCCGACAACCTGCGCAAGTACGGCGGCTACATCCCCGGCATCCGTCCCGGCCCGCCGACTGCGCAGTACCTCGACCGCGTCCTGACGCGCCTGACGCTGCCCGGCTCCCTGTTCCTGGCGACGATCGCCGTGGCGCCGTCGATCTTCATCAAGGAGTTCGGCTTCTCGCAGGCGACCGGCCGTGCGCTCGGCGGCACGTCGGTGCTGATCGTCGTCGGCGTCGCGCTCGACACGATGCGCCAGATGGAGTCGCAGATGATGATGCGCAACTACGAGGGCTTCCTGAAGTGAACCTTCTCGTCCTCGGCCCTCAGGGCGCCGGCAAGGGCACGCAGGCCAAGCGCATCTCCCGCGAGTACGGCATTCCTCACGTCTCGACCGGCGACATGTTCCGGGCCGAGCAGGAGGCCGGCACGGAGTTCGGCCGCCGCGTCGGCGAGATCATGGCCACGGGCCGGCTCGTGCCCGACGAGCTGACGATCGCGATGATCGAGGAGCGCCTCGGGCGCGACGACGCGCGCGCCGGCTTCGTGCTCGACGGGTTCCCGCGCAACCTCGCCCAGGCAGAGGCGCTCGACGCGATGCTCGGCGGGATCGGCCGCGGGCTCGACGCGATCCTCTTCTTCGACGTTCCCGACGAGGTCGGGATGGAGCGCGCGCTCAAGCGTGCCGAAATCGAGAACCGCCTCGACGACACGCCCGACGTGATCGCGAAGCGTCTCGAGATCTACCACTCGGAGACCGAGCCGATCGTCGAGCACTACCGCACCACCGGCAAGCTCGTGCCGCTGCACGGCGCGCGCACGATCGACGAGGTGTGGTCCGAGACCTCCGACGCGCTCAGCCACGTCGCTCCGCTGAAAGGCGCGCTGTGATCATCCGCAAGTCCGACGCCGAGATCGAGACGATGGCGCGCGCCGGCCGAGTCGTGTCGGACACGCTCGCCCTGCTCGAGGAGCGCATCCAGCCCGGCGTCACGACGCGGGAGCTCGACTCGGTCGCCGAGGAGTTCATCCGCTCGCGCGGCGGCGAGCCGACGTTCAAGGGCTACAAGGGCTACCCGGCGGCCACGTGCCTCTCGCCGAACGACATGGTCGTGCACGGCATCCCCGGTGCGTCGACGCTGGCCGAGGGCGACATCCTCTCGGTCGACGTCGGAGTGACCCTGGAGGGCTTCGTGGCCGACTCGGCCTGGACGTTCGCGGTCGGGACGATCGCGCCGGAGGCCCAGCGCCTCCTCGACACGTGCCGGGCCGCCCTCGAGGCGGGGATCGAGCAGGCCAAGGTCGGGAATGCGATCGGCGACATCTCCCGGGCTGTCCAGACGGTCACCGAGGCGGCCGGCTTCAGCGTCATCCGGAGCCTCGTCGGGCACGGAGTCGGCCGCTCGATGCACGAGGACCCGCAGGTGCCGAACTTCGTCTCGAGCCTCCGCGGCCCGGAGCTGAAGCCGGGGATGACGATCGCGATCGAGCCGATGATCACCGCCGGCTCGCCCGAGGTCTACATCCACGACGACGACTGGTCGATCTCGACCTCGGACGCCTCGCTGGCGGCCCATTTCGAGCACACCGTGGCCGTCACCGACGCTGGGCCCCGCATCCTGACAGCACCGACAGGAGTCCTGGTACCATGACGACCCGCGTCGCGAGGCGTCTGCCCGCGTGCGATCTCATCTCATGAAAGTCCGCCCTTCCGTCAAGCCCATGTGCGAGCGCTGCCGCGTCATCAAGCGGCATGGGCGCACCATGGTCATCTGCACCAACCCCCGCCACAAGCAGCGGCAGGGTTAGCGAAAGCACTGGTAAAGGAGAGATTTGGCTCGTATCGCAGGTGTGAACCTTCCGAACCAGAAGCGGCTCGAGATCGGGCTGACGTACATCTTCGGGATCGGACAGCCCTCGGCACAGAAGATCTGCGCCGCGCTCGGGCTCTCGCCCGACACGAAGGTGCGTGACCTGACGGAGGACGAGGTCGCGAAGCTGCGCGACCTGATCGACTCCGACTACACGGTCGAGGGTGACCTGCGCCGCGAGCGCACGCAGTCGATCAAGCGCCTGCAGGAGATCGGGTCGTTCCGCGGCCTGCGGCACCGGCGCAACCTGCCGGCGCGCGGCCAGCGCACGAAGACGAACGCCCGCACCCGTAAGGGCCCGAAGAAGACCGTCGGCCGCGGAAAGAAGACGAAGTAAATGGCGCCTCCTCGCAAGGCCGGGGCCACTCGTGGCCGCACCCGCCGTCGCGTTCGCAAGAACATCGCGATCGGGCAGGCGCACATCAAGACATCGTTCAACAACACGATCGTCGCGCTGACCGACAAGGACGGCAACGTGATCGTGTGGGAGTCCGCCGGCTCGGCCGGGTTCAAGGGCTCGCGCAAGTCGACCCCGTTCGCCGCACAGGTGACCGCCGACGCGGCCGCCCGCAAGGGGATGGAGCACGGCTTGCAGAAGGTCGAAGTGTTCGTCAAGGGCCCCGGCTCCGGTCGTGAGACGGCGATCCGCTCGCTGCAGGCGGCCGGGCTCGAGATCCTCGGAGTGAAGGACGTCTCGCCGCAGGCACACAACGGCGTCCGCCAGAAGAAGCGGAGGCGCGTGTAGTGGCAAGAGATACGTCCCCCAAGTGCAAGCAGTGCCGTCGCGAGGGCATGAAGCTCTTCCTCAAGGGCGAGCGCTGCCTGACCGAGAAGTGCGCGATCGAGCGCCGCTCGTATCCGCCGGGCGAGCACGGCCGCGGCCGGATCAAGCAGAGCGAGTACCTGCTGCAGCTGCGCGAGAAGCAGAAGGCGCGCCGCTACTACGGGCTGCTCGAGACGCAGTTCCGGACGTACTACGAGAAGGCCAACAAGCAAGGTGGGATCACCGGCGACAACCTGCTGCGCATGCTCGAGACGCGGCTCGACAACGTCGTCTATCGCCTCGGCTTCGCCGCCTCGCGCGCGCAGTCGCGCCAGCTCGTGCGGCACGGCCACTTCTCCGTCAACGGCCGCCGCGTCAACATCCCGAGCTACCAGGTGAAGCCGGACGACGTGGTCACGATGAAGTCGGGCTCGAGCGCGGAGCAGGTGATCCGCGACGCGACCGATCTCACCGCCGCCGTCGCCCCGTGGCTGCAGGCCGACCACGACGGGCTCACCGGCAAGGTTCTGAAGTGGCCGGAGCGTGCCGAGATCGACACGCCGGTTTCCGAACAGCTCATCGTCGAGCTGTACTCGAAGTAAGACTCGTTTCGTCGAAAGGACACAAGTGGCTGTACGCGCGACTGATTTCCAGGTCCCGAAGATCACGCACGAGGAGGTCAACGAAGACCGCGGCGTCTTCGTGATCGAGCCGCTCGACCGTGGCTTCGGCTACACGTTCGGCAACTCGCTGCGCCGCGTGCTGCTCTCCTCGCTGGAGGGCGCTGCGGTCACCTCGGTGAAGATCGAGGGCGTCGCGCACGAGTTCACGACCCTCCCGGGCGTCCGCGAGGACGTCACGGACATCATTCTCAACCTCAAGCAGCTGGTCTGCATCCTCCACGGCGAGTCGCCGGAGGTTGAGGTCCGCCTGACGAAGCGCGGCGACGGCACTGTCACCGCTGCTGACATCGAGGCGCCGGCCGACCTCGAGATCCTCAACCCGGACCTCGAGATCGCCAACCTCTCCTCGAAGGGCCGCCTGGAGATCACGCTGACGATCGGCCGCGGCCGGGGCTACCTGCCTGCCGAGGGCAACCGTGGCCAGGCGCACACGATCGGCGTCATCCCGGTCGACTCGATGTTCTCGCCGATCAACCGCGTCACCTACGACGTGGAGGCGGCGCGTGTCGGTCAGCGCACCGACTACGACAAGCTCATCCTCGACGTCACCACCAACGGGTCGATCGACCCGAAGGACGCGATCGCCGAGGCCGCCGAGATCCTGATCCGCCAGCTGGCGATCTTCACCGACCTCGAGAAGATCGAGGGCTTCGGCGAGTCGGCTGCGTCTGCGACGGACGGCGGCGGCGACAACGGCGGCGTCTCGCTCGCCGGCGGGATGGAGAACTTCCCGATCGAGGAGCTCGAGCTCGGCGTCCGCTCGTACAACTGCTTGAAGCGGGTCGGCATCGAGACCATCGGCGACCTCGTGACGAAGTCGGAGTCGGAGCTCGCTGCGATCCCGAACTTCGGCAAGAAGTCGATCGAAGAGGTCAAGGAGACCCTGCAGCAGCACGGGCTCAACCTCCGCGGTGGCTCCTCCAACGGCCTGAACGGCTCGGAGGCGTAGGGGCCGACGTGAGGCACGCGCGCGCAGGAAAGAAGCTCGGCCGCGACTCGGCGCACCGCAAGGCGCTGTACTCGAACCTTGCCGGTGCGCTGATCGAGCACGGCCGCATCAAGACGACCGTCACCAAGGCGAAGGCCGTCAAGCCGATCGCCGAGCAGATGATCACGCTCGGCCGGCGCGGCGACCTGCACGCCCGCCGGCAGGCGACGGCGTTCCTGCGCTCGCGCGACGTCGTGCACAAGCTGTTCGCCGAGGTCGGCCCACGCTTCAAGGACCGTCCGGGCGGCTACTCGCGCATCATCCGCATCGGCCCGCGTCCCGGCGACGCCGCCGAGATGGTCTACCTCGAGCTCGTCGACGAGGAGTACGTCGCGACGCAGCGCGAGGAGCGGACGCCCGCTCCCGGCGCCCGAGGTGCCCGTCGAGGCTGCCGACGAGGCGCCGGAGACGGAGGCCGAGGCCGTCGAGGATCCGGAGGCTGCTGCCGAGGTCGAGGGCGAGCCTGCGCCCGAGGCGCCGTCCGACGAGGCCGAGACCGCAGAGCCCGAGGCGGAGGGCGACGAGCCCGCCGCCGACGACGAGCCCAAGGCGTGACGCTCGAACCTGGTTCAGCCCGCTGAACCAGGTTCGCGAGTTCCGGGCCTAGACGCCGGCGCCGACGAGTGCGCCGACGACGGCGATCACGGCGCCCGCAGCGCTGACGAGCCCGAGCGACTTGACGAAGCTCGTCTCGAAGAAGCGCCAGCGGATCCACGCGAGCCCGACGAGCTCGAAGCCGACGACGATGATCGCCGTCACGATCGCGGCGTGGTAGTTCGGCAGCAGGAAGGGCAGCGTGTGCAGGATCCCGCCGAGGAAGGTGCCCGCGCCCGTGATCGCGCCGCGCGTCAGCGGAGTGCCCGCGCCCGTGAACTCTCCGGTGTCCGAGAGGCCCTCCGAGAAGGCCATCGAGATGGCGGCGCCGATCGACGTCGCGAGGCCGGCGACGAAGGCGTAGAGCGGCTTGTGGGTGACGATGGCGACCGAGAAGATGGGCGCCAGCGTCGAGAGCGAGCCGTCGATCAGCCCCACCATCGCCGGCTGCACGCGCTGCAGGAGGAAATGGTGCTCGTCGGACACGGGTAGAGTGTAGCTGAGAGATGCCAAGTGACTAGAGCAGAAGGCAGACCTTACAAGTGGTGTCAGGGGCTCCTGACGTGCGCCTGAAGCTAACGGTCGAGTACGACGGCACGGCGTTTCGGGGCTGGGCGCGGCAGCCGGGAGCGCGGACGGTCGAGGGTGAGCTGCGCCATGCCCTCGCGCAGCTCTACCGCCGGGTCGAGGCGCTGACGGTCGCGGGGCGCACCGACACGGGCGTGCACGCGCTCGGGAACGTCGTCTCGGTGGAGGTGGAGACGGGACCGCCGCCGGAGCGGGCCGCCGAGGCGTTGAACGGCCTTCTGCCGCACGACCTCGCCGTGCTCGAGGCCGAGCAGGCGCACGCCGCCTTCGACGCCCGCTTCGACGCGCGGGCGCGCTCCTACCGCTACCGGGTGTGGCGGCGCCGCGTGCCGTCGGCATTCGAGTCGCGGCGGTCGCTCTGGCATCCGCGCCCGCTCGACGTGGCGGCGCTCGCGGCGAACGCGGCCGCCCTGCCGGGTACGCACGACTTCCGGCGTTCACGCCGAGCGAGACGTACCACAAGCGCTTCACGCGCACGGTGCACGAGGCGCGGTGGATCGAGCTCGACGAGAACGTCGCCGGGTTCGAGATCACTGCCGACTCGTTCCTGCGTCACATGGTGCGGACGCTCGTCGGTTCGATGCTCGAGGGGATCGAGCTCGCGCCGCTGCTCGTGGGCCGGCCGCGCAGCGAGGCAGGGAAGACGGCGCCGCCGCACGGCCTCTACCTGACGCGGGTCGCGTACGGCGACGAGCCCCAACCGGACGTGTCCCAGGGACAGTCCCTGGGACACGTCCGAAACGAGCTCCCCACGGGTTGATCGCAGCCCGTTCCGGGCAGAGAATCGGTTGGTGCACACGTGCCGGCACTGTGGGAACGGCGTCGAGGACAGGTTTCGCTACTGCCCCTGGTGCGCCGTGCCTCAGCGCCGCAAGCTCGTGGAGTTCTTCGCCCCGCACCCCGGCATGCCCGGGGACGCGCAGAAGGCGCTCCGCGTCACGCGCTACTTCGGCGACGAGGCCACACAGCCGCAGGTGCGTTTCAGCATCTGGTCCGGCGAGGCTGCAGAAGCCGCCGTCTCGTTGACCGACGAGGAGGCGGCACGGGTCGCGTCCTTCATCGAGCCGCCGCCGCTGCGCCGGCCGCTGCTCGACCAGCTGCGCGACTCCCTGCGTCTGTAGCGCGACTGCGCGTCGCTACGATCGACGGCGTGCGCTTCCCGGTCGTCCTCTTCGACTTCGACGGCACGGTCGTCGACTCGGGCCCGATCATCCTTGCGTCGATGCGGCATGCGACCCAGACCGTGCTGGCGCGCGAGTACTCGGAGCAGGAGCTGATGGCGAACGTCGGCGGCCCCGGCCTCGAGGCGCAGATGGAGGCGTTCGCGCCGGAGCACGTCGAGGAGCTCGTCCGCGTCTACCGCGCGCACAACGAGCCGCTGCACGACTCGCTCGAGGCGTTCCTCGGCATCGAGCGTCACCCTCACGCAGCTCAGGGAGCAAGGTCGCGCGCTCGGCCTCGTGACGGCCAAGCGCCGTGCGACGGTCGACCTCGCGTTCGCCCGCCTGCCGATCGCGCACTACTTCGACACGGTCGTCGGCGGTGACGAGACCGAGCGCCACAAGCCGCACCCCGAGCCGCTGCTGCTCGGCCTCGAGCGCCTCGGCGCCGGCGCCGGACGAGGCTGCGTACGTCGGCGACTCCCCGTACGACATGCAGGCCGCAAAGGCGGGCGGGCTGCACGCGGTCGGCGTCACCTGGGGCGGTATCCACGATCGCGCTGCGCTCGCCGACGCGGACGTGATCGTCGATTCCGCAGAGGAGCTGCTTGCCGTCCTCTGAGCCGGCCGCGCGCGCGGAGCAGCTGCGCTCACACCTCAACACGTGGCTGCACGAGTACCACGTGCTCGACGACCCGTCAGTGGACGACGCGACGTACGACCGTGCCTACGACGAGCTCGTCGCGCTCGAGCAAGAGCATCCCGAGCTCGTCACGCCCGACTCGCCGACCCAGCGGGTCGGCGCGCCCGCCTCCTCCAAGTTCCAGAAGGTCGAGCACCTGACGCCGATGGGGTCGCTCGAGAAGGTGACGACCGACGAGGCGATCGTGAAGTGGGCCGCCGACATCGACAAGCGGCTCGACAACGGTGCGCCGGTGGCGTTCGTGCTCGAGCCGAAGATCGACGGTCTCGCGATCAACCTGACCTACGAGAACGGCGTCTTCGTGCGCGGTGCGACGCGCGGCGACGGCCAGATCGGCGAGGACGTGACCGTCAACCTGCGCACGATCCCATCGATCCCGCTCCGGCTGCTGGGCGGCGACGTGCCGCCGCTGGTCGAGGTGCGCGGCGAGGTCTACATGCCGCTCTCCGGCTTCCGGGAGCTGAACGAGCGGCTCGTGGCCGAGGACAAGAAGCCGACCCCGAACCCGCGCAACGCCGCCGCCGGGTCGCTCCGCCAGAAGAATCCCGCGATCACCGCGAGCAGGCCGCTCTCCATGTGGGCCTACGGCGTGGGGGCGCACGAGGGCGTCGAGCTCGCGTCGCACTCGGAGACGCTCGGGTGGCTGAAGGCGCACGGGTTTCCGATCAACCCGTTCGCCGAGCGAGTCGAGTCGGTCGAGGCGGTGGCGCAGGCGTGCGTCGCGTGGGAGCGCAGGCGCGCCGAGCTCGACTACGAGATCGACGGCATCGTGATCAAGGTCGACGACCTCGACCAGCAGCGCAACCTCGGCGCGCTCCACTCGCGGCCGCGCTGGGCGCGCGCGTTCAAGTGGGCACCGATGACGGCGACGACGAGGCTCGAGAAGATCATGATCCGCGTCGGCCGCACGGGCGCGCTCAACCCGTGGGCGGTCATGCAGCCGGTCGAGGTCGGCGGTGTCGTCGTCTCCCGCGCGACGCTGCACAACGAGGAGGACATCAACCGCAAGGAGATCCGCGAGGGCGACGACGTGATCGTGCAGCGCGCCGGCGACGTGATCCCGCAGATCGTGGGGCCGGCCGGCGCGCACCGTCGGGGCACGAAGGAGTTCCGCATGCCCGAGCGCTGCCCGCTCTGCGACACCGCGGTGGTCAAGCCGGAGGGCGAGGCGATGCACCGCTGCCCGAACCGCGCATGCCCGTCGCGCGGCCTCGAGTCGCTGATCAACTGGGTGCAGGCCGCCGCCGACATCGACGGCGTGGGCGAGCAGCTCGTCCGGCGCCTGTGGGAGCTCGGCCTCGTGCGCTCGCTGCCGGAGCTCTACCGCCTGACGAAGGAACAGCTCCTGGAGCTCGACGGCTTCGCCGAGATCTCGGCCTCGAACGCGATCGGCGCGATCGAGGCGTCGAAGCAGATCCCGTTCCGGCGCGTGCTCTTCGGCCTGAACATCCCTGACGTCGGCTGGGTGACGGCGCAGAACCTCGCGCGCCACTTCGGCAGCGTCGATCGTCTCGGCGCCGCATCGCAGGAGGAGATCATGGAGTGCGAGGGCATCGGGCCGGAGCGCGCGGAGGCGATCGCCGAATGGTTCGCCGACGACGACAACGCGCGGCTCGTCGCGGAGCTGCGGTCGATCGGCCTGCGCTTCGAGGCGGGTGAGGAGGAGCGGCCGGTCGAGGGGCCGCTGACGGGCAGCCAGTACGTGATCACAGGCACGCTCGAGTCGATGTCCCGCGAGGAGGCGAAGGCCGCGCTGGAGGCGCTCGGCGCCAAGGTCTCCGACAACGTGTCGAAGAAGACCGCCGGCGTCTTCGTCGGCGAGTCGCCGGGGTCGAAGGTCGCCAAGGCGCAGAAGGCCGGCGTGCCGCTGCTCGGCGAAGCCGAGCTGCACGAGCTCTTAGAGACTTGACGCGAATCTCGCGCACTCACGGCTGGTGCACCAGACGCTGCGCGGCTCGGCCGATCCGTGCTCACCCGTAGTTCCGCTACGTCCTGCGCCCGGCTCGGCCAATCCACTTGGTCTGGCGCATCCCCGCGAGCACGCCGATCCGCATCAAGCCTCTACAGGGCTGACGCGAGCGTCGTCGCGAAGCGGTCCTGCGCCTTGCGCGCCGACCAGGTCGAAACAGGCCACCCGTTCTGCAGCACCGCGAACACGTAGCGGTCGCGCACATAGCCGGAGAGCGCCGAGGCGCGGTTCGTGGTGCCCGTCTTCGCGCGCACTGCTCCACGCGCCGGGGCGCGCTGCATCCGGTCCTCGAGCGTGCCGTTGACGCCGGCCACCGGCAGCGCCGCCCAGAACGCAGTGCGCAGGTCGATGTCGTTCCAGGCGACGACGAGCAGCGTCGCGAGCGCACGTGCGGTCAGCCGGTCGTCGACCGACAGCCCGGAGCCGTCGAACATCCGCACGCCGGCAAGCGGTACGCCCGCATCTGCGAGGTCGCGCAGCACGATGCGTGCGCCTTCCGCCGTCGTCCCCGCCTCGCCGGCCTCGGCCCCGATCTCCTTCAGGATCAGCTCTGCCGTGAAGTTGTCGCTCTCGCGATCCATCTCCGCCAACACCGCGGGCAGCGCGTCGGACTCGACCTGCGCGAGGCCGTACGCGCCGGCCGGCGCGCGGCCGAGCCCGACGGGACCGGCGGTGATGCCGTGCCGTGTCAGCAGCCGCCGCAGCTGCCCTGCGGCCGCGAGCGCCGGTTGCCGCGCCACGTGGCCGTCGTACCTCCCGTGGTCGACGACGAGCGCCGAGAGCGGCGGGGACTCGTTGATGAAGAACGCGGCCTTCCAGCCCGGAGCGCGTTCGCTGGGCATCGAACCACGACTCGTCTGCAAGCACGCGGCCGTCGATGCGCGTGATGCCGAGCTCCGTCAGCTGCGCTACGAGCCCTTCGAGCTGGAGCGACGTCAGCGTCGGGTCGCCGTACCCCTTCAGGAAGACATCGCCGTGCCAGACGTTCTCCTCCTGCGCCCCCGTGCCGAACAGAGCGGTCCGGAACCGGTAGCTCGTGCCGAGCTCGACGAGCGCCGCGTAGGTGACGGTGAGCTTCTCGTTCGACGCCGGTGCGAGCGACCGGTCAGCGTTGCGCGTGAAGAGTGTCTGGCCGGTCGCCAGATCGACCGCGATCGCGCTCGACTCCGTGACCGAGATGCCGGGTACCGCGAGCGCCTGCGCGAGCCTCGTCGCAAGCGGCGGCGCAGCGGTCGCCGAGGGGGCGAGCGCCAGGCACGTGACGAGTGCGAGCAGACCCCTCCGCACGGGTCTGCATTGTGACCTACGCGGCGGCCGGGTTGGGCCTCGCGCCGGGGGAAGATGGGTCGCGCGGCCCTTGCCGCAGCCGGCCCTCGCCCGAAGAATCGAGGAGGCCGTGACCGAGCTCTTCCAGCAGATCTCCGCGTTGATCGCCGACTCGGAACGCGACCTCGACCGCATCGAGCGGACGCTGACCGACGGCTACGCCCAGGCGCTCGAGCTCGAGGCCGAGCGGTGGCGGCTGGAGAAGCGGCTCGCTGCCGCCGCGCAGGCGCTGCCCGACGGGGACATCGAGGGGAAGGGCGCCGAGCTCACGAGCCTCGCCCGCCGGCTCGACGGCAATGCGGACGAGCTGAGCGCGCTGCGCGGCAGGCTCGGCGAGCTGCGCCGCTACGCCGACGCCGTTCGCGTCTGAGTCTCGGCTACACGATCCCGGAGCGGACGGCGTAGACCGCCGCCTGGATCCGGTTGTCGATCTGCAGCTTCATCAGGATGTTCGAGATGTGGTTCTTGACCGTCTTCGGGCTGATGTGCAGCTCTCCGGCGATCATCGCGTTGTCCTTGCCGTTCGCGATCAGCTTCAGCACCTGGATCTCGCGGTCGGACAGCTCGGACTGGATCAGCTCCGCTTCGCGATGAGACGCGCTCGAGGCGCGCACGCGCTGCAGCACCTTCGCCGCGATCGTCGGTGAGACGAGCGACTCGCCGACCGCGGCCGCCTGGATGCCCTTCATCAGGTCGCTGATCGACGCGTCCTTCAGCAGGTAGCCGCACGCACCCGCGAGGATCGCGTCCATCACGTCGCTGTCCTGGTCCGAGATCGTGAGCACGAGGACGCGTGTGAGCGGTGCCACCATCGAGATCTGTCGTGTCGCCTCGACGCCGCTGATCCCCGGCATGTTCAGATCCATCACGACGACCTCCGGCGCCAGCTCGCGCACTGCGCGCAGCGCATCGGTCCCGTTCTCGCACTCGCCGACGACCTGCACGCCCTGCTCCTCGAGCAGGTTGCGGAGGCCTGTGCGAAACAGGTCGTGATCGTCCACGAGCAGCACGCTCGGGGTCACAGGCTCTGGGGTGTTCGTTGCGTCGCTCAGCTGGGCTCCGGGCGGCCTAACGGGAGCCGAAGTCTACCCCGCGCCGGGTCAGTGCAGGACGATCGTGACCGTGCGTCGGCCCCAGGCGTTCGCCTGCGCCGTCGACGGGAACCACAGGTCGATCGTCGAGCCGACGACGGCGCCTCCCGTGTCCGCCGCCACGGCCTCGCCGTAGCCCGGGATCGTCATGTGCGTGCCGAGCGGGATCACCGCCGGGTCGACGGCGACGACGCCCCAGCCGGCCGGCAGGCCCGTTGCAGTCCGGCCGGAAATCGCGTAGCCGGTCGAGTTGACCGTCAGCTGCTGACCGTCTGCGACGGGTGCAGAGGGCGCTGGTGCCGGCGCCGCGGCGCTGGCCAGCGTCACCGTCGACGGTGACGGGGCGGCGCTCGCGAGCTGCTCGGTGCGTGCCTGTGCTGCGCGGGCCGCGGCGACGAGCGACGAGATCTGGGTGTCGTTCAGGCGGCGCTGCGCTGCAAGTGACGCGATGTACGAGGTGCGGTCGGCGCGAGTCAGGGCGAGCGACGTGGCCTGGGCGTGAGCCTCGGCGGTCGCGCTCGCGAGCGCACGCTGGCGGGCGACCAGCTTGCGTGTGGTCGCCGTCAGCTGCGCCTTGGCGGCCTTCAGCTCGAGCAGGACGTCTTCGCTCTGCCCGGTGACCCGGCTCAGGTTGTCGATGCTCGCGAGCGCCTCGTCGAGGTTCTTGGCGCCGAAGACGATCTCCAGGGGCTCGACGTTCCCCTGCTCGTAGAGCATCCGCAGCCGCCGGGCGAGCTGCGTCTGCGCGGTGCGGGAGCCCGCCTTGGCGATCCCGAGCTGGTGCACGAGGCTCGTCCGCTCGGCGCGCAGCGACGCCGCCTTGCTGTTCAGCGACGCGATCCGCGCCTGTGCGCCGGCGAGGTGCTCCTCGAGCGAGTAGAGCTCGAGTACCGCTGCCCGTTTCTTCGCCTCCAGCTGCAGGTTCTGCGCGTGCAGCGTCGAAGCAGACTGCGTCGACCCGGCCAAGCCGAGTGCAGGGGCCGCAAGGACGACCAGGGCGAAGGCGGCGAACGGCAACAAGCGCCGTCGCGGCGTGTGTGCCTGCCCGAGCACGGGCGGGACCGTACCACAGCTTCGTAACCACTACTTCGTGCAAAAAAGCACAGGTTCGGGGGCCGGATTCGGATGAATCTTCTGCCGCAACTGTCCGCAAGGCCTGCTAACGTCCTGCCTTCGTGACGTACCGGCCCCTCCCGGTGCGCCCGTCCCGGCCCCTAGCAGGGGTTGATCATTCGTAGCCTGGGACAGGCGCCATACGTACTTGCGGTGATCTGCATCGCCCTACTGGCGGCAGTCCCTGCATTTGCCGACCCCTCGGTGTCGTCGAAGCAGGCTGAGGCGCAGCAGGTGATGGGACAGCTGCGCGGCCTCTCCGACGACCTGGAGCGCGCCCGCTCCGAGTACGCGGCCTCGACCGACCAGCTCGCGAAGATCCAGCGCGACCTGAAGCAGAACCGGCGCGAGCTGGTGATCGCGAAGCGGAACCTGAAGGTCGGCCAGCACCGGATCGCCCAGCGGCTCGTCACCCTGTACACGTCGGATCAGGCCTCGACGCTCGAGGTGATCCTCGGCGCCAGGAGCCTCGACGACATGATCAGCCGGATGGACGGCGCGCGCAGCGTCACCTCGCTCGACGCGAACGTCCTCGGCCAGGTCAAGACCTTCCGCCGCGCGGTGAAGCGCAACGGCGAGCTGCTCGCGAAGGCACGGGTCGCGCAGCAGCAGGTGGTGGCGCGCCGCGCGGCCGCGAAGCAGTCGATCGAGTCGAAGATCACGCAGCAGAACAGCCTGCTCGCGTCGATCAAGGGTGAGATCGCCCGGCTGGTCGCGGCAGATCAGGCACGCCAGCTGCAGATGGCGCAGGCCGCACAGGCGCGTCTGGCTCAGCAGCATCGCGTCATCCAGCAGCAGGCACTCGACACGGTCGTCGGTGTCTCGGCGGTCGCGCCGCAGGAGCAGACGATCGTCGCGCCGCCCTCGACGCACGGCGGTGTCGTCGGGGTCGCGATGTCGCAGCTCGGCACCCCATATGTGTGGGCCGGCTCTGCGCCCGGCGGCTTCGACTGCTCGGGTCTCGTCATGTGGGCGTTCTCGCAGGTGGGCGTCTCGCTGCCGCACTCGACGTACTCGCAGTACAGCATGGGCGTCGCCGTCTCGAAGGATCAGCTCCAGCCCGGCGACCTCGTGTTCTTCGACGGGCTCGGCCATGTCGGCATCTACATCGGTGGCGGACAGTTCGTGCACGCGCCGCACACGGGCGACGTCGTCAAGATCTCCGGCATGGGCGAGGGTTGGTACTCCTCGACCTACGTCGGCGCCCGCCGCATCCTCTAGCAGCCGGCGCTCAGTCGTACAGGCCGGCCACCTCGGTCGCGAAGTGATCGAGCACGACTTTGCGCCTCAGCTTCAACGTCGGCGTGATCTCGTCCTGCTCGAGCGTGAACTCGCGCGGCAGGATCGTGAACCGCTTGATCTGCTCGAAGCGAGACCGCTCCGCGTTGACCGCGTCGACCGCGCGTTGCACATCGGACTGCGCATCATCGGTGGCGACCTCGGGGTCGAGCGTGATCAGCGCGGCGATGTACGGCTTGCGGTCGCCGATGATCACCGCCTGCGAGACGATCCTGTGCGCCTTCAGCTCGTTCTCGAGATTCTGCGGCGCGACGTTCTTCCCGCCGGCGGTGACGATGATGTCCTTCTTGCGGTCGGTGATCACGAGGAACCCGTCGTCGTCGAGGTGCCCGACGTCGCCGGTGTGCACGAACCCTTCGTCGTCGAGCACTTCCCGCGTCGCCTCCGGGTCGTGGTAATAGCCGGCGAAGACGGTGTTCGAGCGAAGCAGGATCTCCCCGTCCTCGGCGATCCGCACCTCGACGCCCGGTAGCGGCTTCCCGACCGTGCCGAACCTGAACGCCTCGGGCCGGTTGACGGTCGCCGCCGTCGTCACCTCCGAGAGGCCGTAGCCCTCGAGGATCAGGATGTCGATCGCGTGGAAGAACTCGGCGATCTCGCGCGAGAGCGGCGCGCCGCCGGCGTTCGCAACGCGCAGCTTGCCGCCGAGCCGCGCCTTGACCTTCGAATAGACGAGCCGGTCTGCGAGCCGGTGCTGCGCGGCGAGCATGCGCGGCACCGGCTGTTGCGCCTGCCGCAGCACCGACACTCGGCGTCCGACGGAGAGCGCCCAGTCGATCACCTTGCGGCGTACGCCGGTCGCCTCGTCGAACTTCCCGACGACGGCGGTATGGATCTTCTCGTAGACGCGCGGCACGCTCGGGAACAACGTCGGCTGCACGCGCGGCAACTCGGTCGCCGCGCGGAGCGGATCGGGCAGGAACGCGATCGTGAAGCCGATGTACGCCGCGGAAAGATGTAAGAGCCGGCCGTAGTTGTGCGCGAGTGGGAGGTAGAGCAGCATCACGTCACCCGGCTCGGTCAGGCGTCCCTCCAGCTCGTCGCCCTTCTGCACCATCGCGTAGTAGTTGCGGTGGCGGATCATGCAGGCCTTCGGTGGGCCGGTCGTGCCTGACGTGTAGATGAAGGTGAAGAGGTCGTCCTCGTCGATCGAGTCGGCTCGCTCGTCGAGCGCCGCCGGCTGCTCTTGCGCGAATGCACGCCCCCGCGCCCGCAGGTCGTCGAGCTCGGCGAACGAGAGCACGTACCGCAGCGATCTGCCTTCGACCTTCGCGCGCTGCGCAGCGTCCTCGACCAGCGCGCCGACGCAGTCCGAGTGCTCGAGCACGTACTGGGTGTCGCGGGCCGAGCTGTTGGCGTAGATCGGGGCGCCGACCGCCCCGACGAGGCCGAGCGCGAAGTCGAAGAGGGCCCACTCGAGGGAGGTGCGCCCGAGCAGCGCGAACGACGACCCTCGCTCGACGCCGAGCGCGAGCAGCCCGTTGGCCAGCTCCTCGACCGCCTCGGCGGCCTCGGCCCACGTGACTTCGAGCCACTCGCCGTCGACCTCGTGCAGGTACGCCGCGCCCTCACGCTTCTCGGCGGTGGCGTTCCGCCACAGATTCGCAATCGTCTTTGAGCCCGCCACCTCCGCAGAATGTAGTTGCAGGAGAGCCCACCGCAAGCGCGAATCCACGTCCTCCCTCTACACTTAACCCCTGCTCATGCGCACAACCTGGAACGGATCAGTCAGCTTCGGCCTCGTGAACATCCCCGTCGGGCTCGCCCCGGCGACGAAGGCCTCTGCCCGCCAGTCGGACGTCTCGTTCCGGATGCTGCACCGCGAGTGCGGCTCGCCGATCAAGCAGAAGCGCTGGTGCCCCGTGCACGAGCGCGACGTCGAGTCGGACGAGCTGGTGCGCGGCTGGGAGGTCTCGAAGGGCCAGTTCGTGACCGTCGAGGACGCCGATCTCGAGGCGATCGAGCAGCGCGACACGTCGCGCTCGATCGAGATCAGCCGCTTCGTCCGGCTGGAAGAGGTCGACCCGATCTACTTCGACCGCACGTACTTCCTCGTCCCCGCGGGCGCGGAGGCACAGCGACGGCCGTACGTGCTGCTGCTCGAGGCGATGAAGGAGGCCGAGGTCGCGGCGCTCGGCCGCTTCGTGCTCGCCGGCAAGGAGAAGCTCTGCCTGATCCGCCCGAAGGGCGACGCGCTGGCGCTCGAGACGCTGTTCGTGCACGAGGACGTCAAGGATCACGCCGACATCGACGAGGCCGTCTCCACCGCGGAGGTGAAAGGCCCGGAGCTCGACCTCGCGAAGCAGATCATCGCGTCGCTCGCGGGCGAGTTCGACCCGTCCGAGCTGCGCAGCGAGTACCGCGAGTCGCTCCGCGAGCTGCTCGAGGCGAAGCTCGCCGGCCAGGAGATCGAGGTGCCCGAGCCGGCCGCGCCGACGCCGGTCGTCGACCTGATGGAGGCGCTGCGCGCATCCGTCGCCGCCGCGTCGAAGAAGCCCGCTGCGCCCAAGCAAAAGGCCGCGGCGTCCTCTCGCAAGAAGACCGCCGCGGCCCGGAAGTAGCTCGCGTCAGCTCAGTGCTGCGCGGGTAGCGCTCCCAGCGCCTGGAGCTGCGCGGAGAAGAGCGTCTTGTCGATCTTGCCGTGGTAGATCGGCACGTGCTCCTCGAGGCAGATGCGGATCACTTCATCGCGATCGATCCCGGTCTCCTTGGACAACTCGTCCGGCGTCAGGTGATTTGCCATCTTGCTCCTTCCACTCGCCGTTTCCAGCCACGAAAAAGCCCGCCGCGCACGAGGCGCAAGCGGGCTAGGAAAACTGCTCCTGGCGGCGCGGACGGGGATCTTCATCACAGTCCCCGCCTTGTCGCCACGAAGCTCACAGTCATCCCAGGATAATCGATCCTCGTGACGGATGCGACCGATCTCCTCCCGGGCTTCGAAGAACGTTGGACGGCGTTCCGCGGGACCCGCATCCGGACGTGGGAGCGGGGGACGGGCCGCCGCTGCTCCTGATCCACGGCTACGGCGGCGCGGCCTGGAACTTCAGCGAGCTGGCGCCGCTCCTGCCCGGCCGGCGGCTGCTGATCCCCGACCTGCCGGGCCACGGCGCCTCGACGCCGCTCCCGGCCGCCGCCTCCCTCGCCGCCTTCGCGGATGCGCTCGCCGCCACCCTGCCCGGGGCCGTGGACGTGCTCGGGCACTCGCTCGGCGGCCTGGTCGCGCTGCGTCTCGCCGAGCGGCGTCCCGAGCTCGTCCGGAGCGTGGTGCTCGCGGCGGCGGCCGGGATCTCGAGCTCGACCCGCAGCGCCGAGGTGACGATCACCCTCGTCGCGATCGTGCAGCCGGGGCGGATCGCCGGCAGGCGCGCCGAGCGCATCGCGCGCTCGCCGCGGCTGCGCCGGCTCGTCTTCGGCGGCTTCGAGGTCGCCAACCCCGATCTGCTCACGGAGCGCGCCGTCCACGGCCTGCTGCACGGCACGACGCTCCACACGGACACCTTCGGAGCGGGCCGGGCTCTCGTCCGCGACGACCCGCGCCAGGATCTCGACCGCGTGCGCTGCCCGGTGCTCGTGCTCCACGGTGCGCGAGACGCGCAGGTGCCGGTCGAGGACGGCTTCGAGTACGCCCGCCGCCTGCGCGCGCCGGTCCGTGTGATCGCCGACTGCGGCCACCTCCTGATCAGCGAGCGGCCCGACGTCTGCGCGCGGGCCGCGCTCGAGCTCATCGGCTAACCTTCACCCTCCTCGGGGTGTGGCGCAGCCTGGTAGCGCGCTCCGTTCGGGTCGGAGAGGTCCGGAGTTCAAATCTCCGCACCCCGATACAGCAGCCTGGGTGCCTGGCACCGTTCGGTGCCAGGCACCGGGGTTCTCGTCACGCCCGCAGGTACCGGGCGTGCAGGGCCGCGGTGCAGGCGTCCTCGACGTAGTCGAGCCCGCCGTCCTCGGCGATCGCTCTCGCCTCGGCGGAGCGGATGCCGAGCTGCAGCCAGAGGCTGCCTGCGCCGGCCGCGACCGCCTCGCGCGCGTGCTGCGCGCAGAACTCGGGCCGTCGGAAGACATCGACCAGGTCGATCGGCTCGTCGATCGCCCCGACCGTCGGCGCGCACCGCACACCGAGCACCTCGTCGCAGTCCGGGCGCACCGGGATCACCCGGTAGCCCTGCGCCAGGAGGTAGCGCATGACGCCGTGGCTCTCGCGTGCCGGGCTCGGCGACGCGCCGACCATCGCGATCGTCTTCGCTTCGCGCAGGAGCGTCAGCGGGTCGCGCACGACCTCAGGCTACGCTCGACGCATGGGGCTGCGCGCCGTTGTCTTCGACGTCGACTTCACGATCGCGCGACCCGGTCCCGGACCTCGGGCCCGACGGCTACCGCAGGCTCGGCGAGCGGCACGGCCTCGAGCTCGACCCCGCGCGGTACGACGAGGCGCGCAACGCTGCCTTCACGACGCTGCAACGGCATCCCGAGCTCGAGCACGACGAGGAGATCTGGATCCTCTTCACCCAGCGGATCATCGAGGGCATGGGCGGGGTCGGCGACACCTACGCCTGCGCGGCCGAGATGACGCGCGCGTGGGAGCACGCCCACCACTTCGACCTCTTCGACGACGTTCCGCGCGACGCTCGAGACGTTGCGGGCGCATGGGCTCAAGCTCGGGCTGCTCTCGAACACCGCGCGCGACCTCGAGCTGTTCGTCGAGCACCACGGCCTCGTCGTCGACGCCGTCCTCACCTCCCGGGCGCACGGGAAGACGAAGCCGCACGAGACGATCTTCCTGCGCATGCTGGAGCTGCTCGGTGTCGCCCCGGGCGAGGCGGCGATGGTCGGCGACACGATCGAGGACGACATCGACGGCGCCCGCGCGGTCGGCATGCAGGCCGTGCTCGTCGACCGGGAGGGCCGCCACCCGGACGTCCCGGAGCGGATCGACGACCTCCGCGCTCTGCCCGTGGTGCTCGGCCTCGACTAAAGTTCCGGTCGTGGGCTGGCTCGTCTGGGTGCTCGTTGCGGTGGCGCTCGGCGTCGGAGAGCTCGCTGACGCCCGGGCTGTTCTTCCTCGGTCCCGTCGCCCTCGCGGCGCGTCGCCGCAGCCTTCGCCGCCCTGCTCGGGGCGGGGACGATCGGCTCGATGATCGTCTTCATCGTCTGCTCGGTCGCGTCGCTCGCGATCCTCCGGCCGATCGCGCAAGCAGCACGTCCGCCTGCCGGCGATCTCGCGCACCGGCACCGACGCGCTCGTCGGCCGCAAGGCGATCGTGACGCGCCGCTGTCGACGTGCACGGCGGGCGCGTGCGCATCGGCGGCGACGAATGGACCGCACGGACCTATCTCGACGGGCAAGTGATCGAAGAGGGTCAGACCGTCGACGTCATCCAGATCGAGGGCGCGACCGCGCTGGTCGCCGAATAGGAGGTTGAGGTGGACGTCGCTCTTTCAGCCCTGATCGTGCTCGCCGTGATCGTGCGCGTTCGTGCTGATCCTGCTCGCCAAGACCGTCCGCGTGATCCCGCAGGCGCGCGCCGGCGTCGTCGAGCGGCTCGGCCGCTACTCGCGCACGCTGACGCCCGGCCTGACGCTCGTGATCCCGTTCATCGACCGCGTCAAGCCGCTGCTCGACCTGCGCGAGCAGGCGGTCACGTTCGAGCCGCAGCCGGTGATCACCGAGGACAACCTCGTCGTCAACATCGACACCGTCATCTACTTCCAGGTCACCGACCCGAAGTCGGCGACGTACGAGATCGCCAATCCCGTCAACGCGATCGACCTGCTGACCGTCACGACGCTGCGCAACGTGATCGGCGGCATGACGCTCGAGCAGACGCTCACCTCGCGCGAGACGATCAACGACCAGCTGCGCGGGATCCTCGACGAGGCGACCGGCAAGTGGGGGATCCGCGTGCACCGAGTCGAGCTGAAGGCCGTCGACCCGCCGCCGTCGATCAAGGACACGATGGAGAAGCAGATGCGCGCCGACCGCGAGAAGCGGGCGGCGATCCTGCAGGCCGAGGGCATCAAGCAGGCGCAGATCCTGACCGCCGAGGGCGAGAAGCAGTCGGCGATCCTGAAGGCGGAGGGCCAGAAGCAGTCGGCGATCCTCGCCGCCGAGGGCCAGTCGAAGGCGATCGAGACAGTGTTCAAGGCGATCCACGACGGCAATCCCGATCCGCAGCTCCTCGCCTACCAGTACCTGCAGGTGCTGCCGCAGATCGCCCAGGGCGACGCGAACAAGGTCTGGGTGATCCCGAGCGAGCTGACCCGGGCGCTCGGCGGCCTCTCCGAGCGGATCCTGCCGCCGGGGAAGGACGAGCCCCGGGTTAACCCGTTTGCGCCGCCGAGCCGGCGACAGGCCGCTACGGTGTCCCGGTCACCCGCCGCCGACCCCTCCGAGGTATCCAGGTTTCCGAACGGGCTGCCGAAGAGAGGTGGACGTCGTGACCCGCAAGCGGATCCTGAACAGCGTCTTCGTGCTCGTCGCCCTCGGGACGACGGCGCTCGTCGCGCGGCACTTCGCCCACACGGGCTGGCCGCTTCGCCACGCGAACCTCTGGCTCGTCGGCCTCGCGGCGTCTGATCTTCGTCGGCGCCTACGCCGCGAAGGCCTGGGGCTGGCAGCGTCTCTTCACGCGTGACCAGCGGCCGTCCGTGCTCACGCTCGCCGCTGCCGGCGGCGCCGCGTCCGTGGGCGGCATCGCGCTGCCGGGCCGCTGCGACGAGGTGATCCGCGTCGCGGTCGTCCGTCGCTGCCGTCGCCGCACTGCGAGCTTCGGCGCCGTCGCGCTCTCGATCTTCCTGCTCGGCCTGCTCGACAGCGCCGCCATGGCGCCGCTCGCATCGGTCGCGTTCGCGGTCGGGCACGTCGGCGGCTGGCTGCAGGTCGGGCTCGGTCGTCGTCGCCGTCGCCGGTGTGGCCGCCGCCGGCGTCGTGCTGGCGCTGCCGCGGCTCGCGACGGGACGGCACGTGCGGCGGTTCCGCGTCGCCGGCTGGGTCGCGCGACAACGCGACCCCGCCGCGCGAGGCGGCGTGGGCCGGTCTCGCTGTCGCGACCTCGTGGGTGCTGCGCACGCTGGCGATCTTCGTGTTGCTCGCCGCGCTCGGGCTCGGCACCGACTTCGCGCTCGCGCTCGCGTTCGTCTGCGCGTCGGCCGCGTCGGCGGTGCTGCCGGTCGCGCCGGCGGGTGCGGCGATGCAGGCCGGTGCCGGAGCGGCGATCCTCGTCGCGTCGGGCGTGCAGGCCGAGGAGGCGGTCGCCTTCGGCATCGCGGCGCAGGCGCTCGTCATCTCCGCCGGCGCTGCGTTCGTGGTCGCGCTCGCCGCCTGGCATGCGCAGGGCCGCCTCGCGGGCGCACGGCTGCGGCTCAGCAGGTAGCGGTCGCCTGGCAGGTGCGGAGGACGCGCACCGCTCGGCGTCCCGGCGTGCCAGTGAGCCGGATGCGCACCGACGCCGCGTTGTTGTCGTAGCGGAGCTCGCGCAGCCCCATCGTCGCGTTCACCCGGTGCAGCAGCACGTACGTTCCGGCCGGCGACGCCGGTGATGTCGATGTTCTGCCCGTGGAAGAACGCCGGGTAGCGGTCGGTGTACCCGGGCGAGGTGCCCATCGTCACGTGCGTCGCCTCGGGGTGGAACTGGTCGCAGTCGCCGAGGAAGACGGGGTGTCGTCCCGGGTAGTGGCCGGGCGCGGCGCCCCAGTGGTCGGCGAGGCAGAAGCCGCTCTTGCGGTCGCGTACGAGCGTGCGCCCGTCGAGCGTGTGGAGCTCGAAGGAGTCGAAGCGCATCAGGTGCCAGTGGTGGTGCGGGGGCGAGTTCGTGTAGCGGAACTGCGCGACGTCGCGATAGGTGCGCGTGGCGCCGTTCGCCAGCCGCACGCGCTGCGTGCCGGTCATACGCGACTGGCCGGGCGGGCGGACGCCGACGAGCACGGAGCTGCCCGGGCCGAGGTTGTCGACGAGCGACGTGAAGCCGAGCCGCCAGTGCCCGGTGCCGCCGGCGATCACGAGGCCGGTCGGCGCGCGCTGGTCGAAGTCCGGGAGTAGCTCGCGCACGCGGCGCGCGGGCGGCCAGGCCGGCTGCAGCCCGCGGCGGTACTGGCCGGCCGGCGATGTAGATCATCCCGTCGCGCACCCACGCGAGCCGTCCGTCGGCCGACCAGTCCGGCGACGTGCCCTGTGCGACGACGTTGCCGCCGACGAGATCTGTCCGTCGGCGACGAGCGCCAGCCGTCCGTCGGGGGCGTAGGCGGGATCGGTGCCGGCGCCGGCGTCGCTTCTGCGCGCCGCCGTACCACCAGAGCGCCGTGTAGGTCTCGCCGTCCCGGTCGAAGGCGATGCGCGCGCCGTCCGGCGACCAGTCGGGGTGGGCGCCCGGCGCGAGCCTCCGCTCGTCGAGGCCGTCGGCACGGATCGTCCAGACCCAGCCGTCGCGGACGAACGCGAGCCGGCGGCCGTTCGGCCCCCAGGCCGGCTGGTCGGCGCGGGCGACGAGCCGAGCCCGGTGGCTGCCGTCGGCGTCCGCGACCCAGAGGTCGCCGCGCGTCACGTAGGCGATGCGCTCCGCGTCCGGGCTCCACGCGGGCGCGTAGCCGACCGGGATCGTGCGGTCGGGCGCCGACGTGGATCCCGAAGAGCGCGAAGGCGATCGCGGCCAGCTTCACGAGAGCTCCGCAGCCGACTCGGCGAGCGACAGGACCGGCCCGACGCAGGTGTCCTCGTGCTCGAGCAGGTCGAGCCACTCGCGCATCGTCCGCGTGCGGAAGAGCTGCGTCGAGCTCGGGCAGCTCGCGGTCGAACGCGCGGTCGCGAGGTCCGGGCGCTCGAGCAGCTCGCAGAGGCGGTGCCAGAACTTCGGCTCGAGCGCCGCGACCGTCAGGTAGCGGCCGTCGGCCGTCTCGTAGATCCGGTAGCAGGCGACCCCGCCGGTGAGCAGACGCGTCGACCGGGTCCCCGCCGAGCCGGTGCGCGACGAACCGGTGGGATCCGTGCGTCATCGAGATCGACGAGTCTGCCGCCCCGGCCGGTCTGCGCGCGGTCGAGCAGCGCGGCGAGCACCTCGATCACTGCGCCTTGCGCGCCTGCCGCGAGGTCGGCGACCTGCACCGGAGGGACCGCCGGCGCGGTGTCCGCGAGCACGCCGGCGTAGCCGAGGTAGTTGAGGTCGTGGCCCGCCTGCGCTGCGTGCGGGCCGTCGGCGCCGAAGCCGGTGATCGAGCAGAGGATCGTCGTCTCCGGCAGCTCGACGTCCAGCCGCTCCCAGACGCCGGGCCGGAAGCCCTCGAGCACGACGTCCGCCTCGAGCAGCGACGGCGGGCGGCGGCTCGGTGCGCGCGTCCCAGGTGAGCACCTCCTTGCCGTCGTTCAGCGCGCGGTACCACTCGGGCGATGCGGTGCGGGACGGATCGCCGTCCGGCGGCTCGATCTTGACGACGCGCGCGCCGAGCCGCAGCAGCTCGCGGCTCGCGAACGGGCCGGGGAGATAGCGCGTCAGGTCGGCGACGGTCGTCCCGGCGAGCGGAGGCACGGCGCTGATTATGCTGCGAGGCCGTGACCGAACGGACGACAGACCGCCGGGCCGAGCTGCTCGAGGCGGCGGTGCGGGTCTTCGCGCGCAAGGGCTTCCACGCATCGCGCGTCGGCGACATCGCCGAGGAGGCGGGCGTCGCGCACGGGCTGCTCTACCACTACTTCCGCTCGAAGGACGAGGTGCTCGAGACGATCTTCCGCGAGACGTGGACGCAGCTCGTCGCCGAGACGCAGCGCATCGAGGCGGCGAACGTGCCGTTGCGCGAGCAGCTGCGGCGCTTCGCGCGCATCTACCTCGGTTCGTGGCTCGTGACGCCGGAGCTCGTGCGCGTGCTCGTGCGCGAGGTCGCGCGCAGCCCGCGAGGTCGGCGACCGGGTCGACGAGATCCGCGGCGCTCTTCCAGGCGCTGCAGCGGATCATCGAGGCGGCGCCGCGAGCGCGGGGAGGTGCGCGGCGACGTCGACGCCGCAGGTCGCGGCGTGGGCGGTCTACGGCGCGCTCGAGGAGATCCTGACCGGCTGGGTGCTCGGCCAGCTGCCGGGCGAGGAGGACGACGTCGAGCGTGCGGTCGCGACCGTCGTCGACGTGGCGCACGCGGGGCTCGCAGCGTGATCTTCAACCTGGCCGACGGCGAGCTCGCGCGAGCGACGAGCGCGCGGTACGGCACATCGTTCGCTCGGGCGCGGACCACGACGCGAAGCTCTGCTCCGATCGGCGTCTACGAGCTCGCGCCGGGCAGACGGCGGCCGACTACCACTTCGAGCTGACGCGCGAGGAGTGGCTGATCGTCGTCGCGGGCGAGGTGACGCTGCGCACGCCGGAGGGCGAGCGGGTGCTGCGCGCCGGGCGACGTGGCGTGCTTCCTGCCGGGGCCGGACGGGCGCGCACGCCATGCGCAACGACGGCGACGCGCCTGCTCGGTTCGCGATGCCGTCCACGAAGGAGGAGTCCCGCACGACGCGTGTATCCCGACTCCGGCAAGGTCGCGGTCGTCGGGCCGGGCTTCCTCACGGCGCGCTCGGAGCTCGGCGAGTGAGCGTAGCGATCAACCTCTTCGACGTCGCCGTCGAGGACGACGCCGACGATCCGGACGGGCTATCGCACGAGCTACGCGCGCGATCGGCGCCGCTCGTCGGCGGCGAGCAAGCTCGGCCTGTCGGTCTATCGGATCCGGCCGGGCCAGAGCATCTGCCCGTACCACTACGAGATCGGCTACGAGGAGTGGCTGATCGTCCTGACCGGCCGGCCGACGCTGCGCACGCCCGAGGGTGAGCAGCGAGCTGCGCGCCGTGGGACGTGGCGTTCTTCCCGGACGGCGAGGCCGGCGCGCACAAGGTGACGAACAACACCGACGAGGAGCTGCGCGTCGCGATCCTCTCGAACAAGGGCGACCCCGGCGCCGCCGTCTACCCCGACTCGGACAAGGTCGGCATCTTCCCGCCGAACAAGCTCTTCCGCCTCGGCGACGCCGTCGACTACTGGGACGGCGAGCTCGAGCCGCGCTGAACAGGCATGTCCCAGGGACTGTCCCTGGGACATGTCCCAACGCTCGTGTGGGCGCTTGCCGAGACGCGTCCTGAAGTGCCGTGTTCCAGGGACAGTCCCCGGAACACGGCTCGAACGCGCAGTGTCCCAGGGACTGTCCCTGAGACATGACTGCTCGGGGCGTGGCGAGAAGGACGAATTGTCGGCGGCGCGCGCGTCGCCGTACGCTCGGTGGGTGCCTCGCCGTGCCCGTTGCGATTCGTTGCCGCCCGAAGGCGTGTACCACGTGACCGCGCGCGGGGTCGCACGGCAGCCGATCTCGGTCGACGACGTCGATCGCGTACGGTTCGTCACGCTCGTGCACGCGGCGCGACGACAGAACGACTGGCAGCTGCTCGCGTACTGCCTGATGCCGAACCACTTCCACCTGCTCGTGCTGTGCGCCCTCGACAGGCTCACTCGCGGGATGCACGGGCTGAACTTCCGCTACGCCCAGCGCTTCAACGAGCGGCACGACCGCGTGGGGCATCTGTTCCAGGGGCGCTTCGGAGCGCGCGCGGTCGAGGGTGACGAGCACTTCCACGCCGTCGGCGCGTACGTGCTGGACAACGCCGTGCGCGCGGGACTGTGCGCCTCTCGGGACGAGTGGCGCTGGTGCGGGGGCGAGCTGCGCGCAGACCTACGCTGACGCGTGCACGGGCGAGAGCGCCGGGGCCCACGAGCAGAGCGGGGAGGCATCGCCGCCGCGGCCGTTCAATTGGCGGTAGCCCAGCGCGTGCTCGGCCTGCATCATCTTGTGGATCTGCGTCGTGCCCTCGTAGATGATCGGCGCGCGCGCGTTGCGGAAGTACCGCTCGATGCCGTACTCACCGGAGTAGCCGTACGAGCCGAAGACCTGGATCGCGAGGTGCGCAGCCTCGAACGCCGACTCCGTCGCGTGCCACTTGGCGAGCGACGTCTCGCGCGTGTTGCGCTTGCCCTCGTTCTTCATCCACGCGGCCTGCATCACGAGCAGCTTCGACGTCTCGTACCCGAGCACCATCTTCGCGATCATGTCCTGCACGAACTGGTAGTGGCCGATCGCCTGCCCGAACGTCTCGCGCTCGCGCGCGTACTCGACCGACCGCTCGAGGCACGCGCGGACGACGCCGACGCCGCCGGCCGCGACCGTGAACCGGCCCTGGTCGAGCGAGTGCATCGCGATCTCGAAGCCCTGGCCCTCCTCGCCGATCAGGTTCTCGGCGGGCACCTCGACGTTCTCGAAGAACAGCTCGCCCGTCGAGCCCGCCCAGATGCCGAGCTTGTGCTCGGTGTCCCGGGTCGTGTAGCCCTTCATGCCCTTCTCGAGCACGAACGCGCTGATCCCCTTGTGACCCGCTTCGGGATCCGTCTTCGCGAAGACGAGCGCGTGGTCTGCGACCGAGGCGTACGAGATCCAGTTCTTCTGGCCGTTCAGGACGAAGGTGTCGCCCTCGCGGCGCGCGGTCGAGCGCATCGACGCGACGTCCGACCCGGCGCCCGGCTCCGTCAGGCCGAAGCAGGCGAGCTTCTCGCCCTTGGCCTGCGGCGTCAGCCAGCGCTGCTTCTGCTCCTCGGAGCCGTACTTGAGCAGCGACAGCGAGTTGAGGCCGACGTGCACGGAGATCAGCGTCCGGAAGGCCGCTTCGCCGCGCTCGATCTCCTCGCAGGCGAGCGCCTCGGCCACGTAGTCGAGGCCTGCGCCGCCGTACTCCTCCGGCACGACGATCCCGAGGATCCCGAGCTCGGCCATGCCCTCGATCAGCTCCAGATCGAGCTTGTGGTCGATGTCGTTCTGGACGGCGACCGGCAGGACCCGCTCGTCCACGAATTGCCGGACGGTGTCCTGGATCAGACGCTGCTCGTCGGTCAGCTCGAAGTCCATCGGCGAGCAGCCTATCCATCCTCACGCGGCCCGGGCCCATCTCTGCGCGGGCGTGGGCCGGGAACGATCTCACCGTCCCCTGCCCGCTCACGGGCGAGTCCCCGGCGCTCTTGCCGGAGCCGCCGCCCGTCGCTACGCTTGTTGACTGACGAGTCAATCAAACCCCGGGAGCTGACGATGGCCACGATCGAACAGGCCGTCCAGGGCGGCGTCTCGTTTGCCCTCACGGACGAGCAGAAGGAGCTGCGTGCGCTCGCGCGCGAGTTCGCCGCGAAGGAGATCCGGCCCAAGGCGGCCGAGTACGACGTCGCGATGCAGCACCCGGTCGACGTGATCGCGAAGGCGCACGAGCTCGGGCTGATGAACCTGCACATCCCGGTCGAGTACGGCGGCCTGGGCCTCGGCGCCTTCGACGGGATGCTCGTCGGCGAGGAGCTGAACTGGGGCTGCACCGGCATCGGCACGTCGCTCGGCGCGAACGGCCTCGGCGCCGGCCCGGTCGTCATCGCCGGCACCGACGAGCAGAAGGCGACCTGGCTGCCGCCGCTGCTCGAGGAGCCGATCCTCTGCTCGTTCGGGCTCTCCGAGCCGGACGCCGGCTCCGACGTGGCGCGCCTGAAGACGACGGCAGAGCGCCGCGGCGACGAGTACGTCCTCAACGGCTCGAAGACGTTCATCACGAACGCGGGCTACGCCGACTGGACGGTCGTCTTCGCGAAGACCGACGTCTCCAAGGGGCATCGCGGCATGTCGGCGTTCATCGTCCCGATGGACACCCCCGGCGTCACGATCGAGCAGCACCTCGACAAGATGGGGCAGCGCGCCACCGACACGTCGGCGTTCGCGCTCCAGGACGTGGTCGTGCCCGCCGCGAACCGCCTCGGCGAGGAGGGCCAGGGCTTCAAGCTCGCGATGCAGACGCTCGACTTCACCCGGCCCGGAACGGCGATCGGGGCAGTCGGTGTCGCCCAGGCCGCCTACGAGCTCGCCGTCGAGTACGCGAAGGAGCGGGTCACCTTCGACGTGCCGATCGCGATGCACCAGGGCGTCAACTTCATGATCGCCGACATGGCGACCGAGATCGAGGCGGCGCGCCTGCTCACCTGGCAGGCTGCGTGGATGCTCGACCGCGGCGAGCGCGCGACGCTCTACTCGTCGTTCGCGAAGCGGTTCGCCGCCGACACGGCGATGAAGGTGACGACCGACGCCGTCCAGGTCTTCGGCGGCTACGGCTACATGAAGGAGTACCCGGTCGAGAAGCTGATGCGCGACGCGAAGCTCTTCCAGATCTACGAGGGCACCTCGCAGATCCAGCGCCTCGTGATCGCCAAAGAGATCTTCCTGCCGCGCTGATGAGCATCGAGATCGATCTCTCCGGCCGCGTCGCATTCGTCACCGGCGGCTCGCGCGGCCTCGGCCGGGCTGACGCCTTGACGCTCGCGCGCGCGGGCGCCGACGTCGTGATTGCCGACCTGCTCGTCGAGTCGGAGCTGTCGGAGGAGACCGACGCCTACGGGCCGCTCGCGATGGTCGCGCGCACCCAGGGTCTCGTGCAGACCGAGTCCGCCGCAGAGGAGATCCGCGGCGATGGGGCGCAAGGCGCTCGCCCTCCGCTGCGACGTCACCGACCGCGAGCAGGTCGCGGCCGCGGTCTCGCGGGCGGTCGAGGAGCTCGGCTCGGTCGACATCCTCGTCAACAACGCGGGCACGCTCGATCACGTCGGGCAGTTCGGCGACCAGCAGCCCGAGCTCTGGGAGCGCGACCTGCGCGTCAACCTGACCGGCGCCTTCAACTGCGCGCAGGCCGTCTGGCCGCACATGAAGGAGCGCAAGTGGGGCCGCATCGTCAACATGGCCTCGGTCGCGGGCACGCTCGGCGGCTTCGGCCAGGCCTCGTACTCGACGACGAAGGCCGGCGTGCTCGGGCTGACGAAGACCCTGGCGATGGAGGGCGGCCGGCACGGGATCACGGCGAACGCCGTCGTGCCCGGGATCATCGGCACCGAGGCGTTCCACATGGCGAACCCGGCGATGAACGAGCGGATCGCCAACCGCACCGTCTTCAAGCGCCCGGGGGAGCCGCAGGACATCGCCAACGCGATCGCCTGGCTCTGCTCCGACCTGGCGGCCTACGTCACCGGGATCGAGCTGAACGTCTCCGGCGGCGTCGAGCTGTTCGTCTTCTAGGGATCACGGCGGCCCGGCGGCCGCCTGAACCGTCGCTACCATGACGCGGGCAGTGGCAGCCTCGTCGACGGCTCTTCGCGCTCGCCGCCGCGCTTCTGCGCGCTCACGCCTCTGGACCCGCCTGATCGTCGCCGGTGTCGCCGCGCTGCTCGTGGCAATCGGGCTCGGCTTCGTCTTCGCGGGCTCGTCCGAGAAGCTCGCGAGCGGAACCCGGATCGCCGGCATCGACGTCGGCGGCCTCACGCCTGCCGACGCCCGCCGCCTGCTCGAGCGGCGTTCTGCACGGCTCGAGCGCGTTCCCGTCACCTTCGTCTCGGGCAACCAGCGCTTCACCGTCACGCCAAAGGCGCTCGGCGTCGTGGTCGACTGGGGCGCCGCGGTCGCGGCCGCGGAGCGGCAGGGCGGCGGCTTCGGATTCGTTCGCGGCTACCGCCGCCTCGAGCTCGAGTTCTTCCCAGAGGATCTCGTCCCGCCGGTGCGCGCCTACGACGCGGCGCTGACGTACGAGCTCGGTCTGCTCGCGAAGGCGATCGACACGCCGCACCGTGAGGCGAAGCTCGTCCGGCGCGGCCTGCACATCTCGATCGCCGCCGGCGCGACCGGCCGCGTGCTCGACCGGCCCGCCGCGCGGCCGATGGTCGCGCGCGCGCTCGCATCGTTCGCGCGGGTCCCGGTGGCGCTCCCGGTGCGCGTGCGATGCGCCGAACGTCACCGTGGCATCGCTCGCCGCGGCTCAGCGCCGCGCGTCGCAGGTGATCGCCGCGCCGGTGGTCGTCACCGCCGGGCCGACGCGCCTGCGCATTCCTCGCTGGCGCCTCGCCAAGATCCTCGAGCTGCCGTCGACGCCCAACACGCCGATCTCGCTGAGCGGCCCCGCCGCGGACGCGTACTTCACGCGGCTCGAGAAGCACCGTCAACCGCGCACCCAAGGACGCCGACTTCGCGGTCAACTCCGACGGCAGCGTGCGTGTCGTTCCGTCCGCGCCCGGGCGTCGCGCTCGACGTGCCCCGGTCGGCTGCGCGGATCCTCGCCGCCGCCGAGCGTCCGACCGGTCGCGTCGCGCAGCTCGCGATCAGCACCGCGCAGCCCCGGCTGACGACCGCCAAGGCGCAGGCCCTCGGGATCACCGGCACCGTCGGGACCTACTCGACCGTCTACGGCGGTGACCCGAACCGCATCCACAACGTCCAGCTCGTGGCCCATCTCGTCGACCGGAAGCTGATCGCGCCCGGGACGACGTTCTCGTTCAACGGCGCGACCGGCGAGCGCTCGGCCGCAAAGGGCTTCCTCGAGGCGCCGGTGATCATCAACGGCGAGCTCCAGACCGGCCTCGGCGGCGGCGTCTGCCAGGTGTCGACCACCGTGTTCAACGCTGCCTACGAAGCGGGTCTCCCGATCACCGCGCGGACGAATCACGCCCTCTACATCTCGCACTACCCGCTCGGGCGCGACGCGACCGTCAACTATCCGGACACCGATCTGAAGTTCGTCAACGACACGGGGCACTGGCTGCTCCTGCGCACGTACGTGGGCTCGTCCTCGCTGACCGTCGGGCTGTACGGCGTGCCGCAGCACCGCAAGGTCGAGACGACGACTGCGCCCCTGCGGTTCGTCTCGCCGCCGCGCATCGAGAAGACGGTCGACGCGACGCTCGAGCCGGGTACGACTGTCGTCGACGAGTCCGGCGTGCCCGCGCAGGCGACCTCGGTCGAGCGCAAGGTCTACTCGGCGGGCGGCGAGCTGCTCTCCGACGCGACCTGGTACTCGAGCTACCGCTCGGAGCCGCGCGTGATCCGCGTCGGGCCACCCAAGCCGAAGACGCCGCCCGAGGCGAAGAAGAAGACCGACGACGACGACGACGACCGTCACCACCGAGGTCACGCCGCCGGAGCAGGCTCCGGCAGCTCCGCACTGACGATCGCCTCGATCAGCCACGCGGGCACGCGGGTCGGACGCATCGTCGCCGCGTCCACGGTCGCATGCAGCGTCCAGCCGTCGGCGATCACGACGCCGGCTCGTTCGATCGCATACTCGTAGCGGAAGCGCGCGCCGCGGACGTCGACGCAGCGCGCGTGCACGACCAGACGGTCGTCGAACCTCGCGGGCTGCAGGTAGCGGACGTGCGTCTCGAGCACGAGCGCCTCGACGCCGAGGTCGCGCAGCCGCTGGTAGCCGCCGGCGAAGCGCTCGAGGTACTCGACGCGCGCGACCTCGAACCAGACGAGGTAGTTCGAGTTGTGCACGATCCCCTGCGCATCCGTCTCGGCGAACCGAACCCGGACCGCGGTTGAGAAACTGAAGCCATGCATGAGGCCGAGATGCTCGCAGAAGTGATCGCAGCGAACCAGCCGTGCGTCGCGCTGACGGGCGCGGGTATCTCCACCGAGAGCGGCCTGCCCGACTTCCGCAGCGCCTCCGGGGTCTGGGCGCAGTACGACCCGTACGAGGTGGCCTCGATCGAGGGCTTCCGCCGTGACCCGGCCCGGGCATGGGAGTTCTACGGCCGCCGGCTGGGGGTGCTCGCCGAGGTCGAGCCGAACGCCGGTCACTCGGCACTCGCGGCGCTCGAGCGAGCCGGGCTTCTCCAGGCGGTGATCACTCAGAACGTGGACGGACTCCACCAGCGGGCGGGCTCACGCGACGTGATCGAGGTGCACGGCTCGATCGCGACGGCGAGCTGCGTCGCCTGCGGCCGCAGTGAGCGGCGTGAGCACGTCGTCGCGCGGCTGCCGCTCCCGGTCTGTGCCGACTGCGGCGGTGTGCTCAAGCCCGACGTCGTGATGTTCGGCGAGCTGCTGCCGGTCGCCGCCGTCGAGCGCGCCACCGAGCTCGCGCGTGCAGCCGGGAGCATGCTGGTGATCGGCTCGTCGCTCGAGGTCTGGCCGGTCGCCGGTCTCCCCGACGAGACCCTCGCCCACGGCGGCGTGCTCGCGATCGTCAATCGCGACCCGACGCCCTACGACGGCCGCGCGGCGCTCGTCGTGCACGCGGGCGCAGGCGCGGTGCTGGCCCGCAGCGAGGCGATCCTGGTGTCTGCGCGGGGCTGATCGATCGATGACGCCGACGAGACCGGCGCGCGCCGGTCGGGGCAGCTGCTACGCGACGGCGTCAGGCCGCCGCGCGCTTGACGGGCTTCTCGTCGAGGACGCGCGCGCAGGCCTGACAGACCTGCTGCTCGATCTCGTACGGGACGCCCGCCTTCTGCAGCAGCACGTGAACTCGCTTGGCCACGTGCTCGTGCATCTGGGTGGGTTGGCGCGTCTCCATCGTTCGCCTCAATCTACGAGAGGAATCGGTTGTCACCTGCCTCCAAAGGGTGAATCCTTGGCAACAGGTTTGTGTCTCTTCAGACGAACGACGTCAGCGAAAGTTGCACGTGGTCGGCGAGGCCCGACAAGCCGACCCCGACGAGACGCAGCGGACCGGGCCGGTCGCGCAGCGCGCGGTCGAGCAGCGCGCACGCGAGCTCGCCGATCCGCTCCGGGTCGTCGGTGCCGACGGGCAGCGACGTCGAGCGCGTCCGGATCGAGAAATCGGGGTAGCGCAGCTTCGTCGTGACGGTGCGGGCGACCTGTCCGCGGCCGCGCAGATATCCCGCGAGCCGCTCGGACTGGCGGCGCAGCTCGTCGTGCAGCTTCTCCGGGTCGGCGATGTCGCGCTCGAACGTCTCCTCGGCAGACACCGAGATCCGCTCGGTCGACACCTCGAGCGGGCGCGGGTCGATCCCGCGCGCGCGGTCGCGCAGCTGCCGGCCGACGATGCCGCGGAGGTGCGTGCCGAGCTCGGCGTCCGTCATCGCGGCCAGCTGCCCGATCGTCTCGACGCCGGCCGCGGCGAGCCGCTCTTCGGCGCGCGGCCCGACTCCCGGCAGGAGCCTGATCGGGAACGGGGCGAGGAACGCAGCTTCGCGTCCGGGCCGTACGGCGGTCAGGCCGCCCGGCTTGCGGCGGTCGGAGGCGACCTTCGCGACCACCTTCGAGGTCGCGACGCCGAGCGAGCACGAGAGGCGTGTGCGCGCGCGCACCACCGCGCGCACCGCCTCGGCGACGGCGCGCGCGTCGTCGAAGGACGGCGCCACCTCGCCGAGGTCGAGGTAGCCCTCGTCGATCCCGGCCTGCTCCACGGTCGGCACGATCTCGCGGATCGTCGTCCACACCTCGCGCGAGTAGTCCTTGTAGAGCGAGTGCCGCGGACGGACGAACCGCGCGTGCGGGCAGCGCCTGAGCGCCTCTGCGCACGACATCGCGGAGTGGATCCCGAAGCGGCGGGCGACGTAGTTCGCGGTCGCGACGACGCCGCGGCCGTGGGGGTCGCCGCCGACGATCAGCGGCACCGTGCGGAGGGTGGGGTCCTCCAGCTCCTCGACGGCTGCGAAGAACGCGTCCAGGTCGAGGTGCGCGACGATCATCCCGCAAGGGTACGGCCGCGACCGGACCGGAGACCGGCTCGCACGCTGAAGCGGTCGTCGCGGCTGCGGTCGCCGGGACCCCGGTGATAATCAGGGTGTGACTCGCCCGGTGACGGTGGTCGTGCTGCTCGCCCTCGCGCTCGCGGGGACCGCCTGGCGGCTCGCCGACACGAAGCCCGATCCGAATACCCAGGCGATGTCGGACGGCTGCCAGCGCGACACGACGAAGATCTACACGGGCGCCGCGCCGAACTGGGTCTACGTGAACGACCGCGACTTCCCGTCGGCGGGGCCGGCGCCGAGCCCACGCTGGGTGAACGGCACGGTGAAGGGGCCGCTCGGGCTGCTCGCGTCGCGGATTGCGAGCTCGGACGACCCGATCACGCACGAGTCCTACGACGTCAACCTCGACGTGACCGTCGCGCACGCGAACGACTTCCTGACGGGAACGTCTCGCGACAGCACCGCCGGAGCAGGGGACGCTGCATCTGGAGCGCGAATCCAGCTCGTACCCGGAGTGGGCGCGCCCGCAGGCGGGCGACCACGTCGAGGCGCTCGGCTCGTGGATCTGGGACTGCGACCACTACCAGGGCCGCGGCGAGAAGACGGAGTTCCATCCGTTCCGGGCGATCTGGGTCGCGCGACGGAACGTCTCGCCCCGGTCGGCGCACGGAGCCGCAGAGGGCGATCTGTTCATCTCGACCGACCCGACGCCGGCGGGCAAGCAGGCCGAGTGCGCGCACAGGATGAAGGGCAGCGACCAGTTCAAGGCCTGCTCGCACGCGGCGCGTGACTGGTGGAGCGTCAACGGCACGTATCGCTTCGTGCTCTGCGCGCCCGGCCCGAAGCCGTCCGGTGGCCGGCTGGCAATCACGCTCGTGAACAAGGCCGGCGTCGCGGCGCAGCGCCCGACCGTCGTCGGCCGCAGCGACGGCTGCGCCGACGTGACGGCGAAGGTCGACCAGCCGGAGGGCAAGCGGGTGGTGGTCGCGTGGCAGGTGTTCGTCGGCTGGTCGAAGTCCACGATCGAGGTCGACCACCTCCGGCTGCATTTCGACCGGCTGCTCGTCCGCCGCGCGATGGACCCGAGCTGCGCGCCCGACAAGCCCGCGTGCCCCGCCCGTGGCGAGACGACGCTGCTCGGGCAGATCGCGCGCGGCCCCGGCGAGTGGCAGCTCCACTGGAGCGTCAACGGCATCTGGGGCCGGTGGCCGGGCACGCTCGCTGCGCGCGACGGGTCCGTGTTCAAGGGCGCGCAGACGGTCGACTTCTTCGTCCAGCACGGCAAGCCGTGGACGCTCGTCACGCTGGCTCGGGAGTGCGACTTCGGCGCGCTCCCCGGCTGGGACGGCCCGGGGCATCCGACCCAGCCGTGCCCCGTCACCACCGAGATCGGCAACTCGAAGGGCGATGACTACCCGGGTGCGATCATGGTCACGACGCGCGGCCTCGGGCTCGGCAGGCACGTCGCGAACGCGTCGACGGCAGGCTCGACCTGCCCGCCGTCGAACAGGCACGGGTGCTATCAGCTGACGTACACGGTTACGCGAGCGCGCTGACCGGGGAAAGGAATCGACATGGCCAAGAATCCGCTCTCCCAACTCGCCTCGCTCGGCGAAGAGGTGCTCGGCAAGGCGTCGCAGCATCCGACGGCCTCGCGCGTCCTGCAGGGCGCGATGCAGATGAAGGAGCGTGTCGACGACCTGTCGAAGCGCGTGCGCGGCCTCGAGCAGATGGAGAAGCGCCTGGCGCAGCTCGAGCAGCGGGTCGCGAAGCTCGAGGGCGGGACGCGCAAGCCGGCCGCGTCGCAGAAGACGACGGCGGCGAAGAAGCCGAGCGACACCACCGCCAAGCCCGAGAAGTAGCCGCGTCCCGCGGAGGCGTGTCCAGGGGACTGTCCCCGGGACCGGTCCGTTCGCGCACTGTCCAGGGGACTGTCCCCGGGACTGGGCCGTTCAGGCCGGGACGCGCACGCGCAAGGCGCCCGGCACGACCTCGAAGACGGCCGGCGTCGTGCCCACCTGCTCGCCCTCGACCTCGATCGGGAGGTGCTCGGCCGCGTCGACCGCGACCCGCGCGCTCCGCTCGACGTCCACCTTCGGGTGCGCGACGTGCTTGCCCTTGTAGATCTTCGGCGCCGTCGTCAGGAAGTCGACCTTGCCGACGTCGCCGATCAGCACCACGTCGAAGAGACCGTCGTCGGGCCGGGCGTCCGGCGCGAGTTTCATGCCTCCGCCGTGCCAGACGCCGTTCGCGACGATGACGTCGTGCATGCGCCCACGGCGCTCGCCGCCGTCGAGCTGCACCGTCACCTCGGTGTTCTCCCACTCGAGGAAGACGCGCGTCAACGCGTAGAAGAACGTCGCCTTGCCGCCGAGCACCTTCGACATCCCGTTCGCGCGCTGGGCGACGGCGCCGCTCATGCCGACCGAGCCGACGTTCGCGAACCACCGCTCCGCCTCCTCGCCGCCCCACGTGCGGTAGCGGACGCGCCCGGCGTCGATCGAGCGGGGCGTCCCGGTGAGCGCGACCTCGACGGCGTCGTCGAATTTCGTCGGGATGCCGTAGGTGCGCACGAAGTCCATGCCGGTCCCGAGCGGGATCGTCGCGAGGTCGACGTCGCGCCCCGCGATCCCGTTCACGACCTCGTTCAGCGTCCCGTCCCCGCCCGACCGCGACGACGAGCGACGCGCCCGCGTCGACCGCCTGCCGTGCGAGCTCGATCAGATGCCCGGGCCGCTCGGAGAAGAACGTCTCTCCGGTGAGCCCGAGCCGCGCCGCGCGGTGGGCGAGCTCCGGCCAGCGCTTGCCCGTCGCGCCGTTGCCGGACGCCGGGTTGACCAGGAAGTAGGTGGTGTCGCTAATCGGACGTGGCGACTGCGAGCGCGATCTTCGTCATCCGGTCGACGGAGGCGCGCAGCTCGTCGTCGCTGATCCGCTTGAACTCGCCCTCGACCACGATGTCGCTGACCGTGAGGAGGCACCCCGACTCGACCCCGTGCAGCGCGGCCACCGTGAAGAGCGCCGACGCCTCCATCTCGACCGCGAGCACGCCGCGCTTCGACCAGCGCTCGTACTGGCCGCCGTCCGGGTTGTAGAAGAGGTCGCTCGAGACGATCGGTCCGACGTGCAGCTCCTGTCCCAGCTCCTTCGCCGTGTGCACGGCGCCGTGGATCACCGACCAGGACGCCGTCGGGCAGTGCGGCTCGTTGGCGACGAGATGCATCGCGGTCGAGTCGGCGGGCACCGCGGTGAGCGCCACGATCAGGTCGCCGAGCGCATGGTGCGGCTGCAGGCCGCCGCACGTGCCGACGCGGATCAGCTTCTTGCAGCCGAGCTGCACGAGCTCCTCGAAGACGATCGTCGCGCCGGGGCAGCCCATGCCGGTGCCCTGCACCGAGACCGGCTTCCCTTCGTAGGTGCCCGTGTAGCCGAGCAGGCCCCGCTCGGAGTTCCGCTGCTCGACGTCGTCGAGGTAGGTCTCGGCGATGTACTTCGCACGCAGCGGGTCTCCGGGGAGGAGTACCGCCTCTGCGTACTGGCCCGGCTCTGCGCGCACGTGGATCGGCATGCGGGCCGACTCTATAGAAAGACAGTGTCATGACCCTCGTCGTGCCAACGCAGCAGCAGGTGCTCGATTTCTGCGCGCTCGAGCCGCTCGAGCGTGTCTTCCTCGAGGACGTCGCGCGGCGTGGTCTCGGACGGTTCGTCGCCGTCGAGGACGCTGCGGGCGCGGTCTCGAGCCTCTGCCATGTCGGCACGAACCTCGTGCCCTCGGGGCCCGGTTGCGGCGCCTTCGCGGCCGCCGCCGCCGAAGGCGACTCGCGCATGCTGATCGGTGAGGCCGGCGCGGTCACGGCGCTGTGGGACGTCGCCCGCGGTCTGCTGCCCGCGCCGCGCGAGGACCGGCCGGGCCAGCCCGTCTACGCGATCGAGGAGCCGCCGCCCGCCGGGCGAGACCGGGCTGCGCGCAGCGACGCGGGCGGACTTCGAGCGCCTACTGCCCGCCTGCGCTGCGGCGCACGAGCTCGAGCTCGGCACCGATCCGCTTGCGTACGACCCCGACGTCTTTCGCTGGCGCACGTCTGCGCAGATCGACGAGGGACGCTCGTGGCTCTGGCTCGAGGACGGGGTCGTGCTGTTCAAGGCCGAGGCGTCCGCCTGGACGCCGTCGGCGGTGCAGATCCAGCAGGTGTGGGTCGACCCCGTGGCCCGCGGCAACGGCTACGGGGGGCGGGGGTTGCGCGACCTCTGCCGCCTGCTGCTCGCGAGCACCCCGGCGGTCGTGCTGTTCGTGCGCAGCGAGAATGCGCCGGCGATCGCGCTCTACGATTCGATCGGCATGCGTCGCGTGCTCGAGTACCGGAGCGTCCTCTTTTGACGCTCGGGCGGCTGGTCCGGATCGGGCTCACGTTGTGGCTTCTGCGCTGGGCTGCGGGCGAGCTGGCGGCCTACGCGGGCCGGCATTGGCGCGCGCCGGGACCGTCGCCGCTCGAGTCGGAGCATCCGCCCGGCTGGATGCCCGGCCCCGAATGAGGGATGGGGCCGCGCGGCGCGCGGCCCGATAGCGGCAATGCGGTGTTTCGTATGGGGCTCATTGCGGCTGTGCTCCTGACTGCCTCTGTCGTCCTTCTGGCGGCTGGGCGGTCGGCGCATGCTGCCAAGGCGGAGCACGTTCGCCACCTGTGCTCGGCGACCGACAAGCAGTTCATCGAGGTCACGAGAGCGAACCTCGCCGCGGTCCGGCTGTGGGGCAACGACTTCTTCCACGAGAACGGCTCTGCGGCGGACGTCGTCGCGGCGACGAAGGACGCCCACGTCGCGCTCGGCGCCACGTCGCCTTCCGACCCCTCGCTCGCGACGGCCCGGCGCTACTTCCGCTCGATGTTCACCGAGTACGGCCGCGGCGTGAAGGCCAAGGCCGCGGGCCACGACACGTCCGACCACATGTACCGGGCGTACAGCCTCGGCGAGTTCGCCGGACGCGTGCTCTGGACCGCGCGGCCCGAGCTGCGGGCGCTCGGCTGCGACGTGTCCGAGCTCCTGTAACACTGTCCACCTGGAGCTCCTCGAGCGGATCGAGTCGCATGTCCGCCGGCACGAGCTGATCGAGCCGGGCGGTGCTGTGCTCTGCCTCGTCTCGGGCGGCGCCGACTCGACGTGTCTCTTCCATGCGCTGGGTGAGCTCGGCTACGCCGTGTCGGCGCTCCACGTCGACCACGGCCTGCGCGGGGTCGAGTCGGACGAGGACGCCCGCTGGTGCGCGGAGCGCTTCGGCGCACGTGTCGTGCGCGCAACCGGCACGACCGAGGCCGAGCTGCGGGAGCTGCGCTACGCGCAGGAGACGCGGCTCCTGCGCGCGACCGGTCACACGCTCTCCGACCAGGTCGAGACGATCCTCTACCGCCTCGTCTCGAGCGGCGCCGCGACCGGGATCAAGGCGCGCCGCGAAGACGGCGTCGTGCGGCCGCTCCTGTGCATCTGGCGGGAGGAGACCGAGGCGTACTGCACCGCGCGTGGGCTCGACTGGAGGACCGACTCGACCAACGCGGAGACCGTGCGCGGGTTGATCCGCGACGAGGTGCTGCCGCTCCTCCTGCGCATCCACCCGGGTGCGCGCGAGAACCTGCTGCGCGCGCTCGACGCGCGGCGCACCATGCCCCCGGCGCTCGCCGCGCTGCTCGACGCGCCGGCCGCGTCCCGCCGGGTCGACCTCGGCGGAGGCGTCCAGGCGGTGCGCGAGCACGACCGTCTCTGGCTCGAGTCGGGGCCGGTCGAGCTGCGCGGCGAGGTGACGTGGGGCGGCTGGCGCATCGAGTCGCAGCTCGCAGGGCTTAAGGTACGGGGGTGGCGACCGGGCGACAGGCTCGCCGGCCGCACGAGGAAGATCCAAGACGTGTTCGTCGACGCCAAGATCCCGCGTTCCGACCGTGAAGGGTGGCCGCTCGTCGTGCGCGGCGACGAGGTCGTGGCGGTGCCCGGGATCGTCGAGGCCGAGGGGGTGAGCGCGCAGCGTGTCGGCGACTGAGCTGGAGCAGGGAGTCGGCGAGGTCCTGATCGACGAGGAGCGCCTGCAGGCGCGCATCCGCGAGCTCGGTCGCGAGCTGTCCGAGGACTACGCGGGCCGCGAGCTGCTGCTCGTCGGCGTGCTCAAGGGTGCGGTCTTCTTCATGGCCGACCTGATGCGCTCGCTGACCGTCCCCTGCGAGATCGACTTCATGGCGATCTCCTCCTACGGCGCCTCGACCGACTCCTCCGGGGTCGTGCGGATCCTCAAGGACCTCGACATCAACATCGAGAACCGGCACGTGCTGGTGGTCGAGGACATCATCGACTCCGGCCTGACCCTCTCCTATCTCCTGCGCAACCTGGAGTCCCGGGAGCCCGCCAGCCTCGAGATCTGCTCGCTCCTGACCAAGCCGGAGCGCCGCGAGATCGAGGTGCCGGTGCGCTACGTGGGCTTCGAGATCCCGAACAAGTTCGTGATCGGCTACGGGCTCGATTTCGCCGAGCGGTACCGGAATCTCCCCTATGTGGGGGTTCTCCACGCCGACCTGATGCCTGAAGGTGCGTAACCAGGCTGCCCTTAGAGGTTAAGTCGCTGACGCAGGGAACTTCCACTTGGCTACGCTGAACCCCTTGACCTCGAACATCGCAGGCCGCAACCCGTGAATCGCTTCTTCCGCAGCGCGTTCTTCCCGCTCATCGTGATCGTCCTGCTCGTCTGGCTGGCGAGCCAGACGCTGATCCCGAAGAGCCACCACACCCGCAAGGGCGTGACGTATTCGGACCTGCAGACCCAGATTCAGCAGAACCCGAGCCAGTTCAAGAAGGTCGAGTTCAGCCCGTCGAAGCGCGCGATCACTGCCACCTACGAGGCCGACAAGTCGACGGCGACGGTTCACTATCCGACCGACCAGTCGGAGCTCGCCTTCGAGAAGCTCCTGCAGAAGCACAAAGTGCCCTATGACTCGAAGGGGACGGGCGGCTTCTCGTGGACGGCGCTGATCGGCTCGTTCCTCCCGTTCCTGCTCCTGATCGGCTTCTGGATCTTCCTGATGAACCAGGTGCAGGGCGGCGGCTCGAAGGTGATGAGCTTCGGCAAGTCCCGCGCGAAGCGCATGGCGCCCGACACGCCCAAGATGGGCTTCAAGGACGTCGCCGGCGTGGACGAGGCGGTCGAGGAGCTCCAGGAGATCAAGGAGTTCCTCGAGAACCCCAAGAAGTTCCAGGCGCTCGGCGCCTCCATCCCGAAGGGCGTCCTGCTCTACGGGCCTCCGGGCACCGGTAAGACGCTGCTCGCGCGCGCCGTCGCCGGCGAGGCGGGCGTGCCGTTCTTCTCGATCTCCGGCTCCGACTTCGTCGAGATGTTCGTCGGCGTCGGCGCCTCTCGTGTGCGCGACCTCTTCGAGCAGGCCAAGCAGGCCTCGCCCTGCATCATCTTCATGGACGAGATCGACGCCGTCGGCCGCCACCGCGGAGCAGGCCTCGGCGGTGGTCACGACGAGCGCGAGCAGACGCTCAACCAGCTGCTCGTCGAGATGGACGGCTTCGAGATGAAGGACAACATCATCCTGATCGCCGCCACCAACCGCCCCGACATCCTCGATCCGGCGCTGCTCCGCCCGGGCCGCTTCGACCGGCAGATCGCCGTCGACCGCCCCGACCGGAACGGCCGTCGCAAGATCCTCGAGGTGCACGCGAAGGGCAAGCCGCTCGCGTCGGTGATCGACCTCGACGCGCTCGCCGGCGGCACCCCCGGCTTCACCGGCGCCGACCTGCGCAACCTGATCAACGAGGCAGCGCTGCTCGCCGCGCGCCGAGGCAAGAAGGTGATCGAGCAGGACGAGCTGGAGGAAGGGATCATGCGCGTGATCGCCGGGCCCGAGAAGAAGGCCCGCCTGCTCTCCGAGAAGGAACAGCGGATCACGGCGTACCACGAGATGGGCCACGCGCTCGTCGGCCACTTCCTCGAGAACACCGACCCGGTGCACAAGATCACGATCGTCTCGCGCGGCCAGGCACTCGGCCTGACGATCTCGCTGCCCACCGAGGATCGCTACCTGACGACGCGCAAGGCGCTGCTGGAGCAGATCGCGATGACCATGGGCGGCCGGGCAGCGGAGGAGATCGTCTTCAACGAGATCACGACCGGCGCCTCGAACGACATCGAGAAGGTGACGTCGACGGCGAAGGCGATGGTGATGCGCTTCGGGATGTCCGAGAAGCTCGGCCCGCGCGTGCTCGGCCGGGGCCACGACATGCCCTTCCTGGGCCGCGAGATGAGCGCCGAGCCCGATTACTCCGATGAGGTGGCGCGTGAGATCGACGACGAGATTCGCCGCATCATCGAAGAGGGCCACGACCTCGCCACCCGCGTCCTGCGCGAGCACATCGACGAGCTGCACCAGATCTCGCAGATCCTGATCGAGCGCGAGACGATCGACAAGGACCAGTTCATCGCGCTGCTGGCCGGCGAGTCGGAGGACGCCGTCTTCCCGCCGGAGCCCGTGCAGCCGGAGCCGGTGGCCGAGCCCGAGCGGCGCCCGCAGCCGAAGCCGCGGCCGTTCCCGCTCCCCGGCGGCGCCGCAATGCAGCCGCCGCCCGAGCCGAACGCGTCGTAGCTCGACCGCCCGAACGTGGTTCTCCGAACCAAGTTCAGGTGGTAGACAGGTGGGCGTGCGCATGCCGATCGAGGAGCGCTTTCCGGCCCCGTCGGTGATGGGCGTGCTCAACGTGACGCCCGACTCGTTCTCGGACGGCGGCGTGCACCTGCGCGTCGAGCCTGCGGTCACCTCGGCGTGGGGGATGCTCGACGCCGGCGCGGCGATCGTGGACGTCGGCGGCGAGTCGACCCGGCCCGGTTCGGACGGCGTCGATGCGGCCGAGGAGCTGCGCCGGGTCGAGCCCGTGCTGGCCGACCTGCAGGGCGCTCCGGTCTCGATCGACACCTCGAAGGCGGCGGTCGCCCGCCGCGCGCTCGAGCTGGGCGCCGAGCTCGTCAACGACGTGACTGCGCTGCGCGGCGACGCCGGGCTCGCCGAGGTGGTCGCCGAGGCGGGCTGTTATCTCTGCCTGATGCACATGCAGGGCGAGCCGCGCACGATGCAGGTCGACCCGGTCTACGACGACGTCGTGTCCGACGTGAAGCGCTTTCTCGAGCAGCGGCTCGGGTTCGCCGTCTCGGCGGGGATCCGCGAGGAGCTCGTGTGCCTCGATCCCGGGATCGGATTCGGCAAGACGGCCGCGCACAACTTCGAGCTCGTGCGCCGGCTCGACGAGCTGCGGGCGCTCGGCCGGCCCCTGCTCGTCGGCTTCTCGCGCAAGAGCTCGCTCGGCGCGCTGACCGGTGCGGCGACGGGCTCGGCCGCGGCGTCCGTCGGCGTCGCGGTGTCGGCGTACGAGCGCGGCGCGACGATCCTGCGCGTCCACGACGTGCGCGAGCACGTCGAGGCGCTCGCCGCCGCGAAGGCGGTGGTGGGCGCGTGAAGGTCGAGTTGCGTGGGCTCGAGCTGCACGGCTTCCACGGCGCCTATCCGGAGGAGGAGCGCGACGGCCAGCGCTTTCTCTACGACATCGAGCTCGAGGTGGGCGACCGGGGCGCCGACGACGAGCTCGCGCATGCCGTCGACTACACCCAGGTCGCCGCCACCGTCCGCGAGGTGAACGAGCGCCGTTTCCAGCTGCTCGAGGCGCTGGCGTCGACCCTCGCCGACACGCTGCTGGAGCGGTTCGCGCCCGAGCATGTCCGCGTCCGCGTGCGCAAGCCCGAGGTCGTGCCCGCGGGCCTCACCGTCGAGTTCAGCGCCGTCACCGTCGAACGACCATGACCCATGCGTACATCGGCCTCGGCTCCAACCTCGGCGACCGCGAGTCGCTGATTCGGCGCGCAGCCGAGCTGATCGGCGCAGCGCGCCTCTCCGAGGTGCGCGAGACCGAGCCGTGGGGGTACGAGAAGCAGCCCCGGTTCCTGAACGCCGTCGCCGAGATCGAGACCGAGCTGGCGCCGCGCCGGCTGCTCGATCACCTGCTCGACATCGAGCGCCGCCTCGGGCGCGAGCGCGTCGGCCCGAAGTGGGGGCCGCGGACGATCGACCTCGACCTGCTGCTCTACGGCGACGAGACGGTCGACGAGCCGGGGCTCGTCGTGCCGCATCCGCGCCTGCTCGAGCGCGAGTTCGTGCTCGAGCCGCTCGCCGATCTCGTCCCGTGGTTGAAAATCCCCGGAAACGGCACAGTCCACGACGCCCTCGCAGGGCTACAATCCGGAGCGTGAGCCACCTCGACGAGCTCGACGAATTCGAGGCCGAAGCCGAGCTGCGGCTCAAGAAGGAGTACAGCGCGGTCTTCAGCCTGTTCCGCTACTGCGTCCTGACGCAGGATGCGACGTACCTCTGCAACAAGCTCGACATGCAATACGTCCCGCAGCCGAACTACCCGTTCTTCCACCTGCGGATGGAGGACGTGTGGGTGTGGGACAAGAATCGCCCGACGCGCATGATCCCGCGGGCCGAGGTCTACACCTCGAGTGACGTCACGATCGAGGAGCTGCGCGGCGAGGGCGACGAGCCGGTGCTCACCGCCGAGGCGCTGGCCAAGCGCATCGGCGAAGGTCGCAGCGAGATCGAAGACCTCTAGCCCACCGCGCTCCGCCCAATGCTTCTCGCCATCGACTGCGGCAACACGCAGACCGTGATCGGGCTGTTCGACGGCGAGCGCCTGACCGAGCAGTTCCGCGTCGCCACCGACCGCGCGCACACCGGCGACGAGCTGGCGGTGCTGCTGCGGGCGTTCGTCGACCTGAGCACCCTCGACGGGATCGTGCTCTGCTCGTCGGTGCCACAGCTCGTCCGGGAGTACCAGGCGTTCGCCGATCGGTGGGCCGGAGCCGAGCTGCTGGTCCTCGGCCCGGGCGTCTCGACCGGCATGCCGATCCGGTACGACGACCCGCGCGAGGTCGGGCCGGACCGCATCGCGAACGCGGTCGCGGCTCGGGAGCGCCACGGGGCGCCGGCGATCGTCGTCGACTTCGGCACCTCGACGAACTTCGACGTCGTCTCGGCGGCCGGCGAGTTCGCAGGGGGCGTGCTCGCGCCGGGGATCGAGATCTCGATGGATGCTCTCTTCGCGCGCGCAGCGCGGCTGCCGAAGGTGCCGTTCGTCGCGCCGGAGCGCGTGATCAGCCAGACGACGACGGCGGCGCTCCAGTCCGGCCTCGTCTACGGCTTCGCGGGCCAGGTGGACGCGATCGTCGAGCGCATCCGCGACGAGCTCGGGACGCCGGTTGCGGCCGTTGTCGCAACCGGCGGGCTCGCCGATCTGATCGCGCCGCACACGCGCACGATCACCGCGGTCGACCCCGAGCTGACGCTGCAGGGGCTGCGACTCGTGTGGGAGCGCAACCAGCCCTGAACCGGCTCGCGGCTCAGCCGCCGCCGTAGATCGAGATCGGCAGCGAGTCGAGCAGCACCTCGTCCTGCGGATCCGGCACCTCGTCCAGCAGCCGCTCGAGCACGAAGCGCGCGCCGGGCGCAGCGGCGAGCAGGCGCTCCTCCACCTCGCCGATGCTCGGCAGCATGACGAGCTCCTGCTTGAACGGCCGCGGGAAGCGCCCGCGCCCGAGGTACCAGCCGTAGAACTTCTTCAGGAAGCCGAAGGCCCGCTGCTCGCCGAGCTCGCGCACCGTCTCGCGCATGAAGAGCAGCAGCTCGGCCACGACCTCCTCGCGCGACGGCTCGCTGTCGTCGCCCATGATCTCGCGCAGCACCCAGGGGTTCCCCTGCGCCGCGCGTCCGACCATCACGGCCGCGGCTCCGGTCGTGGCGAGCACCGACTGCGCCCGCGCGCGCGACGTGACGTCCCCCGAGGCGATCACGGGCACCTCGACCAGCGAGACGAGCTCGGTCGTCAGGGAGTGGTCGGCCGTGCCGGTGTACATCTGCTTCGCCGAGCGAGGGTGCAGGGTCAGCGACGCGGCGCCCGCCGAGACGAGCCGCGGGCCGACGTCGAGGCAGGTGCGCGAGCCGTTCTCGACGCCGCGGCGCATCTTGACCGAGACGGGGAGCGGCGTCGCGGTCGCGACCGCCTCGACGATGCGACACGCGTGGTCGGGGTCGTCCAGCAGGGAGGCGCCGGCGCCCGTCTTGGTCACTTTCTTGACGGGGCAGCCGAAGTTCATGTCCACGATGTCGGCGCCCGAGGCCTCGACCATCTTGGCCGCCTCGGCCATGGCCACGGGATCCGAGCCGAAGATCTGGATCGCGAGCGGATGCTCGTCGGAGGCGACCCGCAGGTAGCCGAGCGTCCGCTCGTTGCGGTGCTGGATCCCGGCCACCGAGACCATCTCCGAGCAGACGAGCCCGGCCCCGTAGCGCCGCCCCTGGCGGCGAAAGGCCTGCACGCTGACCCCCGCCATCGGGGCGAGGACGAGTCGGCCGGGGATCTCGACGCCGCCCAGCGTCCAGTGCTCGTGGAGGTCGATGTTCATGGTCTGTGAACTGTAGCCCGGAGCCCCTTGCGGCTCCCTTGACCGCGCCGCTACCATTCCCGCCCAATTTCTGGGGTCAGGAGGACCTTGTTGAAGGAAGTCATCCTCACAGCCGAGGGGTACAAGAAGCTCCAGCAGGAGATCGATCTTCTGCGCGGCGACAAGCGCCGCGAGGTCGCCGAGCGGATCCGCATCGCCCGCGAGTTCGGCGACATCGCCGAGAACGCCGAATACGACGACGCCAAGAACGAGCAGGCCATGCTCGAGCACAAGATCGCCCAGCTCGAGGACCGGCTCCTGACTGCGCGCGTGATCACGAAGAAGGAGATCCTCAAGGACGCCGTCTCCGTCGGCTCGCACGTCCGCCTGCGCGACATGCAGGTGAACAAGACCTTCGAGTACCACATCGTCGGCTCGGCGGAAGCCAATCCGGCCGAGAACAAGCTCTCCAACGAGTCGCCGGTCGGCAAGGCGATCATGGGTCACAAGAAGGGCGACGTGGTCGAGGTCACCGCCCCGCGTGGCGCCTTGAAGTTCAAGATCATGGAGATCAAGGCGGCCTAGTTCTCCGAACGTGGTTCGCTCTTCGAACCACGTTCGCGGGGTCAACGCCCGAAGCGAGGCAACCCTGGGTTAACGTCGCGCGCGTGGACGTCGTGCGCATCGAGCGTGATCGCCTGGGCGAGGCGAGCGACATGCTCGCGCGCGCGTTCTTCGACGACCCCGCGTGGGTCTGGCTGCTGCCTGACGCCGCGAAGCGCGAGCGGCTGCTGCCGTGGCTCTTCCGCATCGGCTTCGACGTGACGGCCGCCGACGTCTACGCGACGCCGGGGCCGCTGCTCGGCGCCGCGCGATGGCTGCCGCCGGGGCGAACCGCCGTGCGCGTCGGGGCGACTCTGAAGGCGCTCGCGACGACGCCCTTCAAGCTCGGTGCCGCGACGGCGCCGTTCCTGTCCTACGGCCGCGCCGTCGAGCAGATGCGCGCCGACACGGCACGAGGCCCACACTGGTACCTGGCGGGCATCGGCGTCGACCCGTCGGCGCAACGGCAGGGCATCGGGGCGGCGCTCCTGCAGCCGGGGCTCGCGGGCGCGTCGCGAGAGGGCCTGCCCGCCGTGCTGCTCACGAACAACGAGGCGAATCTGCACTTCTACGAGTCGCACGGATTCGCGGTCGAGCGCGAGGGATACACGCCCGAAGGAGGGCCGAGGGCCTGGGCTATGGTCAAGGCGCCGTGAGCCCGTCCCCGAAGAGATTCCCGGACCGCGACGAGATCGCTGCCGTCCGTGCCGAGGCCGACACGCTCGAGAACGGCGTCGAGGGCGAGGAGCCGCGCCGGCTCGCAGGGCGGGTGATGGCCCGCCGGGACATGGGGAAACTCGTGTTCCTCGACCTCGTCGACCGCAGCGGCCGCATCCAGCTGCTCTGCCCCGCTGCACGCACCGGCGAGGTCGACGTCCACCTCGGCGACATCGTCGGCGCGATCGGCAAGCCGACGAAGAGCCGCCGCGGCGAGCCGTCCCTGATCGTGGACGAGCTCCTCCTGCTCTCGCGCATCCACTCGCCGCTGCCCGACACGTTCCACGGTCTCACCGACATCGAGCAGCGCTACCGGAAGCGATACCTCGACCTGCTGATGAACGAGGAGGTGCGCGCCGACTTCATGCTGCGCGCACGGATCGTCTCCGCGATCCGCCGCTACCTCGACTCGGAGGGGTTCATCGAGGTCGAGACGCCGATTCTGCAGCCGCGCTACGGCGGCGCGTTCGCCGAGCCGTTCGTCACGCACCACAACACCCTCGACATGGACATCTACCTCCGCATCGCGACCGAGCTGTACCTCAAGCGCCTGATCGTGGGCGGGCTCGAGAAGGTCTACGAGCTCGGCAAGGACTTCCGCAACGAGGGCGTCACCTACAAGAACAACCCCGAGTTCACGATGCTCGAGTGGTACGAGGCCTACGCCGACTACAAGGACACGATGGACCGCATGGAGCGCTTGATCGAGTTCGTGGCGCTGGACGCGCTCGGCACGACGACGGTGACGTTCAAGGGTCACGAGGTCGACGTGAAGGCGCCGTGGAAACGGGTGCGCCTGATCGACGAGCTGCAGGAGTTCGACCTGTGGACGGATGACTTCGACGACCTCAAGCAGCGGCTCGAGTCGCGCGGCGTCGACGTGTCGCGGGACAAGACGTGGTCGCAGCTCGTCGACAAGGCGATCACCGCCTACGTCGAGCCGCGCCTGATCGAGCCGACCATCCTCTACGACTACCCGATCGAGCTCTCGCCGTTCGCGCGCGCGACTGACGGTGACCCGCGCATCGTCGAGCGGTTCGAGTACTACGTCGGCGGCATGGAGCTCGGCAACGCCTTCTCGGAGCTGAACGACTCGGAGGAGCAGGCGCAGCGGTTCTCGATGCAGGCGGAGGAGGGCGCCGGGGGGAACGTCGAGGCCGAGCAGGGCGACCCCGACTACGTCGAGGCGCTCTCGTACGGCATGCCGCCCACGGGCGGCATCGGCCTCGGCATCGACCGGCTCGCGATGGTGCTGGGCGGCAAGGACTCGATCCGCGACGTGATCCTCTTCCCGGCGCAGCGCTCCAAGGGCGGGCACCCCTGATCGACCGCTCGGCGCTCTGACGCGGCGCGACTCGCCTCGGTCGGCCGCGGCGCGCTGCTCGGCGCGCTGATCGGAGCGGGGGTGGGCTTCGTCGTCGCCCGCGTGCGCCGGCCGCGGGCGCGCGCGGCCGTGCCGCTGCAGACAGGTCCCGGGGACAGTCCCCTGGACCTGTCCGAATCGCCCCGCCGGCCGAGCCCGCGCCGCTCGAGCCCGAGCCGGCCCGGCCGGCCGTCCGCCGGAGCGCCTGCGGCGCCCTGATCCCGACGTTCGGGCCGCTGCTCGCCCGCGCGGAGGAGCCCCGCTCGTAACCGCCCCGGCCGCACCGGCGTTGGGGGAACATGGGCGTTTTCCGCCGCCTGCCGCGCCGCACGGCCGCTCTGGGACTGATGGTGCTGGGCCAGTCGGCCCTGGCCCTGCTCGCCCCGTCGGTGGCGGCGGGGCCTGCGCTCGCGAGCTTCGTGGCCGCAGGCTTCGTGCTCGCCCGCTAGGCGGCCTGGGCAGCGCCCGACGGCACGCCCGGGGAGAGGAGTACCATGCGACTTCCCGGAAAGCCCATCTGTTTGCGCCGCCCGGTAGGCGGAAGAGAGGTCTCGAGTGTTCGAACGCTTTACTGAACGGGCTCGCCAAGTCGTCGTCCTCGCGCAGGACGAGGCGCGGGCGCTCAAGCACAACTACATCGGCACGGAGCACATCCTGCTCGGCCTGCTGCGCGAGGAAGAAGGCCTTGCTGCGCGTGTGCTCGAGTCGCTCGACATCACGGTCGAGGAGGTGCGTGCGCAGGTCGCCCGCATCGTCGGCCAGGGCGACGAGGTCACGACCGGACAGATCCCCTTCACCCCCCGCGCCAAGAAGGTGCTCGAGCTCGCGCTGCGCGAGGCGCTGTCGCTCGGCCACAACTACATCGGCACCGAGCACATCCTGCTCGGCCTCGTGCGCGAGAACGAAGGCGTCGCTGCGCGCATCCTGCTCGATTTCGACGCCGACGCCGAGAAGATCCGCAACGAGATCATCCGCATGCTCTCCGGCCCGGGCCGGCGGCAGGGCGGGACCCAGAGCGGCTCGAGCGAGAAGGGCAAGAGCTCCAAGCTGCTCGACCAGTTCGGCCGCAACCTGACCAAGCAGGCGCAGGAAGGCAAGCTCGACCCGGTCGTCGGCCGCCAGACCGAGATCGAGCGCGTGATGCAGATCCTGTCGCGCCGCACGAAGAACAACCCGGTGCTGATCGGCGAGCCCGGCGTCGGCAAGACCGCCGTCGTCGAGGGCCTCGCCTCGCGCATCTCCGCGAACCAGGTGCCGGACATCCTCAAGAACAAGCAGATCTACACGCTCGACCTCGCCGCGCTCGTGGCCGGGTCGAAGTACCGCGGTGAGTTCGAGGAGCGCCTGAAGAAGGTGATGAAGGAGATCACCCAGCGCGGCGACATCATCCTGTTCATCGACGAGCTGCACAACCTCGTCGGGGCAGGCGCCGCCGAAGGTGCGATCGACGCCGCGTCGATCCTCAAGCCCGCCCTGGCACGCGGCGAGCTGCAGACGATCGGCGCGACGACGCTCGACGAGTACCGCAAGTACCTGGAGCGGGACGCCGCACTCGAGCGGCGCTTCCAGCAGATCCGCGTCGAGGAGCCGTCGACCGACGACACCGTGCAGATCCTGCGCGGTCTCCGCGACCGCTACGAGGCGCACCACCGGTGCAAGATCACCGACGAGGCGCTCGAGGCCGCGGCGGTGCTCGCCGACCGCTACATCCAGGACCGCCACCTGCCCGACAAGGCGATCGACCTGATCGACGAGGCGGCGTCGCGCATGCGCATCAAGACGATGACCGCCCCGCCCCGCTATCGCGAGCTCGAGGAGGAGATCGAGAAGGTCCGCAAGGACAAGGAGGACTCGATCGAGGGCCAGGAGTTCGAGAAGGCCGCCTCGCTGCGCGACAAGGAGCGCAAGCTGACGCAGAAGAAGCGTGAGCTCGAGGAGCAGTGGCGCGACTCAGAGCAGACCGAGCAGCCCGAGATCGGCGAGGAGGAGATCGCCGACATCGTCTCGATGTGGACGGGCATCCCGGTCTTCAAGCTGACCGAGGCCGAGTCCCAGCGGCTCGTCCGCATGGAGGAGGAGCTGCACAAGCGCGTCATCGGCCAGGACGCGGCGATCATCGCCGTCTCCAAGTCGATCCGCCGCGCCCGGGCCGGCATCAAGGACCCGAAGCGCCCGACGGGCTCGTTCATCTTCCTCGGGCCGTCCGGCGTCGGGAAGACCGAGCTCGCCCGCACGCTCGCCGAGTTCCTGTTCGGCGACGAGGACGCGATGATCCAGATCGACATGTCGGAGTACATGGAGAAGCACGCCGTCTCCAGGCTGGTCGGCTCGCCTCCGGGCTACATCGGCTACGACGAAGGCGGCCAGCTGACCGAGGCCGTGCGGCGCAAGCCGTACTCGGTGATCCTCTTCGACGAGATCGAGAAGGCGCACCCGGATGTCTTCAACATCCTGCTGCAGATCCTCGAGGACGGGAAGCTGACCGACTCTCAGGGCCGCAAGGTCGACTTCCGGAACGTGATCGTGATCATGACCTCGAACATCGGGTCGACCTCGATCTCGAAGAACCAGGCGCTCGGCTTCAACCTGTCGGACGAGCAGGGGCTCAGCTACGACGACATGAAGACCCGCGTGATGGGCGACCTGAAGAAGGTCTTCCGTCCCGAGCTCCTGAACCGGATCGACGAGATCATCGTCTTCCCGAAGCTGGCCAAGGAGGAGATCCTCCAGATCGTCGACCTGATGCTGAACCGCCTGCGCGTGCAGATGGCCGAGCACGAGGTGACGATCGAGCTGACCGACGAGGCGAAGGACCTGCTCGTCGAGAAGGGCTACGACCCCGCGATGGGCGCCCGGCCGCTGCGCCGCGCGATCCAGCGCTACATCGAGGACCCGCTGGCCGACTACGTGCTCGGGCGCCAGCTGGCGCCCGGCTCGACGATCCTCGTCGCTCGCAAGAACGACGAGGAGGTCGACATCACGGTCATGCCGCCGGCTCCGCCGGAGGCGCTCGCGGTCACGAGCGCGCCGGACGCGCCTCCCGGCGACATCGTCGTCGAGAGCGAATAACCCAAACGGGCCGCCGCCAGGCGGCCCGTTTTGTGCTCCCGCTTGCGGCGCGTAAACATTCGGTTAGGACTCTTCGCAACGCACAAACACGTGCTCGGACACTCGCGTCCTAACTGGACGGGAGCCCGATCTGCGGCCTCCCGCCCAGTGAGAAATGCGAAAGGAGCACTCCTTGTCGAGAAAGCTGTGGCTTTCGACCGTTACGGTCGCCGTCGCTTTGCTTGCGGTCTTCGCGGGCAGCGCGGCCGCCGGTCACGCCCGTTCGGGCGCGACGGGTGGCACGCTGAACGTCGACCTGCCGAACGACGTCGACTACACCGATCCCGCCCTCGACTACCTGTCGACCGGCTGGGAGATCGAGTACGCGACCTGCCTCAAGCTGATGAACTACCCGGACGCCAACGGTGCGAAGGGCTCACAGCTGATCCCCGAGGCGGCCGCGGGCTTCCCGAAGGTCTCGAACAACGGGAAGACCTATGACTTCAACGTCAAGGCCGGGTTCACGAAGTTCTCGAACGGTCAGCCCGTGACTGCCGCGAACTTCAAGGCCGCGATCGACCGCAATGCGGATCCGAAGATGCAGTCGCCGGCCGTCCCGTTCTTCTCGGACATCGTCGGCTCGTCCAAGTCGCCCGTCTCGGGCGCCAAGGTCAAGGGCTCGCACCTCGTCATCAACCTGACGAAGGCGTCCCCGGACTTCCTCGCGCGGATGGCCATGCCGTTCTTCTGCGCGATCCCGAAGAACCTGGCGCACGACCCGAACGGCGTCCTCGCCCCGGCCTCGGCCGGCCCGTACTACATCGCCAGCCGTGTGCCGAACAAGTCGATCGTCGTGAAGCGCAACCCGTACTACAAGGGCAAGCGCCCGCACAACCTGAACCAGATCGTCTACAACGTCGGCAACTCGCTGCCGGCCACCTACCTTCGTGCCCAGCAGGGCGCGACGGACTACGCCGCCGGTGGTATCCCGCCCGCGTCGTACGCGGAGGCCGCCGGCAAGTACGGCGTCAACAAGGGCCAGTTCTGGGTGAAGCCGCAGCTCGGCATCTCCTACCTGGCGTTCAACCACGACCGCGGCCTCTTCAAGGGCGCCAAGGGCACCGACCTCGCGAAGGCGATCAACTACGCGATCGACCGCAAGGCGATGCTCGCGCAGGGCGGCTATCTCGCCGGCAAGCGCACGGATCAGGTCCTGCCCCCGGGCATCGCCGGCTTCCGTGACGCGAACCTGTACCCGCTCAAGGGCCCGGACATCGCCACCGCCAAGAAGTGGGCGGCGAAGGCCGGCGTCAAGAGCGGCACCCAGGTCGAGTACTACACCTCGAACACGGGCTCGGCGCCGCTCGTCGCGCAGATCCTTCAGTTCAACCTGAAGCAGATCGGCCTGACGGTCGACAGCCACCTGTTCGCCCGCGCGGTGCAGATCGAGAAGGAAGGCACCCGTGGTGAGCCGTTCGACATCACGTCCGAAGCGTGGATCGCCGACTACGCCGATCCGTACGACTTCATCAACGTGCTGCTGTCCGGTGACAACCTGCACGCGTCGAACAACAACAACGTCGCGTACTTCAACAGCCCGGCCTACAACAAGCAGATGCGCAACGCGTCGCTGCTGTCGGGTGCTGCGCGGTACAAGGCGTACGGCAACCTCGACGTGTCGATGATGCACAACGACCCGCCGTGGGCGGCCCGCTCGAACTTCAACGCGCGGGTGCTCGTCTCGAAGCGTGTCGGGTGCTTCACGTTCAACCCGATCTACAGCGTCGACCTGTCTGCGATCTGCCTCAAGTAGGTAGGCGCAGGACGCAGGCGGTGGGAGCGCCGGGGGGCGCTCCCACCGCCACCTCAAGCTGGAAACTCGCGAACGTGGTTCAGCCTCGCTGAACCACGTTCGTTCTAGCGCTCGAGTTGCCAGACGTCGTCGCGCAGGAGCGGCACCACGGTGCCGTCGCGCAGCACGGCGTCGACGTCGACCTCCGGCCCGCCGACCATGAAGTCGGTGTGCACGGTCGAGTCGTTGACGCCCTCGCCCGGCTCTCCTTCGACCGCCTCGGTGTAGGCGCTGCCGTAGGCGACGTGGCAGGTGGCGTTCTCGTCGTAGAGCGTCTCGAAGAACGTCTCCTTCGTCTCTCCGATGCGCGAGGTGCCGTCGACGAGCGCAACCTCGCCGAGATAGGGCGCGCGCTCGTCGGTGGCGAGCTGGCCTTCGATCACCTCGGCGCCTTCGTCGGCCCGTAGTTCGACGATGCGACCGTGCTCGAAGCGCACCTCGAGCCCGCGCACGATGCGGCCGTAGAGGGCGAGCGGGCGGGTCGAGCGGACGTAGCCGTCCGTGCGACGCGCGTCCGGTGTCGTGAAGACCTCTTCCGTCGGCATGTTCGCGACGTAGGGGATCCCGTCGGCAGTGACCGACTCGACGCCCTGCCAGCGCGACTCGGGCAGGAGCCCGACGGTCAGGTCGGTGCCGGGGCCGGTGAAGCGCAGGGCGTCGAGCTTCATGTCGTCGAGCAGCCGGGCGCGCCGGCCGATCCGGGCGACGTGCGCCTGCCAGGCGGCGACCGGATCCTCCTCGTCGAGGCGGACGCAGAACTCGACCAGCTGCCAGAGCCGCTCGACGTCCGGCTCGCCGAACATCTGGCTCGCCCAGCCGGCGTTCGGGACGCCGACCACGGTCCAGTTGTTCAGCTGCTCGTTCACCTGGCGGTTGTTCTCCTCGGCGAGCTCGAGCATCCGTGCGCGCCCGACGCGCTCGCCGGGCAGGTCGGCCAGCAGATCCGGCTCGGCGTCGCCCGTCAGCGCGACGACGGCGGCGCGCTCGTCGCCGATCTCCTTCGCCCGCTCGAGCAGCCACGGCGGCGTCCAGGAGAGGACGTCGTCGGGCGCGCCTTCGATCAGCGCGCGGCGGAGGTGCTGGTCGGTGTAGAGCACGTCGACGTAGCGAGCGCCTGCCAGGTACGCGGAACGCGTGACCGCCCGCGCGACCTCGGCATGCTCGACGCGTGCCAGCACCTCGACCAGCTGGCCCGGCTGCACGTTCGCACCGACCCGCACCGCGAGCTCGGCATAGCGCTCGATCCGACCGCTCAGAGTTGCCACTCGTCATTCCGGAGGATGGGCACGGCCTCGCCGTCGGCGGTCAGGCCGTCGACCTCGAGCTCCGGGCCGCCGACCATGAAGTCCGTATGCACGGAGGCGATGTTCATGCCCTCTCCCGGCTCCCCCTCGAACGTCTCCGGGATCCCGAAGCCGTAGGCGATGTGACAGGTCGCGTTCTCGTCGTAGAGCGTGTCGTAGAACGTGATGCCCGTCTGGCCGACGCGCGAGCTGCCGTCGACGAGCGCGAGCTCGCCGAAGTAGCCGGCCCGCTCGTCGCTCGCGAGTTGCCCGCGCACGACGTCGGCGCCCTTCGCCGCGTCGACCTCGACGATGCGTCCGTCCTTGACCGTCAGCTTCAGCTCCTCGACCACGTCGCCGAGCAGCGCCAACGGGCGGGTCGAGGTGACGACGCCTTCGGCGCGGCGCGCATCCGGCGTGGTGAAGATCTCCTCGGTCGGCATGTTCGGCAGGTACTCATTGCCCCCGGCGTCCCGGAAGAGCGCCGACATCCAGCGCGATCCTCCGAGCAGGCCGACGGTGAGATCCGTGCCGGGGCCGCGGTAGCGGAGAGAGTCGAAGCGCCGCTCGTTCAGCTGCGCCGCCCGCTGCTCGAGGCGCGCGACGTGGTCGTGCCAGGCCTGTACCGGGTCGTCCTCGTCGAGTCGCGTGCAGAACGCAACCGCCTCCCACAGCCGCTCGACGTCGGGCTCACCGAAGACCTGCTGCGCCCAGCCCTCGTTGGGGAAGGCGATGCCGGTCCAGTTGACGGCTCGATTGATCATCAGCTCGCGCGCAATGTCGTTCAGGGCCCTCATCTGCGCGCGCCCAACCCGGTCGCCGTCGAGGTCGGCGAGCACATCGGGCTCGGCGTCGCCCGTGATGCCGACGGAGGCGTTGCCGTCGATGAGGCGCGTCCGCGTCTTGAGCCAGTCGGGAGTGTGAGTCAGTGCCTCGTCGGGGCCGTGCTCGATCATGGCGCGCCGGACGTGCGGGTCGTTGTAGCGCACGTCGACGTATCGCGCCCCGGCGGCGTACGCCGCCCGCGCCAATGCGCGGGCGAGCGGGGCGTGCTCGATGTTCGCGCTCACGAACACCGTCTGCCCCTCCCGCACGTTTGCGCCCACGCGCACCACGAGCTCCGCATACCGTTCGAGCCGGGTGTCTACGACAGCTGCCATGCGTCCTCCCGGAGGATCGGCACTGCGGCCCCGTCCTTCGTGATTCCGTCGACTGCCACCTCGGGTCCTCCGATCATGAAGTCGGTGTGCACGGCGGAGACGTTGATGCCGCGCTCGCGCAGTTGCGCCGGCTCGAGGCCCTCGAGGCCGTCGATCCCGAACGTCACAGCCGTGCCATAGGCGATGTGGCAGGTCGCGTTCTCGTCGAAGAGGGTGTCGAAGAACGTGATCCCGGTCTGGCCGACGCGCGACTCGCCGTCGACGAGCGCCACCTCGCCGAGCCGCTTGCCGAACTCGTCGATCGCCATCTGGCCCTCGACCGCATCCGCGCCGGCCGACGCCGTCACCTCGACCGCCTCGCCCTGCTCGAACAGCAGCGCCAGGTCGCGCACGACCGTGCCGCCCAGCTGCAGCGGGCGGGTCGAGCGCACCGTGCCCTCGGTGCGACGCCAGTCCGGGCATGCGAAGACCTCTTCGGTCGGCAGGTTCGGGACGTGTGCGATCCCGTCGACCGTCTTCAGCCCGCCGCCCGTCCAGCGTCCTCCGGGGAGCAAACCGACGGTCAGGTCCGTGCCCGGTCCCGTGAACCGGATCGCGTCGAAGGCGAGCGTGTCCAGTTGCTCACAGCGTGCGCGCAGCCGGGCGACATGCGCTTGCCACGCCTGCACGGGGTCGGGGTCGTCGAGCCGGACCGAGTGCGCGACGGCCTCCCAGAGGCGCTCGACGTCGGGCTCGCCGAACACCTGTCTCGCCTGGCCCTCGGTCGGGAAGGCGGCGATCGACCAGTTGACCCTGCGCTCGTTCTGCGCCCGCAGCTGCACCTGCACCGCGTCGACCGGGCGCGCCTTGCCGACCCGCCCCTGGTCGAGGTCGGCGAGCAGCTCCGGCTCCGGGTCGCCGGCGATCATGATCAGCGCCCCGCCCTCGGCGATCGCCTCGGTGCGGGCCATCACCCACGACGGCGTTGCCGAGAGCTCGTCCTCGGGAGCCGACTCGATGAACGAGCGGCGGAGGTGGTTGTCGGCGTAGCGCACGTCGACGAGCCGGGCGCCGGCGCGGTAGCCCGCCCGTGCGAGCGCGCGGGCGAGCGGCGCGTGCTCGACCAGCGCGGTCACGAACAGGGTCTGGCCCTCTTGCACGTTGGCGCCGACGCGCACGATCAGGTCGGCGTAGCGATCGATGCGTTCCATACCGACAGACAATAGAGACTCCAATATTCAGGTGTCGAGGGGCACGTCGTCCCACGAGTCGCCGAGGCCCGCGACCCAGTTGAGCGCGTGCTGGCGTTCGAGGGCGATCGAATGGGCCTCGGCCTGCTGTTCCGGCGCGAGGTGCCGGTAGACCTTGCCGTAGGCGCGGAAGTCGCCGCGCATCGGGGCCGGCAGCAGGCCCTGCTCGAAGCCGCGCATCGCCGTCGCGGCGATCAGCTGGTCGAAGGACGCGTAGCGGTCGGGCAACTCGACGTCCCCGGCGGCCTGGAGCGCCGTGGTGCGCGCGCGCCAGAGCCACAGCCGCGCCGACTCGCGCTCGAGCTCGACCTCCTCTGCGTCGCGCAGGCGCCCGTCGCCGAGCTCGGCCCCCAGCAGCTCGTCGGGCTCGAACGGCTCGTCGTAGGCGGGAAGCTCGGCGAGCTGCAGCGCCCAGAGCAGCGTCCCGAGGCTTTCGCCGCGCCAGACGGCGTCGATCACCGCCGGGTCGTCGGAGGGAAGACGGTCGAGCGCCTGCCGCAGCTCCTGGGACAGGGTGCGGCAGCGTTCGACGACCTCGTTCTGCGGGCGAAGCTTGCGGCGGGCCACCGCCCCGAGCCTAGATGATCGATTCCCTAGCTCAGTGCCCTGTCGATCTCAGTGAGAGTCTCCTCATCGAGCTCGATCCCCGACGCGGAGGCGTTGTCGCGCACCTGCTCGGGCCGCGATGCGCCGACGATCGCCGAGGCGACGTTCTCCTCACGCAGGACCCACGCGAGTGCGAGCTGGGCCATCGAGATTCCGAGCCGCTCCGCGATCGGCACCAGGCGCTGCACGCGCTCGAGCACGTGCTCTGCGAGCTTGTCGCCCATCATCCGGCCCATGCGCTCGCTCCTCGCACGCGAGCCCTCGGGCAGTTCCGCGCCCGGCCGGTACTTGCCGGTCAGAACGCCCTGGCCGAGCGGTGACCAGACGATCTGCGAGCTGCCGTTGGCCCGGCAGAGGGGGATCACGTCGCGTTCGGGCTCGCGGTGCAGCAGCGAGTATTGCGGCTGAGACGAGACGAACTTCGCCCAGCCGTGCTCACGGCTGAGGTCGAGCGACGCCTGAATCTGGTCGGCGCTCCACTCGCTGAAGCCGATGTAGCGCGTCTTGCCTGCCCGCACGACCTCGTCGAGCGCCTCCATCGTCTCCTCGAGCGGTGTTCGGGAGTCGTAGCGGTGACACTGGTAGAGGTCGACGTACTCCGTCTGTAGACGCTCGAGCGAGGCGTCGATCTGCTTCAGCACCTGCTCACGCGAGAGGCCCTGATTCTCGTCGTCCATCGGGAAGTAGAGCTTCGTCGCGAGCACGTAGGAGTCCCGGGGGCGCGACTTGAGCACATCGCCGAGGAACGACTCGGCCGCGCCGATCGCGTAGACATTCGCGGTGTCGATGAAGTTGATGCCGCTGTCGAACGCCGCGTCGACGCAAGCCCGCGCCCGGTCGTCCTCGACCCCGCCGCCGTAGGTCAGCCACGAGCCGAGGCTGATCTCCGATACGTGCAGGTCACTGTCTCCAAGCTGTCTGAGTCTCATCGCTCGATCGTCGCAAACGCGGCGCAGGTGCCGTCGGGACCTGCGGCTACGGTCAGTGGATGGCGAAGGTGGCGGCCGTCCAGCACGTGTGCACCGAATGCGGCACCTCGACCGGCCGTTGGCTCGGCCGTTGTCCCGGCTGCGGAGAGTTCGGGACGCTGGTTGCCGAGGCCGCACCGCCACGCGGACAGCGCCGGCATGCCCGTGCCGGCGAGCCCGCTGTGCGGCCGCCGCTTCGCCTGGTCGACGTGGTCGCAGAGGAGTCCGAGCGGCTCTCGACGGGTGTGCCGGAGCTCGACCGGGTGCTCGGCGGCGGCCTGGTGCCCGCGTCGCTCGTGCTCGTCGGCGGCGAGCCCGGCGTCGGCAAGTCGACGCTGCTCCTCTCGGCGCTCGGGGCGGTCGCGGGTGAGCGGCGCGCGCTGCTGATCACGGGCGAGGAGTCGGTGGCGCAGGTCAAGCTGCGCGCGGCTCGCCTCGGAGGCTGCGACGACGTCGAGATCATGGCCGAGACGGAGCTCGACGTCGTCTGCGAGGCCCTGGAGCGCGAACGGCCGGCCGTGTGCGTGATCGACTCCGTACAGACGCTGTGGTCGCAGGAGATCGGGTCTGCGCCCGGCTCCGTCTCGCAGGTGCGCGAGGCCGCAGCACGCCTGTTGCGCGTCGCGAAGGAGGCGGGGGTGGCCACCTTCCTCGTCGGGCACGTGACGAAGGACGGCTCCGTCGCCGGGCCGCGGGTGCTGGAGCACCTCGTCGACTGCGTGCTCCAGTTCGAGGGCGACCGCTACCACGAGCACCGCATCCTGCGGGCCGTCAAGAACCGCTTCGGCTCCACCAACGAGATCGCCGTCTTCGAGATGACCGGCACCGGCCTGATCGGTGTGCCCGATCCGTCCGAGCTCTTCGGCCGCACCCACGCGGGGGAGGTCGGCGCTGCGGTCGCGTGCACCCTCGAGGGGACGCGTCCGCTGCTGCTGGAGATCCAGGCGCTCGTCGCCCCGACCGACCTGGCGATGCCCCGACGCGTCGGCACGGGGGTCGACCCGAAGCGCCTGGCGATGATCGTCGCCGTGCTCACCCGGCATGCCGGTCTGGCGCTGGGCGGGGCAGACGTCTTCGTCAACGTGGCGGGCGGCATCCGGATCGACGAGCCCGGGGCCGACCTGGGGATCGCGCTGGCGATCGCCTCTGCGGCGAAGGGTCTCCCCGTTCGGGAAGGGGCCGTCGCCTTCGGCGAGATCGGGCTGACCGGCCGCCTCCGGCCCGCCTCCCAGACGGATCGCCGCACCGAGGAATGCCGGAAGTTCGGCTCCGCGCTCGTCCTGGGGCCGAAGCAGGACACGCTCCGGCGCGCGCTCGCCGCCGGTTTGGCCGAGAACCCCGCCTGAGCAGGGATTTTCTCAAAAACAGGGTATTTGCAGGGTTTCTGCTATCCTGGAGGCATCGCCGGTGGAGCCTTCAGGGCCGCCGGCACTTTCGCGACTACGGACGGAAAGAGGCGCTCTTGTACAAGGTCGGAGACAAGGTGGTGTATCCCCACCACGGTGCAGGAACGGTCGTCAAGCGGGAAAAGCGCGAGGTTCTCGGCGAGAAGCGCGAGTACCTGACGATCAAGATCCTGCACAACGACATGACCGTGAACGTTCCGGCGGACAACGCCGAGCGCGTCGGGCTCCGCAAGGTGATCGACGAAGAGGCGGTCAAGAAGGTCGTCAAGTACCTGACTTCTGGCGGCACGGAGATGCCCAAGAACTGGAACCGTCGTTTCAAGCACAACCGCGACAAGATGAAGACCGGCGACATCTACGAGCTCGCGGAGGTCGTCCGGAACCTGGCGCTGCGTGACGGCGAGAAGGGCCTCTCGACGGGCGAGAAGCAGATGTACGTGAAGGCGAAGAAGATCCTCGCCTCCGAGCTCATGTACGCCAAGAACATGAGCGAGGACGACGCGCTCGAATGGCTCGAGGAGACGCTGACCGAGGGCGCGAAGCCGAAGCTGACGCCGGCCGAGAAGGCGGCTGCGCGCAAGACTCCGGCCGCGAAGACGCCCGCTGCGCCGGCTGCGAAGAAGGCAGCTGCGCCGGTCGCGAAGAAGGCTGCGCCGTCGAAGCAGGTCGCGGCGAAGCCGGCGGCCAAGACGAAGACGGCCGCGGCGAAGACCACCGCCACCCGGGCCAAGTCGACGCCGGCCAAGAAGCCGGCTGCGGCCTCGAAGCGGACGGCCGCCAGAAGTTGAGCACGTGGGCCGTTCTCGTCGCCGCCGGGCGAGGGGAGCGGCTCGGGGAAGACCGGCCGAAGGCGTTCGTTCGCCTCGGCGGTCTGCCCCTGCTCGCCGAGCCGCTGCGGCGGCTCGACGAGAGCCCCTGGATCGACTCGATCGTGGTCGTGGCGCCGCCCGAGTGGGAGGAGCCGGCGATCCTGCTCGCAGAGGAGGTCGGGGCGTCGAAGGTGACCGCCTGTGTCACCGGCGGATCGTCGCGAGCCGAGTCCGTCCGCGTCGGTGTCGCCGAGGTGCCCGACGAGGCGGCCGCGATTCTCGTGCACGATGCCGCCCGGCCGCTCGTCACGGATGCTGTCGTCGAACGGGTGCTCGCGGCGCTCGGCCAGGGCTTCGACGGCGCGGTGCCGGGGGTCCCGGTCTCGGACACCGTCAAGCGCGTTCGTGACGGCGTCGTCGCGGAGACGCTCAGCCGCGGCGAGCTCGTGTCCGTCCAGACGCCGCAGGCGTTCGTCGCGCCCGTCCTGCGGGCCGCGCTGGCCGCGGGGACGGGCTCCGGTGAGGCGCCGACCGACTGCGCGTCGCTGGTGGAGGCGCACGGTGGCCGCGTCGCCGTTGTCGAGGGAGACGAGCGGCTGCTCAAGGTGACGACGCCGGCCGACCTGGAGCGCGTCGCGGCGTGGCTGTAGAGGCGGTCGTCTTCGACATCGGCGAGACCCTCGTCGACGAGACCGGCATGTGGGAGCGCGCCGCCGCGGTCGCGGGCGTGACCCCCTTCACCCTGATGGGCGTGGTCGGCGGCCTCGCCGCGCGCGGCGAGCACCACGACGACGCGTGGCGGATCCTCGAGGTCGAGCACCCGGCTGCGACCTGGGAGCCGAGCGACTTCTACCCCGACGCCCTCGCCTGCCTCGACCGGTTGCGCGCTGCGGGCCTCGTCGTCGGAGCTGTCGGCAACACGCCCGTCGAGACGGAGGAGATGCTGCGCCCGTACGCCACCGTGCTGGGCTCGTCGGGCCGCTGGGGGATCGCCAAGCCTGCCCCGGAGTTCTTTGCACGCGTGATCGACCTCGTCGGGGTCGAGCCTGGAAAGATCGCCTACGTGGGCGACCGGGTGGACAACGACGTCGGCCCCGCGCTCGCCGCGGGGATGGTCGGCGTGCACATCAAACGCGGGCCGTGGGGGCACCTGCACGAGCCGCCGACGGCGGCGATCCGGATCCGCTCGCTCGACGAGCTGCCGGCGGCGCTCCCATGAGCCGTAGGCTCGACGGAGGCTCACCAGGAGCGGAGGCTGCGGCTTGGCCGCCGCCGGAGCGGGAATGAGCTTCCGGGTCGGCATCGGTTTCGACGCGCACGCGCTCGCCGACGGTGAGTCGCTCGTGCTCGGCGGCGTCGCGCTCGATCACCCGCGTGGGCTCGCGGGCCACTCCGACGGTGACGTGCTCGCACACGCGCTCACAGACGCCCTCCTCGGCGCCGCTGGTCTCGGCGACATCGGCTCGCTCTTCCCCTCTGCAGACGAGCGCTACCGCGGCGCCGACAGCATCGAGCTGCTACGCGAGGCTTATGGGCACGTGCGCGCAGCCGGCTGGACGCTCGTCAACGCCGACTGTGTGCTCGTCGGGCAGGAGCCGACCATCGCACCGCACCGCGAGCGCATGCGTGCGCGCCTTTCCGACGCCGTCGGCGGCGGCGAGGTGAACGTGCGCGCGACGACGACCGATCACCTCGGCTTCACGGGCCGCGGTGAAGGACTGGCCGCGCACGCCGTCGCCCTTCTGGAGCGCTGATGGAGATCGTCCGCTACGCAGACCGTGACGACCTACGCGAGATCCGCACGGACGTGCTCAACACCTTCCCGACGTTCATGAACCACAACGCAATGGGTTGGAAGTACTGGGGACGGCTGTATGACGAGTTTCCCGACTTCCAGCTCGCGCTGCTCGACGACGGCGACCTGGTCGCCGAGGTCCACTCGTTGCCGGTGCACGTCGACGCCGAGCTGCCGCAGGGCTGGGACGAGGCGTTCGAGCGCGGGATGGAGCTCGGTGACGGGAACGTCCTGTCGCTGCTCGCGATCAGCGTTCGCTCCGACCGCCGCGGCGGCGCCGTCTCCGTCCGGCTGATCGACGCGGCTCGGCAAGCAGCAGCTGCGGCGGGTCTCGCGTCCGTGATCGCACCGGTGCGGCCGACCCTGAAGGAGCGCTATCCGCTGATCCCGATCGAGCGTTATGTCGAGTGGCGCCGCGACGACGGTTCGCATTTCGACCCGTGGATCCGCGTGCACGAGCGGGTCGGCGGCGAGATCGTGCAGCCCGCGCCACAATCGATGCTGATCGAGGCGCCGGTCGCGGACTGGGAGGAGTGGACCGAGCTGCGCTACCCCGAGGACGGCACCTACGTCGTTCCGGGCATGCTCGCGCCGCTCGAAGTGCGGGACGGCGTCGGCACGCACGTCGAGCCGAACGTCTGGATGCGGCACGCGGTGTAGCCGCTCAGACGCCGTTCACCGACACGACACCACCGTTCATCGGCCTCGTTACCCTCGGGGGCTTTCTGCGGAGCCACAGTTGGATCGTGAGCTTCGAGATCCAGGCCCACCGTGGCAACGACCAGCTGTCGCTGCGCCGGCTCCTCGCGGCGTCGCCCTCGTCGGTCGAGATCGACGTCGGCGTGTCGGCAGGCGAGCTCGTTGTCGCCCACGACACGGACTTCGGCGACGCGTCGGGGCTGCGGCTGGACGATGCGCTGGCGTCGCTGAACGGCACGACCGCGGTCGTCGAGGCGAAGTGCTTCCCGCCCGAGACGCCGTCGCCGCACGCGTTCGCCCGCGCGCTCGCGCCCTACCTCGGGCAGATCCAGCTCTGCTCGTTCGAGCAGTTGGTGCTCGTCGAGGCGCGCCGCCTCGCGCCGACGCTCGCCACGACATTTCTCTTCAGGAAGCCGACGCGCCTGACGGCAGGTGCCCCGACGATCGGCCCGCGCCGCGACCTCGTGACGCGCGAGCTCGTCGAGACCGCGCAGGCCGCCGGCCTGCGCGTCGTGCCGTGGACGGTCAACGACGTGCGCGAGCTGGTCGCGCTCGTCGACCTCGGCGTCGACGGCGTCGTCACCGACGAGCCCGCGCTCGCGCAGGCCGTCGCCGACGCGCGCCGTTCCGTCGCGGCCTGAACCTGGTTCGCGAGTCACGCCGGCAGCGAAGCGCGCCCGTCCGCGAGCACGACGAGCCCGTCGCGCGCGAGCGCGACGAGCGCGTCGCCGTCCGAGGGCTGATCGCCGCGCGCGACCGCGCGCAGCGCGATCGCGCGCCGCTGACGGAACGAGCCCTCGAAAGCAGACTGCTTGCGCAGCGGCTCGTACCGCGATCCGCGCGACGGGCAGTCCACCGCGAGCGGGCAGGCGTCGCAGCGCGGGATCCGTGCCAGGCAGATCGTCGCGCCGAGGTCGAACAGCGCCTGCGTGCACGAGGCGTCGAAGGAATGGCCCGTGCGTTCTTGTATGCGCCGCACGTTCGTGTCGACCGGGAGCACGTCGCGTCCGAACGCGAAGTTGCCGACGGCGCCCGCGGTGTACGGCCCCACGCCGGGCAGGTCGGTCAGCTCGTCCGGCCAGCCGTGCGCGGCGACGTGCTGGGCGGCCCGGTGCAGGTTGACCGCGCGCCGGTTGTAGCCGAGTCCCTGCCACGCAACGATCACGTCCGCGACCGACGCGGCCGCGAGTGCGTCTGCAGTGGGCCAGCGTTCGAGCCAGGCCGTCCAACGCGGGATCACCCGCTCGACCTGCGTCTGCTGCAGCATCACCTCGCTGACGAGGATCGCGTACGGATCGTGCGTCTTCCGCCATGGTAGGTCGCGCCCGTTGTCGCGATACCACTCGAGCAGCCGCTCCCGCACGGTGCCAGCCTAGAGCGTCGGCCAGCCGGCGCGGCGGGACGGTGCCGGGGCTGCGGGCCCTCCGGCTGAGCGCATCGAGACATGTCCGGTGGCAGCCACTGTGAAGTGCGCTTCACATCCCAGCCAGGCCCCACCGAGACCTGTCCAGTGAGCCCGCCGCTGGTAGTGTCTCGGGCGTTCCCGGAAGCCAAGGAGGTGCGCCATGTCGAACACTGACCATCGTCTCGCAGCGCCCGACGGCTTCCGCCTGCCGACGTCCTAGCCGGCCGCGGGGTCGCCCGCGCAGCGAGATCCTCTTTCTCCGAAAGGATCTCCAACGTTGCAACTCCAGAGGTTGCCGCAATGAGGCGGCACAGGAAAGGCGGCGCCCGGTTCCGGCCGGACACACCGCCCGCGAAGCGCGCGCGTGTGAACGGCGAGATCAGGGCGCAGACGGTGCTGGTGATCGACCCGTCGGGCGAGCAGCTCGGCGAGCGGCCGCTGCCCGAGGCACTGCGGATCGCGGCCGACGCCGAGCTCGACCTCGTCGAGGTCGCGGCCGGCGTGCGACCGCCGGTCTGCCGGATCGTCGACTACAGCAAGTTCCGCTACGACCTCGAACGGAAGGAGAAGCTCGCCCGGCGCAACCAGGTGCGGATCGCCGTCAAGGAGGTGCGGCTGCGGCCGAAGATCGGCGAGCACGACTTCGCGTGGAAGCTCGATCAGGTGCGGGGCTTCCTCGGTGAGAACGCGAAGGTCAAGATCGCCGTGATCTTCCGCGGGCGGGAACGCGAGCGGCCCGACCGCGGCCGGCAGCTACTCGACCGGATCGCGGCTGAGGTCGCGTCCGCAGGCGCCGTTGAGCAGAGGCCGACCTTCGAGGGCCGGTCGATGTTCATGGTCGTCGCCCCGACGAGAGCCGTCGGCCATGCGCCGGCGCGGGCGGGTGGCGAGTCGTGACGGGCAAGCAGCATGTGCATGCGATCGCCCGCTGCGCCGTCTCGATGCTGTCCGTCGCACCGGCGCGCGGTCGCGGCCGCCGGCAGCGGGAGCTGGCGGGCGTCGCGTCGCTGCTCGCGGACGGCCTGCGCGACGAGGCGGCGCTGGCCGCGCGTTCGGTCGGCATCCGCGACCTGATCGAAGAGGCCCGCAACGAGCACCTCGCGAGCCTCGGGGCTGACGACGGGCTGCAGGCCGCTCTGCATCGACTGGGCGGAGGTTGCCCTGCTCGTCGCTCAGATGTCCCTGCCACGGCGCAACGCGGCGCCGCGCGGCAGGCGGTAGGCCGGTCAGGGGGTGCGCGGCCCGCCGCGCACCCTCACTCGGCGACGATCACGACGAGCCGACGCGGGCCGTGCACGCCCTCCACGCGGCTGAGCTCGATGTCGGAGGTGGCGGACGGCCCCGAGACGAGCGTCAGCGGACGTCGTTCTGCCCGTACGAGCTCGCCGACACGGCGCATCGCCTCGGGCACGAGCTCGACGATGTCGCCGCGCTCGACCACGCAGACGTGCAGGTCGGGCACGAGCGTCAGCGCCCGTCGTCCTTCCTCGGGGCCGCAGGCGAGCACGATCGTGCCCGTCTCGGCGATCGCCACCGTGCTGCCGGTGAGCGCGCCGTCGAGCGTGTCGAAGCCCGCGGTGTCGAGCGTCTCCTCGGGGACGAGCGTGCAGCCTGGCGGGCGCCACCCGGCACGGAGACCGGACGGAATGCCGACGCGGGTCGCGGCGTGCGACGCGAGCACGCGCTCGATCTCCCCGCCGACGGAGGCCGCAGGGACGCGCACGACCTCTGCGCGATAGTCGGCAACCCGTGCGCAGAAGAGCTCGAGAACCTCATCCGGCGGAAGGGTTCCGGCGACGCGGTAGGCGCGCGGCGCCTCGGGCGCGACCTCCCGGGGGATCGCCGCGATCCGCGCAAGCACCTCGGCGCGTGCGTCGCTCATCGCCGGCCCCACCACCTGCGAAAGCTTGTCGGGGCCACCGCTTTCAGGTGGCGCGAGCGCGTCCAGCCGGAGAGCGGCGGCGGCAGGCGGCGCAGGCTGCCGCGGCGTGCGAACGGCAGCTGCGCGAGCCGCGCGAGGCGCTGCGCGAATGCGAGACGGCGAGGGCCGCGGAACACCCACGCGGCAACGCGCATCACGACCGACTCGGCCGAGAGACCGCGCGCGCGTACCGCCTCTGCCCGCAGGTGCAGGAGCACCCGCGGGATGTCGATCTTGACCGGGCACACCTCGTAGCAGGCGCCGCAGAGCGTCGAGGCGTACGGCAGCGACGACGCGTTCTCGATCCCGACCAGCTGCGGCGTCAGAATCGCGCCGATCGGGCCGGGGTACACCGTGCCGTACGCGTGCCCGCCCGTGCGGGTGTACACCGGGCACACGTTCAGGCACGCACTGCAGCGGATGCAGTGCAGCGCCTGACGGCCGACCTCGTCCTGGAGCACGCGCGTGCGCCCGTTGTCGAGCAGCACGACGTGCAGCTCCTGCGGCCCGTCACCCGCGGTCACACCGGTCCAGAGCGACGTGTACGGGTTCATCCGCTCGCCGGTCGACGAGCGCGGCAGCAGCTGCAGGAAGACCTCGAGGTCGTCCAGGCGCGGCACGAGCTTCTCGATGCCGAGGATCGAGACGAGCACCGGTGGCATCGTGGTGCACATGCGCCCGTTGCCCTCCGACTCGACGACGCAGACCGTGCCGGTCTCGGCGACACCGAAGTTGGCGCCGCTGACTCCGAGCTTGGCGCGTAGAAAGAGCTCGCGTAAGTACACGCGCGACGCCTCGGCCAGGTCGGCGGGGTCGTCCGAGGTGATGCCGGGCGCGATCGTCCGAGCGAAGAGGTCGCGGATCTCACGCCGGTTGCGATGGATCGCGGGCACGAGGATGTGCGATGACCAGTCACCGTCGAGCTGCAGGATCAGCTCGGCGAAGTCCGTCTCGACGGCACGGATGCCCGCGGCAGCGAGCACGTCGTTGAGGTGAATCTCGTCCGTCGTCAGCGACTTGACCTTCACAACCTCGTCGACCTCGTGCGCCCGCGCGATCTTCGTCACGATCGCCCCCGCCTCGGTCGCGTCCCGAGCCCAGTGCACGTGCCCGCCGCCGGCGGTCACCGCCGACTCGAACTGCACGAGGTACTCGTCGAGCCGAGCGAGCACGTCCGCCTTGATCGCGCGTCCCGCGTCGCGCAGCTCCTCCCAGTCCGGCACCTCCGCCACGACTCGCGCGCGCTTGAGCTGGATCGTGTCCGTCGCCGCGCGCAGGTTCGAGCGCAGCTGGACGTTCTTCAGCTCGCGCTCGGCCGACTCGGGAAACGGCGCGATCCTCACGCGGCCTCGGTCGAGGCGAGGATCTCGGCGAGGTGCAGCACGCGAATGCCACCCGGCCGACGGGCGAGCCCGCCGCCGATCTGGAGCAGGCACGACCCGTCGACCGCGGTACAGAACTCGGCGCCGCTCGCCTCGACGGCATCGCACTTGTCGGCGAGGATCGCCGCCGACGTCTCGGCGTTCTTGACGGCGAAGGTGCCGCCGAAGCCGCAGCATTCCTCTGCGCGCTCGAGCGGCACGAGCTCGAGCCCCCGCACGTGGCGCAGCAGGCGCAGCGGCGCGTCGCCCACCTTCGTCACGCGCAGCGAGTGACAGGTCGGATGGTAGGCGACGCGGTGCGGGAAGGAAGCGCCCACGTCCTCGATGCCGAGCCGATGCACGAGCAGTTCCGACAGCTCGAACACGCGCGCTGCTAGTGCCGGTGCGTGCTCCCGCACGTGGCCGACGCACGACGACGACGGCGAGACGACGGCGTCGTAGCCGGCGAAGATCCGTGCGAACCGCTCGGCGAGCGCGATCGCATCGTCGCGATAGCCGCTGTTCGCGTGCATCTGGCCGCAGCACGTCTGCTCCTCGGGGAACACGACCTCGTGCCCGAGCCGTTCCAGGAGCCCGACCGTCGCTCTGCCCGTCTCCGGGTAGAGCGTGTCGCCGAGGCACGTCACGAAGAGCGCAATCCGCATCACGCGACCGTATTCAAAGGCGGCTAGGCCGCGACGCTGCTCCAGCGGTCGCGGATGAACGCGGCGCCGTCACGCGCCAATTGATCCTCGCTCTCGAACATGCGCCGCCAGATCTTCGTGGCCGCCGCGAGGTCGGGCAGTGCGTCGCCGAACGCCTCGATCACGATCCACCCGTCGTAGCCGATCTCCTTCAGCCCGGCGAAGGTCTCGTCCCACGCCACCTGCCCCGTCCCGGGCGTGCCGCGGTCGTTCTCGGAGGCATGGAAGTGCACCAGCACGTCCTTGCACTCCTGCAGCGCCGCGCGCGGATCCTTCTCCTCGATGTGCGCGTGGAAGGTGTCGTACATCAACCGACAGTTGGGGTGGTCGACCTCGCGTACGAGCGCGGCCGCGTCGGCGGCGCAGTTGATCAGGTACATCTCGAAGCGGTTCAGGTACTCGACGACGATCGTCACGTCGCGTGTCGCGGCATGCTCGGCGGCTGCGCGCAGGCTCTCGACCGCGTGCTTCCGCTCCTCCTCCGTCGGGCCGGTGCCCGTGAAGTAGCCGAGCGGCGCCCCCAGCGGCCCGCAGATCATCTTCGCCCCGAGCGCGGCGCAGATGTCGACGGCGGCGTTGGTCGCCTGCAGCCCTCGCTCGCGCACTGCGCGCTCTGGGCTGATCGGGCTGTCGTCGCCGGAGCGCGCACCGACGCCGAGCGCCTCCAGGCCGAGGCCGGCGAGCTGCTCGCCCAGCAGCTCGTAGCCCGCGACGGCCGCGGGTGAGGTGTCGAAGATCGGCACTTCGATGCCCTGGTAGCCGATGTCGCGCAGCTGCTCGAACACCGGCAGGTACTCCGGCCCCGTGACGTCGGTCGACCAGAGGAGCATGTTCATACCGAGCTTCATCGTGCCTCCAGGTTTGCGGCTCTGCCGTACGCGTCTTCGTCGGCGATCCTATGGGTAGCCTCGGGCGCGTGAGCTTTCAGCCGCTGCACGGGATTCGCGTGGTCGACCTGACGTCGTCGCTCGCAGGGCCAACCTGCACGGAGATCCTCGGCGGGCTCGGCGCCGAGGTCGTGAAGGTCGAGCATCCGGGGCGCGGCGACGAAGCACGCGAATGGGGGCCGAGGTTCTTCCCGGGCGGCAGCGTCATGTTCTTCGCCGCGAACCGCTCGAAGCGCTCGCTGGCGCTCGACTTCACGGACGAGCGGGGGAAGGACGCGCTGCTGCGGCTGATCGCAGGGGCCGACGTCGTCGTGCAGTCGATGCGCGCCGGCTCAGCCGAGCGCCACGGCCTCGGCAGCGAGGAGCTGCGCGCGCGGCACCCCGGGCTCGTCTACTGCTCGATCGAGGCGTTCGGCCCGACCGGGCCGCTCGCGGGCAGCCCCGGCTACGACCCGCTGATGCAGGCATTCGCGGGCCTCGTCAGCATCACCGGTGAGCCCGACCGGCCGGGCGTGCGGGTCGGAGCCTCGGTGATCGACATCGGGACCGGCGTCTGGGCCGCGCTGGGGATCGTCGCGGCGCTGCTCGAGCGGCCCACGACGGGCCGCGGCCGCGACGTCAGCGTCGCCCTCTTCGACACCGCGCTGTCGCTCGTCGGCTATCAGCTCGCCGCATG
>CAVOSR010000001.1:0-457566 GCA_963698925.1 uncultured Actinomycetes bacterium | reverse complement strand
TTTTAACGCCGGCTTCCGCGAGGGCCTGCGCGTCCGCGCTGCACCGTCCGCTCCGACACCCCGAGCAGCTCGGCGAGCTCGATTGCGTTGAGTCGCCCACGGGTCTGCAGGAGGAGCAGGAACGAGACGAGACGGCTTGCACGCACGCGGCAAAACTATTTCACGAACACGACAGAAGGTGTCGGGAATGCCCGCTAGCGTCCGCACCGCCAATCGCGACGGAGGGAGGACTCAATGTCCGTGCAGCCGGTACCCGAGGGCTACCACACGCTCATCCCGTACCTCGCCGTGGACGATGCGGCCGAGGCGATCGAGTACTACACCAAGGCGTTCGGCGCCAAAGAGCGCGCGCGCATGGACGGCCCGGATGGCAAGATCGGCGACGCCGAGCTCGAGATCGGCGACTCGGTCGTGATGCTCGCCGATCCCTTCCCGCACGCGTCGACGACGCCGCCGAGCGCCGCCGCTTCACGACCGCCGCCATCGTCATGTACGTCGAGGACGTCGACGCTGTCGTGAAGAAGGCGGTGGACAAGGGCGCCACGATCACCGAGGACGTCGAAGACAAGTTCGGGGGCGACCGCTTCGGGACGATCAAGGACCCGTTCGGCACGTCTGGTCATCGGGACTCACGTCGAGGACGTTCCGCCGCAGGAGATGGCCGAACGTGCCAAGACGGCCGTGGCCGCGACGGCCGGCTGAGCCGCAGATGCCCGCCTTCCTCGTCACGGTCCGACGTGCCGGCCCGAAGTGGGACCCGTCGCGGCCGCTCGAGCAACAGGTGGACTGGCCGCTCCACGCAGCGTTCATGGACGGGCTCGTCGAGGACGGCTTCATCGTCCTCGGCGGGCCGCTCGCGGACGAGCACCGCGTCGTGCACGCTGTCGAGGCCGAGTCGGAGGACGCCGCTCGCGCAACCTTTGCACGCGATCCCTGGAGCGAGACGCACCTCCACGACGAGACGATCGGAGCCGTGGACGATCCGGCTCGATGGTCGATCCAGATGACACACAGAGCCGAACCGAGGGGACTCGAAGCGCGCGCCGAGCTGGGGCCTGGTATCGGCAGGCTGCGCCCGAAGCTGGCCGAGGCGGTGGCGGCCCGCATGGTCGGACCCGGCGCGGTCGAGGAGCTCGACCTTCAGGTCGCCGACCTCTTCGAGCTCTCCCCGGAGAATTTCGCTAGACCTCAAAAAAGAGCTGATTTGGCTTCGCGTTTCGTGCAGTGTGGATCCCCTCGGGCGAGTCTCGAACCTTCACCTTGGGAGCGCAGTCGGCTCGGGGTCAGACCCCGGGACACGGCTCTTCGGTCTAAGCGAACCCCGAGGGATCTCTCAGGGTGCTCTTAGGCGCGATTGATCCACTTGGGTGCCACATGGCCCAGCCCTCCCGCATCGAGACTGCCCGCCGCCGGCTGACGGTCGTCCGCTACGGGGTCGGCGATCACCGCAGCAGCAGCCTTCGCCGTCTTCGCGTTCGCGGCGCGGGCGGCACACCCGGGCACCAGCACGGGCAACGTCTCGACCGCGACCGACTCCTCCGCCGTCACGAGCTCCGACGACCCCTACGGCGACGTCGAGAGCAGCGACTCCTTCGACGGATTCGGCTCGAGCTCGGTCTCCGCCGTCCTACGGGGCCGCACCCTCCGTGCAGAGCGGTGGGTCATGACCGGCTTTCGCTCCATGGGCTGCGACGTGCTCGTCTCTTCGCCGGGCCGCCTGCACGAGGTGCAGCGGCTCTTCGAGGAACGCGACCGCCGCTTCAGCCGCTTTCACGTCAGCTCCGAGTTGAACCGCGTCAACGCTCACCCCTTCGGCGTGACGCTGATCTCGGAGGAGCTCGCGTCGATGCTCTCACTGGCGCTCGACGCAGCTCACGCCACCGGCGGCCTGGTGACCCCTGCCGCCGGTGGCGCACTGGTGGGCGCCGGCTACGACCGCGACTTCGCCGCACTTCTCCCCGACGGCGACGCGGTCGAGCCGGTGCCGGTTCCTTCCTTGCTCTCGCTCCGTCTGCGCGGGCGGATGCTCCTGCGCACCGAGCCCGTGGTGCTCGACCTGAACGGCGTCGTCAAGGGCAAGACCGTCGACGACGGGCTCGCGCTGGTCGGCCGCGGCTGGGTCTCCGCCGGCGGCGACGTCGCGACCACGGTGCCGCTGGTCGTCGGCCTGCCCGGCGGCGGGGCGATTCGGCTCGACCGCGGCGGGCTCGCGACGAGCAGCGTCGCGAAGCGGATCTGGCGCCGCGGCGGCGAGCTGCAGCACCACCTCATCGACCCGGCCACCGGACGACCGGCGCGCACACCCTGGCGCGACGTCACCGTGGCCGCCCAAGACTGCGTCGCGGCCGATGTCGCCGCGAAGGCCGCCCTCCTCCTAGGGCACGCCGGGCCATCCTGGCTCGACCGTCGCGGCCTCGCGGGACGCTTTGTCGACCATCACGGCGCAGTCCATTTGACGCAGACCTGGCAGCAATCGGCGCCCGACCGGCAGGCGGCTTAGTCCAACCATCTAATGTCGCCGACCGTCTGGTACTTCGCGCGCTCCGCCGGTCTCGTCGCCTACCTGCTCCTGTCCGGCTCGGTGATCCTCGGCGTGCTGATGTCGGCACGCGCGCGCTTCACGTGGCCCCGCTTCGCGGTCGAGGAGGTGCACCGCTTCCTCGCGATCCTCACCGGGATCTTCATCACGCTCCACGGCGCATCGCTCCTCCTCGACCGCGTCGTACCCATCTCGCTCGGCCAGATGCTCGTGCCGTTCACGTCGAGCTACCGGCCGTTCGCGGTCGGGCTCGGCGTCACCGCCGCGGAGCTGATGGCGGCGGTCGGGCTGACGAACCTCTTCCGCACGCAGATCCCCTACACGGTCTGGCGCAAGGCGCACTACCTGACGCTCGCGGTCTGGGCGTGCGCGTCGCTCCACGGCGTCCTCGCCGGCAGCGACCGCGGCGTGCCGTGGTTCGCCGGCGTCGTCGCAGCTGCCTTCACCGCCGTGTGCCTCGCCGGGCTCGTTCGCATGCGCGCCGCCTCCGCCGTCACGGCGTAGGATTCCGGCACCCACACCTCAGGAGGACTCGATGCCCATCGAAGCCGGGAAGATCCGCAACGTCGCCGTCGTCGGCCATCGCGGTACAGGGAAGACCTCGCTCGTCGAGGCCTTGCTCTTCCAGGCGGGAAAGACGAACAGGCTGGGCACGATCGAGGCGGGCAGCACCGTCGCAGACTGGGAGGAGGACGAGCAGCGCCGCTCGATGTCGCTCTCGGCCTCGCTCTGCAACTGCGAGTGGCAGGGCCGGAAGCTGAACCTGATCGACACCCCGGGCGACTCGGGCTTCCAGGCCGACACCGTCGCCTCGCTGCGCGTGGTCGAGGGCGCGCTGGTCGTCGTCTCCGGCGTGATGGGCGTCGAAGTGAACACCTCGCGCGTCTGGGATCGCGCGGAGGAGCTCGAGCTCTCGCGCGTCGTCTTCGTCAACATGCTCGACCGCGAACGCGCAGACTTCTACCGCGTGCTCGCCTCGGTGCAGGAGCAGCTCTCGAGCCGCTGCATCGCAATCCACCTTCCGATCGGCAGCGAGCACGAGCTGACCGGGGTCGTCGACCTGCTGCACAACTGCGCCTACATGGATCCGTCGGGCGAGCGCGAGGGAGATCCCGTCGCGATCCCCGCCGAGCTGGCCGCCACCGTCGAGGAGTACCGCACGAAGCTGCTCGATGCCGTCGTCGAGACCGACGAGGCGTTGATGGAGCGCTACCTTGCGGGCGAGGAGATCCCCGACACCGACATCGCGGCTGCGCTCAAGAACGCCGTGACGCGCGACGAGATCTACCCGGTCGCCTGCGGCGTCGCGACGAAGAACCTCGGCACGCACGCGCTGCTCGACCTGATCGTCGAGGGCGTTCCGAGCCCGGCCAAGAAGGGCTCGCCGATCGACACCGACGCGACTGTCGCCGCCTTCGTGTTCAAGACCGTCGCCGACCCGTTTGCCGGCCGGATCAACGTCTTCCGCGTGTATGCGGGCGAGGTGAAGAGCGACACGACGCTCGTCAACCACCGTGACCACTCGAAGGAGCGGCTCGGCTCGCTGATGCTCATGCAGGGCAAGGACCACGAGAAGAGCGACGGCTTCGGCCCCGGCGACATCGGGGCGGTCGCGAAGCTGAAAGACGTCCAGACGGGCGACGTGCTCGTCGATGCGGAGCACGACCTCGAGCCGCCCGAGCTCGGCTTCCCCGATCCCGTGATGAGCTTCGCCGTGACGCCGAAGACGAAGGGCGACGAGGACAAAGTCGCCCAGGCGATGCGGCGGCTCGGCGAGGAGGATCCGACGCTGCGCCTGCGGCGCGACCCGCAGACCGGGGAGGAGCTGCTGTCCGGCATGAGCCAGATCCACGTCGAGGTCGCCGTCGAGCGCGCGAAGCGTCGCTTCGGGGTCGAGATGGAGCTGCACCAGCCGCGTGTCCCGTACGTCGAGACGATCAAGGGGCAGGCGCGCGCACAAGGGCGGTACAAGAAGCAGACGGGCGGCCGCGGCCAGTTCGGCGACTGCCATATCGTGCTCGAGCCGCTCGACGACCACGTCGGCTACGAGTTCGTCGACAAGATCGTCGGCGGCGTCATCCCGCAGAGCTTCCGGCCGGCGGTCGACAAGGGGATCCAGGAGGCGTTGCAGCACGGCGAGCTCGCGGGCGCCCCGGTGCAGGGCGTGCGTGTCACGCTCGTCGACGGCAGCTACCACAACGTCGACTCGTCGGAAATGGCGTTCAAGATCGCCGGCTCGATGGCGTTCCGGACGGCCTACGAGCGCGCCGAGCCGACATTGCTCGAGCCGATCATGGAGCTCGAGGTGACGGTGCCGGACGAATCCGTGGGCGCGATCAACGGCGACCTCAACTCACGGCGCGGCCGGCTGCACGGCATGGAGCCCAAGGGCGGCATGACGACGATCAAGGCCGAGGTGCCGATGGCCGAGGTGCTCACGTACAACCAGGCGCTGGTCTCGCTCACCGGCGGACGGGGTGACTACCACATGCAGTTCGTGCGCTACGAAGAGGTGCCGGCGCACATCGCGCAGAAGCTGATCGATGCGGCGAAGAAGGACCGGGAGGCAGTCGGCTCGGCTGTTTGAGTCAGCAAGTACTGGGTAGCGCCTCGCCACTATCATTGCCGGCGACCGCTATGGGACGCTTCATCGACGTGAGTCACACGGTGGTCGAGGGCATGGAGACGTATCGGCCTCTGCCGACGCCGGTGGTCGAGGTGATCAACAACTACGACGCGGCCGTGTACGAGGGCAAGTCGGAGTTCCTGATCGCTTCGCTGCACCTGTGCGGCAACACTGGTACGTATGTCGATTCGCCTCGGCACCGGTTTCGGGATGGCGTGGACCTTGCCGGCTTGCCGCTCGAACAGCTAGCCGACCTTGCTGTCGTGGTCGCTGATGCGACCGGTAGCGAGCGCGCGATTGGGCCCGCCGACCTGCCCGTGGGCGACGTGCGCGGCAAGGCGGTCCTCGTCCGCACTGACTTCTCACGCCACTGGGGCACGGACAGCTATTTCAGCGAGAATCCGTACCTGACCGCCGACGCGTGCGAGGCGCTCGTCGAAGCCGGGGCGGCTTTCGTCGGGATCGACTCGTTGAACATCGACGACATCGCCGACAAGTCTCGGCCGGCGCACACGACGCTGCTGGGCGCGGGCATCCCCATTTGCGAGCACATGACGAACCTGGCCGCGGTCGAGTCCGATCGCGGGCGCCTCCACGCGGTGCCGATCTCTTGGGTGGGCGGCGCGACGTTCCCTGTACGCGCGTACGTCGTCAGCGAGGAATAGCCGTACCTCTCAGGCGCACGCTCATGGCCGCTCAGGGTGCAGTACGCGACACTCGCTCAGTCCAGAAGGAGCTCCCGGTCGACGAGTGGCAAACCAGCGTTGCGTGGGATCGGGCGCGTATCTCCGGAGCCGATCAGCGTGCTTCCGGGCTGGGGGTGAACAGCTTCCAGTTCCCTTCGGAGACGACTTCGGCGGTGCCGTCGACCACCTTGATGGCGGTCTGGTCGTCAATCGCGTACGCAGGCACTGACAACCCGGCGGCCCATTGTTCGATGTTGGCCAGGGACGTGTCCGGCATGTCCTCGCGCTCCAGGTGCGGATACAACGAGAAATCGACCAGTCCCAGCGCGTCTGTCGCTGCCGGTGAGCGGATCGCTGTCGTCGTAGGTCGCTCCTCCGAAGTCGGGAGTCGCGACCATGGCACCGCCGCTCGTGCCGACATAGACGGTCTCGCGCCGCAGCGACGGCAAGAGGTCGGCCAGTCCGGACTGCCGCATCCAGTAACACAGATACAAGGGGCTGCCGCCCCACACCAGCAGAGCGTCGATTTCCTGGACCGCTGGAACCCAGTACTCCCTTTTGATGCTCGGAAGCGCGGTGAGCTCGAGCACTCCCAACGATTTCCAACCCAGGCCGCACATGGGGCCGCCGAGCGTTCCGCTGATGAACCCGTAGACGTGTGCAGGCCCGCCGGGGAACGGCTGCACCCCGGTGGGGATGCAGAGCGCGCTGGACTCGGCAATCGGCTTGCCCAGCAGGTCGACGAGCGCGTCGTGAATGCTCGTGTTGCGGATGCCGCTGGACGTGAGAAGAAGCTTCATGGTGCCTCCTGGAGTCATGTGGCGGGCCAGACCGATCTCGGCGGTGTGCGGACCCGGAACGCGGTAGAGACTGACAGGCCACCGTAAATTCATCGGCTCCGGCCAGGTCCAGACGTCACGTCTCCAGGAGTACCCCAGCTGGTCGCGGCGGCGTGTCAGGTAGGCGGTCTCGGCGGTGTTGCCCGCCAGCTCGATGGCTTTGTCGTACGCCGCGCGCGACTTCTGACCGCAGCCCAGCCGGCGCAGCAGCTCGGCGCGAGTCGCATGGAAGGCGTGATAGCCGGCCAACTCGTCTTCGAGCCGGTCGACGCCCGCCAGTGCCACCTGCGGGCCGTCGAGCTCGGCGACCGCGACGGCCCGGTTGAGGGCGATGATCGGCGAGGGGTCGAGATCGACGAGCTGGTCGTAGAGGGCCACGACCTGCGACCAGTCGGTGTCGCGCGCGTCGCGGGCGGACGTGTGCACGGCGTTGATCGCTGCGAGGATCTGGTAGCGACCCGGAGCCACTCCGGCAGCCAGTCGCTCGCGCACCAGCCGATGACCCTCGGCGACCAGCGCCGCGTCCCAGGCCCCGCGGTCCTGTTCGTCGAGAGGGATCAGCTCGCCGCTTGCCGACACGCGGGCGGTGCGGCGGGCCTCGGTGAGGAGCATCAGCGCCAGCAGCCCGGCCACCTCACCGTCCTGGGGCATGAGGGTACGGATCAGGCGGGTCAGCCGAATCGCCTCGGCGGTCAAGTCGTGACGGACGGGATCGGTGTCGGGGCCGGTCGCCAGGTAGCCCTCGTTGAAGACGAGGAAGAGAACGGCGAGCACACCGGAGACGCGTGCCGGGAGATCCTCCGCGGACGGCACCCGATACGGGATGCGAGCCGCCTTGATCTTGGCCTTCGCGCGGGTGATCCGCTGCCCCATGGCGGTCTCCTGCACCAGGAAGGCACGCGCGATCTCCGGCATGGTCAGACCGCCGACCATGCGCAGCGTCAGCGCCACGCGGCTCTCCATCGCGAGCGCGGGGTGACAGCAGGTGAAGATCAACCGGAGCCGCTCGTCGGCGATGGCGCCGGGAGGATCGAGCTGGTCGTCGTCGTCGTAGGACATCTGAGCCTCCCTCTGCTTGTCGTCGCGTTTGTGCTCGCGGCGGATCCGGTCGATCGCCTTGCGGTTGGCGGTGGTCGTCAGCCAGGCGCCGGGGTTGGGAGGCACGCCGTCGGCCGGCCACCGCCCGACAGCCGTCGCGAACGCTTCGGCTGCCGCCTCCTCGGCGATGTCGAGGTCACCGAACCGCCTGGTCAGGGAGGCGACCACCCGCGCCCACTCCTCGTTGTGCGCGCGGGTGATCGCTTCCTGAACGTCGGTCGCGTTCACTACAGGAACGGCCGCACCTCGACCTTCCGATTGCAGTGCTTCGATCCCTCGGCGGCGAGCTTCAGCGCCACGTCGAGATCGGGGGCCTCGATGATCCAGAAGCCGGCCAGGTACTCCTTCGACTCCACGAATGGCCCGTCTGTGAACACCGCCTCCCCGTTCCGGTTGTCGATGACGGTGGCCGGGTCGGGCGAGCCGAGGCCGCCGGCGAAGACCCAGTGACCCTCGGCCCGGAGCCGGTCGTTGAACGCGTCGATGTCGGCCTCCTCGGTCGGGGTGGCCAAGCCGGTGCCATCGTCGATCACGGAAACCAGGTACCGCATTTCGGATCATCTCCTTTGGTTGGGGGGCGCGCCCCTCGTGGGCGGCCGCTCATCCCTACAACGAACGCCTCTGCGCCGATCCGACACCGCCTCCCGGATTTCGTTCAAGACTCTCGTTGGTCCGTCGGTTGTGTGTGACCTGACACTCGCCCAGGCGAGGCGTCTGCGACCTCAGCCCTTACAGTGCAGTTCGTTTGTACCCATTCCGGACCGCTCGATTTGGAGGAGACACAGCATGGACCCATTCACCGGCGGTTGCCTCTGCGGCAACGTCCGGATTGTGGCGTCGGGACTCCCATACCGGGTCGGCCTCTGTCACTGTCTCGACTGCCGCAAGCATCACGGGGCGCTCTTTCACGCCTCGGCGGTGTTCCCTCAGGATGCGGTGACGATCGACGGCGAAACTCGCGACTACGCCGGGAGGTTTTTCTGTCCGCAGTGCGGCTCATCCGTCTTCTCGCGCAGCGCAGACGAAATCGAAGTGCACCTCGGATCCTTGGATGCCCCCGACCAACTGATGCCGACGTACGAAAGCTGGATCGTCCGTCGAGAGTCCTGGTTGCCGCCGTTTCCGCTCACGAGACGATACGACCGCAATCGTGACGCGACGAGTCGCTTCGAGCAGTAGGCCGACAAGGCAGTTCCGGGCTTACGGCCCGCTCGCCGCGACGACGAAGTCGCTCTTGGCGTCCGTGTATGCCATTCGGTCGTCACGGAATCGCACTGCGAGCTCTCGTTTGAGCGCTTCGTGCTCGGCCTGGAGTGCTGGGCTCTCCCGAAGTCGATCACGGAACGCGAGCTGCGCTCGCAGTTCCCCGCTGTCGGTTGGCGAGACGTAGAGGTGATGGCGACGCTCGCCTGCGGGAACGCGGAATGACTCTCTGCCCTCGGATCAGGCACGAGCCGAGCGTACTAAGGTCTGCACGGAGGTGATTGGGTCGATGGGTCGCCGCCGTGTCGTATGCCTGCAGGTCGGAGCCGCGCTGCTGATCGCACTCGCTGCTACCCCTTCGGCCGCTTCGGATCACGTGCCGTGGACCGCCCTGCGGCGGCCGCTTCATCTGCCGACCCTTGTCCCCGGAGCGCGTTGCCCGGTGAGCATGGTCGACCGCCGTGTTCCCTGGGGGCGTGTGCGCATCTTCGGCGCAAGCGGGATCGGGCCGGGCCCGGTCTATCCGGGCCTCGGCGCAACCTCAGGGCTCGTGAACGCCTCGAAGGACACGCAGTACGGGGGACCGTGGCAAGGCGAGAAGGTGTTCTGGTACGTCGCTCCCAGCTACCGCGGTCGTGTTCTCATCCGCGGCAAGCGGCTTGACGGCGTCGGCTGGCTCGGCTTCAACGGCACACGGGTGCCAAAGGACGAGCTGCGGATCGAGCCCTACACCACGGTGAGCTGGTCCGGACAGCCGAGGTACTCGCGAGGGATACCGACTGCGGTTCGGGCACTCACGTCGGGCTGTTACGGAGCGCAGATCGACGGCACGACATTTTCCAGGACCGTCGTGTTCGCGATCGAGCTTGCACCATGACGTGAAGAGATCGACACCGCCGCTCGTCGTCGACCTGATCTGATGCAGTCATGCAGCTGCGCGGAGTGGTGCTCGTCGAGGGCACGAGCGACTGCCGCGCTGTCGAGACACTCGCGCGTCGCCGCGGCCGCGACCTCCAGGCGGAGGGCGTCGCAGTCGTGCCGATGGGGGGCTACGGAAACCTGCCGCGCGTTCTCGGGCAGTACCGCGACGTCCGACTCGCGGGGCTCTACGACGTGGGGGAGGAGCGGTATTTCCTGCGCGCGTTGGGGTGCGACGACCGCGGTGGGCTCGAGCGCATCGGGTTCTATGCTTGCTCGCTCGACCTCGAGGACGAGCTGACGCGGGCTGTGGGGCCGGAGGGAATGGAGCGCGTGCTCGCGGAGCAGGGCGAGTTGCGCGCGTTCCGGACCTACCAGAAGCAACCTGCGCACCGCTCCCGGCCGCTCGAGGAACAGCTGCACGGCTTCATGTGGAATCGCAAGCAGCGGTACGCCGTGCTCCTGGTGGAGGCACTCGACCTCGAGCGGGTCCCGCGGCCGCTCGACTGCGTCCTGGCGCACATCTAGGCCACCGGCTCCGTCTCTCTGAGCGCGACGGCGGCCTCACGAAAGACATCCTCCAGCGTCGAGACCGCATCGGCGTCGACCTCGAGCTCGCGGAAGCGCGAGATCCCCAGCTTGCGTTCCTTGCGCAGCGACCGCACCATCAGCGCCCAGTCGTCCTCTGTGGCGGGATTCCCCTCAGGGTGGTGGTAGATGGAGATCTCGAGTACCGACTCATCGGGACGTCCCGCGTGGACTTGCCAGCCCCAGTCCTCGTCGAAGAACGAGGCGTCGAGCCCGCGCTCGGTCAGCCCGGCGGTGATGAACGACGCAACATCCCGCCCGTAGAACCGATTGCCGGCATTGGCTTCGGGGGGCAGCTCCGAGGAGTGGTCGAAACGATCCGACGTGAAGCTGAACCACACCGCGTGCTCTCCGAAGCGTGCCATCGGGCGCGAATCCTACGACCACTGGATCGTGCGGGACTCTCCGAGGTTCAGTCGGTTCGAACCACGGCTCAACCGTGGGCGAGCGCCCTGACAGGCTCCCCGATCCGGGGTGAGCGTTGTTACCGGTTCTTCGCGGCCTCGACCACGTCGAGGATCACCTTGATCACGAGCTCCGGGTCCGCTTCCTCCACGGCGTGGCCGGTATGGACGATGGTCTGCGTTGCCCGAGGGCTGAGCATCAGCCAACCTCGTTGATCCCGGACGTTCGATCGCATTCCTCTCCGCTCGGAGGGGAACGACGCCGTCGCGATCTCGTCGTCGCTGTAGGCGTTGCTGACGATGGTGATCGGAATGTCACCAACGGTCTTTCGTGCCGCCCAAGCGTCCTTCTCGACCTGCAGATAGTCGCGCCGTTCGACGTTCGAGGGGTGGTTCCACTTCGTCTCTTCGATGATCGGCGGCGGTGGGTCACGGAACGGTGTGGGAACCTCGATGAAGGCCATCCCCGCAATCTGTGTCGGGTGGGCGACGGCGTAGCCCGCGGCGATGTATCCACCACCGGAGGTCCCGACGAGGACGTACGGCTCCGGGACCCGGGCCTTGACGAGCAGACGATCCAGATCCTCCACGAGGTCGGTGAAGCCGCGCGGGCCCGGCGCGGGATCGCTACGGCCAAGATTGGCCCGGTCATAGACGCACGTTCTCGTCATCGCCGCCAGGCGGCTCTCAGCAAACGCGTACGAGTCGCTCGTGTCCTCGTCGCCGCCCTCCAACACAACCGTGGGAGAGCCGGTGCCCGAGCACCTCAGATACAGGCCACGCTCACCGTCGACGTTGACGACTCGGTCGATCGGGGCTTCGGCTGCGACGGTCGTGTTTCGTGCAACGCGGGCGTCGTCTCCGCTGCTGCAGCCGCTCAGAACGACCGCGATTCCCAGGGTCGACAGCACGAGGACCGATGCAATCAACCCATCCACCGCGTTGTCTGTCATGACGTGAGCCTAAGCGACGTCATCGAGCAGGCGCCGGGTGACGCCGCATCGGGCGTGTCGCACGCTCCGCGGCCCGGCGGAGCTAGCTCTTGGCCTTCGACCGGTTCAGCGTCACGGCGGCGCGGACGAGTGTCTTCAACGCCTCTTCGTCGATCTCCTCGCCCTCGTGGAAGTCGATGGCGCGCCGTGTGTTTCCCTCCAGGCTGGAGTTGAAGAGTCCCGCAGGATCCTTCAGCGCTGCGCCCTTGGCGAAGGTCATCTTCACGACGCTCTTGTAGGTCTCGCCCGTGCAGATGATCCCGTCGTGCGACCAGACCGGGACGCCTCTCCACTTCCACTCCTCGACGACGTCGGGATCGGCGTCCTTGACGAGGGCGCGGAGCCGGCCGAGCACTTCTCCCCGCCAGTCGTCCAGCTCCTCGATCCTCGCGTCGATCAGCTGAGCTGGAGACGCGCTCTGCGATTCGCTCTTCGCCATTCCGGGTTCCTCCTCGGTTGCCCAGCCGTCGATTGTAGGCGGCGAAGTAGGATCGGGCCGTGCGTGAGTTGCGCCCGGGCCTGTGGCACTGGGAGGCGCCACACCCGGAGTGGCGGTCGACCGAGCCGTGGAGCGAGCACGTGTCGTCGTACGCGATCGACCACGGCGACCAGTTGCTGCTCGTCGATCCGCTGGCCGTGCCGAGTGAGCTCGTCGACCTCGCGGGCCGGCGCGAGCCGGTGATCGTGCTGACCGCGCCGTGGCACGAGCGCGACGCGGAGAGCCTGGTCGAGCGGCTCGCGGCACCGGTCTACACACCGCTGCCCGACAGCGCGCAGTACCTGATGGACACGTACGGCCTGACCGCCGAGCAGGCCGGCGACGGCAGCCCCGACGTCGTCTGGCTCCTCCGTGAGCAGAAGGGCGAGGCCCGCCTTTACGCAGCCGGGGACAGGCTGCCGTTCGGCGCCGACGTCTTCGCCGGACACAAGGCGAACGACACCGTGCTCTGGTTCGAGAGTCAGCGCGCGGTGATCTCCGGCGACACGCTCGTCGACTTCGGCCGGGGCCTCGAGATCAACGAGCGGTGGCTGCGACCCGGGGTCACGCGTGAGCAGATCGCGGAGGGGCTGCGCCCGCTCCTCGCGCTCCCGGTCGAGCACGTGCTCGCGACACACGGCGGTCCGACCGACAAGGCCGCTCTCGAGCGCGCGTTGGCGTCCTCCTAGCCGGAATCGAGCGGCCACGGAAGCCGCACCGGCCGATAGTCGCCCGGCCAGTCTGCGTACGCCTCGTCGCCGTCGTGGGTCTCCTTCGCGACCGAGGCGCCGTACTTCGCGGCGACCTCGCTCACGGGGTAGTGCAAGGTCTCCACCTCCGGCCGCGCGCCGATCATGAGGACGACGCACGGCCCGTCGGCGCCGACGATGATGTGGTGGGTCTCCGATGGGCAGTGGAAGTAGTCCCATTGTCTCAGCGTCCGCTCCTCCTCCTCGACGACCAGCGTGCACTCGCCCGAGAGCACGAGAAAGCCCTCCTGCCCGGTCTCCGCGTGGTAGAGCGCATTCGGCTGGCCGGGCGACAGGACCCGCACATTGACGCCGAAGTCGCGGAACCGCGCCTCCCGCGGCTCGATCGGATACAGCGCGCCGCCCTTCTCCTCGTTTCGCACCGCGAGCGCGTCAGTCAGGTTGAGAACGAACCAACCGTCCGACGTCACGTAGCGGCCGTAGGGCGTCTCTTCCGAGCTTGCTTCTTCGACCGGCATCGGTCCTCCTCGGTAACGGAGCGCGAGACACTAGCGGCCGCGCCCGCGGCAGTGAAGTAGCCTCCTGGCATGGAGCCAAGCGATGTCGTCGTCGTGAAGGTGGTGTCGGGGGAGCCGGAGGCCCAGGTCGTCTGCGGGCTGCTTCGCTCGTCCGGCATCAAGTGCGCGTATCGCGACACCTCGAGCATCGAGTCGTCGCTGGAGGAGTTCACGGCGGCAGGCCCGCGCGAGATCCTCGTGGCCGCTGCAGACGCGGAGGCCGCTCGCGCGTTGCTCGAAGACGCCGTTTCCTGATCCCGCGACGGGCAGCTACGCGGGCTCGGCGAGCGGTTCGGCGTCGCGCAGGTACTGGTGCACGAACGCGATCGCCATGCTGCCCTCGCCGACAGCGGCCGCGACGCGTTTCACGGGGCTGAACCGGACGTCGCCGCAGGCGAAGATGCCGGGAACGCTCGTCTCGAGCAGGTACGGGTCACGATCGAGCTCCCACAGCCCTGCGGCCCGGACGTCGCCGCCCGTCAGCACGTACCCCTTCACATCGAGTGCGATCTCCGACGGCAGCCAGGCGGTCTCCGCGTCCGCACCGATGAAGATGAAGAGCCCGCCCGACTCCACTCGAGCGGTCTCGCCGCTCGCGTTGTCGACGACGTCGAGCGCTTCGAGTGAGGTGTCTCCGTGCGCAGCCGCAACCTCGGCCCGGAACAGCACACGGATGTTCGGCCGGCTCGCGAGCTGGTCGACGAGGTAGCGCGACATGCTCTTCGCGAGCGTCTCGCCCCGGCAGACGATGGTCACGCTCCGCGCATGCGACGAGAAGAACAGCGCCGCCTGGCCGGCCGAGTTGCCCGCACCGATGATGTGCACGTCCAGGCCGTGGGTGTTCGCTGCCTCGCTGCGCGCCGCGCCGTAGAAGATCCCCTTCCCGGCGAGCCTGTCGAACCCGTCGATCGACAAGCGGCGCCACGCCACCCCACAGGCGAGGATGATCGTTCGCGCCCGCAGCACGTCCCCGCCGTCGAGATGGACGTGCCGCGTCGCGGCGTCGATCCGTGCGATCGAGCGCGTGACCACGATCTCGGCGCCGAGCCTGCGCGCCTGCTGCAGTGCGCGGCTCGCGAGCTCGTCGCCGGAGACGCCCGACGGGAAGCCCAGATAGTTCTCGATGCGAGACGAGGTGCCGGCCTGGCCACCCGGTGCCTCGCGCTCCACGACGATCGTCTCGAGCCCCTCCGACGCTCCGTACACGGCCGCCGCGAGCCCGGCCGGCCCTGCGCCGACGATCACCGTGTCGTAGTGCGCGGCGTCCGGCTCGGTCGGGATGCCCAACAGCTCCGCCACCCGCCGCAGCTGCGGGCGGACGACCGTCTTGCCGTCGACGACGCGGATGGACGGGTAGTCCCCGTCGGAGGGCAACGCGCCCCACCACTGCTCGGCCTCGTCCGGCACGTCGGGCTGCAGCCATTTGAACGTGACCTGGTTGCGGTCGAGGAAGTGCCTGAGCTCGGCGCAGGACGCATCCCAGCGGTGCCCGAGCACGATCGCGCGAGGTCGAGTGGGCGCTGCCGCGATGCCCTGCAGACCACCCGCTCCGCCGATCCGGTGGCTTGCCAGCTGACCCACCTGGGTCGCGATGTCCGGCGTCACTGCGACGAACGCGTGGTAGTCGTGCGGCTCGATCCGGATGACGCGCGAGGCCTCTGCGGCCCGAAAGCCGACGGGGAACAGCGTGCCGAGCGTGATCGGCACCTCGCCGAAGATGTCTCCCGGCCGGCGCTCGCCCACGACGCGCTCGATCCCGTCGACGACCTTGACGGCCTCGATCCGGCCGTCGAGCAGGCCGAAGAGCGCCCGCTCATCGCCGTCGTGCGCCGCGTACTCGCCGGGGCTCAGCGTGACGTCGCCCGCGACGCGACAGAGTCGTTCGCGATCGGACGGCTCGAGACCCGCGAACACGGTGATCCGGCCGATGTCATCCGGAGTCACCATTGCGCGCACACGCTGCTGCTCGTCCTCACCCGCGCAACGCTACGTTGTCGCCCCGCGCTGCACCAGGGGCCGGGCGCCGACCGCAGCCGTCAGGAGAGCGCGCGCTCCAGCGCCGCCCGGTCGGTCGGTGGGCCGTGGGTCGGCAGCACATGCTCGATCGGACGGTCGAGCAGCGGACGAAGCCCCTCGACGATCTGCTCTCGCGTGTCGCCTTCGGCGAGCCAGCTCTCGACGATCTCGATGCCGTGGCCGCGGTCGATCAGCGTGTCGCCGATCGCGACCGCGCGGTGGCTCTCGAAGAAGAGCAGGACGTCGTACGGCGGCTCCCGGCCGGGGAACACCTCGACGCCGAACGGCAGCCGGTCGCCGGCACCGAACAGCTGCGCCTTCATCCGGACACCCCGGCCGCTGTCGTCGGGCGGCGGTGCGAACACTGCCGCGCCGAGGGTCTCCGCCAGGCTGCGAGCGTCGCGCTCGTGCCACGGGTTTGTCAGGACGATGATCGCCTCCCGCTCGCCGGCGAGGTCGAGGATCGGCGCAGGTGGGGTGGTCGGATCGACGAGCACGAGCCGCGCTCCGTCATCGACCGCGTACGACGAGACGCCGGGTCCCCAGTCGCTATCCGCGGCGTCGTCGTCCGCCGTCCACTCGGGGTGCACGGCCTCCCACCACCACAGACCCTGTTGCAGCTCGCGCATGGACGGCATGCTAGGTCACGGCCGGCGGCCGATCGCGACCAGTTCCGCCAGGACAGTGGCAACCGGCTCGGTCGTGTCGATCTCGTGCGTGCACGTAGCCCGCAGGAGCGGCTCCACTTCTGCGATGTCGCTCATGATCCGGTCGCGCTCCTCGCTCGTCTTGCCGAAGTCGTTCGTCCTGCGGCCTTCGATCCGGCTCAGGAGGACGTCGGCCGGCGCGCTCAGGAGCACGACGGCGTCGAAGTGCGGGTAGAACCGGCCTTGGTTCGACACGGCTCCCGAGACGTACAGCGTCGTCTCGTGCTCGCGAGCGAGTAGCTCACGGACCAGCTCCTCGTTCCACACGTAGCCGCCGGCCTCGTCCGACCAGAAGCTCCACGGATCCTCGTCCGTCTCGACGGTTACGAAGCCGAGCCGCTCGAGCTCCGCGAGCGCGGTCGTCTTGCCTGCCCCCGACATCCCGGTGACGAGGATCCTGCGCACCGTGGCAGGGTAATCGGCGTCGTCCCACTAGGCTGCGCACATGGCCGACACGGCGACGACGGCCGGGGTCACGATCGTCCCCGCCAACGAGGCGAGCTGGGAGGACCTCCAGGCCGTGTTCGGCACGCGCGGCGATCCGTCGCGCTGCTACTGCCAGCGCTACAAGATGCAGCGCGGCGAGTCGTGGGCGTCGGTCGGCGCCGACGAGCTCGCCTTCCGCTTCCGCGCGCAGACCGACTGCGGGCATCCGAGGTCGAAGGCAACGACCGGCCTCGTCGCCTACCTCGACGGCGAGCCTGTCGGCTGGTGCGCCGTCGAGCCGCGCGACGCCTATCCGCGACTTCTCTTGAAGACGCGCGTCCCGTGGGAGGGACGGACCGAGGACAAGAGCGACCACAGCGTCTGGGCCGTCACCTGCTTCGTCACGCGAACGGGCTTTCGCCGCCGCGGGATCAGCCGTGCGCTTGCGCGCGCCGCGGTCGATTTTGCGCGGGAGCGCGGCGCACGCGCGCTCGAGGGCTACCCGATGATCACGACGCCGGGGCAGGAGATCATGCCGGCCGAGCTGAACGTCGGCAGCCGCAGCGCCTTCGCCGACGCCGGCTTCACAGAAGTCAGCCATCCGACGCTGCGGCGCGTCGTGATGCGGATCGACTTCTAGGGACGAGCCTCGCGAACCTGGTTCACGAGAGAAGCTCCTCGCCGGGCTGCCCACGGATGTCGAGCAGAGCTGCTCGTGCGCGTCGCACGGGCAGAAATCAGCGGGAACGCCGTCCCGGGCACCGTGGGGATGATCACGGGCGCATCCTGGGCCTCCTCCGTTCTCGATACCCTCGCGTGGTCATGACACGCGTCACACGCAGCACTGTCGATCGTTCGTGCGCGGTCTGCGAGCGCACGCTGCTGATGGGGGAGCGGACGACTCGCTTCTCGCCGAACGGCGGCGGAGACTACGTCGACGTCTGTCCGCTCTGCGCCGAGACGGCTGTCGAATACGGGTGGCTGCGCGAGGGCGCGCCCACCTCGCCGACCGTCCCGACCGAGCGCCGGCGGCGCGGGGGAGGGCTGCTCGCGAGCCTGCTCGGCACCCGTCCGAAGACGGTCGAGGAGACGATCGCGAGCGAGCCGATCCTGCGTCGACTCTCGGACCAGGAGCAGGCGATGGTCGAAGCCGCCGACGTCTTCAACGCGTCGCAGTACCGGCGCACGATCGGCGGCATCGGCAAGTCGCTCGGCTCTGCCGCGCATCTCGATCGTCGTGCTGTCGGGCGTGAACGCCGAGGTGGTCGTGACCGTGGCGTGGGACATCTCGTGGTACCAGTACCGCATCTCGCCGGACTCGGACAATCCGGTCCGGCTCGAGGGACGCGGCCACGATCCGTCGGAGCTCGAGGGCTCGGCGACCGACTGGAACGCCCAGATGGACGACGCGGGGCGGATCGTCCCGGACATCGCCCGGCTGTAATCCTGGACCTCCGGGGCTGGCGTCCGCCGACGAGCCTCGTACACTGCGACCGTGATCTATTGCGTCATCCCGCGCGAGCTGGAAGCCGAGCTCTTCGACAAGATGGTCGAGTACTACAAGGACAACCCGAACGTGACGGTGATCCTCGACCGCCGCGAGGGCCCGGACCGCCGCGCGGGCCAGGACGACGGATCGTTCAAGGAGCAGCGCGTCGTCCGCGACCGCCGTCGCGCCGCGCGGCCGGGCACCTTCCCGGACACCGATCCTGCCGGCAAGTAACGCGTCCGCGCTGCAGGGCGTCGACAGCCTGCTGGTCGCCGCCCGGCCACGGCTAGGATCGCCGCATGGCGACCGCGACGTTCGAATCGTTGAATCCCTCGACCGGCGAGGTGATCGAGTCCTTCCCGCGCTCCGGCGCCGACGACGTCGCCCGCGCGGTCGACACCGCCCGTGACGACGTGGGAGAGCTGGCGCCTCGTGCCGGCGCCCGAGCGCGGCAACATCCTCTTCCGCTTCGCCCAGGTGCTCGAGCAGCACAAGGCCGAGCTGTCCGACCTGATGACGCGCGAGATGGGCAAGGTCAAGGCCGAGGCCGGCGGCGACGTCCAGGAAGCGATCGACATGAGCTACTACATGGGCGGCGAGGGCCGGCGGCTCTTCGGCCAGACGACGCCGTCGGAGCTCCGCGACAAGTTCATGATGAGCGTGCGCATGCCGGTCGGCGTCGTCGGCGCGATCACGCCGTGGAACTTCCCGATCGCGATTCCCGCGTGGAAGCTCTGCCCGGCGCTCGTCTGCGGCAACACCGTCGTGCTGAAGCCGGCGGAGGACACGCCGAAGCTCGCGCAGCGCTTCGTCGAGCTGCTGCAGGAGGCCGGCCTGCCCGAGGGCGTCGTGCAGATCGTGCACGGCTTCGGCGAGGAGGCGGGCGACGCGCTCGTCAAGCATCCCGACGTGCCCGTGATCACGTTCACGGGCTCGCGCGAGACCGGCGTGCTCGTGACGAAGAACGCCGCCGACGAGCTGAAGCACGTCCATCTCGAGCTCGGCGGCAAGAACGCGATCATCGTGATGGACGACGCCGACGTCGACCTCGCGGTCGACGGGATCATCTGGTCGGCGTTCGGCACCGCGGGCCAGCGCTGCACGGCCGCGTCGCGCGTGATCGTGCAGCGCGGCGTCTACGAGGCGCTGCAGCAGAAGCTCGTCGCGCGCGCCGAGCAGATGCGCATCGGCTCGCCGTGGGAGGACGACACGCGAGATCGGCCCCGTGATCAACGAGACCGCCGTCGAGAAGATCCACTCCTACACCGAGATCGGCCAGGGGGAGGGCGCCAAGCTGCTGACCGGCGGCGAGCGCGTCGAGGGACACGGCTTCTACTACCGCCCGACCGTCTTCGCCGACGTCGATCCGCAGATGCGGATCGCGCAGGAGGAGATCTTCGGCCCGACGACCGCGCTGATCCCCGTCGACTCGTTCGAGGACGCCGTGCGCGCCGCGAACAGCGTCAAGTACGGCCTCTCGTCGTCGATCTTCACCGCGACGTCAACAAGGCGTTCAAGGCGATGCGCGACCTTCAGACCGGGATCACCTACATCAACGCCGGCACGACCGGCGCCGAGGTGCACCTGCCGTTCGGCGGCATGAAGCAGACGGGCAACGGCCACCGCGAGGCGGGCCAGGCTGCGCTCGACGTCTTCACCGAGTGGAAGTCGGTCTACGTCGACTACAGCGGCAAGCTGCAGCGCGCGCAGATCGACAACGCGGACCCGTCTGCGTCATAGGCGCGCGCCTCTTCACCGACGGCGGCGCGCGTGGCAATCCCGGCCCGGCCGCGTACGGCTTCGTGCTCGAGGACGAGGACGGAACCGTGCTCGCCTCCGAGGGTGAGCCGATCGGGATCGCGACGAACAACGTCGCCGAGTACAGCGGGCTGATCGCGGGCCTGCGCAAGGCGGTCGAGCTGCAACTACCCGCCGTCGAGGTCGTCTCCGACTCCGAGCTGATGGTGAAGCAGATGCGCGGCGAGTATCGCGTCAAGAACGAGGCGCTGCGGGAGCTGTCGGTGGAGGCGGGACGCCTTGCGCGCGAGCTCGGCAACGTCGAGTATCGCCATGTGAAGCGCGCGGACAACGAGCTCGCCGACAAGCTTGTCAACGACGCGCTGGACGCGGCGGCAGAGTGACGGTTCAGCATCCGTTCGGCGTTGCCGCGGAAGCCGGCGACCACGAGGCGGCGCTCGCGACGCTCTCGCCCGACGTCGTCTTCCGCAGCCCGGCCGTGCACCAGGTCTACGAGGGACGAGACACCGTCGCCGGTCTGCTGCACATCGTCGGCGAGACGTTCGAGAACTTCCGCTACACGCAGGAGTGGCGCGATGGGCAGACGACGATCCTCTTCTTCGAGGCGAACGTCGGCAACCGCGACCTGCAGGGCGTCGACATCCTCCAGGACGACGACGACGGCCTCGTCGAGCAGTTCACGGTGATGGTGCGCCCGCTCTCGGGCCTGCAGGCGCTCGCCGGAGCGGTGGCCGCACGCCTCGGGATCGCCTGACGAGGGCCGCTATAATCCGCGCCGCGCGGATGTAGCTCAGTTGGCTAGAGCGTCTCCTTGCCATGGAGAAGGTCGTGAGTTCGAGTCTCATCATCCGCTTCACGAAAGGCCCGCTCAGCGGGCCTTTCCCGTTCTCTCGAGCGAATACAGGTGTCAGGTGTGGCAACGCCATGGCAACACGGCTCGGTGCCGGGAAGCGGTCGAATGGTTGCCTGAACTCAGGATCGTCGAGGCGCAGGATGACCGCGCGCCTCGTCGACAGGCCGGCTGGTTTGTGTCGTCGCCGGTGTCGTGAAACGCTCGACCGGCGGGGTCTACCTGAGGGGTCATGCTCTGGGAGGCAGTGATGAACCTATTGGCATCACGGCGCGCAGCGATCGTGTCGGTGACCATCGTGGTGCTGTTTGCCCTTGCCGGTGGGATCGCCTACGCGACGATTCCGAGTGGCGGCGGGGTCTACACGGCGTGCAGGCTGAACGACGTCGGGACGATCCGGCTGATCGACCCCTCGCTCGCGACGAGCTCGCTGCTTGGCCACTGCACGAAATTCGAGACACAGATCGAGTGGAACCAGCAGGGTCAGAAAGGCGACGCCGGGTCGCAGGGTACGGCGGGTACGAACGGCACGAGCCCCACGGTCGCGCAGCTCGCGGTGGGCGATTCGCACTGTCCCGCCGGCGGCGCCGCGGTAACCGACGCGAACGGCTCGACGGCGTACGTGTGCGGCGGGCAGAACGGGACGAACGGTCAGGCTGGGAAGGACTTCAGTGGGACGTTCGACCAGCCCTGACGGCAGGTTCGCGCTATCGGTGAGCGACAACGGTGTCCAGATCACCGGCCCGGACTCCTCGGTCAGTCTGCCTGCAGCGGGCGGCATCAACATCTCCAGCGGGGACGGCTGAGGTTCGCGGCGAACGACTATCTGCTGAACGTCCAGCGAGACGCGGACGTGGAAGTGTTCCGCAACGAGACTCACTTCGTCGGCCACGACCGTGCAACCGTGGTTGACAACGACGAGATCGTCCACGTCAAGCACGACCGTACGCAGACGGTCGACCGCAATGAGACGACTGCGATCGGCGGCGCTCGCAACGACGACATCACCGGCCCGCTCTCCGTCAGCGCGGGCGGCGCCGTCGACCTCCGGGGCAGCCTGGTGGGGCTCAACGGCGGCTCTGCCTGCCGGCCGGTCGCACGAAGCGGAGACTCGGTCAACGCGGCCGGCGTGATCGTCACGGGCTCCGCGACAGTCTGCGCAGGGCCTTGACGGGTTGGCCGGTGAGGGTGAGGCGCCGTTCGTCCCACCCTCACCGGCATCGCGGGCCGGCGTCGTGGAAGCGTCGGCTCCGCGCTGATCGTGCCGAGCACGTTGCGTCGCGTCCCGAACCCGCGGTCGGCGGCGCGTGCGAGGTGGCCGACGGTATCGCTGGCCCGGTCGGCAGCATCGACTCACGCGACCTCATCGACGTCCGCCATCCGAAGGATCACCTTCCTCGCTCGACCGCGGTGTCGAGTTCGCGATGCGTCCGAACAATCGCATCGAGTCCGACGACGGCGTCGACCGCCGGCCGCAGCACGCCACGCTCCACGGCCTCGCACAGGCAGTCGAGCGTTGCCCGCTCCGGGCGGACGAGGACGCCGTGAAGCCGGATGTTGCGGTCGATCGCCTCCTCGAAATCGCCTCTGAGCTCGACGATCGACGCCGCCGACCCACCCGCCCGGATGCCGACGAGGCTCGGGCCCAGCAGCCCGTGGCCCGCAAAATCCGCCACCGCGTCGAGCGGGCCGCCGACAACGCGCACCGCAGCACCGATGACGTCGCCCTGCTCACGGTCGATCACGTTGTCGACCCCAAGCTCACGCAGAAGCTGATGCCGCTCGCGGCTCGAGGATGCAGCGACTCGGATGCCTCGCATCCGAGCGAGCTGCACGAACAAGCGCCCCACACTCCCGCTCGCGCCGTGCACGAGCACCGACTCGCCCGACTGCAACGCGAGACGATCGAGCACCTGGAGCGCAGTCGAGCCGGGCAGGGGAATCGCAGCCGCCTCGATCACGTCGAGCGTCGTGGGGCGCGGGCCGACCCAACTCTCCTCGAGCTCGACGTAGTCCGCGTACGTCCCCCAGCGGGTGCCGCGGACCGGGCACACGCCCCAAACCGCATCCCCGCGGGCGAACCGCGCAACCCCGGAGCCGACCTCCTCGATCCAGCCCGCGAACTCATAGCCGACGACGTACGGTGGCTCGATCCCGGCCCAACTCGGGTCTGCCCGGTTGGTCGCATCGATCGGATTCACTCCGGCCGCTCCGACGCGGGCCACGACGCACCCTGCCCTCGCGGTCGGTCGTGGGAGCTCCGCCGACTCGAGACACTCGGCCGTCCCCGGCTTACGAACCACAACCGCGCGCACGCTGCCGCCGAGGCTACCTCCAACGCCCTCGTCAGCCGGGTAGCACGGTTCTGACCCAGCTTGGCCACCTGGCGCCGGTCACGCACCAGGTACGTTGGCGCCCGACCTCCTTCCGAGGTTGTGTTTGACCGACTGAAAGGCCCGCGAGGGCCTTTCAGTCGTTGAAACGACGGAACGGCTGATAGCCGGGTCGCTGCCGCTGTGCAGGGAACACGCTCGTTGCCGCTTCCGTCTGGGTGGCTGCCACCAGTACGGAACAGTCACGGCCGTGTTGCGTTTCCGTCTGGGTGGCTGCCACCGCTACGGGACCGTCACGGCGTGGTTGCACGTTCGTATGGTGGCTGCGGCCTGCGCGCAGCCTGTTGCCGTCAGGCGGCTGAGAACTCGTCGACGACGCCGCCGAGCAACCGCCAGAATCGCTCGACGGTCGGGATGCTGATCCGCTCGTCGGGTGAGTGCGGCGCCTCGATCTGCGGGCCGAACGAGATCATGTCGAGGCCGCCGGGAACGCGGTCGCCGATCACGGCCGTCTCCAGCCAGGCGTGCACCGCCGTGACGATCGGAGCCTCTCCGAAGAGCCGCTCGTAGACGCGACGGGCGACGTCCAGGACGGGCGAGTCGAGGTTGGGTCGCCAGCCGGGGTCGGCCTGCCCGATCTCGAGCGAGCCTCCGGCGAGGCGAGCGGCGGCATCGAGCGCGGCGATCACCTCGGGCAGCGCCGAGGCGTTGGACGAGCGCGAGAGGCTGTGCAGCGTGAGCGTCGACCCGTCGGTGACCGCCTGCCCGATCGAGGTGCTCGTCTCGACGAGCCCGTCGAAGTCCGGGCTCATCGCGAGCGGCCCGCTCGGGACGACTGCGAGAAGATCGAGCAGGTCGCGTGTCCCCTCGGCCGTCCAGGCCTCCGCCGCGTCGGCCGCGCCCGCGACCGTCACGGTGACGCCTGGATCGGTGTTGGCGTAGGCGTCGGCGATCGCCGCCGCTGACGTCTCGACCGCAGCACGGAAGTCGATCTCATGCTCGGGAGGCACCGAACAGATCGCGGTTGCGTCCCGCGGAATCGCGTTCCAGCTCTTGCCGCCCTGCAGGGAGACCAGCCGGAACGGCGCGACGGCGAGTGCCTCGCGTAGCGCTCGTCCGAGCACCTTGATCGCGTTCGCGTGGCCGTGGGCGATGTCGACGCCGGAATGCCCGCCGAGACCTCCGCTCACAGCCACCGACAGCGTCACCGCGCTCGCGTCGCGCGGCTGCCGCGGCTTCTGAACGCGGATCGACGTGTCGGTGCTGCTCGCAGAGCCCACGGTCAGCTTCCCGTCTTCCTCGCTGTCGAGGTTCATCAGCGTCGCCCCGCTGACAAGGCTCGGGTCGAGCGCGCTCGCGCCTTCGTTCGGGCCGCCGACCTCCTCGTTGACCGTCATCAGCAGCTCCAGCGGGCCGTGCGGCAGCGATTCGTCCTCGGCCAGCGCCATCATCGCGGCGATGCCGATGCCGTTGTCCGCGCCGAGCGTCGTCCCGTCGGCGGTCAGCCAGTCGCCGTCGCGAACAAGCGCGATCCTGCCCTCGGCCGGATCGTAGGGGCTGTCCGGCAGACGTTCGCAGACCATGTCCAGATGCCCCTGCAGGACGAGCATCGGCGCCGACTCACGACCCGCGCGTCGCCGGCACGCGCACGACGAGGTTGCGGGCCGCGTCCTGGCGAAGCTCGAAGCCGTGCTCGGCAGCCCAGCCGCGAACGTGCTCGATCACCTGCTCCTCGTGTCGCGACGGGCGCGCGATCCTGGTCAGCGCCTCGAAGTGCCGCCAGCACGCGCCGGGCTCGACTCCGCTCAGTACCGCGCTCTCGGCCGCCATCGAGACTCCCTCGCCGTCAGGGGACGATGTGCACGACGACGATCTTCGTGCCGTGCGTGCCGACCTCGTCGCCGCGGTGATGCTTCGGGCCGCGCGCGTAGGCGATCAGACCGACGACGAGCAGCGCGGCCGCGACGATCAGCAGCCATTCAACGGCGCGCCGCATCTGATCCTCCTTTCCAGGCTCGACGCACGGAGCTCACAGGACTGCTCCGATGCGCGAGCACGATCACCGACAGGGCGCTGAGCAGCGCGAGCAGCGGCCAGACCCAGCGAAGGTAGGTGCCGTACGGGACGCGGGCGATCGCGAGGCCGCCCATCACGACCGCAGAGGTCGGAACGACGAGGTTCATGACGCCTGAGGCGCTCTGGTAGGCGGTCACGACGAGCGCGGTCGACACGCCGATGAAGCCCGCCAGCGGAGCCATGATCGGCATCGACAGCGTCGCCAGCCCCGAGGTCGAGGGGATCACGAACGACAGAGGCAGGAAGAGCAGGAACATCAAGATCAGGAACGTGACGTCGCCCGTGTCGCCGAGCGCCTTCTCGATCCAGTGCAGGACCGTGTCGGTGATCTGGCCGTTGTTCATGATCACGGTGATGCCGCGGGCGATGCCGATGATCAGCGCGACCCCGAGGAGATCCCGCGCGCCGTCGACGAAGCTGGCCGTCAGCGCGCCTTCGCCCATCCGGCCGATCAGCCCGATGATGATCGCGAAGAGCAGGAAGGAGGCGGTCATCTCGGGGAACCACCACCACCAGGTCGGGAACGGGATCCCGAGGTCCTCCCACGGAACGACGCCGTAGATCATCACGACGAACGCGAGCGCGAAGACGGCCAGGACCATCTTTTGCTTGCCGGTGAGCGTGACCTCGCCGTCGTCGGTCGCCGCCCGGAAGCGCGCCTCGTTCTCGGCCTTCAGGTCGTAGACGACCGACTTCGAGGGATCCTTCTTCACACGGTCGGCGTAGCGGAGGACGAAGAAGATGCCGATCGACCAGGCCGGCGATCAGGATCACCAGCCGTCCGATGATGCCGTCGCTGATCGAGATGCCCGCGATCCCGGACGCGATCCCGGTCGCGAACGGGTTGACCGTCGAGCCGAGCACGCCGATGCCGCAGCCGAGCAGCACGATCGCCGCACCCGTCAGCGCGTCGTACCCGGCGGCGATCATCACCGTGATCACGAGCGCGTAGAAGGCGAGACTCTCCTCGGCCATCCCGAACGTCGTGCCTCCCAGGGCGAAGACGCTCATCAGCACCGGGATCATCAGCCGCTCCTTGGCCCTGCATCCGCTGCACGAGACTGCCGATGCCCGCCTCGATCGCCCCCGTCTTCATCGTCACGCCGAGGAAGCCGCCGATCACGAGGATGAACAGCGCGATGTCGATCGCGCCGAACAGCGTTCCCGAGTTGTAGTAGTTGATGTTCCCCTTCGCGTCCTCGATCCCGTAGAGGCCGTTGATCGGCGCCGTCAGCGAGTCGCGCAGGATGTGCGCCGGTTGCGACGCCACCTCGTGGTACGTCCCCGGAACCGGCTCGCCCGCGGCGTTCAGGTTGTAGACGCCGGCCGGGATCACCCAGGTCGCGATCGCGGCGAGCACGATCAGCGCGAACAGGATGGTGTACGCAGACGGGAGCGTGAAGCGGCTCTTGCCTGCCGGCTCGTCGGCTGAGGCGACGGCGCCTTCGCCTTCGCTCATCGAACGCCTCCTCGGGCTTGGGTGCAGCGATTCTCGTCGCGCGACGCCTCGACGGCAAGGGTGGGATGCCGCGGTGCGGGGAGAGCGCGTTGCAGTTCCGTGTGGGTGGCTGCCACCGCTACCGAACTGTGACGACCATCAGCCGGCGAGCAGCGATTCGGCTGCGCCGGATGGCTCGGGGTCGGGGAGGCGCGTCATGCGGAAGCCCATGAACAGGCCCGCGAGCGCGGCGAGCAGCGGCACCAGCAGGGCGATCTGCAGCGCGATCGGGCGCGCCTTCGTGTTGATGCGGAGGATCTCGTCCTGCACGTCGCGCGGCTGCCCCTTCAGGAGCTCCGCGAGGTGCGTGTTGCTCATCACCTCGGCGTTCTCCTGGAGCCCCTCCGAGACCTGCGCCTGCTCGCTCGACGAGAGCACCTTGCTCGAGTCGGCCATGTGCGTGAAGACGAGCGACAGCGAGCCGAGCATGATCGCGCCGGCGGCGGCGAGCCCGAAGGAGAGACCGAACGAGCCGCCGGCCGAGTTCACGCCCGCGGCCTCGCTGACGCGCTCCTCCTCGATCGGGGACAGGGTGTAGTTGTTGAGCTGCGACACGAGCAGCCCGAGACCCGTGCCCGCGATCAGCAGCGGCACCACCATCGCCCAGCCCGAATCCGCGCGCGGCACGATCGGGATGAGCACGGCGACGCCGGCCGCGAGGAGGAGGAACCCGGCGCGGATGATCTTGCTCGGGCTTCGGTTGCCCGCCTTCTTGCCGGCCAGCAGGGCCACGGCGAACATGCTCAGCGACAGCGGCGCAAGTGTCAGGCCGGCGCCCATCGCGGTGTACTCGAGCACCATCTGCAGGAAGATCGGCAAGGCGATCATCAGCCCGCCGAGCGCGATCTGCTGCAGCGTCTGGCCGGTGATGCCGAGGCGGAAGTACGTCGACCGGAAGAGGTCAGCGTCGATCAGCGCCGGCTTGTGCTCGCGCTTGCGCTTGACGAGCCACCACGCGAGCGAGCCGAGCGCGACGATCCCGACCCCGATCAGGAGGGCGACCGGTCCGCCTCCGTCCTCCCAGACGAGGATGCCTACGACGACGCCGCCCATGCCGACGGCGGACAGGATCGCGCCGACGACGTCGACGTGGCGGTCTCCCGTGTACGGCACGTCGTGCACGAGCCCGATCCCGCTGAGGACGATCCCGATGATCACGACCTCGCCGAGGAACGCGATGCGCCACGACAGGTACGTCGTGATGAAACCGCCGACGAGTGGGCCGACGGCGGCGGCGATCGCGGCGGCGGCTCCGACGAGCGCGTAGGCCTTGCGCTGCATCGCGCCCTGGAAGTTGCCGTGGATCAGCGACTGCATCGCGGGGAGGAGGAGCGACGCCCCGAGGCCGCCGATGACCGCCCAGAAGATCACGATCGGGAGCAGGCTCTGCGACAGGGTCATCGAGAGCGCTCCGAGCGCGTAGCCGAGCAGGCCCAGGACGTAGGCGCGCTTGCGTCCGATCAGGTCGCCGATCTTGCTGCCGATCAGGATGAACGCCGCCGAGACGAGCGCCTCGAGCGCGATCGCCGATTGCACCCCGCTGGCGGTCGTGTCGAGGTCGTGCACGACGGCCGAGATGGAGACATTCATCAGCGAGGTGTCGACGACGAGCACGAACATCGCCATCGCGAGGAGGATCGCGAGCCGCGTGTCCCCGCCCTCGTCCTTCACCGTTGCCGCAGTCGTCTCGACAGACATCGGTCAGCTCGCTGACGTGGCAGGCGCTGCCTGCACGGTGTCGGGTGCCGCGGGTGCGGCCGGGGCATGCTCACGACGTCGCAGGACCAGCTTGCGGATCTCCGAGGCGATGACGGCCGCGAATGCGGTGACGAGGCAGATCAACCACTGGTGCAGCGTCAGCGGGACCGTGACGAGGATCCTGTTCAGCAGGTCGAGTTGCGGCGCGATGACGATCGCGAGCAGCGACGCGCCTGAGAAGTAGAGGAACTTCCGGTCGCGAAGGACGTCGAGGCTGAAGATCGACTGCAGCTGGTCCCGCTCGCAGAACGAGTAGAGCAGGTTCGCCAGGGCGAACGAGGTCATGCCCATCGTGCGGGCGGTGGTCGTGTCGTAGTGGTCGTCGGCCCAGGCGATCACGCCGATCGTCGTTGCGCCCATGACGAGCCCGATGAATCCCAGCCAGAGCATCAGGTCGGTGGGCAGGATCTGCCGCTCCGGGTCGCGCGGCTTGCGCTTCATCAGGCCGCCGGCAGGCTCGCCATAGCCGAGGCCGACGGCCTGGAAGACCTGGGTGGTGAAGTTGATCCACAGCGTCTGCAGCGGGACGAAGGCGACGCCGCCGACGACGTTGAAGATCGCGGCGCCGAGGAACGTGACGACCAGGCCGAAGAGCACGCCCATCTGGAAGCGGACGTACTTCGTCAGGTTGTCGTAGAGGCCGCGGCCGAGCTCGACCGCCTTCACGATCGTGGCGAAGTTGTCGTCTGTGAGGATCATCGCCGCGGCCTCCTTCGAGACCTCGGTGCCGGTGATCCCCATCGCGATGCCGATGTCGGCGCGCTTGAGCGCGGGAGCGTCGTTCACACCGTCTCCGGTCATCGCGACGATGTGGCCCTTGCTCTTGAGCATGTCGACGAGACGCACCTTGTGCTCCGGCGTCACGCGTGCGATCACGCCGATCTCGTCCAGGTGCGCCCGCAGCTCCTCGTCGCTCATCGCTCCGAACTCGGCGCCGGTGATCGCCCGGCCCTTGATGCCGAGCCTGTTGGCGATCGCCGCGGCGGTGACCGCGTGGTCGCCGGTGATCATGCGCACCTGGATGCCGGCCGAATGGGCCCGCGCGATCGCGTCCTTGGCGGTCGGCCGCGGTGGGTCGACGATGCCGACGAGCGCGAGCAGCGTGAGCCCGTCGAGCAGCGGGAGCAGGTCGGCGTTCGGATCGAAGGTCGCAGGGTCGAAGTCCTTGCGCGCCGTGGCGAGCACACGCAGGCCCTGCTCGCCGAGGCGCTCGTTCTCGGCCTCGTAGCGCCCGCGCATCGCATCGTCGACCGCGATCGGGTGCAGGTCGGCCGGGTCGAGCGTCGTCGAGCCGCGGACGAGCACCTGGTCGGGTGCGCCCTTGACGAAGCAGCGGACGACGTCGCGGCCGGACTCGTCCTTCATCTGGTGGAACGTCGCCATCAGCTTGTACGCCGTGTCGAACGGCAGCTCCGCGAGGCGCGGGTAGGTCTCCCGGGTCGCGGACGAGTCGAAGCCACCCTTCTCGCCCAGCACGACGAGCGCGCCCTCGGTCGGGTCGCCGATCATCTCGCCGTCGTGCACGACGGCGTCGCGAGGCGAGGATCAGCGGCAGCATGAACTGCTCGAGGTCGACGTCGTTCTGCCCGGCGACGCGCTTGATCCGGCCCTCGGTCGAGTAGCCGTTGCCGTCGACCGTGTAGCGCCGGCCCGGGATCGTCAGCTCGACCGCCGTCATCTGGTTGAGCGTCAGCGTCCCCGTCTTGTCGGAGTTGATCGCCGAGGTCGAGCCGAGCGTCTCCGTCGAGCGAAGGCGCTTCATGATCGCGTTCGCCTCGGCGAGCCTCTGCGTTCCCATCGAGAGGATGGCCGTGACGACGGCAGGCAGGCCGGTCGGGATCGCCGCGATCGCGAAGGCGATCGCCGCCAGGAAGACCGTCTTGAACGACTCGCCGCGCGACATGTTCAGGACGATCGAGATCACCAGCGCACTGCCCGAGATGACGAGGATCTGGCTCGTCAGCCTGGTCAGCTGCCTCGTGAGCGGAGAGTCCTGGTCGCTCTCCTGCGCCAGCATCCCCGAGATGTGACCGACCTCCGTCGCCATGCCTGTGGTCGTGACCACGAACTCGCCGGCTCCACGGGTGACGTTCGTGTTCATGTAGACCATGTCGGTCCGGTCGCCCAGTGGTGCGTCGAGCTGCGTGACGGTCTCGATGCCCTTCCCGACCGGCATGCTCTCCCCGGTCAGCGCCGACTCGGCGACCTCGAGCGTCGCAGCCTTCAACAGCCGCCCGTCCGCCGGCACGACGTCTCCGGCCTCGATCGAGACGACGTCGCCCGGGACGAGTCCCTCCGCAGGCACCTGGACGAGCTCCCCGCCGCGCTGGACGCGTGCCTTGACGATCATCATCTTCTGCAGCGCGGCAACCGCCGCCGCCGCCTTGCCCTCCTGATTCAGGCCGAGGACGGCGTTGAACAGCGTCAGGAAGAGCAGGACCAGGCCGGTTCCGAGCTCGTGCAGCGGCCAGATGCTCCCGATGCCTGCGACGAGCAGGACGATCTGCATCGGATCGCGGTACTGCCGCACGAACGCGTGCCAACGCGGCTCGCCCTCGGTGGCGACGAAGGCGTTCGGGCCGTACTGCGCGAGCCGCCGTTCCACCTCGTCGGGCGCAAGGCCGGCCCGGATGTCGACGCCCAGCTCACTGGCGACGTCCTCGCCCGGCATCGAGAACCACTTCTTGTCGTCCTGCGCTGCCTGGGTGGTGCTGGTGCAACAGTCGCCATCGTCGCCTCCTTACCTGATCTCGGCCGTGTCGAGAGCGACCGTCGTTCCGGCCTCGCCTCGGAGCAGGGCTGCAGTGTCGTTGATCGAGCCGATCGCTGCAATGCCGCCCGTGCGTTCGGCGAACATGCAGGCGGCGCGCACCTTTGGTCCCATCGAGCCTTCGGCGAAGTCCAGCTCGGCGAGCTGGCTCGGCGAAGCGCGGCGGATCGCCTGCTGGTCGGGTGTCCCCCAGCCGGAGTAGACGGCGTCGACGTCCGTCGCGATGATCACCGCGTCGGCTTTGAGATCGACGGCGAGCAGCGCGGTCGCGAAGTCCTTGTCGATCACGGCTTCGACACCGACGAGCCGCCGCCCTGCCGGGACGGGCTCGTCGACGTACATCACCGGGATGCCGCCGCCACCGGCGCAGATGACGACGCACCCTTTGTCGAGCAGCCACTCGAGCGGCTCGAGCCCGAAGATGCGCTGCGGCATCGGGGAGGGAACGACGCGGCGGAAGCTGTCGCCGTCCGGCTTGAACGTCCAGCTCTTCTCGGCGGCGAGCGCATCGGCCTCGTCCTTGGCGTAGATCGGCCCGATCGGCTTCGTCGGGTTCGCGAACGCCGGATCGGCGCCGTCGACCTCGACGAGCGTCAGCAGTGACGCGAGCCGCACGTCGATCGGCAGCTCGTTGCCGAGCTCCTGCTGGAGGATGTAGCCGATCATCCCCTCGGTCTGCGCGCCGAGGACGTCCATCGGGTACGGCTCGACGGCGGTGTAGGCCGATCCTTGCAGCGCGAGCAGCCCGACCTGCGGGCCGTTGCCGTGCGAGACCACGAGCTCGTGCTCGAGTGCGAGCGGTGCGAGGGCACGACACGCGGTCTGCGCATTCGCACGCTGGTTCTCCGCGGTGAGCGGCTGCCCGCGCTGGAGGAGCGCGTTTCCTCCGAGGGCGACGACGACGCGCATCAGGTCAGCTCCCGAGCGTGGCGACCATGACCGCCTTGATCGTGTGCAGCCGGTTCTCGGCCTCGTCGAAGACGAGCGAAGCCGGCGACTCGAACACGTCCTCGGTCACCTCGAGCGCCTCCATCCCGAACTTCTCGAAGATCTCCTTGCCGACCTGCGTGTCGGTGTTGTGGAACGCCGGCAGGCAGTGCATGAACTTCACGTCGGGGTTGCCCGTCAGCTCGAGTGCCTTCGCGTTGATCTGGTACGGCTTGAGCAGCTCGATCCGCTGCTGCCCAGACCTCGTCGGCCTCGCCCATCGAGACCCAGACGTCGGTCAGCAGCGCGTCGGCGCCGCGAACGGCCTCTGCGACGTCATCGGTGATCGTGATCGTCGCGCCGGTCTCGGCCGCGATCGAGCGGGCGAGCTCGACGATCTCGTCGGCTGGGCCAGAGCGACTTCGGGCTCGCGATCCGGACGTCCATTCCCAGCTTCGCGCCGCCGATCAGGTACGAGTCCGCCATGTTGAAGCGCGCGTCGCCGAGGTAGCAGAAGACGACCTCGTTCAGCGGCTTCGGGATGTGCTCCTTGAACGTCAGGAAGTCGGCGAGGATCTGCGTCGGGTGCCATTCGTCGGTCAACCCGTTGTAGACCGGCACGCCGGACCACTGCGCGAGCTCTTCCGCGGCGGTCTGGTCGAAGCCACGGAACTCGATCGCGTCGTACATCCGTCCGAGCACGCGCGCCGTGTCCTTGACTGTCTCCTTGTGCCCCATGTGCGATCCGGACGGCCCGAGGAACGTGACGTGCGCGCCTTGGTCGAACGCGGCGACCTCGAACGCGCAGCGCGTCCGCGTCGAGTCCTTTTCGAAGATCAAGACGATCTCCTTGCCGACGAGCTTCTGTTCCTCGCGGCCCTCGCGCTTCGCAGCCTTCAACTCGGCCGCGAGGTCGATCAGATAGGCGATCTCCTCCGGGCTGAAGTCGGCAAGCCTGAGCAGGTGCTTGCCGTGCAGGTCGATAACGGTGCTCATCTCATCACTCCTTTGTCATGCGTCCCGGGTGACGGGGCAGGTCATGCAGTGCCCGCCGCCGCGACCGCGGCCGAGCTCCTGGCCGGCGATCGCCAGCACCTCGATGCCCGCCTTGGACAGCTTCGCGTTGGTTGACTCGTTCCGCTCGTATGCGACGACGACGCCTGGTGAGAGCGCGACGACGTTGTTGCCGTCGTCCCACTGCGTCCGTTCGGCCTCGAACTCGTTCCCGGCCGTCGTGACGACCTTCAGGTCCTCGATGCCCAACGTGTCCTTGACCTCGTCGAGGAACGACCGCTTCGAGATCTCAGCCTTCACACCGCCGTTCCCGTCGGGGCGGTAGAGGATGGGGAGGATCTCCGACACGACCGGCTCGTAGATCGTCACGACGTTTCGGTCGCAGAACGTGAACACCGTGTCGAGGTGCATGGCGGCGCGCCCCTTGGGCATCTGCGCGCCGATCACGAGCCGCGCCGCGTCCGCGGCGAAGAGGTTCTGGGCGAGGATGCTGACGGCGCGCGCCGTCGTCCGCTCACCCTTGCCCGACGAGGACGACGCGGTCTCCGACCGGCATGACGTCGCCGCCCTCGATCGACGCGCTGCCCCAGTCGTGGTCGAAGCCGCCGTACCAGATCTGGAAGCCCGCATCGCGAAAGCGCGGATGAAAGCGGTAGACCGCCTCGACGTTCAGCGTCTCGTGCTGCCGGGCGGGCCAGTACATCTGGTTGATCGAGACGCCGCCGTAGATCCAGGCGCTCGTGTCGCGCGTGAAGAGCTGGTTCGGGAGCGGGGCGATCACGAAGTCCGTCGGCCGCATCGCGCCCTTCACCACCGACGCGACGGACTCGGGAAGCTCCTGCACCGTCACGCCGCCGGTGAGGCGCGTCGCCAATTCGTCTGCGGGCATTCCGGACATCCACTCGGTCAGATCGGCCGCGAACATCACGGTCACCTCCTCCGGACGCAGCCGCCGCGAGAGCACCCATTCCCGCGCGTCGGGCTGCTCGAGCGTCGCCGTGAGCAGGTCGTGGAAGAGCAGCACCTCGACGCCTCGCTCCCTCATCAGGTCGACGAACGCGTCGTGCTCCTGGCGGGCCCTCCGCACCCAGATCACGTCGTCGAACAGCAATTCGTGGGAGTTCGTCGGCGACAGCCGCTCGTGGGCGAGATCGGGCCGATGCACGATCACTGTCCGCAGCGTTCCGACCTCCGAGTTGGCTCCGAGGTCGGTTGCGGAGGCGGTGGACATGGAGGCAGCTCCTTTCACGTGCGGTCGGGTGGTTCGGCGAGGTTCCCAGCGAGACCGGCCCGCCGCCACATCTCGGACCGGTGAACGCCGTCGGGGGCGACCGTCCGGCCGCGCGCCGCGGCATCGCCTGCTCGAGCGCATCGCCTGGACATGGAAGAGAACCCCTTCACGGATCGACCACGATGATCCACGCGCCGACCGCCGGGCCACATCACCCCAAGAGCATGACGTGCCTTTCCGGCCGCCGCGGCTGAGATACTCCGGATTGCCGAGATGACCGCTTCGACGGCTGACTCATCTCCCCAGAGCATGACGTGCCTTTCCGGCCGCCGCGGCTGAGATACTCCGGATTGCCGAGATGACCGCTTCGACGAGGAAGGCGCGCTGACCAAGCCGCTCCGGAAGGTGATGCTCGAGTGAAGCGGGAGCGCACGTGAGCGTCCGCGGCGCTGCGTTCATCGGCATCGGCTCGATGGTCGGGGCCGGCATCTTCGCGCTCCTCGGCCAGGCCGCGGTGATCGCGGGGGCAGGTGTCTGGCTCTCGTTCCTGCTCGCCGGGCTGGTGACGATGCTGCTCGCGTACAACGTCGTCAAGCTCGGGATCCGCTACCCCTCCCAGGGCGGGCTGATCGAGTATCTGCTGCAGGGCTTCGGAAACGGGCGGCTGCTCGGGGTCGCGTCGTGGCTCGGGTACGCCGCCGCCTTCGTGGTCGTGGCCGGGATGCTCGCCGTTTCCTTCGGGGCCTACGCAACGACGTTGTTCATCGGCGACGACGCCTGGAGCGGCTGGGACAACGTGTTCGCGTCGCTGGTGATCGTCGTCATGACGCTGGTCAACATGATCGGGGCGACGTTCGTCGCGCGCGCCGCGTCGGTGATGGTCGTCGTCCTCCTGTGCGTGTTTGCGGTCTTCATCGTCGTGACGATCTCGGATGTCGATTGGAGTCTCCTCGCATTCAGCGGCTACCCGTCGTTCTCGAAGATCATCTCGAGCATCGCGCTGACGTTCTTCGCGTTCCTCGGCTTCGGCGTGATGACGTTCACCGTCGCCAGCCTTCGCGATCCCGCCCGTCAGCTGCCGAGGGCAGTGGCTCTCGCCCTGGGGCTGACGACGGCCACCTACGTGCTGATCTCGATCGGCGTGTTCGGGACGCTCACCGTCGACCAGGCGATCGGATACGGCGAGACGGCGATCGCCGAAGCCGCTCGGCCGACGCTCGGCGACGCAGGCTTCACCCTGATGGCGGTCGCCGCATTGATCGCGACGGCCGGTGCGACGAACGGAACGCTCTTCGGCTCGGCGAGCCTCACGGCGTCGTTGGCGGAGCTCGGGCAGTTTCCGCCTTTGCTCGGTCCCCGCTCACGGCTCGGCAAGCACGGGGGCCTGCTCGTCACGGCGGTGCTCGCGCTGCTGCTGGCGAACTTCGTCGACCTGTCTGCGATCGCGTCGGTCGGCAGCGCCTGCTCGCTCGTCGTGTTCCTCCTCGTCGGCATCGCCGGGTATCGCCTGCGAGGTCGAGACCGGTGCGTCCGTCGCAATCGTCCTGCTCGGCACGGTGGTGACCGCGGTCGTGCTCGGCTTCTTCGCCGTCGACACGCTTCGCAACGCTCCCGAGACCTTCGTGGCCATCGTCGGGATGACCGTCCTCGCAGTCGTCCTCGACCTGGTCTGGAAGCGGGTGAGAGAAGAACCGGCCGACGGGCTCCCGACGGAGGTCCCGAGCAGCTCTCCCTGATCGTCGGAATGGAGCGACCCGCCCGGGGCGCCTCGAGGTGGAGGACTTCGAGTCGGTGCCGGTGGGTTGGATGAGGAAGAAGCCCGTTCTCTAGCGCAGGACGTACGTCTGCCGCAGCCGCGCGAGCACGTCGCGGGCAACGAGGTCGCCGGCGGCGTCCGTGTAGTGGACGCCGTCGGGCAGCCGCACCAGCGTCAGCTTCCCGCCGACGCGCAGATATGCGGTGTACTTCCCGCGCGCGCTGTCGAGCAGGTGCCAGGTGTCGACGAACTGCGAGCGCGAAGCGTGCTTGCGCGCGACCAACGCGAGGATGCTGTTGACGACCGGGAAGCTGCGCCGGAAGCCGGGGCCGTCGGGGATCGGCAAGCCGAGCCAGACCACCCTGATGCCCGCCGCGAGAAACTCACGCGTCACGCCCTCGACCCGGCGCCGGTACTCGGCGATCCAGGCCGGCGAGCCAAACGATCCGACCGATCTGCCGTCCGGGACACCGGCCATGAAATCGTGTGCGTCGTCGGCACCGAACGAGAGCACGACGACCTGCGGCTTGACAGTCGCGATCACCTGGTTGAAGCGGGTGTACCAGTTGTAGAGATCGGGGCGCGCGAGGCCGGTCGAGAGCCTGCTCTCGATCGCGAGCACGTCGACACTCGCCGGTGCGACGCGGGCGAGCCCGTCCCCGGGCACCTGCGCGAGGGAGTCGCCGGCGACCCAGAGGCGCAGCGGCCGCGCGCTCGTGAAGACCGGCTTCGCGGCCGGGGCCGGGCGGGGAGGGCGGCGAGTGCGCGGCGTCGGCAGCGGCCCGGCCGGCGGCGGCAGCGTCAGGTGCACCCCCGAGTCGATGTCGTCCTCGTGCTCGCGCCCGATCGCGACCTGCAGTGAATGACGCGGCGAGGTCAGGTGCAGCGCACGACTGACGGACACGAGCGGCTGCGTGAATCTGAGCGCCGCGCGGCGCTGGGCACCCTGCGGCTGGATCTGCGCCTGCTTACGCAGCCCTTCAGCGTCGAGCAGCGCGGCGAGGACCAGCGCGAAGAGCAGGATCAGGAAGCCGCGCAGCGCGGATGTGGGGCCGAGCCTCATCAGAAGCGGAAGTAGATGAACGGCGCGACCCCTTCCGGGCCGAGCGTGTTGATCAGCATCAGACAGACCGCGACGGTCGCGGCCTGCGCGGGCAGCGGCAGTCGTCCGAAGCCGCGGACGACAGCGAGAACCGCGCCCGGGCGCACGTACTGCCCGAGGATGCCGACGAGGATCGCGAGCACCACCGACGTCGTGACGAGCGGTGACGGCTGGCCCCAAGCGGTGAAGAGGCGCTCGATCACCTCGCCCGCCCGGGCGAACGAGCCGGAGCGAAAGAAGATCCAGGCAAAGCACACGATGTTGAACGTGAGGATCCGCCCGAACCACTGCTGGGCCGGCGTCGCCGGTCGCCAGCCGAGCGCCCGCTCCACGGCAAGGCCGGTGCCGTGGATCGCGCCCCACGCCACGAACGTCCACGCTGCTCCATGCCACAGTCCGCCGAGCAACATCGTCAGCATCAGGTTGCGGTAGGTCATCCACGTTCCCTTCCGGCTGCCGCCGAGCGGGATGTAGACGTAGTCGCGCAGCCAGCGCGACAGGGTCATGTGCCAGCGCCGCCAGAAGTCCTGCAGCGACACGGCCGTGTACGGCGACGCGAAGTTCTGCGGGAACTCGAACCCGAGCAGGAGGGCGACGCCGATCGCGATGTTCGTGTAGCCGCAGAAGTCGGCGAAGATCTGGACGGCATACCCATAGACGCCGACGAGCACCTCGAGCGATGAGTGCCTGTTCGGCGCGGCGAAGACGTCGTCGACGATGTGCGTCGCCAGGTGGTTCGCGATGACGACCTTGAGGAAGAGCCCGACGACGATCAGGACGAACGCCCGCGAGACGTTGACGCGACGCGGGTCGCGCGGCCGCTCGAGCTGAGGCAGCAGCTCGCTGGCGCGCACGATCGGGCCTGCCACGAGATGTGGGAAGAACGCCTGGAAGACGGCGAAGCGCGCGAGCGATGTCGGCTCGAGGATGCCGCGATAGGTGTCGACGACGTACGAGATCGCCATGAAGGTGAAGAAGGAGATGCCGACCGGGAGCACGACGTGCGCGATCCACGACATCCCGAACACGTTGTCCGCGGAGCTGAGGAAGAAGTTCGTGTACTTGAAGTACGCGAGCAGGCCGATGTCGAATGCGAGCGCGAGGGTGAGCAGGCTCTTGCGCGCGGAGACCGTCGTGCGCGCGGTGGATCGCGACCGCGAGCACGTGGTTGACGAGCGTCGAGCCGGCGAGCAGGAACACGAAGCGCCAGTCCCACCAGCCGTAGAAGACGTAGCTCGCGAGCAGGATCCACACCTGCCACACCCGCTGGTGCGGCATCAGCAGCCACGACACCGGCAGGACGATCAGGAAGAAGATCGCGAACGTGACGGTGGGGAAGAGCACGGCTCAGCGCAGCCGGAGCAGGAGCGTCCGCGTGCCGGTCTGGCCGATCGCGTCCCTCACCCGCACGACGAGCGTGAAGACGCCGAGCTTCGTCCCGCGCGGCGCGCCCGAGATAACGCCGGTGCTCCGGAGGTGCAGCCCAACGGGCAGGTGGCCCGCGAGCGACCACGTGTAGGGCGCGAGCCCGCCCGAGGCGGCGAGCCGCGAGCGGTACGCCAGCTTCCGCTTGGCGGCCGGGAGGAGCGAGGTCTTCACGCGTACCGGCGACACTGCGATCCCGGCGGCGACGAGCTTCTCGTGGATCAGGCCTGCCATCGCCTCCGAGCCGGGGCTGAGCAGGTGGATGCCGTCGTCCTGGAACCAGTCGAGATGGCTGCGCGAGTAGACGTTCCAGTCGATCACCGTCATGTTCGGGTGGCTCGCGGCTGCTGCGCCGATCTCGTCGTTCATGTTGATGTACGGATGGTGCGCCGCACGCATCGTCAGCCAGAAGATGTGCTTCACGTTTGCGGCGTCGAGCGCGGCGAGCGTGTCGTCGATCTCGCCTGCGTAGTGATCCTCGAAGTCGTTGTAACCGACTGCGATCACAACCGTCGGGCCGACAGCCGGGCCGAGCCGCTTGATCACCTCGACGGTGCTCGGCGGCCCGGGCGGGCAGCTCGTGTCGACGAGTCGCCGGCACGCCGCGACCTCGAGGTCGAGATCGCTGCCCTGACGCAGGATCCGGAGCGCGTCGGCGTCGCCCGGGATCGCCGTGGCGACCGAGTCTCCGATCAGCGTCACATGCTGCAGGCCCCGCGCGCCGGCGTGCGCGCCGGACGGAAGCGTGAGCAGCACGGCGGCGCCGAACGCCGGCAGCCAGCGTGAGAAGGCCTTCATACCGCAAGTGTGACGATCGGGAGCGGCACAGCTTCAGTCCTTGCTCACGAGCGGGTCGGCATGCGTCGCCGACGACCCTGAGTGCCGCACCCCCCTCACGACTTCAGGGTAGCAACGAACCTCCTTTGCAAGCCGTACTCGGTTGACTTCGCGCGCGACGGGTGACAGCCTGATCGCGCACGACCAAACCTCTGCGGCGCGAACGATCGGGCGGATGGACGCAGCAGAGTGTCAGCGAGTTCCGAACAGGGAGAGCGGGCGTCGATGACGAACGCCGTGCGGCTCTCGTTCCTCGCCGACGGTGCGGAGCCCGGTCGCCGCGCCCGTCGCCCGGCTGGAAGGAGGTGCACCGGCTCGTAAGGACTGCGGGCTCTGCAGCTCGTTCGGGGGACACGCACGACCAAGGAGGAACGTGATGAGCCTTCCAGGCGCCTGGGTGCTCCACTACAGCTGGGGCGCGACCAGCACCTACGCACAGACGACGTTGACGCTGAAGAACGACGGGACCTTCAGCGGCGCGGGCAACGGGAAGTGGCGGATCCGCGACGGGACGCTGCTGTTGAGCTTCGACGGCGGGCCTGCCAAGTACGGCGGGACGGTCGACGGCAGCGTCGGGTCGGGCGCGATGTCGACCTTCGCCGGCCTCAACGGCACGTGGTACCTGACGAGGCAGGGGACCGTCGGTGTCGCCGGGGAGGCAGCCGCCTCCCGCACCCACGATGCGGCAGGGAACGTGCTCTAGCCCCGAGCGTCATCTGGAGGAGGTTTTCGATGGATTGCCAGCACGACCACAGGCACTCGCTCTTCTGCATCCTGCCGCCGCACATGCTCGAGTCGATCGCGGCCGCGGGCGATGCGAAGGCACGGAAGTGGGCGCTGACCACCATGTCGGCGGACACGTCGCTGCGCACCGAGCGGATCGCGACGCAGGTCGCCGGTCTCGGGATCGCAGCACCCGCGCCGTCGTTGATCGCGCACAAGAACCGCCTGATCTACAACGCCAACCACGGCAGCTCGCTGCCGGGCGTGCAGGTCCGGACGGAGGGGCACGCGCCGGTCGGGGACGCCGAGGTCGACGAGGCCTACGACGGGTTCGGTGCGACGTTCGACCTGTACTGGAACATCTTCAAGCGCAACTCGATCGACAACGCCGGCATGAACCTGATCGGCACCGTCCACTACCTGTCGGGCTACGACAACGCCTTCTGGAACGGATCGCAGATGGTGTTCGGCGACGGCGACGGGACGTACTTCAACCGGTTCACGATCTCGATCGACATCATGGGCCACGAGCTGACCCACGGCGTCACCGCCCACCAGGCGAATCTCGCCTACCACGACCAGCCCGGCGCGTTGAACGAGTCGATGTCGGACGTGATGGGCTCGCTGGTCAAGCAGTACGCCCACTCCCGAAGCAGACGGCGGCGCAGGCCGACTGGCTGATCGGCGCGGGCATCTTCACCCCGCGGGTCAGCGGCGTCGCGCTGCGCTCGATGAAGGCGCCGGGGACGGCGTACAACGACAAGGTGCTCGGCAAGGATCCGCAGCCGGCGCACATGAGCAAGTACGTCGTCACCGCCTCCGACAACGGCGGCGTCCACATCAACTCGGGAATCCCGAATCACGCGTTCTATCTCGCCGCAGTCGCCCTCGGCGGCCACGCGTGGGAGAAGGCAGGGCTGATCTGGTACACGACGCTGTGCGACGCACGGCTGTCGGCGAACGCGCAGTTCCAGGACTTCGCGAACCTGACGGCGGACAACGCGGGACGGCTGTTCGGCGACGTCGAGCAGCAGGCGGTGATCAACGCCTGGCAGCAGGTCGGGATCATCGTCACCGCGACCGCGGTCAAGATCTCCGGGAACTGGACGCTGCACTACAGCTGGGGCCCGACCTACAACTACGCGCAGGTCGCGCTGCAGTTCAAGAACGACGGCACGTTCAGCGGTGGAGCATCCGGCAAGTGGTTCCAGCAGGACGGGACCGTGCTCCTCAGCTTCAACACCGGCCCGGCCAAGTACGCGGGCACGATCGACGCGAACATCGGCTCCGGTGCGATGTCGACGTTCAGCGGGCTCGACGGAGCGTGGTATCTCTCGAAGGTCGGAACGGTCGGCCTGACGTTGCCGGTCGCCCCGGCGGCGCCCGGCATGATCGATGCGGCCGGCACGAGGATCGGCAAGCCGGCGCCCGCGCCGAGCAAGGCGAAGAAGAAGAAGGCAATGGCGGGGTCGAAAGCCTGACATAACAGGCACGGCCGGGGGCGCCGCCCCGCCCCCGGCCGCCATCGCAACCACCGCCGGAAAGGAGTCGCATGCGCATCACGGTCGAACGGGACGGAGGCTTCGCATACATCCCCGGGCTGAGCGCGCCGGCGACCCTCGACACTGCTGCGCTCCCGTCCGACGAGGCAGCCCCGCTCGAAGCGGCGGCGCGGGCGGCTGACTTCAGCGCGAAGGCCGCGCAGGCGGGGGCGCCCGCGCCGGGGTCGGCAGACCACCGCACCGTGACTGTCACCGTCGAGGACGGCGGGAGCTCGCGCAGCATCTCCGTCTCCGACCCGGTCGAGGACCCGGCGCTGCGCTCGCTCGTCGAGCAGGTGCTGGCCGCGGCGCAGCGGGCGTAACGAACCGGCGGGCTGCGGTGTCTGTGGCGCATGACAGCCGACATCGCCACCCTCCTGCACGAAGCCGCCGAGACCCACCACGTCGTCTACCGGATCGTCGACGGGGACGACCCCGACTGGGCCTCCTGGTACGCCGACTGGCTGCTCGAGCTCTCGGAGCTGCCGGAGCTGCTCGGCCGCAAGCCCGTCCGTTCCCAGCTCGTGCACGCGCTCGTGCAGCTCGACCGCGACTACACCGCCGCCGCGCCGGGCGAGCCGTGGGAGGCCTGGTACGCCGAGCGCTTGACCTCGTACACGGCGGCGTGAGATACCCCTCCCCAAGACCTGAACCAGGTCTCAGGTTCAGCGACCAAGGGAGGAAGAGCATGAAGCATGGTTGGCGGAGGACACTTGCCGGCGCCCTCGTGACGGTCCTCGCGGCCGCTGCGGCCGCCACGGCCACGGCGGCGACCGTCGGAACGACGTTCCCGGCCGGATTCCCGGTGATCCAGGACGCATCGCTCGGCGTGCCGGTGCTCGGGTTCGGGGCCGCCGGGCCGGTGCAGCGGACGCCGGTGATCTTCCTGCACGGCAACAACGACACCGCCTATCCCGGCGCGTGCAACCCGTACGGACAGGTGCACGCCGTCGCGCAGTACCTCGCCGATCACGGCTACGCGCCGTCGGAGCTCTGGGGGCTCGGGTACCAGGGCGACCAGTGCGACGCGCTCGTCGATCCGACGGTCAAGTCGTCGTACGCGCACTCCACGGTCGCGAACATCCCCGACCTCGACCGGTTCGTCCGGGCGGTGCTCGCATTCACCGGCGCGAAGCGGGTCGACATCGTCGGGCACAGTCTCGGCGTCACGCTCGCCCGCGCATGGATGAAGTCGGAGCACACCGGGTCATCTCGTGCGGCGTCTCGTCGCGATCGACGGCCCGAACCACGGGATCGTCGACTGCTCGCCGTCGCCCGCGAACTACTTCCAGCTCCCGGCATTCGGCGGCTTCACGCCGTCGAGTGCGATCTGCCAGGAGTACGGCTCACCCGACTCGCCGTTCCTGAGCTGGCTGAACAAGGGGCAGGAGACGCCCGGGCCGACGCGCTACCTCGTGATTCGCAACCTCGGCCCCGACTTCGTCTACGCCTCGGCGCAGGACGGCTTCTTCCCGGCGGTGCCGGCCGAGGACAGCGCCGGCCGGCCGCACGACTTCTCCGACAGCGCGACGCTCGTCGGGGCGGACGAGCTCACCTTGACGGGGCAGGGCGCCTACGACCCGTTCCTGGGCACGAGCCACCTCGGGATCCTCGCGTCGCCGACGACCTGGGCGGCGACGCTCGCGTTCCTGACCGCCGACAAGCCGTAGCGCTCGGACGCGTTTCGAGAGGGCCGGCCGCCGAAGAGGTCGGCCCCTCTGCCGATCCGTCCGGGTCAGTCGTCCGTGTCGGCGCGGCTGATGTAGTTCGTGTGCAGCACGTGCAGGGCGTCGGCCAGATCGGGCGAGGTCAGTGCATCCTTGTGCAGGAAGCCGGCGGCGCCCGCCTCGTCGGCGCGCGCGATGTCGCGGTACTCGCCCGAGCCGGTGTAGATGACAACGTGCTGGCCGGAGTCGCGCTGGTGGATCTCGCGCGTCGCGTCGATCCCGTCGCGGACCGGCATCCCGATGTCCATCAGCACGACGTCGGGCGAGAGCTCCGCGACGAGCCGTACGGCGTCGTCACCGTTCTCGGCCCGTCCGACCACGATGAAGCGCCCGTCCTCGTCGAGGATCTGCTCCACGAGGGCCGCGAGCTTCTGGTCGTCCTCGCAGATGATGATGCGGAGCGGCATCTCGGTCATCGTGCGCGGGAGCCTGCCACAGTCGTCCGTAGGATGCGGCAGTGATCGTCGACGGCCACAACGACCTCGTGCTGCACCGGTGGCGCGGCGAGCCGACGATGCACATGGATCTGGAGGCTGCGCGGAAGGCGGGGTTCGCGGGCGGCTTCTTCGCCCTCTACGTGCCGTCGCCGCGCTTCCCCGACCCGACGGAGATCCCGTACGCGATCCCGCTGCCCGACCCGATCCCGCAGGACGAGGCGGCGCGCATCGCCGAGGAGCTGTTCGCGGCGTTGTGCGCGCTGCCGGTCGGGCGGGCGACCTCGGCGCGCGACTTTCGCGAGGGGGTGGTGACCGCGATCGTCCACATGGAGGGGGCCGAGCCGATCGCGCGCGACCTCTCGAACCTCGAGTCGTGGTACGAGCGGGGTCTGCGCTCGATCGGGCCGACGTGGTCGCGGTCGAACGACTTCGCCGAGGGTGTGCCGTTCCGCTTCCCGTCGTCGTCCGATGTGGGCGGCGGGCTGACGAGCGCCGGCCGCGAGCTGGTTGCAGCGTGCAACCGGCTCGGGATCCTCGTCGACCTCTCGCACCTCAACTGGGCGGGGTTCTGGGACGTCGCCCGGCTCTCGGACGCGCCGCTCGTCGCGACGCACTCGAACGCCCACGCGCTCTGTCCGGCGTCCCGCAACCTGACGGACGAGCAGCTCGACGCGATCCGCGACTCCGGCGGGGTCGTGGGCGTCAACTTCGCGGTCACGTTCCTGCGCGAGGACGGGTCTCGAGGTGCCCGACACACCGCTGACGGAGATCGTCCGGCACATCGATCACTACGCCGAGCGGATGGGGATCGACCACGTGGCGTTCGGCTCGGACTTCGACGGCGCCGTCGTCCCGGACGCGCTCGGCGGCGCCGCGGGCCTGCCGAAGCTCGTCGACGCGTTGCGGGACGCCGGCTATGACGAGGACGCCGTGGCGAAGATCACCCACGGCAACTGGCTGCGCGTGCTCGACGCCACCTGGCGCGCCTGAACAGGGCGCGAACCGCCGTGTCCCGGGGACTGTCCCCGAGACGCGGCTGTTCTGGACTTGTTCCAGGGACTGTCCCTGGAACATGCCTGCCTTGGACCTGCTCCGGGGACTGTCCCTGGGACCTGTTCGAACCGGCGCAGCCGGGGCTCGCGCCAGTAGCGTGGCGGCATGCGGACGCGCCAGCTCGGGCCGCTCGAGGTCTCCGTCGTGGGGCTCGGGTGCAACAACTTCGGCCGGCGGGTCGACGCGGCCGGGACGAAGGCGGTCGTGGACGCCGCGCTCGAGGTGGGAGTGACCTTCTTCGACACGGCCGACGTCTACGGCAACCGGGGCGGCAGCGAGACGATCCTCGGCGAGGTGCTGCTGGGCCGCCGCGACCAGGTCGTGCTCGCGACGAAGTGGGGCGCGATGCTCGACGGACGATCAGCAGCACGGTGCGCGCGGGTTCGTCCGCAGCGCCCTCGACGCGTCGCTCAGCCGCCTCCAGACCGACCACGTCGACCTCTACCAGCACCACCAGGAGGACAAGCAGACCCCGCTCGAGGAGACGTTCGGCGCGCTCGAAGGAGCTCGTCGACGAGGGCAAGATCCGCGCCGTCGGCACCTCGAACTACGAGCCGGACATGCTCGAGCAGGCGGCGCTGATCGCCAAGGACTTCGAGGTGCCGTACGTCTCGGAGCAGAGCGAGTACTCGTGGCTCGCCCGCGACGCCGAGGCGGAGCTGCTCCCGACGTGCGAGCGCGCTCGGTCTCGGCTTCATCCCGTACTTCCCGCTCGCGAGTGGGCTCCTCACCGGCAAGGTCTCGCGCGACCGCCCGCCCGCCGAAGGGCACGCGGCTGCACGGCAGCGAGATCGACGAGGCCGACCTCGACCGTGTCGAGCGCTACCGCGCCTGGGCCGAGGCGCACGGCGTCTCGCTGCTCGAGGTCGCGATCGGCGGTCTTGCTGCGGTCTCGCCGGTCGCCTCGGTGATCGCGGGCGCCACGAAGCCCGAGCAGGTGCGCGCGAACGCCGCTGCTGGCGACTGGGAGCCGTCGGCGCGCCAGCTCGCCGAGCTGCGCGCCCTCTGAGCCCACAGGCCGCCGCGCCTGTGCGTGAGTTCGTCGCTCTCGATCTGCGGTTCGGGATCGCGGGTCTCGGCTGCGTTCCGTGCTGATCGACCGCTTCGTCCAGCGCGGCACGGCAACCGGTCTCGACACGAGCTGTGCCCGCGTGATCTCGCTCCCTTCGTTCCGGCTCGACCAGCTCGCACGGTCAGTCGAACTTCGCGACCACGTGCTTGATCTGCGTGTACTCCTCCATCGAGTACGCCGACATGTCCTTGCCGTAGCCGGAGCTCTTGTAGCCGCCGTGCGGCATCTCCGACGTGATCGGCACGAGGTGGTCGTTGATCCACACCGTCCCGAACTGGAGCCTGCGCGCCGCGTTCAGCGCCCGTCCGATGTCGCGCGTCCAGACCGACGCGGCGAGCCCGTAGCGGACGCCGTTCGCCCACTCGATCGCCTGTGCGTCGTCGGCGAACTTCTGCACCGTCACGACCGGGCCGAAGACCTCGTCCTGCACGATCTCGTCGTCCTGCGCCACATCCGTGACGATCGTCGGCTTCACGAACCAGCCGCGCTCGCCCTCGGCCGCGCCGCCGGTCAGCACCGTCGCGCCCTTCGCCCGGTCGAGGAAGCCGAGCACGCGCTCCTGCTGGTCGCGTGAGATGACCGGTCCCATCTCGATGTCGTCGCCGTCGGCCGGGTCGCCCACCTTCAGCGACTCGATCGCCGGCACGAGCGCCTCGAGCAGCGCGTCGTAGATCTTCGGCCCGGCGATGATCCGCGAGCCGGCGGTGCAGTCCTGGCCGGAGTTCCAGTAGCCGGCGATCTTGATCCCCTCGGCAACCGCCTCGGGATCGGCGTCGTCGAACACGACCATCGGCGCCTTGCCGCCCAGCTCGAGGTGCACGCGCTTCAGCGTGTCGGCGGCGTTCTTCGCGATCAGCTTGCCCGTCGCGACGTCGCCGGTCAGCGAGACGAGCCCGATGTCCGGATGCTCGACGAGCCGCTGCCCGGTCGGCACGCCGTCGCCGGTCACGACCTGCAGCACGCCCTCGGGGATCACGTCCTTCGCGAGCTCCATGAAGCGCAGCAGCGAGAGCGGCGTCTGCTCGGCCGGCTTGAGGATCTGCACGTTGCCGGCGGCGAGCGCGGGGCCGAGCTTCCAGATCGCCATCATCAGCGGGTAGTTCCACGGGCAGATGCCCGCGACGATCCCGATCGGCTCGCGCCGGATCATCGACGTGTAGCCCTTGATGTACTCGCCGGCGCTCTTGCCCTCGAGGTTGCGCGCCGCTCCCGCGAAGAAGCGCAGGTTGTCGGCCGAGAACGGCATCTCGTCGCGCGAGACCATCAGCGGCTTGCCGACGTTCCGCGACTCGATCTGCGCGAGCTCCTCGGCGTTGTCGGAGATCACGTCCGCGAGCTTGAGCAGCAGCTCCGCGCGCTCGCCCGGCGTCGCGTCGAGCCACTCGGGCAGCGCCGCCTGCGCGCGGTCGACCGCCTCGTCGACCTCGTCCGCCGACATGTTCGGCACGTTCGCGATCGAGTCGCCCGTCGCGGGGTTGAGCACGTCGAGTGTTGCCGTTGCCATCGTCTGGCCTCCTATTCCGTGCGCAGGATCCCGCTCTCGCGGGTGAGTCGCTGCGCGAGCGCGACGGGGATGATCGTTGCGAGCACGACCAGGAAGACGACGACGTTCACCTGCGGGAGCTCCTGCCCGAGCCGGATCTGGCCGAAGATCCAGATCGGCAGCGTGTTGTTCGCGCCGGCCGTGAACGTGGTCACGATCACCTCGTCGAACGAGAGCGCGAACGCGAGCAGCCCGCCCGAGATCAGCGCCGTCGAGATCGACGGGAACGTGACGTAGCGGAAGGTCTGGAAGCCGTCGGCGCCGAGATCCATCGACGCCTCGGTGAGCGAGCCGGGCACGCGGCGCAGCCGTGCGATCACGTTGTTGTAGACGACGACCACGCAGAAGGTCGCGTGCGCGATCACGATCGTCCAGAGGCCGAAGTTGAACTGCCAGTAGGTGAAGTACGAGTTGAGCGCCATGCCGGTGATGATCCCCGGCAGCGCGATCGGCAGCACGAGCAGGAACGAGACCGCCTCGCGGCCGAAGAAGCGGAACCGGTGCACGCCGAACGACGCGGCCGAGCCGAGCACGAGCGCGATCGCGGTCGCGAGCGTCGCCGCCTTCAGCGAGAGCCAGAGCGCCTGCTGCATGTCGGCGTTGTGGATCGCGGGGCCGAACCACTTCGTCGAGAAGCCCGCGATCGGCCAGCTCTGCACGTTCGACGAGTTGAACGCGTAGAGGCAGATGATCACGATCGGCACGTAGAGGAACGCGAGCACGAGCGACGACCCAGACGCCGAGCGCGATCCGTGTCCCGCGGCTCTCCATCTAGAGGGCCTCGAACGCGCCGAGGCGGCGCGCGATCAGCAGGTACACGCCCATCACCGCGACGGGCACGATGGCGTAGGCGGCCGCGAACGGCAGGTTGCCCGCCGCGCAGGGCCGAGTCGGCGACGACGTTGCCGATGAACTGGCCGCCCGCGCCGCCGATCAGCAGCGGGGTGATGTAGTCGCCGAGCGTGAGCGAGAACGTGAAGATCGAGCCGGCGACGATGCCCGGCAGCGCGAGCGGCAGGATCACCGATCGCAGCGTGCGCGAGCCCTTCGCGCCGAGATCGCGCGAGGCCTCGATGTAGGAGTGGGGGATGCGCTCGAGCGCGGCGTAGACCGGCAGGATCATGAACGGCAGCCAGACGTACGAGAAGACGATCCAGATCGCCGGTGTTCGTGTACGCGAGGTTCGGCGCCGGCAGGCCGAGCTTGTGCAGCGACCAGTTGAGCACGCCGTTCGAGCTGAGGATCAGCTTCCACGAGTAGACGCGCGCGAGGTACGACGCCCAGAGCGGCAGCAGCACGAGCACGAACAGCACAGCCCGCATGCGCGGCGATGCGAGCCGGGCCATGAAGTAGGCGAACGGGAACGCGATGATCGCGTCGGTGAGCGTGACGGCGGCGGCGATCCCGATCGTGCGCAACGCGACGTTGCGGTAGGTCGGCTCGTTCCAGAGCGTGCGGAAGTTGTCGAGCGTCCAGGTGTGGACGGTTTGCGACGTGAACGAGTCGACCGTCCAGAAGGACGTCACGAACAGCGCGACGAGCGCCGCGATGTAGACGAGCAGGAACGCCCCGACCGGCGGTGCGAGGAGCGACAGCCCCTTCAGCCACGGCCGGCGCCAGAGCGCGCCGCCGACTGATCGGCGACGCGCTCCGGCCGGCGCTCCTAGCCCTTGAGCTGGGTCCAGGCCTGCTGCCACTTCGTGTAGTCCATGCAGTCCTTCTTGCCGTTGCCGCAGTCGGCGATCGGCGTCTTCCAGAAGTGGATCTGCTTGAAGTACTTGAGCGGAGCGTTGGCGTGGTACTGCGCGCACGAGCCCTTGGACAGCTTGTCCATGATCGCGCACGACTTCGAGTTGACCGGGGTCTCCCCGAAGTAGATCGCCTGCTGGGCCTGCACCTTCGGCGTGGAGATCCACGCCAGCCACTTCATGGCGCAGTCCATGTTCTTCGTCTTCGACGAGACCATCCAGGTGTCGAGCCAGCCCGTCGCGCCTTCCTTCGGCACGATGTCCTTCACGGGCGCCTTGGCGCCGATCAGGGTGTTGGTCTGGTACGGCCACGACGCGCCGATCACGGCGTCGCCGTTCTTGAACAGGTCGATCTCCTCCGACGCGAGCGCCCAGTACTTCTTGACCAGCGGCTTCTGCTTCTTCAACAGCGAGATCGCCGCGGCGAACTGGGTCTTGTTCAGCTCGTACGGATCCTTGATGCCGAGCGACGGCTGCGTCTTCATCAGGTACAGCGCCGCGTCAGCGATCTGGATCGGGTTGTCGGGAACCGTCACCTTGCCCTTGTACTTCGAGTCGTAGAGCGCAGCCCACGACGTCGGAGCCGGCTTCACCTTCTTCGTGTTGTAGAGGAGGGTGTTCGGCCCCCACTGCAGCGAGACGCCGTAGTGCTTCCCGTCGATCGTGTTGTTCGGCGGCGACTTGAAGGCCGGGCCGAAGTTCTTGAAGTCGGGGATCTTCGAGACGTCGACCGGCTGGACGTCCTTGCCGTAGATCAGCCGCAGTGACGCGTCGCCGGAAGCGGAGACCATGTCGTACTGGCCGCCGCCGCCGGTGCGCATCAGCGTCACCATCTCGTCCGAGGAACCGGCGTACTTCGCCTTGACCGTGCAGCCGCTCTGCTTCTGGAACGGCTTCACCCACTGGGGCTGTGTGTAGCCCTCCCAGGCGATCATGTTGAGCGTGCCGCCGCTTTGCTTCGACACGCCGGCCGCGGGGAGCGCGAGTCCGACTGCCAGCATCGCGACCAGCGCCCACATGCGCTTCGTCATCTTGCCTCCTGCTCGAGTGGTTGTTCGGGGGGTTGGACTTGAATCTCGTAGGCGTCCTCGTCGCGCCAGCCGAGCCGCACCGCGGTGCCGGGCTCGATCGTGGTGCCGTCGCTCTGACGCACGACCGTCAGCCGCTCGCCGTGGCTCGTGTCGACGAGGTAGCGCGTGAACGAGCCGACGAAGACCGCGTCGACGATCGTTCCAGGCTCGCCGTGGCCGTTCAGCTGGATCCGCTCCGGCCGGACGCTGAAGCGCCGCCCGTCGCGCTCGAGGATGTTCGACGTGCCGACGAAGCCGGCGACGAACTCGGTCGCGGGACGCTCGTAGATCTCCTCGGGCGCGCCGACCTGCTCGATGCGGCCCTCGTTGAAGACCGCGACGTGGTCGCTCATCGTCAGCGCCTCCTCCTGGTCGTGCGTGACGTAGAGGAAGGTCATGCCGAGGTCCTGCTGCAGCGCCTTCAGGAAGACCTGCATCTCCTGGCGCAGCTTCAGGTCGAGCGCGCCGAGCGGCTCGTCGAGCAGCAGCACCTTGGGCTGGTTGACGATCGAGCGCGCGAGCGCGACGCGCTGTCGCTGGCCGCCGGAGAGCTGCACCGGCTTGCGGCCGCCGTACCCATCGAGGCGCACCATCCGCAGCACCTGCTCGACCTGCGAGCGCCGTGTGCCGCGTGGGACGCCCTTCACCCTCAGCCCGTAGCCGACGTTGTCGGCGACCGTCATGTGCGGGAAGAGCGCGTAGTCCTGGAAGACGGTGTTCACGTCGCGCTCGTACGGCGGACGTCGCGTGATGTCCTCGCCGCCGAGCGTGATCCGGCCGGCGTCCGGCTGCTCGAAGCCGGCGATCATGCGCAGCGTCGTCGTCTTGCCCGAGCCCGACGGGCCGAGCAGCGTGAAGAACTCGCCGTCGGCGACGTGCAGGTCGACGTTGTCGACCGCGACCACGTCCCCGTAGGTCTTGCGTGCCCCCTCGACCGCGACCTCAGCCAAGGCAGCTCTCGAGGATGTCGAGGCCGCGCTCGAGCTCCTCGTCCGTGACGCTGAACGGCACGAGGATGCGGATCACGTTCCCGTAGATCCCGCACGAGAGGAGCAGGAGCCCCTGCTCGCGCGCTTCGCGCGTGATGCGCGTCGTCTCGTCGCCGCTCTGCTCCGGCAGCTCGAGCGCGAGCATCGGGCCGAGCCCGCGCACCTCGGAGCCGGGCGGCGCCATCGCCTCGAGCCGGGCGCGCAGGCGCTCGCCGATCGCCTCCGCGCGCGGCCGGGCGTCGGCGCAGCGCGTCGAGCGTCGCGATCGCCGCCGCGCACGAGACCGGGTTGCCGCCGAACGTGCCGCCGAGCCCGCCGGCGGGAACGGCGTCCATCATCTCGGCGCGGCCGGTGACCGCCGCGAGCGGCAGGCCGCCGCCGAGCGTCTTGCCGGAGACGAGCAGGTCGGGCTCGACGCCCCAGTGCTCGATCGCCCAGACCGGGCCGGTGCGGCCGCAGCCCGACTGCACCTCGTCGTCGACGTAGAGGATGCCGTGCTCGTCGAGCAGCTCCTGGAGGCGCTTCGGGAAGTCGGGCGTCATCGGGATGAAGCCGCCCTCGCCCTGCACCGGCTCGAGCACCGCGCACGCGACCGACTGCGGGTCGACGTCGCCCTTGAAGAGGTGCTTCAGCGCGGCGATCGCGTCGTCCTCGCTGACGCCGCGGAACGGGTACGGCGCGGGCGTGCGGTAGACCTCGGGCGCGAACGGGCCGAAGCCCTGCTTGTACGGGACGACCTTCGAGGTCATCGTCATCGAGAGGAGCGTGCGGCCGTGGAAGGCGTTGTCGAAGACGACGACCGCCGGGCCGGCCCGTCGCGACCCGCGCGATCTTGACGGCGTTCTCGACCGCCTCCGCGCCGGTGTTCAGCAGGATGGACTTCTGGTTCCGCTCGCCGCGGCAGGGCGAGAGCTCGGCGAGGCGGCGGCAGACCTCGACGTACGGCTCGTACATCCCGACCATGAAGCACTGGTGGAGGTACTCGTCGACCTGCGCGTGGATCGCCTCGCGACCGCCGGCAGGGAGTGGCCGAGGTTGGCGCAGCCGAGCCCGCCGGCGAAGTCGACGTACTCGCGGCCCTCGGCGTCCCAGACGCGGGCGCCCTCGGCGCGGGCGACGACGAGCGGGGGCGTCGAGACGCCACGCGCGACGTAGCGCTCGCGGCCTTCCTGGACCCGCTCGGTCGAGCTCCGTTCTTGCAGCGACACGGTGCTGCGACTGTATACGGCGTATTCAGGAGCGCAAAGCTCGGCGACGAGCCTCAGGTCGTCGACGAGGCCGGCGAACATCGCCTCCCGGTCGTCCGAGCGCAGGACGGCGCTCGGGTGGATCGTCGCCGTCACGAGCTCGGCGAGCTCCGAGTCGAGCGGCCGTCCGCGGTTCTGTGTCACCTTGAAGTGCGCGCCCGAGCAGGCTCTGGGCGGCCGTCGCGCCGAGCAGGACGAGCGCCCGCGGCTTGACCAGCGCGAGCTCGGCGTCGAGCCAAGGCCGGCATGCCGTCGTCTCGGTCCAGCTCGGCTTGTCGTGGATCCGGCGCGGGCCGCGCGCCTTCCACTTGAAGTGCTTGACCGCGTTCGTGACGTAGGTCGTCGTCGCGGTCGATGCCGGCCTCGTCGAGTGCGCGGTCGAGCAGCTTTCCGGCAGGGCCGACGAACGGGGCGCCGGCGAGATCCTCCTGGTCGCCGGGCTGCTCGCCGACGAGCATCACCTCCGACGTCAGCGTGCCCTCGCCGAAGACCGTCTGGGTCGCGTCCGCGTAGAGCGGGCAGCCGCGGCACTCTGCCGCCGCCGCCGTCGGAGCGCCGTCATCGAGAGCCGCTCCGGCATGAACGCTGCCGCCGTCGGATACGGGTTCGGCCGGGGCACGGCCAGGAGGTACCCGGAGCGGGCGGGTACGATGCGGCCCGCGCGGCGCCTTGGCCGAGTGGTTAGGCAGCGGCCTGCAAAGCCGTTTACAGCGGTTCGAATCCGCTAGGCGCCTCTACCGTCGGACGGCGGCCGATCCCGGCCGAGGCTCGGCGGGATCGGCCGTGGTCGCGACGTGATCGTTCTACTCTTCGCCGGTCGCCTTGGTCGGGTTGCAGGCGATACCCGGGTTGAGGCCGATCGACGTCAGAAACGCCCGATCAGCCTGCGGGATCAGTCCCCACGACTGCGCCCGGCCGGGCTCGTAGTTCGGGTCGGTCGGCGAGAGCAGCCCCTCGGGGTTCTGGCCCGAGTACGCACACGCCGACTTGCCGTGCAGCGGCGCCGCGTCGGAGCCGTTGATGTACCTGCCGTTCCCGGTGGATTCACCGGCAAGCGCGGCGCCGGCGCCGAGAGCTGCCAATGCAGCTGCACAAGCTCCGACCGCGACACGCGATCTCATCATCACTGTTATCTCTCCCCTTCCTTCTCCGCAGTGCACGCGCCGGTAGCGGCGCATGTGAAGAGTGAATAACAGGTTTGACTCGGAAATAACAGGTTTTGCCGTAGGTCTACGGAGTCTCAGAGCGGGCCGGGCGACGAGTCCCGCCCGAAGAGCGAGCTCTCGAAGACGTAGAAGAGCGCGATCGCGGCGTAGAGGAAGACCGCGAGGTCGGCCGAGATCAGCGAGCTGAGCGTCGCCAGCGCGTAGACGAGCGAGCCGGGCGCGAACGAGCGCGAGATGCCGGAGACGATCCGCTGGTCGGCGTCGTCGGCGATCAGGCGCCGGTTCGTCGCCGCGTAGAACCAGAGCGCGCCGTAGCAGACCGCCATCAGCGTGTACGTCAAGCCGTAGGCGAAGGCCGCGGCCTTCGAGCCCTCGCGCAGGTGCTCGGCGAGCACCCGCGTCGGGAACGGGCTGAACGCGATGATCATCAGGAAGACGACGTTGATGAAGAGGAACGTCCGGTCGACGCGGCCGATCTGCGTGAAGACGGTGTGGTGGTTGACCCAGACGATGCCGAGCGTCAGGAACGAGATCGCGTAGGCGGCGTACGACGGCCACTCGGCGATCAGCTGATGGGCGACCGAGCCGTCGCCGCTCAGCGTGATCTCGAGGATCAGCAGCGTCGCCGCGATCGCGAAGACGCCGTCGCTGAAGGTCTCGAGGCGTGCGGTCTCGTTCACGCCGTCAGTCTAGGATCGCGGCAGATGAGCTTCTCCGGTTCGCTGATCCAGAACGCGATCTACATCGCGCAGCAGCCGCCCGAATGGCCGGTCGCGTTCGCCGACTGGGAGCGCGCGGCCGAGGAGAAGCTCGACGCCGGGCGCGTTCGGTTACATCGCGGGCGGCGCGGGCGCCGAGGAGACGATGCGCGCGAACCTCGAGGCGTTCCGCGACTGGCGGCTGCGTCCGCGGATGCTCGCCGGCAACGACGCAGCGCGACATCTCCGTCGAGGTGCTCGGCCTGCGGTCGCCGGCGCCGTTCCTGCTCGCGCCGATCGGCGTGCTCTCGATCGCGCACGAGGAAGCCGAGGTCGGCGTGGCGAAGGCGGCAGCGTCGTCCGGCGTGCCGATGGTGCTCTCGAGCGCCGCGACGCACTCGATCGAGGAGGTCGCGGCGACGAACGCGCCGCGCTGGTTCCAGCTCTACTGGGTGAACGACCGCGAGATCTGCGCGAGCTTCGTCCGGCGCGCCGAGGACGACGGCTACGGCGCGATCGTCGTCACGCTCGACACGCTGACGCTCGGCTGGCGCCCGCGCGACCTGCGCCAGGCGTACCTGCCGTTCATCCAGGGCGAGGGCTGCGGCCAGTACTTCACCGACCCGTCTTCCTCTCGCGAGCTCGACAAGACGCCGGACGAGGACCCGCTGACCGCCGCCGCGACGATGCTCGCGACCTTCCCGAACCTCGGGCTGACGTGGGACGACCTCGACTGGCTGCGGGAGCAGACGACGCTGCCGATCCTCGTCAAGGGCGTGCTCACCGCCGACGACGCGCAGCTCGCGCTCCAGCACGGCGTCGACGGCGTGGTCGTCTCGAACCACGGCGGCCGGCAGGTCGACGGCGCGGTCGCGGCGCTCGACGCGCTCGTCGAGGTGCGCGACGCGCTGCCGGAGGCGGTCGTGCTGATGGACGGCGGCATCCGCTGCGCGGCGCGACGTCCTGAAGGCGATCGCGCTCGGCGCCGACGCGGTGCTGCTCGGCCGCCCGTACGCGTACGCGCTCGCCGTCGGCGGGCAGCGCGGGGTCGAGGAGCTGATCCAGAACCTGATGGCCGAGATCGACCTCAACCTCGCGCTCGCTGGGCGCGCACTCGATCGCGCGAGCTCGACCGCTCGTGGCTGACCACGGGCGTAGTCCTCGCCGCGCGCGGCGCGATCGCGCTCGAGGAGATCCAGGTCGTCGGCGCCCGGGCCGGGCGAGGTGCTCGTCCGCATCGAGGCGACCGGCGTCTGCCACAGCGACCTGCACGTGATCGAGGAGGACGGCTGGGGGCATCCGTACCCGTGCTGCTCGGGCACGAGGGCGCGGGCACGATCGAGGCCGTCGGCGAAGGCGTCGACGGACTCGCTGCCGGCGACCGCGTCGTGCTCGGCTGGAAGACCGCCTGCGGCGCGTGCGCCAGCTGTCGGCGCGGCGCGCCGCGGCAGTGCAAGCGGCCACCGGCGGCCGTCGGCCGCCTGCTTCGCGCGCGACGGCAGCGTGCTGACACCGGTGCTGCGCACCGGGACGTTCGCCACGCACACGGTCGTCCCGCAGGTCGCCGCGGTGAAGGTGCCGCGCGAGCTGCCCGTGGAGCAGGCGTGCCTGATCGGCTGCGCCGTCGCGACCGGCGTCATGTCGGTGCTCGAGACGGCGAAGGTCTGGGAGGGCGCGCGCGTCGCGGTGATCGGCTGCGGCGCGGTCGGGCTGTCCGTGATCCAGGGCGCACGCATCGCCGGCGCGTCCGAGATCCGAGCGATCGATCTCGACGAGCGCAAGCTCGAGCAGGCGATGCGGTTCGGCGCGACCCACACCGAGCCTGGGCCCGGTCGACTTCGTCTTCGACGTCGTCGGCCGCCGCTCGACGGTCGAGCAGGGCCTCGGCGCTGCTCAGCTCGCGGCGGCACGTTCGTCCTGATCGGCCTGTCGCCGGGCGGCGAGACGGTCGAGCTCGACCTGCCGCGGCTGTTCGCCAAGACGACGACGATCCTCGTCTCCCACGGCGGCGACCACCTGCCGCAGGAGGACTTCCCGCGGCTCGCGCAGTGGGCGCTCGAGGGCAAGCTCGACCTCGCCGGGATGGTCACGCGCACCGGCCCGCTCGAGGGGTGGAGCGACGCGCTCGAGGCGATGAAGGGCGGCGACGTGATCCGCACGGTGCTGCTGCCGTGACGCTGGAGCTGCTGCGGCAGATCGTGGCCGGCGAGATTCCCGGTGCGGCAGTCGGTGACCTGATCGGCATGCGGATGGTCGCGGCGGAGGAGGGGCGCGTCACCTTCGAGCTCGACGCGGGGCCGCAGCACACGAGCCCGCCCGGGACGCTGCACGGCGGGATCCTCTGCGACCTCGCCGACGGTGCCATGGGATGCGCGTGCGTCTCCCTCCTCGCCGACGGTGACTCGTTCGCGACCGTCGAGCTGAAGATCAACTTCCTCAAGCCCGTCTGGGAGGGGAGGCTGACGGCGGTCGGCGAGGTGATCAAGGCAGGGAGGACGATCACGCTCTGCGACTGCCGGATCAGCGACGAAGGCGGCTCACTCGTCGCCTACGCGACCTCGACGTGCATGACGATCCGCGGCGAAGCCGCCCAGGCTCGCTGACCCTTCAAGACGTGTTCCGGGGACTGTCCCCGGACACGTCGCAGCGTCATGTCCCGGACAGTCCCGGACCGACGACGACGCGGCGTCCGTCGGGCGTTAGGATCGCCACGTGGACCTGCGCGACACTCCGGACGAGGCTGCCTTCCGCCAGGAGGTGCGCGACTTCATCGCGCAGAACCTGCCGGACAGCTCGAAGGCGCGCGGCGCCCGCCGCTTCGAGGACGCCGACCGCGAGTGGAGCGAGCAGCTCGGCGAAGCGGGCTACGCCGGCCTCACCTGGCCGAAGGAGTACGGCGGCGCCGGCGCGCCGTACAGCCACCAGGCGATCTTCCTCGAGGAGCTCGCGCGGGCCGAGGCGCCGTCGCACCTCGGCGTGATCGGGCTCGGCATGGCCGGCCCGACGATCATCGCGTGGGGCACCGAGGAGCAGAAGCAGCGCTACCTCTCGAAGATCCTGAGCGCCGAGGAGATCTGGTGCCAGGGCTTCTCGGAGCCCGACGCCGGCAGCGACCTCGCCGCCGCGCGCACCCGGATCGAGGATCAGGGCGACCACTTCCTCGTCAACGGCCAGAAGGTCTGGTCGTCGTTCGCGCACATCGCCGACTTCTGCATCCTCGTCGGCCAGGGCGACCCCGACGCGCCGAAGTACAAGAACCTGACCTACGTGATCGTCGACATGCACGCACCCGGTGTCGAGGTGCGGCCGCTCGTGCAGATCACCGGCCACCCGGAGTTCAACGAGATCTTCTTCACCGACGTCCAGGTGCCGAAGGAGAACATCCTCGGCGGCATCGGCGACGGCTGGCAGGTCGCGATGACGACGCTGCTGCACGAGCGCGGCACGCTCGGCTTCGCGCTCTCCGCGACGCTCGACGTCGCGGTGCGCAAGCTGATCGCGCTCGCGAAGGAGCGCAACGTCACCGACCCGATCCTCCGCGACCGCATCGCGCGCGAGTGGGTCGAGCTGCAGGCGCTCAAGTACACGAACTACCGGTCGCTGACGACGCTGCAGAAGACCGGCATCCCCGGCCCGGAGGGGTCGGCGTCGAAGCTCGTCTGGTCGGAGAACAACCAGCGGCTGACGAAGCTCGCGCTCGAGATCCTCGGGTCGCATGCGCAACTGACGAACGGCGGCGGGTACGCCGACGGCTACTGGCAGTACCAGCAGCTCCGCTCGCGCGGCAACACGATCGAGGCCGGCACGAGCGAGATCCTCCGCAACATCGTCGCCGAGCGCGTGCTCGGCATGCCAAGGAGTCGGTGACCGTGGACTTCAGCTTCAGCTCCGAGCAGGAAGACCTCCGCCGCGAGGCACGCGCCTTTCTCGAGGCGAACCCGTCGCCGACGATGGACCAGCTCCGCGAGCTCGGCTGGGTCGGGATCCTGCAGGGTGAGGACTTCACGTTCCTCGACGCAGCCGTGCTCTTCGAGGAGCTCGGCCGCGTGCTCTACGACGGGCCGTACGTCCTGAACGAGGTCGCCGGCCAGCCCGGTGACGACGTCTGGTCGATCGAGGTCGACGGCTTCGTGCCGCACCTCGAGCAGGTGCAGCGCGTCCTGACGCCTGACATGCAGGGCGAGCCCGCGCAGGGTGAGACGCTTGCGACGGTCGACGAGACGCTCGGGCTCGGCCGGCTCTCGCGCAACGGTGCAAGCCGCGCGCAGGGCGAATGGGCCGACGTGCGGCGCCGCCTGCTCGCGGCGCTCGCGCTCGAGGCGGTCGGGATCGGCAGCAAGGCGAACGAGCTCGCGATCGCGTACGTCTCGGAGCGCGAGCAGTTCGGCAAGAAGATCGGCACCTACCAGGCGATCTCGCATTCGCTCGTCGACGGCTACGTCGCCGTCGAGCTCTCGCGCTCGCTCGCCTACTGGGCGGCGTGGGCGGTCGCCGAGGGCGACGAGCAGGCGGACCTCGCGGTCGCGGCGGCGAAGTCGCAGGCGACCGAGGCCGCGGTGCTGGCGTGCGAGAAGTCGATCCAGGCGCACGGCGGCATCGGCTTCACCTGGGAGCACCCGCTGCATCGCTACTACAAGCGCGCGCTCTGGCTCGAGGGCGCGCTCGGGTACGGCCGCGAGCATCGCGCGGAGATCGCCGGATCGCTCCTGGCCGGTTAGCCGCTGAACGTGGTCGCGGGTGCGGCGAACCGGCCGAGCGTCCTCGTCACGGGAGCGTCGACCGGGATCGGCGAGGCGACGGCGCGCAGGCTCGCCGCACGCGGCTGGCAGGTCTACGCCTCCGTGCGCAACTCCGGGCGAGGCGCCCGAGGGGACGACGGAGCTCGTCTTCGATGTGACGGACGCCGCAGGAATCGCGCGTGCGGCGGACGGGATCGAGCGCCTCGACGCGCTCGTCGACAACGCCGGCATCGCGATCGCGGCCCCGCTCGAGTTCCTGCCGCCCGAGGAGCTCACGCACCAGCTCGACGTCAACGTCGTCGGCCAGCTCCGCGTGCTGCAGGCGTTCCTGCCGCCGCTGCGCGAGTCGCGCGGGCGGGTCGTGCTGATGGGGTCGATCGCGGGGCGCTCGGCGCTGCCGTTCCTCGGCGCCTACGCCATGTCGAAGTTCGCGCTCGAGGCGATGGCGGACTCGCTGCGGGTCGAGCTGGCGCCGTGGGGGATGCACGTCGCGATCGTCGAGCCCGGCACGATCGCGACGCCGATCTGGTCGAAGCCGCAGCGTTCGGCCGACGAGCTCCCCCCGCAGGCCGTCGAGCTGTACGGCGAGCGGATGGGCGAGTTCCGGCGCCTGGCGGCAGAGCGCTCGACGAAACGGGCCGCTCCCGTCGACACGGTCGCCGACGCCGTCGAGCACGCCCTCACCTCCGACAAGCCGAAGACGCGCTACCTCGTCGGGCCGGACGCCAAGCGGCGTGCCCGCGTCCAGCGGCTCCCGGACCGGGCGCGCGACCGCGTGCTCTCGCGCTTCCTCTTCGGCAGTGAAGGCCGCGGCCCTCGGCCTGCGGTTCGCCTGCGAGCTGGCCGCGCTGGCCGCCTTCGTCTGGTGGGGCTGGCCGCTCCTCGGCGTGCTGCTGGCCGTCGCGGTCGCCGTCGTCTGGGGCGCGTTCATCGGCCCGAAGTCGAGCCGGCGGCTGCCGGATCCCTGGCGCTTCGCGATCGAGGTCGTGATCTTTGCCGGCGCGACCGCCGCGTTCGCCGCGGTCGGCCAAAGCCTCCTCGCGGCCGTCTTCGCGGTGGCTGCGCTCGTCACCGCAGCGCTCGTCCGGCGCTGGCCGGAGCCGTAGGATCAGCCGCATGGGCTACACGATCGCGTCACTCGATGAGCTCGGCGAGGGCTACGGCTTTCGCAAGATCCGCAAGGCGCTCGGCGTCACCGCATTCGGCGTCAACGCGCTCGTCTTCCCGCCCAATTACGACGGCCCGGCCCACTACCACGACGAGCAGGACGAGCTCTACTTCGTGCACCGCGGCACGGCGACCTTCGACTTCGACGGCGAGGAGCACCTCGTCGGCGAAGGCGGCCTCGTGCACGTCGAGTCGACGACGCACCGCCGCGTCTCGAACCGCACCGACGAGGATCTCGTCGTCTTCATCGTCGGCGGCAAAGACGGCTACGTCGAGCGCGACGGGCAGCTCGTCAGCCCGGAGGATCTCGCGAAGCGCCAGGGGCTGTCGCGATGAACGGTCTGATGATGGACACGCAGCTGACGCTGCCGATCCTCCTGCGGCGCTCCGAGGCGTACTTCGGGGACAAGGAGATCGTCACGCGCCTGCCCGACAAGAGCTTCCACCGCTACACCTACGCGCGAGTCGGCCCGCCGCGCCCGCGCGCTCGCGGTCGGCGCTGAAGAACCTCGGGCCTGCAGCGCGGCGACCGCGTCGCGACGCTCTGCTGGAACCACTACCAGCATCACGAGGCCTACCTCGGCATCCCGTGCGGCGGCTTCGTGCTGCACACGCTGAACCTGCGCCTGCACCCGAACGACCTCGCGTACATCGCGACCCACGCCGAGCGACAAGGCGGTGATCGTCGACCGCAGCCTGATGCCGCTGCTCGAGCAGTTCCTCGACAAGACGCAGATCGAGCACGTGCTCGTGGTCGAGGACTCGTACGAGGAGCTCGTCACGGGCGTCCGACCCCGACGCGTGGCGTCGACCCCGAGCTCGACGAGAACGAGGCGGCTGCGATGTGTTACACGAGCGGCACGACCGGGATGCCGAAGGGCGTCCTCTACTCGCACCGCTCGACGATCCTGCACACGCTCGGCGTCGCCGCCGGCAACCCGATGGGACTCGGTATCTCGGAGCAGGACGTGATCCTGCCGGTCGTGCCGATGTTCCACGCGAACGCGTGGGGCTATCCGTACCTCGTCGACGATGATCGGCGCGAAGCTCGTCTACCCGGGGCCGTACCTCGACCCGGAGAGCCTGCTCGAGGACTTCGTCGAGGAGGGGGTGACGTGGACGGCCGGAGTGCCGACGATCTGGCTCGGCATCCTCGCGATGCTCGACGCGGATCCCGAGCAAGTACGACCTGTCGCGCATGAAGGGGATGCTCGTCGGCGGCTCCGCGGCGCCGCGCGCGATGATCGCCGGTTTCAAGCAGCGACACGGCATGAACGTCGTGCACGGGTGGGGGATGACCGAGACCTCGCCGGTCGCATCGACGGCGCAGTTGCCCGGTGACCTCGCGTCCGTCGACGAGGACACGCAGTTCGACTACATCGCGATGCAGGGAATGCCGCTGCCGCTCGTCGAGCTGCGTCACCGTGACGACGACGGGCAGATCCTGCCGTGGGACGGCGAGTCGATGGGCGAGCTCGAGATCCGCGGCCCGTGGGTCGCGAGCGGCTACTACGACACGCCCGAGCAGGCCGACCGCTGGACCGACGACGGCTGGTTCAAGACCGGCGACATCGTCTCGATGCACCCGCGCGGCTTCATCCAGATCAAGGACCGCTCGAAGGACGTGATCAAGTCGGGCGGCGAATGGATCTCGTCGGTCGAGCTCGAGAACGCGCTGATGGCGCATCCGGCGATCGCCGAGGCGGCCGTGATCGCGGTGCCCGACGAGAAGTGGGACGAACGGCCGCTCGCAGCCGTCGTGCTGCGCGAGGGGCAGACGGCGACCGCCGACGAGCTGCGCGAGTTCCTCGCGCCGAACTTCGCGAAGTGGTGGCTGCCCGAACGGTTCGAGTTCATCGCAGGAGATCCCGAAGACGAGCGTCGGCAAGTTCCGCAAGACGGAGCTGCGCGAGATGTTCGCCTCCGAGCCGGTGTCGTCGTCGTGATCAAGACGATCTGGCTCGACAACCCGCCGGTCAACGCCGTCAACGCCGGGATCATCGAGACGCTCTGGTCGGAGCTCGAGTCGCTCGCCGGCGACGTCCGCGTGGTCGTGCTGCGCGGCAGAGGCGACCGCGCGTTCTCGGCCGGAGCCGACATCGGCGGCTTCGTCGGCCAGGGCGGCGACAGCGGCGCGCCCGGCGGGCATCCAGCCTGCCGCCGACCTGATCGAGCAGGCGCCGGTGCCGGTCGTCGCGGCGATCCACGGCTACTGCCTCGGCGGCGGCCTCGAGATCGCGCTCGCCTGCGACTTCCGGATCGCGCAGGCCGACGCGCAGCTCGGCTTCCCCGAGGTCAACCTCGGCCTACTGCCCGGCGGCGGCGGCACGCAGCGTGCGCCGCGGCTGATCTCGCCCGGCCGGGCTCGCTGGCTGACGATGTCGGGCGAGCGCATCGACGCCCGAGACCGCCGAGCAGTGGGGGCTCGTCGAGTTCGTCGTCGACGACCTCGACGCGGGCATCGAGCGCTACGTCGGCACCGCTCGCCAAGCAGTCGCCCGCACGCGATCCGCCAGATCAAGCGGCTCTTCCACGACACGCGCGACGTGCGCTCCGACGAGCGCGAGGTCGAGGCGTTCGCCGCCTGCCTCCAGTCCGAGGACGGGCAGGAGGGTGTCGCCGCGTTCCTCGAGAAGCGTGAGGCGCGCTGGACCGGCAAGTGAGATGAGGGCCGTCGTCCTGCACGAGGTCGGCGGCCCGCTCGCGGTCGAGGACGTCGCCGAGCCGGCGAGCGGCACGGTCGTCGACGTCCGCGCGGCAGGCATCAACTTCGCGGACGTCCTGATTCGCCGCGGTCTCTACCCGCAGATGCCCGAGCTTGCCGCACGTGCTCGGCTCGGAGGTCGCCGGCGAGCTCGCCGGTCAGCGTGTGCTCGCCCTTCCACGCGCGGCGGGCGGCTACGCCGAGCGCGTCGAGGTCGATCCGCAGTGGATCTTCCCGCTGCCCGACAACGCGACGTTCGCGGCCGGTGCGTCGTTCCTGACGACGTACCTGACTGCGTACATCCCGCTGCAACGGCAGGTGCGTGTGACGCCCGCGTCGACGGTGCTCGTGCACGCCGGCTCGGGCGGCGTCGGCTGCGCTGCGATCCAGCTCGCGAAGCTGCGCGGCGCGAAGGTGATCGCAACGGCGTCGAGCGACGAGAAGCGCGCGTTCGCGCGCGAGGCCGGTGCCGACGAGGCGGTCGGGTACGACGAGATCGACGAGCTGCGCGTCGACGTGGTGATCGATCCCGTCGGCGGCGACGTGTTCACGCGCTCGCTGCCGCTGCTCAACCCGCTCGGCGCGATCGTCGCGATCGGCTTCGCCGGTGGCCTGTGGACCGACCCGAGCGTGCAGTGGCTCGTGGGCCGCAACGCGTCCGTCGTCGGCGTCTACCTCGGGCGGCTGATGAAGCTGCAGCCGGCGCTCGTGCACGAGGCAGCGACCGAGCTGCTCGCGCTCTGGGCGCGCGGCGAGATCGACCCCGCCGTCGGGTCGACGTTCCCGCTCGACGAAGCGGACGCGGCGCATGCGCTGATCGAGTCGCGCAAGCACGTCGGCAAGGTGGTGCTCGAGCCGTGAAGGCGCTCGTCACCGGTGGCGAGGGCGGGCTCGGCCGCGCGATGCGCGCGCGGCTCGAGCGGGAAGGCTTCGAGGTGCAGTCGCTCGATCTCGTCGACGGCTTCGACGTCGCCGATCCGGCGGCGTGGGAGCAGGTCGGCCCGGTCGACCTCGCCTGCCTGAACGCGGGGATCCTCACGCCCGAGATCGCGATCGCGGAGCTGAGCGACGAGGACTACCGGCGGGCAGTCTCGGTCAACGTCGACGGCGTCGTCTTCGGCGTGCGGCGCCTCGCGCAGGTGATGGAAGGCGGGTCGATCGTCGTCACCGCCTCGCTCGCGGGCCTGGTCGGGATGCCTCTCGACGCGATCTACTCGCTCACGAAGCACGCGGTGGTCGGCTTCGTCCGCTCGGTGGCGCCGCAGCTCGCTCCGATCCGGATCAACGCGATCTGCCCCGGGATCGCCGACACGCCGATGCTCGACCAGCACGACCAGCGGGCGCGCTTCGCGGAGGCCGGGTTCCCGCTCCTGCAGCCCGACGACGTCGCCGAGGCGATGTGGCTCGCAGCAACCGGCGAGCGAGAGCGGGCGAGTGCTGGTTCGTGCAGCCGGGGCGCGAGCCTGCGCCGTTCCGCTTCGCGAACGTGCCGGGGCCGCGCCGCGCCGGCGAGACGGTGGGCCTGCCGCCGCTCTGAGCGTCCGGACGACGCGGGGTCTGACCCCGGTGCGGTGTCTGTTCGGGGCGTGTCCTTGGGTCTGACCCCGGTGCGGTGTCTGTTCGGGGCGTGTCGTCGGGTCTGACCCGGTGCCGTGTCTCTTTCGGGCGTGTCGGTGGGTCTGACCCCGACACGGTTTGCTCAGCCGAACCGCGTCTGAGAGTCTCGCCGCTAGTTCAGCCCGGGGTCGAACGGCATGTCGACCATGATCTCGAACGGCCCGCCCTTGCGATGCAGCACGGTCCGCCAGAGCTCGTCGGGGTCGGTCGCGAAGGCGTCGTCGGGCTCGGCGGCGACCACGATCCAGGACGGCTCCTCGAGCTCAGACTCGAGCTGGCCGGCACCCCATCCGGCGTAGCCGGAGAAGAGCCGGAAGCGCCTGATCGGCAGCTCGTCGGGCTCGGCCTCGGCGGGCATGAACCCGACGCGGTCGAAGATCGGCGCGGCCGCGGCATCGACGTCGTCGAACTCGGCGAGCACCATGAACGCCTCGGGCTGCACCGGCCCACCGACGTACACGGGCTCGTCGGCGCCGGGCAGCACCTGCAGCGCCGGCACGGCGTCGCCGGCGGCGACGTCGGAGGGTCGGCTGAGCACGAGCCCCATCGCGCCCTCCTCGTCGTGGTGGGCGATCAGGACGACCGTCTTGCGGAAGTTGGGGTCGTTCAGCGACGGCGACGAGACGAGCAGCTGGCCTTGAAGAGACTGCATCTACGCAAAATGCCACTCGTCGCCGTTGGCAAACGCTTTCAGGATGCGTTTGGCCACGACCTGGCGGTGCACCTCGTCCGGGCCGTCGTAGATCCGGCCGCCGCGGGCCTTCATCAGCATGCGCGGCGAGCGGGGTCTCGTCGGTCAGCCCGCGGGCGCCGTGCACCTGCACGGCGCGGTCGATCACGTCGACGAGCACCTTCGCGGCGAAGAACTTGATCGCGGAGACCTCGACGCGCGCCTCGTCGCCGCCGTCGATCTTGTGGGCGGCGTCGAGGGTCATGAGGCGGCACGCCTGGATCTCGGCGTAGGAGTCGGCGATCCAGTTCTGGATGGTCTGCTTGCTCGAGAGCGGCCCGCTCGAGGTCTCGCGGCCGAGCGAGTAGGTGCACATCAGCTCGAATGCGCGCTGCATCTGACCGAGCCAGCGCATCACGTGGTGGATGCGGCCCGGGCCGAGGCGCTTCTGGGCGATCAGGAAGCCGGCTCCTTCGGCGCCGAGCGTGTTCGACGCGGGCACGCGGACGCCGGTGTAGCGCACCTCGCAGTGCGTCGACCAGCCCTTGCCCTCGTGGCCCATCACGACGATCGGGTCGGACGACGTCGACGCCCGGCGTGTCGGCCGGGACGATGATCTGCGTGGCGCGTGCGTGCGGGTCGGCATCCGGATCGGTGACCGCCATCACGATCCCGAACGCCGCGCCGTCGGCGCCCGACGAGAACCACTTGTGGCCGTCGATCACCCAGTCGTCGCCGTCGCGGACCGCGCGTGTGCGCAGCGTCGTCGGGTCGGAGCCGGGCACCTCGGGCTCGGTCATCGAGAAGAACGAGCGGATCTGGCCCGCGACGAGCGGCTGCAGCCAGCGCTCCTTCTGCTCGTCGGTGCCGAACATGTGCAGGATCTCGGCGTTGCCGGCGTCCGGTGCCTGGCAGCCGAAGACGCGCTGCCCCCACGTCGAGCGGCCGATGTGCTCGTTCAGGTACGCGTAGTCGAGGAAGCCGGTGCCGGTGCCTCCCGCCTCCGGCGGAACGTGCGGCGCCCAGAGGCCCGCGGCGCGCACCTCGTCCTGCAACTCGGCGAGCAGCGCCTCGCCGTCGGCGTCCTGGCGCTCGATCGCGCGCTCGTTCGGGACGACGCGCTCGGCCATGAACGCCTTGACCTGCTCGAGCCGCTCGGTCGGCGGAGCCCATGCGGTCGTCGCCATGGCGTTAGCATCGCACGGAATGAGGCTCGGCTTCTACATGGGCTACGCGCAGCCGGGCACGAATCCACTCGAGCTGCTCGAGCTCGCCAGGCTCGCGGAGGGTCTCGGCTACGACTCGGCGTGGGCGGCCGAGGCGTGGGGGGTCGATGCGATCACGCCGCTCGCGTGGCTCGGCGCGCAGACGACGACGCTGAAGCTCGGCACGGCGATCATGCAACTGCCGGGCCGCTCGCCCGCAAACGCGGCGATGACCGCGGCGACGCTCGACCTGCTCTCGGGCGGCAGGTTCCTGATGGGGCTCGGCACGTCGGGGCCGCAGGTGGTCGAGGGCTGGCACGGGCAGGAGTGGGGCAAGCCGCTCGGCAAGACGCGCGAGTACGTCGAGATCGTGCGCGCGATCCTGCGCCGCGAGCGGCTCGAGCATCACGGCGAGCACTACGACATCCCGGTGCAGGGCGGCACGGGGCTCGGCAAGCCGTTGAAGCTGATGGCGCGGCCGCTGCGGAGCGACATCCCGATCTACCTGGCGGCGATCGGTCCGAAGGCGGTCGAGCAGACGTTCGAGCTGGCGGACGGCTGGCTGCCGATCTTCTGGTCGCCGGAGAAGGCGCGCGACGTCTTCCCGCTCGACCGCGCGCGCGAGGGCTTCGACATCGCGCCGTCGGTGCCGGCGCTGCTGATCGACGACGTGCAGGCCGGGCGCGACGTGCTGAAGGAGTACTACTCGTTCTACATCGGCGGCATGGGCGCGCGGGGCAAGAACTTCTACAACGACCTCTTCACGCGCTACGGCTACGAAGCGGAGGCGCGCGAGATCCAGGAGCTGTTCCTCGGCGGCCAGCAGCGCGAGGCTGCGGGCAAGGTGCCGGACGCGTTCGTCGACGAGGTCGCGCTGATCGGCCCGGTCGACCGGATCCGCGACCGCCTGGCCGCGTGGCGCGAGAGCGGGGCGACGACGCTGCTCGTCTCGACGCGCGACGAGGCAACGCTGCGCGCGGTCGCCGAAGCCGCGTTGTAGGTGGTACGAAAAGGAGCCGCTGAGCAGCTACTTCACGCTTCCGTGACAGGGTCGTGGCACTTCGGTGGGTCAGACTCAGGTCAGACTCGAGTCAGACTCAGGGGTAAGCGTCGATGGTCTCGAGCGCGGTCTGCGCCAGCAGCGGCACCGCCACCTCGAAGATCGCGGCGCGCGTGTCTTCGGCTCCCAGCTCGCCGCGGATGAAGCGGCCGTAGATCGCCTCGCAGAAGACGGCTGCCTTCCAGAGCGCGAGCGCCTCGAACCACGCGAGCGGCTCGACGTCGCGGCCGCTCTGCGCCGCGTAGCGCTCGACGAGCTGCGCGCGGCTCGGGAACCCGGGCTCGGCCGTGACGGGCGTCGAGCCGAGCGCGCTCGTCCGCCCGCCGGGCTCGCTGTAGGTCGCGAGCAGATAGCCGACGTCGGCGCGCGGGTCGCCGATCGCGCCCATCTCCCAGTCGAGCACCGCGAGGATCCGCGTCGGCTCGCCCGGCGCGACCATCATGTTCCCGAGGCGATAGTCGCCGTGCACGACCGTCTCGGGCAGCGGCTCCGGCAGGTGCGTCGTCAGCCAGTCGCCCACCTGTTCGACCTCCGGCAGCTCGCGCGTCTTGTTGATCTCCCAGAGCTGCGTGAACCGGCGCGTCTGGCGCTCCAGGTAGCTGCCCGGGCGCGCGAACGCCGCGAGCTCGGGACGCGTCACGTCGGCGGCGTGGATCTCGACCAGCGTGTCGACGAGGTCGAGCCCGAGCCGGTGGCGCGCGGTCTCGTCCTCGAGCCCCGCCGGCAGCTCGTCGGTGATCACGTGCCCGTCGAGAAACCGCATCACGTAGAACGGGACGCCGAGCACGGCCTCGTCCTCGCAGACCGCGACGATCTCCGCGAGCCGGTCGAAGCCCGCGACGCGGATCGCATCCTGGAGCCTCGCCTCGCGCACCATGTCGTGCGCCGACGGCGGCAGGGGCGGGCGCGGCGGCCTGCGCAGGACGAACCGCTCGTCGCCGCGCTCGACCAGGAACGTGAAGTTCGAGCCGCCGCCGTCGCCGATCCGTGTCGCGACGACCGGGCCGCTGCCGAGACCGTGCTCGTCGAGAAACGCCTCCACGCGCTCGGGCACGATCAGCGGTGCGCGCTCGGACATCGCTGCGATGCTACGCGGCATGCGCCGGCGCCTCTACCTGATGCGGCACGCCGAGGTGTCGTACGCCGGCGAGCCCGACCCGGAGGTCGTCAAGCTGACCGCGCGCGGTCACGAGCAGGCGGCTGCCGCCCACCGTGCGCTCGCCGGCGTCGAGCTCGACCTCGTCGTCACGAGCACGCTCCCCCGGACGGCCGAGACGGCAGCGGTCGTCGCGCCGGCGCTCGAGCCGCGGCTCGTGGCCGAGTTCGCCGAGTGGCGCGGTGGACGTCTCGACGCCGTGCCGCCCGAGGAGCTCGAGCAGGTGTTCGTCGGCTCGCTCACGATCAGCGAGGAGCACGAGCGCTTCCTCGGCGGCGAATCGCTCGGCGAGGCGCTCGACCGGGTCCTGCCTGCTTTCGACCGCCTCGTCGCCCAGCCGTGGCAGACCGCGCTCGCCGTGTTCCACGGTGGCGTCAACCGCATCCTCATCTCGCACGCGCTTGCCGGCGGCCGCGCGTACTTCGGCACGTTCGAGCAGGCTCCCGCGTGCATCAACGTGCTCGACCTCGGCGACGACGGGCGCTGGATCGTGCGCACGGTCAACTACATCCCGTACGACCCGCTCCATCCCGCGCGGGAGACGACGATGGAGCACCTCTGGGTCGAGCTGAAGGCCTGGCTCAACCGAGACTGATCGCCACGACACCGCCGAGCGCGACCGCGACGCCGAGCTTCTGCGTGCCGGTCAGCCGCTCGTGCAGCAGCACGTGGGCGAGCAGCACCGTCACCACCGGGTAGAGCGAGCCGAGCACGGAGGTGAGCGAGAGCAAGCCCTGCGTGCTCGACAGCGCGAAGAGCGCGTTCGCCGTCACGTCGGCGATCCCGACCGCGGCGACCGCGAGCACCGCCGAGCGCGGGACGAGCAGCGGCGCCCGCAGCGCGAGCGCGAGCACCACCAGCACCGAGAGCGAGCCGATCCGCGCGCCGACGAGCGTCGAGAGCACGTCGCCGTCCCGGCTGCCGACGCCCAGGAAGTAGACGAAGAGGCCGAGCGCCGCCGCGGCGACGACCGCGAGCACGATCGCACGCGCCCGCTCGGGCGAGGATGCGCGCCGCTCCTCGACCGATGCGAGCACCGCGCCGCCGAGCGCTGCGACCGCTCCGAGCAGCGCGACCACGGCCGGCCGCTCGCCGGTGGCGACCGCGAGCGCGAACGGCACGATCGCGCCGCAGGCGACGAGCGGCGAGACGACGCTCATCGTCCCCAGCGAGAGCGCGCGGTAGAACGCCGCGAGGCCGATGCCGCCTCCGAGCCCGGCGAGCGCCCCGATCCACAGCGAACGTTCGTTGACGTCGCCGCGCACGCCGATCGCGACGACCAGCAGCACGAAGCCCGCGGCCTGCGAGACGAGCGTGACGGCGAACGCCGGCAGCCGCCGCGTCAGCGAGCCGCCGGCGAAGTCGGCCGCGCCCCACATGACGGACGACCCCAGGGCGAGCGCGAGGGCGAGGAAGCTCAGTTCAGACGCTCGACGAGCATGGCCATGCCCTGGCCGCCACCGACGCACATCGTCTCGAGCCCGATCGTGCGGTCCATCGTCTCGAGGTCGTTGAGCAGCGTGTTCATGATCCGGGCGCCGGTCATGCCGTAGGGATGGCCGAGGGCGATCGCGCCGCCGTGCGGGTTCAGCTTGTCGCTGAACGGATCCACGCCGACCTCGCGGCAGACCGGGATCACCTGCGCGGCAAACGCTTCGTTGAGCTCCATCACGTCGACGTCGTCGATCGTCATCCCTGCCTGCGCGAGCACCTTGCGCACGGCCTCGATCGGGCCGACGCCCATGATCTCGGGCTCGACGCCCGACACGCTCGACGCGATGATCCGCGCGCGCGGCGCGATCCCGAGCTCGCGTGCGCGATCGGCCGACATCACGACCACGGCCGCTGCGCCGTCGTTGAGCGGGCACGAGTTGCCGGCCGTCACCTTGCCGCCCGGCTTGAACGCGGGGTCGAGCGACTGCAGCTTCTCGAGCGTCGACGAGCGGCGCGGGCCGTCGTCGGTGTCGACGCCCTCGTACGGCGTCAGCTCCCGGGCGAAGAACCCGGAGTCCTGCGCCGCGACGGCGCGCTCCTGCGACTGCTGCGCGAAGCGGTCCATGTCCTCGCGCGAGACGTCCCACTGCTCGGCGACGTTCTCCGCAGTGAGCCCCATCGGGATGTAGACGTTGGCGATCGGCGCGTCGTCGCCGAAGAGCGCCATGTGCAGCTCGTCGTCGCTCTTCGGATAGCCGTTGACCTGCGAGATCGACTCGACGCCGCCGGCGACGAATGCCTCGCCCTCGCCTGCGCGTACGGCGTGGAAGGCCATGCGGATCGTCTGCAGGCTCGACGCGCAGAAGCGGTTGACGGTCGTGCCGGGAACCGTGTGCGGCAGCCCGGAGAGCAGCGCCGCGCGGCGGCCCAGGTTCATGCCTTGCTTCTCCTGCGGGAAGCCGCAGCCGATGATCACGTCGGCGACCTCTTCGGGCGGCAGGTCGGGGACCTTGTCGAGGGCCGTCTTGATCGCGAACCCTGCAAGGTCGTCGGGACGGGCGTCGACGAGCGAGCCCTTGGCGGCACGGCCGATCGGCGTGCGCGCAGCGGAGACGATCACGGCTTCAGGCATGCGCTCATCTTGCACGAGAGAGGGCCGGCGATGCCGGCCCTCTCGTAGAGCACGAACTCAGTGCTGGTCTCAGGCGCCGCGGCCGTTGATCAGCTTGCTGACGGGCTTGAACGTGTTGTTCTGGTACTGCACGAGCTGCACCTGCGCGATCGGGTACTGGTACCCGCCCTTGGTGAACACCCGCACGCCAGGAAGGGCGAACGGGTTCGCGTTCTTCTTGGCGGTCGAGAAGTTCATGTTCCGAGCCGCCTTCATCAGGCCTGCACGGGTCAGGTTCTTCCCGGCGTTCTTCAGCACCTGCACGGTCGTCCACGCCTTGGCGACGCCGTAGAGGTTGAGGCCGTCGTTCGCATTCGCCTTCGGGTTGTACTTCGCCATGATCTGGCGGTAGAGCTTCATCCCCGGCGCCTTCGCGTAGAGCGGGTTCGCCGGGTCGAGCAGGTAGTTCACGGTCAACGTCCCGTTCGTGTTGTCCGAACCGGACTTCGTCGCGACGGTCAGGAACGCGTCGGTGGCGCTGACGGAGTTCGTGATCACGTGTGCCGGGTGCCAGCCGAGCTTCGTCGAGATGACGTAGGCCTGAATGGTCGGAGTCGGCGTCGCGAAGATGATGAACGTGTCGGCTCCGGCGGCCCTTAGCTTCGCCACCTGTGCCGCAGGCGGCGTGCCGCTGAGCGCATAGCCCTCCGCATCGACGATCTGCGTCTGGTGGATCGCCGTCAGGCCGGACTTGAGACCACGCAGGTAGTCGTTGCCGTAGTCGTCGTCCTGGTAGAGGATTCCGAGCTTCGCACCGGGGAGGTTCTTCGCGATGTACTTGCCGTAGATCGCCCCCTCGGCCTCGTAGTCGGGCTGCCAGCCGAGCGTCCACGGGTACTGCGCGTAGTCACGATCGAACGTGGTTGCGCCCGTGGAGACGAACAGCTGCGGCACCTTGTTGTCGTTCAGGTACTGGCGCACCGCAGTCTGGGGCTCGGTGCCGAGTCCGCCGACGAGCGCGAACGCGTGATCCTGCTCGACGAACTTGTGCGTGATCTGCACGGTGTTCGCCGGGTTGTAGCCGTCGTCCTCGTACTTGAAGGTGATCTTGCGGCCGTTCACGCCGCCGTGCGCGTTCACGTACGAGAAGTACGCGGCCATTCCACCGGGAATGGGGGCATACCCCGACGCCGGCCCGCTGAGGGGGAACGTTCCCTCCAGCAGGATCGACTTCGCCGTAACGCCCGGCGTCGCCGAAGACGTCGCGCCGGCCGTCACCACGATGACGGCCGAGACGCTGAGCGCCGCGGCGATCAGCAGGAACGTCTTTCTCATTCGATCTCTCTCCTCTGTCGGAGTGACCTGGGGGGTGGTCTACGGCCGGACTATAGAAGTCCCGGCGGGGAAAGAGAAGGACACATTTAGGGGCCTTCTGCGCCCGTTGCCGGATCCGACGGGGTCGTGCTCCCAGGCTTCGCCCAGGCGGCGACCGCGGCGCGGCCGGTAAACACGCGCCGCACGAGTCCCGCCATCCCTGCCGGGGCGACGAAAAGCACCGCGAGCAGGATCAGGCCGTAGATGACCAGGCCCGAGCCGGCTGCGTGCGTGTCGATGTTGTAGAACCGGTCGAACTGGTCGAGCAGCGCCGGGCCCCAGCTGATCCGGATGAACTCGACGAAGAACGCACCGAAGATCATTCCCCAGGTCGATCCTGCGCCCCCGACCACGATCCCGACCAGGAGCAGGATCGAGAGCTCGATCGGGAAGGTGTCGGGATTGACGTAGGTGATCCCGACCGCGTACAGCCCGCCCGCGACGCCGCAGTAGAAGGCGGAGATGCCGAAGGCGGCGGTCTTGATCCCGGCCGTCGAGACGCCGTTGGCCGTCGAGGCGATCTCGCTGTCGCGGACGGCGCGCAGGGCTCGCCCGAATCGCCCGCTGACCGCGAAGAGCGCGAGCGGCAGCATGATCAGCGCGACCGCCCAGGTGACGCTGTAGAACCAGATCGACGGGTTCATGCCGAGGCCGAACTCGGCGTGCAGTTGCGGCAGGTTCTTGCCGATCCCGCCGCCGGTGAAGCCCGGGAAGCGCTTCAGGAGACCGATGAACGAGAGCGGGATCGCGAACGTCGCCAGGGCGAGGTACGGGCCGGCGAACCGAGTCGCGATCAGCCCGAAGGCGAGCCCGAGCACACCGGCGACCAGACCGGCGAGCGGGAGCGTCCAGAGGTCGCGCCAGCCGTGATCGACGACGAGGATCGTCGTCGTGTAGGCGCCGATCCCCATGAAGGCGCCGTGGCCGAGCGAGATCTGGCCGGTGAAGCCGGTCAGCAGGTTCAGCCCCAGCAGGGCGATCAGGTAGACCGCAACGAGCCCGAGCTGGTACGTGCGGTAGTTCGCCGTCACGAGCGGCGCCACCACCACGGCGAGCACGAGCGCCGCGAAGCCGAGGAACGGACCGAGCCGCCGCAGGCGCGGGCTGCTCATACGCGCCTCACGACCTGGCGGCCGAGCAGGCCGGCCGGGCGCACGAGCAGGACGATGAGCAGAACCGTCAACGCCATCGGCAGCTGCAGGTCGGGCGTGACGAAGCCGACGTAGGTCGTGAGCATCTGCAGGATCACGCCGAGTGCGATGCCCCCGACAACTGCGCCGACGGGGCTCTCGAGCCCTCCGAGGACCGCGGCGGCGAAGGCGTAGATCAGCACCGCCTGCATCATGTTCGGCGTCAGGAAGAACGTCGGTGCGACCATCATCCCGCTGACGGCGCCGAGCACGGCGGCGAAGCCCCAGCCGAGCGCGAGGAGGACCGACGTTCGCACGCCGAGCAGGCGGGCCGCCGCCGGGTTCAGAGCGCCGGCGCGCATCGCGAGGCCGAGCTTCGTGAAGCGGAAGAAGAGAGCGAGCACGACGACGCATCCGAACGTGACGGCGAAGGTTCCGACGTCACCCTTGGAGATGTGCACGTCCCCGATCACCCACGACGTCGTCGGGAACGGGCTCTGGAAGAACTGCAGCTGCGGCGACCAGATCCACGACGCAAGGCCGTTCAGGATCACGAGCAGAGCGATCGTCGCCATCACGACGGTCAGGACGCTCGCGCGCGCGAGCGGCTTGATCACGACGCCGTAGAGGCCGGCACCGAAGAAGAACGCGATCACGAGCGTGATCCCGAACGCGACCCAGTACGACTGCCCCCGGTGCTCCATCAGCGACCAGGCGATGTACGTGGTGAACATCGCCATCTCGCCCTGCGCGAAGTTGATCACTTCGGTCGCCTTGTAGATCAGCACGAGTGCGAGCGCGAGCGAGCCGTAGATCGAGCCGAGCGCGAGGCCCGAGACGAGTGTCTGCAGGAACTGCTGCATCAGTAACCGAGGTACGCGCTCCGGATCGCGTCGTTGGCCTTCAGGTCGGCGGCGGCGCCGGAGAGGGCGACGGAGCCCGTCTCGAGCACATAGGCCCGATGGGCTGCAGAGAGCGCGATCGACGCGTTCTGCTCGACGACGAGCACGCCGAGCCCTTCCTTCTGGTTCAGGTCGCCGACCACGCGGAACACCTCGCGGGTGACGAGCGGGGCGAGGCCGAGTGACGGCTCGTCGAGCATCAGGAGGCGCGGCCGCTGCAGGAACGCTCGGGCGAGCGCGAGCATCTGCTGCTCGCCGCCGGACAACGTCCCCGCCTGCTGGTTGCGGCGCGCGTCGAGCCAGGGGAAGTAGTCGAGCACGGTCTTGAAGTCCGTGCGGCCGCGCCGCATGTACGCGCCCATGCGCAGGTTCTCCCAGACGGTCAGCTCGGAGAAGATGCCGCGCCCTTCCGGCACGTGCGCGATCCCGGAGCGGGCGACCGACTCGGGGCCGGCCCGGCCGAGCCGCTTGCCGGCGAAGAGCACGTCGCCGCTGCGCCGGACCGTGCCGGAGACCGCGCGCAGTGTCGTCGTCTTGCCCGCGCCGTTCGCTCCGAGGAGCGCCACGACCTCACCCTCGTCGACCGTCAGAGAGACGCCGTGCAGCGCGGCGACCTGCCCGTACCTGGCCGAGACGTCGTTGAGCTCGAGGAGCGGCGCCATCGCGAGGCGGTAGCTTCTCACCAATGGACGACGTAGAGGAAGGGATCCGTCGCGCAACGTTTCCGCTGCCGTTCGGCCTCGACCACGTCCACTGCTACCTCCTGCGCACCGCCGGCGGCTGGACGCTCGTCGACACGGGCCTCGGCGTGCGCGATCCGGAGGAGCGCTGGCAGCCGGTGCTCGACGAGCTGGACGCGCCGCTCGAGCGCATCGTCGTCACCCACATGCATCCCGACCACGTCGGCGGCGCGGCCGACGTCGCGGCCGTCACGGGCGCGCCCGTGCTGCAGGGTCGGGCGGACTACGAGCAGTGCCTGCGCGCCTGGGGCAACCGCGACTCCGCAGGTCTTCGTCGACTACTGGATCTCGCACGGCATACCCGCGACCGAGGTCGAGGGGATCGCGCGCGAGTCCGAGCGGCTGACACAGGCCGTGCACTGGGTGCGCGATCCGCAGCTGCTCGACGCGGGCGACGAGCTCGACGGCTGGCGAATCGAGGTGCTGCCCGGCCACGCGGACGGTCACATCGTGCTCCTGCGCGACGGCGTGATGATCGCGGGCGACACCATCCTCGGCGGCATCACCCCGGCGATCGGGCTGTATCCCAACTCGCGGCCCGACCCGCTCGGCGACTACCTCGAGACGCTGCACCGGATCGAGCAGCTCGCACCGCGGATCGCGTACGCCGGGCACAAGGAGCCGATCCTCGATCCGGTTGGCCGTGCGCGCGAGATCATCGAGCACCACCGTGAGCGGCTCGACGGCACGGCCGCGGCGCTCGACGGCACGCCGCTCTCGGCCTACGACGTCTCCCTCGCGCTGTTCGAGCGCGACCTGTCGCCGACGCTGCGACGCTTCGCCACCGCCGAGTCGCTCGCACACCTCGAGCGCCTCGTGCACGAGGGGCGGGCCGAGCGCGTCGAGCGGCGCTACGTCCGGGCCTGACTCGTTCCGTCAGGTCCCGGGGACTGTCCCCGGGACACGGCTGCCGCGGACCTGTTCCGGGGACTGTCCCTGGGACACGGCGCTTTCGGCCAGAGGCTGCGCGGCGTGATGCTCCCGCTGCGTTGAAGGCCTGGTCGACCACGCGCTCTTCGGCGCGGTGGCCCGCATGCTCGCGCGGAGGTGAGCACGGGGCGCCTCGATACCATTTCCCCCATGGAGCCGTTGACGATCGGCGTTCTCGCCGTGCAGGGAAATTTCCGGGAGCACGCCCAGATGCTGCAGCGCCTCGGCGCGCGGACGGTCGAGGTGCGCAAGCCCGAGCAGCTGGCCGGCCTCGACGGGCTCGTGATCCCGGGCGGGGAATCGACGACGTTCATGCGCCTGATGCGGCTCTACGGCCTCGACGAGGCGCTCGCGGGGTTCGACCGGCCGATCTTCGGCACGTGCGCCGGGATGATCGTGCTCGACCGCGAGCATCTCGGCCTCGTCGACATCGCCGTGCGGCGCAACGCCTTCGGACGCCAGGTCGCGTCCTTCGAGACGGAGCTGCAGGTCGCCGGCGAGGACGCGCCGCTGCACGCGGTCTTCATCCGCGCGCCGTGGGTCGAGCAGGTCGGGCCGAACGTCGAGGTGCTCGCCGAGGTCGACGGCCGGCCGGTGCTCGCGCGCGAGGGCAGGTTCCTCGTCGCGGCGTTCCACCCGGAGCTGACCGACGACACGCGGCTCCATGAGAGATTCCTGGAAACGGTTCGCGAGGAGGCACAGCTTGTCCGGGCATAGCAAGTGGTCGTCGATCAAGCACAAGAAGGGCGCCGCCGACGCGAAGCGCGGCAAGCTCTTCTCGAAGCTGTCGCGCGCGATCATCGTCGCCGCGAAGGAGGGCGGGGGGACCCGGCCAACAACCTCGCGTTGCAGAACGCGATCGAGAAGGCCAAGTCGTACTCGATGCCGAAGGACAACATCGACCGTGCGATCGCGAAGGGCTCGGGTGCGGACGCCGACGCGGACGCCTTCGAGACGATCGTCTACGAGGGCTACGGGCCCGAGGGGGTCGCGGTGATCGTCGAGGCGCTGACCGACAACCGCAACCGCACCGCTGCAGACGTGCGCCACATGTTCGCCAAGCACGGCGGCAATCTCGGCGCGACCGGCGCTGTCGCGTGGCAGTTCGAGCGGCGCGGCGTCGTGGTCGTCCCCGCCGACGGCGTCGACGAGGAGGAGTTGCTGCTCGTCGCGGCCGACGGCGGCGCCGAGGACGTCGAGCCGGACGGAACGGTCTTCCAGGTGACCTCCGCACCCGAGGAGCTCTCGGCCGTGCGCCAGGCGATCGAGGCCGCCGGGATGACGGTCGACTCGGCGGAACTGATGCTCGTCCCGAAGACGACGGTCGCCGTCGAAGACGAAGCGAAGGCACGCCAGGTGATGCGCCTGATCGACGCGCTCGAGGACAACGACGACGTCCAGGACGTCTACGCGAACTTCGATATCCCCGAGCGCGTGCTCGAGGCTGTCGCCGGCTAGCGACGTACCTCTCGGGCACCGTCGCCCGTTGTCCCCTTGACGGGACCTAGCGCGACGACGGAGGAGGTGCACGCGTGTCGGCAGTTGACAGCGCCCTGAGCAAACCGGGGCACGAGGCAAAGCAGAAGGCCAACGCCGGCAGCGGCTGGTACGCCGTGCTCGCGCGCACGGGTCTCGTTGCGAAGGGTCTCTCCTTCGGCCTGGTCGGCGTGCTTGCCGTGAAGCTCGCAGTCGGCGCCGGCGGCGCGGCGACGAGCCGCGAAGGCGCGCTCGCCCAGCTGGCACGGAACTCATTTGGCAAGGCCGTCCTGATTGCCCTTGCGCTTGGCTTCGCCGCGTACGCGCTCTGGCGCTTCGTGCAGGCGATCGCCGAGCGGCAGGACAGTGACGAGAAGGCCGCCGCCTCGTGGGCAAAGCGCGCCGGCTACGTCGGTCGCGGCCTCATCTACGCGGGGCTCACGTTCTCGACCCTGAAGATCGTCGCCGGAGCCGGTCATCAGTCGCAGAACGCAAAGGCGCACAAGTCGGCCGCGCTGGTGCTCGGCTGGCCTGCCGGCCGGTATCTCGTCGGCGCCGCCGGGTTGACCGTGATCGCCGTCGGCCTCTGGAATCTCTACCGCGGGCTCTCCCGTAAGTTCGAGGACAAGTGGCGCATGCGCACCCGGACCCCCGCGGTGCGCAGGTGGGGCGGCCGCGCCGGCGTCCTTGGGCACATCGCCCGCTTCGTCGTCTTCGGCCTGATCGGCGTGTTCGTGACCAAGGCGGCGATCGACTACCGGCCGAAGGACGCGATCGGGATCGACGGGGCGCTCCAGAAGCTCGCGCACGCGTCGTACGGCCCGTTCCTGCTCGGGCTCACGGCCGTCGGCCTCGTCGCCTACGGCATCTACTGCCTCGTCGACGCCAGGCTCCGCGACGTCTCCGCGAACCAGTAGGCCCGCCCGCCTGCTCGCCCCGCCCGGCAGGAAACGTCCGAGGGGCCGCCTAACGTGTCGTCGTGAAGGTTCTCGGCATCGACCCAGGGACGGCTGCATGCGGGTTCGGGATCGTCCACGAAAGAGACGGGCGCCTCAAGGCCACGTGCCACGGGTGGTGGCGAACATCGGCGCGCGAGCGGCCGGAGGCGCGCCTCCTCACGATCTTCGCGGGCGTCCAGGCGCTGATCGAGGAGCACGCGCCGGATGCGGTCGCCCTGGAGGAGTCGTTCGTCGGCGCAGACGCCCGCATCGCGCTCTCCGTCGGGCAGGCGCGGGGAGCCGTCCTCGTCGCCGCGTCGTCCGCCGGCGTCGCCTGCGCTGAGTACGCGCCGGCGCGGGTCAAGCAGGCGGTCTGTGGCTACGGCCGGGCCGACAAGCAACAGGTGGGGAGGATGGTGAAGGCGATTCTGTCCCTCGATGAGATCCCGACCCCGAACCACGCTGCCGACGCGCTCGCGGTCGCGATCTGCCACGCCCTGATGCCGCCGCTCGCAGCGAAGGTGGCGTCGTGATCGCGCGTCTGCGCGGGCGGATCGCCGGTCGCGCCGGCGCGGGGTTGATCGTCGACGTGAACGGGGTCGGCTACCTCGTCAGCGCGACGCCGACCGTCCACCGCCTCGGCGGCGGCGAGGTGACGATCGAGATCTACACCGTTGTGCGCGAGGACGCGCTGCAGCTGTACGGCTTCGCGACTGCCGACGAGCGCGAGCTGTTCGAGCTCCTGCTCGGCGTCTCGGGGGTCGGCCCGAAGGTCGCGCTCTCGATCGTCAGCGGCTCGACGCCCGCGGAGCTGCGCAAGGCGATCGCGCGCGACGACGTGAAGCGCTTCCAGGCGATCCCCGGCATCGGGCTCAAGACCGCACAGCGGGTCGTGCTCGAGCTGAAGGAGAAGCTCGTGCTGGTCGACGCCGGCGCGCCCGGCGGCGACCTGACCGCGCGCGACGCGCTGGTCGAGCTCGGCTGGACGCTGATCGACGCCGAGCGCGCGCTCGCCTCGGTCGATCCCGACCTGCCGATCGAGGAGCAGGTGCGCCACGTGCTCAGGCAGGCGGCGTAGCCATGACTCAGTTCTTGGCACCTGTGCTGGCCGACGCCGACGAGGAGGTCGAGCGGTCGCTGCGGCCGCGCACGCTCGGCGACTTCGTCGGGCAGGAGCGCGTCAAGGAGCAGCTGCAGATCGCGCTCGACGCTGCCAAGGCGCGCGGCGAGGCGCTCGATCACGTGCTGCTTGCAGGCCCGCCCGGGCTCGGCAAGACCTCGCTCGCCCAGATCGTCCGCAACGAGCTCGGGGTCGGCATCCGCCAGGTTGCCGGCCCGGCGCTCGAGCGGAAGGGCGACATCGCCGCGATCCTGACGACGCTCGAGCCGCGGGACGTCCTGTTCGTCGACGAGATCCACCGGCTCAACCGCGCCGCGGAGGAGATCCTCTACCCGGCGCTCGAGGACTTCCGGCTCGACATCATCGTCGGCCAGGGCCCGGCGGCGCGGACGCTCACGCTCGATCTGCCGCCGTTCACACTGATCGGCGCGACGACGCGGACGGGCCTGCTGACGACGCCGCTGCGCGACCGCTTCGGCCTGACGTTCCGGCTCGATCACTACAACGCGACGGAGCTGGCGGCGATCGTGCGCCGCTCCGCGAGCATCCTCGGAGTCGAGATCGCCGACGACGCGGCCGAGCTCGTCGCGCGCCGGTCGCGCGGCACCCCACGGATCGCCAACCGCATCCTCCGGCGTGTGCGCGACGTCGCCGAGGTGCGCCACCAGGGAATCGTCACGACCGCGGTCGCCGAGGAGGCGCTCGCCCTGCTGGAGGTCGACGCGGTCGGCCTCGAGCGCTTCGACCGCGAGCTCCTGCGCTGCGTCGTCGAGCGCTTCGGCGGCGGGCCGGTCGGCCTCTCGACGCTTGCCGTCGCGCTCGGCGAGGAGCCCGAGACGATCGAGGACGTCTACGAGCCGTATCTGCTGCAGCTCGGCTTCCTGCAGCGCACGCCGCGCGGCCGCACGGTCACCGAGCGGGGCCGGGAGCACCTCGGCGCCGTCGCGGACACGTCGACGCTGTTCTAGATCCCGAGCGGGCCCAGCCTCGGCGTCGCGCTCACCCAGACGTGGTGCTCCGAAGCGGGGTCGCGTCTGCACGCGGCGTACGGGCAGCTCGACGTCGCCTGACGGCTGCGAGCACGAACGGCGCGCTCGCGAGCGCCATCACGTCGAACCACACGTACCCCGAGGCGACGCCGCTCGGCGGGTTGCCGTCGGAGATCCCGAGACCGGGCAGCGTCGGCTCCCACCGCCAGGTCCCGATCGCCGTGCCGTAGAGCTCGAGCGCCCCGACGACGAGGAAGACGCCCGCGTAGACGACCCGGTTCCGGCCGCGCCAGAGGAAGAGCAGCAGCAGCGGCACCCCGACCGCCCCCGCAACGTCGCGGTGCGGTAGCACCGTCAGGCCGAGCACGGCCCAGGCGGCCGCCGACGTGGCCGCGACGGCGACCAGCGCGCGGGTGTGCGTGCGCAGCGCGGCGGCGAGCGAGAGGCCGGTGAGGTAGACGAGACCGTGCGCGGGCGGGACGAAGAGGGGCAGGTTGTGCAGCCGGTAGTGGTAGACGCCCCAGATCAGCGACCCCGTCACCTCGCCGACGGTGGCGAACGCGACGACGCCGAGCGCCTGGACGCGCCGCTCCGCCGGGACGCGCGTCAGCGCGCCGAGCAGCACGAGGCACGTCAGCACGCCGAGGGCGAGTTGCTGCGGGTAGGTCGCGTGGCGGTCGACCGCGAGCAGCGCGGCGAGGTACGCCGCGCCTAGGGCCGGAACTGCAGCTCGTGCCACGACGGGACCGGGGCGAGCTCGAGCAACGGCCGTCCGCCGCCGCCCGGGTGCTGGTAGGCGAACTCGGCCTCGTCCTCGTCCCAGACCACCTCGAGCGCGCCGCGCTTCACCTGGTGGTCGAGCCAGGCGCCGCGGAAGATCAGCTTCCGCAGCCAGTAGACGAGCGACTCGCCGCCGACGAGCGACACGCGCTCCCAGTTGCGAACGAGGTAGCGCCCGAGCCGCGAGACCGGTTCGTCGATCACGCCCTGTGCGGCGAGCGCGACGAGGTCGGCGATCTCTTCGTCCTCGAGCTCCGGTCGTCACGACGACGCCCAGCTTGACGGCGGCGGCGACGACCCGCCCCTCGAAGTCGGTGGCGCTGAACGAGAAGCGGTAGCCCAGGAATTCGACCACGTAGTCGTGGCCGGAGGCGTAGTTGGCGTCGGGCGCTGGGTGCGAGTCAGGCACGATCTCATCGTAGTGAACCCTCCGCTTGCGGCCTCCCAGCTCGAACGGCTCGTGATCCTCCTGCCGGCGCTCGTCGTCGGGGCCGGGCTGATCGGCGCCGTGCTGATCCTGCTCGGCCGGGCCCTTGCAGTCACGATCCGCGAATCGGGGCATCCACGCTGGATCGTCGGGGGCCTCGTCGCGCTGGCAGGAGCGATCGTGCTCCTGACCTACCTGGGGGTCGAGCTGCCTAGAGAATGACGACGGGCGTGCCGACGCTGACATGCTCGAAGAGCCACTCCGCCTCCGGCACCTCCATTCGGATGCAGCCGTGCGAGGCGCTGTAGCCGATCGACGCCGGCGCGGTCGTGCCGTGGATCCCGACACCGGCAGCGTCGAGCCCCATCCAGCGCGTCCCGAGCGGGTTGGACGGGCCGGGCGGCACCGGCTTCAGCCCCTTGGCCCAGGCGCTCGTCGTCGGCGGGTACCACCAGGGGTTCCGCTGCTTGTCGACGATCCGCCAGAGGCCGCCGGGCGTCGGGTAGATCGCCTGGCCCGTGGCGACCCGGAACGACCGCACCAGGCTCGGGCCGTCGTAGAGGCGGAGCACGTTGACGCCGCGGGTGATGACGACGACGGGGCCGAAGTTCGACGGTGTCCGCTCGGGCGCGACGGGATGCGTCAAGAGCGTCAGCGGCGCACGGGTGCCGTTGCGTAGCAGCTCCGCGAGCGCGGCGCGCATCGTCCTGACGTCGACCGCGAGCCCGGCCTTCGGCTGCGAGAACTGTGGTCCCGAGGCGCTCGCGCCGACGACCGCAGCATCGACGGCAGCACGGTCGAACCGCTTGGCGAGCGACGCGACCACATGGTCGAGCCGAGCGTGCGAGTAGCGCACCGGCAGGGCGATGTGGCTCTGCGGCGTGGCGGCGAGGGCCGAGCTGACGGCGGCGCTGACGCTCAGCCCGGCGCCGAGGCTCTCGGGCGTGATCCAGATGTTCTTGCCCTGGTAGGTGATGCGGATCGAGCGGGCGAACGCCGCCTCGATGCGGGCGCGAGCGGGCTCGGCGCTGAGGCCGGCGACGTCGACGCCGGCGATGGCGACGCCCTGCGGAACGGTGCGGGTGGGAGTCGACGCAGGCGTGGAGGTCGCCGCGAGGCCGGAGGCGATCAGCAGGGCAACGAAGATCCTCAGCACGGGCAGCGAATTAGAGCACGTTTTCCAGGGATTTTCGAGGAATCCGTCCGACGCTCGCCGTACCCTCGACAGCCCGATGGCAACCGGAACCTGGGAACTCACCACTTGCGCGCACGCCGAGGTCCGGGCGCTCGCGACGGCTCTCGAGCTGGACGAGGTGACCGCCTCCGTGCTCGTGCGCCGCGGGCTCAGCGATGAGGCCGAGGCGCGGCGCTTCCTCGAGGGGGCGCTGCCGGGTCATGACCCGTTCCGGCTCGGTGACATGCGCGAGGCGGTCGAGACGATCGTCGCCGCCGTCGAGACGGGGGCGCGCATCTGCGTGCACGGCGACTACGACGCCGACGGTATCTGCGCGACGGCGCTCGCCGTGCTCCTCCTGCGTGAGCTCTGTCGTGAAAGGAAGAGCGATGCCGACGTGGCGTGGCACCTACCTTCGAGGTTCGAGGAGGGCTACGGCCTGAACGGGCAGACGCTGACGCGCCTCGCCGAAGAGGGCTACGACCTTGTGCTGACGGTCGACTGCGGCATCACCGCCGTCGCCGAGGTGGAGCACGCCCGCTCGCTCGGGCTCGAGGTCGTCGTCACCGACCACCACCGCCCAGCCGATGCCTTCCCTGCCTGCCCGGTCGTGGCGCCGCTGAAGGGTGACTATCCGTTCACGGGCCTCTGCGGCACCGGCGTCGTCTGGAAGCTCGCGCAGGCGCTGCTCGGGCCCGAGCATGCGTTCCTGCAGCGCCATCTCGACATCGTCGCGCTCGCGACCGTCGCGGACGTCGTGCCGCTGGTCGACGAAAACCGTGCGCTCGCCCTGCTCGGGCTCCGGCGGCTCGCCCAGACGCAGAAGGCGGGTCTGCGTGCACTGATGCGCGTCGGCGGCGTCGATCCGGCTGCGCTCGACGAGTCGTCGATCGGTTTCCGCCTCGCGCCGAGGATCAACGCGTCGGGTCGGCTCTGTCGCCCGGAGGCCGCGCTCGCCCTGCTGCTGACAGAGGACGCCGACGAGGCGAAGACGCTCGCCGAGGAGCTCGAGTCGCTGAACCGCGAACGGCAGGCCGTCGAGGAGCGGATTTCGCGCGAGGCGATCGACGAGATCGAGTCGTGGCCCGAGGCGCGCCGCCGCCGCCGCGGCTACGTCGTCGCCGGCGAAGGCTGGCACGAAGGCGTGATCGGGATCGTCGCGTCGCGGCTCGTCGAGCGCTACAACCGCCCGGTCGTGATCATCGCCGGCACCGACGGCGAGTGGAAGGGCTCGGGCCGCTCCGTGCCGGCGTTCGACCTGCATGCGGGGCTCGGCGCGTGCGCGGGGCACCTGCTGCGCTTCGGCGGCCACCGCGCCGCAGCGGGGCTGACGATCGAGGCCGAGCGCGTCGAGACCTTCGCCGCGGCCTTCGCGGCGCACTGCGACGCGATGCTGACCGAGGACGACCTGCGGCCGGTGACGCGCGTCGACGCGATCGTGCCCGGCGCGAAGCTCGGGCTCGACCTGTGCGCCGAGCTGCAGCGGCTGGCGCCGTTCGGGATCGGCAATCCCGGTGTGGTGCTGCTCGTCGACGGCTGCGAGGTCGCCGACCCTGCGACCGTCGGTGACGGCAAGCACCTGCGGTTCCGTGTGCGCCAGCGCGGACGCGACGCCGGCTCGGCGATCGCGTTCGGCATGGGCGGCCAGCTCGACCGCTTCAGGCGCGACGAGCGCTACGACGTGGCCTTCAGGCTGCAGGAGAACCGCTGGAACGGGACGGTCGCGCCGCAACTCGTCGTGCGGCGCGTCTTCGACGCTCCCGAAGGATTCGACGGGTTGCGCGAGTGGCTCGCCGCCCAGTGGCGGGCCGGCGAAGCGTCGTGGACGCCGGAGGCGCGGGCGATCTTCGCCGAGCTCGAGCTCGCCGACGGCGCGAAGCGCAGCCTGCTGGAGTCGGCGACGTTCCGCGCGCTGCTCGACGGGGAGCCGCCGCTCGCCGCCGCTGCTTGATCGAAGATCTCGACCGCGCCGCGCGCGAGTGACGCACTAGGATCGAGTGCGTGGCGGAGAAGGCTCGCACTGCGACGATCGGTGAGCTCGCGCGCGATGGGGACGGCTGGTCGCCGCTGCGCATGCATCTCAACGTCCGGTCGTTCGGCGTCAATGCGTGGACGGCGACGGAGGGCGGCGCCGAGCTGATCGGCGAGCACGACGAGGTGCCGTCGGGCCACGAGGAGCTGTATCTGATCACCGCGGGGAGCGCGACGTTCACGGTCGAGGGCGAGGAGATCGTCGGGACGGTCGGCACCGTCGTGTTCGTCCCCGACCCTGCCGCGAAGCGCGCCGCCGTCGCGAACGAGGCCGGTACGACCGTCTTCGCGGTCGGCGGGCAGCCCGACGCTGTCTATCGGCCGCGAGCGTGGGAGCAGAACGCGACCGTGTTCCCGCTGTTCGGGGAGGGCGACTACAACGGCGCGAAGCGTGCGCTGACCGAGGCGCTCGACCGCTACGAGGATCGCGAAGGGCTGCTCTACAACCTGGCGTGCGCCGAGGCGCGCCTGGGGGAGACCGAGGAGGCGATCGGGCACCTGGGCGAGAGCATCGCGCTGCGGCCAGCGTTCGCCGAGCTCGCCCGCAACGACGAGGATCTGGACGCGCTCAAGGACGATCCGCGCTTCGGCGAGATCGTCGGTGCGGTCTAGATCCGGCTGATCGCAGCGCGGCTGCGGCGCGATGTGCGCGCGGGCCGCTGCGTCGCAGCATCGAGCTCCCGGAGCATCCGGGCCACCCGCAGCAGCTTCTTGGTCTCTCGGCGTCTCTGGAACATCGGGGTCGATTCGTTCATCGGCAGAACGCCAAATCCTCCTGAACAGGTTCGCCCGGGTGAGGGATGGATCCTGAAAGGGCAGGGGTACACTGGGCTCTAATGGCTGTGCTCGAGCGGCATCAGGACCTCGTCGACGAGCTGATCGCCGAGGTCGAGGCGTACAAGCCGGACGCGGACCGGGAGCTGCTGACCCGTGCCTTCGACTACGCGGCGAACGCGCACGCGGGCCAGGTGCGCCAGTCGGGCCAGGAGTTCATCTACCACCCCTGGGGCGCCGCGAAGATCCTGGCCGGCCTGCAGCTCGACGAGCCGACCCTCGCCGCCGCGCTGTTGCACGACGTGGTCGAGGACACGGGCGTCGACATCGACGAGCTCCGCACCGAGTTCGGCGACGAGATCGCGACCCTGGTCGAGGGCGTCACGAAGCTGACGCGCGTCAAGTTCCAGTCGCGCGAGCACGCCGAGGCGGAGAACTACCGCAAGCTGATCGTCGCGATGGCGGAGGACCTGCGCGTGATCCTGATCAAGCTCGCCGACCGGCTGCACAACCTGCGCACGATCGAGTACCTCGGGAAGCAGAAGCAGTTGCAGAAGGCGCGGGAGACGCTCGAGGTCTACGCACCGCTCGCACACCGTCTCGGTATCCACGCGCTCAAGTGGGAGCTCGAGGACCTCGCGTTCCAGACGCTGCATCCGCGCAAGTACGAAGAGATCAAGCAGATGGTCACCGAGCGCCGCACGGACCGCGAGGAGCACGTGCGCGAAGCGGCGATGGTCTTGCAGAAGGAACTCGACAAGGTCGACATCCCCGCCGAGATCTCAGGGCGTGCGAAGCACTTCTATTCGATCTACGACAAGATGGCCAAGAAGGGTCGTGAGTTCAACGAGATCTACGACCTGACGGCGATGCGCGTGATCGTCGAGCGCAGCGCCGAGGAGGGGACGCGCGACTGCTACGGCGCGCTCGGACTCATCCACTCCCTCTGGAAGCCGATGCCCGGCCGCTTCAAGGACTTCATCGCGATGCCGAAGTTCAACGCGTACCAGGCGCTGCACACGACCGTGATCGGGCCACAGGGACGCCCGCTCGAGATCCAAGTGCGCACGCGCGAGATGCACGAGACCGCCGAGTTCGGCGTTGCTGCGCACTGGCTCTACAAGCGCGGCAAGAAGAACAAGGACGCCGAGTGGGTCGCATGGGTCAAGCAGCTGATGGACGAGGGCACGACCGACGAGGCCGATCCGCGCGAGTTCATGAAGACGTTCCGCACCGACCTCTTCGACGAGGAGGTGCACGTCTTCACGCCCAAAGGCCAGGTCAAGACACTGCCCCGGGGCGCGACGCCGATCGATTTTGCGTATGCGGTCCACACCGACGTCGGCCACCGCACGGTGGGCGCCAAGATCAACGGCCGCATCGTGCCGCTGCACTACCAGTTGAAGAACGGCGATTTCGTCGAGATCCTGACGTCGAAGCAAGGACGTGGCCCGTCGCGCGACTGGATGTCGCTCGCGAAGAGCTCGCGCGCACGCAACAAGATCCGTCAGTGGTTCTCGCGCGAGACGCGTGAGGAGGCCGAGCACAAGGGGCGTGATGCGCTCGAGCAGGCGCTGAAGGCGCAGAACCTGCCGTTCGCGAAGCTGCGCGGGTCGGCGACGCTCGCGCAGGTGATTCGCGACGTCGGCTTCAAGAAGGCGGACGACTTCTACTTCGCACTCGGTTCGGGGAAATTGCAGGCCGGCTCGATCGTCAACAAGGTCGTTCAGCGGCTGAAGACGGACCAGGTCGCTGAAGAGGCGCCGGTCGTCACGAAGGCGCCGAAGGCGCGCGAGACCGTCGCCGGCACGGACATGGGTGTCGTCGTCGCGGGCGTGACCGACGTGCTCGTCCGGCTGGCGAAGTGCTGCACGCCGGTGCCGGGCGACGACATCGTCGGCTACATCTCGCTCGGCAAGGGGATCACGATCCACCGCGGCGACTGTCCGAACGTGAAGGCGCTGAAGCGGAGCCCTGAGCGGTTCACCGACGTGGAGTGGGACGGCGCCGTGTCGACCAAGAGCTTCCGGGTGCAAATCGCGGTCGACTCGTGGGACCGGCCGCGCCTCCTGGAGGACGTGGCCCGCACGTTCGCCGAGCATGGCGCGAACATCGTCAGCTACGGCGGCGTTGTCGAGGACCAGCTCGCGAAGAACCGCTACACAGCCGAAGTCGGTGACCTGAAGAGCCTGCGCTCGCTGCTGACGTCGCTTCGCAACCTGGACGCCGTGTTCGACGCGTACCGCGTCACGCCGAGTTGAGGGTCGATCCGGTCGCGGCGGCCGGGTTCGGCGCTGCGGCAGACCTCTACGAACGCGCGCGGCCGTCGTATCCGCAGGAGGCGATCGACTGGCTCGTAGCCGAGTGCCGGATCGGTCCGCCAAGCACGGTCGTCGACCTCGGCGCAGGGACGGGCAAGCTGACGAGGCTGCTGGTCCCGAGCGGAGCGCGCGTGATCGCGGTCGAGCCGATCGCCGAGATGCGCGCACATATCGAGGGGGCGGAGGTGCTGGACGGGACGGCGGAAGAGCTGCCGCTGCCGAACGGATCGGCGGACGTCGTCGCGGTCGCGCAGGCGTTCCACTGGTTCGACCACGACCGCGCGCTGCCGGAGATCCACCGCGTGCTGCACGAGCACGGGAACCTCGTGCTCGTCTGGAACATGCGCGACCTCGACGACCCGTTGCAGCGCGGCGTCGAGGATCTGCTGCAGCCGATTCGCAAGGACGTCCCGGGCCAGGCGGTCGGCGCCTGGCGCGAGCCGCTCGAGGGATCTCCGCTCTTCGGGCCTGCGACGGTCGGCCGATTCGACTACGAGCAGCAGTTCACGACGGATGACCTCTGCGACCGGGTCGCGTCGACGTCATTCGTGGCGGCAATGAGCCCGGTCGACCGGGAGGAGCTGCTCGTGCGGGTCCGGGCGCTCGCCGCCGGGCTGGAGGAGCCGTTCCCGTTCCGGTATCTGTCGGAGGTGTATGTGATCCCTCGAACGAGTGATCGAGGTCCCCGAGAGGGGGGTACCTCGATCCAGGGATAGCGCGCCGGACGTCCGTCTCCTACAACGAGAGTGGAGGGGGAGAGGGACATGGGTGGCGCCGTCCGCTCGGCCGGGAGAGGGCCTGGGCGGACGGGCGCCACCGCTACCGAGGCGGTGCTGGGTCGCTGAACGGCAGCGTCGCTGTGCCTTGCGCGTCGACGTCGACGACGTAGACGTTGCCGCTGCGCATCGGGAAGGGCTCGCCGATGTACGCGTTCGAGATACGGTCGATGATCGCGAGCGCCTCGTCGCCCTCGAGCACGTGCGCGACGTGGCCGCGCAGCCAGGCGCTGCGGTAGGAGTTGGAGCGGTCGGTGACCGAGAGCGCGACGCGGGGGTCGCGCGCGACATCGCGAGCCTTCGGGCTCGACGGCTGGGTGAAGAAGACGACGTTGCCGTCGTGGACGATCGTCCAGATGGGGCGGCTCTGCGGCGCTCCGTCGGCGTGGAGCGTGGTCAGGTGGACGACGTGCCCGCCGCCGAACAGCTCGGCTACCTGGGGTTCGAGTGGCATCGGTGCTCCTCCCGGTTCACTGCTGGAAGCTCTCGATCTGCTTGCGAAATGTGTCAGGCACCGGCACGGCGCGGCGCTCGTCGAGCGCGATGCAGACGAGCGTCGCCTTCGCGGTCGCCATCAGCCGGTCGTCGTCGACGCGGTAGGCGGCGTGGTCGTAGGTGATGCTCGTCCGGCCGATCCGCTCGACGCGGACGAACACCTCGAGCAGGTCGTCGAACGCCGCGCCGGCGACGTACTCGACGGTGACGGCGCGCATCGCGAAGTCGACCCCGCCCAGGTGGACGCGTCCGAGATGGCGGTGGAACTCGGTGCGCGCCAGGTCGAAATACGGCATGTAGCGGCCGTAATAAACGACGCCCTGGGCGTCGGTGTCAGAGAAGCCAACGCGTGCGAAGGCCGCGTACTTGAACGGCGCTTTGCGGTCGGTCACATGCCCGAGCTCGATCACGCCGCCCCTATGGCCTGATGACCGAGAGCACCTCGTCGCGCTTCTCGACCATCAGGTCCTCCGAACGCGCTTCGAGGTTCAAGCGCAGGAGCGGCTCCGTGTTCGACGGACGCACGTTGAAGTGCCAGTCTGCTGCCTCGACGGACAGGCCGTCGAGGTGTGACACCGTGCCCTCCGGCCCGAAGCGCTGCTCGAGCTCGACGAGCTTCGACGGCACGTCCGCCACCGGGGTGTTGATCTCGCCCGTGATGAAGTACCGGCTGCGGAACGGCGCGAGCACCTCGCTCAGGCGCCCACGTCTCGAGACGAGCTCGCACATGAGCAGGAACGGGACCGTCCCGGAGTCGGCCTGTGAGAAGTCGCGGAAGTAGTAGTGCGCCGACACCTCGCCGCCAAAGACCGCATCCACCTCACGCATGCGCTGTTTGATGAACGCATGGCCGACGCGGTTGACGAGCGCCTCGCCGCCGGCGTGCTCGATCGCCTCCGGCACCGCCCACGAGGCGCGCACGTCGTAGATCACCTTGCCGCCGGGCTCCTTCGCCAGGATCGTCTCGGCGAACAGCGCGGTGGTGAAGTCTCCGGGGACGAACTCGCCCGTGTCGTCGACGAAGAAGCATCGGTCGGCATCCCCGTCGAACGCGACTCCGAAGTCCGCCTGCTCCTCGAGCATCTTGCGGATGATGAACTCGCGGTTCTCCGGCAGGAGCGGGTTCGGCTCGTGGTTCGGGAACGCGCCGTCGGGCTCGAAGTAGCAGCGCACGACGTCGATCATCGGCAGCCGGTCGAGGACGGGCGGGAGCATCGCGCCCGCCATCCCGTTGGCAGCGTCGATCACGACCCGCAGCGGCTTCAGCGCGCCGACGTCGACGAACGAGAGCACGCGGTCGACGAACCGGTCCCAGATGTCCTCGTCGCGCACCTCGCCGCGCGTCCCGTTGCGCCACGCGCCGGCGATCGCCCGGTCACGCACCTCGAGCAGGCCCGACTCACCCCCGACCGGCAGGGCGCCTCGCCGCACGATCTTCATCCCGGTGTACTGCTTCGGGTTGTGCGAGGCGGTGACTGCGATGCCGCCGTCGAGCCCGAGCTCCCCGACCGCGAAATACACCATCTCCGTGCCGACCATCCCGAGCTCGAGCACGTCGGCGCCACCGTCGGCGGCGCCCTCGATCACGGCCCGCGCGACACTCGGCGCCGACTCCCGCATGTCGCGTCCGACCGCGATTCGCGCCGGCTGGAACTGCTCGACGAACGCGCGGCCGACGGCATAGCCGCCCTCCTCGTCGATCTCCGACGGGTAGACGCCGCGCACGTCGTAGGCCTTGAATGCCTTGGGATCGAGCATCGAGGCACCTTACCGCCCGCCCCTGGACCTCTCACGCGCCGCCGGTCGTATCATCGGGCACATGAGATTGCTCGCGCTCGCGTTCGGTCTCCTCGCGCTCGGCGCACCTGCCACGCAGGTCCTCGGCTTCGACTACGACGGGCGCCGCCTTGCCTACTTCGACCCCGCCACGCTCGCGCGCCTCGGCGCGACGAACGCGCCCTACAACGCCTCGCTCTGCAGCTGGAGCTACTCGCCCGACCGCAAGCACGTCGCGGTCTCGGACTGCCAGGGCGAGCTGCGCTTCTTCGCCGTCTCGAGCCTGAAGCCCGAGGGCCGGATGACCTGGACGAGCAAGCTCGGGCGAGTGAGCGGCCTCGCCTGGCTCGCGCCGCGCCGCGTCGTCGCCGTCTCGACGGTCGGCGTCGATGCCGCGCAGCTCGTCACGATCGACCCGGCCCGGCGCCGCGTCGTCGCGCGCAAGGAGCTCGGCGGCGTATCGACCGGTCGTGTGCAGATGGGGAACACCTCCGTCGTCCTCGCGACGCCGAGCGGGCGCTTCGGCCCACCGAAGGTCCTCGTCACCGGCCCGCAGGGAGCGACGCGCACGATCCAGCTCGACCTCCTTCTCGTTCGGCACCGTGTCGTCGGTCGGCGACGACGGCTCGCCGAGCTTCGAACTCCGGTCGCCCGGGTTCGTCACCGATCCCGCGCGGCGCCACGCCTACGTGATCGGAGCCGGACTGATGACGGCCGACGTCGACCTCGTCTCGGGCGACGTCTCGTACCACGGGACCGTTCGTCGTTTGGCCAAGGTGATGAACGGCTGGACGCGCACGGCACGGTGGCTCGGCGACGGGCTGATCGGCGTCGCCGGCTCCGATTCGCACACCGTCGGCAGCGGGACGAACGCGCAGATCGAGACGACGCCGTTCGGGCTGCGCGTCCTCGACACGAGATCGTGGACGTCGAGCACGATCGACAACGACTCGACCGGCCTGCTCGTCAGCGGGACGACGCTGCTCGGCTACCACGAGGGCTGGTCCGCGTACGACCGCGACGGCCGGCGGCGCTTCGAGATCGCACTCACCGGCCGCAACTGGCTCGAGGTCGCAGGCGCTCGCGGCTACGTCTGCGACCAGCGGACGGCCGTCGCAGTGATCGACCTCGCGAGTGGCGCCCGCACCCCCGTCGGCGCCGGCCGCGCCTGCCCGACCCTCCTCGTCGGCCGGGCCTCCGACAATTAGGGCAACGGCGCCGACAGCTCAGGCTCCGAGGATCTCCTTGATCGTGTCGGTCGACTCGCTCGTCGGCGACTCGGAGATCACCGTGGCCGGACGGTCGAACTCAGCCAGCGCGTCGCGCATCGGCTCCGCGCGCAGTGTCCCTTCGCCGTAGGGCAGATGCTTGGTCTCATTCCGGTTCGCGAACTGGATGTCCGAAAAGTGGATGTGGAACGGCGCGCCGTCCTCGATCACCGCGTCCGCCTTGCGCAGCGCCTCGACGAACGGGTCTGGCGACAGGAAGGCGCCGTCGGAGGTGGCGTGCATGTGTGCGAAGTCGAGCACGGGGCGAATCCAGTCGAGCCGCGAGGCGATCTCGACCACGTCGTCGACCGATCCGAGCTCGCGCACGCGACCCATCACCTCGATCCCGAATGGAACAGCGCGGTCCTTGCCCTCCAGCCGTTCCCGCAGCTCGCCGAGCTGCTCCACGACCGAGTCGATCGCTTCCTCCCGGGTGCGCTTGAGCAGGAAGCCGGGATGGAAGACGACGAGCTCGGCGCCCGCCGCCTTTGCAATCCCGGCCGAATGGTCGAGCATCCCGACCGCCATGTTCAGCTTCTTGCCACGCTCGGCGTGTCCCATGAAGCCGGCGATCGGCGCGTGTACCGACAGTGCGATGTCATTCGTCCGCGCGAGCTCGCCGAACTGCTCGGCGAACTCGTAGTCCATCCAGAACCGACCCTCGAAGTCGATCTCGCACGCCGAGAGCCCGCGTTCGAGCAAGGCGTCCACCGCTGCCTCGGGTGATTCCCGCGACGGAACGCGAGCAGGGCCGAAGTGGAGTTGCCGAGGCATCGAGAGGAGAATTGTCGCGGACCCGGGGCGCCGGGTGCCTCATGAATACCTTTGTGTTGGCCCATGAGTACCTATGTGTAAGCCCTATGCGGACCTCTGGGGCAGGTTCCGTCCGACCGGCTTTCTACCCTGATCGGCATGAACAGTGGGCCTACCCGGATCGACCTGCTCGAGCTCGACATCGACCTCCGTCTCGCCGACCTCTGGCGGGAGGCGGCAGGGATCTCGGACTGGTCGCTCGACGTCGTTGCCGCATTCATGCGGGCGGCGTACGGCAAGGGCTACTGCGATGCGCTCACCGAGGACTCTCCGGGGGCGCTGTGCGCCGACCACGGGTACCGGGTTCCAGGGCGTAAGCGCCAACCCGCGTAGCTAGACTTCCGCCGTGTCCACGCGCAATCCCGCGCGGCTGATCGTCGCCCTGGCCGTGGCGGCCGTGCTGGCCGTCTTCCTGCTCTACACCGCGGTTGCGGGCAACTCGACGCCGACGTACACACCCAGCCAGCTCGCGGCCCACAGCGGGAAACTGGCCGTCGTCGGTGCGGTGATCGGGCCGGTCGCGGGTGACTCGCATTCTGCTCGTGGGCTGCGCTTCGGGCTCAAGAACATCGATGGCAAGAGCGGGGTCGTGCCGGTCGTCTACCACGGCGACAATCCGCCGCCGCTCTTCCGGGCCGGCAGGCACGTCGTCGTCAGCGGCACGTTCGCCAACGGTCGCGTGAGCGGCAACGACATCCTGACGAAGTGCCCGTCGAAGTACGAGAACGCGAAGAAGTCGCAGACGTAGATGGCTGATCTCGGCCGCGCGGCCCTCGTCGTCAGCCTTGGGCTGTCGCTGTACGCGCTCGTGGCCGGCCTCTTCGCGGCCGTCACCAATCGGCGCCGGCTCGCACTGTCCGCGCGCAACGCCCTCTACTCGAGCTTCGGCTCCACGCTCGTCGCGTCGCTCGTGCTCGCGACGGCGCTCGTCCGCCACGACTTCTCGTTCTCGTATGTCGCCGCGCACACGAACCGCACGCTCCCGACCGCGTACTCGCTCAGCTCGTTCTGGGGCGGCCAGGAGGGCTCGCTGCTGCTGTGGCTGCTCGTCCTCACCGGTTTCGGCGCGCTCGCGGTGGCGCTGAACCGGCGCCTGCTGCGTGACCTGATCGCGTGGGTCGTGCCGGTGCTCGCCGGGATCGGCACGTTCTTCGCGTTCGTTCTCGTCGCGGTCGCGAGCCCGTTCGACACGCAGACTGCGCCGCTCGACGGCGCCGGCCTGACGCCGAGCCTGCAGAACCCGTACATGGTCGCGCACCCGCCGATGCTCTACCTCGGCTACGTCGGCCTGTCGATCCCGTTCGCGTTCGCCGCCGGGGCGCTGCTCTCGGGCCACACCGACGAGCGCTGGATCGTCGCGACCCGCCGCTGGACGCTCGCCGCCTGGACGTTCCTCGGCTTCGGTCAGCTGCTCGGTGCGCACTGGGCGTACGTCGAGGTCGGCTGGGGCGGCTACTACGCCTGGGACCCGGTCGAGAACGCCGCGCTGATGCCGTGGCTCGCGGCGACAGCGTTCCTGCACAGCGTGATGGTGCAAGAGCGGAAGGGCATGCTGAAGGTCTGGAACATGGTGCTCGTCGCGCTCGCGTTCGAGCTCTCGATCTTCGGCACGTTCCTGACGCGCTCCGGGGTCGTCAACTCGATCCACTCGTTCGCGAAGAGCTCGATCGGCAGCTGGTTCCTCGCCTTCGTCGTGATCTCCTCGCTCTTCTCGGTCGCGTTGATCATGTGGCGCCTGCCGCTCCTGAAGGCGAAGACCAAGCTCGAGTCGGCGCTCTCCCGCGAGGCGACGTTCCTCTACAACAACCTGCTCCTGGTCGCCCTCTGCCTGACCATCCTCTGGGGCGTGCTGTTCCCGATCGTGACCGAGCTCGTGAAGGGCGAGTCGAGGACGATCGGCCGCCCCTACTACGACTTCTTCCTGCGCACGTTCGGGCTGCCGCTGCTGCTGCTGATGGGCATCGGCCCGTTGATCGCGTGGCGACGCACGAGCTTCCATGCGCTCTGGCGGGTGGTCGCCGCGCCCGCGATCGCGGCGCTCGCCGTCGGCGCGACCCTGCTCGTGCTCGGCGCGGGCAGCTCGAAGCCGGGCCTGATCGCCTACACCTTCTCGGCCTTCGTGCTCGGGACGATCATCGTGGAGCTCGTGCGCGGCACGCGCGCGACCGGATCGCTGTTCACCCTCATCGGGCGGAACCGCCGCCGCTACGGGGGCTACATCGTGCATGCCGCGGTCGTGCTCTTTGCGATCGGCGTCGCGGGGTCCAGCGCATACGGGAGCTCGACGGAACGACGACTGACCCCAGGGCAGAGCATGAAGGTCGACGGTTACACGCTGACGCTTCGTGACGTGCGCGTCACCCAGGTGCCGAACGCCACCGAGACGCGCGCGTTTCTCGACGTGCGCGGCCGGTGGAACGGCACGATCTCGTCGGGCGACAACCAGTACCGCAACCCGCCGGAGCCGTCGCGCGAGGTGGGCATCCGCACGGACTGGCTCCGCGCGGAGGATCTGTACGTGATCGCCGACGACGTCGAACCCGACGACGCACGTGGCGTACGTGAAGGTACTCGTCAAGCCCCTCGTCAACCTGCTCTGGGTCGCCGGCATCGTCTTCCTGCTCGGCTCCGGTGTCGCGTTGTGGCCGGACGCGCGTGAGCAGCGACGGCTCGTCACCCGCCTCGCGCCCGCCCGCGCGTGAGCACCGCCGCACTCGTTCTCGGTGTCGTGCTCGCGGCCGGTGTCGTGGTGCTCGTGGCTCTGCCGTTCCTGCGCGACCCGGCGCCTGCCGACGATCGCCTCGATGCGCCGACTGCCGCGGACGAGCGGCGGCTCGCCCTCGTCGAGGAGCGTGACCACGCGCTCGCGGCGTTGAAGGAGCTGGAGTTCGACCACCGCACCGGCAAGATCACGGATGAGGACTACCGGCGCGATGTCGGGCCGTTGCGCCGGACCGCCGCTGCAGCGCTGACGCGCCTCGACGAGGAGGCGGCGCGGGTCGTTCCGTCGGGTGAAGCTGCGACAATGATCGGCGAGCCGGATCCCGTGATCCCGACGAAGGAGGCGCGCTTGAGCGAGTCCGAGCCCGTACCCGAGCCCACCCCGCCGCCCGACGAGGGCACGCCCCCGACACCGGCTCCAGTCCCGGAGCCGTACCCGCCGCCGGATGAGGCCACGATTCCGAGCGTTCCGCAGGAGTAGCGCCCCCGCACACGAAACGTCTCGTATGCGGCGCCTCACGCTCGCACTCGTCGCCCTGCTCGTCGCCGCCGCGCCGGCGTTCGGGGACGACGTCACGAAGAAACACCAGGTCGACGCGCAGATCACGTCGCTCCAGGGAAAGCTGTCCGCGCACAAGCAGCAAGAGGACGCGCTTCGCGACCAGGTCGCCGGCTACACGACGCGCATCCGCACGCTCGAAGGCAAGGTCGGCGACGTCTCGCTCAAGCTCGAGACGCTCGAGGCCGACCTCTCGCTCCACCAGAAGCGCCTCGACGCATTGAACGCGCTCTTCCGGCTGCAGTCGAAGCGCTTCGCCTTCCTCGAGGCGCAGTACGCCGAGTCGATGCGCACGCTCAACCGGCGGCTCGTCGACATCTACGAGTCCGACCAGGCCTCGACCCTCGACGTCTTCCTCGGTGCGGCGAACGTGCAGGAGGCGCTCGACCAGGTCGCGTTCATGACCGACATCGGTGTGCAGGACCGGCGCATCGCCACCGAGGTCGAGCAGGCGAAGACGCAGGTCAAGGCCGCGCGGGCGAAGACGAAGAAGCTGCGCGCGACCGTGCAGAGCGAGACGCATGTCATCTCCGCCCGCACCGAGCAGACGCGGTGGGTGCGCAGCGAGCTGCTCGGCGCGCGTGACCAGCTCGCGACGTCGAAGCAGCAGAAGCTCACCGACCTCTCGCAGCTCTCTGCCGCGGAGCGCGCCGAGGCGGAGGAGATCGACGCGCTGCAGGCCTCGAGCGCGGCCCTGACCGCGCGCATCCAGGCAGCGCAGGCCCAGCACGCCGGCGGCTCGGTCTCCTCGACGCCGTCATCGGCGGGCCTGATCTGGCCGGCCTCCGGCCCGGTCACGAGTCCCTTCGGCTTCCGGTGGGGCCGCATGCACGAGGGGATCGACATCGGCGCGAGCTACGGCTCGGCGATCCATGCAGCCGCTTCGGGCACGGTCATCTACTGCGGCTGGGAGTCCGGCTACGGGAACCTCGTGGTGATCGACCACGGCGGCAACCTCGCGACCGCTTACGGCCACCAGAGCTCGATCGCGGTCACCTGCGGCCAGCAGGTGAGCCAGGGCCAGGTGATCGGCTACGTCGGCTCGACCGGGCATTCGACCGGGCCGCACCTGCACTTCGAAGTCCGGATCAACGGCGCGCCCGTCGATCCGCTGGGTTATCTGTAGCCCCCGTACCCAGATCGTCGTCCCGTTCGTTTACGACTTGAAATGGGTACGCAGGCGGCGTGTCGAGGGCACGGGCCTGTCCAGCCGTTCAAGTCGTCTCCCGACGAGCGGGCGCCTCCCCCGGGGCGCCCGTTTTATGGTCCGCGCTAGACGACCCCGAAGGTCTGCGCGAGCAGGAACATGTTCAGCGTGATGATCACGGCTGCGATCCCGGATGCCGCCACGGTGGTCACCCGCCGGTTGACGAGCCCGCCCATGATGTCCGTGCGCGAGGTGAAGTAGACGAGCGGAATCAGCGCGAACGGGATCCCGAATGACAACACGACCTGCGAGAGCACGAGCGTCCGCGACGGGTCGACCCCGATCGCGATCACGACGAACGCCGGAAGCATCGTCACCAGACGGCGGATCGTGACGGGGATCTTGCGGCGCACGAATCCCTGCATCACGACCTGGCCCGAGAGTGTGCCGACGGCGGAGCTCGAGAGCCCGGAGGCGATCAGCGCGAGCGCGAAGAGGACGCTCGACGCCCCACCGAGGATCGGTTCGAGCGTCTTGTGAGCGCCCTCGAGCGAGTCGACGTCCGTGAGGCCGGTCTTGTAGAACGTCGAGGCGGCCATCACCAGCATCGAGACGTTGATCACGCCGGCGATCGACATCGCGATCACGACGTCGATGCGCGTGTAACGGAGCAGCCGGCGCGCGTCGGAGGCGTTCTCCGGGACGATGCGATCCTGGGTGAGCGCCGAGTGGAGGTAGATCACGTGCGGCATCACGGTCGCGCCGAGGATGCCGACGGAGAGCAGCAGCGCGTCGCTGTTGCCGAACTGGGGCACGACGGCGTGCTCGAGCACCTGTCCGTAGTCGGGGCGCGCCAGGCCGAGCTCTGCGATGTAGCAGACGCCGATCACGCCGACGAGCGTCGCGATCACGGCCTCGAGCGGGCGGGCGCCGAAGCGCTGCAGCCCGAGGATGGCGAACGACGCGATCCCCGCGATCACCGCCGCGGGGAAGAGCCCCATGCCGGTGAGCAGATGGATGCCGATCGCGGCGCCGAGGAACTCGGCGAGGTCGGTCGCCATCGCGATCAGCTCGGCCTGGACCCAGAGCAGGAACGACGTCCGCCGCGAGAACTGCTCGCGGCAGACCTCGGGCAAGTTGTGCCTCGACGCGATCCCGAGCTTCGCCGAGAGCGTCTGGATCAGCATCGCCATCAGGTTCGCGGCGACGATCACCCAGACGAGCCGGTAGCCGTAGCGCGAACCGCCGGCGATGTTGGTGGCGAAGTTGCCCGGGTCGAGGTAGGCGACGCAGGCGATGAAGGCCGGGCCGAGGAAGGGCACAGCCCGGAAGCGGCGGAAGCGCGTCCGGTGCAGTGCCTCGTCGACCGTCTGGAGCCCGGGAGGGAGCTCGGTCGTGGTCGTTGTAGTGGCCATCGCCCCCTAGTTTAGCCGGACCTAAAAACTTTTAAGTCGGACCTAAGATCTAGGCGCGCAGGACGAGCCGGAGATCCGGGAGGTTGCGGTAGCGCTCCTCGAGCTCGAAGCCGTAGCCGACGAAGAACTCGTCCGGGATCGTGAACCCGACATAGCGGACGGGCAGGTCGTCGACGAGGCGCCGGTACGGCCGGTCGAAGAGCGTCGCGATCTGCAGCGTCGCCGGCGATCGCAGCGCGAGCGAGCGGACGAGGTAGTTCATCGTCAGGCCGGTGTCGATCACCGCGTCGACGAGCAGCACGTCACGGCCCGCGATCTCGGCGTCGAGATCCTTGAGGAAGCGGATCCCCTCCTCGTCCTCGCCGTAGCCCGCCAGCTCGATGAAGTCGAGCGCGTGCAGCATGGGCACCGCCATGGAGAGGTCGCAGACGAACGGGACGCACGACTTGAGCGAGCCGACAAGGAGCGGCTCGGCGCCGGCGTAGTCGCTCGCGATCGCGGTGCCGATCTCGCGCACGCGGGAACGGATCTCGTCCGTGTCGAGAAACACCTCGCCGATGCGCGCGTCGAGTTCGGGCAGCTCGATCAGGATGCCTTACGCAGCCCGTACCGGGCGGCAAGGCGCTCGAAATCACGCTCGTAGAAGAGCTTGATCTTCACCTCGGGATAGAGCTGCCGCAGCTTCCGCAACTTGCGGTTCTTGCGCGTGACGAGCGACTGCTTCATCACGGTCACCTCGAGGTAGAGATCCTGGTCCGGCAGGTAGAAGTCGGGCGAGAACGCCTCGGTCACGCGGCCGTCGTCGTCCCGCTCGAGCACGAAGGTCGTCGGCTCGTACTGCCACGGGATTCCATACCAATCCAGGATCTTCGCGTACTCGAGCTCGGCGGGGTTCGCGAACCGCGGCGGCTCGGTGCCGCAATATGCCTGGAAAACGGGCGTTTCCGGCATCACTTCGCTCAGGGTAGCACTGGCCCCGGATGCCTTAGAGTGATCTGCGTGTCGCTGACGATCGCCCAGTTGTCCGATCTCCATTGCGGGTCGCCTCATTTCGTGCCCGACCTGATGGAGAGGGCGATCGCCGAGATCAACGACCTGAACCCCGACATCGTGGTCTGCTCGGGGGATCTGACGACGTTCGGCTTCAAGGAGGAGTACGCGGCCGCGAAGCGCTACCTCGACCGGATCGATTGCGAGGCGCTGGTCGTGATCCCGGGGAACCACGACTCCCGCAACGTCGGCTACGTCCACTTCGAGGAGCTCTTCGGCGAGCGCAACTCGGTGCTGCGCCGCGCCGGTGCGACCGTCGTCGCGGTCGACTCGACCGAGCCCGACCTCGATCACGGGCAGATCGGCCGCGGGCGCTACGGATGGATCGAGGAGCAGTTCGGGGCCGAGCCGTCCGACTTCCGCGTCTTCGTCCTGCATCACCATCTGCTGCCGATCCCGGGCACGGGCCGCGAGCGCAACGTCGTCTACGACGCGGGCGACGCGATCGAGTGCCTGCAGCGCGCGGGTGTCCATCTCGTGCTCTCCGGGCACAAGCACGTGCCGTATGCCTGGAAGCTCGAGAACCTGTTCGTCGTCAACACCGGCACCGTCTCGACTCTGCGGTTGAGAGGGCACACGCGTCCCTGTTACAACGTCGTCGAGGTGTCGGGCACGCATGTGGCGGTGTGGCGTCGCTACCCCTTCCACGGTCAGGAGCGGATCATCCAGTTCGACGTGTCGACCGGCGAGTACGAGAAGTACACCGGCCGCATCGAGCGCGAGGTCACGGCGAAACGGTGATCCGCGCCGTCGCGCTCGTTGACGGGGAGCATTACGCGCCCGTGGTGCGGGATGCACTGCGGGCGCTGCCGTACGAGTGGGTGGGCGCGATCATGGTCGGCGGCACCGAGAAGCTGCGCGACGGGTTCGACCCGGGCGTACCGCTCGTCGACGGCTTCGGCGACGCGGAAGTCGTGGTCGACCTCTCGGACGAGCCGGTGCTCGGCCCCGCCGAGCGTTTCCGCTGGATCTCCCGAGCGCTCGCCGCCGGGCTCGCCGTACGTCGGTGCCGACTTCCGCTTCGACCCGCCCGTCCTCGCCCCGTTCGAGCTGCCGTCGATCGCCGTCATCGGCACCGGGAAGCGCGTGGGCAAGACCGCCGTCACCTCGCACCTCGCGCGTCTGCTCGCGCGCGACCTCGACGTGGTCGTCGTCGCGATGGGCCGCGGCGGGCCGCCGGAGCCCGAGCTCGTCGAGGCGTCGCCGTCCGTCGCGGATCTCATTGCGCTCTCGCGTTCCGGGAGGCATGCCGCTTCGGATCACCTCGAGGTCGCTGCGCTGACCGGTGTGACGACGATCGGCTGCCGGCGGGCGGGCGGTGGGCTCGGCGGTGCGGTCTTCGTCTCGAACGTCGAGGAGGGCGCACGGCTCGCCGCCGCGCGGCGTCCCGACGTCGTTGTCTTCGACGGCAGCGGCGCGGCGATCCCGCCGATCGACGTCGACCGCCGCGTTCTCGTCGTCGGCCGCGGGACGGACAGCGACGCCTACCTCAACACGTATCGCCGCCTGATCTCCGACGTGATCCTGTCGGTCGGCTGTGACGCCGAAGGAGCGATTCGTGCCGATCTCCGGGTGCTGCCGCTCGAGCCGCTCGCCGGCCGGGTCGCCGTGTTCACCGCCGGCGCGACCGACGTCGCTCATCTCGACGCCGACATCGTCCACGTCTCGGCCAGCCTCGCCGACCGCACCGCCCTGCGCCGTGAGCTCGACGGGCTCGACGCCGACACCTACCTGGTCGAGGTCAAGGCGGCGGCGATCGACGTTGTCGCCGAGCATGCGCTCGTGCATGACCGGCGCGTCGTGCTGGCCGCGAACGAGCTCGTCGGTGACGGCGTCGACGAGGCGCTGGCGTCGCTCGCCCCGGCGAAGGTGTCGCAGTGAGCCAGCGGCGCCACGGCGAGCCGCTGCCGCTCGGCGACGCCGACCTGCCGTATTCGAAGGGGCTGATGGCGCGAGCGCTGATCGCGACCGGCGTTCCTGCCGACCGCGCCTACCAGCTCGCCCGCCGGGTCGAGGTCGACCTCGCCGAGCGGCGCGAGAGCACGGTCGACCTCGAGCGCCTGCGCCGGCTGGCACGCGAGAGCCTCGGCGACGAGGAAGGCGAGCGGGCCGTCACCCAGCTGCACCGTCTCGCCGAGCTGCAGAGTCTCGACGTCCCGATCATCGTCCTGATCGGAGGCTCGACCGGGACCGGCAAGTCGACGGTCGCCGCCGAGGTCGCGCACCGCCTCGGGATCACGCGCGTCGCGTCGACGGACTTCATCCGGCAGACGATGCGGGCGTTCTTCGCGCGCGAGTTCATGCCGACGATCCACTACTCGAGCTTCGAGGCGGGTCAGGCGGTGGACGAGGACGTGACCGGCGACCCGACGGTGGTCGGCTTCGTCGACCAGTGCCGTCACGTGTGCGTCGGCGTCGAAGCGGCGATCCACCGCTCGCTGACCGAGGGCTGGTCGATGGTGATGGAGGGAGTGCACCTCGTGCCGGGCCTGCTGCCGCCCGAGGTGGCGGGCGCGTTGATCGTCCCGGTCGTGGTCGAGATCGCCGACCCGGACGTCCACCGCATGCACTTCCACGTGCGCGACGTGAGCACCGGCGGCATCCGCGCGATGGACAAGTACCTCGAGAACCTCGAGGACATCCGGCGCATCCAGACCTATGTCGTCGCGCGTGCTCGCCGCGAGGGTGTCCCGGTGGTCGAGAATGCGAACGTGGATCGGACGATCGACCAGGTGATCGAGCTCGTGATGGGCGCAGCCGAGCGGGCACGGCAGACCGCGTGAGCGAGCGGGAGCCCGTGGCAACCGACGGCGAGCGGAGCCAGTGCATCTGTGAGTTGTTCGCCCGGGTGACCGAGCGCTCGGCCCTCGCCGGTGCGCGCTGGCTCGGGCGCGCCGACAAGGAGGCGGCCGAGGAGGCTGCGTTCTCGGGCGCGAGGATCGCGCTCGAGCGCATGCCGATCGACGGCCACGTCGTGATCGGCGGCACCGAGGAGGGCGAGCAGCTGGCCGCCGGCTCGTCGATCGGCGCCGGCGGCGAGGCCTACGATCTCGCGCTCGATCCACTCGAGGGACGCGCGGTCGTCGCGCGCGGCGGCACGAACGCGATCTCGATGATCGCTGCGTCGCCCCGCGGCTCGATGCCGTCGCTCCCCGACATGTACATGCGCAAGATGGCGGTCGGGCCGCGCGCGCGCGGCGCGATCGAGCTCTCGCGCCCGGTCGGCGACAACGTGCGGTCGATCGCCGAGGCGTTCGGGCGGATGGTCAACGACGTGACCGCGATCGTGCTCGACCGGCCACGGCATCACGACCTGATCGAGGAGATCCGTGCCTCGGGCGCGCGGATCAAGCTGATCCAGGACGGAGATGTGACCGCGTCGATCAGCGCGGCCGTGCGCGGCACGAACGACCATCTTGCGATCGGGATCGGCGGGACGCGGCAGGCGGTGCTCGCCGCGACGGCGCTGCGATGCCTCGGTGGAGAGCTGCAGGCGCAGCTCTGGCCGACGCGCCGCGCCGAGATCGAAGAAGCCCGCGCGCACGGGATCGAGGACGTCGACCGCATCTTCACGATCGACGATCTCGCGCCGCAGGAGGTGATCGTCGTCGCGACCGGCGTCTCGAGCGGCGACCTGTTGCGCGGTGTCCAGTTCCTGGCGGACTCGGCGCGCACGCACTCGCTCGTGATGTGCACGCGCTGCAACTGGGTGCGCTTCGTCGATGGCATCCACTTCTTCGCGCGCGAGCGCCGCGAAGAAGTGCGCCTCAACTAGAGGTCGACGTCGTGCGGCGCGTGAACGTGCTCGGGGTCTCTGGAACGGGCAAGTCGACGGTCGGTCGCCAGCTCGCCGCCAAGCTCGGCGTCCCGTACGTCGAGCTCGACGAGCTCCACCACGGCCCGGGCTGGACGGAGGCAACGGCCGAGGAGCTGCACGCGAAGGTCGCGCCGGTCGCCGCGCAGGAGTGCTGGGTGATCGACGGCAGCTACCGGTCGAAGCTCGGGTCGCTCGTCGTCGAGCGGGCGGACACGGTCGTCTGGCTCGACCTGCCGGTTCGCGTCTGGTTCCCGCGTCTCGCCCGGCGGACGTTCGGGCGCATGGTGACCGGGGAGGAGCTCTTCAACGGCAACCGCGAGCGGTTCCGGAACCTGTTCGAGCGGCCGAACATCTTCGGGTGGGCCTGGCGCCGTCATTTCGAGCAGCGCCGCGAGCTGGCCGCGTGGGTCGCCGAGCATCCGAACGCCCGCCTGGTGCGCCTGCGGACGACCGCAGAGGTGCAGTTGTTCCTGGCCGCGGCCGGGCGGGACGCGGGCTCTCCGGAGCCGCTGCGGGGCACCGCTGCGGGTGCGTGACAGGGGTTTCGACTACCCTCAGGGCATGCCCACCAAGGAAGAGGTCGTCGAGGCATTGCGGGGGGTCGAGGACCCCGAGCTCGGGATGGACATCGTCGAGCTCGGGCTCTTCTACGACGCCGAGGTCGAAGGCCAGAACGTCAAGGTCACCTACACGCTCACGTCGATGGGGTGCCCGGCGGGCCAGATGATCCAGGAGGACATCGAGCGCGTCGTGCAGGAGATCCCGGACGTCGAGCAGGTCTCGAGTGAGCTGACGTTCGAGCCACCGTGGACGCCGGACAAGATGTCCGACGATGCCAAGTTCATTCTCGGCTTTGGTTGAGCAGGCCGGATGCGTGTGCTGCATCAGGACGGGTCCGTGCTGGAGCTCAGCCTCGGCGAGGCATATGTGATCGAGCCTGGTCACGACGCCGAGGTGCTCCGCGACGAGGCATTCGTCGGATTCGAGTTCGAGCCGAAGGCTGCTGAGGAGTACGCGCGCACTACCTAGTGAGCGGCGCTATCGCCCGTTGATGTGCCGCTCTCCCTGTGCTGGTGCCGCTCTTGGTCTCACGTTCGAGCGCGGCGGGACTGACGGTCGTACGCCGGCCGCGCGCTCCCCTCTCCGGCGTCAGACAAGCCAAGCCTCAGGCTCGAGCGGCAACAATCTGCGTCCGGCATCTAGTCGTTCGATTGGGCTCGACGCAAGGACAAGGCTGGCCCTACGGGCAGTTACCGGCGGGCGGATTTGCCCTTTACGTTCTGTCGGTGCCGCGCTTGAGGGGGAACGGCTTCGGAGTGCGCGGCGGCTCGGGTTAGCCGCCTACCAAGGGCCGCCGCGCACGACCTGCACTCGCCCGACCGGTCGAAGCCTGTCGGCGCGCCCCTGAAATCGCCGCAAACGTTCCTTGCGAGTGGACCGGCCCCCACCCACCCCTTCGTGTCAGGCGGCTCCGCGTACGGGCTCACTACGTTGGCAGTGGACGTCGGCGAGTCCGACGGAGCCGCTCACTCGACCCCGCGTGAGCAGTCCCTGGACTCGCTGGCGCCTCGTTATCCCGGCGAGGTGGGGCGGCACACCTCGCCGGGCCTTAGGTCTCGAGAGTCTGCAGCGCGAGGTTGTTCGACCGCGGGGCTCTCGCTGGGCCGCGCCGACTCGAGTGATAGGACTCGGTCTAGGGGGCCCCGGAGTTCATGACGGGCGTGCAGGGCCAATGGGTTCTTCCCGTCCGTCGGTGCCGGGCCTACCCCTTCGTGTCAGGCGGTGCGATGCAGCGGCTCTCTACGTTGGTTCGTGGACGCCGACGGTCGACGGAACCGCTTCGGGGGTCAAACATTTCGACGGGCGGCGACGCGCCGTCGGTGTCCTCTCATCCCGTTCTGATGATCGCCGGGCATCACGCCGCCGCTCCGTCGAACTCTGGCGGGCAAGGCGATATCTTCGGCACGTGCCCGTCACGCTTCGACCGATGCGTCATGAGGAGTTCGAGCGATGGCTCCCACGACTGCGTGAGGGCTATGCGGCCGACATCATGCGAAACGGCGGGGCCTCAGAAGCGGATGCCCGAACGAAGGCGGTCGTGGACATCGAGCGGGTCTTTCCGAATGGTCGGCCGTCATCCGATCAGTTCGTCTTCGTGGTCGAGGCCGATGGCGAGCCGGTGGGGGAGCTCTGGGTTGCCGAACGTGAAGGCGACCTCGGACGCGGACTCTGGATCTACGACGTTCAGATCGAGGAGGCGCATCGGGGTCGCGGCTACGCCAAGGAGGCGATGCTGTTTGCCGAGGAGGAGGCGCGCCGGCGCGGTCTGAGTCGCGTTGCGTTGAACGTGTTCGGCGGCAACGCAGCAGCGCGCGGCCTGTACCAGTCGCTCGGATACGTCGAGACCGCGGTCCTGATGAGCAAGCGCGTCTGACCGGCCGACTCAGGCATCGGGCGTCGAGACAGCGGCGTCCCGGTTTCCAGGCCCACGAAGGGGCTCGCGCGCTCCCAGGATCTCGGGTGGCGCCGCAGCTTTCACGCGGGCGTCATGAACATCCAGCGGTGGCCCTCGAGATCGGCCGCGCTGTAGAGCCTGCCGAACGGAAGGTCTTCCGGTTCACGGAGGATGGTTGCCCCGGCATCGCGAGCGCGTTCGTAGTGCCGGTCTACGTCCTCGACGGTGACGTGAACGCCGTCGATCACCCACGGTGTCGCCAACCATCGACGCGCGTGCTCGCATTCCGCAGCGTGGTGAGTCGGGCTTTGGTAGTCCGACCCTGGCCAACCGAGCATCACTGTCGCGCCGCCGAGCTCCAGTTCGGCATGCGTGACCCGTCCGTCGGTATCCGTGTATCGCCGGCCGGATTCCTGGAAACCAAATGCTTCGATCAGCCAATCGATCGCGGCGGCAACGTTCTCGTAGGAGAGCATCGGTGTCGCCTGCTGCACAGCGCGAGCTTATCGCCCCGCGCACCTGACGGAGGCCTCTGCTCGCCGCCCCTACGAGGCTCCCAAACCTTCTCCAGGCGGGTTACCGCACCGAGCCGATGGGAACTCCGAGCGTAGTGCAGAACCCGCCACCCGGCTACACGCGCGTCTGCCCGTACCTCCTCTACGAGGACGCGGCGGGCGCGGTCGAGTACCTGGAAACGACCTTCGGTTTCGTTCAGCGCCTCACCCAGACCGGTGCAGCCGGGCGGGCGCATACTGAACTGCTCCTCGGAGAAGACGCGTTGGTGATGCTCGGTCAAGCTGGAGAGAGCTTCAAGAGCCCGGCGCGGCTCGACGCGTATCCGTCGGTGCTCGTCCATCTCTACGTCGACGACGTCGACGCACTCCACGAACGGGCGCGTGCCGCAGGTGCCGACGTGCCCAACCTCGAGATGTCGCCTGCCGGGGACCGGAGGTTCACCGTGACTGACCCGGAGGGACAGGTCTGGGTGTTCGCACAGCGCGTCGAATGAGCAGTCGCCCTGGCCGAAGAGGGTGAACTCTGGTCACCGTGGCGATGGATCAGCTCGGCCGATCCGCAGAGGCGAGAGCCGGAGTTCGACGGACGGCTTTGGTGGGCTCCTGCTCTGTCAGACATCACTCTTTACAGGGATTTTCGCCCGCAGAGCGCCGGTTTTGGCGCCGCCGCGCATCTACTGAGCAGACAGTCTCCACCACGAAAGGACAACGACGATGAAGAGGACGATGCTTGCGGTGATCACGGCTTCAGCACTGCTGCTGCCGATCGCCGCGCTGGCGGCTGACGGCGTGCCCACGCCGAGCTCAACCGCCAATCAGATCTGTAAGCAGGAGAAGGTGACGCTCGGCGTCAACTTCAACAGCACCTACGGCACCAACGCCGACAAATCCAATGCCTTCGGCAAGTGTGTCTCCAAGAACGCCAAGAACGCGGCGAACACCGTGACCAACGCCGCCAAGGCATGCGACGCCGAGCGCACCGCCGATGCTGCAGCGTTTGCAGCCAAGTACGGCAAGAACGAGCATGACAAGAACGCCTACGGGAAGTGCGTCTCGGCGAAGGCGAAGGCAGCCGCCGATGCTCGCGCAGCTTCCGCACCGTCGGCCGCCAAGCAGTGCAAGGCAGCCGCGAAGTCCGATGCCGCCGCCTTCGCCGGCAAGTACGGCACCGGCAAAGACGCACTCGGTAAGTGCGTCGCAGCCACCTCGAAGTCCAAGTAACCCGATGACCGGCAGGAGGGCGGCGGCTCTGGTTGCGCCGCCCTCCTCACAAACGGCGCCCGCGCGGAGCGTGATGTGTTGTCAGCGACACGCTGAACAACTCGTCAGCCGCTGCACGCTGGGCGAGACGGAACCCCAGCGGCCTACGCGACTGGTGCCGCCCGCCCAGCCAATCGCACCGCCGCCTCTCGGCCGCAGGTTCGCCCGGCCGGCCTACCCCTTCGTGTCAGGCGGTTCGGCGCGACGCTCACTACCTTGGGCCGTGGGTGTCGGGGGTCTGTCGGTGCCGTTCTGAACCCCGCGTGAGCGGTGCCGCGCCGCCGACTCCTCTGTAGCCCGGCGAGGTGGGGGCGGCCCCCGCCGGGCTCTTACCGTGCATCCTCGGCTGCGGCTCAGCCGAGCGCGTCACTCGCCGAGCGCAGCCTCGATCTTCGCGATCGTGCCGGCCTCGGCCTCGTCACCGCCCGGTGCCGCCGCGGCGACCGAGCGTGCGAGTGCGAGCACGAACGAACGGTAGGCGTCGACCTCGTCAGGCGCCTTTGCCTGCAGCAGCTGCAGCGCGGCGCCGAGCGCCTCGAGCGTCTCGGATTCGACCTTGTCGGCGGACGCCGTCACGCCAAAGCCCGTGCCGTGACCCTCGGCGACCTTCTTCACGACCTCGCTCTCGGAGCTCGCACGCGCAGCCGTGACGTGCTTTGCGAGCGCGCCTGCCTCCTTGAAGGTGTCGAAGAAGCCGCGGTCACTGACCGAGACGAGCAGTCCGGCGCCGAACGCCCCCTTGCGCAGGGTCTCGATCTCGTCGTCGCTGAAGGTGGTGTCGCTCATGCCCGTCCTTTCGTGGATGAGAGTCACGGGAATGGTGCCAGGCACCGTGACGGCCGCGTGTCAGGAGGCGACGGGCGTGTCCCCGCCGACGATCACGCGCTCGATCTCGAGAGAGTCGCTCAAAACGAGCAGGTCGGCCGGCAGACCGGGGGCGATCCGCCCCAGATCGGGTGCGCCGAGGAAGCGCGCAGGTGTCGCGCTCGCAGCCGTGAGCGCGCTCTCGAGCGGCGCGCCGAGGGCGTGCAGGTTGCGAACCGCCTCGATCATCGTCAGGACGCTCCCCGCCAGGACACCGTCGGGACCGCGCGCGGCGCCCTCGCTCACCTCGATGTCGAGACCGGCAAAGCTGAACGCCCCATCCGACACTCCTGCGGCGGTGATCGCGTCGGTGACGAGCGCGAGGCGGTCGCCGGCGACGCGCCAGGCCAGCAGGACCGTCTCGGGCGCGAGATGGATCCCGTCGACGATCACCGAGACGACGACGTCGGTTCGCGCGAGGCTGGCTCCGATCACGCCCGGGTCGCGGTGCAGGAACGGCCGCATCGCGTTGAAGATGTGCGTGACACCGCTCGCTCCGCGGTCGAACGCGGCGTTCGCCTGAGCGACGGTCGCGTCGGTATGACCCAGCGCGACGGTCACGCCGCGCTCGACGAGCCGGTCGATCAGCGCTTCCGCTCCCGGTAGCTCCGGGGCGAGCGTCATCAGGCGGACGTCCCCGGCGTCGAGGAGCCGGTCGAGCAGCGCGAGATCCGGGTCGCGCCGGGCCACAGCTGCATGCGCCCCGAGGCGAGTGGGCGAGAGGAAGGGACCTTCGAGGTGGACGCCGAGGATGCGCGGACGCCGCGCTCCGGCCGGGATCTCGCTCAGTGCGGCGAGCAGCTTCGTCCTCCGGGCTCGTGATCAGCGTCGGCAGATATGCCGTCACGCCTGTCTCGAGCAACGCGTCGCCGGCCACACGGTAGTCGGCGGAGCTCGCATCGAGGAAGTCGACACCCGCGAACCCGTTGACCTGCAGATCGACGAAGCCGGGGACGGCGACGCCGTGGCCCGGTCCTGCCAGCCCGACCGCGGTCACGACTCCGTCGTCCACGTCGACGTCCCCCGGCACGAAGGAGCCGTCGACCAGTGCCGCTTCGACGCCCAGTCTCACCGCGCCAGTCTACGAGCAATCCCCGGCGCTGGTCAATACCACTTTGCCCAGATCGCTTGAAGTGGTCGGCTTTGGTCTATACCATCGCCGCATGGCCGAGATCGAGCTCGACGGAGTCGGCAAGGCGTACGGAAGCGTGCGTGCCGTCGAGGATGTCTCGCTCCGGATCGCCGACGGCGAGTTCCTCGTGCTCGTGGGGCCGTCGGGTTGCGGCAAGTCGACCCTGCTGCGCATGATCGCCGGCCTGGAAGACGCGACCGAGGGGGAGATCCGGATCGGCGGCCACGACGTGACCGACCTGCCGCCGCGCAAGCGCGACGTCGCGATGGTCTTCCAGACCTACGCGCTCTATCCACATCTGAGCGTGCGCCAGAACATCGGCTACGGCCTGAAGACGCGACGGGTCGAGAAGGCGGAGATCGCCCGGCGGGTCGCGGATGTGGCGACGCTGCTGGGACTCGAGGACCTCCTCGACCGCCGGCCGTCGCAGCTGTCCGGCGGCCAGCGGCAGCGTGTTGCCATGGGGCGCGCGATCGTGCGCCAGCCGCAGGCGTTTCTGCTCGACGAGCCGCTCTCGAACCTCGACGCAAAGCTTCGTGTCGGCATGCGCGCCTCCCTGGCGCAGCTGCATCAACGACTCGGCGTCACGACCGTCTACGTGACACACGACCAGACGGAGGCGATGACGCTCGGCCAGCGCGTGGCCGTCATGCGCGACGGCCGGATCCGGCAGGTCGCCCGTCCCAAGGATCTCTACGAGCGGCCGGACGACCTGTTCATCGCGGCCTTCATCGGCTCGCCCGCCATGAATCTCGTCGAGGCGGTGGTCGAGGGCGATTACGTCAGCTTCGGCCAGTACCGGATCCCACTCGACCCGCACGTCCGCCCGCCGCGGGGAATCGAGCGCGTGGTGCTCGGGCTGCGCCCGGAGGACTTCGAGGACGCGGCGTTCGCTCGGGGCCTGCCGACGATCTCGGCCCGGGTCGAGGTGCTCGAGGAGCTCGGCTCCGACGCCCACATCTTCTTCGCCGTCGAGGCGCCGCCCGTCACGGCAGAGGCGCTCGAAGCCGCCGCCGGCGGGGGTCTGCCCGCGACGCACGCGCTGTTCACGGCGCGAGTCGACCCGCGGACGACGGTCGGGGTGGGGGACAGCGTCGAGCTCGCCGTCGACGCGACCCGATTCCACTTCTTCGACCCGCTCACCGGCGCGCGCCTGACTGCCGAGAGCGTGCCGCAACTGGTGGCCCAGTGACCAAGCAGAGCGAGACCCGCGAGAGCGTGCTGGAGTTGATCGAAGGGCTCGAGGTCGGGTCGGCGATCCCCTCGGAGCGCCAGCTCTGTCTCGACCTCGGCGTCTCGCGGCTGACCGTCCGCGCCGCGCTCGATCAGCTCGTCCGTGAGGGCCACCTCGTCCGCAAGCGCGGCGCGGGCACCTTCGTCGCTGAGCCGAAGGTGGCGAAGGGGATGGAGATCTCCTCCTTCAGCGACGACATGCGCGGCCGCGGCCTCACCCCGGGCAGCAAGACGCTCAGCCTCGCCGTGATGCCGGCGGGAGCCCGGCTCGGCCGCATCTTCCACGTCTCGCCTGCCGAGTCGATCATCAGTGCCCGCCGGCTGCGCCTCGCCGACGGCGAGCCGATGGCGATCGAGGTCTTGCACGTGCGCGCCTCGTTCGTGCCAGGCCTGTCGTTCGAGGATCTCGAAGTGCACTCGTTCTACGACCTGCTCGTGCACCGCTACAAGATCGACATCGCCGGCGGCACCCAGACAGTCGAGCCGACGGTCACGGACGAGGAGGAGTCGGAGGTGCTCGGCGTGCCGCTCCACTCCCCGGCGCTCTTCTTCGAACGGATCACGCGGACGGTGGCCGGAGAGGTGGTCGAGTTCACGAACTCGACCTATCGCGGCGACCGCTACCGGCTCGTCACCGAGCTCGGCGGCTACACCGGCCAGGCGCACTCGCAGCCGCAGCCGGCCGGCGACGTCGCGTTCCGCTGAGAACTGGGTAAGACCAGCACTCGGGGGATTTGCGCCGCCGCCGCCGCGCTGTGCGCCAAAAGTTCAGCGTCATGCGGCTTACAGCTGGTATTGACAACTCCCGGATGACTGTGAGAGCATCGCGGCTGTGGGTCGATTGGTAATTACCAACGAGCGGCGCCGCAGGGCAACCCGGAGCCGCCTGACGCTGGAGGTATCCAGATGAAGAGCCGCAGCATCGTTGCGCTCTGCCTCGTGGTCGTCCTGGCTGCCGCGGTCGCGGCGTCGACGCCCGGAGCGACGAAGCACGCAACGGCCAACAGCATCACGGTGTGGCTGCAGGTCGACGCGCAGTCCGGCTGGCCGGACGTCGTGGCGGCTGCCACGAAGCAGTTCCAGTCCGAGCATCCCGGCGCCACGGTGAACGTCCAGTACCAGAACTGGGGCGACCACCTCCAGAAGTTCGACGCCACGCTTGCGGGCGGCGGCGGGCCGGACGTGATCGAGATGGGCAACACCGAGATGACGAAGTACATGGCGGCGGGAGCGTTCGCCGACATCAGTTCGTCGCGTGGGTCGTTCGACAACTCGGCGAACTGGCTCAAGGGGCTCGCAGCCTCGGCGCGCTACGGCGGTAAGACGTACGGCGTGCCGTACTACGCCGGCTCGCGTGTCGTCACCTACCGCTCCGACCTCTACAAGAAGGCCGGCATCTCGAAGCTGCCCGCAACGACCGCTCAGTACGTCGCCGACGCGAAGAAGCTCGCGGCGAAGAACGGGAAGAAGGGCTTCTCACCGGTGTATATCGCCGGCACCGACTGGTACGTCGCGATGGGCTTCGTCTTCGACTACGGCGGCGGAATCGCGACGCAGATCAGCGGTCATTGGAAGGGCCTGCTGTCGTCGCCGAGATCGGTCGCCGGCCTGACGGCGTACAAGAACTTCTTCAACGCCACGTCCAAGGCGAGCAAGACCACGGACGAGACGCATCCGAACCCGTACGACGTGTATGCACAGGGCCAGGCGGCGTCGATCGTCGGGCCTAGCTGGTTCAGCTGCTGCGTCGGCGCGAAGTTCAAGGGCTCGACCGCCCAGTTCGTGATGCCCGGCCGCGAGAGGGGCAAGGCGATGCCCGGCTTCCTGGGCGGCTCCGACCTGGCAGTGCCGGCGACGAGCTCGAACAAGGCGCTGGCCGTCGACTGGATGAAGGCCTTCACCAGCACCGCTTCCGAGAAGGCGCTGCAGGCGAAGGGCAACATCCCGAACGCGACCAACCTGCTCGGCGCGAGCGTCAACGAGCGCGCAGCGCAACGCAGCTGGTTCGTCCCGACGGCCAAGCACTGGGTGGACGTCGAGAACGGCAACGTCCTGCGGAACATGCTCGCTCAGATCCTGAGCGGGAAGCTGACGGTCAAGCAGGCCGCCAGCTCCGCGAGTGACAACATCGCATCGGTGCTCAACCAGTCGTAGCCGTTGCAGAAGACCCCCTCCACGGCCATCGCCGCCGGGACGCCAGTCGCGTCCCGGCGGCGTCGCCGTTCCAGGGGCCGGTTCGTCCAGGTCGCTGCGCCCTACGTGCTGATCGCGCCCGTCGTCGTCGTGATCGCCGTCATCCTCGGGTACCCGCTCTACTGGCTCGCGAAGCTCTCGACGCAGCGCTACGGGTTGTTCGAGCTGATCCAGCACCACGGCACGTCGATCGGCCTCGACAACTACCGGTCGGTCCTCCATGACGAGATCTTCTGGCGGACGCTCCTCCGCACGATCGTCTTCACCGCGACGATCGTCTCCCTGACGATGGTGATCGGGATGGCGCTCGCGCTGCTGCTGTCGTGCGTCAGCGGGCCGGTCCGAGTCATGCTGAGCTCGGGTCTCATCCTCGTCTGGTCGATGCCGGTCGTCGTCGCGGTTCAGGTCTGGTACTGGATGACCAACTTCCAGAACGGGGTCGTCAACCACGTGCTCACGGAGCTTCATGTCGGCGACTACTTCCAGCACGACTGGTACGCGACGACGTTCTCGCAGCTCGGGATGGTGAGCCTGCTGATCATCTGGGGAGCGCTGCCGTTCGTCGCGATCACCCTCTATGCCGCGCTTGCACAGGTCCCGGCCGATCTCGTCGAGGCCGCGGAGGTCGACGGCGCCCGGCCCTGGCGCGTCTTTCGCGACATCACCCTGCCGATCATCAAGCCGATCCTCCTGATCCTGACCAGCCTGTCGATCATCTGGGACTTCGGCGTGTTCACCCAGCCGTTCCTGCTGATCGGCCAGTCGAAGATCCACGCGGACAACTACCTGATGAGCATCTACCTCTTCGAAGAGGGGTACTTCAAGAGCGACTTCGGCCGGGGCGCCGCGATCTCGGTGCTGATGCTCGCGATCGTCGCGGTCCTGAGCGTCGTCTACGTGCGGCGCATGGTGCGGATCGGGAACGAGGCATGAGCAGGAGGCGTCGCAGCCGCGCGCGGCAGTCGGCGTGGGACGCCGTCGGCGTGCTCGTCTTCGCCGTGATGGTGTTCCCCGTCTTCTGGATGGTCTCGACCGCCTTCAAGCCCGACGACCAGATCGTCAGCCTCACTCCGACCTGGCTCCCGCTGCATCCGACGCTGGCGCACTTCCGAGCTGCGATCGACCGGCCGTACTTCTGGGAGGACGTCAAGAACAGCCTGATCGTCGTGACGACGACCGTCGTCATCTCGGTCACGCTCGCGTTCCTCGCCGCCGTCGCGCTCGCGCGTTACCGCTTCCGGGTGCGGACGGTCTTCATCGTGCTCGTGATCGGCATTCAGATGCTCCCGCAGGCGGGCCTGATCATCCCGCTCTACGTCGTGCTCGCCCGCTACCACCAGGTGAACGCACTCACCGGCCTCGTCGTCACGTACATGACGTTCGTCCTCCCGTTCTGCGTCTGGACGCTGCGCGGCTTCCTGCTCGGGATCCCGAAGGACCTCGAGGAGGCGGCGATGGTCGACGGATCGACGAGGCTCGGCGTGTTCGTGAAGATCCTGCTCCCGCTGATGGCCCCCGGGCTGGTCGCGACGTCCGTCTTCGCCTTCATCACGACGTGGAACGAGTACATCTTCGCCCGCGTCCTGCTGAACGACCAGTCCAAGCAGACGGTCACCGTCTGGCTCTCCTACTTCCTCGGCACGAGCCGCCACACCGACTGGGGCGCGTTGATGGCTGCGTCTACCCTGACAGCGATTCCCGTGATCATCTTCTTCCTGCTCGTGCAGCGCCGGATCGCTTTCGGCCTGACCGCCGGCGCGGTGCGCGGATGAGCGAGCAGACACGGTTGGCGAACGCGTGCGTGCTGCCGAGCTTCGCCGGCGCCGTCGCACCCGACTGGATCCGGCGCTTCGTCGCCGACGGCGGCAGGAGTCTGATGCTGTTCGCGACCAACATCCCCTCACGCGACGAGCTCGCGTCCCTGTGCGCGTCGCTGCGCGCCGAGCGCGACGACCTGCTGTTCGCGATCGACGAGGAGGGCGGCGACGTCACCCGCCTCGAATGGCGAACCGGCAGCTCGTACCCGGCCGGCGCGGCGTTGGGCGCGATCGACGACGTCGCCGTCACCGAAGCAGTCGCCCGCGCGATCGCGGCCGAGCTCGGATCGGTCGGCGTGAACTGGAACCTCGCGCCCGTCGCCGACGTGAACGTCCCCGGTAACCCCGTGATCGGCGCGCGCGCCTTCGGCGACGACGCGGCCAAGGTCGCCCGCCACACAGCCGCCTTCGTGCGCGGGACACAGGCCGCCGGGATCGCGGCGTGCGCGAAGCACTTCCCCGGCCACGGCGCGACGACCCAGGACTCGCACCTGGAGCTGCCGACGCTCGACGGTCCTGTCGAAGCCGGCCTGGAGCCGTTCCGCGCGGCCGTCGCCGCCGGCGTCCGGTCGGTCATGACGGCGCACGTGCGCGTGCCCTCGCTGGGCGACCTGCCCGCCACGCTGAACTCGCGAGCGTTGCAGGGCCTGTTGCGTGACGAGCTCGGCTTCGAGGGCGTGGTGGTCGCCGACGCGCTCGACATGCAGGGCGTACGGGCGCATGCCGAGCCGCCCGAGGCCGCCGTCGCTGCGCTGCTCGCGGGCTGCGATGCGGTGATCATGGGCCCGACGCTCGACGAGGACGAGGTCGGCGCTGTCTGTGCGGCACTCGCAGATCGGGTGCCCGAGGAGCGCCTGCGGGAGGCCGCCGGACGGGTGAGCGAGCTCGCCGCTTCGGTCGATCCGGGCCGCGTCCAGGTCGATCGCTCCGTCGGCATCGCAGCGGCGAGGCGCGCGCTCTCGGCAATCGGCGACACGTCCGTGTCGCCCGGCGCGCGCGTGGTCGAGCTGCGCCCGGCGGCGAACATCGCGGCTGGTGAGGCGGAGCACTCGCTCGCGGCCACCGTGGTTCGCGAAGGAGACGTGGTTCCGGAAGCGGATGTGTTCGTCGTCCGTGACGCGCACAGGCACCCGTGGATGCAGGCCGCCGCCGATGTGCCGGGCGCCGTTGTCGTCGAGACGGGAGTGCCGATCTGGCATCCATCCGCGGCGCGTGGGCACATCGTCACCTACGGCGGCAGCCGGGCGTCCTACGACGCGGTCGCGGAGCTGCTCGCGTGACGTCCCGGCTCGAGCTCGAGCTGGCCGAGCAGCCGGAGGCGCTCGCGCGGCTGTTCGAGCGGCAGGCGGACAACGCGAAGCGGACGGCGGCGCTGTTCGCACGCCCGGATGTGGACTACGTGCTCATCGCCTCTCGCGGCAGCTCGTCGAACGCCGCCCGCTACGCGCAGTACCTGCTCGGGCGGGCGCATCGCATCCCCGTCGCGTTCGCGACTCCGTCGCTCTACACCTTGTACGAGCAGCCGCCTCGGCTCGACGGAGCGCTCGTGGTCGGGATCTCGCAGAGCGGCGCCTCACCCGACGTCAACGCGGTCCTCGCCGAAGCCCGCCGACAGGGGAGGCCGACCGTGGCGATCACCAACGAGGTCGAATCGCCACTGGCGGCCGCCAGCGAGGCGGTCCTCCCGCTCGAGGCCGGCAGCGAGCTCGCCGTCGCGGCGACGAAGACCTATGTGAACTCGCTCGGTGCGATCGCGCTGCTGTTCACGGCGGCGACCGGCGCCGGGTGGAGAGAGCTCGAGCGCGTCCCGGCACAGCTGGCGGCGCAGATCGACCGGTCTCGGAGTGACGTCAACGCGCTCGGCGCGCTCGAAGGCGGCACCGTTCTCGCCCGCGGCGTCAACTACGGCACGTGCTTCGAGATCGCACTCAAGATCCGCGAGCTCTCCGGTCTGCTTTTCGAGGCGTACTCCGCAGCCGACCTGATGCACGGGCCGGTCGCGGCGATCGGGCGGGGCTGGCCGGTGCTCGCGGTTGCGCCCACCGGCCCCGCGCTCGCGTCGATGCGCGAGGCGGTCGGTGACGTGGCGGCGCGGGGCGCGCACATGATCGTCCTCTCCGACGATGCGGATCTGCTCGAGCAGGCAGACGTTGCGCTCCCCTTGCTCCCCGGCGTGCCGGAATGGCTGAGCCCGCTGGTCGCGGTCGTGCCCGGCCAGCTCGCGGCGATGCGCCTCGCGGGCCTGCGCGGGATGGACGTCGACCGGCCCGTCGGCCTGTCGAAGGTCACCCTGACGCGTTAGCTGAATGCCGGGGCCGCCGCCGTTCAACGACGACCCCGGCTGCCGTCGACTCAGTCCGCCGGGCGCGCCGTAATGTGCACCGAGATGTTCCCGTCGCACGAGTCGCGGAGTGCGACGATGCCCGTCGTCGATTTGTCCTGTGACTTGTACGACACCTCGGAGTCGCCGCGGTCCTGCTCGAGCTCGGAGAAGAGCACCGTGTACCCCGCCTCGGCGAAGCGCTCCTTGTACTCGTTGTAGAGCCCTTCGAGGCTCTCGTCCGAGTAGCCGTCGACGACGTGCGTCGGGCCACTCTCCGACGTCTTGACGAACGTGACGCCGTCGAGCTCGGGGAATCCTGCGGGCAGGCCGGTCTCACCCGAGAGCGCGTTGCCGGAGCAGGTGACCGTGCCTTCGCCTGTCTTGCCGGATTCCGCCTCCTTCTCGGCTTCGCTCTTGCCGCAGCCCGCGACCGCCACCGCCAGGATGGCGACGAGCGCGAAGTACCGACCGAACTTGAGCATGCAGATCCTCCAGGTGGGTTGACGAATATCCGTATACAGCAAGCCGGAACGGCGTACTCGACGAACCCCAAAGCGTCACTCGCACGATCGTCGTCTCATCGGGCAACAGAGCCGTTGAGCGTCGTTTGGTCTCGATTCGCCCGTTTTGCCAATCTCGAGCAGCGTCGGAGGGCTCGGTGATATCGCGCGACAACGAAGCGGACGACGAGCACGATGGGAACGGCACGCCGGTCACAAGGCCCGCGCGGGACGCTGAAAGATTTACGTTCGGAGCGCCGATTTCTGCGAGGTGCGCCACAATCCGACGGTGAGGACCCGGCGGGTATTCGGCGACGAGACGTGGCGGCTTGCGCGGGCGGGAGACGTCGAAGGCCTGCGCCGCGCCGCCGACCTGCTGCTCCGGGGCGACCCGGGCGACCTCGAGTACGACGGGCACCGCGCCCGTGCGTTCGCCTGCGCGCTCGAGGGCCGGGTCGACGACGCGCTCGCCGAGCTCAACGAAGGCTGGACCGCCGACTGGCCGTTCCCGGCCGCCTACGCCGCAGACACTGCCCGTGTCCGCTATCTCGCCGGCGACTACGAACGCTCGCTCGGCGCCTTGGAGCTTGCGACGAGGGGCGCCGAACGTCTCGACCCGCAGGTCGGCGACCTCGTCGCGGCGGTCGCGGCACGCTCACCGACGCTGCGGGTGCGCGCGGTCCGGGTCGCGCTCGGCGGCGGGACGACCTGGCAGCGTCTGCGCAACGCGGCTGCCGCCGCAACGGCGCGCTAGATGCTGAGCACGATCTTGCCGAGCTGCTCGCCCGCTTCGAGCCGCTCGTGCGCGAGCCGCGCATCGGCGAGCGGGTAGACCCGGTCGACGACCGGGCGCGCCTTGCCCGCGGCGATCAGGTCGTAAGCGCCCTGGAAGTCGGCGGGTGTCCCCATCGTCGAGCCGAGGATCGAGAGCTGCTTCCACCAGACGCGGTGCAGTGCCGCCGGCGGGTTCGGGCCGGTCGTCGCACCGCAGACCACGACGCGGCCCTCGGGCCGCGCGGCGTCGAGCGTTCGCCTCCAGGTCGCCTCGCCGACGTCGTCCACGACGACGTGGGCACCGCCGCCGGTCACCTCCTTGACGTGGGCGACGACGTCGTCGCTTGCGTGGTTGACCGTTGCATCGGCGCCGAGCTCGCGTGCCCGATCGAGCTTCGCGTCGCTCGATGAGGTCACGACGACCTGTGCGCCCAGCGCCTTCGCGAGCGAGAGCGTGGCGGTCGCGACGCCGCCGCCGATCCCCCAGATCAGGACCCATTCGCCGGCCTGCAGTTGCGCGCGCGTCACGAGCATCCGGTACGCGGTCTCGAAGACGAGCGGGAAGGCGGCCGCTTCCTCGAACGAGAGGTCGCCGGGGATGGGGTGGACGTAGTCGCGCGGCACCGCGATCAGCTGGGCGTGGGTGCCGTCCATCGTCTCGCCGATGATGTGCGGCTTGCCGCCCGAGACGATGCCCGGGTTGATGACGACCCGCTCGTCGGTGCCGGCGAGCACACCGGCGCCGTCGGCGCCGAGGATCCGCGGCTTCGGGACCGACGGCAGTCCCTTGCGGATCCACACGTCGAGATGGTTCAGCGACGCCGCGCGGAGCTCGACCAGCACCTCGCCGTCGGCCGGCTGAGGATCGGGGACGTCCTCGTATCGGAGAACCTCGGGACCGCCGTCCTCATGAATGCGAATCGCCTTCATCGGGGCACAATCCTCGCATGACGGCGACTGACGTCCGCGAGGTGGCGGCAGACCTCGGCTTCGACGAGCTGGGCGTCACGCGCGCCGAGGCGTACGAGGCGACCGAGCGTCACATCCGCGAGCGCCGCGAGCGCGGGCTCTTCGCGGAGATGAAGTTCACGATGGCGCAGCCGGAGACGTCCTGTCATCCGGAGACACTGCTGCCCGGCGCACGTTCCGTCGTCTCCGCTGCTCATTGCTACTACGTTCCGGAAGCGCCGCTCGAACCTGGGACCGGCCGCCTCGCGCGCTACACCTGGGAAGACGCATACGCGCATCTGCGGGGGCAGCTGGACGTCCTCGGCCGGCGGTTGGGCGGCGCCTATCGCGTGCTGGTCGACGCCAACCAACATGTCGATCGTGAGGCCGCGGCACGCAGCGGCCTCGGCTTCTACGGCAAGAACACGATGCTGATCACGCGGCGACACGGCTCGTGGGTCGTGCTCGGCACGCTCGTCACCGACGTCGAGCTCGTGCAGACCCCCGCGCTTCGTGCGGGCTGCGGCGACTGCCGCCTCTGCATCGATGCCTGCCCGACCGGCGCGCTCGACGACCCCGGGACGCTCGACGCGACGAAATGCCTCTCCTACTGGACGCAGGCGCCCGAGGCGGTGCCCGAGGAGTACCGCGCCGAGCTCGGCGCCCAGGTCTACGGGTGCGATATCTGCCAGGACGTCTGCCCGTGGAACCGCGGCGTCGAGAAGCGCCGCCACGCCGCCGAGGCATCCGCCGAGGGCCACGTCGACCTCGTCGCATGGCTCGAGGCCGACGGCCGCGCGCTCGTCGACGAGTACGAGCGGCTCTACGTCCCCCGCAACGATCCGCGCTGGTTGCAGCGCAACGCGTTGATCGCCCTCGGCAACACCGGCGGGGCCGAGCACGAGCCGCTCCTTGCGCGTTACGCGGAGCATGACGACCCGCTGCTCGCCGAGCACGCTTGGTGGGCGCTCACACGGGTACAGGAGCGCACGTGAGGAACCGCCCACATTCGCTCGAGTGGTGGATCGGCGTCATCCGCCTGTGCGCCGTGCCGTTCGCGGTGCTGCAGGTGTTGCTGACGACCGAGATGTCGTCCGCCGACGAGCGAACCGCCTGGCTGCTCGTCGCGATCCTCGCGATCGGTGCGGTCGCGCTCTTCGCCACCGTCGAGGACGGGACGTCGCGCATTCACACGGCGATCTCGATGGCCTTCGACTTCTCGATCCTCGCCGCGTTCGTCCTGCTCTATGCATACGAGTCCGGAACGCCGACGAGGCAGCTGCTGTTGATCGGCGTCGTCGCCGGCGCGATCCGGTACGGAATGGTCGGCGGCATCGTGACCGCGCTCGCGTACGTCCCGGTCGCGATCTGGTTCGAGGCGCGTCGCGCCGAGCTCTTCAACACCGACTTCCGGGTCGACTACGTGACGTTCCAGGCGGGCGCGGGCCTGATCATGGCCGGCCTCGTCGGCTGGCTCGTCAGCCACATCCACCTCGAACGAGAGAACGTCGAGCACCGAGCGGACGAAGCGGAGGCGCTGCGAGACGAGCTCGGCCGCCGCGCCGACCTGCTCGACGCGGCCAACCGCTGTGCCCGTGCCCTCAACTCGTCACTCGATCTCGACGAGGCGTCGACGGAGTTCATCCGCGAGCTCCGCGGCCTCGTGCCCTTCGACCGGATGGCGATCGTCCTCGCCGAGGAGGGAGTCGCGCGCGTGATCGCCACCGCCGGTGAACGGGCCGACGAGGTGATGCCCCCCGGCACGATCCTGAGCCTGGACGACAACCTGCTCGCAGACGTCGTTGCCCGCGGCCAGACCGTCGTCCGCGGCGACATGGCGGCGGACCCGCAGTACGCCGAGGAGGCGGAGCTCGTCGCGCTCGGCGTCCGGACCCGCGTCGCGGCGCCGCTCCTCGCGGGCGCGCGCGCCGTCGGCCTCATCTCGGTCGGGCGGAGCGAGCCCGACTCGTTCACCGAGCACGAGATCGAGCTGGTCGGCCTGCTGGGACGGCTCGCCGCCTCCGCGGTGCAGAACATCCGCGCCTATGAGAGCGAGCGCCGCACCGTCGAGGAGCTGCGTCGCCTCTCGGCGCTCCGTGCGGACTTCGTGTCGCTGGTCTCGCACGAGCTGCGCAGCCCGATGGCGGCCGTGATCGGCGCGGCGCGCACCTTGCAGGCGCGCTGGCGCGAGCTCCACCCCGAACAGCGCGAGGCGTTCCTCGCCCTGATCGGAGACGAGACGACTCGGCTCGCGTCACTCGTCGCCGACGTGCTCGACACCTCCCGCATCGAGGCGGGGACGTTCACCTACCGGTTCGGGGACCTGAACGTCGGCGCGCTCGTCGAGGAGAGCGTCGCCACCGCGTCGATCACCCAGGACGACGTGCCGATCACGGCCGAGATCCCGACGAGCGTCCAGCCCGTGCGAGGGGACGCGGCTCGTTTGCGCCAGGTGCTCGCCAACCTGATCGACAACGCGGTCAAGTACTCGCCGACGGGCGCGCAGGTGCACGTGCAGGTCACCGGTCACAACGGGAACGTCATGGTCGCGGTGCGCGACGAGGGCGCCGGGATCGCCTTCGAGGACCAGCGCCTGATCTTCGAGAAGTTCGGCCGGGTCGCGGCGGGCAACACGAAGACGGGAACCGGCCTCGGCCTCTACATCGCCCGTTCGATCGCCGAGGCCCACGGCGGTTCCCTGGCAGTCGCCTCGGCACCTGGCCGCGGGGCGACGTTCACGCTGACGCTGCCGACCGCCTAGGGCGCGGCTACGCGAGGTCTTCGGCGACCTCGCGGCTGGTTCCGACCTTCTCGACCACGGTCGCGTCGCCCGCACGCCCGACGCGGCGCTCGATCTCCGCGACGACGTGGTCGTCGACGACCATGAAGCGGGCGTCGTCCTCGCGCACGGTGTTGTAGTCCGGGAGCGGGACGTGCAACCGCTGCGTGCAGTCGCTCAGCGCGCACTCGCAGAGGATCTCGAGCGGCTCGTTCTTGGTGCTCCAGCGCTGCGCCAGCTGCTCGACCTGCTCGTTCACCTGGCGCGCGATCGCTTCGTTGGCGGCGAGGCGGCGGACGCGCGCGTCGTCCATCAGGCCTTGGCTTTCGACGGGCGCAGCTCGCTCCCGAGCTCACGTGCGCGCAGCGCGACCTGCGTCCGGAGCTCGGCCGGCTCCAGCACGATTGCCTCGCCGCGATAGGAGACGACCTCGCCGACGAGCCACTCGGCGCTGCCGACCGACTTGTCGGCAAGCGCGGCGCCGTCGACGAGCGGCCGGGCGCCCTTCTCGACTTCCCAGCGCGCGACCACCGGCGAGTACCAGATGCGCGCGGTCGTGGCCGTGTGCAGCTCGGACGGATCGAAGCCCTCGCGCGGCGTGAACGACTCGTCGAGCACCTTCGCGTTGCGCATGCGGTCGAGCCGATAGGAACGCGGCTGGTCGCGCTCGGTGTCCCAGGTGTGGACGTACCAATGCGGCAGGCGGCGCTCGATCGAGTACGGCTCGACCGTCCGCGTGACGACGGCCTGCTCCTCGGGCTTGAGGTAGTCGAGCTCGACGAGCCTGTGCGCGTCGATTGCCTGCGTCAGCACGTCGACCAGCCCTTCCTCTTCGCCGACGTGCGGTGCGGGCGTCTGCGTCAGTTCGAAGACGCCAAAGGTCTCCTCGAGCTTCGCGCGCACACGGTCGAGCGGCGAATGCGCGCCCGCGGCAATCATCGGGCCGACGAACTCGAGTGCCAGCCGAATCGCGCGCGCCTCGAGCGGCGTCAGACGCGGCGGCCGGCGGAACGTGTCGCCGAAGAGCTCCTTGTCGACGTGCACCTGGTCGCCCTGGAGCTCGGCGTAGACCGCGTAACAGCCGCCCCCGAAGTTGACGAGGTTGAGCAGCGAGAGATGCTCCTCGAGCTGGTCGGGCGGGATCGAGAACCGTTGCACGAGCTCGCTCGCCGGGATCGTGCCCTCGCGGTTGTCGCCGCAGGCCGCCAGCAGGTAGGCGAGCAGCGACTGCAGGACGCCGAAGCGCTCGGGCGCCACCGGCCCGGCGAGCCGCTCGACGGCGCTCTCCGTCTCGCCTTCCTGCACGAACGCGGCCGGCGTGAGGGCCGCCCCCTCGTGCGCGGTGCGCGCAGCCCTGGCGCCCTCGACGCTGAGCCGGCGCAACTCGGACGGCTCGAGCGGGACCGCGCGGCCGTCCTGGCGCAGGATCCAGCGCGCCAGCAGATGCGACGAGGCGTACTCGGTCGTGAAGACGTCGCCGTCGACGCTGTTGCGCTCACCGCCGTAGGCGCGCTCGACCCACCACGCGGTGTCGGGAGCGACCTCGATCGTGGCGCGGCCGACGATGTCGCCGAACTGCCAGTCGGCCCGGCCGCGGTAGTCCTCGACGTCGAACTCGGGTGGCAGGCGGAAGTCGCGCTCACGGCGGGTCGCGAAGCGGATGTCCGAGCGGATCCGCGAAACGCGGAACGTGCGGATGTCGTCGCGGTCGAGGTCGTGTCCGATCACGTACCAGGAGCCGTTCTCGGGTAGCAGCGCGTACGGGTTGAGCGTGCGCTCGTGCTCCTCGTCGCTCGAGATCGTCCAGTAGCGGAACTTGACCGTGCGCTGCTTGGAGATTGCGCCCTCGAGCTTGCCGAGCCTTCCTTGCAGCTCGGGTGTGTAGTCGGGGTCGCGCACCTCCACGCGGCCGGCCGTTCCCGTCGGCGTCGCAGCGAGCGCGCCGGCCGAGCGGCCGAGTGCGAGATTCTGCAGCGCCAGCCGTAGCGGCTCTGCGTAGGCGAAGCGTCCCTCGAGCAGGAAGAAGCAGGTCTGCAGCGCCGCGAGCTCCTCGTCGTCGAGCTCGAGCTCAGGGAGGAAGTAGCGCTCGGCGCGCAGTGTGTACAGCTCCTCACCGGTGAACTCGTCACGCTGGGAGTCGAGCGGCACGCCGAGCGATACGAGCTCCGCGCGGTCCGAGTAGAACCGTCGCGCGAACGCCTCGTCGCTCATCTCCTGGTAGCCCTCGACGTTCGACTTGATGTCCCGTGCGGTCAAGGGCCGACGCTCGGCCATCAGGAACGCGACCAACGAGAGCTGGCGGATCAGCTTGTCGGTGTCGTGGCTCATCTGTCTCCCTCGGCCGGCTTCGAGGAGCCTGCGCCGCCCGGGGCGAGCCTACCGCAGGGGCTTACGCTGCAGCCTTGCTGCGCTCGAGATGCTGGTGCGACGGGCAGTAGTCGCGCTCGGGGAGCGGCGTGCGCTGGCAGGCCTTGCCCTTGCGCGTCGTCGCGCGGCAGCGGGCGACGCCGCCGTCGAACGCACCGGCCTCGATCTGCTCCTCGACGAAGCCGACTGCGGCCTCGACGCCCTGGGTGACCGCCCAGGCGACCTGCGCCTGCACGGTGATCGGGAAGTAGCGGCGGATGTCCTGGAACAGGGCGCGGTCGGGCTTCGCGAAGTAGTGCGGATCCGCGGCCAGGCGCTCCATCGTCCCCTCACAGGCGGCAAGCACATCACGGCGGTACATCAGGTGGGTCTCTTCGTCGACGTAGGGGTCGATCAGATCCTTGATCGAGCGGTAGATCGCTCGAGAGTACTGATACATGCAGTGTTGAATGTGGAGAATCCGGTCGTCCATACGTCGTCGTCGATCTCCTTCGAAAGTTGCCGGAAGTCCCTTTAGTAGCGGAAAATCGATCCGCGCCGCAGGTGCCGAGGGGGACTCTACCACGGTGCCGGAGGTTGTTACAAATGTTCTCAGTTCAGTAAACAGACCCCTACCGTGAATGTGGTGTACCCACTCGTCGTCGGCCTACACATCACCGGGCGATCTGGCGTGAGTACGCCCCCGCGAAGCCGGCCTGGCGGGCGGTCCCGACGCTCGCGTCGGCGTCGTCCCGCGATCCGTAGATGCCCGTGAAGACGACCAGGTAGCCGGGCTGGAGGCTCGCGTAGCGGCTCGAATCGAGGATCCCGACCTGGTGGAGACCGGAGGAGGTGGCGCGGTCGGCGGTCCCGAGGGCGCTCTTGCGGCCGTTCGGTTTCGGATACGAGACGAGCACGATCGTCCAGCCGTTCTCGTTGCGCGGCCAGACGAACCGCCCGTTCTTCGGGCCGGGCGGCTTTGTCTTCGTCGTCGTCGGCTCCGGCGCGGTGGGCAGGTTGGAGGTGTCGACGGCCGCGGGCGTCGTCGTCGGGACGGCGGTCGGCTCGGCGACGCTCACCGGCGCGGAAACGACGAAGGTCTCCCCGCGCGACTCGTTCTGCTTCACGGTCAGAGCGATCGCCGCGGCGGCGCCGGCGGCCGCGACGACGAGCGTCAGGAGCGAGATCCACACCCAGTCGCCCGGGTACCACCCGAAGCGCCGCAGCCAGCGGCGGCGCAGTTCCGGCACCGTGCCCTCGACGTTCGGCAGCGCGAGCCCGCACTCGAGGCAGAAGCGCTGCTCGGGCTCGCGCGGCGCGCCGCAGCGCGGGCACGTGTGGTCGGCGGCCGCGATCGCCCGCTCGCGTTCGTCGGGGCCGGGCGCCATCAGGCCTCTGGTGCCGGCTCGATGACGGTCTCCTCGGAGACGCCGTTCGCCGCGTCCGCCTCGGGATCGAGCGAGCGGCCGCAGTTCGGGCAGAAGCGCGAGCCGCGCAGGATCGGGGCGCCGCACTCGCACCGCGGCGCGCGGCCGCGCGAGTGGAGGAGATCGTCGATCTCGGCGAGGCGGGCGTCGATCCCGACGATTCCGGCAGCACGCTCCGCGAGGAGGTCGTCGCGGAAGCTGCCGCGCCGGTACATCTCGACCAGCAGCCCGCCGAGCTCGCGCAGGCCGTCGGCGCGTGCCTTCTGCAGAGCCCGCCGCTCGCGGCGGAGCAGGCCGGCGTGGGGGCGGCGGGGGGCGATGCCTTCCGTAGGGACGGCATGCCGGCGGAAGCGCGGCGACATGCCGGGGAATCTACTTACGGGGGCGGCGAGGTCGTTCGGCCGCGCGTCGCGAACCCTCCGGCGAGCACCACGACGCCCGCCACGATCACGGCGATCCCGAGGATCCCGATGCCCGGTACGAAGAAGAGCAGCAGGCCGACGAGGATCAGCAGCGAGCCGAGTCCGATGGCACCGAACATGGGAGCGTTGTGACCGGTCGTTACGCCTGCAAAACCACGAGCCGCTCTTCGGTCATCTCCCGGACCGCCCACGCGGGGCCTTCGCGCGTGTTGCCCGACGCCTTGACGCCGCCGTACGGCATCTGGTCGGCGCGGAACGTCGGCGCTTCGTTGACGATCACGCCGCCGAACTCGAGCCGCCGAGCGGCGTCGATCGACGTGGCCAGGTCGTTGGTGAAGATCGCCGCCTGCAGGCCGTAGCGGGTCGAGTTCGAGAGCTCGATCGCCTCGTCGACTCCGCTCACGCGCGTCAGGGTCACCACAGGGCCGAACACCTCCTCGCACTGCACCTTGTCGTCCGCAGCAGGGCGGGCGATCACCGTCGGCCTGATCACGCCGTCGTCGTTCGCGGCGCCGCCCGTGAGCACCTCACCGTGCGACTCCGCGATCCACTCGAGGATGCGGTCGCGCTCGCTCTCGCTGATCACCGGGCCGACATCTGTTGCGTCGTCGGCCGGGTCGCCGACCTGCAGCGCCTCGACCGCCGGGACGAAGTCTGCGACGAATGCGTCCCACGCGCTCTCGACGACGAAGATCCGCTGGACCGAGATGCAGCTCTGGCCGGCGAACGAGAATGCGTTCGCGGCGAGCTTCGCGGCGGTGCCGGCCGGGGCATCTGCGCAGACGATCGCCGGGGTGGCGTTGCCGAGCTCGAGCTTGACGCGCTTGCGGTGTGCGCGCTCGGCGAGCCCCCAGCCGACGTTGCCCGAGCCGGTGAACGTGAGCAACCGCACGCGTTCGTCTTCGACGAGCGTGTCGCCGATCGCGCCGGCCGAGCCTGAGACGACGTTGATCCATCCGGGCGGCAGCCCGGCTTCTTCCTCGAGCTCGGCCAGGAAGAGCGCCGCGAACGGCGTCGCCGACGCGGGCTTGAGCACGACGGCGCAGCCTGCGGCGAGCGCGGGTGCGATCTTGTGCGCGACGAGGTTGAGCGGGAAGTTGAACGGCGAGATCGCGCCGACGATTCCGATCGGCAGCCGCAGCGTCAGCGCGAGCTTGCCCTCGCCGGCCGGAGAGGCGTCCATCGGCACCGTCTCGCCGGTCGAGCTTGCGCGCCTCGACGGCCGAGAACGTGTAGGTGGAGACGGCCCGCTGGGCCTCGACGCGTGCCGCCTTCAGCGGCTTGCCCGCTTCGGCGCAGACGATCTGCGCGGCTTCTTCCTGGCGCTCGGCCAGGAGTCGCGCGGTCACGTCGAGGATCCGGGCGCGCTCGTGTGCGGGCAGTGGATCGGCCATCGCGCGCTCCGCTGCGTCGAGCGCGCGCCGGGTCTCGGCGGCGCCGCCCTTCGCGATCCGGCCGACGACCTCGCCCGAGAAGGGTGAGTGCACCTCCGTCCACTCACCCGTCTCGACACGCTCGCCGCCGATCAGCAGGGGACGGTCGATTGCGGTCGTCGCCATGTCGGCACTCTAATCTTGACCCGTGACCCGGAGGCAAAAGCTTCGTCTCGCGGCGCTCCTGGCCTGGGCGGTGGCAACGGTCCTGCTGTTCGTGCTCTGGGGTGTGCCCGACCAAGCACGACCTGCTCTTCCTCTGGCTCGGGCTCGGCATGGCTGCGTACTCGCTCGACGGCCGGCGCGTGCTGCGCGACTGGCTCCCGCTCGTCGCGGTGATCCTCGCCTACGACATGCTGCGCGGCGTCGCCGACGGCCTGCTGGTCAAGGCCAGGGAGACGCCGCAGATCCGGCTCGAGGCGTTCCTCTTCGGCCGCCCGGTGCCGACGGTCCGGCTGCAGGAGCATCTCTGGCACGGTCCCAACGACCTGCGCTGGTGGGACTACGCGACGTGGTTCCTGCACCTGACCCACTTCTTCGTCACGTTCATCGCCGCCGCCGCGATCTGGGTCTTCGCGCGCGACCGGTTCATGCCGTACGCGCGGATGATCTGCGTGCTCGCGTTGACAGGGTTCGCGACCTACGTCCTCTACCCCGCGGTGCCGCCGTGGATGGCGGCGCAGCACGGCAACCTCGGCGAGTCGAACCGGATGATCGGCCCGATCTGGCACCACATTCCCTTCACGCACGCCGGCGCAGTGTTCGAGCACGGGAAGGGATACGCCAACGACGTCGCCGCCATGCCCTCGCTGCACGCGGCGTTCGCGCTCCTCTTCAGCCTCTACCTGTGGCAGTCTGGTGCCGCGCTGGTGGCGTCCGCTGCTCGTGCTCTATCCACTGGCGATGACGTTCGCGCTCGTCTACTCCGGCGAGCACTACCTGGTCGACTGCATCGCCGGCTGGGTCTACGCGGTCTTCGCGTTCGCGTCGGTCAACTACGCGTATGCGCGCGCCGCGCGGCGAGCGGCCGCGCTCGACCCTGCGTTCGTCGATTGACCGTCGCGACGGATTCGATCCGCCGGATCCACCAGCTGCCGGCCCGGCTCGTCTACCTGCTCACCACGAGCGGCCCTGGGCGCCGGAGTACCCTTAGGCCGTGGACGCTTTCATCGTCGACGCCGTTCGCTCGCCGATCGGCCGCAAGCGCGGCACGCTCTCTGCGGTGCGCGGCGACGATCTCGCCGCCCAGGTGCTGAACGGGCTGATCGCGCCGCACGACCTCGACCCGGCCGAGATCGAGGACGTGCAGATGGGCTGCGTGACGCAGATCGGCGAGCAGGGCTGGAACGTCGGGCGGATGGCCGTGCTCGCAGCCGGCTGGCCGGTCGACGTGTCGGCGACGACAGTCGACCGCCAGTGCGGCTCGTCGATGCAGACGAACTTCAACGCCGCCGCCGCGGTGATGGCCGGCCAGCTCGATCTCGTCGTCTCCGCGGGCGTCGAGATGATGTCGCGCGTGCCGATGGGCTCGAACGGCGGCTCGATCTCCGAGCGCGTGACCGACCGCCACGAGATCGTGATGCAGGGCACCTCCGCCGAGCTGCTCGCGCGCGAGTGGAACCTGTCGCGCGAAGCGCTCGACGCGTACTCGCTCGAGTCGCACCGGCGCGCGATTGCCGCCTCCGACGAGGGCCGGTTCGAGCGCGAGATCGTCCCGATCGAGCTGCCCGCGCAGGCCCGGAGTGGAAGCGTCGGCGCAGGCTCGACGGAGCCGACCGGAAACACGAGCTCGGCGCTCGCTGCGCCGCCGGTCTTCGCGGTCGACGAGGCGCCGCGGCGAGAGACGACGGCGGAGGCGCTTGCCGCGCTGCCGCCGGCCTTCGACCCCGCCGGTGTGATCACGGCGGGCAACTCGTCGCAGATCGTCGACGGGGCTGCCGCCGTGCTGATCGCGAGCGAGGGGGCAGTCGAGCGGCTGGGGCTGACGCCGCGGGCGCGCTTCGTGTCGTTCGGCCTCGCCGGCGTCGACCCGACGCGGATGCTGCACGGCAACCCGCAGGCGATGCAGAAGGCGCTCGCCAAGGCGGGGCTGACGCTGGACGACATGAGCGTGATCGAGGTCAACGAGGCGTTCGCGTCGGTCGTGCTGCAGACCGCCCAGGACCTGCACCTCGAGGAGCGCATGGACGACGTCAACCCGAACGGCGGCGGGATCTCGCTCGGCCACCCGCTCGGTGCGACCGGCGCGCGGATCACGGCGACGCTGCTGAACGAGCTCGACCGCCGAGACGCTCGCTACGGCATCGCGTCGATGTGCGTCGGGTTCGGCATGGCGATCGCCGGAGTCGTCGAGAAGCTGTGAAGACGGTCGGCGTCGTCGGCCTGGGGGCGATGGGCTCCGGGATCGCGCAGCTCGCCCTCGAGGCGGGGCTCGATGTCGTCGGGCACGAGGTCGAGCTCGTCCGCGGCGAGCAGGCCCGCGATCGCATCGGCCACTTCCTCACGCGCAAGGTCGAGAAAGGGACGATGGAGCAGACTGCGCGCGACGCACGCCATCGGTCGCCTCCGGCTGACGACCGACCTGTCGACCTCGGCGAGTGCGACGTCGTCATCGAGGCAGCCTTCGAGGACCTCGGCGTCAAGCACGAGCTCTTCCGTGCGCTCGAGGCCGTGGTGCGACCGGTCACGATCCTGGCGACGAACACGTCCGCGCTCTCGGTGACCGAGATCGCCTCGGTGCTCGAGCGGCCGGAGCGCGCAGTCGGCATGCACTTCTTCAACCCAGCGCCGCTGATGCCGCTCGTCGAGATCGTCCGTGCCGAGCGCACGACGGATGACGTGTTCGAAGCGGCGTACGCGCTCGGCGCGAAGCTCGGCAAGACGCCGATCCGGTGCTCCGACACACCGGGCTTCGTCGTCAACCGCGTCCTGATCCCGCTGCTCAACGACTGTGTGCGCGTTCTCGACGAGACGGGGGTCACGCCCGAGGATCTCGACGAGGGGATGAAGCACGGGGCCGGCTGGCCGATGGGGCCGTGCGCGCTGCTCGACCTCGTCGGCGCCGACGTGCACGTGCATGCGAGCGAGGCGCTGTACGAGAAGCTGCGCGAGCCGCGCATGGCACCACCGCCGCGGCTCGTCCGGATGCTGCAGGCGGGCAAGCTCGGCCGCAAGACCGGCGAGGGCTTCTACACCTACTGAGCGAGCTCGTGTTTCCGGTCGGCTCCGTCGAGCCTACGCCGACGCTCAGGCGCGCCGCTTCGCATTGTCGCGCGCCTGAGCGAGCTCGTGTTTCCGGTCGGCTCCGTCGAGCCTACGCCGACGCTCAGGCGCGCCGCTTCGCATTGTCGCGCGCCTGAGCGAGCTCGTGTTTCCGGTCGGCTCCGTCGAGCCTACGCCGACGTTTGCTCAGCAGCTTCGACGCCGAGCCTGCGCGCTGCGAACGGGATCGACGTTCCCTGCACGACGACGGAGGCGAGCACGATCACGAACACCGTCTCGTAGATCCGGTTTGCCTCGTCGACGTGGTGTGTGAGCGCGAAGGCAGCGAGCAGGATCGGAACTGCGCCCTTCAGCCCGCCCCAGGCGACGAAGACACGCTCGCCGAGGTCGAGCCGCACCCGTGCGAGGACGGTCGCGACGACCGCCGGCCGAGCGAGCAGCGCTGCGAAGGCCGCGAGCAGCAGTCCTTCGGCCCAGCGGCCCGCCTCGATCCCCGAGATCTCGATCGTCAGGCCGAGCGCGACGAAGACGACGATCTCCGCGACGGTCGCGAGCCGCTTGCGCAACTGCAGCACCTCTGCCCCCCGCGGCACTTCGACATCGCCGCGGATCAGTCCCGCGACGAAGACCGCAAGGAAGCCCGAGCCGTGCGCGAGCGCTGCGACTCCGAAGACGCAGGCGGCGAACGCCAGCGAGATCCACGGGGCGGAGCGGCCGAGCCGCGGCAAGAGGCGCGCCTCGGCGAAGCCGCCGGCGACGCCGACGAGGAGGCCGACCCCCATCTGCAGCACGAAGACGCGCACGACGACCCAGAAGGTCTCGTCGGCGTGAGTGGCGAGCTCGATCAGGCCGAGCATCAGCGCGATCCCGACCGGGTCGTTCGCTCCCGACTCGCCCTCGAGGATCGTGTCCGTGCGGCCCTCGATCTCGCGGTCGCCGAGCACCGAGAACATGACGGCGGGATCCGTCGGCGCGACGGCGGCGCCGATCAGGCCGGCGGTCATCCACTCGATCCCGAGCACCGAGTGTGCGAAGACCGCGACGAGCGCGGCCATGGCGAACGTGCCCGGCACGCCCAGCAGGACGACCGGCATGGCGGCGGCGCGGAAGCGCCGGAGGCCGATCGACGCGCCCCCGTCGAAGAGGATGACGACGAGCGCTCCGCTCGCCACGAGCTCGACGGTGTGGATCGAAAGCGTCAGCCGCGGGACGAGGTCCGATGCGACCGCGGCGAGCACGAGCAAGACAGCTGCGAGGGGGACCGGAAGTCGCGGCACGCACCCAGGATAAGAAAGTCCTTACCTTTCGCTCATTCAGGGCATAATTCGACAGGAAAGACTGATGGTGCCGATGCGGAAGGCCTCCCTGATCATGCTCTGCGGACTGATCCTCGCTCCCGGGGCGCTGGCGGCCGTGCGCGTGTCGGGCGCGATCGGCGACGGAGTGCTCGAGTTGCGGGATGTCAACGCGACGAGGGCGAACATCTACGCCAAGGGAGCGGTCTGGGGCCAGCTCGACCAGGGCCAGCTCAAGGTGATCGATTTCAACCCGGACGACAACATCACCGCGCAGGTCAGCGGTGCCGAGACGAAGCGCCCGACCACCGAGCCGGGCGTGACGGTCTACAGCGGCAAGAACATCCATTTCCGCTTCACCGGCAGCCGCTACATCAAGTTCAGCATCGTCGGCTCGGGCATCGACATCACTGCCGTCGGCGTCGGGCGCGCCTATCTGATCGGCGATCCCCTTTGGTACGACGACGGCGACTACGCGCTCGACAACGGCAAGTGGCAAGCTGTGCAGGTGACGCCGAAGCTGATCCCGTTCGGCACCCAGCCGCCGAGCGCTCCGTAGTGAGCGCACCGGCGCCGAACATCCTGGTGGTCGAGGACGAGGGCTCGATCGCCTCGTTCGTCAGCCTCTACCTCAAGAACGCCGGCTACGGCGTCCGCACTGCCGCCACCGGCTCCGAGGCGCTCTCGCAAGTCGCCGCCCAGATGCCGGGCCTGATCGTGCTCGATCTGATGCTCCCCGACATCGACGGGATCGAGGTCTGCAAGCGCATCCGGCAGTCGAGCGACGTGCCGATCCTGATGCTGACCGCCCGCGACGAGGACGTCGACAAGATCATCGGGCTCGAGGTCGGCGCGGACGATTACCTGACGAAGCCGTTCAACCCCCGCGAGCTCGTCGCGCGCGTCAAGTCGATCCTGCGCCGCGCGACCCCCGAGCGCCGCGAGCGCGAGACCGAGCAGATCATCCACGGCGACCTGCGCGTCGACTCGGGCCGACGCGAGGTCAAGGTCGGCGACGAGGAGATCCAGCTCGCGCCCAAGGAGTTCGACCTGCTCTGGGAGCTGCTCGATCACCGCGGGCTCGTGCTGACGCGCGACCAGCTACTCGAGCGCGTCTGGGGCTACACCTTCGCGGGTGACACCCGCACCGTCGACGTGCACGTCCGCCAGCTGCGCCGCAAGCTCGGCGAGGCATCGCCGATCGTCACCGTGTGGGGCGTCGGCTACAAGGTCTCGCCCGCGAAGGACGCGCGCAAAGAGACGACGAAGACGTAGGAGTCTCCTGACGTGAACTCCTTGCGTGTTCGCCTGCCGCTGATCTTCCTCGCGGGCATCGCGCTGGCAGGGGTGGTGACGACCATGATCGCCATCCAGCTCTTCCAGAGCTTTGCGCACGACCAGGCGCTCAGCTCGCTCAATCGTGAGGCATCCGGGGTCGCCGCGTTGTTCTCGAATGCGGTCGCGGCGAGCTACGGCAACCCGGACGATCGCAGCCCGCCGCGCTTTGCCGCGAAGAATCTCGAGCTCGCGACCGGCGACAAGATCTACCTCGTCGGCCCGCGCATCTTCCCCGGTCAGGACAACGTCACCGGCCTGACGCGGCTGCCGATCCAGACGATCGACTGGCAGTCGGGCAAGTCGCTGACGTTCGAGTTCACCCCGCCGGGCACCCACCGGAAGTACATCGCCGTCGCGAAGCCGATCACCCTCGGGAAGACGTCGGTGGGGGCGATCGTCGTCGCCACGAAGAAGACCGACGTGAGCCACCGCGTCAACGATCTGATCAAGCGGCTCGCGCTCGCCGGCCTGCTCGGCCTGGTCGCGGCCGGACTGCTGGCCTGGTACCTGTCACGGCGCATCGTGAAGCCGATCCTGGAGCTCTCGGCGGCCGCCGACGAGGTCGCCTCGGGCAACTACGCCGTCTCGGTCCCCCAGAACGCGCCAGGCGAGCTCGCCCATCTGAGCGAGCGCTTCTCGGAGATGACCGACCGGCTCGCCGAGGTCGAAGTGATGGAGCGGAACTTCCTCATGTCCGTCTCGCACGAGCTGCGCACGCCGTTGACCGCGATCCGCGGGCACGTGTCGGCGCTCCTCGAAGGCGTCGTCGACGACCCGGAGCTCGAGCAGCTCTCGCTGGAGACGGTCGAGGCCGAGGCGACGCGGCTCGAGCGGCTGGTCGGCGACATCCTCGACCTGGCGAAGCTCGACACCCACCGCTTCACCGTCACGCGCGAGGAGGTCGACATGGGGACGCTGCTCGATCAGGCGTACGAGACCTACCGCGACGAGGCGCGCCGGCGTGAGATCGACTATCGGCAGGAGGTGCGTGACCGGCCCGTGATCACATCCGACGGCGACCGCGTGCTGCAGGTGGTGGGCAACCTCCTCTCCAATGCGTTCCGCGCGACGCCCGACGGCGGGCGCATCGACCTCTCGCTCGCGCAGGAGAACGGCTCGGTCACGGTCGCAGTGCAGGACTCCGGGCCGGGGATCGCGCCCGAAGCGCGCGACCGCCTCTTCCGGCCGTTCGTCTCGGACTCGAGCGGCGGCACCGGGCTCGGCCTGGCGATCGCCAAGGAGCTGTCGGGCGCGCTCGGCGGCCGGATCGAGCTGGAGTCGGAACTGGGGCGCGGCGCGCGCTTCGCGCTCGTCCTGCCCGCCGGCCAGTGACCGCCCGGATCCTCTTCGAGACCCACGCGCTGACGACCGACAACGAAGCCGGCCGCGCGACCGGCTGGCTCCCCGGCGAGCTGTCGGAGGAGGGGAGGCGGCTGGCGGCCCGGCTGGGCGAGCGGCGGGCAGGCGAGCCCCTGGCGGCGGTGTTCACCTCCGACCTGCGGCGCGCGGCCGAGACGGCGGCGATCGCGTTCGGAGCCTCCGGCGTGCCGATCCTGAGCGACTGGCGGCTGCGCGAGTGCGACTACGGGACGCTGAACGGGGGCCCCGCGCAGGCGATGCACGATGCACGCGCAGCGCATCTCGACACCGCCTACCCCGCTGGGGAGAGCTGGCGTCAGGCCGTCGAACGCGTCGGGTGGTTCCTGCGCGACGTGACGGCGCGCTACGACGGCGAGCAAGTGATCGTGATCGGGCACGTCGCGACGAAGTGGGGTCTCGACCACCACCTCCGGGGCGTGCCGCTCGAAGAGCTCGTCGGCGCGCCGTTCGAGTGGCAGGAGGGCTGGCGCTACGAGGTGGCCTAAGCGCTCTCGCGCAGGCGCACGACGTTCGAGGGCTCGGCCGCCAGGGCCGCCTCGATCCGCGCGAGGCGGGTGTCCAGCGCCCGCCACCCGTCCGTCAGCAGGTCGACGAGCAGACCGAGGTCGTCGACGCGGGCATTCCGCTCCGACTCGATCAGCCCTTCGAGCCGCTCCAGCCGGCGAACAGCGTTGTTCGAGAGGCCCTTCACCTCGGCGAGGCGCCGCGAGATCGGCGCGGCCTCTTCGCGCAGGCTCGCCTGCATCGCCTCGCGGATGTGAACCGTGCTCAGCTCGACCACACGCCGAAGCTACCGTCCGCACCGGATGGAGTCCCGCGAGCTCGACTACGACCTGCCGCCCGAGCTGATCGCGCAGCATCCCGCCGACCGCCGCGACGAGTCGCGTCTCCTCGTCCTCGACCGCGCGACCGGGAGCGTCCGGCACCACGTCTTCCGCGACCTGCCGGGGCTCGTGCCGGACGACGTGCTCGCGGTCGTCAACGACACGCGGGTCGTGCCTGCACGCATCCCGATCGAGTCACCCCGCGGCGAGGTGCTGCTGCTGGAGCGCGTCGACGGCGACGTCTGGGAGGCGCTGGCCCGGCCGACCAGGCGGCTCCGTCCAGGGCACGACTACGGCCCGGTGCACCTGCTCGAGCACCTCGGCGAGGGCCGCTGGCGCGTCCGGCTGAGCGGCGAGCCCGCGGGGCTCGCACCGCTGCCGCCCTACATCACGGAGCCGCTCGCCGATCCCGCCCGCTACCAGACCGTCTACGCGCGCGAGCAGGGCTCGGCCGCCGCGCCTACTGCGGGCCTGCACTTCACGGACGAGCTGCTGGCCCGGCTCGACGTCGAGCGCGTGACGCTGCACGTCGGGCTCGACACGTTCCGGCCGCTGCAGGCCGACGTGGTCGAGGAGCACCACATCCACGGCGAGCGCTACGCGGTCACCGACTCCGCGTGGAAGCGGATCGAAGCGGCGCCTGCCGTGCTCGCGGTCGGGACGACGACCGTGCGCACGCTGGAGACCGTTGCGCACGGCGGCCCGCTGGTGGGACGGACCGAGCTCTTCATCACGCCGGGCTTCGAGTTCGCGCGCGTCGACCACCTGCTGACGAACTTCCATCTGCCGCGCTCGACACTGCTCGCGCTCGTGATGGCGTTCGCGGGAGTCGAGGAGGTGCGGCGCCTCTACGACATCGCTGTCGAGGAGCGCTACCGCTTCTATTCGTTCGGCGATGCGATGCTGATCCTGTGAGCGCCGAGGCCTTTTCGCTCGTCGCGACCGACGGAGCTGCCCGCGCCGGGATCCTGCGGACCGCCCGCGGCCCGGTCGAGACCCCGGTCTTCATGCCGGTCGGCACGAAGGCGACCGTGAAGACGCTGCATCCCGACGAGGTGCGCGACCTCGGCGCGCAGATCCTCCTCGGCAACACCTACCACCTCTACTTCCGGCCCGGCCACGAGCTGATCCGCGACCTCGGCGGCCTGCACCGCTTCATGGGCTGGGACGCGCCGATCCTGACGGACTCCGGCGGCTTCCAGGTGTTCTCGCTGCGCGACACGATCGCGCGGGTGGACGACGAGGGCGTCACCTTCCGGAGCGTCTACGACGGCGCGGAGGCGCACTTCACGCCCGAGCTCGCCGCCCGCATCCAGCAGAGCCTCGGCAGCGACATCGCGATGTGCCTCGACCACGTGCCGCCCGCCGGCGTCACGCGCGCGCAACTCGAGGACGCCGTCCGCCGGACGACGCTCTGGGCGGAACGCCAGCGCAACGCGCCGCGCGCCGACGGGCAGCTGCGGTTCGGGATCGCGCAGGGCGGCGTCGACGCCGAGCTGCGCCGCCGCTCGACGGAGGAGATCGCCGAGCTCGACTTCGACGGGAACGCGATCGGCGGGCTCGCGATCGGCGAGGACCGCGGCGCGATGTTCGAGGCGACCGACCGCTCCGCGGAGCTCCTTCCGCCGGGTAAGCCGCGCTACTTCATGGGGATCGGTGACCCAGAAGGGATCCTCGAGGTGATCGAGGCGGGCGTGGACATGTTCGACTCCGTGCTCCCGACCCGAACGGCCCGCACCGGCAGCGCGCTGACGTGGGAGGGACGACTCAACCTTCGAAACGCCCGCTTCGCCCGCGACGAGGCCCCGATCGACGAGCGCTGCGACTGCCCTGCCTGCATGCGGTTCACCAGGGCCTACATCCGGCATCTCGTCAACCAGGACGAGCTGCTGGGCCTGCGCCTCCTCTCGCTCCACAATCTACGCTTCCTGATCACACTGACTCGCGGCGCGCGCACGGCGATCGAGCGCGGCGAGTTCGCCTCCTACAAGCGCGACGCCCTCGAAAGGATCTTGTGAACGCAGGCGGCTTTCTGCTCGTGGTGCTCGTCCTCGGGGCGATCTGGTTCTTCCTGGTCGTGCCCTCGCGGCGCCGGCAGCGCTCGCATGCCGCGATGCAGGACACGGTCGAGGTCGGCGACGAGATCATCACGGCCGGGGGCCTGCACGCGACCGTCCGGGAGGTCGACGGCGACGAGCTGAGGGTCGAGATCGCGCCCGGCGTGGTCGCGACCCTCGACCGGCGGGCGGTGGCGGCAGTGGCCCGTGAGGTCGACGTGGAGGTCGAGCCCGAAAATGACGCGAACGGGGGCAGCGAGGCACCCCCCGAACCAAGCTAACCTACCCACCGCTTGAGCTCCCGTCGCTCCCAACTGGTGCTGGTTGCACTCATCGTCCTCGCCCTGGTGGGCGTGGCGTTCGTCGCCGTTCCCGCTTCGCCGGCCCACAAGCCGATCAAGCAGGGCCTCGACCTGCAGGGCGGGCTCGAGTACGTCCTCAAGGCGCAGCCGCCCAAGGGCCATCAGCTGACGGCCGACGACCTCAACCGCTCGGTCTCGATCATGCGCGACCGCGTCGACAAGCTCGGCGTCGCGGAGCCGATCATCACCAAGCAGGGCAAGGATCAGATCTCGATCCAGCTCGCCGGCATCCACAACGTCGCCGAGGCGGCCAACATCATCGGCTCGACCGCCCAGCTCGAGCTCTACGACCTCGAGCCGGCCCTCTTCGGGCCTTCGACCTCGGCCTCGGGCCCGGTCGCCAACCGCAGCCTTTATCAGTTGCTCTCGCGCGTGCAGGCTTCCGCGAAGAAGGGCACTCCCGCCCAGTACGTCCTCTTCAAGCCGGTGAAGGTCACGAAGACGACGGGCGTCGGCAAGAACAAGAAGACGAAGACGACGACCGTCTACGTCAAGGCAGCCAACCCGAATCCCACGCAGACGCTGCACCGCGATCCGAACGGCAACCCCGGCATCCTGGACCGGTTCCCGGGCGGGAAGCTGCCGAAGGGCTACAAGATCCTGACGGTGCCCCAGAACACGGTGCTGATCACCTGCTATTCGCCGAAGTCGGTCGTCTGCCCGGGCGATCCCGCCGGCGTGCCGCCGAACGGCAAGTTCGACTACTACCTCTTCAAGAAGGGCGACTACCCGAACGACCGCTATGCGACCGACGGCAAGTACCCGAACATGAAGGGCACCGAGCTGAAGCTCTCGGGGACGCGGCAGGACTTCGACACCTCGTCCGGTGAGCCGGTCGTGCTGATGCAGTTCACGGGGAAGGGCAACAAGGCGTTCGAGCAGGTGACGAAGAACGAAGCCGTGCGCGGGCAGATCCAACAGAACCCGCAGCACTTCGCGATCGTGCTCGACAACGAGATCCGCTCCTGGCCGCAGATCGACTACAACGACCTGCCGAACGGGATCAACCCGGCCGGCACCGGCGCGCAGATCACGGGCATGGCGAACCTGAAGGAAGCGAAGAACCTGGCGCTCGTCCTGCAGACGGGCGCGCTGCCGGTCAACTTCGTCCCGCTCGAGCGCACCGACGTCTCGGCGACGCTCGGCAAGGACTCGCTCAAGCAGGCGCGCAACGCCGCGATCGGCGGCCTGATTCTCGTCGCGCTCTTCCTGCTCCTGCTCTACCGCTTCCTCGGGGTGGTGGCCGTGATCGGCCTCGCCATCTACGGCGCCTTCATGTACGCCGCGATCGTGCTGCTGGGGGTGACGCTCACGCTGCCAGGCTTCGCTGGGTTGATCCTCACCATCGGTGTCGCCGCAGACGCGAACGTCGTCGTCTTCGAACGCATCAAGGAAGAGTTCCGCGCGGGCAAATCCGTGCGCGCAGCGATCGCCAACGGCTACGCCAAGGGCTTTCGCACGATTCTCGACGCCAACGTCGTCACGGCGATCACCGCGCTGATCCTGTTCGCTGTCGCGACGGCCGGCGTCAAGGGCTTCGCGCTGATGCTGCTGATCGGAACCGTCATCTCGCTGATCACCGCGGTCGCGGCGACGCGCGCGATGCTCGGCCTGCTCGCCGGGTTCAAGTGGTTCCAGAACCCGCGCTTCCTGGGGGCCGCGTCGAAGTGATGCAGCACCTCTACATCGACTACATGGGGAAGCGGCGCCTCTGGTTCGCTATCTCAGGCGCCGTGGTCCTGATCAGCATCGTCTCGCTCGCGACGCGCGGCCTCAACCTCGGCATCGACTTCAGAGGCGGCGTCCAGATCACGTTCAAGACGTCGGAGCCGACGTCGCTGACGGTCGTCCGCAAGGAGACCGACGCGATCGGCCGCCGCGACGCCGTCGTCCAGGGTCGCGGCGCGTCGACGGACGGCGACAAGTACTCGAGCTTCCAGATCCGCCTCAAGAAGCTGACGCCGCAGCAGCAGAACAAGCTGACGGAGGAGCTCCAGACGAAGGTGCACGCAGTCGCGCCAGGCGTCAAGAACGTGTCGTCGAGCTTCGGCCGGCAGATCGCCCGCTCTGCGGTGATCGCGATCCTCTTCTCGCTGCTCGTGATCACGCTCTACATCTCGGTGCGGTTCAAGGGCGTCGCCTTCGCCCTGCCGGTGATCGTCGCGCTGATCCACGACGTGGTGATCACGATCGGCGTCTACTCGGTGACAGGTCGCGAGGTGACCGAGTCGACCGTCGCGGCGATCCTGACCGTGCTCGGCTACTCGATCTACGACACGATCATCATCTTCGACCGGATCCGGGAGAACATCCCGATCATGCGGCGTGCGTCGTTCGCGACGATCGCGAACGTCTCGCTCTGGGAGACGATCCGCCGCTCGCTGGCGACGACGTTCATCACCCTGCTGCCGGTGCTCGCGCTCTTCTTCTTCGGCGGCTCGACCCTCAAGGATTTCGCGTTCGCCCTGCTCATCGGCGTCACCGCCGGTGCCTACTCGTCGATCTTCATCGCGGCGCCGCTGCTCACCACCTGGAAGGAGCGCGAGCCCGAGTACGCGCGGCGCAAGGACAGCGTCTCGATCGAGGGCTCGGTCGGCGAGCGGATCCTGCAGCAGGCCGAGGCGGCGGCCGCAGCCGAGCCCGCGCCCGAGACGCCGGTCGAGATGATCGAGCACGCACTCGACGGCGACTCCGAGGCGAAGCGCGAAGCACGCCGCCAGCGGCGCAAGTCGCGGCCCCACGGCCGTGCCAGATAACCCCGACCGCGAAGCGCTCGACCGCGTCGTGACGATGCTCGGGCTGCGCCTCGACGAGGCACGCTCGCTGCTCGACGACGTCACGTCGCGCTGGCGCGGTGATGCGCTGCGCGTCGGAGAGGGGAGCAGGCGGAGGCTGCAGGAGGTGGCCCGCGAGCTCGGCCTCGTCACCCGGGAGGAATGGGACGAGCTCGAGCTGCGCGTCGCGCAGGTCGAGCACCGTCTGCGCCTGCTCGAAGACGTCGATCCGCAGTAACAGCAGTCCCATCATGATTCGGGCGTCGTGGGTATACCCACGACCCGATGAACGAGCGAGCTGTCCCGATCTTGCCGAGCGTGTCACGAGCGCTTCGTTCGCCGGGTTCGCTGCTACCGTGCGCCTCACGGAACGCGGATGGGCCGCGTTCCCGTGAGATCTCGTCTCCTCCATCGGACACGTGATCTCGACAGTCCGAAGGAGTTGAGACAGGTGACAGATTTTCGTGCCCTCGGGGTTTCCGAGGCCGTGTGCGATTTGCTCGTAGCACGCGGCATCGATGCCCCGTTCCAGATCCAGGCGCTCGTGATTCCCGAAGCGCTGCGCGGGGGCGACGTGCTCGCCAAGAGCCCGACCGGCTCCGGGAAGACGCTCGCGTTCGCGATCCCGATCGTCGAGCGCGCGCCCGGCGGCAAGCCGTTCGCGCTCGTGCTGGTGCCAACCCGCGAGCTCTGTGTGCAGGTGACCGAGGAGTTCGCGTTGATCGCCGGCGACCGCCTCAACGTCGCCTCGGTCTATGGTGGCGTGCCGCTGAAGGCGCAGGCGCAGGAGGCGAAGGACGCGCACGTGATCGTCGCGACGCCGGGCCGCCTGCAGGACCTCGTCGACCGGCGGTTGATCGACCTCGACTCCGTCGAGGTGCTCGTGCTCGACGAGGCAGACCGGATGCTCGACATGGGGTTCAAGCCGCAGGTCGACCGCCTCGTGCGCCGGTTGCGCGACGACCGGCAGACGATGTTCTTCTCCGCCACGCTCGACGGCGAGGTCGGCGAGCTGGCGCGCAGGTACACGCACTTCGCCGCCCGCTTCGAGGGAGAGCTGCCCGCCGAGCGCCGGACCGGCGAAGTCGACCATCGCTTCGTTCCGGTCACAGCCGACAACAAGGTCTCGACGCTCGTCGACCTGCTGCGCGAGGAGGAGCGGGGGCTCGTGCTCGTCTTCGTCCGCACGAAGGCAGGCGCAGACCGGCTGGTCGAGAAGCTGCGCCGCAACGATGTCGACGCGATCGCGATCCACGGCGACAAGGGCCAGGCACAACGAGAGCAGGCACTCGAGCGGTTCGACGCCGGCAAGGTCAAGACGCTCGTCGCCACCGACGTCGCCGCGCGCGGGCTCGACGTCGAGGACATCTCGCACGTCGTGAACTTCGATCCCCCGGAGGAGCCCGGGGTCTACACGCACCGCGTCGGCCGCACCGGTCGCGCCGGCCGCGGCGGGATCGCGATCACGCTCGTGCTGCCGGAGCAGCAGGCGGACGTCTCGCGCGTCGCCCGGCTGCAGGGCCACGTCGAGAGCTTCCAGGAAACCGGCATGCAGGTGGCGAAGCCACGCCTGGTGTACACGTCTCGCCGTAGAGGAGGCCGGTCGAAGTGGTAGGCGGGGAACGCATGACTGAGAAGCAGGCGGAGGCGCTGCGCTCCGAGCTCGCAGAGCTCGAAGGCCCGCGCCGCGACAACGTCGTGCAGGCGATCAAGACCGCGCGCGAGTTCGGCGACCTCTCCGAGAACTTCGAGTACCACGCTGCCAAGAACGAGCAGGGGCTGCTCGAGGCGCGGATCCGCACGCTGCGCTCGCGGCTCGATCTCGCCGAGATCGTCGCGGACGCCGGCTCGGACGAGGTGGGCATCGGCTCGGTCGTCGAGGTCGAGGGCAACGGGCGCACGATGACGGTCGAGGTCAGCGCCGTGGGCGGCGGCGGCACCGTGTCGCCGACCTCGCCGCTCGGCTCGGCGCTGCTCGGCTGCAAGGTCGGGGATGTCGTCGACGTCCAGGCGCCGAAGGGCGCCTGGCAGGCGACGATCAACTCGATCAGCTAGCGGCGGTCTCTGCGACGCCCGCGGTGTCGAGCCACGCGGCGACCTGCTCGGCCACGTCCTCCCAGCCGGGGCCTGCCGACAGCAGGTGCGGCTTGCCCGGCAGCTCGATCAGATCGGTGCGCGCAGGGCTCCCCGCGAACTTCTTGTGGATCGAGCGGGACACGGACGCCGGCACGGTGTTGTCCTCTTCGCCCGCGGTGATCAGCAGGGGCGCACGAGTGGCGTTGCCGAAGTCGATCTTGTTGGGTGCACCGGGATTGAGGTTGGCCATCGCCGCCTCGAAGAGCGGCCGGGCGGTGTCCGGCACCGCGTAGCGCTCATAGGCCGCCCGGGCGTCGTCCGCCGTGAACGTGTTGACGAATCCGTAGGTGAACTGGTCGAGCGTGAGGTCGACGACGCCGTGCCGCTTCCACGGCTTGCTGAGCGCTGGGGCCGACGCCCGCAGCTGGCGCAGGGGGAGGTTGTAGATGCCTTTCGGCGGCGCCGGGTCGAGCGCGACGCCGGCCGCACCGAGCCCGCGATCGAGCAGCATCATCGTGAACAGCCCGCCGAAGGAGTGGCCGATCAGGATCGGCGGCTCTGGCAGCGCGCGCACGATCGCCTCGTAGTGCTCGACGATCTCGGTGACGCCGAGGCCTTTCAGCTGATCGGCGTTCGCGCGTAGCTCCTCGACGTCGCCGGTCTTCCGCGGCCACTCGGGTGAGACCACCTCATGACCACGCTCGCGGAAGTAGCGCTCGAAGTTCTCCCAGCTGCGCGACGACAGCCACAGGCCGTGGATCAAGACGATTTGTCGTTTCATGGGAGGCCTCCTGGCAGCGGAATGGCGAACGTCGACCCCGGGAGGTACAACACTACGCGTGGCCACGCGCCCGAAGCAGCGCAATCTCGGCCGCCTGAGCGAGATCGCCCAGGTCGCGGTCCGCCACGGCTTCGGCTACGCGGTCGAGGGCCGCAAGTCCAGCGACCCCGCGGTCGAGGGAACTGCCCGCGGCCGTCACTTGCGCGAGATGCTCGACGAGCTCGGGCCGACGTTCGTCAAGTTCGGCCAACTCCTGTCGACACGGCCCGACGTCGTGCCGCCCGACATCATCGCCGAGCTGCGCGGGTTGCAGGACGACGTGCGCCCGTTCCCGTACGCCGACGTCGAGCGCACGATCCGTGAAGAGCTCGATCAGCCCGTCGAGCGGCTGTTCACCGAGTTCGAGGAGTTGCCGCTCGCGGCCGCGTCGATCGGCCAGGTGCACCGCGCAACGCTGCCCAACGGACGGCGCGTGGTCGTCAAGGTGCAGCGGCCGAACGCGCCCAAGCAGATCGAGGCGGACCTCTCGCTCATGTACCAGGCCGCCAAAGTCGCCAAGGAACGCATCCGTGCGCTCGATTTCATCGACGCGAACGAAATCGTCGACGAGTTCGCGCGCTCGATCCGGCAGGAGCTCGATTACCGGCTGGAGGCGAGAAACGCCGACGGGTTCCACAAGAACTTCGCGGGCCATCCGCACGTCGCAGTGCCGAAGGTCTACTGGTCGTACACCCGCTCGCACGTGCTGACGCTCGAGTATCTGGAAGGCGTGCAGCTCGGCGACATCGACGTCGAGCAGTGGACGCTCGACCAGCGGCGCCGGCTCGCGTACCTCGTCACCGAGGCGTGGATGACGATGATCTTCCGGCACGGGTTCTTCCACGGCGATCCGCACCCGGCGAACATCCTCGTGCTCTCGCCCGATCGCATCGGGCTCGTCGACTTCGGGTTGACCGGCAAGCTCACCGACGACGACATGTCGAAGCTGACGCGGCTCTTCATCGACGCCGCGGCTGAGAACATCGAGGCACTGCCCAAGCGCCTCGCGGACCTCGGTGTTCGCTACCCGAAGGAGCGTGAGGAGCAGTTCGTCGCGGAGCTCCGCGAGCTCTACTACCGCTACTACGGCGCGAGCCTCCAGGAGATCGACCCGATCCAGATCATCCGCGAGGGCTTCGCGCTGATCTACTCGATGCAGCTGCGGCTGCCGACACGGTTCGTGATGCTCGACAAGGCGATCGCGACACTCGGCGCGGTCGGCATCGAGCTGTACCCCGACTTCAACGTGTTCGAGATCGCCAAGCCGTATGCGCGCGACCTGATGATCTCGCGCTTCACGCCGCGCCGGATCGCCTCGCGCGCGAGGCGCGAGGGCTTGCAACTGACGCAGATGGCCGCCGACCTCCCGTACCAGATCCACGACATTCTCGAGGAGGTGCGGGACGGGCAGATCGAGGTCGGGTTCGTGCACAAGGGCCTCGACGAGTTCATGGCGAAGCTCGACGTGCTCTTCAACAGACTCGTGATCGCGCTCGTCGTCACCGGCGGGCTGATCGGCTCGAGCCTGATCGGCATCTTCGCGAAAAGCGGGCCGCACATCCTCGGCCTGCACGTCGTCTCGGTGCTCGGCTTCACGCTCTCGGCCGTGCTCGGCGTCTGGCTGCTCTGGAGCGTCATCCGCTCCGGGCGTCTCTAGCCACCAATTCGCGTCTGATCCTGCCTGCAGGAGACGTGCCTGAGGAATGTTCGGTGCAGAATCGTGCCGATGGACGACTAGGCGACGAGCCCGTCCGTCTCTAGCGTCCTGCGCATGAGTGCGACACTGCTCCTCGCCGACGCCGAGCCCGAGATGCGCGGCCTGCTCGAGCGGGAGCTGCCGCGCGACGGGTTCGAGCTGGTCGGCTCGGGCGTGCCGTGCGACCTGGTGCTGGCCGGCGACGTCGACGGGGTCGACCGGTGGATCGAGCGGGCGCCGGTGATCGTGCTCGGGCACGAGCGGGCCGATGCCGTGCGGGCGTTCAGGCGCGGCTGCGACGACTACGTGACTCATCCGTTCGAGTATCAGGAGCTGGTCGAGCGCATCCGCGCGGTGCTGCGGCGCGCGCATCCGCAGCGCCCCGAGGTGGTCGAGGCACCGCCGGTGCGCATCGACACGCGCACGAGGGTGGCGAGCGTCGCTGGGTGCCGGTTGGCGCTGGCGCAGAAGGAGTACGAGCTGCTGCTCTGCCTGGCACGTGAGCCGGACCGCGTCTTCACGAAGGACGAGCTGCTGCGCGACGTTTGGAACTACCTCGTGCCGGGGCGCACGCGGACGCTCGACTCCCACGCCTCGCGGCTGCGCCGCAAGCTGCGCGAGACCGGGGCAGGGGCGGGCCTGGTCGAGAACGTGTGGGGCGTCGGGTACCGGCTGCTCGGGGTGATGCCGGAGGACTAGCTACTTCGGGAGCTTCTTGACGGCCTGGCCGGCCGGCGACAGTGCCCACCATTGCGAGATGAAGCCCTGGCCGTTGACGTCTCCGGGCTTCTTGTCCGGCAGCGGGCTGCCGACGCCCTGGAACCGGTAGACCGGGTGCCCGGCATAGGTGACCTGCGTGGTGCCGTCGGCGCGCTTGGTGGTACCGAGCAGCGAGCGCTTTGCGCCGGCGGCGGCAACCGGTGCTCCGGTCGTCAGGAGTGGGGGCCACCACTTGCTGCAGTGGTAGGTCGGGTCGTTGACGCAGTTGGATTTCTTGCCGGGGTCCTGCGTCCAGTAGTAGAGCGTCAGCCCTTTCGAGGTGACGAGGATCGTGGTCTTCAGCTTCTTGTTGAAGGCGGTCTTCACCGTCGTGCCCGACGCTCCCCGGCCGGGGCTCGTCGCCGCGGTCGTCGCCGCGAGCACGCTCACTGCCAGGATGATCACGACGGCTCGTCGCACGGCCCGAGTGTCCCACCGTGTGACGGTCGTTGCAAGCTCATGCAGCGCGGTTCACTCGTTCGGGGGACCAGAAGAGCTGCGATCCCGGCGACGCTCTAGACGTGGGCTCGGATGCCACGCTGCGGCGCGTTCTGATGTCCGGCGGTCTCGCCGCGTACGCGTGCGTCTTCATCGCGTTCTCGCGCACGGCGTCGACTACGAGGCGCTGGCGGCGCCCGCACTGGCGGCGGTCTAGACCCGTCAGCGCACCACGAGCGTGGCGCGCATCCCGAGCTTGCGGTGATTCGCGACCGAGCACCAGAGCGCATAGCGCCCGCGTGGAAGCTTCAGGGACAGCTCGGCCCGTTTGCCGGGAGCCACTACACCAAGACCTGCGATGTGCCGCGCTCCCGCGCGTTGCACCCGCAGGTCATGGGGATCCTGACCGAAGTTCGCGAGCTCGATCACGGCCGGGCCGGCCTTCACGCTGACCCGCGAGAGCCCGAACGAGAACTCCTTCGCAACCACCTGCACGCGGGCAGGGGCACTACGGCTCGGGGCGACTCCGTGCAGCACGACACCCGCGACGAGGAGCGCGAGCAGCTTCACTTGACGAGCTTGGCGCGGGGCAGTTTTCCCGCGCCCGGGATGATCCGCGCCGCGTCGAAGCCGAGCCACTGCTCGAGCAGCGAGGCGTAGACGGCCCGGAAGTCCGAAGTCGCCTTCAGGTTCCCGTCGGTGTCGAGGCCTGTGGCGAGACCGGGGAACTCTCCGATCTGGGTCCCGGCAGCGCGCGAGCCGATCACGAACGCTGTCCCGGCCGCGCCGTGGTCGGTTCCGCCCGAGCCGTTCTCCTTCGCGCGCCGGCCGAACTCGGACCACACCAGCGTCAGAACGCGGTCGGCGACGCCGCGCGCCTCGAGGTCGCGCTGGAACGCGTAGAGCGACGCCGCCGTCGTCGTCAGCGCGGGCGCGAGCGCGGAGGCCTGCGACGCGTGCGTGTCGTACTCACCGGTCGCTTCGAGCGCGACGCAGCGCAACGGCAGACCCGCAGCAACCATCGCGGCGAGGCCTTGTAGCTGCTTCGGGAACGAGTCGTCCGACGCCGGATAGGCGACCGCCGGCGTGATCGCGCCCTTGCCGTTGAACGGCTCGAGCTGGCGGCGCAGCCGGTCGGCCTGCCTCGTCACGTTTGCGACCGTGCGAAACGCCGGATCGGACGAGTGCACGCCACCGAGCGTGCCGATCGCGTCGAGCATGCGCGACTCGACCTCGCCCCACACGCCGGGTACCCAGAAGCCGTACTGGTCGGGACCGTCGATCGCGGCCACCGGGACCTTCGCCGTCGCGAGTGTCGGCTGCAGCTGCCCCGTCAGCGAAAGACCCTGCAACGGGTTGTCCGGCGCGCCGGCGGCATCGAGATAGCGGCCCATCCAGCCCGTGAGCAGCGAGGTGTCCGTGGCGCCGACCTCCCAGAAGTGCCGGGAGGTGAAGTGGGACTGATCGGGATGCGCGTAGCCCACCGCGGGAAGCACGCTGACCTTGCCCTCGCCGTGCAGCTGTGCGAGCGGCGAGAGCGCCGGATGCCAGCGGAGCCTCTCGTCCTCGGCGAACGCCGAGCCGCCGGCGACCGCGAGGCGCGGACGGAGCTTCCGGTAGAGCGGGTCGCCGTCCGGGTAGAGCATCGACAGCGCATCGGCGCCGCCCTGCAGGAAGACGGTGACGAGGACCGGCGAGCCCGGGGTGGACGCGGCGGCGGCGATGCCCTCGTCGAAGAGCTGCAGGCGTCCCACCCCGTACACCGAGAGCGCGAGCCCGAGCGACCGCGCGACGAAGCTGCGGCGCGAGAGCCCGGTGCCGGCGGGCAGCGGCATGCCTTCCTCGATCGTCGGCAGCCCGCGGCCGGCGGTGGCGCGGAGCACGTCGGCGCGGGAGCACTCGTCGCAGGAGATGCGGCTCATGAGGTCTGGAGGTCCGGGGAGACGGCGATCAACTGGCGCAGCGCGTTCTCGAGCAGCACCGGGTACTGCACCTGCTTCCACCGTTGCTTTCCGGCATCGGCGAGCGCAGCGCGTGCGAAGTGCAGCAGCGCAGCGTGCGTCGCATCCGTGAGGGCCGGGTTGTGCCAGAAGGCGAGCGCTCGCTTCAGCACTGTCTGCGCATCCACCGCTGTGGTGCCCTTGGCGGGATCGAGCTTGCGCTCCTGCAGCATCCGCTGCACGGCGATCCACCGCCCGCGGTACGTCGCGGTGTCGAGCCAGCGCGTGTCGTCCCAGCCGGCGACGTTCGGCGGATAGAAGAGCTGCTGGCCGGAGAGCGATCCGATCCACGACCAATCGGTGCTCGTGATGCCTGCACCGATCCGGCGCAGCAGCCCGGCGACGTGGACGACCGGCGGCTTGATCATCCGCGGCCCGGTGTAGACCGCTGGGTGTTGCAGGATCGCCTCCAGGACGGGCTGCACGTGATGGCCGTTGCGATACAGCGCCTCGAGCGCCGCCTGCGTCGCGTGGTCGGGCGCGACCGGCACGAAGTAGCTCCAGAGCTTGCGCACGAAGAAGGACGCGTGCAGCGGGTGCGAGACGCAGAGGTGACACGCGGACTTCCAGTCGTAGCGCCCGGACTTCCGGAACACCACCTTCATCCCCGTGTCGTGCTGGCGTGCGTCGAAATGGAAGTTGTAGTCGCCGAGCCCTTGCTTCCAGTCGTTCCGGAAGCCCGTCAGCGATCGCGCCTGCTCGCGCACGTCGCGCTCGGTGTAGGCGCCGCGGTCGGCGCCGAGCGTGAAGAGCTCCATCATCTCCCGTGCGTAGTTCTCGTTCGGTGCGTCCTTCGAGTTGGAGGTGCCGTTCAGCCAGAGGAGCATCGCCGGGTCGCGAGTCACGTCGATCAGCAATTGCTCGAACGAGCCGAGCGAGTGGCTGCGCAACAGCCGGTTCTGCTTGAGCATCAGCTTCTGGCTGCCGACGCCGCTGTTCGAGGTTGCGAACCAGTCGTGCCACACGAGCGTCATCCGTTCGACGAGCGGCCGCGAGGTGCGCACCATGCGGTCGAGCCACCAGCAGTGGTCGTGCCCCCACGCGTCGCCGGGAGCGAGCGGCCGCCCCTTCGAGTCGTGTGGGGCGGGGCCGACGAATCGCTCGGGGCCAGGATGCACGAGCGACTTGACCGCGCCGTGCAGGCCGAGCTTCGCCAGCGCCTCGGCCTCACGCGGGCGCGGCCCGAAGCCGGCACGCCAGAGCAGCCGTTCGGCTTGCGGCACGTCGAACTTCCCGCGGTAGGTGGGCGGCACCCCCACAGGTTCATCGTCGCGCCGGACGGCTCGGGCGGCCATCCCCGAAACGGGGAGCCGCGCCGGTCGTCTACGAGACTCCCATCGAGTAGTCGAAGAGACCACCATCTGGTAGTCTGCTGGACGCATGGTGACGGACATCAACCCCTTCGTGTACTCGCACCCGCTCGCCCCGGACGAGATCATCGACCGCGACGACGAGACGCGGCAGCTGCTCGCGCAGGCCGTCGGCGGTCACTACGTGCGCCTGTACGCGCCGCGGAAGTACGGCAAGACGAGCCTGCTGCGGCGCGTCCTGGCAGACGGCGAGCGGGAGGAGGGGTTGATCCCGGTGCTCGTCGACCTCTACCGCGTCGCCTCGATCGCCGACGTGACCGTGCGCCTGGAGCGGGCGTACGCGCGCCACCTGAAAGGCTCCGTCCGGGCGCGGGTCGACCAGTTCCTGCAGCGCACCGGCATCGGTCTGTCGCTCGGAGTGCACGGGATCAGCGCGCGCATCCAGCTCGACCCGAAGGTCGATCCGCTGCCGGCGCTGCACGCGCTCCTCGACCTGCCCCTGCGGCTCGAGCAGAGCGGCGGCTACCGCGCGCTGATCGCCTTCGACGAGTTCCAGGACGTGCAGAAGGTGCCCGACCTGGACGGCCTGATCCGGAGCCACATCCAGTACCACGGCGACGTCGCCTCGTACGTGTTCGCCGGCTCCGAGCCGGGCCTGATGAAGCAGCTGTTCGAGGAGCGCGACAGGCCGCTCTACGGCTCCGCCGTCCCGATGCGGCTCGGCCGGCTCGCGGCGGTCGACGTCGGGGCCTACGTCGCACGGCGCTTCTCCGACACGGAACGGGACGTCGGCGAGGCGCTCGGCCCGCTGCTGCAGGCGGCCGACGGCCACCCGCAGCGCGCGATGCTGCTCGCACACCGGCTCTGGGCGCAGGTCGAGCGGGGGTCGAGCGCGACGCTCGAGGACTGGCACGCGGCGCACGAGGCCGCGCTCGCCGAGCTCTCGGCCGAGTTCGATGCCGAGTGGCGCCACCTCGACACGTCCGAGCAGAAGACGCTGCGCTCGATCCTCGAGGGCGACGGCTCGCCCTACCGGGGCGACGTGCTCGCGCGGCTTGCGCTCACCAAGGACATGGTGCGGAAGGCGCTGCCGCGGCTCGCCGCCTCGGCGCTGACCGAGCGAAACGGCGACCGGCACGAGCTCGTCGACCCCCTCTTCGACGAGTGGATCAGGCGCGGCGCGGACCCGCCGGAGTAACGTCGCCTCGTGGACCAGCAGGCGAAGGCCGATCTGTTCCGGCGGCTGCACTTCGAGCCGCAGATCCTCGTTCTGCCGAATGCGTGGGACGTGGCGAGCGCGAAAGTGCTCGCGGGCCTCCCGGGCTGCCGCGCGCTGGCCACGACGAGCGCCGCGGTCGCTCGCTCGCTCGGCTTCGAGGACGGCGAGCAGGCGCCGCGCGAGGTGATGGTCGCCGCCGCCGGGCGCATCGCGCAGGCGGTCGAGCTGCCGGTCACGGCCGACCTCGAGGCGGGCTACGGCGACCCGGTCGGGACGGCGGCCGCAGCGTGGGATGCGGGCCTGGTCGGCATCAACTTCGAGGACTCGCCCGGCGACGTGCTCCTGCCGCTGGAAACGCAGGCGGCGCACATCGCGGCCATCCGCGCCGCCGTGCCCTCGCTCGTGATCAACGCGCGCGTCGACGTCTTCATCAACGGCTCGGGTGAGATCGACGAGGCCGTCGAGCGCGGCACTGCCTACCTGGGCGCCGGCGCGGACTGCGTGTACCCGATCCTCTGCCCGACCCCCGCGATCGCCGAGCTGGCGCAGCGCATCGACGGGCCGATCAACGTTCTCGCCGATGGCGACGTGCCGGAGCCTGCCGACCTGCAGGCGCTCGGAGTCGCGCGAATGACGTGGGGCGGCGGGCTCGCGCGACGCGCGTACGCCGAAGCGGCGCGCGTCGCCGCGGCCGCGCTCAGCGGTGGATGATCCGGGCGCCGCGGCCGCGCGTCAGATAGGCGAACGCCCAGCGCGTCAGGACGATCACCCGGTTCTGGACGCCGACGAGGTAGACGATGTGAATGCCGAGCCACGTCGCCCAGGCGGGAAAGCCGTGGAGGGGGATGCCCTTGACGACCCCGACCGCGCGGGCCCGACCGATCGTCGCCAGCTCCCCTTTGTCGGAGTAGCGGAACGGCGTTCGCGTGCCGGTCCGGATCGAGCGGGCGACGTGCCTGCCCTCCTGCATCGCCACGGGAGCAACACCGTGCAGGTCGCGTCCGCCGACGACGGTCATGTCGCCGAACGCGAACACCTCCGGTCGCCCGGCCACGGTCAACTCGGGGTCGACCGCGATCCTTCCGGCGCGGTCGGTCTCGGCGCCCGCTGCCTCGGCGAGCAGGCGCGCGAGCGGTGAGGCGGCAACGCCCGCGCCCCAGACCTTCGTGCGTGCAGCGACGCGTTCGCGCGTCCCGTCCCGGTGCTCGAGCTCGACCGACTGCTCGTCGATGCCCACCACGGTCGTCTGCAGCAGCGGCGTGACGCCCAGCGAGACGAGCTGCCGTTCCGCGCTCCGTGACAGGCTCGCGGAGAACGCACTGAGGACGCGGTCGCCGGCTTCGACGAGCAGGACCCGCGCCGCCCGCGTGTCCATCCGGCGGTACTCCCGGGGCAGCGAGTCGCGCGCCAGCTCGGCGATCTGCCCGGCCATCTCGACGCCCGTCGGCCCCGCGCCGACGACGACGAATGTCAGCCAAGCGCGCCGCTCGTCCGCGTCTGTCTCGACCTCGGCTGCCTCGAACGCGCTCAGGATCCGGTCGCGCAGGTCGAGTGCCCCGTCGAGCGTCTTCAGCTCGGGGGCGTGCGGTGCCCAGTCGTCGTGGCCGAAGTAGGAGTAGTTGGATCCGCCTGCGACCGCAAGCACGTCGTACTCGAGCGTGGTGCTCTCGCCGTTCGGCAGGTTGTCGACCTGCACCGTCCGTGCGTCGAGGTCGAATCCCGTCACCTCGCCGAGCAGCACGTGGGCGTTGCGCTGCCGGCGCAGCGTCTGCCGCAGGGGGATTGCGACCTCGACCGACGAGAGCGAGCCCGTGGCGACCTGGTAGACGAGCGGCTGGAAGAGGAAGAAGTTCTGGCGGTCGACGAGCGTCACCTCGACGTCTGCGCGACGGAGCCCGCGAACCGCGAGCAGTCCGCCGAATCCGCCTCCCACGACGACGACCCGAGTCACGCGAGGATCGCGCCCTCCAGTTGCAGCAGCTTCAGCTTCGTGTCGAGCCCGCCTGCGTAGCCCGTCAGCGCTCCGTTCGCGCCGAGCACACGGTGACATGGCAGGACGATCGGGATCGGGTTGCGGTTCATCACGGTGCCGACCGCGCGCGCTGCCTTCGGGCGTCCGACCTTGTCGGCGAGCGCGCCGTAGGTCGTCGTGATCCCGTACGGCACCCGGGCCAGCTCGTGCAGCACCTGCTCGTGGAATTCGGCCACCCTCAGGTCGAGCGGCAGGTCGAACTCGCGCCGCTCTCCGTCGAAGTACTCGTCGAGCTCGCGGCGGACCTCGTCGAGCGGCGAGCGCAGGACGCGGACACCGAACAGGCGTGCCAGCTCCTCCTCCTGACCTTCCGGGCCGAACCAGATGCGGCAGAGGCCGCGGTCGGTCGCGGCGACGAGCAGTTCGCCGATCGGCGAATCGACGACGTCGTAGCGCACGTCGACGAGGCCCTCGCGGACGGCGGCTGCGCGAAACTGTGCGTCGAGCTCGGGGGTGATGCTCATGTGCTCCTCCTCAGTCTGCGGACCCCGGATGAGGCTGCGGCGCGCGCAGCCTCCTCGGACGAGCCGAGCGCGTCTGCGATCTGGGGGTAGGCAAGGTCGTAGCCGTAGCGCAGCACGACGGCCGCACGTTCAGTGGGTGGTAGCTCGGTGGTCAGATGCTCGAGCTGGCGAAAGGCGTCGCGTTCGAGCTCGACTGTCGGCTCGCCGTTCGCGACCGGGACCGGCTTGACGCGGAGCTCGTCCATCGCGACGTTCGTGGCGATCCTGAACACCCATGCGCGCAGGTGCCGGCCGTGCTCCAGACGGTCATAGGCCCGCAGCGCGCGCAGGAATGTCTCCTGCCAGGCGTCCTCGGCGCGCTGGCCGAGCAGGCGCCGCAGGTACCCCAGCACCTCGTCGCGGTGGGCGAGGTAGAAGCGCTCGAACGGCGGGATCTGCTCCGTGGTCACGACTCCCATCATCCGTTGAAACGTGGCAGGGTGCGCAACTGTGAGATGCGCCGTCGTCGGACACGTCGAGTGGGTCGAGTTCGCCCGGGTGCCCGAGTTGCCGACGGCTGGAAGCATCGTCCACGCGACCGAGGTCTGGTCGGAGCCGGCCGGGGGCGGCGCCGTCGTGGCGCGCCAGCTCGCCCGGCTGGCCGGTCGCTGCGAGTTCTTCACAGCGCTCGGGGACGACGCGCTCGGACACGAGTCGGCGCGGCAGCTCTCGTCGCTCGGGGTCGACGTCCATGCCGTGCACACCGGCGAGACCCGGCGCGCCTGGACGCACGTCGACCAGCACGGTGAGCGCACGATCACTGTGCTCGGCGACAAGCTCCTGCCGCGCGGTCCTCTGCCGCTCGGCGGCTACGACGCGGTGTTCTTCGTCTCCGGCGACGTCGAGGCGCTGCGCTCGGCGCGCGCCGCGCCGGTGCTCGCCGCGACGCTGCGGGAGCGGCCGACGCTGTCCGAGGCCCGGGTGTCGCTCGACCTGCTCGTCGGCAGCCTCAACGACGCGGGCGAGCGGTACGACGACTCGCTCGAGGCGACGAACGTCGTCCTGACCGACGGCGCGCACGGGGGCACGCTGAACGGCGAGCGCTTCGCGGCCGCCGAGCTACCCGGCGAGATCTCCGACGCGTACGGCGCAGGCGACTCGTTCGCAGCGGCGCTGCTGTACGGGCTCGCGCGCGGTGACGACCTCGACGGGGCGGTGCGCCTCGCGACGCGCGCGGGTGCCGCGGTGATCACGGGGCGAGGCCCGTACACCGCACAGCTAACGTCCTAGAGTGGCTGCGCGCGTCTCCTGGATCTCTGCCACGCCGGTCAAGGCGCTCGCGCTGGCACAGCTGCAGGAGGTCGACCTGCAAGCACGAGGCCTGCGCGGCGACCGCCGCTTCTACCTCGTCGACGAGTCGAATCGTCTCGTCAACAACAAGGGGACGCGCGGCCCGTTGCAGCTGATCCAGGCGGCGTTCGACGAGAGCGCGCCGCTCCTGACGCTGCGGTTCCCAGACGGTTCGATCGTCGAGGGCGAGCCCGTCGAGGGCGAGGAGCTGACGACGAGCTTCCACCGGCAGCCGAACAACGCGCGCCGGGTCGCCGGCCCGTGGGACGACGCGCTGTCGGAGTCGGCCGGCGAGCGGGTGCGGCTCGTCGCGCCGGCGGGCATCGGCGCCGACCGTGGCCGCGGGGGCGCGGCGTCGCTGCTCGGCGAAGCCTCGCTCGAGGCGATCGCGGGCGTGCTCGGCGTCGCGGAGGTCGACGGTCGCCGCTTCCGCATGAACTTCGGGCTCGCGGGGCTCGCGCCCCACGAGGAAGACGAGTGGGTCGGCCGCCGGATCCAGGTCGGGGAGGCCGTTGTCGTGCCGCAGGGCAACGTCGGCCGCTGCGCGGTCACGACCCAGAATCCCGACACGGGCCGGGTCGACCTCGACACCCTGAAAGCGCTGGCCGACTACCGCGGCGACGTCGAGACGACCGAGCCGCTGCCGTTCGGCATCCACGCGGCCGTCGCCGAGCCTGGGCTGGTGCGCCTGGGCGATCCGGTGCTTCCGCTCTAGGGCGGGAGGCTGTCGCCCGAAAGGTCCCCGTTCGCGCGGCCGTGACGTGGTCGACAGGGGTTTACAGGTGGGGTGAAGTGGGATAGAGTGGGGAGCAGTGGACCATGCTGCTCGGCGAACATGAACATTCCCTCGACGACAAGAACCGTCTCACGCTGCCGGCCAAGCTGCGCGCAGCCTTCGAGGACGGTGTCGTCGTCACCCGCGGGCTCGACGGCTGTCTCTTCGCCTACCCCCGCGTCGAGTGGGAGGGAATGGTGACCCGCCTGCGCAGCCTCGACCCGCTCGCCGAGGCCTCGCGCCGCCTGCAGCGGCACTTCTTCGCAGGCGCGGCACAGGGCGAGCTCGACCGGCAGGGGCGGCTCGTGCTGCCCCCGACCCTGATCGAGCACGCGGGGCTCGGCCGCGAGGTGACCGTGGCCGGCGTCTACGACCACGTCGAGATCTGGGACCGCACCAAATGGCGTCAACAGCAGCACGAGGCCGAAGGGAGCGCGGAAGATGTTGCCGAGCGTCTTGCCAACTGAGTCCGACCACGTCCCCGTCCTCGCCGACGAGATCGTCGCCACCCTCGACCCGCGTCCGGGCGAGACCGTGGTCGACGCCACGTTCGGCGCCGGCGGCCACTCCACATTGCTCGCCTCGCGCCTGGCGGGGCAGGGCAAGCTGATCGCGATCGATCGCGACCCGAGCGTCACGCCGTACTTCGAGCGCCTGCGTCGCAGCACGTCGCTCAAGACGCGGCTGCTCTCCGGCGAGTTCTCGACCGTGCTCGAGCAGCTCGCGTCGAACGGCGTTCGCGCCGACGTGATCCTGCTCGATCTCGGCGTATCGTCGATGCAGCTCGACCGACCCGAGCGCGGCTTTTCGTACGCGGTCGACGCGCCGCTCGACATGCGCATGGATCCGAGCTCCGAGTACTCCGCGCGCGAGCTCGTCAACGAGGCCGGTGAGCGTGAGCTCGCAGACATCTTCAAGCGCTACGGCGAGGAGCGCTACGCGCGGCAGATCGCACGTGCCATCGTCCGTCGTCGCCAGAGCGAGCCGTTCGAACGCACCGGCGACCTCGTCGAGACGATCAAGGCAGCGATCCCGGCACCGGCGCGCTTCGGCGAAGGGCATCCGGCCAAGCGCGTCTTCCAGGCGCTGCGCATCGAGGTCAACGACGAGCTCGGTGCGATCGAGCGCGCGCTGCCGGCAGCGCTCGACATGCTCCGCCCCGGCGGCCGGCTCGCCGTCATCTCGTTCCACTCGCTCGAGGACCGGCTCGTCAAGCAGTTCCTGCGCAAGCAGGAAGGCGGTTGCACCTGCCCGCCCGACTTCCCGGTCTGCATCTGCGGCTCCGAGCCGCTGATGCGGGCAACCCCGCGCCGTGCAATCCGGCCGTCTGCGGCCGAGGTCGCGCGCAACCCGCGCGCCCAGTCCGCGCGGCTGAGAGTCGGAACCAAGGTTGGCTAGCCTGTCGCACGCCCAGGCGGCCGTCGCCGAGCCCGTCGCGCGCCCGAGGCCGCGCGCCGGCTCGCGCTCGCGCAAGAAGCAGACCCGTGCGCGTGGCGGGATCCTCTGGATCGCAGTCAGCGGGATTCTGCTTGCAGGTGTCGTATTCGTGAACGTGGCGGTGCTCCGGCTGAACCTGGGCCTTGACGGCGCGAACTCAGAGCGCGTGAAGCTGCGCGCCGAGAACGCGGCGCTGCAGTCCCAGCTCTCGAGCGAGCTCGCATCGCCGCGGATCCAGTCGCAGGCGGCCAGGAAGCTCGGGCTCGTCTACGCCGATCCGTCCGACTACGGATACGTCGACCTGACGAAGAAGTAGTGCGCGCCGCCGACAAGCAGGCCAACCGGCGTATTCGCCTCCTGCTCGCGGTCTTCGCTCTCGTCTTCGTCGGCACGCTCGGCAGGGCCGTGTGGCTCCAGGGCGTGCACGCCGCGTCGCTCGGGCAGATGGCCGAGCGCCAGCACCGTGAGGCGATCGTCATCCCCGCGGGCCGTGGAACGATCTTCGACTCGACCGGCGTCCAGCTCGCGATCGGCGAGCAGACGACGACCGTCTACGCGGACCCGCGCCAGATCACGACGCCGCGCGCAGTCGCGGTGGCGGCTCACCGGTACCTCGGTGTCGACGCGACCGCGCTCTATCCGCGCCTGCTCGACCAGAAGTCGAGCTTCGTCTACATCCAGCGGTTCGCCGACCCCAAGGCTGCCGCGCAGCTCGTGGCCAAGGGCTTCGTCGGCGTCAACGCCTATCCGGAGGAGCGTCGCGCGTATCCGCAGCGCACGGTCGGGGCGCAAGTGGTCGGCTACGCAGGCACCGACAACAAGGGGCTCGCGGGGCTCGAGGTGGAGTACGACAAGCGGCTCGCCGGCAAGCCCGGCAAGCAGACGATCGTCCGCGATCCGTTCGGTCGTGCGATCGACGTGATCAGCGCCACCGCCGAGCGTCAGGGAACCGATCTCTTCACGACGATCGACCACACGATCCAGGCGAACGCCGAGGCGGTGCTGCGACAGACGGTTGCGCACTGGGGTGCAAAGGCGGCGACCGCCGTCGTGCTCGACCCTCGCACGGGTGCGGTGCTCGCGATGGCGCAGGCGCCTGGGTACGACGCCAACAAGGCGAACCGCGTCTCGTTCGCGTTGCAGCGCAATCGCGCCGTCACGGACACGTTCGAGCCGGGGTCGACGTTCAAGCTCGTCACGATCGCCGGTGCGCTGTCGACCGGCATCGTCACGCCCGAGACGAAGTTCACGCTGCCGTACTCGATCCCCGTCGCCGACCGCATCGTCCACGACGCCGAGGAGCGCGGGACCGAGACGCTCACCGTCTCGCAGATCCTCTCGCACTCGTCGAACGTCGGGGCCGTGACGATCGCGCAGAAGCTCGGCTCGTCGACGCTGATGGACTGGATCGAGCGCTTCGGCTTCGGCAAGCAGACGGGGCTCGACTATCCGGGCGAGAGCCCGGGGCAGGTCCTGCCGCTCGACAAGTGGTCGGGCTCGACGATCGGCAACGTGCCGATCGGACAGGGAATCGCGGTCACGCCGATCCAGCTCGCCTCCGCGTACGCGGCGATCGCGAACGGCGGCGTCTGGGTCGAGCCGCACCTCGTCGAGCGGATCGGCGCCAGGCTGGTGCGGAATTTCCAGCGGCGCCGTGTCGTGGCGCCCGCCGTCAACGCCGCGCTCAAGACGATGCTGACCGGCGTCGTCGACGAGCACGGCGCGACCGGCAACGCCGCCGCGATCGCCGGTTACTCGGTCGCAGGCAAGACAGGCACCGCCCAGAAGCCAGGCCCGAACGGCTACACGACCGGCAAGTACGTCGCCTCGTTCGTCGGCATGGTGCCGGTCGAGAAGCCCCGCTTCGTCGTGCTGGTGACGGTGGACGAGCCTCGGGGGGCGATCTTCGGCGGCGTCGTCGCTGCACCGGCCTTTGCGCAGATTGCGAAGTTCGACCTGCAGTACATGGGCGTGCCGCCCGACCTGCCGCACTAAGGTTTCCGCGGATGCACCTCGACCGTCTGATCGCGGCGCTCGGCCCGATCGAGGTCGCAAACGCGGCTCCGCTCGAGATCGCCGAGCTCGCCTACGACACGCGCGCCGTTCCTAAGGGCTCGCTCTTCTTCTGTGTCCCGGGCGCGCGTGTCGACGGTCACGAGCTTGCGGCCGACGCGGTGCAGTCGGGCGCCGCGGCGCTCGTCGTCGAGCGGCTCGTCGACGTGCCGGTCCCGCAACTCGTCGTCGAGAGCGTGCGCGCGGCGATGCCGGCGGCGGCCGTCTGTTTCTTCGGCGACCCTTCCCGCGAGCTCGACGTCGCCGGGCTCACGGGCACGAACGGCAAGACGACGTCGGCGTTCCTCCTCGCCAGCATCCTCGAGGCGGCGGGCCGCCGTGCTGCGCTGCTGACGAACATCGAGCGGCGGATCGGCGGCCGGCTGCAGCCGACCGGCCTGAACACGCCCGAGTCGATCGACCTGCAGCGGCTCCTCCGCGAGATGCTGGATGCGGGCGACAGTGCCTGCGTGATGGAGGCGACGTCGATCGCCGCGTCCAAGGGCCGCCTCGCAGGCACGCGCTTCGCGGTGCTCGTCTTCACGAACCTGACGCAGGACCATCTCGATTTTCACGGCTCGATGGAGGAGTACTACGCCGCCAAGCGGTCGCTCTTCGACCAGGCCGAGCGGGCCGTCGTGAACGTCGGCGACGAGTGGGGCGCGCGGCTCGCGCGGGAGCTGCCCGGCGCCCGGACGTTCACATCCGACGACGAGCTGCCCGGCGTCGACCTCAAGCTGCGCGGGCGCTTCAACCGCGCGAACGCCCTCGGTGCGGTGTGGGCCGCGCGTGAGCTCGGCGTCGACGAGGCCGCGATCAAGCGCGGCGTCGAGGCGCTAGCCGGGGTGCCGGGCCGATTCGAGGCGGTTGACGCCGGGCAGCCCTTCTCGGTGATCGTGGACTACGCCCATACCCCGGACTCGCTCGAGAACGTGCTTCGGGCCGCGCGCGACCTCGGGGAGCGCGTGACCGTGGTTTTCGGCGCCGGTGGCGACCGTGATCGCGAGAAACGGCCCCTGATGGGGCGGATCGCGGGAGCGCTCGCGGACCGGGCGATCGTCACGACGGACAATCCGCGCTCGGAGGATCCGGCTGCGATCGCCGCCGACGTGTCCGAAGGCCGCCTCGAGATCGTCCTCGACCGGCGGGCTGCGATCGAGACCGCGCTCGGCGACGCGCGTCCGGGTGACGTGGTCGTGATCGCCGGCAAGGGCGCCGACACGGAGATGGAGCTCGCGGATCGGAGCATCCCGTTCGACGACCGGCAGGTCGCACGCGAGGTGCTCTCGTGATCCCGGTCGAGCTCGACGTCGTCGAGCGATTCGGGCGCCTGGTCGCGCGACCCTGGGCCGATGCGGTCACGGGCGTGCAGATCGACTCGCGCCGCATCAGCGAGGGCGACCTCTTCGTCGCCGTCTCGAGCGGCGGCGACTTCGTCGAGCACGCGCTCGCACGCGGCGCCGCGGCCGCGCTCGTGCCCGAGGACGCGCACGCTGCACTCGCAGGCGTTGCCGCTGTCGTGCGAGAACGCTCGCATGCGCGGGTCGTCGCGATCACCGGCTCGACCGGGAAGACCTCGACCAAGGACATCCTTTTCGCGCTCTGCGCACCGCAGGTGCGGACGCTTGCGAACGAGGGCAACTACAACAACGAGCTCGGCGTGCCGCTGACATTGTGCCGCCTCGAGGAGGACACCGAGCTCTGCATCACCGAGCTCGGCATGCGCGGTCTCGGACAGATCGCCCTCCTCGCGCGACTCGTGCGGCCCGACATCGGCGTGATCACGAACGTCGGCCCGGTGCACCTCGAGCTCGTCGAGACGATCGACAACGTCGCTCGGGCGAAGGCCGAGCTGATCGACGCTCTGCAGGCCGGTGGCATCGCGGTCGTGCCGCAGGAGCCGCTGCTCGAGCCGTACCTCACGCGTGACGACATCCGCGTCGTCCGCGTGGATCCGGCGCGTGAGCTGCCGTTCGCAACCGGCTACTCGTCCGCCCACCAGCTGCTCAACACGCGGACCGCGGCCGCGGTCGTCGAGTGCCTCGGCCTGCCGCTGCCGGACGGCAAGCTGCTCGTCGAGTTCTCGAAGCTCCGTGAGGAGGAGCGCCCACTGCCGGGCGGCGGCCTCTTGCTCAACGACTGCTACAACGCGAACCCGGTCTCGATGCGCGCCGCGCTCACGCACCTCGACGAACGCGCCGGCGCACACCGGCGCCTCGCGGTGCTCGGTGAGATGGCCGAGCTGGGGGCCGACGCGCCGGCCTACCACGCCGAGATCGGTGAGCTCGTGCGCAGCATCGGCGTGCAGGTGATCGCGGTCGGCGAGCTGGCGAGGGCCTACGGCGGGGAGTGGGTTGCGACCGCGCCGGAGGCGGCGGAGCGGCTCCGCGCGGAGCTTCGTCCCGGAGACGTCGTGCTGGTGAAGGGCTCGCGCTCGGTGGGACTCGAGGTCGTCGCGGAGAATCTCAACGCCTGATGGCCAGAGTCCTCGTCGCAGCGCTCGTCGCAATGATCATCGCGATCCTCAGCGGTCCGACGTTCATCGCGTTTCTGCGGCGGAACGAGATCGGCCAGCACATCCGCGAGGAGGGCCTCCAGCATCACTTCGGCAAACAGGGCACTCCGACCATGGGTGGGCTGCTGATCCTGCTGGCAGCAGCGATCGCTTTCATCCCGCTGACCGCGTGGACGCTGCCCGCGCTGACGATCTTCGGCTGCACCCTCGCCTGCGGCGGGGTGGGCTTCATCGACGACTACATCAAGCTGCGCCACCAGCGGTCACTGGGGCTGAGCGGGCGCTGGAAGATGTTGCTGCTCGCGGGGATCACGGTCGCGGTCGGGTTCGCTGCCCACCACCAGGGGCTCGACCACAGCCTGTTCATCCCGGTCGTCAACTGGTCGATCCCGCTGGGTCCGGCCTGGTACGGGCTGCTCTTCCTGATCATCGCCGGCGCAGCCAACGGCGTGAATCTCACCGACGGGCTCGACGGTCTCGCGGCCGGGACCTCGATCATCGCGCTTGCGGCCTTCACCGCGATGGCGGTCACGATCTACATCCGTTCGAGCACCGCGACCCACGGGCGCATCGAGAACCGGCTCGATGTCGCATTCATCGGCGCGGCGTTGATCGGCGCCGCCGTGGGCTTCCTCTGGTTCAACGCGTTCCCGGCCGAAGTGTTCATGGGCGACACGGGCGCGATGGCGTTGGGCGGAGCGCTGGCGGCGATGGCGATCATGCTCAAGGTGGAGTTCCTGCTGCTCTTCGTCGGCGGCATCTTCGTGGTCGTAGCGCTGTCGGTAATGCTGCAGGTGGTCAGCTTCAAGTGGTTCGGGAGGCGGATCTTCCTGATCGCGCCCCTGCAACATCACTTCGAGATGAAGGCGTGGTCCGAGACGAAGATCATGGTGCGCTTCTGGATCGTGACGGCGATCTTCTGTGCCGCCGGCTTCGCTCTTTTCTACAAGTACTACCCCAACATCCGACCGCATTGAGAGCGCTCGTCTACGGCCTCGCGCGGTCCGGGCGGTCGGCTGCCGAGCGGCTGGCCGAGCGGGGGGACGAAGTCGTGCTCGTCGACCGGACGCTCGGCAACGAGGACGATCTCTCGCTCCTCGACGGCGTCGACGCGCTCGTCAAGTCACCGGGCGTTCCCGGTGAGGCGGCGCTCGTCCGCGAGGCACGGCGGCGCGGCATCGAAGTCTGGTCGGAGGTCGAATTGGGGTACAAGCTGCTGCCCGATGCGCGGTTCGTCGGTGTCACCGGCACCAACGGCAAGACGACGACGACGGAGTTGCTCGGCGCGATCTTCCGCGCGGCGGGTCGTGACGTGGCAGTGGCAGGCAACGTCGGCACACCGGTCACGTCGATCGTGCGCGCGGAATGGGTCGTCTGCGAGCTGTCGTCGTTCCAGCTCGAGGACGTGCAGTCGCTCGCCTGCGAGGTCGCGGTGCTGCTCAACCTCGAGCCGGACCACCTCGACCGGCACGGCTCGTTCGAGGCCTACCGCGACGCGAAGCTCCGCATCTTCGAGCGTGCGCGCGCGAAGATCGTGCCGGCTCGCTCGGGGCTCGACGGCATCCCCTTCTCCGCCGACGACGAGCTGCCGGCCGAGCCGCTGTTGCGCGGCGCGCACAACCGTGAGAACGCGGCCGCGGCAACGGCGGCCGCGCGTGCGGCTGGAATCGCGGACGAGCACATCGCCGCGGGGTTGCGCAGCTTCGCGGGTGTCGCCGCACCGGCTCGAACTGGTGGGCGAGCGCGGCGGTGTGCGCTACGTCAACGATTCGAAGGCAACGAACGTCGCGGCCGCGGTGCGCGCGATCGAGGCGTACGACGGCGAGTTCGTGCACCTGATCCTGGGTGGCTCGTCGAAAGGTGAGGATTTCGCTCCGCTGGTTGCGGCGATCGGGCCGAAGGTGCGTCCCGTGCACTGCATCGGCGCGGAGGCCGAACGCCTGCTCGAGGTGGTGGACGGCCACGTCGACGGGACGTTGGAGCGCGCAGTCGAGCACGCGGCGAGGCTGGCGAGCCCCGGCGACGTCGTGCTCCTGAGCCCGGCCTGCGCCAGCTTTGACCAGTTCGCCGACTTCGAGGCGCGGGGCGATGCCTTTCGCCGGCTTGTCTCCGGGCTTCCGGCCTAGGACTTCGCCTACCCCTCCCGAACGGGGACTGGATGAAGCGGGGTGAGCTCGATTCCAGGCTGCTGATCCTGGTCACGTTGGCGCTGGTCGCGTTCGGCCTCGTAATGGTCTACAGCGCTACCTCCGCCTCGGCGACCGTCGGTGGCAACGACCCCAGCTACTACCTGAAGCGTCAGGGCATCTACGCCGCGCTCGGGATCGTCCTGATGATGGTCGCGCAGCGCTGGGACTACCGCCGGCTGCGCGCGCTCTCGCCGCTGCTCGTGCTCGGCTCGATCGGCCTGCTCGCAGCCGTGCTCGTGATCGGTCCGTCGATCAACGGCGCGCGTCGCTGGATCTCACTCGGTCCCGCCGTCTTCCAACCGTCGGAGCTGGCGAAGCTCGCGCTCGCGATCTGGGCGGCGGGGTACCTCGCGCGGCATCCGGCGCCGCGCGACCTGCGCGAGCTCTGGCGTCCGGTCGGCGCGCTCGCCGCCGTCTTCTGTGGCCTCCTGATGCTCGAGCCCGACATGGGAACCGCGATCACGCTGATGGTGATGCTGACCGGCATGCTCGTCGTCTCGGGCACGCCCGCACGCGTCCTCGCCGCGGCGCTCTCGATCGCCTGCGCGCTGGGCACCGTCGCGATCTGGCTGGAGCCGTACCGCCGCGCGCGCTTCTTCGCGTTCCTGCATCCGTGGCACGACGCACAGGGCACGGGCTTCCAGCTCGTGCAGGCGATGATCTCGATGGGCTCAGGCGGCTTCTTCGGCGTCGGGCTCGGCCAGAGCGTCGGGAAGATCTTTTACCTCCCCGAGGCACACACCGACATGATGCTCGCCGTGATCGGCGAGGAGCTCGGCCTCGTCGGCGTGACCGCGGTGATCGCCGCGTACGGGATCTTCACCTACGCCGGGCTGAACATCGCCATGCGCTGCAAGGATCCGTTCGGCAAGCGGCTCGCCGCCGGGCTGACGGTCGTCGTCGCGGGCCAGGCGGCGATCAACATCGCCGCGGTGATGGGCGTCGCCCCGCTGACCGGGATCCCGCTGCCGTTCCTCTCCTACGGCGGCTCCAGCCTCGTGGTCCTCCTCGCCGGGGTGGGAATCCTCCTTAACATCGCTCATCGTGGAGGCCGAGCAGCAGCTGCGGTGCCTGATCGCGGCCGGGGGAACGGCAGGACACGTGCTGCCGGCGCTCGCGGTCGCGGACGCGCTCAGACACCGCGGCGTGCACGTGACGTTCGCAGGGTCGCCGGATCGCGTCGAAGCGCATCTGGTTCCTGAGGCCGGTTACGAGCTCGACACCTTCCCGATCTCGGGCCTGCCGCGAAAGCCGTCGCTCGCCCAGCTGCGCGCCGTGCTCCTCGCCGCGGGCGCGCCGCGCGCCTGCCGGCGGATCCTCAAGCAGCGCCGGCCAGATGTCGTCCTCGGCGGCGGCGGCTACGTCGCGGGGCCGATGGTCTTCGCCGCATCGACGATGCGCATCCCTTCGGCGCTGACCGAGGCCGACGCTCACTTCGGCCTGGCCAACCGGCTGGCTGCGCCGTTCGCGCACCGCATCTTTCTCTCCTACCCGCTCGAGACGCGGTACCGGTCGAAGGTGCGGGTGGTGGGCCGCCCGATCCCGGAGCGCTCGCGCCCGCTGCCGCAGGCCGAGGCCCGAGCGCTCTTCGACCTGCCGACGGAGGGTCGCGTGCTCGGGGTTTTCGGCGCGCTCGCCGGCGCTCGCTCGCTGAACGAGTTCGTCGTCGACACGTGGGCTGCAAGCGGCCCGCCGATTCTTCACCTGACCGGCCGCCGCGACTACGACCTCGTCCGAAGGCGCGTCCAGCGGGAGGACTATCGCGTCCTGCCCGAGACCGACCGGTTCGGGGCGGCGCTGTCGGCAGTCGATCTCGTGCTCGGACGGTCGGGCTCGACCGTCTGGGAAGTCGCTGCCGCCGGCAGGCCTGCCGTCTTCGTGCCGTATCCCTTCGCCACCGGCGACCATCAGGCGGCCAACGCGGCGCACTTCGTGCGTGCGGGTGGAGCCGTGCTGATACGCGAGCTCGACCTCGACGACGTCCCCGAGCTCGTGCGCTCGCTGCTCGACGACCAGGCCCGGCTCGAGCGCATGGGCAAGGCGATGCTCGCCGCGGCGCGGCCGGATGCGGCCGAGGAGATCGCGGACGAGCTCGTCGCGATGGCGCGATGAAGGGTCGCAAGCTCTGGTTCGTCGGCATCGGCGGCGCGGGCCTGAGCGCGTACGCGCAGCTGGCCCGCGCCCGCGGGGCCGAGATCGGCGGCTGGGACCGAGTGCGCACGCCGTACCTCGAGACACTCGGCGATGCGCCCGTCGAGATCGCGCCCGAGCCCCTGGTCCCGGACGGCTGGGAGGCCGTGGTCTCGTCCGCGTACCCGCAGGTGCCCGGACTGCGCCGCGCGGAGTTCCTGCGTCAGCTCGTCGCGGGCCGCGACACGATCGTCGTGGCCGGCACACACGGCAAGGGGACGACCGCCGGGCTGATCACCTACGTCCTGCGCGAGACCGGGCGCGACCCGGCGTGGCTGATCGGCGCGCCCGTGCCCCAGCTCGGCTCGAACGCCGGCTTCGGCGACGGGCTGCTCGTCGTGGAGGGTGACGAATCGGACCGCACCGTCTTCTCGTTGCCCGCGTCGATCGCCGTGGTCACGAACATCGAGCTCGACCATCACACCGAGTACGGCTCGCTCGGCGACCTCGAGCGCGCGTTCGAGAACTGGCTCGCGACGGCGGGCACGGTCGTCCGCGACGCACCACCGTACGACGGCGAGCTTGCGCTGCCTGGTGAGCTCAACCGGCTCAACGCAGGCTCCGCGCTCGCCGCGCTCGAGTCCGCCGGCGTCACCCGCGCCGAAGCGGCGCCCGCGCTCGCCCGCTTCACCGGCACCGGGCGCCGTTTCGACGTGCACGAGACCGGTGGCTTCACCGTCGTCGACGACTACGGCCATCATCCGACAGAGGTTGCGCGCACGCTCGCCGCGGTGCGCGAGCGCTATCCCGGCGCCGCGGTGCGCGTTCTGTTCCAGCCACACCTCTACTCGCGGACGCGGCACCTCGCCGGCGAGCTGGCCGAAGCGCTGGCGACGGCGGACGACGTGACGGTCACCGACGTCTACCCGGCGCGCGAGCAGCCGATCCCGGGGGTCACGGGCAAGCTCGTCGTCGATGCGCTCAGCGATCGCGGTGTGCTCGCCGCCTGGACGCCGACGGTCGAAGAGGGTGTCGAGCGAGTGCGCCGACGGATGCAGGACGGCGACGTGCTCCTGGTCGTCGGCGCAGGCGACATCGACCGTGCGGTCGGGTTGCTGCGATGAGCGTCGACGAGCACGTGTCGCTCGCGCGTTACACGACGATCGGAACGGGCGGTCCCGCTCGCTTCTTCGCGAAACCGGAGACGCTCGCCGACCTGCAGGCGGTGCTCCGCTGGGCCGCCGAGGAACGTGTCCCCGTGGAGACGATCGGGCTCGGCTCGAACCTGCTCGTCCACGACGACGGTGTCGACGCGCTCGTCCTCCGGCTCGCGGGCGAGCTTGCGACGGCGCACGTCGAGGGACAGGTGCTCGTCGCGGGCGGCGGCGCGACGAACGCCGTCTGCCTGCACCGCGCCCGCGCGGCCGGCCTCGGCGGCTTCGAGTTCGCGTCCGCGATCCCCGGCACCGCCGGCGGCGGCGTGCGGATGAACGCCGGCGCCTACGGCCGGGACTGGAAGGCTGTCGTCGTCGACGCGGTGGTCGTGGACGCGGGCGAGGCTCGCACGCTCACCCGCGAGGAGCTCGAGTTCGACTACCGGCACTCGGGACTCAGACGCGGCGAGGTCGTGGCGCAGGTGCGGTTCAGGCTCGAGCCGAGCACGCCCGAGGCGGTCAAGGCGCGCGCCGCCGAATTGCTCGCCCAGCGGAAGGCGACCCAGCCGACGAACAAGCGCACGTTCGGGAGCGTGTTCAAGAACCCGGACGGCGAGCGGGGGGCAGGCAGCCTGATCGAGGCCTGCGGCCTCAAGGGCCACCGCAGCGGGGGCGCGCTCATCTCGCCGCGCCACGCGAACTTCATCGAGAACGCAGATGACGCCCGCTCTGCGGACTGCATCGACCTGATGGTCGAGGCGCGGAGACGCGTGCTGGAGACGTTCGGGATCGAGCTCCGGCACGAGGTCCAGTTCATCGGGCCGCTGGCGCTGCCCGACCTGTAGGGGAAGCCGGGACCGCGGCGAAAGGAGCCGCGTGGCCGCCCGTCGGAGGAGCCAGGCTCGCACCGCGGTCCTGCCCGCGCGTCGCGGCGTGCCGGACATCGGGCGGCTCGCGCCGTCCGGCAAGTCGATCCTGCTCGGGCTCGCACTGCTCCTGCTCGCGGTCGGCGGCTACGCGGCTGCCCGCGAGACATCGCTCTTCGCGGTCCAGGCGGTCGAGGTGCGCGGCGGCACACCAGCGATCCGCGCTCAGGTGCGCGCCGCACTGAACGACGAGGTGGGTCAGAGCCTCCTGCGTGTCGACGGCGACGCGCTCGAGCGGAGGCTGGCGCCGATCCCGACGGTGCGTGCGTTCGACTTCGACCGTGCCTTCCCGCACACGCTGCGTGTCGTCGTACGGCCGGAGGTGCCGCTGCTCGTGCTGCGCCAGGCCGACAGGGCCTACCTGGTCGCGGCGAGCGGACGCGTGATCCGCCCGCTCGCCCACCCGCGGCTCTCTGGTCTGCCACGGCTCTGGGTGACGAAGGATGTCCACGTTGCCGTCGCCCAGGCGCTCCCGCCGCCGGCTGCGGCGGCGCCCGCGGCCCTCGCGCCGCTGCGCGGGGCGGCGCTCCCGTCCGGCGTCCACTCGGTGCGGGTCGGCAAGCGGACGCTCACGCTGGAGCTTGGCAGCGGTCTCGAGTTGCGGCTCGGCGACACGGGTGACCTGCGCCTCAAGCTGGCGATCGCGCGCCGGATCCTGCGCTCGGCGGCGGCCCAGTCGGCCACGAGCGGCTACCTCGACGTCAGCCTGCCGGAGCGTCCCGTGCTCGGTCTCAACTCTCAAGTCGGTGGTTGAGGTTGAGGCTGAGCCTGGTCGAGGAAGGAGGCGTTCGCGTTGACAGCGCAGGAAACCCCCCGTACCCTCCGAAGTAAGGAGGCGCTCGACCGCCCCCGCATTGCCCCAACCGTGCACTCGAGCTTGAGGTCGAGCCACATTCAATGAGAGAACGCTCCGGTAACTATCTGGCCGTGATCAAGGTCGTCGGCGTCGGCGGCGGCGGCACGAACGCCGTCAACCGCATGGTCGACGCGGGCGTCACGGGCGTCGAGTTCGTGGCCGTCAACACCGACGCGCAGGCGCTGCTCGGTTGCGACGCCGACGTGAAGATCCACATCGGCGCGAAGGCGACGCGGGGTCTCGGCGCAGGCGCCGACCCGAACGTCGGCCGCGAGGCCGCGACCGAGTCGCGCGACGAGCTGAAGGAGGCGCTGAAGGGCGCCGACATGATCTTCGTCACAGCGGGCGAGGGTGGCGGCACCGGCACGGGTGGCGCACCGATCGTTGCCGAGATTGCGCGCGAGCTCGAGGCGCTGACCGTCGGTGTCGTGACGCGACCGTTCTCGTTCGAGGGCCGCCGCCGCGCGCAGCAGGCCGAGCAGGGGATCAACGAGCTCTCCGACAAGGTAGACACGCTGATCGTGATCGAGAACGACAGGCTGCTGCAGGTCGTCGAGAAGAAGACACCGCTCTCCGACGCGTTCAAGATGGCGGACGACATCCTGCGCCAGGGCGTCCAGGGCATCACGGACCTGATCACGGTCCCCGGCATCGTCAACCTCGACTTCGCCGACGTGCGCACGATCATGCGCGACGCCGGCTCGGCGCTGATGGGGATCGGCCAGGGCCAGGGCGAGAACCGCGCCGGCGAGGCCGCGCGGACGGCCGTCAGCTCGCCGCTGCTCGAGTCGTCGATCGAGGGCGCGACCGGCATCCTGCTCAACATCAGCGGCCCACCCGACCTCGGCCTGTTCGAGGTCAACGAGGCCGCCGAGGTGGTCACCGGTGCAGCCGATCAGAACGCGAACGTGATCTTCGGCGCCGTGATCGACGAGAACCTACGCGACGAGGTGCGCGTGACCGTGATCGCCACCGGCTTCGGCGTCCAGCGTCGCCGCCGCGGGCGTACGGCGGCGGCCCAGGAGAGCACGCCGCTCGCCGGCTCCCGCAGCCCCGAGTTCGACGCCGGCGACTCGCTCGAGGTGCCGTCATTCCTCCGGGACGACTGACCGACGCCTAGGAGCCGAGGCTCTGCCACCCGGGCGGGGCTTCGACGTTTCGGAAGGCGGTTGCCGCACGGCCCGCCGAGGGGTGACGGTTAGCATCGCCCCGATGCAGACGCTGCGCCGGACGCCGCTCTACGACCGCCACGTGGCGGCGGGCGCGCGACTCGTTCCGTTCGCGGGTTGGGAGATGCCCGTGCAGTACGAGGGGGTGATCCCGGAGCACCGGGCCGTGCGCACCGACGCCGGCGTCTTCGACGTCTCGCACATGGGCGAGATCGAGGTGGAGGGGCCGACGGCGCGTGACCTCCTGCAGTCGATGCTCTCGAACGACATCGACAAGCTGTCGCCCGGCGAGGCGCAGTACACGCTGCTGACGACCGAGTCGGGCGGGATCGTCGACGACCTGATCACCTACCGGCTCAGCGAGCACCGTTACCTCCTGATCGTCAACGCGTCGAACCGCGACGCCGTGCACCGGTGGCTGAAGGACCATGAGCTTCGCGGCTCCGACGTGCGCGACGTCTCCGACGACTACGCCTTGCTCGCCGTGCAGGGGCCGAAGGCGCTGGAACGGCTCGGCCTCCCGCCGGGCAAGGCCTTCACGTTCGAGCTCTCCGAGCTCGACGGGATCGAAGTGATGGTCAACCGCACCGGGTACACGGGCGAAGACGGCGTCGAGCTCGCCTGCATGGAGGACGACGCGCCTGCGCTGTGGGACGCGATCCTCGCGCGCAGTGTCGTGCCCTGCGGCCTCGGCGCACGCGACACGCTGCGCCTCGAGGTCTGCTACCCGCTGCATGGGAACGACATCGGCCCGCAGTGGGACGCAATCTCGTCCGGACTCGGCTGGGCATGCGCGCTCGAGACCGAGTTCACGGGCGTCGAGCGGTTGCGTGCGGTCAAAGAACGGGGGCCGGAGCAGAGGCTCGTGCCGTTCCGCATGACCGAGAAGGCGATCCCGCGGCAGGGCATGCCGGTCGAGGGTGGCGGAGAGGTCACCTCGGGCTCGCTCTCGCCGATGCTCGACGTCGGGATCGGGCTCGCCTACGTCCCGGCGGCGCAGGCGAAGCCGGGCACCGGGCTCGTGGTCGACGTGCGCGGCCGGCCGCGCACCGCGGAAGTCGCAAAGAAACCCCTCTACACGAAGGAGACCTCCAGCTGATGGCGGCGAGCGAGTCCTATCCCGACGACCTGCTGTACCACCCGGAGCACGATTGGGCTCGCATCGACGGTGACGAGGCGCTGCTCGGCGTCACGTGGCACGCGCAGGACGCGCTCGGCGAGCTCGTGCACTACGAGCCGCCGGACGTCGGCGCAACGGTCGGCAAGGACACGTCGTACGGCGAGGTCGAGTCGGTGAAGGCGGTCTCCGACCTGATCTCGCCGCTCTCCGGTGAGGTGCTCGAGGTGAACCAGAAGGTCGTCGACGCGCCCGAGACGGTCAACGACGATCCCTATGGCGACGGTTGGCTGATCCGCATCCGGATGACGAGCCCGGACGAGCGCGAGCAGCTGCTCAGCGCTGCCGACTATCAGCAGCAAGTCGATGCGGCGTAGGCTCGACGGAGCCGCACAGAGAGCGCAGGTACCGGCGTTTCCGGTGCCGGGGCGGAAGCCGTGAGCTTCCTCTCGCTCACCGACGCCGACCGTGAGGCGATGCTCGCGGAGATCGGCGTCGACTCGGTCGCGGAGCTCTTCCGCGACATCCCGCAGGCGGTGCGTTACGCACGCGAGCTCGCGCTCGCGCCCGCGCTGCCCGAGGCAGAGCTGCAGCGGCACCTCGAGGAGCTCGCGGCGAAGAACGTCGTCGACGAGGTCTGCTTCCTCGGCGCAGGCGTCTACGACCACCACGTCCCGGCGGTCGTCGATGCGGTGCTGCAGCGCGGCGAGCTGCTGACCGCGTACACGCCCTACCAGCCTGAGATGTCGCAGGGAGTCCTACAGGCCGTGTTCGAGTACCAGACCGCGATCTGCGAGCTGACCGGCATGGACGTCTCGAACGCGTCGGGGTACGACGGGTCGACCGTCGCAGCCGACGCCTGCTTCGTCGCCAAGCATGCGACCGGCCGGTCGAAGATCGTGATCACGGAGGCGACGAGCCCGCAGGTGCGGCAGGTGGTGCGCACCTACGCGCCGGGCTTCGGGCTCGAGGTGGTCGTGGTGCCGCACGAGGGCGGCGTCACCGACCCGGAGCGCGTGCGCGAGGCGGCGCAGGACGCAGCGGCCGTGATCTTTCAGACCCCGAACTTCTTCGGCTGCCTCGAGGGGGCTCCCGGGCTCGCGGCCGCCGCGAGCGAGGCCGGTGCGCTGCCGGTTGCGCACGTCGACCTGACCTCGCTCGGCCTGCTCGAAGCGCCCGGAGCCTACGGCTGTGCGATGGCGATCGGCGAGGGGCAGCCCGCCGGCAACGCGATGAGCTATGGGGGCCCGCACTACGGCTTCCTCGCCGCGCGCTCGGACTACATCCGCCGGCTGCCGGGCCGAATCGTCGGCGAGACCGTCGACGCGGATGGGGAGCGCGGCTTCGTGCTGACGCTGCAGACGCGCGAGCAGCACATCCGCCGCGAGAAGGCGACGTCGAACATCACCACGAACCAGACGCTGCTCGCGCTCGCCGGGCTCGTGCACCTGAGCCTGCTCGGCCCCAACGGGTTGCGCGAGCTCGGTGAGACGTGCATGGCGTTGACGGCGTACGCGAAGGAACGGCTCACGGGTGCGGGGCTCGAGCTCGCGTTCCCGAAGCAGGCGACGTTCAAGGAGTTCGTCGTGCGCACCGGGCGCAATGCACGCGAGGCGCTCGCCGCGGCCCGCGCGCAGGGCATCTACGCCGGCTATCCGCTCGGTCGCGACTATCCAGGGCTCGACGACGCGCTGCTCGTCGCGGTGACCGAGAAGCGGACCGTCGACGAGATCGACCGGCTCGTCGAGGCGCTGGCGGCATGAAGCTGATCTACGAGAAATCGCAGGCCGGCCGCCGCGGCCTCGGGGTGCCGCGTCCCGACCTGCCTGTCCCCGAGGTTCCGGCCGAGCTGGCGCGGAAGGAGCCGGCGCGCCTGCCGGAGCTCGCCGAGCCCGAGGTGCTCCGTCACTTCACGCAGCTCTCGACGCGCAACTTCGGGATCGACACGGGCTTCTATCCCCTCGGCAGCTGCACGATGAAGTACAACCCGCGCGTCAATGAGCGGGTGGTCGGGCTGCCCGGCTTCGCGAACCTGCATCCGCTCGTCGAGGACGACGCGGCGCAGGGCGCGCTCGAGCTCGAGTGGGAGCTCCAGAACATCCTGCTCGAGGTGACGGGCCTCGACGCAGTGTCGCTCCAGCCCGCGGCCGGCAGCCAGGGCGAGCTGACGGGGCTGATGCTCTTTCGCGCGTACTTCCAGGCGCGCGGGGAGGACGAGACGCGCCGCAAGATCGTGATCCCGGACTCAGCGCACGGCACGAACCCCGCGAGCGTGACGATGGCCGGCTACGAGCTGACGCCGGTGAAGACCGATGCGCGCGGGAACATCGACGTCGAGGGTCTGCGCGGCAAGGTCGACGAGCACACGGCCGGTCTCGATGCTGACGAACCCGTCGACGCTCGGGCTGTTCGACGAGAACATCGAGGAGATCCGCGACATCTTCCACAGCGTCGGTGCGCTCATGTACTACGACGGCGCGAACCTGAACGCCGTCTGCGGGATCTCGCGTCCCGGCGACATGGGCTTCGACGTCGTCCACATCAACCTGCACAAGACGTTCTCGCAGCCGCACGGTGGCGGCGGTCCCGGCGGCGGCCCGATCGCCGTGCGCAAGAGCCTCGAGCCGTTCCTGCCGGTGCCGGTCGTCGTCAAGGACGGGGACGCGTTCCGGCTCGACTACGACCGCCCGCAGTCGATCGGGAAGGTACGCGCCTTCACCGGCCCGTTCGGCGTTTTCGTCCGGTCGTATGCATTCATCCGCGCCTACGGGCCGGCCTTGCGCGAGATGAGCGAGGTCGCGGTGCTGAATGCGAACTACATGCTGGCCCGTCTCAAGGATGCGTACGAACTGCCCTTCGACCGGCTGTGCATGCACGAGTTCGTACTGAGCGCGCGCAACCTGAAGCGCGAGCACGGGATCAGCGCCCTCGACGTCGCCAAGCGGCTGATGGACTACGGGTTCCACCCGCCGACCATCTACTTCCCGCTGATCGTGCCCGAGGCGTTGATGATCGAGCCGACCGAGTCGGAGGCGAAGGAGACCCTCGACGCGTTCTGCGACGCGATGCTCGCGATCGCGCGGGAGGCCGCCGAGGACCCCGACGTGATCCGCGAGGCGCCGCACGACCGTCCGGTGCGCCGACTCGACGAGGTGCGGGCCGCGAAGCAGCCGGTCGTCCGCTACGGCTTCGAGCACCACCACGCGCCGTCAGGCGCGGGCAGCCGTCAACTGGAAGCGCAGAAGGGAGCGTGACGCAGAGCCATGGGCTTCGACCAGTACCACGAACCGCCGGACGAGCTGTCGCAGAAGACGCGGACGTTCGCCCGCATGATCCAGTCGCTGATCGAGGAGGCGGAGGCGATCGACTGGTACGAGCAGCGCCTCGACGTCGAGCAGGACAAGGACGCCAAGGCGATCATGGAGAACGCGCAGCAGGAGGAGTTCAAGCACTTCGCGATGGACCTCGAGTTCCTGCTCCGGCAGAAGCCGAAGTGGCGCGTCGCCTGCGAGGGCGTGCTCTTCCACGACGGTGACATCGTGGAGCTGGGAGAACAGGCGGAGGAAGCCGAGGACGAGGTCTAGGAGGAGTCGGCCGGCCAGAAGTCCTGCAGCATGTCGGCGTCGCCACTCTCGCCGGCGCCGAAGGCAATCAGCACGAGGTCCTCGTCGCCTGCCTCGAACGCGCGCGGCGTCTTCGCCGCGACCCGGATCGCGTCCCACTGCTTCACGTCGAAGACCTCGTCGCCGATCTTGACGCGACCGCCGCCGGAGACGATCACGTAGGTCTCCTCCTGCTCCTTGTGCACGTGGCCGAACGCCTGCCGGTAGCCCGCCTGGAAGCGCTGGTAGCTGATGCCGCTCTTCTGGGCGTCGAGTGCGCTGCGGCCGAAACGCGCCTCGACCTGAGGAGAGAGCCCGAACTTGACGGCGCTGTCCTCCAGCTCCTTGATGTTCTGGATCGAATAGTCGCTCATCTCGGCATCGTACGAAACACGCCGCCCGCACTCGGTCTGGCACGGTGCAGGCATGGACACGAGAACGCTGGGACAGGGATTGCACGTCTCCGAGCTGGGGCTCGGCTGCATGGGGATGTCGGAGTTCTACGGGACCGCCGACGAGGATGAGGCGATCAGGACGATCCATCGGGCGCTCGAGCTCGGGATCACGCTCCTCGACACCGCCGACATGTACGGGCCGTTCACGAACGAGCGGCTCGTCGGCAAGGCGATCGCCGGCCGGCGCGACCAGGTCGTGCTCGCGACGAAGTTCGGCAGCCGGCGCGGGGAGGACGGCAGCTTTCTCGGGATCAGCGGCCGCCCCGACTACGTGCGCGAAGCCTGCGACGCGAGCCTCGCGCGGCTCGGCGTCGATCACATCGATCTCTACTACCAGCACCGCGTGGACAACGAGACGCCGATCGAGGAGACCGTCGGGGCGATGAAGGAGCTCGTCGAGGCGGGCAAGGTGCGGCACCTCGGTCTCTCGGAGGCGTCGGCGGCGACGATCCGGCGCGCACACGCCGTGCATCCGATCACGGCGCTGCAGAGCGAGTGGTCGCTCTGGACGCGCGATCCGGAGACCGAGATCATCCCGACCGTGCGCGAGCTCGGCATCGGTTTCGTGGCCTACAGCCCGCTCGGCCGAGGCTTTCTGACGGGTCGGATCACGTCGGTCGACGACCTCGACGCGAAGGACTTCCGCCGGCGCGGGCCGCGCTTCCAGGGCGACAACCTCCGGCACAACCTCGAGCTCGTCGCTCAGGTCGAGGAGCTCGCGGCCGAGAAGGGCGTCACGCCGAGCCAGCTCGCGCTCGCCTGGGTGCTCGCCCAGGGCGACGACGTCGTCCCGATCCCGGGCACCAAACGAGTCCGCTTTCTCGAGGAGAACGCCGCTGCGGCGGAGGTGGAGCTCTCGGAGGAGGACCTGCGCCGCCTGGACGAGGCGTTTCCGCCGGGCGCCGCCGACGGCGACCGCTACCCGGACATGTCGACGGTGAACCGGTAACGAATCGAGCTCCAAACGGTCTATATGGCAGACCCCGAGACGAAGGAGAACGCTTGACCAACAAGGTCGAGAAGACCGAAGCCGAGTGGCGTGCAGAGCTGAGCCCCGAGCAGTACCACGTGCTGCGCGAGAAGGGCACCGAGCGCCCGTTCACCGGCGAGTACGACCACACGTTCGAGGACGGCGTCTACCAGTGCGCCGGCTGCGGCGCCGAGCTGTTCGCGTCCGACGCGAAGTACGACTCCGGCTGCGGCTGGCCCGCCTTCTCGTCGCCCGCGAGCGCCGAGGCGATCGACGAGGAGACCGACGTCACCTACGGCATGGTGCGCACCGAGGTCATGTGCGCCGCCTGCGGCGGCCACCTCGGGCACGTGTTCCCGGACGGCCCGCAACCGACCGGCGTCCGCTACTGCATCAACTCGGCGGCGCTGAAGCTGGAGGAGGTCTAGCGATGGAAAGAACAGCGACGTTCGGCGCCGGCTGCTTCTGGGGCGTCGAGGCGGCGTTCCGGCGCATCGACGGCGTCAGCAAGACACGCGTCGGCTACGCCGGCGGCGACGTCGAGCACCCGAGCTACGAGCAGGTCTGTTACAGCGACACCGGCCACGCCGAGGTCGTCGAGGTCACCTACGACGAGGCGCAGGTGCCGTACGAGCGGCTGCTCGCGACGTTCTGGGCCGAGCACGATCCGACGCAGGTCGACCGGCAGGGGCCGGACGTCGGCGAAGCAGTACCGCTCGGTGATCTTCGTCGACGGCGACGACCAGCGTGCCGCGGCCGAGGCCTCGCGGGCTCAGGTGCAGGCGCGGCTCAGCCGGCCGGTCGCGACGTCGATCGAGGATGCGCCGCCCTTCTGGGAGGCGGAGGACTACCACCAGCAGTACCTCGAGAAGCGCGGCCTCGCGAGCTGCACGGCCCGCCTGGCGACCGCCTAGACCAACCGCGCGTGGGTGTGCGGAGCGTCCTGCCGGGGAAGGACCCGGGCATGACACTCGAACCTCCGACACCCACGCCGGACCCGACACCTCTGCCGACGGAGCCCGAACCGGACCCTCCGCAGATCTGAGTGCCCCACGTCGAGCGCGAAGCCGCGACCTCGCCGTCGGCTCCGGCAACTGCCTGATTCACTCGGCGAATCGGGGGCGCGTCGACGACGCTGCCCAGGACAGGTCTCAGTGAGGCCTGTCCGGGATGTGAAGCGCACTTCACAGTGGCTGCCACCGGACTGGTCTCGGTGGGGCCTGTCTGGGATGTGAAGCGCACTTCACAGTGGCTGCCACCGGACTGGTCTCGGTGGGGCCTGTCCGGGAGGTGTCGCGCGTGACTCGACGGCTGCCCCGGACAATGTGTCGGTGAGGTCAGCCGGGGCTCTTGCGGCCCGGCACCGTCCCGCCCGACGGTGCCAGCCGCAACTTGTGCCCTCGTTCCGCCGGGCTAGTACCGCGTGAGCATCCGGAAGAACAAACCGCCCGATGCAAATGCGCTGAGCTTGCGCCGCAGATCCTGTTCAGCCATGCCGCTCCTTCGTTGCCGCTAGGGGTGATCCGATGAAGGCCACGCCGCATCAGGCCTCCGTTTGTTGCTCCGAAGGCCACGCCGCATCGGGCCTCCGTGTTGATCACTGTGATCGATCAAGGACGCTTGACCAAGCACCCGATCGGTGGTTCACCACGCCGCTTCACTGCCTCCAGGCTCGTGCCGGCCCGGCCGCTGTGATTTCCCCCGGTGCCGTCAGGTGGCGACGGCTTCGCGCTCCCGCTTCGCCTTCGAGGCGAGGGAGGCGCGCTTCGAGGCGTTCAGCTCGACCTTGCGCAGGCGGATCGACTTCGGCGTCACCTCGACGCACTCGTCGTCGCGGATGAACTCCAGCGCCTGCTCGAGGGAGAGCGGGCGGGGCGGGATGAGGCGGATCAGCTCGTCCGCCGACGAGGCGCGCATGTTCGTCAGCTTCTTCGGCTTCGAGGCGTTGACGTCGAGATCCTCGCGGCGCGCGTTCTCGCCGACGATCATCCCCTCGTAGAGCTCGTCCGTCGGCGCGATGAAGAGCGAGCCGCGCTCTTGCAGGTTCTCGATCGCGAAGCCCGTCGCGGCGCCGCGCCGGTCGGCGACGAGGCTGCCGGTCGGCCGCGTCCGCAGCTCGCCGAACCACGGCTCCCAGCGCTCGAAGACGTGGTGCATGATCCCGGCGCCGCGCGTCTCCGTCAGGAACTCCGTGCGGAAGCCGATCAGCCCGCGTGCAGGCACCAGGTACTCCATCCGCGCCCAGCCGGTTCCGTGGTTGACCATCTGCTGCATCCGGCCCTTCCGGAGCGCCAGCAGCTGCGTGACGACGCCGACGTAGTCTTCCGGCACGTCGATCGCGACGCGCTCGACCGGCTCGTGGCGTTTCCCGTCGATCTCCCGCACGAGCACCTCCGGCTTGCCGATCGTCAGCTCGAAGCCCTCGCGCCGCATGATCTCGGCGAGTACCGCCAGTTGCAGCTCGCCGCGTCCCTGCACTTCCCAGGTGTCCGGCCTCTGGGTCGGGAGCACGCGCAGCGAGACGTTGCCGACGAGCTCCTGGTCGAGCCGCTGCTTGACCTGGCTCGCGGTCAGGCGCGTGCCCTCGGTGCCGGCGAGCGGGGAGGTGTTGATCCCGACCGTGATCGAGAGGCTCGGCTCGTCGACCGACGTCACGGGCAGCGGGCGCGGATCCTCGGGGTCGGCGATCGTCTCGCCGATCGTGACCTCGGGCAGGCCCGCGAGCGCGACGATCTCGCCCGGCCCTGCCTCGTCTGCGGGCACGCGATCGAGCGCCTGCGTGACGAAGAGCTCCGTCACGCGAGCGTTCTCGATCTCGCCGTTCGCGCGGCACCAGGCGATCTGCTGGCCCTTGCGCAACGTGCCGTGCCGGACGCGCAGCAGCGCGAGCCGCCCGACGTACGCCGAGGCGTCCAGGTTCGTGACCAGCGCCTGCAACGGATGCTCGGGGTCGTACGACGGCGGCGGAATCGTCTCGAGCAGCGTCTCGAAGAGTGGATCGAGGCTGTCCGCGAGCGCCGCAGGGTCCAGCCCCGCGCGGCCATCGCGGGCGACGGCGTAGACGATCGGGAACTCGATCTGCGACTCGGTCGCGTCGAGGTCGAGGAAGAGCTCGTAGACCTCGTTCACGACCTCCTCGACGCGGGCGTCCGGACGGTCGACCTTGTTGACGACGAGCACCACGGGCAGCCGGCGCTCGAGAGCCTTGCGCAGGACGAAACGCGTCTGCGGCAGCGGCCCTTCCGACGCATCGACGAGCAGGAGGATGCCGTCGACCATCGTCAGACCGCGCTCGACCTCGCCGCCGAAATCGGCGTGGCCGGGCGTGTCGACGATGTTGATCTTCACGTCGCCGCGCTGCACCGACGTGTTCTTGGCGAGGATCGTGATGCCCTTCTCGCGCTCGAGGTCGCCGGAGTCCATCACGCGCTCGTTGACGTCCTGGTTCTCGCGGAAGGAGCCCGACTGCCAGAGCATCGCGTCGACGAGCGTCGTCTTGCCGTGGTCGACGTGCGCGACGATCGCGACGTTGCGGAGGTCCGAGCGCTGGGCGGAGGCGGCAGGCATCGGCGATGAGGGTACCGACCGGTCTCCCTCACGGGTTTCGCCACAATGGCTCGCGTGCTGCGCCTCTTGCTCATGCTCCTTGGACTGCTCCTGCTCGCCGGCTGCGGCGGCGCCAAGAACAACGGCGGCGTCGGCGCATCGGCCGCGAACAAGCCGAAAGGCCTCGTCGCGGAGGTGTCCGACGCGAAGGCCGAGGAGACCGGGGCAGGCGTGACCGCGTCCGCGAAGGTCAAGGTCGGCGGCCTGGCCGGGAAGAAGATCACGCTCGAGTACGGCCTCGTCGATGCCCTCCTCGGCAGCGAGTCCGAGACGGAGAAGGTCATCCACCGCTATGTCACCACCGTGCCCGTCGCCACCGACACGCAGACGGTGCAGATCCCGAAGCGCGTGATCAACTCGCCTCTCCTGGTCCACTTCGTGCTCTACGGCCCGGACGGCAGCTATCTCGCCTCGGCCGACACGCAAGAGTTCGGCCCCGGCAGCTGAGCCCGGTCGCTCTGCGACAAGCGTCCGCGTCGCCGCGCTCGGGCACGTCGTCGGCGCGAGCAGTGACCGTGTGCGCAGCCCGGCGACCGCGTCCTCGCGACGTCTAACCAGTCGCCGCGAGCTGCCCGCAGGCTGCCGCGATGTCGCGGCCGCGCGTGAGGCGGACGGTCGGCGAAAAACCTGCCGTATGCAGGGTGTCCTTGAAGTCCTGGATGCGCTCGCGCGACGAGCCGTCGTACATCCCCGTCGGGTTGTACGGGATCAGGTTGACCTTGAAGACGTGGCTGTCCAGCAGCTCGGCCAACTCCGTCGCATGCTCGACGGAGTCGTTGACCCCGTCGAGCATCACGTACTCGACGAACACCTTGCGCCGCCGCAGCTCGAAGTAGCGGAGACACTCGGCGAGGACGTCGTCGAGCGGATAGCGGTCGTTGACGGGCATGATCTCGCTCCGCAGCGCGTCGGCGGGAGCGTGCAGCGAGAGCGCGAGCCTGACCGGCTCCTCCACCTCGTCGACGAAGCGCGTCAGCCCGGGGAGCCAGCCGACGGTGGAGACGGTCGTCCGCCGGTGCGTCACGCCGACGTCCGGCAGCCGCCGCGCCGCGGCGAAGACGGCGTCGACGTTGAGCATCGGCTCGCCCATGCCCATGAAGACGACGTGGTCGATCTGCTCCTTGCGCCGGAAGTACAGCGCCTGATCGAGGATCTCCCACTCTGTCAGGTTGCGGCGGAACTGCATCTGCCCGGTCGCGCAGAACGTGCAGGTCAACGGGCAGCCCGACTGCGACGACACGCAGACCGATCTGCGGCCATCGCGGAAGCGCATCAACACCGCTTCCAGCGGGTGACCCTCGTGCGTATGGAAGAGCGCCTTGACCGTGCCGTCGATCGAGCGTGCCTCGTGGACGAGCTCGAGCGTCGAGAACGGCACGTCCTCCTCGAGCCGGGCCCGGAGCGCCGTCGAGACGTTCGTCATCTCGCGGTAGGAGCTGGCGCCGCGCGCAGCCCATTCCCACACCTGGCGCGCGCGGTAGTCGGGCTCATCGGCGAGCGCCTCGGCGACGCGGTCGAGATCCATCAGGCCACGGTAGCCCGGAGGTATGCGACCACGTCGGCCGCGTTGCGGTCGGGCGGGAACACGGGATAGAAGACCCGCTCGATCCGCCGTTCCCGGGCCACGAGCGCGAGACGGCGGTAGAGGCGCATCCCCGCGATCGTGAACGTCGGCAGCCCCAGCGCCTGCGCCGCCCGCCGTTCCGGATCGGCGAGCACGGGATACGGCATGTGCGTCCGCTCTGCGAACTCGAGCTGCTCGGCGAGCGGCTGCGCCGACAGGCCGGCGACGAGCGCACCGAGGTCGGCGAGCTCCTGCGCGTGGTCGCGGAAGGCGCACGACTGCGGCGTGCAGCCGCGCGCGCCGGGGAACTCGTCCCAGCCGGCCGGCGGGTCGACGCCGGGCGTGCCGGTGCGGGGATAGACGTAGAGGACGCCGAGGCCCGCGCACAGCTCGGCGAGGTCGACCGGGCCTTGCGACGACTCGAGCACCAGCGACGGAATGCGGGCGCCCGGGAGGTGGTCTGCTGCCCCGTCGTCCTGGGGCACCGGCAGTCCCGGTGGCAGCGTGTACGGGTCGTGGCCCTGCACGCGTCGAATCATCGCCGTTAGATTGGCGCGACGTGGTCGACCTCCGTTCCGACACGCAGACGAAACCCTCCACCGCGATGCGCGAGGCGATGGCACATGCCGAGGTCGGCGACGAGCAGGAGCGCGAGGACCCGACGGTGCTCGAGCTCGAGCAGCGCGGCGCCGAGCTCCTCGGGCACGAGGAGGCGGTCTACCTGCCGACGGCGACGATGGGCAACCAGATCGCGCTGCGGATCCTCGGCGAGCCCGGCACGGAGCTGCTCGTGGAGGAGCGCGCGCACATCATGGTCTCCGAGCTCGGCGGCGCGGCCTTCCACTCCGGGCTGCAGACGCGAGGGCTGCCGGGCTTCCGCGGCCGCATCTCGCCGGCGCAGCTGCGCGCGACCGCGTGGACCGAGGGTGACTACTGGACGCCGCGGACTTCGATCGTCGCGCTCGAGAACACGCACAACACCGCGGGCGGGACGGTGTGGCCGCTCGACGAGCTGCGCGAGGTCGTCGCGACGGCGCGCGAGCTCGGCCTGCGCGTGCACCTCGACGGGGCGCGCCTGATGAATGCGGCGGTCGCCTCGGGCGTCCCCGCGCGCGAGCTCGCCGGCCTCGCCGACACGGTCACGCTCTGTCTCTCGAAGGGCCTCGGGTGCCCGCTCGGGGCGCTGATCGCAGGCTCCGCACGAGCTGATGCGGCGGGCGCGGGTCGAGAAGCATCGCTTCGGCGGTGCGATGCGCCAGGCGGGGATCGTCGCCGCCGCCGGGATCTACGCCCTCGACCACAACGTCGAGCGGCTCGCCGAGGATCACGCCCGAGCGCGCCGGCTCGCCGAAGGGTGGGCGGGCGCGGGGCTGCCGGTCGACCTGGAGCTCGTCGAGACCAACTTCGTGCAGGTGCGCGTCGGCGAGCTCGGCATCGACGAGTACGACGCGCTCGAGCGCCTCGCCGCGCACGATGTCGGGCTCTCGCAGACCAGGCCGGGGGTGCTGCGTGCGGTCACGCACCTCGACCTCACCGACGAGGATGTCGAGCACGCTCTCGGTGCCGTCCCGGAAGCGTTGGGAGCCCATGTCCGCGCCTGAAGCCGCGCTCGACCGCCTGCTCGCGGAACGCCAGGCCGACCGGCTGCCGTCGGTTGCGGCCGCGGTCGGCCGCAAAGGCGAGATTCTCTGGTCGGCAGCCGTCGGCAGTGCGAGCTACGCGGACGATCGCGCCGCAACTCCCGACACGCAGTACCGCATCGGCTCGATCACCAAGACGTTCACCGCGACCGCCGTCATGCAGCTGTACGCGGCGGGTGAGCTCGACCTGGACGACCGGCTCGAGCAGCACATCGACGGCATCGCGAACGGCACGCCGACGATCCGTCGTCTGCTCGCGCACCTCTCGGGCCTGCAACGCGAGGCGGGGGAGATGTTCGTCACCGGCGACTCACCGACCGAAGAGCAGCTGGTCGAGTCGATGAGCAGCATCGAGTTCGTCTCCCGGCCGGGCGAGCAGCACCACTATTCGAACCTCGCCTTCGCGCTGCTCGGCCAGGTCGTCGCGCGCAAGAGCGGCCTGCCCTACATGCGGTACGTGGACGAGCGGATCATCCGGCCGCTCGGGCTCGCGCGCACATCGTGGGAACCGCAGGCGCCGCAGGCGCAGGGCTACCTCGTCGACGAGTATGCGCGCACGGTCTGGCTGGAGCCCGAGACGGACATGGCCGGCACCGCGGCGGCGGGCCAACTCTGGTCGACGGTCGAGGATCTGAGCCGCTGGGCCTCGTTCCTCGCCGAGGGCGCCGACGGGGTGCTGGACGCGAAGGTGATCGACGAGATGTGGTTCCCGCAGGTCATGTACTACCCCGACGAATGGACGCTCGCGTGGGGGCTCGGGATCATGCTCTACAACAGCGACGGAGCGATCTACGGTGGTCACGGTGGTGCGATGGCCGGGCACCTCGCAGGCGTCTACGTCAACCGCAAGACCGGTCTCGGCGCGGCGGGCCTCACCAACTCGGGCACGCGCGGCAACATGGACCTGCTCGCGATCGCGCTGGCCAAGGAGGCGGCCGGGATCTGGCCGGCGCCGGTCGAGCCGTGGGTGCCGGAGGAGGAGCCGCCGGCCGACGTGCGTCCGCTGCTCGGGAGGTGGTGGTCGGAGGGGAACGAGTTCCTCTTCTGGTGGCAGGGCGGGACGCTGCGCGCGAAGTTCGCAGCCGCGCCGCCCGGGAAGGGCGAGACGGAGTTCGAGCGGGACGGAGACGGCTGGCTCGCCTCGGCCGGCCGCGAGCGAGGCGAGCGGCTGCGCGTCGACGGCGGGCGGATGATCTGGGCGGGCTACGCGTTCACGCGCGCCCAGGAGCCGTTCAAGGCCTAGCCGAGCACGAAGAACATGCCGATGGCGAGCACGTAGACGCCGACCAGCATGAAGCCTTCCCAGCGGCGCGAGCGCCCGTCCCAGATCACGAAGGTCGCGAACGCGGCGGATGCGGCCATCGCGAAGATCTCGATCGCCCGGAAGGAGAGCGGCAGCCCGCGGCCGACGAACGCTGAGAGGAGGCAGACCGCCGGCGTGACGAACAGCGCCACCTGCATCGAGGAGGTGACCGCGATCTCGGTCGCGAGCGTCGTGTTGCCGCGGTGCGCGATCACGATCGCACCGCCGTGCTCGGCGGCATTGCCGACGATCGCCACGATCACGACGGCGATGAAGAACTCGTTCAAGCCGACCGCCCGGCCGAAGTGGTCGAGCGAGTGCACCAGCGTCTCGGAGACGAACGCGGTCGCGACGGTCGCGACGGCGAGCAGCAGCAGCGACTTGCGCAACGACCAGGCGCCGCCCGCTGCCTCCTGGCGCTCGGCCGCGCGGTGGATCCGCAGGTTGCGCACCGTGATCACGACGTACGCGAGCAGCAGCACGATCGAGACCGGGATCGAGAGCAGGTAGAGGCTGTGCCGCTCGGGCAGGCCGTTCCACGACGGGATCGCGACGACGAGGAGCAGCGCCACCGAACCGAGCACGGCGGCGAGTTGCCAGCGCAGCGAGCGGGCGTCGACCTTGCCGTCGCCACCGGCGATCATGGCGGCGCCCAGCACGAGCAGGATGTTCGAGACGACCGAGCCGGTCAGCGAGCCGCGAACGACTGCCGGGAGATTCCCTGCGACGGCGAAGAGGGCGATGATCAGCTCGGGCGCGTTGCCGAAGCTGGCGTTGAGGAAGCCGCCGACGCCGGGCCCCGTGTGCTCCGCGGCGTGCTCCGTCGCCTCGCCGATCAGCCAGGCGAGCGGCATCAGCGCGATCGCGGACAGCACGAACAGCGGGGTCTCCCCGAGGTGGAGGAGGAAACGGGCAACGAGGACGAGCGGCGCGAGAGCGAGCAGCCCCCAGAGGATCCTCCGAACCACGCGGCTACCCTAGCCATACCTGTGGTCGAGGCCGTTCTCTTCGACTGGAACAACACACTGGTCCAGTTCACCTGGGACGACGAGCTCCTCGCCGAGGGGCATCGCGCCGGCCTGCGTGCGATCGGTCGCGAGGACGATCCTGCGGCATTCACCCTGCGCCACCGCGACCGCGTCGTCGAGCGCGGCACACCCGACGAGGCGTACGAGTCGCTGCTCCTCGAGCTGCTCGGCGAGGCAAGCGAGGACGAGCTCGACGCGTTCATCGACGCCGAGCACGACGCCTGGGCGCCGGCGTTCCAGGTGCTCGGCTCGGCACAGGCGCTGCTCGAGGCGCTGCGCTCACGCGGGATCAAGACCGGCGTCGTGCTGAACTCCTGGCCCGATCCCGGGCGCGTGCTCCGACGAGACATCGAGCGGGCCGGGCTGACCGAGCTGCTCGACGTGATCGTCATCTCGAGCGAGGTCGGGATGCGCAAGCCCGACGCCGGGATCTTCCGCCTCGCGCTCGACGAGCTCGGCGTCGATCCGCTCTCGGCGATGTTCGTCGGCGACCGGCTCGACACCGATGTGCAGGGAGCGGCGAACGTGGGTATGACGACCGTCCAAGCGCTGTGGTTCAGAGCAGACGACACTCCCGCGATCGAGCCCGACTTCATGGCGTTCACGCCGATGGACGTGCTGAACGCGGTGCGGCGACTAGCGCGCTGACGCGCGAAAGTCAAGACTTGCGGGCATCCGCAACGGCTCGGACAATGTCTCCATGACACCCGAGCAGACCGCAGCCGCGGCGCTCCCGCTTCGTCCCCAGGACGAGATGGAATGCCGTCGCTGTCAGGTTCACTGCGACAAGGTCGTCTATCCCGGTGCCTGCCTCGCGCGCGCCTGCCCGTTCGTCTACTCGTACGAGGCGTGGGGGCACACCTACGTCGGCTGCATGCAGAAGGTCTACGACGTCGAGATCGACCTCGACATGCTCCGAGCCGCCGAGGCCCGCAAGCCCGGGTTCGGCGCGATCCTCGCGCGCCGCCGCCCGCTGCCGATGTGCAAAGCGGAGATCGAGAGCACGTACGAGGGCCGGAGTGAAGCGCTCGGCTGCCCGAATCCGGAATTCTCGGAGCTGCCGGTGGGCGAGCCGACCTTCAAGGTGATCGCCCTCCTGAACGGGTCCTAGGGGGACACAGCGTGCAGGCGATCCGCCCACGCCACGTCTGACCTGACTCTGACCTGAGTCTGACCTGAGTCTGATTCGAGTCAGACTCAGGGGGAACGTCAGGACTGCGCGAGCAGCTCGTTCTCGCGGCGGCGGCGCAAGGCCCGCACCGTCCACCACCCGAGCCCCACGAGCAGCACGAGCGGCAACCCGAGCACGAGCGCGTAGACGGCGCCGATCCCGATCCAGCGCAGCGCCACACCGAGGCCGTGCAACGGCCCGTGACCGTGGTGCACGGGCGCGGCCTGGGTAGGCGTCTGCAGGTGCAGGGAGATGGTCGCGAAGTGCGCGGCGCGGATCTTCGCGGCCTCCTCGCGCTGCAGGCGCTGGATGCGCGCGGTCAGCGCCGCGATCTTGGCCTTCACCTCGTCGGTCTGCTCGGCGGCGCGCAGCGTCGCGAGCTGCGCCTGCAGCCTCGCGATCGTGCGGTCGGTCGCGTTCAGACCGGCCTGCACGTCCTGCACGTCGACCTGCTCGCTCGTGATCGTCCCGAGCGCCGACAGCCTCGTGATTGCGGCCTGAACGTGGTTGCGCGGCACCTTCAGTGTCAGGTCGGCCGAAGCAGCCTTCCCGTGCGAGCTCGCATGCACCGACGTCGGGTAGCCCCCGAGTGACGACGCGATCCGGAGTGCGCGCTTGACGCCGTCGGAGACGCCGTCTGCCGTTGGCACGCGCAGCGAGAGAAAAGCACCGTACTGCTGGACGCGTCCAGGCGCGGTCTGGGGAGCGAGTTCGCCTGCCGACCCCGACTGGACGTTCGGGAGCGGCGGCGCCAACGCCTTCTGCGCGCGCAGCGCGGTCACGGTCCCTGCATCCGTAGCCGCGGTCTGCTGGCTGTCCGGGCGCGTGACGACGACCGCAGCGACGATCGCTGCGGCGGCCGGCAGCGCGACGACAAGTGCCCGGCGCCACGTGAAGCGGCGGCCCGAGACGGGTGCGCCGGCTGCGGCGATCGAGCGGACGTGTGCGCGCAGCTCGGCGGGTGCCGCGATGCGCGAGCCACGCAACTCTGCGACGAGATCACGCTGCGACATGGAGTGCCTCCTCGAGCTTCTTGAGCGCCCGGTTGAGGCGCGTGGTGCAGTTGGTGGGGGAGATGCCGAGCACGCGCGAGGCGGTCGTCGCGTCGACGTCGAGCACGACGCGCAACGCGATCACCTCGCGCTCCCCGGCCGTCAGGGCGGTGAGGGCGGCTTCGAGATCCGGGGAGAGCCCTTCGACGAAGCGCTCGTCGATGCGCTCGTGCTGCGCGGCGAGCTGCTCGCGGCGCGTGCGGCGCCGCTCGGAGCGAAAGTGGTCGAGCGCGACCGTGCGTGCGACCTGGCAGAGCCACGTCTGCGCCGAGCCGCGCGCGGGGTCGAAGCGGTGCCAGAGCCGCAGCGCACGCTCGAAGGTGGCGCTCGTCAGATCCTCGGCGGCGGCTCGGTCGCCGGTGAACCAGGCGAGGTAGCCGTACACGTCGTCGAGGTGCTCCTCGGCAGCCTGGGCGAAGGTCATCTCACGAGTCTTACGCCGCTGCAGGACGAAATGTCACACCCGTGAACGTGGTTCGGGGACGACGTTCAGGAGGTCCAGCGCGCGTGCAGCTCCCGCACCTTGCGGATCTCCTCGGCATTCGGGCCCTGCTTCTCGATTCCGGGCACCTCGAGGTAGGCAGACAGGTGCTGGAAGGCGGGGTGCGCGAGGAAGGCGCCCATCCCCTCGCCCAGCAGGCCCTCGAGGATGTTCGCGTGGCGGTCGCTGTTCGAGCCGAGCGGCGCCGCGCTGTCGTTGACGTGCAGCGCCCGCACGCGGTCGAGGCCGATGCGCGCGTCGACCTCCGCCACGAGCGCATCGACGACGGCCGGATCGGTCACGTCGTAACCGGAGGCGTAGAGGTGGCAGGAGTCCAGGCAGAGGCCGAGCCGCGGATGGCCGTCGAGGCGCTCGACGAGCGTCGCCAGCTCGTCGACCGAGCGCCCGATCGTCGCGCCCGAGCCCGCCGAGTTCTCCATCAGCAGCCACGTGTCGCCGTCGCAGCGCTCGAGGATCAGCTCGAGGGCCGCGGTCGTGCGCTCGAGCCCGGCCTCGAAGCCCGCGCCGAGATGCGATCCGACGTGGAAGATCACGCCGTCTGCGCCGATCGCACTCGCGGCGTCGACCGTCGTGCGCAGTGCCTGCACGGACTTGTCGTAGATCACGTCGTTGGGCGTCGCGAGATTGCAGAGATAGAGCGCGTGGACGACCACGCCGCCGACGCCCGCCTCGCCACGGCGTGCCTGGAAACGGTCGACCGACTCGGGCAGATGAATCGTCGGCCGCCACATCCGCGGGCTCTGCGTGAACACCTGAACGCAGTCGCCGCCCATCGCCTCGATCCGGTCGATCGCCTGGTCGATACCGCCGGCTGACGAGACGTGCGCGCCGAATTCCACCGCGCCCCTACGATAGAGCGACCATGTCCGTCCGCGTCCGCATGGCACCGAGCCCCACCGGCTTCCTCCACATCGGAGGAGTGCGCACCTTTCTCTTCAACTGGCTCTTCGCGCGCCGGCACGGCGGCGAGATCCTGTTGCGGATCGAGAACACCGACACGAGCCGCGAGGTGGCGGAGGCGGTCGACCAGATCAAGCACTCGCTGATCTGGCTCGGGATCGACTGGGACGGCGACGTCACCTACCAGCTCGACACGGCGGACAAGGCGCGCGAGCTCGCGCAGCAGCTCCTGTCGGAAGGCAAGGCGTACGAGGACGACGGTGCGATTCGCTTCCGCCAGCCGAAGGAAGGCACGGTCGCATGGGACGACGCCGTCCGCGGGCGGATCGAATTCAAGAACGAGCTGCTGAACGACCTCGTGATCGTGCGCTCCGACGGCCGGCCGACCTACAACTTCGTGTCGCCCGTCGACGACGTCCACGACGAGATCACGCACGTGATTCGCGGCGAGGATCACGTCTCGAACACGCCGACGCAGATCAACATCCTGCGCGCGCTCGGCGCGGACCTGCCGGTGTACGCGCACGTGCCGAACATCAACGGCGACGACGGCCGCAAGCTCTCGAAGCGCCGCAACGCCGTCGCGCTCGGCGACTTCCGGGCCGAGGGGTACCTGCCGTCCGCACTCTTCAACTTCCTCGCGCTGCTCGGGCTGGAGCTACGACGACAAGACCACGATCATGTCGCGGCACGAGCTCGTCGAGCGCTTCTCGCTCGAGCGCGTCGTGCCGAGCCCGGCGACGTTCGACTACAAGAAGCTCGACTGGATGAACGGCGCCTATCTGCGCGAGCTGCAGCCGGACGAGTACGCGCACTTTCTCTGCAAGTGGCTGACCGAGCAGGGCATCGACTGGTCGCCGCAGACCGTCCATGCGACCGCGCCGCTCGTCCAGGAGAAGATCGAGAAGTTCTCCCAGTACCCCGACTTCGTCCGCTTCCTGTTCGAGGAGGTCTCACCGGACGGTGCCGACCCGGCGATCTGCGCGGCCGCGCTCGAGCGGCTGCAGGACGTCGAGCCGTGGGAGGCGACGCGCCTCGAGGAGGAGTTGCGTGCGCTCGCCGACGAGCTGGGCGAGAAGCCGCGCAACGCGTTCCAGCCGATCCGGCTCGCGGTCACGGGGTCGAAGGTCTCGCCGGGGCTCTTCGAGAGCCTCGAGCTGCTCGGGCGGGAGACGTCGCTCGCGCGCCTGCAGGCGGCTAGCGCCGGTACGGCCGCTTGAGCGGTCTCGGCGGCGCCAGCGGGTCGAGCGCTCGCTGAAAGGCCCGCCAGGCTCGCGAGCGATACTCCGGGGTCGGGCGTGGGAGCAGGCTCGTCGCATCGCTCTCGTGGCCGGCTCCACGCCCACAGGTCTGGGGGGCGCGGCATACCATTTCTAAGAAGGAAACGCCCGGGGCGGCCAGGGAGTTACGGCCGGTAGGCGAGGCACGATCCGCAGACGGCGACGAGCCCGGCGGCCCAGACCGGCCACGCGTCGAGCGTCGCGCCCGCCACGAAGGCGACCGCTCCCGCCAGCGCGAGCAGGAACGCCGCGAGGGGCCGCGCCACGCCGTCGTGCAGTTCCGCTTCTTCGACCGGCTGCGCGACGGGCGGCGCAACCCGCAGCCGCGCGAGCCGCACGCGGAAGAGCGCGCCGCGCCATTCGTGGAGCAGGGGCTCGACCCCGGCCGCACCCCAGATCGAGGCGGCCTCGGCAACCTCGGCCGTCGCGTCGCGGGCACAGCGGAGTGCGTCGGCAAGCTCGGCGTGCGCTGTGCGAGCAGCCGCGGGAGGTGCGAAGCCGTAGGCGAGCTCACTCGCAAGATGCAGGGCGTACTGCAGGCGCCGCAGGGAGTGACAGGCGTCGTCGGCGTCGAGCCGCTCCGGCTCTCCCGCGACGACGTCGAGCCGCGTCATCGTGCGAGCGAGCCCAGTCCACAGCTCGCCCATCGCGTGCGCGTAGCGCTCGTCGCTCCGGGTGGTCGACGCCACGCCTCCGATCGTAATCGTTACGATCGCTGACCGTATGAATGCGCACAAGCCGAGCGCCCTCGTCGTGGACGACGACGATTCCCTTCGACTGCTCTGCCGGGTCAACCTCGAGCTCGAGGGGTTCTCCGTGCGCGAGGCCTCCTCGGTGGTCGAGGCGGAAGCCGCCGTCGAGGCCGAGCGACCCGACGTCGTGCTCCTCGACGTGCACCTCGGCGCCGACCAGAGCACGGCCCTGATGGGGCGGCTGCAGGCCGCGGGGATCCCGGTCGCGGTCGTGACGGGCAGCGCGGACATGCGCGACCTGACGGGCGCCGACGCGGTGATCGCGAAACCGTTCGAGCCGCGGGAGCTCGTCGACGTGGCACGGCGGCTCGCTAGGGTTGAGGCGTGAGCACGACCTCCGTCCTCAGCCCCACCGAATTCGAGTCCCGCCTCGAGCGCTACCTCTTCGAGCGCTCGGAGGAGTGGCGCGCGGTGCGCGTCGGCGAGAAGGAGGTCTCGGAGCAGGCGGAGATCGTCCGTCGCTACGCCGATCTCTTCAGCCGGGAGCAGCTCGACTCGCTCCGCGAGGCCGAGGAGGGCGAGAGCGGCGACAGCCGCGAGCTGCTCTACCGCCTGCGCAAGACGTGCGAATCGGGCCTCGTGTCGGCCCAGCTGGCAGAGCGGGAGGACGAGCTCGAGAACCGTCTGCTCGCGACGCGCGTCACGTTCCAGGGCGAGGAGATGCCGCTCCGCAACGCACAGGCGCAAGCTCGCCGTCCTGCCCGAGTACGCCGATCGCGAGGAGCTCGGCGCGATCCAGGCCGAGGCGAGCGCGACGTTCAACAGCGACCGGCTCGACCTGCTCCGCGCGACCGAGGATCTGTCGGCGGACCTGTCCGGCATCGCGGACGCCGTCGAGCGCAACGAGGAAGAGAAGGCCATCTCGCTGCGCGAGCTCTCCCGTGCGCTGCATCAGGCGAGCGTCGATTCGACCACGAGCTACGAGGCGTTGCGGGCAGACGATGGTTTGCGCGCCTGCTCGGCGACGACCATCCGGAGGTGCCGTCCAGCTACCACTCCGCCTGGATGCGCCGGCTCTCGCCGCTCGAGTCGACCTACACGAAGGATCGCGCGACCGAGATCTGCCTGCAGACGCTCGTTGCGCTCGGCTTCGACCTGAATGCGCAGCCGAACATCAAGCTCGATCTCGACGATCGTCCGCAGAAGTCGCCGCGCGCATGTGTGATCGCGAGCGACCCGCCGAAGGTCGTCCATCTGATCACGCGGGCCCAGGGCGGCCTGCACGACTATCAGGCGTTCCTGCACGAGGCGGGCCATGCGCTGCATTACGGCGGGTGCGACCCGGGCTTGCCGTACATCTTCCGCCGCATCGCGCGCGACCATGCGCTGACGGAGATCTTCTCGTACATCGTCGAGGCGATCTCGCGCGAGCCCGAGTGGCACGAGCTGTACTTCGGGCTCTCGCCGGAGCAGGCGCGCGAGAACGCCGAGGCGACGACGTTCCTCGAGGCGCTGCTCTTCCGCCGCTACGAGGCGAAGCTGCGGTTCGAGCTCGACTTCTGGGGGCGGTTCAATGACGACGGCGGCGACGCCGAGATCTACGAGCGGCTCCTGACCGAGGCGACCGGCGTGCGCTACCGCCAGGAGGCGTACCTCTCCGACATGGACGCCGGCTTCTACTCGGCCGACTACCTCCGTGCGTGGATCCGCTCCGCGCAGCTGCGTGATCACCTCGTTCGCGAGGTCGGCTCCGACTGGTGGCGCAACACCCAGACGGGCGACCTGCTGCGCGACCTGTTCCGCGAGGGCACGAAGCCGACGAGCGAGGAGATCGCCGTCCGGCTCGGCTTCGATCCGCTCGACACGAAGCCGCTCTTGCACGAAATCGGCGCGTAGCTCACCTTCCGGTGGAGGAGGAACGGCAACGCCCGCCGCGCCCGAAGCGGTCGCGGGAGGTGCTGCGCACCTCGATCGAGATCGGCGCCGTCGCCGTGCTCGTGATCGTCGTGCTCGCGTTCATCGGTGTCGTGCTGCACCAGGGGCACGGCGGGAACAAGCCACCTGCGCACACGGTTGTGGTCAGCCAGACGCAGGACTTCGCAACGCTCGACCCGGCACTCGCCCAGAGCGCCGAGGCGTGGGAGCTCGAGTACGCGACGTGCGCGAAGCTCCTCAACTATCCGCCGCAGGCGGGGTATCGAGGCACGCGGCTGATTCCGGAGGTGGCGGTGTCACTGCCGAAGGTGTCCTCCGACCGTCTGACGTACACGTTCACGCTCCGCCGCGGCTGGCGCTTCAGCGACGGCTCACCGGTGACGGCCGCGTCGTTCGGCCATGCGTTCGCGCGTGCGCTCGCACCCGAGCTCGCCTCCCCGGCGGCGCCGTACCTGCGTGAGGTCGCGGGCTGGCGCGCGCGCGGGCGCACGCTGACGATCCGGCTCCGGCGGCCGGCCCCCGACTTCCAGCAGCGCCTGGCGCTGCCGTACTTCTGCGCGGTACCGGTCGACGCGCCGAACGTGCAGAGCGACCATCTCCCGTCAGCCGGGCCGTTCGCGATCGCGCGCTACACCCACGGCCGCTCGGTGCTGCTCGAGCGGAACACGTACTACCGCGGCCCGCGTCCCGCGCGGGTGTCGTCGATTCTGTACCGCTTCGGCGCGTTCCCGTCCCAGATCAGGCTGCAGCTCGAGCGAGGGGAGGTCGACTACGGCGTCGTCTCGCCGTCCGCCTTCGCCTCGCTGGCGGCGAAGTTCAAGGGCGACTCGCGGCATCTCTTCGTCGTCCCGCAGCCGATCGTCGCGTACCTCGCCCTGAACACGCAGCGACCCCTCTTCCGCGACAACCCGCAGCTGCGCCGCGCGGTCAACTTCGCGCTGAACCGCCCGATCCTGGCACGGCTCTTCGGCGAGCGTGGTGCGGTGCCGGCCGACGAGTACCTGCCGCCCGGCTTCCCGGGCTATCAGGCGGAGCATCTCTATCCCGCTCGAGGGCCCGGACCTCGAGACCGCGCGCACACTCGCCCGCGGGCACCTGCGCGATGCCCACGCAGTGTTCCTCTCGTGCGGCTCGGAGGCGTGCAAGGAGCGCGCGCTCGTGGTGAAGGACTCGCTCGAGCGGATCGGCCTGCACGTGCGCATCGCTGCGAACCCCGGGCTCGGGCAGTTCACGCTGGCCGGCGTGAAGGGCACGAAGTTCGACATCGCAGATGTGATCACCCGGCCCGACTACGGCGATCCGTACGCGCTCGTCGACAAGCTGCTCGACAGCCGCGTGATTCGCGCTGTCGGGAATACGAACATCTCGTATTTCGACGACCCGCGCTTCGACCGGGCGATCGACGCGGCGCAGAGCCTGACCGGCGTCGCGCGCGACCGCGCCTACGGCCGCCTCGGAGTCGACGTCGCGCGCACACAGGCTCCGCTGGCGGCGTACGCGGTCCTGAACGCGCGCGTGTTCGTGTCGACGCGGGTCGGCTGCATCCGCTACCAGCCGGTCTACGGGCTCGACCTCTCGTCGATCTGCCTCTCGAGCTAGCGACCGCGGCAGGAGTCACGGCCCGGGCCATCGGCTACACTGCGCGCGTTCCGCGTGGCCCATTCGTCTAGTGGCCTAGGACACCGCCCTCTCACGGCGGCGGCACGGGTTCGAATCCCGTATGGGCCTTTCCTGACCGCTCTGCTCCGCGTATCTGGCTTGGATGCGCGGGTCAGACATGCCACCGTCGTCAGGAATGCACGGGTCGTGCCCCCACCGGTGCCCCCACGCGTTTCTCGAGACGTCGGTTGAGCGTCTGCATCGGCTCGTTACCACTGCACTTCGGGTAATGCGCCCAACCAGGTCGCTGGAGGCCGCACAGCCTCAGCGACCATGTGCTCGGGGGAACTGTCCTGCCTCGAGTTCGCGAATGACCCTGGTTGCGGAGTCTTTCCAGAAGGCAACACACGACGCGAAGCAAGCCGCTGCCTCAAGCGCTACCTCGCCCGCAACCTCTACCGCGTAGTCGAACACGGACCGCCGATGACCGCTTGACTCTTGTAGAACGCTGCGTGGTCCGTGCCTTTGGGTGGGTTTGGCGAACAGAGGCATCCCCTACGATTCGTGTGTGCCTGCGGCCACGGTCGACGCTCGGAGGAACGTCCTCGTGGACGCTCTCCGTGGGGCGTGTTTCGTCTTCATGACTGTGGACCATTTCCGTGATGACCCATTCCTTAGGTTCAGCAACCCGACCTACGGCCCTTTCGGCTTCTTCACCGCGGCGCTCGGATTCGTCTTCCTCTCGGGTCTTGTCGCAGGTTGGGCGTACGAGGGGCGCCGCATGCGGTTCGGCACTCGGGCCATGACGCGCTCCGCGCTCCGTCGGTTGCGGGCCGTGTACCTCACCCAGCTGGTGTTGTGCGTTGCTCTCGTCGCCGTGGTCGCACTCCACGTCCGGGGAGTCGAGAGGTGGCACCTCGACGTCGTCGCGAGTAGCCCGTGGAAGGGTCTTGTGTACAGCGCCGCGCTGCTGTACGAGCCCGCCTATCTGGGAATTCTGCCGATGTACTGCCTCTTCTTGCTGGTCACTCCGATCGTCGTCTCGCAGCTCGCCAGGGGGAACATCCGGTACGTCCTCGGCGCAAGCGTTCTGGTCTGGATCGTCGCCGGGGTCGCGTTTCGGTTGCCGAGCGATCCGAACGGCGTCGATCTCGGCGGCTTCAATCCACTCAGTTACCAGCTCCTCTTCGTCGTCGGGCTCGCATTCGGGACAGGAAGCCTCTCGGCTGTGCGGCTCGTCGGCGACCGACTGACGCGTCTCGTGGCGGCTGCCGCGATCTTCGCTGGGGCGTGTGAGATCGCCCGTTATGACTACGCCTTCCACGGTCCGTTCAGCACGCTCGTCGATCGGTTCGCCTACCTCACCAGTTCGATCGAGCTGGGTCCGCTTCGTCTGCTCGACTTCGCCGCCTTCGGGCTACTGGTCTACGCCGTTGTGACCCGGATCCGCTGGGCGGACGTCCGATTTCGTGCATTCCGCTGGTTGGCGTTCGTCGGGCGGAACTCGCTGCCGGTTTTCGCGTGGTCGATTGCGGCGACGTACGCGGTGACAGCGCTCCTGCCATCGGGCCTCGCTTGGCCGGAGGCGACGGCTGCGGCCGTCCTCGTGGTCGCGAGCCTCACCATTCCTGCCGCTGTCCGCTCGGCGCTGCGCGCACACCGCCTGGACCCGCTGGCACGGGAAACGGCCCTCGCACCAGACCAGGACCTTTCTGCCGGTGTCTCTTACCGGGGCTGAGCGGCGTTTGACGCGATCCCCACGCCGGGTCCGAACCGCCTGTCGACGCCCATCGCGGAGGGATCTGAGCTGAGAGCGTCGGCGGGGTCGAGTTTGCTTGGCGGACGCGCGGCTTGGGCGGCGGGCGCAAACCGCCAAGCCTCCCCATCACGCAGCAGCTGGCAGCGCCGGCGGGTCCGTCGGGCTGCCGGCGACGCGAGGATACTCATGGCAAGTGGTCAGCCCTACTCCGACTTCGTGCGCCGGTCGATCTCCTCGATCTGCCGATCGATTGACCGAAGCAGCATGTCCCGTTCTTCCTCCGACATCCTGATCGCCGACAGTCGCACCTGGTGCCTGGTGACGTCCGGGTCGTTCGGGTGAGGCCGGCTGCCGGCAGATTCGGACATAGTACGAACCTACACCGCTCACCGGCGGCCCCGGCGACAGAGATCAGCATCTCTATGACCTAGCCGCCCGCTTCCACCCCTTGGTCCAGACTCGAGCCGCTGAACCTCTGGCCAGTAGAAACTCCTGCGGTGGTCGGCCATCGTCAGAGGGATGAGGGAACGGCCTTTCGACGCGTCGCGTGCCGGTGAGCTCACCGCCCGGGTGGTGCAATGCGTCGAGTGCGGTTGCTCGAGCGGACTTCGCTGGAAGGGCTGGGGCGCCTACCGGTGCGAGGACGCCGGGACTCCGGAGATCGGGTTCTACTGCCCGACCTGCGCAGAGAACGAGTTCGGCCACAGCCGCCGCGTCTAGTCGCTGGGAAGGCGATCAACGCGCAGGCGTGCGATCATCGCTGGATGGAGTTCGCGGACGCTGCTGCTCGAAACGAAGAAGTCTTCCGTGAGGTCAACGAGCGGATCGACGAAGGGGCGGAGAGGCATCAAGTCGAAGGACCCCTGCCGTTTCACTGTGAGTGCTGCGACGCCTCGTGCGTCGAGAAGCTTCCGATCTCGGCACGGGAATACGAGCGAGTCGTCGAGCAGCGATTCTGGTTCGTTGTCATCCCTGGACACGAGTCGATCGCCGTCGAGCGCGTCGTCGAGCGGCACCCGGAATACTTCGTGGTCGAGAAGGTCGGCGAGGCGCGTGAACAGCTACAACGGGATCACCCCCAGCAGCGCCATCGGCGCCAAGCGCCGGAGTGATCTCGTCACAGTGCGGTGCGCACCCCGGGCCGAGCCACTTGCAGCAGGCGAATCGTCGGTTCCTGCTCGCCGGCGTTTGACGGTCTTCCTGTTCCGGTACTGACCGGTCGACCCACCCTGATTCGGGGTTCTGAGGTGAAAGTCGACGGCTCGCAGGCTTGGCGCGCAGGTTTCGTCCTGCGCGCGAAATGACAATGTGAGACGACATGCGGCAGCGGCGAAAGGCGGATGAGTGAGCTCGATCCTTTTCAATCGCGATCAGGTTGACCACCTGGATGACCTCGCTGAACGCCCCCGGCGCCTGCACGGTTCGCAGCTCCTGTGGGTCGACCTCGATCGCGACTCGGATGAGGACGCAGAGGACGCTGCCGAGGCATTTGACCTCGACGACGACACCCGCGATCACCTGACGACCCCGCACGAACGAGCCGTCTTCGACGACCACGGCCGCTACATCCACATCACCACCTATGCGCCACGCGAAGACGAAGAAGGGGAACTGCATGCGGTTGAGTGCATCGTCAGCGAAAACTGGGTGATCACTGCGCACGACCGGCCGATCGCTGTGCTCGAGGAGTTCGCGGCGCGGGTCTCTGGCTCCGGCGACACCGGATCTCTGAACGGCCCCGCTTTCCTGGCAGCGCTCTTGGAGTGGGTGCTGGGCTCCTACAGCGCGGCATTCGAGCGGATCGAGCAGCGCCTGGAGGACTTCGACGTCCAGGCCATGCGAGGCGAAGGATCAGAGGAGGACATCGAGTCGCTGATCGCGATGCGCCGGCAGGTCGGCAAACTCAGACGCGCTCTTGCCGCGCACCGCTCGGCCCTGGTCGCGCTGACGCATCCGGAGCTCGAGGCGCTCGGCGACAACAACTCAGGCCGGCAGTTCGAGTCGCTCTTCACGCGCTATGAAGCCACCCTGCAGGAGGCTCGTGACGCGCGCGAGGCGATCGTCGGGTCCTTCGACGTGCTGATCGCACGGGGTAGCCATAAGACGAACCGGATCATGACCGTCTTGACGCTCACGTCTGTGATCCTGCTGCCGGGCGCCCTCTTGGCGGCCGTGATGGGAATGAACTTCAAGGTGGGGCTCTTCAACAACACAGCCCTCTTCTGGGTCGTCGACGCCGTGATCATCGCGATCGCGCCGATCACTGTCGGGATCGCGAAGGCGAGAGATTGGATCTAGGACGACGGTACGTCGAGGTCGCAGGCGACCTCGCCGACGCTTCTGCTGTCGCTGCCTCGCACCTCACGCGAGGGGGTGTGGTCTGGGTGGGACTTGGTTCGCTGCGGGCATGGGTGCGACGCGATCGAGGAGTCTTCTTCGAGACCGCGGTCGCAACCTGGCTCGCTGATGGTCTCGCGCTTGGCACATCACGTCTGGTTGGCCGCGCACGCCCCTGCGCACGAGGAGGTCGATCATTGATCGACTGCCCTCAGAGCCCATCCTTTCCCTCCCAACACGCTGCCGCTGCCTTCGCCGGCGCACTGACGGTTTCGCGTGGTCATCCCATGCTCCGTGCAGTGCTGATTCCGGCTGCGATCGGGGTTGCGGCCTCGCGGGTCCGAACAGGGGTGCATTACCCGAGCGATGTGCTCGCAGGCGCCGCGCTTGGTTCGCTCGTCTCGCGCGTGATCCGCCCGTACTTCGCACCCGTGGAGTGACCCAACGACAAAGGCCCCGTCGTCGTGGGGGAAACCCGCAGAGGCTCGGGATCACTCGATCGAGGGATCGATGATGCGAATCCGCGTATCCCCCAAAGTGGCGACGCGGGGTCACCGCTTTGCGTCCATTCTTTGTCCACTTCATTCAGGGGATCGGGAAAGGGCGGAGAGATCATGAGGTTCAAGCGCACTCTGATTCTGGCGGCACTCGTCGCCGTCGCGGCTGTCTTCGGCAAGGCCGGTCTGCACGGGCCGCCGTGGCTCAACTTCACGTGGTAACGCCGGTCGTGGACTGGCGCGGCTGGGTTCCGGCCCGTTAGGGCCGGCTGCGGTTCGGGTGGGGGGCGGGCACCCGATGAGCATCGGAACCTGGTTCGCTCGGCGAGCCAGGTTTCGATGTGTCTACCCTGAGCCCATGTCCGGAGGGTCGCCGACGCGCTTCGCTGCCGATCGCCCGGCTGCCTCACCACGGTGGCGCCGGCCCGAGGGGCTGACGCTCGGGGGCCGCGGGCACGATCCGCGGTTCCATTTGCAGGTCGTCCTCGCGACGCTCTTCGCGTTCTTCGTGGGTGCGTTCGCACACGTGGTCGAGGACTACCTCGACCGCGAGGAGCTCACCCGCTGGGACGTCGAGTTCAGCCGCTGGCTGCACGCGCACGCGACGAGCCCGCTCACGTCGTTCTTCAACGTCGTCACGTATGCAGGGAACGTCGCGTTCCTCGCGCTCTTCACGGCCGTCGTCGCCGCCTGGCTCGTACGGCGGGCGCGGGTGAACGAAGCCGTCTTCGTCCTCCTCTCGGCACTCGGGATCGAAGTCGTCAACGCGATCCTCAAGCTCATGTTCCACCGCCCGCGGCCGGAGCTTGCGTACGTCCATCTCGACACGTACTCCTTCCCGAGCGGGCACGCGACGGGTGCGACCGCGATCTACGGTGTGGTCGTCTACCTCCTCGTGCGCGACCGTGCGCGCGCGGCGCGGGTCGGTGCCGCGATCGGCTTCGTCGCGCTGATCCTGCTGGTCGGCTTCAGCCGCCTCTACCTCGAGGCGCACTACCTCTCCGACGTGCTCGCCGGGTGCAGCCTCGGAGCTGCGTGGGCGTGCGCGGCGCTGTTCGTCTACGAGACCTGGGGCCGGCTCGAGACGAGCCGCTTGCTCCCGGCACCCGCGCGGAACACGCTCGCGCGCTGGTCGCGCTAGCCGCCGGGGCACCGGCGATGAGTTTTCCCCGCCGTGCCGGTCTCATCCGTGCGAGCCGGTCGGCTCGCCCTCACCTGCCTCCGAAAGGGGTGCCTCACCAATGAGCGAGAACCTGCAGAGCATCGGCGCGATCACCCTGTTCATCGACGACCGGGAGCGGTCGAAGGCGTTCTACGAGCGAGTGTTCGCGGTCCCGGCGGTGTACGAGGACGACGTCTCGATCGCCTTCAAGTTCGACAGCATCGTCGTCAACCTGCTCGAGGTGACCGAGGCGCCCGGACTGATCGGGCCGGCACGCGTCGCGACGGCGGACGCCGGCTCGCGCTTTCAGCTCACGGTCGGCGTCGAGGACACCGACGCGGTCTGCTCGCAGCTGGCAGAGCTCGGCGTCGAGCTGTTGAACGGCCCGATGAACCGCCCGTGGGGCATCCGGACGGCGGCGTTCACCGACCCGGACGGCCACATCTGGGAGGTCGCGGGCAAGATCCCCGACTGACCCTCGCTGGGTGTCCCTCATTTGGGGCACGACGAACGTCCAGTAGACGCGGGCGCCTTCGAGGCGCATCGTCTGTGCGGGGATGGGCGAAGAACACACAGTGGACGCGAGCGGCCGGGACTTCCGAACACGGGCCAACGTCGTGACCTGCGAAGAGTGTGGGGCCAACAGCGGCCTCCGCTGGGCAGGCTGGCGCGCCTACCGGATCGATGACCCGGAACTGGAAGGGACGCCGGCCCTCGCGCTCCTCTGCCCGACGTGCGCCGAGTGCTGGGACGACTACGGCGCCGACTAGTTGGCTCCGCCTGTCTCCCTGGTGCGGCGGCGGAGACGGGCGGGGCTGACATTCTCAGCGGCGCGAGCGGAGTGCCTCCTCTGCCTCTGCCAGTTCGGCGGCCGCGCGCTGGGCGTCGGCGCGCTTCTGGTCTGCCTCTTCCGTGAGCAGCTCCGCGGCGCGCTGAGCCTGCAGTGCGGACTCCTCCGCGACGCGTGCGTCCGCTGCGAGGGCTCGTGCCTCGGCGCGCAGGAGCGAGACCCGCTCCCGGGCGGCCCGAGCAACCTCGTCGCCGCTACGTCGACGCGTGGGCTTGACCGCCTCGAGCGGGCCGAAGCCCACCGCTTTCAGCTCCTCGGTCAGGCGGCCCCGCTCGAGCAGCGCGCGGCCCTCGTCGTCGACGGCCGCCGCGCGCAGGGTCTGACCCAGGCGATCGAGCAGTGCCGCGCTCGACCGCTCGCCGAGCAGACGCCGACCGGAGGCAAGCAGTGCCCGCACCGCGTCGCGCTCGGCGGTTGCGGCCTCGTGCACTTCTTCCGCCGTCGACGTGCCCGCGAGCGCCCCCTGTTGCGCGTCGCGGAGCCGCTCGCCCGCCGCGAGCAGCGCGACCACCTGGTGGGGCTCCTCACGTGCGAGCCGGTTCGCGGCGGCCGCGACGACGCTCGGTTTCTTGAGCGCGCGGACGATGTCGGCCGCTTCGCCCTGATGCGCCTTCTTCAGTCGTGCCGCGAGGTCGTTGCGCGCCTTCGTGAACTCCTCGAGCGGCAGCGCATAGAGGCCGTCGAGCTCCTGCTCGAGATCCGGGACGGCTGCAAGCGGCCGTGTCACCCCACTTATCGTCCCACAAACAAACGACGAGGGAGGGCTTGCGCCCTCCCTCGTTCGTTCGTGCGGTCTGGGGTCCCGGCTTAAGCGGACTTGACCAGTGCGGTCGGCGGGACGATGACCTTGAGGGTCGTCGACTTGCCGCCCTTCACCTTGTAGATCGTGACCGGGTTCGCGGTCACATCGCCGTTCGAGTTGAACGACACCGTCCCGAGGATGCTTCTCCTCAGCTTGACCTTGAGCATCTGCTTGGTCACGTCGGCCCGCGAGCCGTTCGACTGTGCGATCGCTGCCACCATGACCTCGGTCGCCTGTGCTGCGTAGACCGAATAGGGATCCGGTGGACGCTTGTCGGCCTTCGTGAAGTTCTTCACGAACGTCCTGCCTGCTCCTGTGAGGGCGCTGTTCGGAAGACCTGCGACCGAGACGGTCATGTTCTCGGCCGACCCTCCGGCCCCCTGGACGACCGCAGAGATCGGCGTGAAGCCGTCGGGCGCCATGATCTTGACGTTCTTGGCCCCGTTGCGGATGTCCTTGATCAGCTTGCCGCCGTTCTCGCAGATCAGGCCGCCGAGGAACACGCCCTGCGCGCCCGAGGCCTGGATCTTGACGGCGAGCGCCTCGTAGGACGACGCCTTGCCGTCCCACGCGGTGAAGCCGGCGACCGTGATGCCGAGCTTCTTCGCGGCGTTCCTGAAGTTCGTCGCGACGCCGAGGCCGTAGGCCTCCTTGTCGTTCAGGATGAACACCTTCTTGATGCCGAGCGACTTGGCCAGGAGCGCGTCCGCGGCGCCCTGGTAGTCGTCCGCCGCCACGACGCGCGCGTAGTTGCGCTTGCCGGTCGGGTAGTACTTGCCCGGCTCACCCGGTGCAGTGCCCGGGCCGCCGTGCGTGAGTCCGACATAGGTGTTCGCGGGACTGACCATCGCGACCGATCCGCCGGGCGCGCGGTTCAGCACGGGCACGATGATTTCGGCGCAGCCGGAGTTGAAGGTCCCGATTACGCCGAGCACGGACTTGTTCTGGGCGTACGCGTTCGCGTTCGCCGAGCACTTGCCCGAGTCCCACTTGCCCGCCTGGGCAGTCGAGTCGTCGCAACTCTGATAGGCGAGCGAGTACTTGCCCGCCTTCCAGCCGTGCTGTCCCAAGATGAACTTGATGGCACGGGTCATCTGCGAAGTCTGAGACCGGCCCGAGCCCTGGAGGGGCAGGTCGGACGCGATCAGGTACTGACCGCCGCTGTTCTGGATCGCCGAGCACGACGACGCCGGTAGAGGCGTAGCGCCGCTCCGTGCGAACGCCCCGCTCACCGTCGCCGCTAGCGCGACGATGGCGATCAGCGCAGACGCCCCGGCGCCTGCATAGATGCGCTTCTTCACTCGTCCTCCTGGTTCTGGGGGGTCAGGGGAATGCGGAGAGTGTAGAGACATGCGCGGAAAGAGCCAACCCGACCCTGCCGGCCGGCTCAAGGTGGAATACGGCCGATGCCGAAGATCCCCTCGATGGCTCCGTCGACCCTGACCGGACGCGGCCTGCCGGCCGTGGCCGGAGGTCTCCGCGCGGCGCCGCTCTGCTGGGCGTTCATCGGCGCCGGGGCGGCAGCAATCGGGATCTACTTCCTGCTCCCGCCCGACGCCCAGTCGGTGTTCTTCGTCGCCATCGGCCTGGCGTCGGTGGGCGCGATCTACGCGGGCGCACGGATCAACCTGCCCCGCGGCGAGCGGCTGCCGTGGAACCTGTTCGCGCTCGGCCTGCTCGGGCAGGTTGCCGGCGACGCGATCTTCGCGGTCTACGAGATCTCCCTCGACCGTGAGCCGCCGTCGCCCTCGATCGCCGACGTCTTCTACCTCGGGTCGTACCCGCTGCTCGCCGCGGGCGTCCTGCTCGTGCTGCGCCGGCTCGGCGGCCAGACGAGCCGGGCGGCGATCCTCGACACCGTGATCGTCTTCTGCGGAGTTGCGCTCCTGCAGTGGGTGTTCTTCATCGACCCGTACAACCATCGAGAGTTCGGGACCGAGGGCGACCGTCTCGTCGCGATGGCGTACCCCGCAGTCGACGTCCTGCTCCTCGTCGCGCTCACGCAGCTCCTCGTCGGCCCGGGTGGCCGCACGACCGCGTACCGCCTGCTGCTCGCGAGCGTCGCACTCTGGGTGATCGCCGACGAGATCTACGGGCTGAACTACGACACCTACACCGGCGGCGACCCGGTCGACGCGCTGTGGCTCGCCTCGTACGTGATCTGGGCCGGGGCTGCGCTCTCGCCGTCGATGAGCCGGATCGCGCAGCCCGAGCGCCGCCGGCTGCCACGGCTGACGAGGACGCGCCTGTTCCTCCTGGCGGCCGCCTCGCTCGCCGCTCCGGTGACCCTGATCGTCGAGCGGGCATCGCACCACCGCGTGCACGCGTACGTGCTCGGGATCGGCGGCGCGGTCCTGGCGTTGCTCGTCCTGCTCCGGCTGGCAGGGCTCGTCCGTGCGGTCGAGCGCGCACGCCGTGCGGAGCGGATCTCGCGGCGCGAGGCGGAGCAGGCGCAACAGCTGCTGACGTACCAGAACGAGCAGCTCGTCGAGCTCGACCGGCTCAAGGACGAGTTCGTCTCGAGCGTTTCGCACGAGCTGCGGACGCCGCTGACGTCGATCTCCGGCTACGTCGAGCTGCTGCTCGAGACGGAGGAGGACGCCGAGAAGCGCGACCACCTCGCGATCGTCGACCGCAACGCCCAGCGGCTGCTCGGGCTCGTCTCCGACCTGCTCTTCACGGCGCGGCTCCAGGAGGGCCGGCTCGAGCTCGCCCCCGAGCGTGTCGAGCTGGGCGAGCTCGTCGTCCAGACGGTCGCCTCGGCCCGTCCGCGGGCCGAGACGGCGAGCGTCGCGCTGAGCGCCGAGGTGGGGGAGGTGGCCGCGATCGACGGCGAGCCCGCACGGCTCGCACAGCTGCTCGACAACCTCGTCTCGAACGCGATCAAGTTCACTCCGGCGGGCGGCAGCGTCGTCGTCCGTCTCTCGCAGCGCGATGCGTTCGTCTGCGTCGAGGTCTCCGACACCGGGATCGGGATCCCGGAGCAGGAGCGCGAGCGGCTCTTCCAGCGCTTCTTCCGTGCCCAGACGGCGCTCGAGCGCCAGATCCAGGGAACGGGTCTCGGCCTCTACATCTCCAAGGCGATCGTCGAGTCACACGGCGGCAGGATCGGCGTTCGCAGCGGTGAAGCAGGCGGGACGACGTTCTTCGTGGAACTGCCCGCAGCCGTATGAGCGACGCCCAGCCTCTCATCCTCTGCGCCGACGACGACGAGGACATCCTGTCGCTCGTGTCGCTCCGGCTGCGCCGCGCCGGCTACGAGGTCGTGCAGGCGCACGACGGCGACGAGGCGCTCGAGCTCGCTCGGTCGCTCCGGCCGGCGCTGGCCGTCCTCGACGTGATGATGCCGCGGCGCACCGGGCCTGAGGTGCTGGCCGCGCTCCGCGCGGACGACGAGCTGCGCGACCTGAAGGTCGTGCTGCTGTCGGCACGGGTGCAGGAGGCCGACGTCGAGCGCGGGATGGAAGCCGGCGCCGACGCCTACCTCGCGAAGCCGTTCCGAGCCGACGAACTGCTCGAGCAGGTCAAGGCCCTGCTGGACGGGTAGGGCTGTGCACGGCTGGTCGCACTTCCATGAGGGTGGCTGCCACCACGACCGAAGTGAGACGCGGTCGTTGCGCCCGCGTGGCGATGGACGCGCCTCGGGAAGACCTGTCGGCGAGGTTGGCGCGCCGGGCTAGCGGCGGTAGCGGTAGCCGAAGCCGCGCACGGTCTCGATCGGGCCCGTGTCCGGCGCGTCCGGCAGCAGCTTCTTGCGCAGGTAGCCGACGTACAGCTTCACCTGGTCGCCCGAGACGCCGTACGGGTCGCCCCAGACGAGCTCGAGCAGCTGGTCGCGCGAGAGCACCTGGTTCGGGTTCTGCACGAACGCCGCGAATAGCTTGAACTCGAGGGGTGTCAGCTGCACCTCGCGCCCCTGGACGAGCACGCGGCGCTGGAGGTAGTCGATCTGCGCGAAGTCGTCCGCGTAGGCCTCGATCACCTCGGACTTGCCGCCCGTTCGCCGCAGGAGCGCCTGCACCCGCGCGAGCAGCTCCTGCCGTCCGAAGGGCTTCGCGACGTAGTCGTCTGCACCCGCCGAGAGACCGCGTACCTTCTCGAGCTCCTGCGTGCGGGCGGTCAACATGATCACCGGGACGTCGGAGAGATCGCGGATGCGCTCGAGCGTCTGGTAGCCGTCGAGATCGGGCATCGAGACGTCGAGGATCACGAGCGACGGCGGCACGGCAAAGAGGTTCCGAAGTGCGGTGCGCCCGTCGGGCGCCTCGTCGACCGTGTAGGCCGCGCGCTCGAGCAGCTCGCGCAGGAGCATACGAATGTCCTCGTCGTCGTCGACGACGAGAATCCGGGGCCGTTCGTTCATACCGGCTTCATACCATCCCCGTCTCGCAATCCCTGCGCCGGACGGCAATTCTGCGGGCGTGGCACGGGTCCTCATCTGCGAGCCCCACGGCGATATCAGCGCACTGCTCGAGCTCGTCGTGCGCCGGCTCGGGCATGAGCCGGTCGCGCACGACGGCGAGGTGGCCGGCGTCGACCTCGGGGCGTTCGACGCGGCCGTGATCGAGCCCGGCGACGAGCGGGGTCTGAGGCTTGCGCGTGCGCTGCGCGCCGCGAAGGTCCCGGTCCTCTTCGCGAGCATCTATCCGGCCGAGAACGACGTGCTCGCGCTCGAGCCGGCCGCGTATCTCGTGAAGCCGTTCCCGCTCTACGCACTCGAGCGCGCACTCGCCGACGCACTCGCCGGCACTCAGTTGCCTGCTGTCGTTGCGATCTAGGTAACGTCTCGGCCCGGTGCGGCCGCTGCTCCTGACACTCGCGCTGATCGCGTTGCTCGCGGGCTGCGGGGACGACTCCGAGCGGGCCGCCACGACCACGACGCACACGGACGCCGATCCGGCTCCCGGCGAGCTGCACACGATCGCCGGTGCAAAGCCGCCGAAGCTCGCGGTCACCCATCCCGCGGAAGGTGTCTCGCCGGGCTTTCTCTTCCTCGCCCAGAAGGGCGGCAAGTCGGGCACCAAGGGCGGCACGGTGATCGCCGACAACCAGGGCCGTGTCCGCTGGTTCCACCAGTTCGTCAACCCGCTCGAGGCGACCGACTTCAGGACGCAGACCTACGACGGCAAACCGGTCCTCACCTGGTGGGAGGGAACGATCAGCAAGGCCGGCGTCGGCATCGGGAGCTACGTCGTCTACGACGACACGTACACCAAGATCGCAACGGTCAAGGCCGGGGACCGGATGGAGGGCGACCTGCACGAGTTCCAGCTGACACCGCGCGGCACCGCCTTCATCACCGTCTACCACGAGGTGCCGGCCGATCTCTCGTCGGTCGGCGGCCCGAAGAAGGGGTGGGTCTACGACAGCGTCGTGCAGGAGATCGACATCTCGAGCGGCGACGTCGTCTTCGAATGGCACAGCCTCGACCACGTGCCGCTGACGGAGTCGCTGCAGGCGAACCGCGAGCCTGCGAAGAACGCGACGAAGGCGCGCCCGCTCGACTATTTCCACGTCAACTCGATCGCCGACGCACCGGGCGGGAATGTCCTGATCTCGGGTCGGAACACGAGCGCGATCTACCTCCTGGCCCGTGACGGTCACGTGGTCTGGCGACTCGGGGGCAAGAAGAGCGACTTCGGCCCGCCCGACGCGGTCAAGTTCGCGTTCCAGCACAACGCGCAGCTCCACGACGGCAACCTGCTCTCGCTCTTCGACAACGGTGCCATCCCGAAGGTCGAGCCCTACACGCGACCCATCGTGCTCAAGCTCGATCCGGCGACGAAGCACGCGAAGGTGGTCAAGTCGTTCGTGCATCCGCTCAAGATCTCCTCGCCGTTCGAGGGCAACCTGCAGCTGCTGGGCGACGGCGGTGCGTTCGTCGGCTGGGGCGGTGTGCGCAAGCTGACGGAGTTCACGCCGGCGGGCAAGGTGCGGTTCGAGCTGAAGCTGCCGTTCGGCGACACCTATCGCGGCTTCCGGCTGCCGTGGACCGGCCATCCCGGCGGCAGGCCGGTGATCGCCGTGGCCGGCGACCGCGTCTACGCGAGCTGGAACGGCAACACCGACGTCGCGCGTTGGGACGTACTGGCGGGCTCCGACGCCGATCATCTGAGCCGGATCGCCGGGCGTCCCTGGTCGGGCCTCGAGACGATGGTCCAGCTCGAGACGCCGCCGGCGGCCGTGGCCGTGCGGGCGCTCGACGCCTCCGGCGACACCCTCGGCACGTCCGACACCATCACTCCGTAGCGAGGCTGGCTACCCTGCCGGTGTGCGCCGGAAGGTCATCGCGGGGGCTGCTGCCTTGCTCGCCGTGCTCGTGCTCGGCGTCGTCGCGCTCGGCTCGCGCGACAACGCGAAGCCCGCCCAGCACACGCCGCTGCAGGCGAAGCCGTCGCAACAGTTCGGCGACGACGCGGATCTGATGCGGCGCCTGGAGCGCAAGAAACTGACCACGACGACGTCCCGATGAGCGGCCTCTCCCGCGCGGAGCTGCTGAAGCGTGGTGCGGTCGCGCTCGCAGCCGGCAACGTCTATTCGCTGCTCGACGGCCTCGCGGCCGCCCCGGCGCGCGCTGCGGCCGTCGCGACGCGTGGCCCCGAGCAGTACCTGATCTCCGGCCTGCGGGTCGTGCGCGAGCTCGGGATCGAGGTGATCGTGCCGCCGCTGCACCACCGGGTCGTGACCGCGCGCGTCCGCATCGCGGGGCCGGCCAAGCTGCGTGCCGCGCGCACACGGCTCGAGCGGCAGCTGACGGAGCTGGAGCGCCGCTACCCCTCGACGCCGGCAGGCGTGGGCGTGACACTCGCGTGGGGCTTGCCGTACTTCCGCAAGCACGTTCCCAGGGCGCCGGACGGCCGCACGTATCCGAACTACCTGCCGGTCGACCTGCGCGCCTCGAAGGCGCGCGGGAAGCGTGTGGCGGCCGTGCTGGACGCGACGCGCTTCACGAGTGACGAGCCGGGCGTCGTGCTCGGCGGCGACGACGTGGCGGTGCTGATCCGGAGCGACAGCAGCGCGCGCATCGACGAGGCGCAGCGCGCCATCTTCGGCGCGCTCGGCGACGTGTTCGCGGTCACGAGCGTGCGCAACGGCTTCGTCGGCGGCGGGTTCTCGGAAGGGCAGGGGCTCGCCAAGCAGATGGCGCTCGCCGCAGGGTTGCCCGGCGCCGAGCTGATCGTCGACGGCGTGCAGATGTTCCTGGGCTTCACCTCGACCCAGAAGGCCGCGATGGCCCCCGATCGCATCGCGAGCTTCGAGACCCTGCCCGGCCTCACCGACCAGCGCCCGCGGAGCTTCTGGGCGGGCGGCGCGGCCATGCACCTCTCGCACCTGAACGAGGACCTCGAGCGTTGGTGGAAGGACGTCGCTTTCACCGACCAGCTGCGTGCGATGACGAGGCCGGGCCTGACAGTGCCCGACAAGACCTACACGATCGCCGAAGACGTGACGCGCGTCGAGCGCGCGGCCGACGTCCGCGCAGATCTCGCGCGCTTCGGCGCCGTCGGCCACAGTGCGACGCTGCAGACCGTGACGCGTCTGCAGGCCAACCTGAAGGACGCCTACGGCGTCGTCCGGCCGCGCGGCACCGCGATCGTGCAGCGCGCCGACTTCAACACGCTCGACAACGCTTTCGCGCAGAGCTCGGTGCCGGGTGAGGTGGCGGGCACGCCAACCGCGGGACTGCACTTCGTCGCCTTCGCGCCGTCCACGGATCTCTTCAACCGCGCCCGCCGCGCGATGGACGGCTCACTCGGAGACGGCAGCACGCTGCCGATCGACGCGCGTGCGCACGAGCAGGGCTTCAACGCGTTCGTCCACGCAACGCACCGCCAGAACTTCGTCGCGCCGCCGCGGGCACACCGCTCGTTCCCGTTGGTCTAGCGAGCTAGTCGCGCGTGACCTTGACGGTGCCGCCCCAGGCCAGGTCGTCCTGGCAGTGGTCCGCGGTCCGGTAGCCGTCGTACGGCTTCGTCGGCTGCGAGCAGTCGATCGACTGCGCGTAGACGTCACCCGGGCCGGGGCGCACGGTGCCGACGGCGATCACGAGCGAGCCGCGTTTCTTGAGCGCCTGCAGCTTCTTCAACGGCACGACTGCGTGTGCGGTCAGCTGGTCGTTGCGCACGTTCAGCGAGCAGCCTGCGCCGACGGGAACGGCGAAGGACGGAGCGACGACCGCGAGCACGAGCGAAGTCGCGGTCTTCCGCACGGAGAGCTGGGGCTCTGCCGAGACGAGGAGTGCGTCCGCGCACGTCTTCTGACCGACCCAGCCGGGCGGCGCCAGGCTGAGGTCGAAGCCGCACGCGTCCTTGACGTCGCTGCCTGCGACCTTGGAGCCGCTGATGCTCGAGCGGCCGGAGCCGATCCCCTTGCCCGTCGCCCTCAGCCCGGGCCAGGTCGCCGTCCAGGCGAGGCTTGCCGTCACGTCGATGTGCTCGGCCGAGTCGCACACCCCGCTGTCCTGGATGTTCTGCTGGTGGTCGAGCTGGCGCTCCGCGCCGCTGCCCGTGAAGGAGACCGAGTAGGTGGCGGGTGGGGCGGAGGAGGCCGTCGCGGAGGCCGCGAGCGCACCGACCGCGGCGAGTACCGTGAGCGCGATCCTCATGCGCGAAGTTTTACCTGTTCTAAAGGAACGTGGGTTTGCGATCGATAACCTTGCTAACTAATCGGAAAGAGAGTCGTCTGACCCGTTAATGACCGCCGCGACCGGACAATTGTGCGCCCGCGCCCGCTTCTGGGCCTCCCTGCGCGTCGACGGAGAGCTGTCGGAGCTCGAGGGTGCACTCCTGGACGCCCATCTCGGCCGCTGTGCCGACTGCCGGGAGTACGCGGCCGGCGTCGCTGGAGTGACGGAAACGCTGCGGAACGCGCCGCTCGTCGCGCTCGCGCCGATCGTGCTCGAGGCGCCTGCTCGGCCGAGGCGCATCGTGGCCGGTCTCGTCGCGGCGAGCCTGGTCGTGCTGGCGGCGGTCGTGGGCGGTCTCGTCCGCGGCAACGTCACGCCCGGCGCTTCGGCGCCGGCCAGCCTGCGGAACGTCGCGATCGTCTCGACCGTCGAGACGCCCGATCAGCTGCGCCGCCTGCGCCGCACGACGCTGCTCAACCAGCGCGTGCTTCCGCGCGACATCTCGCGCGAACCGTACTAGGGCGAACCTCCCGGGTCGGGACCGCCCCGGCGCGCTCACACCTGCGATTAGCGCGCGGTAGGCCGGGGCACGGCGACTGCATGGATCGTGGGCGCGCACGCTGGTACAAGGACGCACTCGTGTACGAGGTGTCGGTGCGGACGTTCGCCGATTCGAACGGCGACGGGATCGGCGATCTCAAAGGATTGACGGACCGCCTCGACTACATCGCGGCGCTCGGCGTCACGACGCTCTGGCTGCTCCCCTTCCAGCCGTCACCGTGGCGCGACGACGGTTACGACGTCACCGACTACTACGGCGTGCATCCCGACCTGGGCGACCTCGGCGACTTCGCACGTCTCGTCGAGCAGGCAAGCGACCGCGGGATCCGCGTCCTGATCGATCTGGTCCTCAACCACACCTCGACCGAGCATCCCTGGTTCCAGGCGGCGCGTGCCGGGGACCCGCGCTATCGCGACTACTACGTCTGGGCCGACGAGCGTCCGCCGGACGCCGAGAAGGGCGTCGTCTTCCCCGGCGTTCAGAAAACGACCTGGACCTTCGACCGCAAGGCCGGGCAGTACTACTTCCATCGCTTCTACGACTTCCAGCCCGACCTGAACATCGCCAATCCCGTCGTGCGCGACGAGATGGAGAAGGTGATCGGGTTCTGGCTCAACCTCGGGATCGCCGGGTACCGCGTCGACGCGGTGCCGTTCTTGATCGAGGCCGTGACGGCCGCCCAACGAGCGCCCGGCCCGACGTTCGAGTACCTGAACGGCTTCCGGCAATACCTCTCGTGGCGTGCAGGTGACGCGGTGCTGCTCGGCGAGGCCAACGTCGAGCGCGACGAGATCGAGGACTACTTCGGCATCGGCGGCCTGCACATGCTCTTCAACTTCACGGTCAACCAGCGGCTCTGGCTCGCGCTCGCGCGCGAGGATGCCCGCCCGCTCGTCGCGGCGCTCGAGTCGACGGTCGGGATTCCCGCGAGCGACCAGTGGGCGAACTTCCTGCGCAACCACGACGAGATCGACCTGGGACGGCTCGCCGACGACGAGCGGCGAGACGTGTTTCGCCGCTTCGGGCCGAAGCCGGAGATGCAGCTCTACGACCGGGGGATCCGACGTCGGCTCGCGCCGATGCTCGGCGGCGACCGGCGGCTGATCGAGCTTGCGTTCTCGCTGCTGCTGACGCTGCCGGGCACGCCGGTCGTCTACTACGGGGACGAGATCGGGATGGGGGACGACCTCTCGCTGCCGGAGCGACAGCCGGTGCGGACGCCGATGCAGTGGTCACGGGAGCCCAACGCCGGCTTCTCGAGCGCCGCCCGCACCGAGCTCTGCGCCCCGGTCGTCACCCGGGGCACGTTCGGCTATCGGCAGGTCAACGCCGCCGACCAGCGGCGCGACTCGGAGTCGCTGCTCAACTGGTTCCGGCGCGCCGTCCGGGCGCGCAAGGAGTCGCTCGAGGTCGGCACCAGCCCGTGGGAGCCGCTTGCCGCCGGCGCCGCCTGCGTCCTCGCGCTCCGCTTCGGCGCTGACGGCCGGCAGCTGACGGTGGTCCACAACCTGTCCGCCGAGCCGGTGCGCGCGAAGGTCGACGGCAGCGGCTTCGTCGACGTCTTCGCCGACCGTCCGTATGAGCAGCCGGGACGCACGATCGAGCTCGCGGCCCACGGGTACCGCTGGCTGCGCCGCGCCGATCAGCTCTGAGGGGCGCTCCAAAGATCGCCTTTTCTTGGACGATCCCTCGAACGGGGGAGTGGGCTACGCTGCGCCGCGTCGATAAGACACGAGAAGGAGGTCAGGGTCTCTCTAGGACGCCCGCGAGCCGCATGCGGGCGTCAGAGTTTCTCTCGGGCCTCTAGGTAGTCGGAACTTCTCTCGGCCCGCCCGCCCAGGTGTGCAGAGTCTTTCCCTTGACTGCCCGGTTCTCAGAAGAGCCGCCCCGGCCTCGGGGCGGCTCTTCATCGTTTCTGTCGGCAAACCACCAGAACGAGGCCGGATCCAGGTCGTACACGGCGCGCCCGCCGGGCGCGATCACGGGACGCCCGACAGTCCGCATCGTGGCGTTCGGCACATCACCCGCCCGGGTGATGCACGAGCCCGGTCGCTCGGCGAGCATGCGCCCTGTCACTTGCGGAAAGGAAGTGCGGCATGCAGTCCACGTATGACTGGCGCACCTGGTGGTCGCGCCCCAGCTAGCAGTCTCACCCTCGTAGCCCTCGCGCGGCTGCGGACGGCCGCGCGAGCAGTTTCGCTACGACGGGGTGCGTCAGCAGCGCTCGACCGCTGACGCACCCGGTGCGGGAGGGGTTATGTCGCCGGATTCGTCTCCTGGCTGACCCTGGATCCACCGTGCGGCGCGCCGTCCGCCACGGCAGGCGTCTCGATCGGCGCTGATGGACCCTGCGTCCTCGGGCCATCGGTCGCCCAATCGTCCTGACCCCGCAGTTTCTCGAGCGCGAACGCGCGCAGGTTCGGCACCGCGGCGACGACCAGGCCGAGCCCCGTCACGAAGAGCAGCGTGTTGCGCGTCTTGTGACTCCGGCCCTTCTGCACGCGGCCCTGAGCCTTCTGGAGCTGGTGAACCGCCTCCAGGATCTGAGCGCGCAGAATCGGATCGGTCGCGAGGCGCCGGGCGAGCCCGATCGCGCCGGCCTGGCGCTTGGCGCGCTGGCGGGCCGCAGCGCCGGCCGTCAGCGCCGCGACGAGCCGCTCGCGCAGCTTGTCGTCGTGTGCAAGCCGATCGGTATACGGCGCAATGCTCTCGAGCGCGTCGCTCGCGACCTCACCCATTCCCTTGTTGCGTCCAAACATTGTTTCCCCCTTTTGTGGAACAGCACGTGTTGTACGCGGGGGCTCGACCCCTACCCGGGTCCTAACGGGATCGCCCCTCCGCTAAACCCGCGCCGGGACGGCGAGTGCCACACCGTTCCAGACGCAGCCCTCGTTCATGGGCAAACAACAAGGCCCTCTTTCCAAGTTCCAGATCCGAACAACGGCATCGATGGTCAGATGGGAGTCCATTTGTGTTGGTCACGAACGCATCAGCAATGGGAACCGTCCCACTCACCACTCATCATGGAGGCACCGAGCGGGCGATGTCAGCGCAGGCGGCTCTCGACGTCGTTCGTCAAGCCGGTGCGGAGCATGCTTGCTGCCTGCTGCAGGACGGCAAACCGTTCTCCCTCGTCGAGATCTCCCCACCGGTCGCCGAGCGCAACGACGTCCTCGCGCCAATCGGAGGCCAACCGCTCGAGGTCGCTCGGAGGCCACTCGGAGACTTCAACCCCGTCGAGCCGGTCGATCAGCTCCTGAGCACCGGCGAGATTGAGCCGTTCCTTCCCAACGACCGCCTGGAACGCCTTCTTCGGCTTGCGGATCCGCTCAGCCCGCCATTCGGGCTTCGAGCCGACTGCCTCGACGAGATCCTGCAGCGCGAAGTACAGGTCGCGGTTGTGACTGGTCAGCATCAGACCACCCTTCTCCGAGAAGTACCAGGTCGTGAGCTGCTGCGACATTTTCGCCATCGCCTGTGCGTCGATCGGAGTCTTGTCGTAGATCGCGAGCGGCCGCATCTCGGCCCACAGTGTCCCGTAGCTCTCGAACCGGAGCTCCTGTCGCTCAGTCCCGCGAGTCTTCTCGAGCTCGCGAGCGAGTGCAGACTGACGGTGGAGCTCGGCCATGACCTCGTCTATCTGGGTTCTTGTTGCGTGCTCGGCTCCGGCGCCAAAGATGCGCCAGGCGAGAACGCCTACGGCGATCAGAGCGGCGGTGACCCAGCCGAGCACCGTGCCCAGGTCCACGCTTTCGAGCCTACTCCACCTCGATCCGGGCGTCTCCTTCGCGACCTGCGCTCGTTTCGATCCGAGCCGTACGCGCCACCCACAACGTCGGGCCTGCAGCGACGGGCGAGCGAGCGTTATCCCCTCCCGGCCCTTGACCGCCTCGGACTACTTTGCAATTCTCGTCACGAGTCCCCTCCGTGTGTGTGGAGCGAAGGATCGAGGTCGGTCCTGATGAACCGGCTGCGAGGGCTCGTCAACGGCGGTGCGGCACGCCCTGAATCCGGAAGAGGAGGGCTTTGCCATGACGGTGCCGACAGACGATCGGGTCGAGATCGCCGAGGAGCTCGAGGAGGTCACTCGCGAGGAAGCCGAGCAGAACCCGCTGCTCGCCTCCGACGAGAGGACGGCCAAGGAGGGCGTTCTGGACGACCCCGATCCCGCCGCGTTCGAGGCGAGCGAGCTCGAAGCTGCGGAGAACGTGATCCTTGCCGACGATGCCGACGATGAGAGCGGCGGTGCGGCCGCGATGATGAGCGACCATCAGCGGCGTGCGCTGGCGCTGGCGGTGACGCAGAAAGGGATGCGAGAGCACCCGAAGGGAAGCAACGACAACAAGTACAGCCGCTACTTCGGGTTCGGCCCGCAGTTCTGGTGCGCTGACTTTGTCGCCTTCTGCGTCGACATGACCGGCAACCGAGACAAGAAGGTGCCATGGGGCTATCCGTCAGCGGTCAAGAACATCAACGCCTGGGCGCAGCGGAAGGGGACGATCCATAGCCAGCCGCGGGCGGGCGACATTTTCACGCGCAAGGACAACATGCACACCGGCTTGGTCCTCAGCGTGCAGGGGTCGATGTTCATGACGATCGAAGGGAACACGAGCGGACCCGGGGGCGACTTTTACGTCGCCACGCACAAGAGAAACGCGAACGACGGCATCTACCACTTCGTGCGGGACGATTTGCGCGAACCGTGAGTGTGCTGCTCGAGACGAGCAGGATTCCCCTCGCGCCCGTCCGGCGGGTGGCGGTCGTCGAGGCGGTTGTCGGTCCAGTCGGGCGAGCGCTCGACTGGGCGCGTCTCGAGTTCACGATGCAGTGCCAGGAGCAGACGGAGTGGTGCTGGGCGGCGACGTCGGTCAGCGTCGCCGCCCACTACGACCGGAGCAGCCGCTGGTCGCAGTGCGGCATGGTCAACGCCGAGAAGGGACTCGAGGTCTGTTGTCGCGAGGGTGCGAGTGAGGCCTGCAACCAACCGAACAGGCTTGACAGCCCGCTGACGCGTGCGGAGGTCTTCGAGCACAAGGAGCCTGCGCCGGCGTCGTTCGACGCGATCCGGCATGAGATCGACGCGGGTCGACCGCTCGCCTGGCGCATCGGCTGGGCGGGCGGCGGGGGCCACTTCGGCGTGGTCGAGGGCTACCAGCGATTCGGCGAAGCGTGGATCGCGGTCGAGGACCCATGGTGGGGGTCGTCCGACGTCGCCGTCTCGACGCTGACCGGCGGCAGCTACCAGGGCACCGGGCGCTGGACGCACACCTACTTCACACGGCCACCGCCGGACGAGGCGGCCGACCGCGTTGCCGCGGCGCGCGTCCACGCTGGTCCGACACGATGACGCTGCGCCTGCCGGCTGTGTCGGAGGACAGCGTTGAGGCCGTACGTTCACGGCTGTCGACACTCGCGGGTCGGCCGGCATTTCCCGAGCGCGCCCTCGGCAGAGCGGATCCGGACCGGCTCGCGCTCGCCGCGCCGCACGACGTCTACGTCCTCGGGCTCGACCGCCTGGCAGCCGGTGCGACGCTCGCGGACGCAACGCTGGTCGGACGCCGGTTCCTCGTCCTGGACGGGGACGCACCGATAGCGAGCGCCGAGCTCAGCCGCGAAGGGGCCGAGTTCCACGCCACCGAAGGACCGTTCGTCGGCGCGACGGCGTCGGCGATCGCCCGGGCCGAGCAGGATCCCGAGCTCGCCAAGGCGGACTACGAGCTTCGCCTGCTCCGGCTTTCGGCGCTCTACTTCGTCGGCATCTGGCTGAAGCGGGAAGGCCGCGGCGGTGACGACGTCGTGATCCCGCTCGAGCCCGCGCCCGCGGGATTCGTCGCCGGGCGGAGCTACGCGCCTGGCGAGCTGCTCGAGCTCCTCGCGGAGCGAGCGCGCATTCGGCTCGCGTTCGACGATGAGAGCGAAGCGTGAATCTGACCAGCTCGCTCACGAAGGAATCCGCGACCTCTGGAAGTCGTGCCGCGTCCGACCGAACAGGCTCGAAAAGGTCGGCACGATAGTCGCGGCGGATGGTCGGGGTACTTGCGTCGCAGGATCGCGAGGAACGCGGCGTGTCTACCCGACTGTGCTCTTGTTCGCGCAAATCGTGGATGACGAAGAGGTGAAATCTGGACGCCCCAGTCCTATTCTCATTTCGTGTGGTTCAAGAAGTCGAAGACCCCGGCCAATGGGCACTACCAGCGCCGAGCTCGAGGATCTGTCGCCCGTGCTGGAAACACAAAAACCCGCCTAAGCAGGGTTTTCATGAAGCTGCGGGACTAGGACTCGAACCTAGACTACCGGATTCAGAGTCCGGCGTCCTACCATTAGACGATCCCGCAGAGCGGCAGCATTGTAGCCGCCGAAGGCGCGGATCGACGCCTCACAAATCGATCTCGTAGAGAGGTACGAGACGCTTTTCGGCCTCCGTGTCGATGTGTGCGATCACCTCGACGTACGGCTCGAGGCCCGAGCCGCGGAGCTTCGCCTTGAGCAGGCCGTCGACCTGGTAGATGCCGGAGGAGTTGTTCATTCGGATCGAGATGCGAATCGGCTTCTCCTCGCCGTCCGAGATCTCGACCTCCTCGATCGCAGCCGCCGAGAGGGAGTGGATGCCGATGCGCCCGCGCTCGAACGCGATGCGCGAGCGGCCCTGCTCCATGTCGAGCGCGTCGGCGACGCGCAGGATGCCTGCCTCGAGCGTCAGGGGCTCACCGTCGGCGCGGTGGCTGATGATGCCCTGCAGCACCTCGGAGACGACGACAGTCAGCTCGGGCTCGTCGTAGATGCCGGTCAGCAGCTCGCGGAGCTTCGGCTCGGAGAGGAACAGGCTGAAGTCCTCGTGTCCCTTGCGGTGCACCGACATGCCGATGCAATGCGTGAGCGCCGTCAGCGCAACGACGACCTCGGCGTCGTCGCGCTCCATCCCGTAGTCGGTGACCATCGCCGGCTCGACGCCGTGCTTCGTCAGCTGCCGCAGCAACTTGAGCGCGATGTTCGTGACGATCTGGATGTGCACCCACGAGTGGTCGTTGATCTCCATGCGGACAACGGCGTTCACATTCGAGACGTGCCACCAGCCCTTGACCTGCGGGTCCTTGTTGACGCGGTCGATCACGGTGCGGAGCTTCTTGTTCGCGCGCACGGGCACGCGGATGCGCATCTGCGTGATCGCCTCCGACGGGGTCAGCCGTGTCTCGCGCTCGGCCTCCGCCGAGACAGGCTGCTCGATGCGCTTCTCGGTCTCGGGATCGATCTTCATTCCGTCCGACACCTTACGCCGCTGCGTCGGCTGACCAGTCGCCGTAGAGCGAGCGGTAGAGCCCATGCGTGGCGAGCAGCTCGTCGTGTGTGCCCTGCTCGACGACCAGACCGTGCTCGAGCACGACGATCAGGTCGGCGTCGCGGATCGTCGAGAGCCGGTGGGCGATGATGAAGGCGGTCCTGCCGTGCAGCAGCCGGCGCAGGGCACGTTCGATCTTCCGCTCGGTGCCGATGTCGACCGAGCTCGTCGCTTCGTCCAGGATGAGCACCCGCGGGTCGGCGAGGAGCGCCCGCGCGAACGCGATCAGCTGCCGCTGCCCGAGCGAGAGGCGCGAGCCGCGTTCGCCGAGCTGTGTCTCGTAGCCGTGCTCGAGGCGCTCGATGAACTCGTCCGCGCCGACCGCGCGTGCAGCCGCCTCCACGTCCGCGCGGCCGGCGCCGGGCCGGCCGAACGCGATGTTGTCGACCACCGTCCCGGCGAAGAGAAAGCCCTCCTGCGGGACGATGCCGAGCTGCTTGCGCAGAGACGCCTGCGACGCGTCGCGTAGATCGGTGCCGTCGATCGTGATCCGACCGTCGGTGGGGTCGTAGAAGCGGGCGAGCAGCTTTGCGATCGTCGACTTGCCGGCGCCCGTGTGCCCGACGAGCGCGACGGTCGTGCCTGCGGGCACGTCGAGCTCGATCCCGTGCAGCACCTCGGGGCCGCGTCCGTAGGCGAACCGCACGTCCTCGAACGCAACGTGGCCGGCGATCTGGCTGAGCTCGGTCGCGCCCTCGGCGTCCACGACCTCCGGCTCCTCGTCCATCAGGTCGGTGATCTTGTCGAGCGCCGCGACCGCGGACAGGAACGTGTTGTAGAGCTGTGAGAGCTGCTGGACCGGATCGAAGAAGTTCGTCAGGTAGCCGAGGAACGCGACGAGCACGCCGATCGAGATCTCGCCGTTGTAGGCGAGCCAGCCGCCGTACCCGAGCACGACGGCGGTCGCGGCCGACGAGAGGAAGTCGACGAACGGGAAGTAGAGTCCGCTCAGCACGACCGTCTGCATGTTCGAGACGCGGTAGGCGTCGCTGACGTCGCGGAAGTTCGCTTGCGCGGCACGCTCGCGCGTGAAGGATTGCAGGACGCGCATCCCGGCGATGTCCTCCGCGAGCGTCGCGGTGACGGCGCCGAGCGTCTCGCGCACTCTGCGATACGCGCGGCCCGAGCGCTTGCGGAAAAGGGCCGTCGCGACGGTCATCGCGGGCATCACGACCAACGTCGCGAGCGCGAGCCGCCAGTCGAGCAAGAAGAGAATGATCGTCGTCAGAACGAGCGTCAGCGTGTTCTGGACGAGTGACGTGACGCCGTCGGTGACGAGCTGGTCGAGCGCCTCGACGTCGTTCGTGAGGCGGCTGATGATCACGCCGGCGCGGTTGCGCTCGTAGAAGCCGAGCGAGAGTCGCTGCAGGTGGCGGAAGAGGTGGCTGCGCAGGTCGGCGAGCATGCGCTCGCCGGTCCAGCCGGTGAAGTAGGTCTGCGCGTACGTGAACGCGATTCCGAGCAGGCCCGCGAGCACGAAGACGGCCACGAGCTTGCCAAGCAATGCCGTCTCACCGTGCTGCACCTCGTCGACCGCGCGCCCGACGAGGTAGGGCGGGGCGAGTGCGACGACCGTGGCCGCGAGCAGCGAGAGGATCGCGAGCAGCGTGCGGCCCTTGTACGGTCGCGCGAGCAGGTAGAGCGTGTGCAGCCGGCGTCGCGTCTGCGCCCACGACCAGTCCTCGACGGCTCGCGCGCCCGCCGCGGGTCAGGTGGCTGCCGGGCTGGTGCACCCTCATGCGGCTTCCTCGCGTGAACACGCGCTCGAGCAGACCGTGCTCGTGGATCTCGCGGTAGACGTCGTTGGTCTCGACGAGCGCGTCGTGGCCGCCGCGGGCGGCGACGCGGCCGTCGTCGAGCACGACCACCTCGTCGGCGAGGGCGATCGTCGAGAGACGGTGCGCGATGATGATCGTCGTCCGGCCGCGCATCGCCTCGCGCAGCCCGTCGCGGATCTTCGACTCGGTCGTCGCGTCGACGGACGCCGTGGCGTCGTCGAGGATCAGGATGCGCGGGTCGACGACGAGCGCGCGGGCGATCGCGACGCGCTGCCGCTGGCCGCCGGAGAGCGTGATCCCGCGCTCGCCGATCACCGTGTCGTAGCCGTCGGGCAGCGCCTCGATGAACTCGTGGGCCTGCGCGAGGCGCGCCGCGCGCTCGACCTCGTCGGCCGACGCGTCCGGGCGGCCGAAGGCGATGTTCTCGCGCACGGTCGCCGAGAACAGGAACGGATCCTGGGCGATCACGCCGATCTCGCGGCGCAGCGACGTGAGGGTGACGTCGCGGACGTCGACGCCGTCGACGGTCACGCGCCCCTGGTCGACGTCGTAGAAGCGCGGCACGAGCGAGGCGAGCGTCGTCTTGCCGGCGCCGGTGTGCCCGATCAGCGCGACGACACGGCCTGCCTCGAGCTCGAGGTCGACGTCGCGCAGCACCGGCCGCGCCGGGTCGTAGCCGAACGTGACGCCGTCGAACACGATCCGGCCCGGCCCGGCCGGCAGCTCGCGTGCGCCCGGCGCGTCGGTGATCTCCTCCGGCTCGTCGATCACCTGGAAGATGCGCTCGCCCGAGGCGGTCGCGCGCTGCGCCTGCCCGATCCACATGCCGAGCTGTCGCAGCGGGAGTACGAGCAGCGCCAGGAAGAGGTTGAACGCGACGAAGTCGCCGAGCGAGAGCGTGCCGTTCGCGACCATGTGCCCGCCGACGTAGAGGATCGCCGCCTGCGCGAGCAGCGGCAGGAAGCTGAGCACCGGGATGTAGAACGCCCGCTGTCGGTTCGCCCGGACGCTCAGGTCGAATACCTGCTCGGAGCGGCGCTCGAACTTTGCCTGCTCGCTCGCTTCCTGCGCGAACGACTTGACGACGTGGACCCCGACGATGTTCTCCTCGGCGACCGTCGCGACATCGGCCATCTTCTGTTGGACGTCGCGGAGCAGCGGATGCGAGACGTGGCTGTAGCGGTAGGCGACGGCGATCAGGATCGGCGCGATCGCGAGCGTGATCAGCGCGAGCTTCCACGAGATGATGAAGATCACGATCCCGACGCCGACGATCGTGAAGACGTGCTGGAAGAAGAAGATCAGCCCGTAGCCGAGGAAGAAACGGACGCCTTGCAGGTCGACCGTCGCGCGGCTCATCAGCTGCCCCGTCTGGTGCCGGTCGTAGAAGCCGTACGAGAGCCGGACGAACTTGGCGTAGAGCGCCGTGCGCATGTCCAGCTCGACGAGCAGAGCCTGCTTGCCGGCGATCAGCCGGCGGCCCGACATCATCAGCGCGCGGGCGACGCCCAGCCCGACGACGAGGCCGATCAGCAGCGGCAGGCGATCGAGATGGTCGCTGCGGAGTGCGCCGACGACGCTGCGCGTGAGCAGGATCGCGAGCAACGCGGCGGCCTGCGAGCCGACCGCGAGCAGCACCGAGACCACCATCGAGGCCTTGTACGGCCGCAGGAACGCCACGAGCCGCAGGAAGGTCGAGCTCGGCGGCGGCGAGGACGTGTCGTTCACGGACGGAGGGTAGCCGGGCTGCTCCTGGTGCAGACTCGTCTCAGAGCGCGTCGAGCTCGCGGTGGATCAGCGCTACCGCGTCTGCGACTCGCTCGCGGTTCGCCGGGACGTTCAGCCAGCTGCTCGCGCCCGAAGGGTGAGGGAGCGGGATCGCGACCACGCCGTCGTGCACGTAACGCGCGCCGACGCTCTCGGTCACGCTCTTGACGCCGAGCAGCCGGCGTGCGGCGAGGCCGCCGACCGTGACGATCAGCGTCGGGTTGGAGCAGCCGCAGCTCGTGGTCGCGCCAGTACTCGCAGAGGCGCTGCTCCTCCGGGCGTCGGCGTGCGGTCGCCGCGTCCGGACGACGGCCGCCCGGGGTAGCAGCGCGTGACCGATGCGCAGTAGAAGGTGGCGTAGAAGGTCTCCTCGTCCAGGTCGAGCCACCGCCGCAGCGTCTGGCCGGCGCGTCCCCGCCAGGGGCGTCGCTCCTCGCCCTCGACGATTCCGGGCGCCTGTCCGAACAGGTACGCCCGCTGCCGGCCGAGCGGCGCGAGCACCGGCCAGGACTCGAGCGGGTAGCCGGCCTCGGCACAGGCCCGGCACGTGCGCTGGTCGCGCTGAAGCGACGCCAGCGAGCGGTAGGCGACGCGACGGCGGGTCACGGCGACGTGCGCACGACCACGAACCACATGCCTTCGAAGAGCACCTCGCCGCCGCCGAGCTCCGCCGCGAGCCCGTCGCCGGTGAAGTAGCGCTTGTAGACCTCCCAGGTGGAACCGTCGTCGAGCGTGCGCGGAGACATGTGCTCGTCGATTCCGCTGTGCTGCTTCGACGCGTCGACGACGACGAGCTCACGCGCCACGCGCCGCGCCTCGGCGAGGAACCGCTCCTGCTCAGGCGCCTCGAGGTGGCCGTAGAAGTGGCCGGTGAAGACGCGGTCGAAGGTCGCGTTCGGGAACGGCAGCGCGAGGCCGTCTCCCTGCACGAACGTCGCGTGGGTCGCCTGGCGGCGGGCTTCGTCGAGCATGCGGGCGCTCTGGTCGAGGGCAACGACGTCGCCGCGCAGGTGTCGCGTCAGGAAGCCGGTGCCACACGCGACGTCGAGCGTCCGCACCGGCGGCAGGCCGTCGATCGTTCGAGTCAGCGTGGCGAGCTCCTCGTCCCAGCCCGGCCGGTCGCGCCCGGCGAAGCCGCCGCGGCCGAGGTACCAGTCGTCGTACTCCGGCGCGCGGGTGTCGTAGTACTCCTTCACGCGAGCTCCCGGGTGTAGTTCTCGAGCGACCGGGCGTACCGGTGCACCTCCGGCGCATCGATGCGAGTGCGAGCGAGGTTGAGCACGTCGACGAGCGCCTCGCGGTCGCGCCCCAGATCGGCGAGGGCGAACGCCCGGAACAGCCGAAGCGACACGTGCTCGGGGAAGCGCTCGAGTCCCTCGTCGAAGAGCGCCAGCGCGTCATCGAGTCTGCCGAGGTTGCGCAAGGTGCTTCCGAGCTGCAGCAGGCACCCCGCGACCAGCTCGTCCGGCAGGCCGAGCGCGAGCGCACGCTCGTAGTGCGGCACCGCCTCCAGCGGCCGACCGGCGCTGTCGTGCTCGCCTCCGAGCTCGTACTCCGTCCGTGCGTCCACGGCTCCTAGAGTAGGCGGCGTGCTGCCGCTCGAGTCGGTACCCAACTTCAGCGAAGGCCGCGACCGGCGGACGATCGACGCGATCGGCGCCGCGCTGTCGACCCACGCGCGCCTGCTGGACGTCCACGCGGACGAGGACCACAACCGCTCGGTCTTCACGCTCGTCGGCGACGCGGAGCAGCTCTCCGACGCCTTGTCGGCCGCCGTCCGCGTGGCGCTCGGGCGCATCGACCTGCGCACGCACGAAGGCGCGCACCCCCGTGTCGGCGCCACGGACGTCGTCCCGATCGTGCCGATCGAGCCCGACGACCTGCCGCGCGCGGAGCAGGCGGCGCAGGCGATCGCGCGCCGCCTCGCCGACGAGTGTGGGTTGCCGGTGTTTCTCTACGCGCCGCCGGAGCGCGGGCCTGCGTTCTACCGGCGCGGCGGCACGGCCGGCCTCCAGGCGCGGATCGACGCAGGAGAGCTGTTGCCCGACCACGGCCCGGCGCAGCTGCACGAGACGGCCGGCGCGGTGCTCGTCGGCGCCCGCCGGCCGCTGATCGCCTTCAACGTCAACCTGCGCGGCGACCTGGCGGCGGCACGCGACATCGCCCGTGTCGTGCGCGAGCGCGACGGCGGCTTTCCAGGCGTCCGCTCACTCGGCCTCGACCTGCCGCGCGCCGGGCTCGTGCAGGTCTCGATGAACGTCGAGGACTGGGAGGCAGCCGCGCTGCACGAGATCGTCGCACGGATCGAGACCGAGGCGTCCGCGCGCGGGGCGGAGGTGGTCGGGTCGGAGCTGGTCGGGCTGATGCCCGCGGGTGCAGCCGCGGCGGCCGCCGGAGCCGTGCTGCGGATCGACGGCTTCGACGCGGGTCGCGTGCTCGAGCTCAGGCTGCTCGACCACGCGTGACGAGGGTCGCGCCGGCCAGCGCGCCCAGCCCGACCAGTGGCACGGCGATCGCAGCAGCGCCGAACACCGCTCGCGCGCCGACGAACGCAAACAGCGGCGAGACGAGCAGGAGGCCGGTCGCGTGTGCGCCGCGGTGGGTCAGTGAGATGACGCCGAGCACGCGGCCGAGCACCGAGTCCGGCACCTGTTCCTGCGCCGCGGAGTTGACGAGCACGACCGACGAGCTCTGTCCGGTAGCCGCGAAGAACGCGCCGGCGATCGCGAGCGGGAGCGATCCCGCCAGCGCCAGCAGGCCGTAGCCCGGCAGGTACATCGACCACGCGAGCATCGATGCGCGCGCCTTTCTGCGAATCGGGACCCGCGCCAGCACGACGCCGGCCACGATCGATCCCGCCGCGTACCCGGCCATGATGATCGAGAAGCCGCCCGCGCCGTGGTGCAGCGTGTCGCGCACGAACGTCGGCACGCCGCCGATCCATGTGCCTGCGGTGATCGTGACCGCAACGCCGAGGGCGATCACCGCCGCGGCGAGCATCGGGTACGGGTGCAGGGCGGCCAACCCTGCTCGGATCCGCGGATGCTCTGGGCGGGCGTCGTGCTCGCGTCCGTGGCGGATCTGCGCGATCAGGGCGGCCGAGACGAGGAACGACACGCTGTTGACTGCGAAGAACACGCTGACCGGCATGAACGTGAGGAGCGCGGCGGCCAGCGCCCAGCCGCCGATCGAGAGCGCCTGCGCCGTCGCCTGGACGAGCGCGTTCGCCTGTTGCACGTTCGCGCGGTCGACGAGTGTCGGCACGGTCGCGCCGTAAGCCGGCGCGAAGTAGCTCGTCGCCGCTTCGAGCACGAACGACGCGACGACGAGCCCCCACAATGGCAGCCCGCCCGAGAGCCCGGCGATCGCGACCGGGATCAGCACGGCGCCACGCACGAGATCCGAGCCGATCATCAGCCGCTTGCGGCTCCAGCGGTCGGCGGCGACCCCGCCGTGCAGCCCGAAGACGATCGCGGGGATGCTGTCGGCGAGGCGCACGGCGATCACCCCGAGTGGGCCGCCGGCCTCGAGGGCGAACCACATCAGCGCGATGTAGTGCAGCGAGCTGCCGAGCTCGCTGGCGCCGATCGCGAGGTAGAGCCGGCGGAAGTCGGGTCGGCGGAGGAGCGCGAGCGCGCTCGTCCGCGGCGTCGGCGTTGTCAGCTCGGACTCGACCGGCAGGCCTGATGCGGGATCCGACACGGGGGCGGAGTATTGCCACGCGGTAGCGGCCCGACTGCCTCTAGACTCGGCACGTGACCGCGACACACGCGTTGACAGGCGACGACCTCACGCTCGGCGACGTCTGGGCCGTCGCCGTCGACGGACGTCCGGCCGCACCGCTCTCCGAAGCGGCGCGCACCCGCATGCGCGCCGCCCGCACGGTCGTCGAGCACGCCGCGCATGGGTCGCACGAGCACACCTACGGCGTCAACACCGGCTTCGGCCGCTTCGTCTCGAAGCAGATCCCCGAGGAGCTGACCGAGGAGCTGCAGCTGCGCCTGCTCCGCTCGCACGCGTGCGGCGTCGGCGAGCCCTACCCGGATGCGGTCGTGCGCGCCGCCATGCTGCTGCGCGCGAACGCGCTCGCGAAGGGCAACTCGGGCGCGCGGGTCGAGACGGTCGAGCTGCTGCTCGAGTGCCTGAACCGCGGTGTCCTGCCGCGCGTGCCCGCGCGCGGATCGGTCGGCGCGTCGGGCGACCTCGCTCCGCTCGCGCACCTCGCGCTGCCGCTCGTCGGCGAGGGGCACGCAGTCGTCGAGGGCGAGCTCGTCGACGGGGCCGAGGCGTTGCAGCGCGTCGGCCTCGAGCCCGTGCGGCTGCTCGCGAAGGAAGGGCTGTCGCTGATCAACGGGACGCAGTTCATGGCGGCGCAGGGCGCGCTCGCCCTCGTGCGTGCGCAGCGGCTCGCCCGCACCGCCGACTGCGCGTGCGCGTTGTCGCTCGAGGCGCTGCAGGGCTCGCGCACCTCGTTCCTGCCGCAGGTGCATGCGCTCCGCCCGCTGCGCGGGCAGGTCGCGTCGGCGCGGAACGTGCTGCGCCTGCTCGACGGCTCGGCGATCATCGAGTCGCACCGCTGGTGCGACAAGGTGCAGGACGCGTACTCGCTGCGCTGCGCGCCCCAGGTGCACGGTGCGTCGCGCGATCTGCTCGACTACGTCGAGTACACCGTCACGACGGAGCTGAACGCGGCGACCGACAACCCGCTCGTGCTCGTCGAGGACGAGCTGCTCGTCTCGGCGGGCAACTTCCACGGGCAGCCGCTCGCGTTCGCGCTCGACGCGCTGGCGATGGCCGTGTCGGAGCTCGCGAACATCTCCGAGCGGCGCGTCGAGCGGCTCGTCAACCCGAATCTCAGCGACGGACTGCCCGCCTTTCTCACCTCCGACGGCGGGCTCAACTCCGGCTTCATGATCCCGCAGTACGTCGCCGCCTCGCTCGTCTCGGAGAACAAGTCGCTCTGCCATCCTGCGTCGGTCGACTCGATCCCGACGAGTGCCGGCCAGGAGGACCACGTGTCGATGGGCAACGCATCCGGCCTGAAGGCGTGGCAGGTGATCGCCAACTCCGAGCGCGCGGTCGCGATCGAGCTGCTCGCAGCCGCGCAGGCCGTCGAGTTCCTCGCGCCGCTCGAGCCGGGCCGCGGCGCTCGCGCCACGCACGCGCACGTGCGGACGCTGTCGCCGCGGCTGCGCGACGATCGTCCTCTCGGCCCCGACATCGAGGCGGTCGCGACTGCGATCCGCGACGGGTCGTTGCTGGCCGCCGTCGAAGCAGAGATCGGAGAGCTCGAATGACCCGTCGTCTGCAACTGGGGCGTGCCGGAGTCTCCGCCGCCGAAGCATCCGTACCGCGACACGATTCTCGTCTACGCCGGGTTTGCGATCGTGCTCGTCCTCGTCGCCTGGCTGACCGGCGGCGGCGTCAAGCGGGCCGCCACCGTGGCCGTGCTCTTCTTCGTCGTCGCGACCGCGTGGACGAGCTACCGCTTCCACTCCAAGCTGCGCGAGCAGCGCGCCGAAGACGAGCGATGACGGTCGCACGGTCGATCGACGCGACCGTCGAAGCGCTCTGCGGCGATCTCTCCGCGATCAAGGCGCCGCGCGGGCCCTCGCTGAATGCACGCTCCTGGGCGACCGAGGCGCCGCTGCGAATGCTGCTCAACAACCTCGACCGCGAGGTCGCCGAGCGTCCCGAGGAGCTCGTCGTCTACGGCGGGTCCGGGCGCGCCGCTCGCTCGCACGACGCACTGAAGGGGATCGTGCGTGCGCTGCTCGAGCTGGGCGACGACGAGACGCTGCTGGTGCAGTCGGGCAAGCCGGTGGCGGTCTTCCGGACGACGACGCAGTCGCCGCGCGTGCTGATCGCGAACTCACTGCTCGTGCCGCGCTGGGCCACCTGGGACGAGTTCCGGCGGCTCGAGGCGGAGGGGCTGACGATGTTCGGCCAGATGACGGCCGGCTCGTGGATCTACATCGGGACGCAAGGCATCCTCCAGGGCACCTACCAGACGTTCGCGGCCGCGGCCGAGCGGCACTTCGGCGCGCCGTCGCTCGCCGGCCGCACGATCCTCACCGCCGGCCTCGGCGGGATGGGCGGTGCGCAGCCGCTCGCGGCGACGATGGCCGGTGCAGCGATCCTCTGCGTCGAGGTCGATCCGGCCCGCATCGAACGGCGTCTCGAGACGCGCTATCTCGACGAGGCGACCGACTCGCTCGACGACGCGCTCGCACGCGTACGCGCCGCGGCCGCGGACGGCCGGGCGCTGTCGGTCGGCTTGCTCGGCAACGCCGCGGACGTCGTGCCCGAGCTCGCGCGGCGCGGCGAGGCGTTCGACCTCGTCACGGACCAGACGGCCGCGCATGACCCGCTGACGGGCTACGTGCCGCGCGGGCTCGACGTCGGCGAGGCCGACGCCCTGCGCGCGTCCGACCCCGACGAGTACCTGCGCCGCGCCGGCGAGTCGATTGCGGCGCACGTCGAGGGGATGCTCGCGTTCGAGCGCGCCGGCAGTCACGTCTTCGACTACGGCAACAACCTGCGCGGGGAGGCCAGGGACGCCGGCGTCGAGGACGCCTTCGCGTACCCGGGCTTCGTCCCGGCGTACATCCGGCCGCTGTTCTGCCGCGGGATCGGACCGTTCCGCTGGGCTGCGCTCTCGGGCGACCCGGCAGACATCGCGGTGATCGACGAGCTGCTGCGCGGGCTCTTCCCGGACGACCGGCTGCTGCAGCGCTGGCTCGACCTCGCGCCTGGGCGCGTCGCCTTCCAGGGGCTGCCGGCCCGCATCTGCTGGCTCGGCTACGGCGACCGCGCCAGAGCGGGCCTCGCGATCAACGAGCTCGTCGCGAGCGGCAAGGTGACGGCGCCGGTCGTGATCGGCCGCGACCACCTGGATGCAGGGTCGGTCGCCTCGCCCTACCGCGAGACCGAGGCGATGCGCGACGGGTCGGACGCGATCGCGGACTGGCCGATCCTGAACGCGCTCGTCAACGTCGCCGCGGGCGCGACCTGGGTCAGCGTCCACCACGGCGGCGGCGTCGGGATCGGCAACTCGATCCACGCCGGGATGGTGGTGCTCGCCGACGGGACGAGCGAAGCCGCCGAGCGGCTCGAGCGCGTGCTCACGACCGACCCGGGCATGGGCGTCGTGCGCCACCTCGACGCCGGCTACCCGGAGGCGGAAGCCGCCGCGCGCGAGCACGGCATCGCCCAGCCGGGCGCGCGCGACTGACGACGTGTCCGACCTGCTGATCCGCGACCTCGCGCAGCTCGCCACGCCCGTGGAAGGCGTGGCGCCGCTACGGGGGCGTGCGCTCGCCGACGTGGACGTGCTCGAGGACGCCTACCTGCTCAGCCGCGCCGGAAAGATCGAGGCGGTCGGTCGGATGCGCGACCTACAGCCGCTCACGGGCGAGGTCGAGGAGCTCGACGGCCGCGGGCTCTGCGCGGTTCCCGGCCTCGTCGACTGCCACACGCACCCCGCCTTCGGCGGCGACCGCGCCGAGGAGTTCTCGCTGCGGGCGGCCGGCGCCTCGTACGAGGAGCTGCACGCTGCGGGTGGGGGCATCCTCTCGACCGTCCACGCCACGCGCGCACTCGACGACGAGGCGCTGCTCGAGCGCGTCCGCCTGCACGCGCGTTGGATGCTCGCTCACGGCACGACGACGTGGGAAGGGAAGTCGGGCTACGGGCTCGACCGCGACACCGAGCTGGCGTCGCTGCGCGCGGTGCGGCGCGCGGGCGGGTCGTCGACGTGGCTCGGAGCCCACGCCGTGCCGCCGGAGCATGCCGACGCCGACGAGTACCTCGCATTCGCGCTCGCGGAGGTGCTGCCCTCGGCTGCGCAGCTCGCCGATGCGGCAGACGTCTTCCTCGAGCGCGGCGCGTTCGACGCCGCGCAGGCGCGGCGCTACCTGGCGGCCTGCCGTGACGCTGGCCTGGCGCTGCGGCTGCACGGCGACCAGTTCACGGAGAGCGGGGCGGTCCCGCTCGCGATCGAGCTGGGCGCGCGCTCGGTCGACCATCTCGAGGCGACGGGGCCTGCCGGAGTTGCAGCACTCGCCGCGAGCGACGTCACGGCGGTCCTGCTGCCGGCGAGCGCGCTCTTCCTCGACCGGCCGATGCCGCCGGCGCGTGCGCTCGTCGATGCCGGTGCGGCGATCGCGCTCGCGACCGACTTCAACCCGGGCAGCTCGTTCACGACCAGCCTGCCGCTGATCTGCTCGCTCGCCTGCACGCAGCTGCACCTCTCGCCGGCGGAGGCGCTCGGCGCGGTCACGACCAATGCGGCCCACGTGCTCGGCCAGGGCACGCGCGACTGGGCGGCTCGCGCCCGGGCTGGCGGCGGATGTCGTGCTCCTCGCTGCACCGGATTGGCGCTACCTCGCCTACCACCTCGCCGGAGATGTCGTCTCGACCGTGGTCAAGGGCGGAACGGTGGCCCACCGGCGCTAACCTGAACGGCGATGCCATCGCGCAAGCAGCGGCGCCGCCGCGAGAAGACGTTCCGGCACGAGTACGAGACCGTGCTGCTCGACGCGGACGGCAACGAGGTTCCCCTCGACCCCGAGGAGCTGCGGGCCGAGCGGGAGGCGAAGGAGCAGGAGCGCGCGGCCGCGAAACCGGCGCGGGGCAAGGAGCCGAAGGGCCGCCGCGGGCGGGCGCTGCGCGAGCCGCCCCAACCCTCCTGGCAGCGGGCGCTGCGCCGCGGCGGGACGATGGGCGCGCTGATGCTCTTGGCGTTCATCTTTCTCTTCAAGGACGCGCCGATCGGCATCCGCCTCGCCTGGGGCGTCTTCTACGCGGCGGCCTTCATCCCGCTCACGTACTGGATCGACCGCACCGCGTACCGCACGTACCAGCGGCGCCTCGCGAAGAGCGCGGCGAAGGGCTAGCGCCTACGCGGCCTGCTGGGGCGGGTTGCCCCGGTAGTGGCCGTCGCCCGGCCACGGAGCGAGCAGGAGCAGCACCCGCGCACCGTCGTCACTGCGCAGCGCGTGTCGTTCGTTCGGCTCGAAGCGCACCATCGTGCCGGGCTCTCCCTGGATGGTCTCGCCGCCGCAGGTGATCTCGACCGAGCCCTCGAGCACCGTCACCCACGTGTTCTCCTTCACCTGGTGGTCGCCGAGCGACTGGCCCGGCGACAGGACGATCAGGACCGCGCGGGCGCCGTCGTCCGAATGGAGCACGACCGGATCCCGCGTTCCCGCGGGCGCGTCGACCGATAGGAGAGACCAGCTCTGCACAGGGGAAATCCGTTTCCGGGCCTGGTTACACTCAAACGCTTCATGCCCCTCGCTGTCAACACGTTCGTGCTCGGCCCGTTCCGGAGCAACTGCTACGTCGTGCGCAGCGAGCGTGGCGCCGCCGAGGCGGCGATCGTCGATCCAGGCGATGACCCCACTGCGTTGCGCCTCGAGCTCGCGGGGATGGGGACCCGGCCTGCAGGCATCCTCGTCACCCACACCGACGTCGACCACATCGGCGGCGTGGCGGCGCTCGCCGACGGGACCGGCGCCGAGGTCTGGGCGCCCGCGGGCGAGGTGGAGGCGCTGCGCTCGGGCACGCCGCGCGGGGGCTTTCCCGTCGGCGCGCACGATCCGGCGCACACGGTCGCCGGCGGCGATGCGATCTCGGTTGCGGGCATCGACTTCGAGGTGCTCGACGTTCCGGGCCATTCCCCCGGCCACGTCGCGTTCCGTGCGGGCGACGAGATCTTCAGCGGCGACGTTCTCTTCGCAGGCTCGGTCGGGCGCTACGACCTCGAGGGGGGTGACTGGGAGACCCTGCTCGCGTCGATCCGCTCGCTGATGGAGCGCTTCCCACCCGAGACGGTGATCCATCCCGGACACGGCCCTGCGACGACGCTGGAACGGGAGCTCGCCTCGAACCCGTTCCTGCGCGAGCTCCGCGCCGAGCAGCAGGCGTGAGCGGCAAGTTCCAGGCGCCGCGCGGCACGCATGACGTGCTGCCGTCGGATGCCACGTGGTGGGCGGTCCTGCAGGCGATGGAGGAGACGGCGCAGCGCTACGGCTGGCGCCGGATCCAGACTCCCGGGTTCGAGGACACGGGTCTCTTCGAGCGCACGTCCGGTGCAGCCTCCGACGTCGTGCACAAGGAGATGTACACCTTCACCGACCGCAGCGACCGCTCGCTGACGCTGCGGCCCGAAGGCACCGCGCCGATCGCGCGCGCCTACCTCGAGCACGGCATGCACCGGGAGCCGCAGCCGGTCAAGGCGTACACGATCGCGCCGATGTACCGCTACGGGCGGCCCGGCCGCGGCCGCCACCGCGAGCACTACCAGCTCTCGGTGGAGGCGATCGGCTCGGACGACCCGGCGCTCGACGCGGAGGTGATCGAGCTCTACGCGGAGATCCTGCGGCGCATCGGCGTCACGCAATGGGAGCTGCACTTGAACTCGATCGGAGACGCGAACTGCCGCCCCGCGTATGTCGCTCGGCTGACGGAGTGGCTCGACGCGCACGACGACCTGCTCGACGAGGAGGCGCGGCACAAGCGCGCCACGAGCCCGCTGCAGGTGTTCGACGTCAAGAACCCGGCGCTGCGTGAGGCGCTTGCCGACGCACCCACGATCGGCGAGTCGCTCTGCGACGAGTGCCGCGAGCACTTCGAGCTCGTGCAGCGGCACCTGACGAGCCTCGGGGTGCCTTTCGTGCTCGACCCGACGCTGGTGCGCGGCCTCGACTACTACTCACGCACGACCTTCGAGTTCATCGGCCCGGACGAGAACGTCAACTCGACGATCTGTGGCGGCGGCCGCTATGACGGGCTCGTCGAGGCGATCGGCGGGCCGCCGACGCCGGGGATCGGGTTCGGCGCCGGCATCGAGCGCCTGCTGCTCGCGGTCGAGAACGAGGGCAACACGTGGGAGCCGCCGGCGCTGTCGGTGTTCGTGGTCGTGGACGGCGGCTCGCGCGAGACGGCGCAGGGCGTGCTGCAGCAACTGCGTCGCGCGGGGATCGCCGCGGACATGGACTACGCGGGGCGCTCGACGAAGGGACAGCTTTCGCAGGCCTCGCGTTCGGGCGCACAAACCGTCGTCGTCCTCGGCGCCGACGACGCAGTCGTGCGCGCGGGCGGGGAGCGGGACGTGACCGTCCTGCTCGACGACCTGGTCGCTACCCTCACTGGCCCATGAGCTGGCGTGATCTCTACTGCGGTGAGCTGCGCACCGAGCACATCGGCCGGAGGCTGACCGTCGCGGGTTGGACCGACACGCGCCGCGACCACGGCGGGCTCGTGTTCATCGATCTGCGCGACCACACCGGCAAGGTGCAGCTCGTGATCAACCCGGAGCGTGCGGCCGAGGCGGCGGCTGTCGCCCACGACGTGCGCAACGAGTTCGTCCTGCAGGCGGAGGGCGAAATCGTCGCGCGAGCGCCCGAGGCGGTCAACCCGAACCTGCCCACCGGCGAGGTCGAGCTGCAGGTCGACACGGTCCGGATCCTCTCGCGCTCGACGCCGCTGCCGTTCCAGCTCGACGAGGAGAACGTCGACGAGACCCTGCGTCTCAAGTACCGCTGGCTCGACCTGCGGCGCGAGCGGATGCAACACAACTTCCGGCTCCAGCACACGGTGATCGCGGCGATCCGGCGGACGATGGACGCGCTCGGCTTCATCGACGTCTGGACCCCGAGCATGACCCGCGGCACGCCCGAAGGTGCACGCGACTTCCTCGTCCCGGTGCGGCTGCAGCCCGGCAAGTTCTTCGCGCTCGCGCAATCGCCCCAGCTCTTCAAGCAGCTCTGCATGGTCGGCGGGATCGACCGCTACTACCAGATCGCAACCTGCTGGCGTGACGAGGATCTGCGCGCCGACCGGCAGTTCGAGTTCCGCCAGCTCGACCTGGAGCTCGCCTTCGCAGAGCGCGAGGACGTGCTCGACGTGATGGAGGAGGCCGTCGTCGCATCGTTCGAGGCGCTCGGCCGCGATGCTCCGCCGCGTCCGTTCCCGCGGCTCTCCTACGACGACGTGATGCTGCGCTTCGGCACGGACAAGCCGGACCTGCGCTACGGCCTCGAGATCCAGGAGGCGACCGAGGTGACGCGCGGCTCGCAGTTCGGCGTCTTCGCCGGCGCGCCGTGCGTCCGCTACTTCGTCGCTCCCAAGGCGTTCTCGCGCGCCGAGCTCGCGCGGCTCGAAGAGGTGGCGAAGGAGTGGGGTGCCAAGGGCCTCGCCTACATCGTCGTCGACGAGAACGGCGAGCGCCGCTCCCCGATCGCGAAGTTCCTCTCGGAGGACGAGCTGGCTGCGTTCGCGGCCGAGCCCGGCTCGACGATCCTCTTCGGCGCCGGCGAGCCCGAGCTCGTCGCGCGCGTGCTCGGCGGGCTGCGCGTTCACCTCGGCCGCGAGCTCGGTCTGACTGCCGACGGTCGGGACGTCTTCCACTGGGTGCTCGACTTTCCGCTCTTCGAGCGCGACGACGGGGGCCGCTGGACGTTCCTGCACCATCCCTTCACCGCGCCGATGCCTGGTCAGGAGGAGTGGGACGAGCGCGACCCTGCCGGTACCCAGGGCCAGCACTACGACCTGATCTGGAACGGCTGGGAGCTCGGCTCCGGATCGATCCGCGTCCACGACGTCGAGCTGCAGCGGAAGGTGTTCCGGACGATGGGGCTCTCCGACGAGGAGGCCGACTCGAAGTTCGGCTTCCTGCTCGAGGCGCTCGCGATGGGGGCGCCGCCGCACGGCGGCTTCGCGATGGGGATCGAGCGCTTCGTGGCGCTGATGGCGGGCGAGCCCGACATCCGCCAGGTGATCGCCTTCCCGAAGGTCTCGAGCGGCAGTGATCCGCTGACCGGCGCTCCGACGCCGATGCCCGCGCCCATCCTCGGGGAGCTCGGCCTCGAGGCCCTACCGCAGGACAATTCAAGCTCGGCCTGAAGTTCGGCCGATAGAAGAGGCATACTTCACGTTCCGGCCTCCGGAACGTCTGCACCTGCCATGACAACGCCCTCACCGCAATCGTCGCCGCTCACCTCGCTGCCCCGGCTCGAGGACCTGACCGTCACCTCCGACGGCGCGTACGAGCCGGATGCGGTCCGCGAGGCGTTCGACTCCTTCCGCCGGCACGCGCTGCAGCTGCAGGCGCAACTGCGGGTGCTGCAGGCGGCCGGCAAGACGGCGGACGTCGACCCGACCGGGCATGCGGTGCGCATGGACGCGCTTCACCTGATCCGGTCGGCTGCCGAGTTCGCCGACGCGCTCGAGCGCGACGCGCAGAACGCGTCCGCTGCACAGATCCAGCGCACCGAGATCGAGGTGACGCGCCGCCAGCATGATCTGCAAGCGCGCGAGCGCGAGGTTCAGCGCTTCCGCGACGAGAGCGAGCGGCAGCGCAACGAGATCGTCAACGCCGCCAAGGCCGAGGCTCGCGAGCTGCTGGCAACCGCGAACCGCGATGCGACCACCGAGCTGAACGAGGCCGAGGCGAAGGGCGCACGGCTGCTCGAGCAGTCGCGGCATCAGGCAACCGAATTGACGAACGCCGCCCGGGCCGAGGTCGAGCAGACGCTCGAGTGGGCGCGTGCGCAGGCCGGAGCGATCCTCTCCCGTGCCCAGCAGGGCGCCGAGCAGTTGCTGAGCGCCGCCGGCCTCGGGGCGGAGGCGATCGGCGAGGTCTCCGAGGCGATCGTCGGCGCCGCCATGGCCTCGGCCGAGGCGAGCCGCGCGCGCGGTCCGCAGTCGCCTGCCGCAGAGTCGCCGCGGATCGCGGCCGTTCCGGAGGAGGGGGCCGAGGTCGAGCCGGAGCCCGAGGCCGAGGTGGAGCCCGAGGAAGAGGAGATCACTCCGCCGCCCGTCAGTGTCCCGCCCGTCAGCGCGCCTCCGGTCAGCCCGTCGTCCGACGGCGACGACCGTGAGCCCGAGCCGCCGAGCTCGCCTGCCGCCGAGCAGGGCGACGACGCGTCCTAGTCGAAAGAGACGGCATGCCTGATCATCGCGGCTCGCGGTTCGCCCTCGAGGTGCTCTTTCTCGTTGCGCTGGCGGTCGGCCTGACGCTGGCCGATCTGCGGCCGATCGAGATCGGCGGGATCATGCTGCTGGGCTGGCTGATCGTCGCGGCGCTCGAGTGGGCCGCGTGGCGGGACGAGCCTCACTACGGCAGCGGGCTGCCGCCGCGCTACTACGTCCCGACCGTCAACCTGCCGCCGCCGCGACCACTCGAGCAGGTGCCCGCCGGGTACCCGGAGGCACAGCGGGACGAGGCGCCGACGTGGATCGCCTCGGCTGCGCTGCGCGCCGAGATGCTCGGCGAGTGGCCGCACAGCTCGCCGGTCGAGGAGGAGCCCGGCGAAGACGACGACGCTGCGGCGGCTGCCCGTCCCCCTGCCCGAGCCGGAGCCGGAGCCCGAGCCCGAGCTCGAGCCGGCCGCGGCCGCCGACCCCGGGGTCGTCGCGCTGCCCCCGGCCGTGCCCGACGATGAGCACGACGAGGTGACCGAGGATGGGGTCGAGGCCGACCCCGTCGAGCCGGAGCTCGCCCCGGTGCTCCATGACGCGGTGCTCGCGCGCTCGGCCCAGTCGGTTGCGCGGTACAGCCTCGATCCGCTCGCCGAGCAACCCGTGCGGAAGCGGTTCGGCCGGGGCAACGACGCCGAGCCCGTGCCGGTGGTCGAGGTGCCGGCGCGGCCGGATGGCGTTCGGGCGCTTCCCGCCCGCTCGACCCGTCAGGATTGACGAGTGACCGCGCTTCGCAGGCCGGGTCTTCGTCTCGCGACCGAAGCCGCCGTGATCGTCCTGGCCGCTCTCGTCGCGGGCGTGCTCGACCTCGGCGCGTGGGGGATCATCGCCGTCGTCGCCGTTGTCTGGGTGGCCGTGTCGATCATCGAGTACTCGGTTTCGCGCGACCGGAAGGCGCGCGCACTCCGCGCGGACGCCGCGCCCGAGCCGGCAGGCCCGCCCCCGCCCGCGGAGGATGCGCACGTGCTCGACCCGGCGGTCGCGGTTGTCCCTGAGCCGGAGCCCGCCCCAGCCGGAGCCCGCCCCGAGCCCGAGCCGGAGCCGGAACCGGAGCCCGAGCCGGAACCTGAGCCCGAGCCGGAGCCCGAGCCGGAGCCCGAGCCGGAGCCCGAGCCCGAGCCGGAGCCTGAACCGGCGCCCGTGGCGCGGCAGTGGAACATCTGGGAGATCGACCGTGCGGCCCGCGACAGCCGCCGGCTCGACGAGGAGCGAGAGTTCCTGCTCCTCTACCTGCGCGACTACGCGGGGCCTGACGGATTGTTGCCGCTCGATTTCGACTCGCTCGTCCGTGAGTCGTTCGGTGACTTGCTGGGCACGCCGGCTGCGTGAGATCGATGCGAGTCATGCCGCGCCTTGCGGTGCGGGAGCTCGCGCTCGCGGGGCTGGCGCTGCTCGCCGCGGTGCTCGCGCTCGCGATCACGGCGCAGAACCGCGACGACACCGGGACGACGCCGCAGCCCGAAGGCTCCTACGTGGCGCTCGCAGGATCGAGCGGCCCCGCCGCGTTCGGTCGGCGCACCGCCTGCGGGGGCATCCTCCGCGCCGACACCGAAGGTGTTGCGCATCCGACTCTGCCGTGCGGCGCGCGTGTCTTCATCTCCTACGGCGGCGTCGAGGTGCTCACCCAGGTCGTCGACCGCGGCCCCTACGTACCCGGCCGTCAGTTCGAGTTGACCGATGCGCTGGCACGCAGGCTCGGACTGCGCGGCGTGCAGACGATCCACTGGTCGTACGCGCGCAGGCGTTGACGCACCGGTTGGACTAGGCACCGGCAGGCACCGCGGCTACAGTGCGCGACGAGTGCTCGACGCCGTTCGTGCGCTGCGTATCCATGTAGAACCAACACCATGTGAAAGGGAGCCCGCGTCAGGCCCAGGCGAACCTGTCCGATGGTCTGCACGGCACCCACCTGGCTTGTCCAGGTTCACACGGACGCGGCAATCACGGCGGAGTCGGAGCATGGTGAGGGGAGCCACGGCTCCCCTCACGCTGTTCCGGCAGTACCCTGACTCGTGTGGTCGAACTGCTCGGAGACTCCGCGCGCGGCGAGGACTGGGCGGTCGCCCGGCTCCGGGTCGACGGCGATCGCATCGTCGACGCCGACGTCGCCGGGCTCGACACCGACCTGCGGGGACTGACCCTGCTCGAGGCGGCCGCGGTCGGCGGTGAGACGCTGCCGGTGGACGCCCTCGCGAACGCACTCGGCCCGGCCGTCGCGGCCCGCGCCGATGCCGCACGGGTCGCGGTCGCCATGAGCGGCGGCGTCGACAGCGCGGTGTCGCTGCTGCGTGCAGGCCCCGAGGCTGTCGGAGTGACGCTGCGGCTGTGGCTCGATCCGGCCGGGCCGGACTCGGAGCGTGCGTGCTGCTCGCCGAGCGCGGTGATCGCGGCGCGCCAGACCTGCCACGCGCTCGGCCTCCCTCACGTGACGCTCGACCTGCGCGAGGCCTTTCGTCGCGCAGTGGTGACGCCGTTCGTCCGTGGATACGCACGAGGCGAGACACCGAACCCGTGCATTCGCTGCAACGGCGGCTTCCGTTTCGCCGAGCTGCTCGCGTTCCGGCGCCGGATCGGCGCGGCGCGGCTCGCGACGGGGCACTACGCCCGGATCGTCGAGCACGACGGCAGGCTGCTGCTCGCACGTGCCGCCGACCCGGTCAAGGATCAGAGCTACATGCTCGCGCGGCTCGACCCGCGGCACCTGCGCCACATCTGGTTCCCGCTGGGCGACCAGGTGAAGGCCGAGACGCGGGCGGAGGCCGCCCGTGCGGGGCTCGCGGTGGCACAGCGCGCCGACAGCCAGGAGGCGTGCTTCCTGGCGGGTGACGACTACCGCTCGTTCCTCGAGCGGCAGGGGCTCGCGGCTGCGCCGGGCGCAATCGTCGCCGAGGACGGCTCCGCGCTCGGAACGCACGACGGCTTCTGGCGCTTCACGCCCGGCCAGCGTCGCGGGCTCGGCGTTGCCGCGGCGACTCCGCTGTACGCGCTCCGCACCGATGCGCGCACGAACACGGTGGTCGCAGGGCCGCGCGAAGCGCTTGCCCGGACGCGCGTCTCGGTCCGCGGCCGCCTCTACACGCAGGCCGGAAGGGTGACCGCCAAGCTCCGCTACCGCTCGCCGGCCGTCGGCGCGGACGTCCAGCCGACGGTGTCGGGATTCCGGCTGCGCGCTCGACGAACCGGCCTACGGCGTGGCCCGTGGGCAGGCCGCCGTCTTGTACGACGGCGACGTCGTCGTCGGTTCCGGTTTGGTCACCTCGGCCGCGGCTGGCTAGGCTAGCCAGCTGTGCTCGCCTTTTCTTCCGGAGACCTCGCCTACGTGGCGCTCGCGGTCTTTCTCCTGGCTGTCGGTCTCGGGATGGGCTGGGCGTTCCTGCGCCTGTCCGTAACGTTTGACCGGCTTTCGTCGTTGATCAGAGGTGCGGAGATCGAAGTCCTGCCGGTGATCAACAAGGTCGGAGGCTCGGTGGACCGGGTGAATACGCAGCTCGACAAGCTCGACACGGCGACCGACAGCGCGGTCGACGCGGTCGAGGCTGTCGACGAAGCCGTGCGCACCGTCAGCTATGCGGTCAAGCGGCCGGTGCAGAAGCTCGCCGGGTTGTCGTCCGGTGCGTCGTACGGCTGGTCCTCGTTCCGCACGAGCCGCAATTGGCGGCACGCTGTCGACGACGCCAAGGAGGCGGCGGCGCAGCGCGAGCGCGACCTCGAGGACGAGCTGAAGGCGGCACACGGCGCCGACCGGGCGAAAGACGCACCGAGTGGCTGACGAAGTCACGCTCACGCTCCCGCGCGAGCCGGAGTTCCAGCGCGTCGCGCATCTCGTCCTCGGCGGGCTCGCGGTGCGCCTCAACCTGACGATCGAGAACCTCGAAGACATGCAGATCGCGCTCGACTCGCTGCTCGGCCGCGAGGAGGGCGACGGGCCGCACCCGGTGACGGTGCGCATGAGCCCGACCGAATCGTCGCTCGTCACGGTGATCGGGCCGTTCGGCAGCCGCCTGCTCGCCGAGATCGACCGTGACGCAGGCGAGGACCTCGGCCTGCGCCGCGTGCTCGAGTCGACTGTCGACGAGATCGAAGTCGACGGCGACTCCGTCAAGCTCACCATGCGGGTGGAGCGTGGCTGAGAGCGACAAGATCCTCCTCCGTCGCTACCACGAGAACGGCGACCTGCAGGCGCGCGAGCAGCTGATCGAGCAGTACATGTCGCTCGTCCGCTCGCTGGCGCGGCGCTACAGCTACCGCGGCGAGCAGCTCGACGACCTCGTTCAGATCGGCTCGATCGGGCTGATCAAGGCGATCGACCGGTTCGACCTCGAGCGCGGGGTCGAGCTGACGACGTACGCGACGCCGAACATCATCGGCGAGATCAAGCGCCACTTCCGCGACCGCGGCTGGGCGGTGCGCGTGCCGCGCGGTCTCCAGGAGCTGAACGTGCAGCTCTCGAAGATCGTCGAGCAGCTGACGGTGCAGCTGGGGCGCTCCCCGACGATCCCCGAGCTCGCGAAGGCGGCAGGCGTCGAAGAGGAGGCGGTGCTCGAGGCGCTCGAGTCCGGCCGCGCCTACTCGTCGCTCTCGCTCTCGTCGGGCGGCGGCACGGAGGACGGGGAGGAGCTCGATCCACTCGAGTCGCTCGGCGAGATCGAGCACGAGTACGAGGTGTCGGAAGACCGCGCGGTGCTCGCGCCCGGCTTCAAGGTGCTGGACGAGCGCGAGCGCACGATCCTCCACCTGCGCTTCTTCGAGGGGCTCACGCAGTCGCAGATCGCCCAGCAGGTCGGCATTTCGCAGATGCACGTCTCGCGTCTGATCCGTCGCGCGCTCGAGAAGATCCGCGACGAGATCAACGCCGACGAAGTCGCGGACCCGAACCGCGCCGCGTAATCCAACCCTTCGATCGGTCGCAGGAACGGGGAGGCTGCCGGAGTAGGGTCGCCCCATGCGGCTGGTCGACATCGGCGACGCGACGATCGCCGTCCACGAATGGGGTGACCCGGCGGAGCCGACGGTGCTCTTCTGGCACGCGCTCGGGCTCGATGCGTCCGGGCGGACGATCGAGGCCGTCGCACCGCGGATCGCGGCCGCGGGCTTCCACGTCGTCGCGCTCGACGGGCCGGGGTTCGGCTCGTCGCCGCTGCTGCCCTCCGAGCGGTACCGCCTCGGAGCGCTCGCGCAGCTGGCGCACCGGCTGATCGCCACGCTCGACCTCGAGCCGCTCGTGTTCATGGGGCACTCGTGGGGCGGCGCGATCGCCGTCCACTACGCCGCCGCACACCCGTCGCTCGTGCGCGCGGTCGTGCTCCTCGACAGTGGGCACATCGACTACCGCGACCTGCCGGACGTCGATCCCGACCGTCCCGCCGAGGAGTGGGTGGCCGAAGCGGCCGCCCGGGATCCCCGGCTCGCGGAGGCGCGCGGCAACGCGATGCACGGGCTGACCGACCGGGTCAGCGATGCGTGGCCGGTGCTCGCCGAGCACGGGATCCCGACCCTCCTGCTGCTCGCGACGGCCGATCCGCACGGCAGTCAGAACCGCGAGCACGTGGGCGGCTTCGAGGAAGCACTGCCGCAGGCGGAAGTGCGCTGGGTCGAGGGCGCCGGCCACGGCCTGCTCGACGACATCGGCGCACCGCTCGGCGACGAGATCGCCGCCTGGCTGCAGACCCGCGCGGCGTAACACCGGCGACCGGCAGGCGGAGGCCGGGTCGCCCGCGCCTACACTGTCGGCCGTGTCGATGACGACGAATGAGCTGCGCGCTGCCTTCCAGGCGTTCTTCGAAGAGCGTGGGCACCTGCGTGTGCCCGGGCACTCGCTGATCCCGCCTGCGGACGACCAGACGACGCTCTTCATCGTCGCCGGCATGCAGCAGTTCAAGCCGTACTTCCTGCGCACGAAGGAGCCGCCGTCGAACCGCGTCGTCAGCGTGCAGCCCTGCCTGCGCGCGGGCGGCAAGGACACCGACCTCGAGGACGTCGGGCGCACCGACCGGCACAACTCGTTCTTCGAGATGATGGGCAACTTCTCGTTCGGCGACTACTTCAAGGACGAAGCGGTCGACTACGCCTACGAGTGGGTGACCAAGGTGCTCGGCCTCGACCCCGAGCGGCTCTGGGCGACCGTGCACGAAGGCGACCCCGTCCTCTCGCTCGAAGAGGACACGGTCGCGATCAACGCCTGGAAGCGCGTCGGCATCCCCGAGGAGCGGATCGTGCGGCTCGGGAAGGACAACTTCTGGCAGGCGGCCGAGATCGGCCCCTGCGGCCAGTGCTCGGAGATCTTCTACGACCGGGGCGAGGAGCGCGCCTGCGGCGATCCCGACTGCGGCCCCGGCCACTGCGACCGCTACATGGAGATCTACAACCTCGTCTTCATGGAGTACGACCTTCAGCCCGGCAATGTGCTGGCACGGCTTCCGAGCCAGAACGTCGACACCGGCATGGGCGTCGAGCGGACGGCGATGGTGCTGCAGGACGTCGACTCGAACTTCGACACCGACGGCTTCCGCGTGATCATGGACTGGGTCGAACGCGAGTCGGGCGTCGGCTATCGCGACAACGAGGTCGCGACCCGCGCGCACCGCGTGATCGCCGACCATGGGCGCGCGGTCACGTTCCTGATCGCCGAGGGCGTCGCCCCGTCGAACGAGGGCCGCGGCTACATCTGCCGCCGGCTGCTCCGCCGCGCGATCCTGCAGGCGAACCGCATCGGCCTCGACCGCGTCTACCGCCTGCCCGCTGTCGTGATCGAGCAGATGGGCGACGCATACCCGTTCCTGCGCGAGCAGGCCGGTGAGATCGAGCGGGTCATCCGTCAGGAAGAGGAGCGCTTCTCCGAGACGCTCGCGCGCGGCCTGAAGGTGTTCGACGAGCTCGCGGGCAAGGACGCGATCTCGGCCGACGACGCGTTCACGCTCGCGGCGACGTACGGATTCCCGATCGAGCTGACGCAGGAGCTCGCGGAGGAGCGTGGCCAGCCCGTCGATGTCGACGGCTTCAGGCTCCTGATGGAGCAGCATCGCGAGGTCTCACGGGCGGGCGGCGAGAGCACGACGCAGCAGGCGGCGGCGCAGCTCGTCGAGGCGGGCAAGAGCTCGAGCGAGTTCGTCGGGTACGCGAAGACGTCGGTCCTGACGGCCGTCGTCGAGGCCGCGCCTGCAGGAGGGACACGCCAGTTCGTCAAGCTCGAGCAGTCGCCGTTCTATGCGGCGAGCGGCGGTCAGGTGAGCGACAGCGGCACGGTCGCGGTCGACGGCGAGGACGATCGGCTCCAGGTCGCGGACGTACTCAAGTTCGGCGACGACCAGGTGCTGGTCGTCGAGTTGGCCGACCATGCTCCGCTCGAGGCCGGGACGCGGGTCGAGGCGACCGTCAATTGGAGCGACCGCTTCCCGACCCAGGCCAATCACACCGCGACGCACCTGCTCCACGCGGCGCTGCGCGAGGTGCTCGGCGACCACGTCAAGCAGGCCGGCTCGGCGGTTCGCCCCGACAAGCTGCGCTTCGACTTCTCCCACACGCAGCCGTTGACGCCCGAGGAGAAGACGCGCGTCGAGCGGATCGTCAACCAGAAGGTCTTCGAGGCGATTCCCGTCCGCACGTTCGTGACGCCGATCGAGGAGGCGCGCCGCCTCGGCGCGATGGCGCTCTTCGGCGAGAAGTACGGCGACGAGGTGCGCGTGGTCGAGATCGACGGGTTCTCGCGCGAGCTGTGCGGCGGGACGCACGTCCGCACGACGGCCGAGATCGGCCCGTTTCTGATCGTCAGCGAAGGCTCGGTCGGCTCCGGCGCGCGGCGCATCGAGGCGGTCACGGCCGGCGAGGCCTGGACGATCCTCGAGGGGCGCTCGCGCGAGCTCGAGGGCGTGCGCGCCGAGCTGGAGGAGCTGCGCCGTGAGGCGAAGAAGCCGAAGGCGGCGGCCGCCGGGCCCAACGTCGTCTGGGACGACCGCGCAGGGAGCGTCTACGTGGCCGAGATCGAAGGGGCGCGCGGGAGCGTGCTGCGCGACTTCTCCGACCAGCTGCGCCAGCGCGAGGATGCCCGCGCCGTCGTCGTCGCCTCGGCGGACGACGGCAAGATCGCGCTGGTCGTCAACCTCGACAACTCGGTCACCGGTGTCGACGCCGTCGCGATCGTCCGCGAGCTCGGGCCGATCATCGGCGGCGGAGGCGGCGGCCGGCCGACTCTCGCCGAGGCGGGTGGCAAGAACGGCGACGCCGTGCGCGAGGCGCTGACCGCCGGCCGTGACAAGCTCGTCGCCGCGCTGGCGTGAAGGTCGTCGCGCTCGACTACGGCTCGGCTCGGACGGGCGTCGCGGCCTCGGACCCGACCGGCACCGTCGCCAGGCCGGTGACGATCGTGGAGCGCGCAGCCACCGATGCCGGGTTCGCCACACTGCTGACCGTGATCGCCGGAGAGGAGCCCGATGTCGTCGTCGTCGGCATGCCGCTGACGCTGGGCGGCGACCACGGCGAGCAGGCGCGCGAGACGGCGGCGTTCGTCGAACGCCTGCGCGCCGCGACCGACGCGCGCGTGGAGACCTACGACGAGCGCTTCACCTCGGTGCTCGCAGGCGGTGACGACGCCCGCGCCGCTGCCCACCTTCTGGCCGGGTACCTGGAATGGCAGAGCAACCGCCGCTGATGCCGATCCGGCGGCCGCGCGGGCCGTCGCCGGCGCAGATTCGCCGCCGCCGCATCGTCGCGCTCGTCGCGCTCGTCTGCGCGGCCGGCGCCGCGGTCGGGGCCGTGGTCGTCGCGCTTCCGCACGTCCACCACACGCAGACGGTCGTGCTGCCCCCGCCGCCCCCGAAGCCGTTCCGCATCATCTTCCCGGAGGGTTTCACGCGGGCGCAGATGACCGAGCGCGTCCGTGCCGTTGCGAAGATCGCGGCGCGCAAGAAGGGCCACCCGGTCGCACTCAATGCGCGCACGTACAGGCTTGCGACGCGTCACGCGAAGATCCCGTGCTTCTCACCGCCGGTACGTCCCAACCTGGAGGGCTTTCTCTTCCCGGCGACCTATGACTTTCTGGCGACGACGACCGCGCGCCAGCTCGCCGCCGACCAGCTGGAGACCTTCTGCAAGAACTGGAACCAGGTCGACCTCTCGTATGCGAAGCGCAAGAACCTGACGCCGTACGACGTCCTGATCATCGCCTCGATGGTCGAGAAGGAGACACTCGCGCCGGACGAGCGGCCGAAGGTCGCCGCCGTCATCTACAACCGGCTGCACGAGCACATGCCGCTCGGCATCGACGCCACGCTTCGCTACGGCCTGCACATCCCGCCGACGAAGTCGATCCTCCAATCCCAGCTCGACAGTGACAACCCGTACAACTCGCGGCGCCGTACCGGCCTGCCGCCGACGCCGATCGCCAACCCCGGCCTTGCGTCGATCCAGGCGGCCGCACACCCAGCGAAGGTCGACTACCTCTACTTCGTGCGCAAGCCCGACAAGATCCACCATTTCTTCACAGCGAGCGACACAGAGTTCGCGCAGTACGAGTGCGCGCACGGCTACGGCTGCTGAGATGCGCCACGTCGCGCTCCTCGGGCACCCGGTGGCGGAGTCGCTGTCGCCGCGGATGCAGAACGCCGCGTTCGCCGCGCGAGGGCTCGACTGGGACTACGCGGCCTTCGACGTCCTCGACGTGCTTGAAGCCGTCGACGCCCTGCGCGCGCTCGGGTTCGCCGGCGCCAACGTGACCGTGCCGCACAAGCAGGCGGTCGTCGAGGCCTGCGACGCCGCCGACGGACCGGCCGTCAACACGCTCGTCTTCCGCGACGGCCTCGTCACGGGCCACAACACCGACCGCGAGATCCTCGCCGGCATCGACACGAGCTGCGCCTGCCTGATTGGCGACGGCGGCGCTGCGCGGGCGCTCGCTCCGGCGCTGCCCGCCGACACCCGCGCGTTCTCGCGCCGCGGCGAGTGGCCGCCGGACGCAAGCGGCTGCGATCTGATCGTCAACGCGACGCCCGTGCGCGACGAGTTGCTGGTCGTCCCGCACGCGGGGCAGACGGTCGTCGACCTCGCCTACGGCGCCGAGGAGACCGCCCTCGTCGCGGCAGCGCGCGCCGCTGGTTGCACGGTGATCGACGGACGCGAGGCGCTGGTGCGCCAGGGCGCCGCCTCGTTCGCGCTCTGGACCGGGCTCGAGCCGCCGGTCGACGTGATGCGGCGGGCCGTCAGGCCCTAGCCCAGGCGACCGCGCCCGCGCTGAGCGCCGCAACACCCCCGAGGGCCCAGAGCAGGACGCCGAGCGTCCCGCGACCCGGCTCGCGAGGCGTCGCGGCCGCGATCGGAGCAGGGCGCGTGCTCGAGACGTAGGTGAAGCTCGAGGAGCTCGATCCGCTCGGGTCGGGGTTGCCGAGGAACGAGTCGTACTGCCGCGCCCGCGCGGACTCGAGGGATGCCCGCACGGCGAGCTCGAGCAAGGCCCGGCCGGAGAGTGTCGCGGGAGGCCGCGGCGCCGGGTGGAGCACTTCGGCGGTGAGCCGCACCGTGCCTGCCGGGAACGTTGCGGGCCGAGCACCGAGCCTGAGGGCGACGCGCCGCGAGCCGATCGTCCCGGTCACATGCAGCGGTGCCACGATGCGCACCGTCGTCTGCACGGGCTGCGAGGTGACGAGCGCCCCGCCGCCGGTCGGCGCGACCCCGTTCCGGGTCGCGCGCCGCAGGCCGGCGAGGAACGTCTCGAGCTGCGGCTTCAGCGCGTCGGCCGAGAACGCGGTCGTCGTGATGCCGGTCGCGTTCGTCAGCGTGACGGTGCCGTCCCTGACCGTGACCTCGAGCGGGAGCGAGCCCGCAACGGCCACCGGGTCGAGCGTGGCGCGCGCGGCCAGGATGCGCTTGCCCGGGTTGAAGCCGGCCCAGATGATCGTCGCCGTGCGCAGCCCGGGCGTCGACTGCGACCCGTAGGCGGGAGCGACGTCCGTCAGCGGAGCGCCGATCGTGAAGTAGTAGTCGCCAGGCTGCGAGACGACGAGCCGCTGGATCGCGGTCACTGCGAACGGCGTGCCTCGCTCGTCGATCGCAACACGTACGCGCGTCGTCGAGTCGACGTGGTGGCGGACGCCCTCCGCGGCGGCCGACGCACCGCTGCCGAGCGGCGGTGTCACGGAGAGCGCCGCCAGCGGCGACGGGAGCGCGGCGAGGCGGGGCTGTGCCGCCCGCGCGAGCGACGGCGCGGCGAGCGCGACCGCGAGCACGACGCCGACCCTCAGCCCTTTCATCGGATCTGCGAGACCTTCGGCAGCGTCGCCGAGAGCGGATCGTCCTCGACGGGCGCGTAGGTCATGTCGTGGAAGCGCGCGAAGTACACGTCGTCGTCCACAACGCCCTCGTGATTGTGCTGGTTGAACCCCCGCTGGTCGCCGTTCGCGCCCTGCACGGTCACCTGGTTCAGCGCTGCGGTCACGCGTTTCGGGTCGGTCGAGCCTGCGTGCAGGATCGCGGCGGCCACGAGGTTGACGAAGTCGTACGCATACATCGCCGTCTCCGGCGGCTCGATCACGTCGTCGCCCTCCTTCGTCTTGACGCCGACCCGGTCGACGCCGTAGGCGCTCTCCACCTTCTGCTCGAATGTCTGGAACGGGCCTGTGCCGACCTCGGCCGTCAGGCGCCCGCCGGCGAACGTGAGGCCGTCGATCCAGTCGGGATGGTCGGCGAGCTGCTGGCGCACGAACGGATCCGCGCCCGTCGGCGAGGTGTAGACCGGCACGTCCCAGCCGGCGGTGCGGGCGGCGGTGATGGTCGCGGCGACCGTCGCGGGCCTGCCCCAGACGAGCAGCGCCGTCGCGTGCGCGCGGCGGGCCTGCAGCACCTGCGGCGCGACGTCGAGCGCGTCAGCCGGCACCGAGTAGTCGCCGGCGACCGACGACTGGTTGCGCGAGAACGCCGAGTGGAGTGCCTCGGCGCCCGCGGCGCCGTAGTCCGAGTCGTCGTGCAGGAGCGCGACCTTCAGGCCCTTCGGGATCAGGTACTCCGCGAGCCGGAACGCGATCCCGTGGTCGGTCGGTGCGACGCGGAAGACGTTCGGTCGCGCCTCGGGGTCGACCACCTGCTTCCCGCCCTCGAACACGACGCCGATCGGAACGCCGGACTTCGCGGCGACGCGCCACGACGCATCGACACCCGTGCCTTCGTCGACGATCGCGACCGCGTGGCGGCCGACGGCCCGTCTCACGTTGGCGACGGCCCGGGCGGGGGAGAGGCCGCTGTCGAGCGTCTCGATCTTCAGGTCGTACGTCGTGCCACCGATGCGGATTCCGTTCGCGTTCACCTCGCGCGCGGCGAGGCGAGCGCCGTTCTCGATCGTCCGGCCGAGGTAGGGCGTGCGCGAGAACGGCGCATTGACCATCACGACGAGCGGCTTGTGCTCGTCGGAGCCGGACGAGCTGGTCGAGCTGCCGCCGCAGCCGGCCAGCACGGCCACCGGGAGGAGGAGCAGGAGGAGGCGCACGGCCCGCATCTATAGCGCGTGGCGGCCGAGATAGGCGGCCCGCGCACGTTCGTCACTCGCCACGTCGTCCGGCGTGCCCTCCGCGACGACGCGGCCCGCGTCGAGGACGACCACGTGGTCGGCGAGGCGCCGGACCACGCCGAGGTTGTGCTCGACCACGATCAGCGCGAGGCCCTCTGCGCGCAGCTCGCGCAGGAGCTCGGCGACGCGGGCCGCCTCGGTCGCCGACGCTCCCGCGGTCGGCTCGTCGACCAGGAGGATCGGCGCACCGGTCGCGTAGGCCGTCGCGAGCATGAGCACGCGCTGGTCGCCTGCCGACAGCTCACCCGCGGGCACGTCGCGCGGCAGGCCGAAGCGCGCGAGGATCGCGTCGGCCTCGGCGACGAACGCCTCGTCCTCGGCGCGGTGCCGGGGGGTCGCGAACAGGGAACGGAAGAACCCGGCGTACGTGCGCCTTGCCGCCGAACCCACGAGCACGTGCTCGAGCGGGGTCAGTGATGGGAACACCGCTGTCGCCTGGAGGGTGCGCACCGTGCTGCCGCCGCCGTCGATCTCTCCCGCGTCGGGCGTGACCGTCCCCGCGAGCATGCGCAGCACCGTGGTCTTGCCCGATCCGTTCGGCCCGATCAGCGCCGTCACGGTGCTTGGCTCCGCGCCGACGGCGACATCGTCGGCAGCAACGAGCGCGCCGTAGCGCTTGACGAGACCGCTCGCCTCGAGGCCGCGTCCGGCGGGACGCGGCGGTGCGGTCCCGCTCCCGAAGCGGCGTCGCCGCGCGGGGCGGATCAGCCCCTCCCAGCCGAGCGACACGACACCGAGCAGCATGATCGCCGCGAGCAGCTCGTGCGCCCGTGTCGCCGACACGTTCTCGAGCGAACCGACCGTGTCGGCGGCGACCGAGAGGACGCCGAGCACCGCTGCGCCTGCGACGGGGCCGGCGGGTGCGAGCGCACCGCCGACCATCACGATCACGAAGAGCTTGAACGAGAGGTACGGCCCGTAGCTCGCGGGGTCAGCCACGCCGGCGAGCTGCACTGCGAGTGCACCCGCAAGACCGGCGACCGCTGCCGCGGCTGTGACCGCGGCTGTCCGTCGACGGCGAAACGGCACGCCGAGCGCGGTTGCCGCTGGCTCGCGCTCACGCGCGGCAGCCAGTCCGAGGCCGAAGGGCGCGCGGCCGAGCGAGGCCGCCCCCAGCACGACGAGGGCGGTGAGCCCCAGCGCGAGCTCGTAATGGCCCGCGGTCGTCGGCCCAGCGGAGACGACAGTCCCTTGCGCGCCTCCGAGCAGCCACGTCACCGAGAGGACGGCAAACGCGACGAGCCAGGACACGATCCACGTCGCCGCGGCGAAGCCGGCGCGCGGGAGCCGGACGAATGCGCTGCCCACCACGGCGCCCGCAGCGCCGCCCGCAACGCCGCCCGCGACCGCGGCGAGCGCCGTCGGCACCCCGTGCTCGAGGAGCTGGGCGGCGACGATCGCGCCCGTCGCCATGAACGCGCCCTGCGCGAGCGAGGGCAGGCCGGCGACCCCTGCGACGAGCCCGAGCCCGACCGCGGCACACGCCAGGTAGAGACCGCTCCCGAGGTCCGCGAGGCGGGCGTCACCCGTGACGAGCGGCACGAACGCGGCCGCGACCAGCGCTGCCGTTGCCAGCGAGGCACGCACCGACCAGTGCCTGCGCACGTCGCGCCACCCGTCGCGGTAGGCCGCCGGGCTCCTCACTCGACGGCCTCCGGCGTCCGAAAGCGCCACGCGAGCACCGCGAGGCTGAGGGCGAGCGGGATCACGTCGCGGAGCGGCGGGCCGCCACCCCAGTGCGCGGAGGAAACGGTGGACTGGATGAGGCCGAGGGCGATCCCCGCCAGGAGCGCCTGCCGCGCGTCGAACCAGGCGACCACGGCGGCGACCAGGCCGTAGAGGCCGAAGCGCGCCGCCGCATCCACGTCGAACGCTGCCGATGGGGCGGCCAGCACCGCGGCCAGGCTCGCGCCCACCCCGGCCAGCGCGAACGCCAGACCGACGAGCAGCGACACGGGCAGGCCGACGATCACCGCCGCGTCGAAGTCCTGTGCGATCGCCTCCAGCGCGCGTCCGAAGCGGGTGCGCTGCAACAGACGCACGCCGACTGCCGCCAGCACCAGCGCGGCCGCTGCAACGAAGAGCGACCGCGCCTGGATCGTCGCGCCGCCGAGATGCCAGATGCCGTCGTCGCCGATCCGCCGGAACGGGATCGGGTCGGGGAAGACGTACGCGGGGCGGTCGAAGAAGACGACGAGGAGCGTCCGGAGTGCGAACGCAACGGCGAGCGACGCGCCCACCCAGCCGATCACGGAGCCGCGCGCGCGGTACGGCTCGATCGCCAGGAAGTACGCGCCCGCGCTCGCTGTGGCAGTGACGACGAGCCCCACGACCAGCGCGACGAGGAACCGGCCGCCGTCGACACTCGTCTGCGAGACGGGGCCGGAGCCGGCCGCGACGAAGAGGGTGACGAAGACGCCGAGGGCGATCAGCTCGCCGAACGCGAAGTGCACGACGCCCGTGAGGCGGAAGACGAGCGAATGCCCGACGGCGACGAGCCCGTAGACGGTCCCCGCCGCGAAGCCGCCGGCGAGGATCTGGAGAGCGATCGCCACGAGCGCGCACTTTACGACCTGTGTTCACGCCGGCTCTTGCAACCGGGCGGATTCCGGACCAAGATCGTTGAGAACGTTGCAAAGCCGAAGGGGGACTCTGATGAGCCGTGCCTCCGAGTGGGGCCCGATCTTGATCGTCGACGACGACGCGCCGATGCGCGTCTTCGTCGCCACGGTCCTGGAGGAGGCGGGCTACGCGACTCTGAGCGTCGCGACCGGGGAGGACGGGCTGCTCGAGGCTTCACGCTCGTCCCTCTCGGCGGCGGTGCTCGACGTCAACCTCGCCGGGCTCTCCGGCTACGAGGTCTGCCACGAGCTGCGGCGCCGGCACGGCTGCGGGCTGCCGATCGTCTTCATCTCGGGCGATCGGACCGAGTCGTTCGACCGCGCTGCCGGAATGCTCCTCGGCGCCGACGACTATCTCATGAAGCCCTTCGCACCGGCCGAGCTCGTCGGGCGGGTGAACGCCGTGATCGAGCGTGCGGAGCCTCTGGGCAGGCGCGGCGTGCTGACGGCGCGCGAGCACGAGATCCTCGAGCTGCTTGCCTCGGGCCTCACACAGGGCGTGATCGCCGAGCGGCTGCAGATCAAGCCGAGGACGGTCGCGACGCACATCGAGCGCATCCTCGCCAAGCTCGGCGTCCGCAGCCGCGCGCAGGCTGTCGCGCTCGCTTATCGCGACGCGCTCGTCGCGGCTCCGTAACCTCTCGGTCATGACGCTTCGTCTCGCCAGCGCGGGGGAGTCGCACGGGCCTGCGCTCGTGGCGATCCTGACCGGCCTCCCGGCGGGGCTCACACTCGACCGCGCGGCGATCGACGCCGACCTGAAACGCCGCCAGGAGGGCTACGGCCGATCGCCGCGCCAGCAGATCGAGCAGGATCGCGTCGACGTGCTTGCGGGGCTGCGTCACGGGCGCACGCTCGGGACGCCGCTGGCGCTGGTCGTGCAGAACATCGACCACAAGAACTGGACGTGGGGAATGTCGGCGTGGCCGCCCGAGGGTGAGCCGTCGGGGAAGGGGACGCGCGCGGTGACGCTGCCGCGGCCCGGGCACGCGGACCTTGCAGGCGTCCTCAAGTACGGCCACGACGACGTGCGCAACGCGCTCGAGCGCGCCTCGGCGCGGCATACCGCGGTCCACGTCGCCGCGGGGGCGGTCGCGAAGGCGCTGCTGGCCGCACTGGGCATCACGGTCACCGGCGCAACCGTCGACGAGGAGGCGCTGCGCGCCGCGATCGACGAGGCGCGCACGGAACGGGACACCGTCGGCGGCATCGTCGAGGTGCGGGCCGCCGGAGTGCCGCCCGGCCTCGGCTCATACGCGACGAAGGAGGACCGCCTCGATGCGCGGCTCGCGTTCGCGTTGATGGGCATCCAGGCGGTCAAGGGCGTCGAGATCGGGGACGGGTTCGGCCTCGCCGCGCTGCGCGGGTCTCAGGCACACGACGAGATCCGCACCGACCGCCGGCGCGACACCAACCGCGCGGGTGGCATCGAGGGCGGCAGCTCGAACGGCGAGGAGATCGTCGTCCGGGCCGCCATGAAGCCGTTGCCGACGCTGATGAAGCCGCTCGCCTCGGTCGACCTCGCGACGGGCGAGGAGGCCACCGCGCTGGTCGAGCGGTCCGATGTCGCTGCAGTCGAGGCCCTCGCGGTCGTGGCCGAGGCGGCAGTGGCATGGGAGCTCGCGGTGCTCGCGCTCGACAAGTTCGGCGGCGACAACGTGGACGACGTCGTCGCGGCGCACCACGCCTACGTCGAGCGCATCTCGTGGGACTGAACGCGCTCGGCCGCCACCTGGCGCTGATCGGGTTCATGGGGGCGGGGAAGACGACGATCGCGCCGGAGGTCGGAGCGCGCCTCGACCGGAAGGTCGTCGAGCTCGACGCCGAGGTCGCGGGTGCGACCGGTGCGGCTGCAGGCGCGTTCGGCAGCAAGGGCGAGGCGTTCTTCCGCGTGCAGGAGGCGAAGCACGCGCTCGATGCCCTCGGCGGGCGCCAGCCGCGGGTCCTCAGCTGCGGCGGCGGCACGGTCACCTCGCCGAGCGTCCGTGAGGCACTGACGGCGGCGGCGTTCACGGTGCTGCTCGATGTCGAGCCCGGCGAAGCCTGGCGGCGGGTCGGCGGCACGCGCCCGCTCGCCCAGGACGAGCAGCAGTTCCGCAGCCTCCATGCTGAGCGCGATCCCCTCTACCGCTCGACCGCCGACGCCGTCGTCGCGAGCGGCGACGTGGACGGCGTCGTGCTCGCCGCGGCCGGCGTTCGCCACGAGCCCGGCGCGCTCGAGCGGCTCGGCGAGCTGATCCCGGGTGACGGCCCAGTGGCGCTCGTCGCCGACACGACGGTGATGGGTATCCACGGGCCTGCGGCGCAGACCGCGCTCGGCGACCGGCTCGTCTCGCGGCACGAGCTCCCGTCCGGGGAGCAGGCGAAGCACCTCGGTGTCGTCGCGCGGCTCTGGTCGGAGCTGCGGCTCGACCGCACGGGCACGATCGTCGCGCTCGGCGGGGGCGCGCTCACCGACACGGCCGGCTTCGCGGCGGCGACCTACCTGCGCGGCGTGCCCTGGGTCGCCGTCCCGACGACGCTCGTCGGCCAGGTCGACGCGAGCATCGGCGGGAAGACCGCGCTCGACCTGCCGGAGGGCAAGAATCTCGCCGGCGCCTTCCACTGGCCCGCCCGGGTCGTGCTCGACGAGTTGCTGCTCGAGACCTTGCCCGAGCGAGAGCGCCGGCAGGGACTGGCCGAGCTCGTGAAGACGGAGCTGCTCGCGGGACGCGCACTCGACGTGCGCGGCGCGGCCGCTTACAAAGCGGCGCTCTGCCTGCGTGATCCGCAGGACCGGGGGCCGCGCGCCTGGCTCAACCTCGGCCATACCTTCGCGCACGCCCTCGAGGCGGCGGCCGGGTTCGAGCTCCCGCACGGCGAGGCGGTCGCCCTCGGCCTCCTCGCCGCCCTGCGCCTGAGCGGGCGCGACCCGAAGCCCGTCGTCGACGCGCTCGACCCGCAGCCGGTCCGGGTCGACCGGGACGCGGCCTGGCAGGCGCTGCTGCGCGACAAGAAGCGTGCGGGTGACGAGATCGTGCTCGTGCTGCTCGGCGACGACGGCCCGACCGTCGAGACGCGTCCCTCGGACGAGGTGCGGCAGGCGCTGTATACGCTCATCTCGTGACCGACCGCGGCGGAGACGGCTGATGCAGGTGCTCGTCCTGAACGGGGTCAACCTCGACACACTGGCGCGGCGCGATCCGTCCGTCTACGGGGGCGTCAGCCTGAACGAGCTGGAGACGAAGATCTACGAGTGGGCGCAGGCGCTCGGCGTGAGCGCTCGCTGCCGCCAGTCGAACAGCGAGGGCGAGTACATCGAGTGGATCCACGACGCCTACGACAACGTCGACGCGTTGATCGTCAACCCGGGTGCCTGGAGCCACTACAGCTACGCGATCCGGGACGCGCTCGAGCTGGCGGAGGTGCCGATCGTCGAGGTGCATCTCTCGAACATCGAGGAGCGCGAGGACTGGCGGCGCGTCAGCGTGATCGCCGACGTCGTCTCGCGCCGCGTGATCGGCAAGGGGCCCGACGGCTACCGCGAGGCGCTCGAGTTCCTCGCCGGCCGGGAGGCCGCCGCGTGAGCGCGCGTCTCGCAGCTCTCGCGCAGCGGCTCGACGCCCCGCTGCTCGTCACCGACCTGACGAACATCCGCTACCTGACGGGCTTCGACAGCTCGAACGCGGCGCTCGTCGTCCAGCCGGCCGGCGAGACGACGCTCTACACGGATTTCCGCTACATCGAGTCGGCCCGCGGCATCGACGGCGTCGAGACGGTACTGGCGAAGCGCGCGCTGATGCGCGATATCGCCGACCGGCTGCCGAAGCGCGTGCAGTTCGAGGCCGACGTGCTCCCGTACTCGCAGTGGCAGTCGCTCGCCGAGGGATCGAGCGAGCTCGTGCCGTCGAGCGGTGTCGTCGAGGAGCTGCGTGCGGTCAAGGGCGACGAGGAGGTTGCGAAGCTGCAGCGCGCGTGCCGGATCGCCGACCGCGGCCTCGAGGCGCTCACGGCCGAGACGTGGGTCGGCCACAGCGAGCGCGAGGTCGCCTGGCGGCTGCGCGAGCTCCTGCACGCCCACGGCGCGGACGAGCTCTCGTTCGACAGCATCGTCGCGTCGGGGCCGAACGGCGCCCAGCCGCACGCGCACCCGTCGGACCGGATCATCGAGCGCGGCACGCTCGTCACGGTCGACTGGGGCGTGCGCGTCGACGGTTACTGCAGCGACTGCACACGCACCTTCTCGACCGGCAGGCTGCCCGACCGTCTGCGCGAGGCCTACGACGTCTGCCTGGCCGCCCAGAAGCGTGCCTGCGCGAACATCAAGGCGGGGATGACCGGGATCGAGGCCGACGAGCTGGCCCGCGAGCCGATCACGGACGCCGGGCTCGGGGAGTTCTTCGGCCACGGCCTGGGTCACGGCGTCGGGCTGGCGGTGCACGAGGCGCCGCGCCTCTCGACGGAGTCCGGCGACATGCTGCACGCCGGTCACGCGGTCACGATCGAGCCGGGCATCTACCTCGAGGGTCTCGGAGGCGTGCGCATCGAGGACCTCGCGATCGTCCGCGACGACGGGATCGACATCCTGACGTCGTTCCCGAAAGAGCTGACCGAGGTCGGCTGACCGCGGGGGCCGTGGCTCCCGCGGACCTGTTCAGGGGACTGTCCCTGGGACACGGTCTGTTTGGCCGCGGCTAGACTGGCGCGCCGATGGCAGAGGTCGTCTCCACCAACCAGTTCCGCAACGGGATGCACATCGAGCTCGAGGGGCAGACGTGGCGCATCGTCGAGTTCCAGCACGTCAAGCCCGGTAAAGGCGGCGCGTTCGTGCGCACCAAGCTGAAGGGCCTCTCCAGCGGCTCTGTCGTCGACAAGACCTTCCGCGCCGGCGAGAAGTTCCCGCGCATCCGCACCGAGCAGAAGAACATGCAGTACCTCTACGACTCCGGTGACGAGGTCGTCTTCATGGACGAGGGGACGTTCGAGCAGCTGTCGCTCCCGCACGCGTTGATCGAGGACGAGCTGCCGTTCATGCAGCCGTCGTCGTCGGTCCAGGTGATGTTCGTCGGCGGCAACCCGTCCGGCGTCGACCTGCCGTCGTCGGTGATCCTCGAGGTGACCGACACGGAGCCGGGCGTCAAGGGGGACACCGTCTCGAACGTGACGAAGCCCGCCACCCTCGAGACGGGCGCGGTCATCCAGGTGCCGCTCTTCGTCAACGTCGGCGACAAGATCAAGCTCGACCCGAAGGAGAAGCGCTACATCCAGCGCGCGTGAACTGCCCGCTAGGCCGCTTCGGTCGTTGCGTCCGGTGGCTCGTCGGAGATGTGCGTCGAGACCCAGCTGGTGCCGCCGCACGCCGGGCACGCGATCTGGTCGCCGCGCTCGGGCAGCGCGTATTCGTGTCGGCACTCCACGCACCGGACGACGTCGTGTTCCCCCTTCACCAGAGGGAGGATCCCTCGAGTGGCCGAAGCTTGCGGCGCGCCGGGTAAGGTCCCGGCCATGCCGCGCCTCGTCGACACGACGATCCGCGTCCTCAGCCAGGAACCGCTCGCGGGCCTGATGCCGACGGCGGATCTCCTGCGCCTCGCAGAGCTCCTCGATGGAGCGGGCTTCGCGTACCTGGAGGTCTCCGGCGGCGGCGTCTTCGACAACGCCGTCCGGCGTGGGGTGGAGAGCCCCTGGGAGCGCATCCGGGCGCTGAAGGCCCGCACCTCCACGCCGCTCGCGCTCGCGCTGCGCGGGCGTTTCCTCGTCGGCTCGCGCCCCGTCGGCGGAGACTTCGCCCGCCGGTTCGTCGCGAGCGCCGCCGAGAGCGGGATCGAAGTCTTCCGCCTGCACGACCCGCTGAACGACGTCGACAACCTGCGGGAGCCCGCCGAGGCGATCGTGGCTTCCGGCAGTGAGTTCGAGGCGGGGCTGCTCTACGGCAGCGGCCGCCACGAGGCGCTGGTCGACGCCGCCAAGCGCCTGCCGCAGCTCGGCGCAGCCAGGATCCTGCTCAACGATCCCGCCGCTCTCCTGCAGCCGCATCGTGCGAGCGAGCTCGTCGCCGAGCTGCGCGACGTGTCGGGCCTGCCCGTCGGCCTCTACGCGCAGGGAGCCGGCGGCAATGCGCTCGCCGCTGCGATCGAGGCCTCGCGCGCGGGCGCCGACCTGATCGCGACCGCCGTCTACCCGGTCGCACTGACGATGCACCGGGTCTCCGCCGAATCGGCCGCGCAGGCGCTCGCGGGCGTCGGGCTCGACACCGGGGTCGATCTCGACAAGCTCTGGGAGGCGTCCGACCTCGTCGACGAGCACATCGGCGACGAGCCGGTCTCTCCGATGCCGCCGCGCGTCGCCGTCCGCGCTGCGCAGTACAAGCTTCCGGTCGGCCTCGTGGCGGCGCTCGACATGCAGCTGCGCGGGCAGGGGTCCGGCGGACGCCTCGACGAGGTGCTCGACGAGGTGATCAAGGTGCGGGCCGAGGTCGGCTCGCCGCCGCTCGCCGCTCCGATCGGCCAGATCATCGCCTCGCAGGCGCTCCTGAACATCCTGACCGCCAACCGCTACTCGACGATGGTCGACGAGCTGCGCGACCTCGTCACGGGCGGCTTCGGGCGCACGCCCGGCCCGGTCGACCCGGCTCTGACGAGGGCGGTCGAGCACTTCGGCGACAACGGCGCCGAGCCGCCCGTCGACCTCGACGAGCTGCGCGAGAGCGCCGGCGGCCTCGCCGCGAGCGAGGAGGAGCTGCTGCTACTCGCGCTCTTCGGCGACGAGGCGGAGCCGCTGCTACGCGCAATCCGCGAGCGTTCGGGTGGCGATGAGTCGCTCGGCGCGAGCGGCGTCGACCAGGCGCGGCAGGAGCGGATCCGCGAGGTCGTGCGCATCGTCCAGGAGACGGGCGTCGGTGAGATCACGATCGAAGAAGACGGCATGCGCGTCAGCGTGCGCCGGACGGCCGAGCAGACGTATGCACCGGCCGCACCCATCGTCGCCGGTCCGCCTGCCGAGGGCGCCCTCCCGCCGGTCGCCCCGCGCGACGACACGCTCGTGCGGGTCGAGAGCCCGATGGTCGGCACCTTCTACCGGGCGCCCGCGCCCGGCTCGGCGCCGTTCGTGTCCGAGGGCGACGCCGTCGCGCCCGGGCAGACGCTCTGCATCCTCGAGGCGATGAAGCTGATGAACGAGGTCAAGGCCGAGGTGGAGGGCGTGATCCGCGCGATCCACGTCGGCAATGCCGAGCCGGTCGAGTACGGCCAGCTGCTGTTCGAGCTCGAGCCGGTCAACGGCCGACCCCTCGACGCCGTCTAATGCTGCTCGCCCGCTGATGTTCTCTCGCGTCCTCGTGGCGAACCGGGGCGAGATCGCCGTCCGGGTGATCCGCGCGCTGCACGAGCTCGGTGTCGAGGCGGTCGCGGTCTACTCGACGGCCGACGCCGACTCGCAGCACGTCCAGATGGCAGACCACGCGGTCCGGGTCGGACCGCCGGCCGCGACGGAGAGCTACCTGCGTATCCCGAACGTGATCGCAGCAGCCGTGACGACCGGCTGTCAGGCAGTCCATCCCGGCTACGGCTTCCTGGCCGAGAACCCGGCCTTCGTCGAGGCCTGCGTCGACAACGACCTCGTCTTCGTCGGGCCGCCCGCGGATGTGATGGCGATGATGGGCGACAAGATCTCGGCCAAGCAGGCGATGCGCCGCGCCGACGTCCCGACGGTGCCGGGCACCGAGGGTGAGACGTCGGTCGGCGAGGCGCGCCGCGCCGCCGACGAGATGGGCTATCCGATCCTGCTCAAGGCGAGCGCGGGCGGCGGCGGCAAGGGCATGCGGCTCGTCCAGTCGGCGGACGCGGTCGAAGACGCGTTCGGCGCGGCGGCGGCGGAGGCCCAGGCGGCCTTCGGCGATCCGCGGCTCTACGTCGAGAAGGCGGTCTCGCCGGCGCGTCACGTCGAGATCCAGGTGATCTGCGACCACTACGGAAACGTGCTCACGCTCGGCGAGCGGGAATGCTCGATCCAGCGTCGCCACCAGAAGCTGATCGAGGAATCGCCCTCGGCTGCGCTCACGCCGGAGACGCGGGAGCAGATGGAGGAGGCTGCCGAGCGCGCCTGCCGCGCCGTCGGCTACCGCAACGCGGGCACCTTCGAGTTCCTGCTCGGGCCGGACGGGAGCTTCTACTTCATCGAGCTGAACGCCCGGCTGCAGGTCGAGCATCCGGTGACCGAGCTCTGCACGGGCATCGACATCGTCCGCGAGCAGCTGCGCGTGGCCGCCGGCGAGGAGGTCTGCGTCACCGGCCGCGCGCCGCGCCGGGGCCACGCGATCGAGATCCGCCTGAACGCCGAGGATCCCGAACACGACTTCCGCCCCTCGCCGGGCCTGATCGAGCGCTTCTCGCGCCCGGAAGGGCCGGGGGTGCGGCTCGACACGTTCATCGACTCGGGCTCGAAGATCCCGCCGTTCTACGACTCGATGATCGCGAAGCTGATCGTCTGGGACACCGATCGCGACACTGCGATCGCGCGCGCGACCCGCGCGCTGCGCGAGACCGTGATCGAGGGCGTCCCGACGACGCGCGACCTCGCGATCGAGGTGCTCGCGAGCGAGCCGTTCCGCAGCGGTGACTACTCGACGTCGACGCTCGAGGCGCTGCGCGCGGTGGCGACGTGACCGTCTCGCGGCGCCAGGCGCGCCGGCAGGCGCTCTTCCTGCTCTACCAGTGGGATCTATCGGGCCAGGAGATCGGCTCTCAGTACGCCGGCGAGATCGACACCTGGGCGCGCGGCATCGCACAGGCCGTGTCGGAGCGCGCTCCCGAGCTCGACGCGCGCATCACCGGCGCGGCCGAGGGCTGGACCGCCGACCGGCTCGGAGCCGTCGAGCGGAGCGCGCTGCGCGTCGCGGTGCACGAGCTCGAGCACGACGAGGTGCCGGCCGAGGTCGCGATCTCGGAGGCGGTCGCGTTCACGAAGCGCTACGCATCCGACGACGGTGCGAGGCTCGTCAACGGCATCCTTGGACGAATCCAACGGGAGGAGGCTGCATGACAGCGGATGATTCGCTGAACAAGGCCGAAGATCTGCTGGCGCGGCTCGAGCAGGCGCGGACGCGGCTCGACGGCACGGAAGACCCCGACCAGGCGATCGAGATCCTGCAGGAGCTGGCCGACCTCGCGCGCGAGGTCGAGGCCGAGCTGCAGCGGGCGAAGCGTGCGGCGGAGACCGAAGCGGCGGCACCGCGGGCGCCGGATACCCAGTGACGGTTGAGCAGCTCCGCGCGCTGATCGAGGGCTACCTCGAAGAGCTCGTGCTGACGCCCCAGCTCGGCACGCTGGCCGATCCGATGCGCCACGCGCTCGGCGGGAAGCGGGTGCGGCCCGTGCTCTGCCTCGCCACCGGAGACGCGATCGGCGCCCGCGTCGAGAACCTGCTGCCCGCCGCCGCGGCGGTCGAGCTCGTGCACTCCTTCTCCCTCGTCCACGACGACCTGCCCGCGCTCGACGACGACGCCGAGCGGCGCGGAGCGCCGTCCGTCTGGGCGCAGTACGACGAGGCGACCGCGGTGCTCGCCGGCGACGCACTGCTCGCCGAGGCGTTCCGCCTCGCGCTCTCCTACGGGACGAGTGCCGTCGCGCGCGAGCTCGTGGGGGCGACACTCGCGATGATCGGCGGCCAGTGGCTCGACGTGCGCGGTGAGCGCTCCGCTGGACGAGCTGCACCGGCTGAAGACCGGCGCGCTCTTCTCGGCCTCGATCGGCTGCGCGCTCGCCGCCGTCGAGGTGCCGCAGGCCGAGCAGGAGCCGTGGCGCGAGTTCGCGGCGGAGCTCGGCCTGCTCTTCCAGATCGTCGACGACATCCTCGACGGGGACGGCTACGTCGAGGACGTCGGTGAGGACGGGGCGCGCCGGCTGGCGGACGAGGCGGCCGAGCGCGCGCAGGCACGGCTCGCAGCGATCGACGCAGACACGTCGGTGCTGGCCGAGATCGTCGACGGGCTCGCCTCCCGCACGGCGTGAAGCTGCAGGGCAGGCTCGGCGCGCTCGCAGAGCGCAACTTCCGGCTCGTCTTCTCGAGCACCACGATCTCTGCGCTCGGCGACGGCGTCACGACGGTCGCGCTCGCGTTCGCGGTGCTCGGGATCACCAGCTCGCCGACCGCGCTCGGACTCGTGATCGCCGCCAAGCAGGCGTCGGCGGCCGCGATCACGGTCGCCGCCGGCGTCTGGGCCGACCGGCTCCCGCGGCACCTCGTGCTCGTCGGCGCGGCGCTCGTTCAGGGCGCCGTGCAGGCGGTTGCCGGAACGCTCCTGCTCACCGGCCATGCGACCGTGGGGGTGCTGATCGTGCTGGCGCTCGTCTTCGGGCTCGCCGACGGCTTCGTGATCCCGACCTCGCAGGGACTGATCCCGCTCGTCGTCAGCGCGGTGCGGCTGCAGCAGGCGAACGCGTTGCTTGGTCTCAGCCGATCGATCCTCGGCGTGCTCGGCCCTGCCCTGGGCGGGGTCCTCGTCGCGGCAGGCAGCCCGGGCGGCGCGCTGCTCGTCGACGCGGCGAGCTTCGGCGCGGCGGCGCTGCTGATGCTGCGGGTGCGGATCCCGACCCGAGGGGAAAGCGTCGAGCCGGAGCCGTTCCTCGCCGAGTTGCGTGAAGGGTGGAACGAGTTCAGGCGCCAGACCTGGATCTGGACGACCATCGTCTTCTTCGGGATCGGCAACTTCGCCTCGATGAGCGTGATCGTGCTCGGCCCGTTGATCTCGAAGGAGCACTACTCAGGCGCCCGCACGTGGGCGATCGTGATGAGCGCGTTCGGTGTCGGCACGATCCTTGGCGGTGTCGCCGCGCTGCGCCTGCGGCCCGGGCGGCCGCTGCTCGTCTCCTGCGTGGCCGCTGTGCCGCTGGCGCTGCAGCCGTTCGGCTGGGCCTTCCAGCTGCCGGTCGCCGCTCTCGTCGCGCTCAACGTGTGCGTCGGCATCGGGATCGCGATCCACCTCGCGCTCTGGTTCACCACCTTCCAGCGCAACGTTCCCGAAGCGGCCCTGTCGCGCGTCAGCTCCTACGACGCGCTCGGCTCGTTCGTCCTGATGCCGCTCGGGGCGGCGATCGCCGGACCGGTTGCGGCGGTGATCGGCGTGAAGGAGACGCTGATCGCGACCGGGGTGATCGAGCTCATCTGCTTCGCGATCATCATCGCGCAGCCGAGCGTCTGGGCGATCACCAGGTTCAGCTCCGCCGAGCCGGTGGCCGCGTGATTCGCGACCGCTCGATCGTCGCGCTGCTCGCGGGCGAGCTCGTCCAGCGTGAACTTCATCCTCGCCGTCGTCAGCTACCCGGTCGCCCCGCGTGAGCCCCAAACGGCGGCTTGACCTGCTGCTCGTCGAGCGCGGGCTCGCCGAGTCGCGCGCGCAGGCACAGGCGCTCGTGATGGCCGGTCGTGTGCCCGGCCATACCAAGCCCGGCGAGCAGCTCGACGAGTCCGTCGAGCTGCACGTCGACGCACCGCCGCCGTACGTCTCCCGCGCCGGGCACAAGCTTGCGAACGCGCTCGACGCCTTCGGGCTCGACGTGACGGGGCTCGACTGCCTCGACGTAGGGGCCTCGACCGGCGGCTTCACCGACGTGCTGCTCCAGCGCGGAGCCGCCCGGGTGATCGCGCTCGACGTCGGCTACGGACAGCTGCACGACAAGATCCGCCGCGACGAGCGCGTCACCGTCCTCGAGCGCGTCAACGCCCGCTCGCTGACCGAGCTGCCGTTCGCGCCGCAGCTCGTGACCTGCGATGTCTCGTTCATCTCGATCAAGCTCGCGCTGCCGCCCGCGCTGCGGCTCGCAGCGCCGGGCTGGCAGGCGCTCGTACTGGTGAAGCCGCAGTTCGAGGCGGGCCGCGCCGAGGCTCCGAAGGGCGTCGTGCGCGAGAGCTCGGTGCGGCGTCGTGTCGTGCGGGAGGCGGTCGACGCCCTCGCCGCAGAGGGGGGCGAGCTGCACGGGGTCGTAGACTCCGGACTTCCCGGCCCGAAGGGAAACCATGAGTACGTCCTCCACCTCGTCCAGCGAGACCAGCCTCGACAGCCCGCCGAGCTCGAGCAATGGATCGACGATGCCGTCGGTTAGCTCGATCGCGCTCGTGGTGCGCGACGGGGCCGAGGACGCCGCCGTGCGCGTGCGCGCCGTTGCTGCGGCGGCGGGTGTCGAGGTGGTCGACGGCGACGGCCGGCCCGACCTCGTGGTCGTGCTCGGCGGCGACGGCACGATGCTCCGCGCACTCGCGCGCTATCTCGGCACCGGCATCCCGGTCCTCGGCGTCAACTACGGCCGCGTGGGCTTCCTGACGACGGTCGCCGCCAATGATCTCGACGCGGGCATGCAGCGCGCCTTCGCGGGTGAGATCCGGACGATCCCGCTCGCGACGATCGACGTCCAGGTGGGCGAGACGACGAAGGCGGCGGTCAACGACGTCGTCGTCGCCGGAGGCACGCTCGGCCGCATGATCGACCTCGGGTACGCGGTCGGCGGCGAGGAGCTGGGCAGCCAGCCGTGCGACGGGCTGATCTGCGCAACCCCGACGGGCTCGACCGCCTACAACCTCTCGAACGGGGGGCCGGTGCTCGTCTGGGGGCTGGAGGCGATGGTGCTGACCTTCGTCGCGCCGCACGCGCTCGTGATCCGGCCGCTCGTGGTGCCTCGGGGCGCCGACGTCCGCATCCGCAACGAGACGGACGACCTCGAGACGGCGGTGCTCGTCGACGGCCACCAGATCGGCACGCTCGCGCACCGGCGAGGAGGCGCTCGTGCGGGTCGGAGACCAGCACTGCGTGCTGGCGACCCTCCCCGAGGTCACGTTCTTCCGCCGCTACGCCGCCACCTTCGGCCGCTGATTCCGACGGGCGGCCTCCCTACCATGGGGAGATGCTCCGCTCTCTCCGCATCACCAACCTCGTCCTCATCCAGGAGGCCGAGCTCGCCTTCGCGCCCGGCCTGAACGCGATCACCGGCGAGACCGGCGCGGGCAAGACGATCCTGACCAATGCGATCGGGCTGCTGCTCGGCGCGAAAGGCGACGCGGGGCTGATCGGAGCGGCCGGGGAGGAGGCGTACGTCGAGGCGGAGATCGACGGCCTCGACGATGACGCGCTCGGCCCGCTGGCAGAGCTCCGACCCGACGCCGAGGAGGGTGTCGTGCTCGCCCGCCGGATCTTCAAGGACGGTCGCACGCGCGCCTACGCGTGGGGGAGGAGCGCTGCGCGAGAGGACGTTGCCGCCGCGGCCGAGGCTGCGATTGCGATGAGCGGCCAGTTCGAGCAGCGGCGCCTGGCGCGTCCCGCCTACCAGCGCAGCGTGCTCGACACCTTCGCAGGCCTCGACGTCCGCGCGGCGCAGCGAGCCTGGCGCGAGCTTCAGGCGGCTCGACGCGCCCACGAAGCGCTGACGAGCGACGCCGCCTCGGCGCAGGCGCGCCTCGAGGAGCTGCGTGCACTGGTCGAGGACACCGAAGGGCTCGAGGCCGGCCACGAGGACGAGTTGCGGGCCGAACGTGAGCGGTTGCGCCACGTCGGCGAGCTGGCGGACGGAGCCGCACACGCGGCCTCCGCGTTGGCCCCGGAGGACGGCGAGGGCGCCACGGATCTCGTCGCCGCGGCCGAGCGGGCAGTTGCGCCGCTCGAGCGGCTCGCGCCGGAGCTTCAGGCGGCGGGCGACGCCCTCCGCTCCGCCGAGCTGCAGCTGCGCGAGACCGCGTCGGAGCTCCGCTCGTTCCTGCTCACGCTCGAGGCCGAGCCCGGGCGCCTCGAGCAGGTCGAGGCGGAGCTCGACCGCTTCGCCGACCTGCGCCGCCGCTACCGGGTGCAGGGCTTCGACGAGCTGGTCGCGCGCGCCGCCGAGGCCCGCGAGGAGCTGGACGCGCTCGGAGAGGGGCACGATCCCGTCGCAGCCGCTGCAGCGGCCCTCGCGGCCGCCCAGGTCGAGGTCGACCGCGTGCACGCCGAGCTCTCCGCCGCCCGCCGGGACGCGGCAGGCCCGTTCGCGGAGGCCGTGGCCGGCGAGCTGCGCTCGATCGGGCTGGGCGACGGCGAGTTCAGGGTCGAGCTGCGCGACCGCGAGCCGGGCGCCGGCGGCGCCGACGAGGTCGAGTTCCTGATCCGGCCGAATGCCGGGCTGCCGTTCGGCCCCGTCGCCGAGACGGCCTCCGGCGGTGAGCTCTCGCGCGTCGCGCTCGCGATCGCCGCAGTCGCCGGCGGCGAGACGATGGTCTTCGACGAGATCGACGCCGGGATCGGCGGCACGACCGCGCACGCCGTCGCCGAGACGCTGCAGCGCCTGGCGCAGCGAGCCCAGGTCGTGACGATCACGCATCTGCCGCAGATCGCAACGGCGGCCGAGCGGCACTTTCGCGTCGAGAAGGTGCCGGGCGACCCGACGCACACGCAGATCGCGGCGCTCGACGACGTCGAGCGCCGCGACGAGCTCGAGCGGATGCTCGGCGGCGCCGAGTTCCTCGCGTCGCTCGAACGTTGACCGACGCGGCTCCTAGCATGGGGCGAGTGAGGGGTCCGCGCGCGCTGCTACGATCAAAGCCCGTGAGCTTCATCACGGATCGAGGCGGCCTGTGAGCGCCAAATACGTCTTCGTCACCGGCGGCGTCGTCTCGTCTCTCGGCAAGGGCATCACCGCGGCATCGCTCGGGCGGCTGCTGAAGGCGCGCGGCCTCAAGGTGCAGGTGCAGAAGTTCGACCCGTACCTGAACGTCGATCCCGGCACGATGAGCCCCTTCCAGCACGGCGAGGTCTTCGTCACCGAGGACGGCGCTGAGACAGACCTCGACATCGGCCACTACGAGCGGTTCGTCGACGAGAACCTCTCCCGCGCGGCCAACCACACTGCCGGTGGCATCTGGGATCGCGTGCTGCGGAAAGAGCGCAAGGGCGAGTACCTCGGGTCGACGGTGCAGGTGATCCCGCACATCACCAACGAGATCAAGGCGCGCATCCGCTCGGTCGCTGAGGCGACCGACACCGACGTCGTGATCACGGAGGTGGGCGGCACGGTCGGCGACATCGAGTCGCAGCCGTTTCTCGAGGCGATCCGCCAGTTCCGGCGCGAGGTCGGCACAGAGAACGTCTGCTATCTGCACGTCACGCTCGTGCCCTACATCGACACCGCCGGCGAGTTGAAGACGAAGCCGACCCAGCATTCGGTCAACGAGCTACGCCGCATCGGTATCCATCCCGACGTGCTCGTCTGCCGCTCCACGGAACCGCTCTCCCGCGACATCCGCGACAAGATCGCGCTGTTCGCGGACGTCGACGTCGACGCCGTGATCACGAATCCCGACGTCCCCGACGTCTATCTCGTGCCGCTCGCGCTGCAGGAGCAGGGCCTCGATGAGCTCGTCTGCCGCAAGCTCGGGATCGAGGCGCCGCCCGCCGAGCTCGGCGAGTGGCTGCAGCTGACCGAGCGCATCGATGAGCGCGACGAGTCGATCGAGATCGCGCTCGTCGGCAAATACGTCCAGCTGCACGACGCCTACCTGTCGGTGCACGAGGCGCTCAAGCACGCCGGCATCCACAACGGCTGCCGCGTGCACGTCCGCTGGGTCGACGCGGAGAACATGACACTCGACGAGGCCCGCGCCGAGCTGCGCGGAGTCGACGGCGTGCTCGTGCCCGGCGGCTTCGGGTCCCGGGGTTGGGAGGGCAAGATCCTCGCCTGCCGCGTGGCCCGCGAGGACGAGATCCCCTACCTCGGCATCTGCCTCGGCATGCACGTCGCCGTCTCGGAGTTCGCGCGCCACGTCTGCGGGCTCGAGGGGGCGAACTCGACCGAGATGGATCCCGAGACGCCCTACTCCGTGATCGACCTCCTGCCCGAGCAGAAGGAGGTCGAGGATCTCGGCGGCACGATGCGCCTCGGCGCACAGGCCGTCGAGCTCGCGGACGGCACCCGCACGCGCGAGGTCTACGGCGACGAGCCGGTGATCTCCGAGCGCCACCGTCACCGCTACGAGGTGAACAACGCGTTCCGCCAGCAGCTGCGCGACGGCGGCCTGGTCGTCAGCGGCACGTTCCAGGAGGGCCGGCTCGTGGAGATCGTCGAGCTGCCCGACCACCCGTGGTTCGTCGCCTCGCAGTTCCACCCCGAGTTCAAGTCGCGCCCGACGCGCCCGGCGCCGCTCTTCCGCGAGTTCGTCTCGGCTGCGCTCGACCGCGCGCGGTCGCGTTCCGGCGTGTCCGCCGAAGTCGCCTAGTCGACCGCCGCGCCGACCGCCACGTAGACGCCCATCCCCGCCACGACCGTGGCGCCCGCGACGTAGCTGAAGCGCACCGTCGAACCGTCCTTGCGCGTCAGCTCGGACACGCCGAGACCCGTGCCGGCCTCCTTGATCTCTTCGTACTCGTCTGCCGCCGCCTCATAGCGGGCGATCTCCTTGATCCCGAGGGCGAGCAGCTCGTCTCGGGTGTAACCGAGCAGCAGGCACGCGGCGAGGTTGACGGCCACGTACCGTCCGTCCTCGTCGGCGACGAAGACGGCAAAGGGCGCGTGCTCCGCGGCCTCGCCGAGCAGGGACGCCTGGATCAGCGGCTCGGAGACTCCCATCGACAGTAAATTCGAGCAGGTTCCGGAGAAGTTTGCAATAGGTAACCACCCGCACGGTCGACGGCCGACGGCGCGTAGAGTCCAGCCGCCGTGACCTCAGACGTCCTCGCACTCTTCACCGAGCTCGCCGCGCTGCCGAGCCCGCCGGGGCACGAGCGGGCCGTTGCCGACACCGTCGCGTCCTACTTGCGCGACTGCGGCCTCCGCGTCGACGAGGACGGGACCGGCCGGGAGACGGGGTCGGAGATCGGGAATCTCTACACCCGGATCGATCCGACCACCGACGGCGAGCCGCTACTCCTCTGCGCCCACCTCGACACCGTTCCGCCGACCGCGGCGATCGAGCCGGTGGTCGAGGACGGCGTCGTGCGGAACGCGGCCGGGACGATTCTCGGCGCCGACAACAAGGCGGCGGTCGCGGCGATGCTCGAGGCGACGCGCCGCGTGCTCGCCGAGGGCCGGCCGCACGCAGGCATCGAGCTGCTCTTCACGCCGAAGGAGGAGGTCGGGCTCGTCGGCGCCTACGCCTTCGACCACCGGCGCCTGCGCGCCACGACCGGCTACGTCTACGACCAGGCGGCGCCGATCGGGACCGTGATTCTCGGAGCGCCGTTCTCGCAATCGCTCGAAGTGACGTTTCACGGCCGTGCGTCGCACTCGGGCATGCACCCCGAGGAGGGCCGTTCGGCGATCGCCGCCGCTGCCCGCGCGATCGCCGAGTTCCGGCTCGGCCGCGTCGACGACGATTCCACCGCCAACGTCGGAACGATCACCGGCGGCACGGCCACCAACATCGTCCCCGAGTGGTGCACGTTCGTCGCCGAGGCGCGCTCCCACGACGAACGCAAGCTTGCTGAGCTCGTGCAGGAGATGCAGGACGCGATCACGTTCGCAGCCGGCGTTGCCGAGTGCGACGTCGAGACGAAGGCGCGAAAGAGCTACCGCGGCTATCGGTTCGGCCGCACCGATCCCGCGATCGTGCTCGCGGCGCAGGCGCTGGAGCGCTGCGGCCACGCGGTGACCTATGACCGCTCGGGCGGCGCCGCCGACGCGAACGTGTTCAACGAGCGCGGTCTCTCCTGCGTCAACCTCGCCAACGGGATGACGAACATCCACACACCGGACGAGCACATCGCCGTCGACGACCTCGAGGCGATGGTCGACGTCACGCTCGCTCTGCTCGACGTCGCGCGCGAGCGCGCGTGATGGAGGAACGCCGACTCGGCCCCGTCGTCGGGCTCGGCACCTGGAACACCTTCGACACCGACGCCACGCTCGCCGGCTCCGTCCTCGACGCGGCGCTCGCCGCGGGCACCCGGCTCGTCGATACCTCGCCGATGTACCGGGGCGCCGAGCAGGCGCTCGGCGCAGCCCTGGAGGGGCGCCGCGACGACGTCGTGCTCGCGTCGAAGATCTGGGCTTCCTCGCCCGGCGAGGGGAAGGAGCAGTTCCGCCGCCAGCTCGATTGGTACGGTCGCGTCGAGATCGAGCAGATCCACAACCTGGTCGCCTGGCGCGAGCAGCTCGAGTGGCTCGAGGCCGAGCGCGACGCCGGGCGGATCGGCCGGCTCGGCATCACGCACTACCAGGTCGCCGCGTTCGACGAGCTCGCCGAAGCGCTCGAGACGGGGCGCTTCCAGGTGCTCCAGGTGCCGTACAACCCATGGGAGCGCGACTGCGAGGCGCGGCTACTGCCGCTCGCCAACGAGCTCGGTGTCGCGGTGATCGCGATGCGGCCGCTCGGAGGCTCGGGTGCCGACGCGCGCAGGCGGATCGAGCCGTCTTCCGGCGAGCTGCAGGAGCTCGGGGTCGGCTCCTGGGCCGAGGCGCTGCTGCGGTGGGCGCTCGCCGACCCGCGCATCGACGTGGTCATCCCCGCGACCTCGCGCCCGGAGCGCGCCGCCGAGAACGCCCGCGCGGGTGACGGCACACCTTTCTCGGCGGACCAGCGCGCGCTCGTCGAGCGCCTCGCGGGTAGGCTTGCGCCCGCATGAAGATCGGCGTTGCCAAGGAGATCAAGCAGGACGAATATCGCGTCGCGCTGACACCGGCCGGCGCGCTGGAGCTGATCAACCATGGCCACGACGTCGTGGTCGAGACGAGCGCCGGTGTCGGCAGTGCGTTCGCCGACGATTCCTACGAGCGCGTCGGCGTGAAGATGGTGTCCGTCGACGAGGTCTGGGAGAGCTCGGACCTCGTGCTCAAGGTCAAGGAGCCGATCGCGTCCGAGTACCCGCGGCTGCGAGAGGGCCTGATCCTCTTCACGTACCTGCACATCGCCGCCGACGAGCCGCTGACGCGCGCGCTCGTCGACTCCGGTGTCCGCGCGGTCGCGTACGAGACGGTCGAGGTCGGCCGGGCGCTGCCGCTGCTCGCGCCGATGTCGGAGGTCGCCGGCCGGCTCGCCTCTCAGGCCGGCGCGTACTTCCTCGAGAAGCCGCAAGGCGGTCGCGGCCTGCTGCTCGGCGCCGTGCCGGGCGTCGCACCGGGCCGCGTCGTGATCGTCGGCGGCGGGGTCGTGGGCTACAACGCCGCGGTGATCGCGCTCGGCCTCGGTGCCCAGGTCACGATCCTCGAGCGCTCGATCGACCGCATGCGCCACCTCGAGGAGATCCTGTCGGGACGCGTGACGCTCCTCATGAGCTCGAGCCTGCAGGTCGCGGCGTCGGTCGAGGAGGCGGACCTCGTGATCGGCGCGGTGCTGATTCCCGGCGCGGTCGCGCCGAAGCTCGTCACCCGCGAGATGATCTCCGGCATGAAGGACGGGGCGGTCGTGGTCGACGTCGCGATCGACCAGGGCGGCTGCTTCGAGACGTCGCATGCCACGACGCACGCCGACCCGGTCTACGTGGTCGACGGCGTCACGCACTACTGCGTGGCGAACATGCCGGGGGCGGTGCCGATCACGTCGACGAAGGCGCTGACGAACGCGACGCTCCCGTACGTCGAGGCGATCGCCGACAAGGGGCTGCCGCAGGCGGTCGCGGACGATCCGTCGCTCGCCAAGGGCGTGAACGTGATCGACGGCAAGCTGACCTACGAGGCGGTGGCAGAGGCGCACGGCCTCGACTACACGCCGCTCGACGACGTGCTGCCGCTCTCAGCGGTCTAGCGTCTAGCTCTCCGCGGTCTCTGCGGCGGGCTTCGGCTTCTGCTTCTTGCGGCCGGGCATCGGGCTGACCTTCACGACGAGCCAGGTCACGCACATCGCGAGTCCGATGATGGTCGCGATGAAGACGGCAATGCCGAGGAGCCCGAGAACGTTGGCCACGGGAGCAGGATAGCCGCCGAAGTAGGATGGCCGCGATGCCCCGCGCATGCGTGATCGTCCTCGATGCCGTCGGGGCTGGAGAGCTGCCCGACGCTGCCGAATTCGGCGACGAGGGGTCGAACACGCTCGGAAACGTGGCGCGGGCGGTCGGCGGCCTCGACCTGCCGACCCTCGAGGCGCTCGGCTTCGGGAACATGCTGCCGCTCGAGGGCTGCGCGCCCCAGCCCGGCGCGCCCGCGATCGCCGGCCGGCTGTTCGAGCGCTCGAAGGGCAAGGACACGACGACCGGGCACTGGGAGCTGATGGGCGTCGTCACCCCGCAGGCGATGCCGACGTATCCGTACGGGTTCCCCGACGAGGTGATCGACCCGTTCATGAACCGCACCGGCCGCGGCGTGCTCTGCAACAAGCCCGCCAGCGGCACCGAGGTGATCCAGGAGTACGGCGAGGAGCACCAGAAGACCGGGAAGTGGATCGTCTACACGAGTGCCGACTCGGTCTTCCAGATCGCGGCGCACGAGGAGACGGTGCCGCTCGAGGAGCTGTACGACGCCTGTCGTGTCGCGCGCGAGATCCTGACGGGCAAGCATGCGGTCGGGCGAGTGATCGCGCGCCCCTTCAACGGCAGCCCCGGCTCGTACGAGCGCACGACGAACCGCCATGACTTCTCCCTCGAGCCCCGGCGGCCGAACTACCTCTCGCTCGTGCGCGCCGCGGGCCACAAGGTCTACGGCGTCGGGAAGATCGGAGACATCTTCGCCCATCAGGACATCGACGAGGAGTTCCCGACGAAGTCGAACGTCGAAGGAATCCAGAAGACCGCGGAGCTGATGCAGACGATCGACGACGGACTCGTCTTCACGAACCTCGTCGAGACCGACTCGCTCTGGGGACACCGCAACGATCCGGTCAACTTCCACCGCTGTCTCCAGGACTTCGACCGCAGGCTCTCGGACATCCTCGAGGCGCTCCGGCCGAACGACCTGCTGATCCTCACGTCCGACCACGGCTGCGATCCGACGACACCGTCGACCGACCACTCGCGTGAGCACGCGCTTCTCCTCACCTACGTCGAGGGACGCAATGCGGCGGGCGCGATCCACGAGGACGGCGAGTTCGGTGACGTGGGCGCGACGGTGAACGCCTGGCTCGGCGGCGGCTCGCCGCCACGCGGCGTGCCGGGCAGGCCGATCGTCGATCCATGACAGACGACGAGCTGCCTCTCGACAACCCGATGCTCGTGCGTTGGGAGTTCGCGAGCGAGGAGCGGCTCGAGAAACGCAACGCTCTCTACCGGCAGCTGATCGAAGGCGTCAATGCCGAGGACGTTCTCTTCGCTGCCGTCCGCGAGGTCTCGCCGGGAAGCGTGCTCGACGTCGGCTGCGGCGCGGGGGAGATGGCCCAGCGCATCCACACCGAGCTCGGGGCAGACGTCGTCGCACTCGACTCGTCGCAGCGAATGGTCGACCTGACCCGCCAGCGCGGCATCGAGGCCGTGCTCGGGGACGTGCAGGAGCTGCCGTTCGAGGACGGCGCCTTCGACTGCGTCGTCGCGGGGTGGGTGTTCTACCACGTCGTCGAGCGCGCGACCGCGATCGCGGAATGCGCACGCGTGCTGCGGCCCGGTGGGCGCCTCGTTGCCCCGACGCTCGACGACGACAACCTCAGTGACCTGTGGGAGTTCCTCCGCTCGCCGAGCGACCGGAGCCTGACCTTCTCCGCGACGAACGGCGCCGAGCAGCTCGCGCCGTTCTTCGCCCACGTCGAGGCGCGCCAGGCACACGGCGTGGTCGTCTTCCCGACGCCGGACGCGATGCGGGCGTACGTCGCCGCCAACATGACGCGCGCACATCTCGCCGCGCAGGTGCCCGAGTTCACGGAGCCGGTGCGTGTCCGGACACATCACACGGTGTTCGTGTCGGACAAGGCGTGACGAGCCTCGACGACCCGGAGCTCGTCGCACGCGAATACGCCGACGACACGCGCCTACGGCAGCGAGCCTCCGCCTACACGGGCGCGCACACCGAGGTCGATGCACGGGTGCCCGCCGTCGCGGAGATCGCTGCCGCACGCCCCTCGGACGTGCTCGAAGTCGGGTGCGGCTGGGGTGAGCTCGCCGAGTGGGTCGCGCGCGAGACGGATGCGCGAGTCGTCGCAACGGACCTCTCACCGCGCATGGTCGAGCTCGCGCGCGACCGTGGAGTCGACGCGCACGTCGCCGACGTGCAGGCACTCCCGTTCGACGATGCGTCGTTCGACGTCGTCGTGGCGGCCTGGATGCTCTACCACGTGCCGGATCTGGACCGCGCCGTCGCGGAGCTCGCGCGCGTGCTGCGTCCCGGCGGGCGCCTCGTCGCGGTCACCAACTCCGTCACCCACCTGCAGGAGCTGCGCGAGCTCGTCGGGAGCGGGCCGTCGACGATTCGCTTCTCGCGTGAGAGCGGTGACGACCTGCTGCACAGGCACTTCGCATCCGTCCGGCGCGAGGACATCGATGGCACGCTCGTCTTCGCCGACCGCGACGCGGTCGAGGCCTACGTGCGCGCGTCGATCGCGATGTCGCCCTTCATCGCGAACCTCCCGGCGGACCTCGCGGCGCCGTTCGAGGCACGCCGCGCCAACTCGATCTTCGTCGCGGAGCAGCCGGTGTGATCCCGCTGGACGACCAGTCGGTGGTCAGGGAGCAGTACGCCCGCGAGGACAACCTGCGCGCCCGCCAGGCGTTGTGGGAGCACGCGACCGGCACCGACGCGAAAGAGGTGCTCTGGCGGACGCTCGCGGAGTGGCAGCCACGGCGGCTGCTCGAGGTCGGCGGCGGGCAGGGCGAGCTGGCCGAGCGCATCCAGGGCGAGCTCGGGGCGTCGGTCTCGTTCGTCGACCTCTCGCCGCGGATGGTCGAGCTCGCGCGCGGGCGAGGCGTCGACGCGCGCGAGGCGGACGTCCAGGAGCTGCCGTTCCCCGACGCCAGCTTCGACACGGTCGTCGCTGCCTGGATGCTCTACCACGTCCCCGACGTCGATCGAGGCCTCGCCGAGATCGCACGCGTCCTGGTTCCCGGCGGGGCGCTGATCGCGGTCACCAACTCCGTCGGGCACATCGCTGAGCTCCGCGACCTGCTCGAGTACAGCTGGAACTTCGACCACACCTTCAACCGCGAGAACGGCGAGCAGTTCCTGCGCCCACACTTCGCGTCGGTCGAACGATATGACGCCGACGTCGAGGCTCGCGTCGAGAGCCGCGAAACGCTGGTCGCGTACCGCGACTCGCTCGCGGTGCCGGCGCGTGAGGTGCCCGGCGACGTCGAGCTGCCGTTCGTCGTGCACGGCCGTAGCTCGATCTTCTTCGCAACGACATGATTCGCCCGGCCGAGCTGATCCAGCGCAAGCGCGACGGCGAGGAGCTGCCGGATGAGGAGCTCGCCGAGCTGATCCTCGGCTATGCGCGCGGTGACGTGCCCGACTACCAGATGGCGGCGTTCTGCATGGCGGTCTTCTTCAAGGGTCTCTCGCCGCGCGAGACCTACGTCCTGACCGACGCCATGATCCGCAGCGGGGAGACGATCGACCTCGGCGCGGCGCTCGGCCGCAAGGTGGTCGACAAGCATTCGACCGGCGGCGTGGGTGACAAGACCTCGCTCTCGGTCGCGCCGATCGTCGCTGCCTGCGGCGTGCCGCTCGGCAAGATGAGCGGCAGAGGACTTGGCCACACCGGCGGCACCCTCGACAAGCTCGAGTCGATCCCGGGCTACCGCACGGAGCTCACGCTCGACGAGTACGTCGCGCAGGTGCGCGATGTCGGGACGGCGATCATCGGGCAGACGGGCGACCTCGTCCCGGCCGACAAGCTCCTGTATGCGCTGCGCGACGTGACGGCGACCGTCGACCAGATGTCGCTGATCGCTGCGTCGATCATGTCGAAGAAACTCGCGGGTGGCGCACAGGCGATCGTCCTCGACGTGAAGGTCGGTAACGGCGCATTCATGCACACCGTCGACGACGCGCGGCGGCTCGCGGAGGCGATGTTGTCGCTCGGACAGCAGGCGGGGCGGGAGGTCGTCTGCCTGCTCACCGACATGGATCAGCCGCTCGGTGCCGCGGTCGGCAACTCGCTCGAGGTGCTCGAGGCGCTCGAAACGGTCCGCGGCCGTGGACCGGCCGACTTCACAGAGCTCGTGCTCGACGCCTGCGCGAAGCTGCTCGCATTCTCCGACCTCGGGGTCGACGAGGCCGAGGGCCGCCGTCGCGCCGAGGCGGCGGTAGCCGACGGGAGCGCCGAGCAGGTGTGGCGGCGGTGGATCGAGGCCCAGGGCGGGACGGCGGACGAGTCGGCGCTCCCGGTCGCTCCGATCGTGCGGGCCGTCGCCGCGCCGCAGTCGGGTCACGTCCGCGAGCTCGTGGCGATTCGCGTCGGCAACGCGGCCGTCCACCTCGGGGCCGGACGGCGCACCAAGGAGGACGACGTCGACCACGCCGTCGGCATCGTCTGTCACGCGAAACGAGGCGCGCGCGTCGAGGCCGGCGAGACGCTCGCCGACGTTCACGCACGCACCGACGAGCAGGCCGACACTGCCGTGGCGGAGGTGCTGGCGGCGTACGAGCTGGCCGACGAGGCGCCGGCGGAGCGCCCGGTCCTGCTGGAGGTCGTCGGCTAGCTTCTGCGGTCCTCGGCGAGCTACCGTGGCCTCGTGCCCGAGCTGCCCGAGGTCGAGACCGTTCGCCGCAGGCTCGCGCCCCTGCTCGAGGGCCGCACCCTCGAAGACGTCGAGATCAACGACGCGCGTCTGACGCGCCCGCTCGACCCAGTCGAGGTTGCGCGCGAGCTCGAAGGAGAACGTGTGTCCGTCGTCGACCGTCGCGGCAAGTATCTGATCCTGCGCTTCGAGTCCGGCCGTGCGCTGCTCATCCATCTGCGCATGACCGGATCGGTCCTGCAGGGCGCGGCCGACGACGATCCGCACCTGCGCGCGGTCGTGCAGCTCGACGACGGCACGGCGGTCTCGTATCGCGACGTCCGCCGCTTCGGCACCTGGCTCCTGCTCGAGCCCGACGAGGTCGAGGCGTACGTCGACGCGCGCGTCGGGCGCGAGCCGCTCGCCGATGCGTACCGCGCCAAGCATCTCGCCGAGCGCCTCGACGGCCGCAAGGCCCCGGTGAAGGCCGCGATCCTCGACCAGCGCACGGTCGCGGGCGTGGGCAACATCTACGCCGACGAGGCGCTGTGGCGTGCGCGCATCCATCCGCTGACGCCGGCCGCGCTGCTCGGCCCGGACGAGGTGAAGGCGCTCCACCGCGGCATCCGCCAGGCCCTGCAGGCCGGGTTGCGCCGCCAGGGCTCGACCCTGCGCGACTACCGGCTGCCAGACGGCGGGAGCGGGGGCGCGCAGCACGAGTTCAAGGTCTACGGCCGGGGCGGTGAGCCGTGCGAGCGTTGCGGGACCCCGATCGACAAGATCAGGGCCGCCGGGCGCGGTACCTGGTATTGCCCCAACTGCCAGCGCCATGTGGCGCAGCTCGGGTAGCGCGCTCGCGCTCGTGCTCGTCTGCGCCGCGTGCGGCGCGGAGGCGTCGCCGCCCGGCGACCAGGAGTGGACCGCGAACGCGCGGGGTGCAATCGTGCAGCTTCGCGACGACGTGCTCATCGCCTCGGGCATCGATCCGCGGCTGGCCCTGCGCGACGACTCGAGCCTCTACGGCGCGCTCGTCGTCTTCACCGACTTCGGCGGCTGCCGGCACATGGTCGCCGCGCTCGGCTCGGTGCCGCCGCGATTCTCGCGGGTCGACGCAGAGCTCGCTCGTTCGTGCACCGAGCTTCAGCGCGCCGGCGCCCTCTTCACACGCGCGGTCAAGCGCTCGAGCGTGGAGTTGCTGGGAGCCGCGATCGACGTCGCACAGCGGGCGCTGCCCACGCTCGACCGAGCGGAGCTCGCGCTACGCGGCGAGTAGGTCGTCGAGCCGGCCCTCGCGGTCGAGACGCCAGAGCTCGGTATAGCCGCCGATCGGGCGATCGTCGATCAGGATCTGCGGCACCGTCCAGCCACCGGTCAGGTCGTGCAGCGTCGTTCGGAAGGCGGGATCGTCGTCGAGGTGGACCTCGTCGTAGGCGAGGCCGCGTCCGTCGAGGAGCGCCTTGGCGCGCACGCAGTACCCGCACCAGCGGGTCGTGTACATCTGAATCCTGGGCACTGCTCGTAGAACGCAGAAGTCGGAAAAAGGGTTCCCCGGTGCCGCTTCTACACTGGGGACATGGCCGGGAAGACCTACAAGACCGACGCGATCGTCCTGCGGTCGATGCGGTTCTCCGAGGCCGACCGGATCCTCCACCTCTACACCGAGCATCGTGGGCGGATCGGTGCGATCGCGAAGGGCGTGCGCAAGACGAAGTCACGCTTCGGCGGGCGGCTCGAGCCGCTCTCGCACGTCGAGCTGATGCTGCACGAGGGTGCGGGGGAGCTGCAGACGATCACCGGCGTCGAGCTTCTGCGCTCCCACCACGCGACGCGCGAGAGCAGCTATCGGCTGAACGCCGGATTGATCGGGGCAGAGGCGATGCTGCGGCTCTTCGGTGAGCCCGAGGCGAACGAGCGCGCGTTTGGCGCGCTCGCGCGCTTCCTCGACCTGCTCGACGAGGCGCCCACGGCCGAGACGCGCCCGGCGCTCGACCCGCTTGCGCTGTCGTTTCAGCTGAAGCTGCTCTGGCTCGCCGGCTACCTGCCGCACCTGACGGGCTGTGTCGAGTGCGGGTCGCCCTCCGAGCTCGTCGGCTACGCGGCGCGCGCAGGCGGCGCCGTGTGCCAGGCGCACGCGCAGGGGGCACTGCGGCTCTCACCCGAAGGGCTCGCGGCGATCGAGGAGCTGCTCTCGACGCCGCTCGCCGACGCGGTCGGGGCGCCGCTCGCCGACCGGGCGCGCCGCGATGCGCTCGCGGTGATCACATCCTCGTACGAGGAGCACGGCGGCTTCCGCCTGCGCACGCTCTCGGCGTGAGCGACGACGTCGTCACGCGCGTGCTGGCGGCGCTGAACGCCCACGATCTGGAGGCGTTCGTCGCCTGCTACGCGAGCGACGCCACGATCGAGGACGGGCACGACCGGGTCGCGGCGCGAGGGCACGACGAGTTGCGCGCGCGCTACGGGCCGGCCTTCGAGTCGTTGCCCGATCTCGCGGTCGAGGCGCTCTCTCGCGTCGAGGTCGGGGACTTCGTGGTGCAGGAGGAGCTCGTGACGGGGCAGGGCGCCCCGCGCCGGCACGTCGCCGTCTACCACGTCGAAGCCAACCGCATCCGGCGGGAGCGCCTGATCAGTTGACCACCCGGAGGCTGGCGGGGGGCTACGAGCTCGACGACGCGAAGGAGCGGATCGACCGTGCGGAGGTGCACCGGTTCCTCTCGGAGGAGGCGTACTGGGCGGAGGGCCGCGCGCGCGAGACGCAGGACCGGCTGATCGACGAGGCGTCGCGTGTCGTCGGGCTCTACCACGAGGGCGAGCAGGTCGGGTTCTGCCGCGCCTTCACCGACGGGCTCGCGCTCGCCTACCTCGCAGACGTCTACGTCCGCCCCGAGCACCGCGGCCGCGGGCTCGGCGAGGAGCTTGCGCGCGAGATGATCGACAACGGCCCGTACGCGGACGTGAAGTGGCTGCTGCACACGACCGACGCCCACCCGCTCTACCGCAAGCTCGGCTTCGTGGACCCGAGCTTCAGAGTGCTCGAGCGGCGCCGGAGACGCTCGTAGCAGTCTGTTACGCGCTCAGCCGCTCGACGAGCCACGCGAGCGACAGCGGGTAGCGCCACGTCAGGCCCCGGTGGGTGCCGGGAAAGAGCTCGAAATGGAGCCGTTCGGCGGGCAGCCCCGCCGCGACGACCTCGCGGTTGAACGCCGCTGCGCCCAGGTCGAGGTGGTACTCGTCGTTGCGACCCGAGTCGATCCAGACGCCCCGCAGGTTGCGCAACGTCGCGGCGTGCCCGGCCTCGCGTGCGAGCACGACGGGATCGAACCGAAGCCAGCGCTGCCAGACCTCGTCGACGAGCTCGCCGGTCTCGAGGTCGAACGGCAGGTCGATCGTGCCGTCGTCGTTCGAGGAGTAGGCCGCGCACATCGCGTACGTGTTCACGAGCAGCTCGTCGTACGGCGAGGAGAGCACGGGGCGGCCCGAGCGGAAGTCCTCCCAGAACGCGTCGAACGAGCCGCCGTAGGCCTCTCGGAGCGCACGCGCAGCCGGCGCGAAGTCGCGCGCGTAGCAGACCTCGAACAGCGCGTCGCCCGCGTGCGTGGCGAGGCCCCCGAAGAGATCCGGCCGCAGGAGCGGCGTGATCATCGAGCCGTAGCCGCCCGACGACTTGCCCTGGATCCCGCGGTGCGCCGCATCGGCCGCCGTCGGATGGTTCGCGTCGACGAACGGTACGAGCTCGTCGCAGAGATAGGTGTGGTAGTTCCCGATCCCCGGAGAGTCGACGTACTGGGACCCGCCGACGGCGGTGAACGCGTCGACGAGCACGACGACCGCCTGCGGCTGCAGCGCCTCGATCCGGTCCGGGTACGACGGGCTCCACGGCTCGGTGTTGAACCAGGCGTCCGCCATCCCGGTCATCCCCTGGATCACGTAGACCGACGGCAGCGGGCCTTCGGCGCCGTCGGGCTGCCAGACGTGCAGCGGGCGGACGTGCGGATCGCCGAGCGCGTTTCCGCGCAACGCGTCGGAGGTGAAGGTGTGCATCGTCCACGCCATCAGGCGGGAGTCACGCGCGCGGCTTCCACGGCTGCTCGAGCCGGTCGAGCAGCAGGTGCTTGACGCCCTCGATCGGCACGCGCTCCTGGGCGAGCGTGTCGCGGTCACGCAGCGTGACCGTGCCGTCCGCGACCGTCTGCTCGTCGATCGTCAAGGCCCACGGCGTCCCGATCTCGTCCTGGCGGCGGTACCGCTTGCCGATCGCTGCCGAGTCGTCGTACTCCGCCGACAGCGAGCGGCGCAGCTCCTCGTAGAGCGGGCGCGCCTTCTCGACCATCGCCGCGTCCTTGCCGATCAGCGGCAGCACGGCTGCCTTGACCGGCGCCAGGCGTGGATGCAGCCGCAGCAGCGTGCGCGGTCGTTCGACGACGACCTCCTCGTCGTAGGCGTCGCAGAGGAAGGTCAGGAACGCGCGGCCGACGCCGAGGGCCGGCTCGATCACGTACGGCACGTATCGCTCCTCGTGGCCGATCCACTCGAGCTTCGTCCCCGACGCCTCGGTGTGCTGCCGAAGGTCGTAGTCCCCGCGGTTCGCGACACCTTCGAGCTCCTGCCAGCCGATCGGGAAGAGGTACTCGATGTCGCTCGTCGCGCTGGAATAGTGCGAGAGCTCGTCTGCCTCGTGTGCCCGCACACGCAGGTGCGACGGACGGACGCCGAGGCCGAGGTGCCAGTTGACCCGCTGCTCGATCCAGTAGCGATGCCACTCAGCGGCGTCGGTTGGCGGCACGAAGAACTCCATCTCCATCTGCTCGAACTCGCGGACGCGGAAGAGGAAGTTGCCGGGCGTGATCTCGTTACGGAAGCTCTTGCCGATCTGGGCGATGCCGAACGGCGGCTTCACGCGCAGCGACGACGTGACGTTCTTGAAGTTGACGAAGATCCCCTGGGCGGTCTCGGGCCGCAGGTAGGCGATGCTGGCGGCCTCGCGCATCGCGCCGACGTGCGTCTCGAACATCAGGTTGAAGTCGCGGGGCTCGGTCAGGTCGCACTCGCTGGTCTCTCCCGGGTGCTTGGACGGCCGCTTCCCGCACGCGCTCTGGCCGATGTGATCGGCGCGGAAGCGGAGCTTGCAGGTGCGGCAGTCGACCATCGGGTCGGAGAAACCGCCGACGTGGCCCGAGGCGACCCAGACCTGGGGGTGCAGGATGACGGCGGAGTCGAGCGCGACCATGTCGTCGCGCTCCTGGATCATCGAGCGCTGCCAGGCGCCCTTGATGTTCTGGGAGAGCAGGACGCCGTAGTGGCCGAAGTCGAACGACGAGCCGAGGCCGCCGTAGATGTCCGAGGTCGGGAAGACGAATCCACGGCGGCGGCAGAGCGCCGCCACCTTCTCGATCGTCGCGTCACCCTCGTACTGCTCGAGCTGCCCGGAATCCGCCATGGCTCCGGAACCTAGCGATTACGGCTTGGAGACGTCCACGGTGAACGCGCCGCGGCCCGACAGCCGCTGCACCTTGAGGGTGAGCGAGCGCTGGCCGCAGATGTCGTAGCGCACCGAGGGCCCGTTGGCCACGAGGCGCGAGCCGGCGTACAGCGCGAGCCGCATGCGCGACTTCGTCGGGGCGTGCAGGCGGGCGACGAACGAGCCGTCGAGCGTGGTCTTGGTGACGATCGTCCGGACGTTGCCGTTGCCGAACGAGCCGCGCACATGCGTCAGCGTCGGCCCCTTCCACGGCAAGGTGATGTCCTGCTCGAGCATGGTGAGCGCCGTCGCGTTCGGATAGAGGTCCGGGTCGACGATGTCCCAGCCGATGTCGGACACGCCCTGCTTCGTCAGGTTGAGCACGCGGTAGGCCTCGGCATAGCCCTCACCCGGGTTCTCCTGGTAGTTGTCCCCTTCGTCGCCGGGAAAGAGCTCGCCTGCGGCCGTGCGCTTGCAGATGTTCATGTACGACGCCCAGCGCTTCGTGCCGTAGGCCTCGGCGTCGAACGGCGTGTTCAGGCTGTTGTTCGCCACGTGATGGCCGTACTCGTGGATCACGATCTCCTTCGCGGCCGGGGCATTGAGCTGATCCTCCGGCGACGCCTCGATCGTCTGCGAGCCGGGGTCGTAGCAGGCGAGTGCCTGAGGCCCGCAAATGTCCTGCACCTCGTCGAGGGGCGCCAGATCGACGGTCAGTGACGAGAGCTCGCCGCCGTGGACGAGCGTGCCGAAGAACGTCGCCCAGTCCTGCGTCAGCGCCGGATCGGCCGGGTAGGTGTCGGAGACGTTGATCTGGACGGTCGTGCCGAGAGCGTCACCCGTGGGGTAGCGGCCACCCCAGGCGAACGCCGACGCAGGAAGTACGACCGCGAGCAGCGCGGCAACGAGGACGACTCGCTTCACCGGGACACAGTGCACCAGAAACCTAAGGGCTGCGTTAAGGCGCCGAGTACGCTTGCGCCGTGGGCCTCGTCGAGCTGCACATGATCTCGGATTCGACCGGGGAGACCGCTCAGCGCCTGGTGCAGGCGCTCGAGGCCCAGTTTCCCGACCAGGAGTTCTCCGAGATCCGCCATCCACGGGTCGAGACGGTCGCTGACCTTCAGCTCGCCGTCGACCGGATGAAGGGCCGGCCCGCGGTCGTCGTCTACACCCTCGTCGAGCCGGAGCTGCGCGACTGGATGCGCACCCTCTGCCGGAGCGCAAAGCTTCACTACTGCGACCTGCTCGGGCACCCGATCGACGCGGTGGCGAAGGTGTCGGGCCAATCGGCCAAGATGAAGCCCGGCGCACGCCCGCCGCTCAACGACGCGTACTTTCGCCGGATGTCGGCGATCGAGTTCGCCGTCAAATACGACGACGGCGTCGGGTCCGGGCTGGCCGACGCGGACATCGTGCTCGTCGGTGTCTCGCGCACGTCGAAGACGCCGCTGTCGATCTACCTCGGCTATCTCGGCTACAAGACCGCGAACGTCCCGCTCGTCAAGGGAATCGAGCCTCCGGCCGAGCTCTTCACGATCGACCAGTCGAAGGTGGTGGGACTGACGATCGACGCCCAGCGTCTCTCGGAGATCCGGGGCGAGCGCATCCGCTGGATGCGGGGGGACCGCAAGTACGCCAACCTCGTCGAGATCTACGACGAGCTCGAGTACGCCGAGCAGGTGCACCGCCGGCTCGGCTGCCCGGTGCTCGAGGTGAGCGAGCTCTCGATCGAGGAGATCTCGCACCGGATCATCCAGCTCGTCGAACGCCGCCGCGCGGAAGCCGCCGCGACCGCATGAGCTACGGGTCTCGGTCAACGAGCAACCTCGACAGATGAGACCCAAAGAGCCAGTCCCGAAGTGGCGCTGGGCCACGTGGTACGCCGCGCTCGGCGCCGCGCTCGTCCTCTTCTACGGCCTGTTCACGCCGTTCTGGTTCGGCCTGCGGGCGCTCGCCTGGGTGGCCGAGTTCCGCTCGCGCCGCCGCCGGTAGCTGAGTGAGTCGGATTCGGCGCGGCGTGGCTGGGCGCCTGCACGCGCCGCGTCGCGCCCGCGTCGCCGGCGTCAACGCCAACCGGCCTTGACCCCCGTCGAATCAGTCACGTCGCTGGTGCAGACCTCCCCGCAGCCACGCAACCCGGGAACAATCATCTAGATTCCCGCGCGGATGGCGAATCGCTACGTCTACGGCTTCGACGAGCCGACGACCGGGGGGCGCGAGCTTCTCGGGGGCAAGGGAATCGGGCTCGCGGAGATGACGCAGATGGGCGTCCCGGTGCCACAGGGCTTCACGATCACCACCGATGCCTGCCGCGCGTACATGCGGGAGCACGATCTGCCCGACGGCCTCGCCGAGGAGGTGGACGAGCACGTCCGCCGGCTCGAGGAGCGCACCGGCAAGCGGTTCGGCTCCGACGACGATCCGCTGCTCGTCTCCGTGCGCTCGGGCGCCGCAGTCTCGATGCCGGGGATGATGGACACGATCCTCAACCTCGGCCTCAACGACCAGGCGACCGAGGGGCTCGCAGCGCGGACCGACAATGCCCGGTTCGCCTACGACTCCTACCGGCGGCTCATCCAGATGTTCGGCGAGGTGGTGGAGGGGATCGACGGCCACCGCTTCGAAAGCGCGCTCTCGCAGTTGAAGCAGGCGCGGGGCGCGGCGCAGGACACCGATCTCGGCCCGGACGACCTGCGAGAGCTCGTCGAGACGTACAAAGGCATCTATCGCGAGGAAACCGGCTCGGAGTTTCCGACCGGCGCGCGCGACCAGCTGCTGCGCGCCGTGCGCGCCGTCTTCGCATCGTGGGACAACCCGCGTGCGCAGGTCTACCGCCGTGCACACGAGATCGCCGACGACCTCGGAACGGCCGTCAACGTCGTGCAGATGGTCTTCGGCAACAAGGGTGACCGCTCCGGCACCGGCGTCGCGTTCACCCGCGACCCGTCGACCGGCGCGACCGGGCTCTACGGCGAGTTCCTCGCGAACGCCCAGGGCGAGGACGTCGTTGCGGGTATCCGCACCCCGCAGCCGATCGAGGCGATGCGCAGCACGCTGCCCAAGTCGTTCGAGCAGCTGCTCGACACGATGCGCCGTCTCGAGGAGCACTACCGCGACATGCAGGACATCGAGTTCACCGTCGAGGACGAGCAGCTCTACCTGCTGCAGACGCGCTCCGCGAAGCGCACGGCAGCGGCCGCGCTCAAGGCGGCCGTGACGATGGTGGAGGAAGGGCTGATCTCGCGCGAGGACGCCGTCGGGCGGATCGACCCGGCGCAGCTCGACCAGCTGCTGCATCCGATGATCGACCCCAAGGCGTCGCTCGAGGTCGCGGCAAAGGGGCTGAACGCGTCGCCCGGCGCCGCGAGCGGCGCGATCGTCTTCGACGCCGACACCGCCGTCGAGCGCGCGAAGTCGGGTCCCGTGATCCTCGTCCGCTGGGAGACGACCCCGGACGACATCCACGGCATGATCGCGGCGGAGGGGATCCTGACCGTGCACGGCGGCATGACCTCGCACGCCGCCGTGGTCGCACGGGGCATGGGCAAGCCCTGCGTCGCGGGCTGCGACGACCTGACGCTCGGCGACGACACCGCGCGAATCGGCGAGCACACGCTGCAGGCGGGTGACGTGATCACGATCGACGGCGGCACCGGCCGGGTGTTCGTCGGCGAGGTGCCGCTCGTGCCGCCGCAGATCAACGAGGACTTCGAGACGATCCTCGGCTGGGCCGACGAGCAGCGCCGCCTCAAGGTGCGCGCGAACGCCGACAACCCGGAGGACGCGACGCGGGCGCGCGAGTTCGGCGCCGAGGGGATCGGGCTCTGCCGGACGGAGCACATGTTCTTCGGCGAGCGGCTGCCGGTCGTGCAAGAGATGATCCTCGCGGACACCGAGTCGGGTCGCCGCGCGGCGCTCGACCGGCTGCTGCCGTTCCAGCAGGGCGACTTCGAGGGCATCTTCGAGGCGATGGCCGGGCTGCCGGTGACGATCCGCCTGCTCGACCCGCCGTTGCACGAGTTCCTGCCGGCCGAGCAGGAGGCGACCGACGACAAGCTGCGGGCGCGCATCCGTGCCCTGCACGAGTCGAACCCGATGCTCGGCACCCGCGGCTGCCGCCTCGGCCTGATGTTCCCGGAGATCTACGAGATGCAGGTGCGCGCGATCGCACGCGCCGCGAAGGCGGTGCAGGAGCGAACAGGCGACGCCCCGCTCGTCGAGGTGATGCACCCGCTCGTCGGCTTCCACGAGGAGCTCGCGCGGCTGCGCGAGCTGACGGAGTCGGTCTGGGCGGAGGAGGCGCCCGAGGTCGAGCACCTCGTCGGCACGATGATCGAGGTGCCACGCGCGGCGCTGCGAGCGGACGAGATCGCCGAGGCGGCCGATTTCTTCTCGTTCGGCACCAACGACCTGACCCAGACGACGCTCGCGTTCTCACGCGACGACGCGGAGGGGAAGTTCCTGACGCGGTACCTCGAGGACGGGGTGCTCGAGCGCAACCCGTTCGAGGTGCTCGACGTCGACGGGGTCGGCGACCTGATGCGGATCGCCGTCGAGCGCGGACGGTCGACGAAGCCGGAGCTCAAGCTCGGCATCTGCGGCGAGCACGGCGGCGAGCCGCGCTCGATCGCGTTCTGCCACGAGCTCGGTCTCGACTACGTCAGCTGCTCGCCGTTCCGCGTCCCGCTCGCGCGCCTCGCGGCCGCCCAGGCGGCGCTCAAGGAGAGCGGCGCCGGCTCGTACGTCTCGGCCGGCGGCTGAATCGGTGTCCGACGCGTTCAGGGCGTCGGAAACCTTCTAGAGCTGGGGAGGACGAGCGGCGAGTAGCGGCAGGAGGACGTCCTCGCGGCCGTAGTGGCCGGTGACGTCGAAGGTGCGCTTCGCCTTCAGCGCGACCGACAGGTCGCAGTCGTGGAGCACGATGCCCTCCCGGCCGTAGAGCGGGCCGGCGACGACGTCGCCGTTCGGGTCGATGATCGCCGCGCCGCCGTTGCCGAAGACGTCCTTGCCCTCCGGCAGGGCGACCGGGAAGTCGTCCGGAAACGCGCCAGCCGGGATGAACTGCGGGACGGACACGACGAACGCACCGGCTTCGGAGGCGATGTGCCGCATCGACCGGAGCCACGCCTCCGAGTCGTCGGCGGTGGGCGCCACGTAGATCTGAGGTCCACCGCGGTAGATCGCGTAACGCGCGAGCGGCATCCGGTTCTCCCAGCAGATCAGGCCGCCGATGCGCGCAACGGGCGTGTCGTGCACCTGGAGGTCGTCACCCGCGCCGACCGCGTGGAAGAGACGCTCCTGCACGGTCGGCATGAGCTTGCGGTGCTTGCCGAGCAACCCTTCCGGCCCCAGGTAGACGAGGGTGTTCCAGAGGCTGCCCGGCCGTGCCGACTCGCGTTCGTTGACTCCGAGCGCCACGTGCAGGCCGCGCTCGCGGCAGACGGCGACCAACCGGTCGAGCAGCGGCCCGGGCACGTCGACGCTGCTCGCCCAGAGGCGTTCCCACAGCTCGTCGAACGCGCCGTCCCAGGGGTTCGTCGAGCCTGCCCACGCACCGGACGGAAAGAGCGAGACGAAGCACTCGGGCAGCACCGCCAGCTGCGCGCCTGCGTCGGCGGCTTCGTGCAGGAGGTGCTCGGCCTTCTCGATCGTCGCCTCGACGTCGAGGATTGCCGGCGTTGCCTGGATCGCTGCGACCCGGACCGTGTCGAACGACGTCACCAGCGTCAGCCTAGAGGCACGATGTAGCGCTTGTAAGCGGCGAGCGAGCGCGGCTTCGACGCGAGATCGAAGATCGAGCCCGGCTTCGCGTTGAAGTACGAGATCAGCTTCGTCCGCCGGTGCGTCTTCACGAACGTCGCCATCTGCTGCACGAACGTCGGGTCGTCGAGGCCCCAGAGGCCCCATTCGGGGAACGAGAACGGCTTCGACGGGTGGGCGCGGTAGAGCTTGTCGGCGGCCGCCCACTCGGCCTTGCCGCCGATGTCGTAGAGGTCGTCGCCGACCACGTCGACGTACATGTCGCCGGGGTAGTAGGCCTGCGCGGTGTTGCCAGGCAGGTCGGGGCTGCCGTAGCCCTGCGGGTTCCAGATGACCTGGACGAGCGGGTTCGCAGGGATCTCGGTGCGAACCGGCGGAAGCTTCAGCGCACGCAGGCCCGCGTTCACCGTCGGGCCGCCGTGCATGATCAGGTAGATCCGTGCAAACGCCTTGCGGAACGCGGCCGTCGAGTGGGCGGCGCCGCGCGACGAGCCGTTGTGGTTGTAGGCGCAGTACGGGTTCCAGTGGCCGTTCATCTCGCCCATCGGGCGGATGTAGACGGCGCGCCGCAGGTCGCGCGCCGACTGGCTCAGCGCGAGCAGGAACGAGTCTCCGCCGCCGCGCGCGATCGCGAGCGGCGTGATCGACTCGGCGCTCCCCTGGCCGGTGCCGAAGCCGAGCATCGGCACGGGGCCGAGCGTGGGCCAGATCTGGTCGAACGTCGTCTGGTTCCAGCCGACGGTCACGTGGCCGACCGTCGACTGCTGTCCGGTCAGCGAATGGAAGCGCCCGATGTTCCCGAAGATGCCGAGGTGGGTCGCGCTGGACGCCGCCGGCGCGAGCGCCAGCGATGCCAGTCAGGACGGCGAGCGCCCGGATCACTGGTAGTCTGCGCACCTGCAAGTACGCGATCACCACGAGGCTGACGGCGATGACGCGCCGCCGTCGCGGCGATGCTCGCGAGCGACGAGCGCCGCGTCACGATCATCAGCCACATCAGGACGAAGCCGCCGATCAGCCCGCCCACGTGGCCGCCGACCGAGATTTAGCTCGAGAACGACGAACGTGATAACGAGGTTCAAGACGATCAGTCCTGCGATCTGGCCGCCGGTCGAAATGTGCCGCCGCCGCTCGAGGACGAAGAGCCCGCCGAGGATCCCGAAGATCGCGCCCGATGCGCCGACGGTGACGCTGTTCGGGCTCGCCCAGAGCGCGCCGGCCGACCCTGCGATGCCCGCACCGACGTAGAGGAGCGCGAAGCGCCAGCGGCCGATGATCTGCTCGAGCAGCGTGCCGGCGAAGTAGAGCGAATACATGTTGATCGCGAGGTGGAACACGCCGTAGTGGAGGAATGCCGCGCTGATGAGGCGCCACCACTCACTGTGCGCCACGCCCACGAGATCGAAGCCCTGAGCGGCGGCAGTCGCGGTCGCGGCTGGGAAGCGTTGCGACGCCGCCGGGCACGTAGACGCCGGAGGCGAAGAGCGAGCCGTGCTCGAAGATCCAGTTCCCCGTGCCGTTGAGCGAGCCGCCGAGCGCGAGCTCGGCCGCGAACACCGCGACGTTGACCGCGATCAGCGCCGATCGTCACCGCGTTGACGCGGGTCGAGCCGCCGCCGGTCACCGCGCGCTGGGCCGGTGCGGTCACCTTCTTGATCCCCGTCGGCTTGCCCGAGTGCTCGGGGCAGCGCAGCCCGACAGGGGCAGGCGTCATGCACTCGTAACAGATGGGACGACCGCATTCCGAGCACGAGAGGCCCGTCTCGCGGTCTGGGTGGCGATAGCAGGTGCGGGGCGCGTCCATTGGCCGGGCTAGCGTATCGGCGTGCGTGTTGATGTCGCGTTCACCCCTGATGAGAACGCTTCGGCTCCCGTCGGCATCGTGGTCGACGTCGTCCGGGCGACGTCGTCGATCGCGCAGGCGCTCGCCTCGGGGTACGAGCGCGTGCTCTGCTGCGCGGAGATCGACGAGGCTCGAGCGCTGCGCGAAGAGCTCGGCGACGAGGCGGTCGTCGGCGGCGAGCGCAACGCCGTCGTGATCGAAGGCTTCGACGTCGGCGCCTCGCCGCGCGAGTTCGCAGGTGCGCCGTTGGCGAAGACGCTGATCCTGACGACGACGAACGGCACGCGCACGATCCTGACCGCGGCCGCACGCTGCGACGTCGTGCTGATCGGCTCGCTGCTCAACCTCTCGGCGATCGCGGCCGAGTCGCGGCGGCCCGGCGGCGACGTCGCGATCATCTGCTCCGGCTTCAAGGGCGCCTTTGCCCTCGACGACGCTTACTGCGCCGGCAGGATCGTCGACGCGCTCGGCGGCGACCGCTCGGACGCGGCGATCGCCGCGAGCGTGCTCGCCGCGCGGTGGCCGTCCCCGCTCGACGGTCTGAACGCGCGCACCTACGGGCCGCCGGGGCTCGAGGCGGACGTGGAGTTCTGCGCCCAGGTCGACGTGCTGCAGACGGTGCCGCGGTTCGGGCGCATGGTCGGGACCGCCGCGGAGATCACCGCGTGAAGCTGCGGCGGCTGGAGTCCCGCGAGATCGAGCACTTCGGCTCGCAGGGATTCAGGCACACGAGGGTCGGGGTGGGAGACCTGCACGTCTCCCTGGCTGCGCTCGACGGCGTGATCGGCGGTCACGACGCCGTCTCGCAGCAACTGCTCGTCGTCGTGACGGGCCGGGTCGAGGTCGCGACGCGCGACGAGCGCGCGGAGCTCGGTGTTGGAGACGCGGTCGAGTGGGAAGAAGGGGAGTGGCACGAGACCCGCTCTCGTGAGCCGTCGATTCTGTTGTTGGTGGAAGGAGCATTCACATGACCGATGCGACGAACGTTCAGACCGATGCGACGAAGCTCTTCGGCGAGGAACACGTCCGGCGTTACCGCGAGACAGGGGGCGAGGTCGGCCACATCTGGAAGGAAGGCTCGACGGTGCTGCTCCTGACGACGACCGGCCGCAAGACAGGCGAACAGCACACGACGCCCCTGATCTACGCGCAGGACGGCGACCGGTACGTGATCGTCGCGTCGAAAGGCGGCGCGCCGCAGGATCCAGGTTGGTACCGCAATCTCGACCAGACGCCCGAGGTGGAGTTGCAGGTGAAGGACGATGTGTTCCCGGCCCGCGCCCGCACGGCACAGGGCGAGGAGCGCGACCGGCTCTGGCAGAAGGCGAACGAGGTCTGGCCACACTACGCCGAGTACCAGCAGAGAACCGACCGCGAGATCCCGGTCGTCGTGCTCGAGCGCGCCGCCTAGATCGTGCGTCCGATCGTCCGTCCCACGTAGACCGCGACGATCCCGAGCAGGACGCTGCCGCCGATGTAGGCGACGGCCTCGGCGACGTCACGAGCGTCGACGAGGTCGAGCGCCTCCTGGGCGTAGGTCGAGAACGTCGTGTAGCCGCCGACCACGCCCAGGACCAGGCCGACGCGCACCCAGGCCGGGAGATGGTGGCGGTCGATCAGCGTCGCGGAGATGAGCCCGATCAGGAAGCACCCGCTGAGGTTGATCACGAACGTCGCCCACGGGAAGACCGAGTCGCTGCGCGCCTCGATCGCGCGGTCGAGGCCGTAACGGGCCGAGGCTCCGAGCGCTCCGCCGAGCGCGACTCCGACGATCACGGGCATGAGTCTCCTTCGTGTCCGTAGGAGCCATCAGCCGGAGCGGCAGTCGAAGGCGAGCCCCATCGCCTGGGCGGAAGCGTAAAGCACGCGCCACTCGTATTCCGCTGTGGAAACGCGTAGAGTCGCCCGCATGCAGATCGGCGAAGTCCTCGGCCAGGCGTGGGACCTCTACAAGCGGTTCCTGAAGGAGTTCTTCCTGACGGCGTTCATCGTCTTCGCCGTGCTCGACCTGCTCTCGGCGCTCGCCGCGAGCGTGTCGGGTGACGGCGTCGGTGCCGGCCTCTTCTGGGGCCTGATCGCCTTCGCCGTCGGCGTCATCGGCTACTTCTGGGTGCAGGCCGCCCTCGTCGAGCTCGTGCACGACGTGCGCGACGGCCGCGCCGACCGGTCGGTGGGCGAGACCTACCGCGCCGTGCAGCCGCGGCTGCCCGCCGCGATCACCGCCGGCATCCTCGCCGGCATCGGGATCGCGATCGGGCTCGTGCTCCTGATCGTCCCGGGTCTCTTCCTGCTCACGATCTGGTCGATGCTGATCCCGGTGATCGTGATCGAGGGCAAGTCGGCGGGCGAGTCGTTCACCCGCTCGCGCGAGGTCGTGCGCGGAAACGGCTGGAACGTCTTCGGCCTGATCCTGATCACGTTCCTGCTCGTGGCGGTCGCCTCCGGGGTGATCCAGCTTCTCTTCGCCCCGCTGCCCGATTTCCTCGACGCCTGGCTCGGCTCCCTGATCGGGCACAGCCTGACCGTGCCGTTCGCGGCGGCGACGCTGACGACCGCGTACTTCACGCTCACGGCGAGCCAATCCGCGCCCGAGCCCGCGCCGGCTGCTCCGGCTGCTCCGTAGACCGCGCCTCTGCGCCACATCGGAGAGGAGAGAGGCCAGGCGGGCGTCACCATGCGCGGGAAGTGGGCCGCAGGGGGCTCCGTCACCGCCTAGCCACACCGCGGGTCTTTGCCGCAATCGCCGCGGCGAAACACGCCTTGACAGGAGAACGTGTGTTCGTGTAGAACATACGTTCCCGTGATCGCCGCACTCGTCATCCCGGCCTTCGATCTACGGGCTGCGCTGCGGCTCCGCACGAGCCTGCAGGCCAGGCCGGCGGCGCTCGCGCCGCTGCCCGGGACGGAGCCGCTGATCGGCTCGATCACGGGGCCGGCCGAGGCCAAGGGGGTGCGGCCGGGGATGCGCCTGGGGGAGGCGCTCGCGACCTGCCCCGAGCTCGAGCTCGTCGAGCAGGATCCGGCGACGGCCGAGCAGGCGTGGGAGGAGATCCTGCGCCGCCTCGAGGACGCGGGCTTCGGGGTCGAGCCCGCCGAGCCGGGAACGGTCTTCTTCGAGACGAAGGGGGTCGAGCGCCTCTACGGCGGGGTCGAGCCGGCGCTCAAGCGCGCCCTCGTCGCGGTCGGCGGAGTCTGGGACGCCCGGGCCGGGGCGGCCGAGCGGCGTTTCGCCGCACTCGCCGCCGCGAACGTGGCGCGGCCCGGGCAGGCGCTGATCGTCTCCGACGACCGCACGCGCTCGTTCCTCGCGCCGCTGCCGCTGACGCTGCTGCCGCTCGAGCGCGACCGCTACGAGGAGCTGGAGGAGCTGGGAGTTCGCACGATCGGACAGCTTGCTGGGCTACCGGGTGCCGCCGTTGCCGAACGATTGGGGCCGGACGGCCGGCGCGCCTGGAGCCTGGCGAGGGGAGGGCAGGACGGGAGGGTGGCGCCGAGACGGCCGGCGGCCGCCCTGTACGAGACGCTCGAGTTCCCGGAAGCGGTCGGCAACGAGCTGACGCTCCGGCGAGGGCTCGGGGTGCTGCTCGACCGCCTGCTTGCGCGTCCGGAGCGTGCGGGGCGGCCGCCCAGGAAGGTCGCGGTGTGGGCGCGGCTGGTGGGCGGCGCCTCGTGGCGCCGGACGATCACGCTGCGCGAGCCGACCGCCGACCCGGCGCGGATCCGCGCGGCGCTCGCGCCGAAGCTCGCGGAGCTGCCGGCGCCGGCGCTGAAGCTCCGGCTCGAGATCTCGGCGCTCGCCGAGCACACCGGCGAGCAGCTCGAGCTCGTCGCCGCGGAGGGAGACGTGCTCCAGGGACGGCTCCGGGAAGGCCTGCGCCAGGTGAAGGCAGCCGTCGGCGCAGGCGGAGTCTCGACGGTGGTGGAGGTCGCCCCGTGGTCACGCATACCCGAGGCGCGCGCGCTGCTCGTTCCGCGCGACGACTGAATGCACCCCGTCCTGCGCTCGTCGAAGGCCACGCCGACGGCACGCCGCGCACGGTCAACAGGCAAGGGGTCGCCGTCGTGCGCGAGGAGTGGCGCGTCGTCGACCGCTGGTGGACCGAGGAGCCGGTCTCCCGGCGCTACTTCGACCTCGTGCTCGAGACGGGGGAGAACGCCGTCGTCTACCACGACGGCGACGCGGGCTCGTGGTTCACCCAGCGCGCCTAGAGGCTTGATGTGGATTTCTGCGCACTCACGGCTGGTGCACCAGACGCGGCGCGGCTCGGCCGATCCGTGCTTGCCCGTAGCCACCGCTATGCGCGGCGCACGGCTCGTCCAATCGCTTGGTCTGGAGTCACGCCAATCCACATCGCCTGCGACGCCGCGAAGCCGGCGTCCGGCGCGTGGAAGTTGAGCACCCGGGCCCGGCCCGAGCCGGTGCCGCGGAACCCGTGGCGCGCGCCGCGCGGCGCGACGACGAGCGTGCCCGGGCCTGCGATGACGATCTCCTCGCCGGAGGTGAACTCGACTTCGCCCTCGAGCACGTAGAACCCGTCCACCTGGTCGTCGTGGGTGTGCGGCGGCACCTCGAAGGTGTCGTCGAACTCGATCTCGTGCACCGACAGGTCGGGCAGGTCGACCCTGATCGTGACCGCCCGGTTCTCGCGCTCGAAGCGCTCGCCCTCGCCGGGCAGGCTCAGCACCGGCTCCACGGGCTCCTCGACGCCGCTCATGGGTCGATCCTATGACGTTCGCCTCCCGCGATGCGTTTCCGGCCCGCGGCGGCATCGACGACTCGACCGTCGACCACCTCGACAGAGGCGAAGCGCGCGGGATCGTCGCTCCCGCGCCGTACGTCGAGCTGCACGCGCACTCCGCCTACTCCTTCCTCGACGGCGCGTCGCTGCCGGAGGAGCTCGCGGCGCGAGCGGCCGAGCTCGGCTACGACGCGCTGGCGCTGACCGACCACGACGGTGTCTACGGGTCGCTCGAGTTCGCGCACGCCGCGAAGCACTTCGGCGTGCGCCCGATCACCGGCGCCGAGGTCACTCTCGCCGGTGCCACCGGCGTAGGCTCGACGGAGCCGGCCAGGAGCGGAGGTACCGGCTTTGCCGGTGCCGGAGCGGTGCATCTGACCCTGCTCTGCGAGACGCAGGAGGGCTACTCGAACCTCTGCCGCATCCTCACCGACGCACACGCGCGCACCCGGCTTCCCGGTCGCGAGCGCGAGCTGCTGCCGGCCGAGACGAGCATCGACGTCATCGCCGAGTATGCGGACGGGCTCGTCGCGCTCTCCGGCTGTGCGCGGAACGGGCTCGGGGTCGTCGATCCGAACGCCGCAGCGCGGCTCGCGCGTGCCTTCCCCGGCGCGTTCTACGTCGAGCTGCAGCGTCCCTACGAGCGCGGCGACGCACGGCGCAACCATGCGCTGCTCGACCTCGCAGAGGCGCTCGGCGTGCCCACGGTCGCGACCGGGAACGTGCACGCGCACCACGAGCGGCGAGCGCAGTTGCAGGACGCGCTCGTTGCGATCAGGCACCGCACGTCGCTCGAGGGCTGCGACCGGGAGCGGCGCGGCAACCACGAGAGCGTGCTCGTCGCGCCGGCGGAGATGCTCGAACGGCTGCCGCGCGACGCGGCGGAGCGCACCAGAGAAGTGGCGGAGCGCTGTGTGTTCGACCTGACGCAGGAGCTCGGCTACCGCTATCCGGACTTCTCCGACGGTCCCGACCCCGCCGACGTGCAGCTGCGCGAGATCTGCGACTCAGCATTCGCTGACCGCTACATGCGTCAGAGAACTGCTGGAGCGAACGGGCACAAGCGGCGCGCGCGCGAGCGGCTCGACGATGAGCTGCAGCTGATCTCGCGGCTCGGGCTCGCAGGCTTCTTCCTGCTGCACTGGGAGGTGCTGGAGCTCGCGCGCGACTGCGCGCTCGAGGTGCGCGGGCCGGGCAGCCCGCGGCACGCACTGCCACCGGGACGTGGACGCGGTTCGAGCGTCGGCTCGATCGTCTGCTACCTGACCGGCCTCTCGCATGTCGACCCGGTCGAGGCGGGGCTCTCGCTCGGGCGGTTCATCAACGACGAGATGGTCGCGGTGCCCGACATCGACCTCGACTTCCCGCGCGAGATCCGGGAGAAGCTGATCGTCAAGGTGACCGAGCGCTGGGGCCGGCGTCACGCCGCTCTCGTTGCCAGCTTCTCGACCTACCGCAGCCGCGGCGCGATCCGCGACGTCGGCAAGGCGCTCGGTCTGCCGTTTGCGGAGCTGGAACGGCTCGCGCGGGTGACCGACGGCTGGGACGCGACCCGCATCGCCGAGGAGCTCGACGGCGTGCCCGGCACGCACACCGGGCCGCGCTGGGACGCCTTCCGAACGCTCACACGCGAGATCGCCGGCCTGCCGCGCCACATCAGCCAGCACCCGGGCGGGATGGTCATCTCGACCCGGCCGCTGATCGACCTCGTGCCGGTGCAGCCCGCGGCGATGGCAGGGCGGCAGATCTGCCAGTGGGACAAGGACAGCTGCGGCGACGCGGGCTTCCTGAAGATCGACCTGCTCGGGCTCGGGATGCTCTCCGCGGTCGAGGACGCGATCGACCGCATCGCCCGGCTGCGCGGCGAGACGATCGACCTCTCGCGCATCCCGCTCACCGATGCCGGCGTCTATGCAGAGATCCAGGAGGCGGACACGGTCGGCGTCTTCCAGATCGAGAGCCGTGCGCAGATGCAGAGCCTCCTGCAGACGAGGCCCGAGAACCTCGACGACCTGACGGTGCAGGTGGCGCTCGTGCGGCCGGGGCCGATCCAGGGCAAGGCCGTGCATCCGTACATCGAGCACCGGCAGCGGCTGCGCGAGGATCCGTCGTTCCAGCCGCCGGTCGAGCACGAGTCGCTGCGCGAGGCGCTGCGCGACACGCTGGGCGTCGTCGTCTTCCAGGACCAGGTGCTCGACGTCGCGATGGCCGCCGCGGGCTTCTCGATCGGCGAGGCGGAAGGGCTGCGGCGCGCGATGAGCCGCAAGCGCAGCGAGGAGGCGATCGAGGCGTTCCGGCCGCGCTTCGTCACGGGCTGCCTCGGCAACGGCATCGACGATGCGACGGCGCACGTCATCTACGACAAGCTCGTCGGCTTCGCGGGCTTCGGCTTTCCCAAGTCGCATGCGGCAGCGTTCGGCCTGCTCGCCTACCAGTCGGCATGGCTGCGGCGTTACTACCCGGCCGAGTTCTTGTGCGCGCTGATGAACGCGCAGCCGATGGGCTTCTACCCGCCGTCGTCGCTCGTCCGCGATGCGCAGCGACGCGGGGTGGAGGTGCGACCACCGCACATCGACCGCTCGGAGGCGGAGTGCGCGATCGAGGAAGGGGCTGTTCGGGTCGGCCTCGGCTACGTGCAGTCGGTCGGCGAGGCCGACGCGCGCACGCTCGCGGCCGGACGGCCGTACGCGGGGCTCGGCGATCTCGCGCGACGCTCGGTGGTGAAAAAGGACGCGCTCGAGTCGCTCGTCGCCGCCGGTGCGTGCGACCACTGGGGCGAGCGGCGCGCGCTCCTCTGGGAGCTCGGCCTGACCGCGCGCGGCGAGACGGTCGCCGGCGGCAATCGCCAGCTCGCCCTGCCGCTCGAGCCGACGGCCGAGACGCCTGAGCTGCCTGCGCAGACCGCGTGGGAGCAGATGCTGGCCGACTACAAGCACACGTCGCTGTCGGTCGGTGTGCATCCGCTGCAGCTGCTGCGGCCGCACCTGGCGGCCGGTGTGGCGACGAGCGCCGACCTGCCGGAGACGCCGAACGGGACGCTGATCGAGGTGGCCGGGCTGGCGATCGCGCGCCAGCGCCCGGCGACGGCGAACGGGATCGTCTTCATGTTGCTGGAGGACGAGTACGGCCAGACGAACCTGATCGTGCCGCCACCGGTCTACGAGCGGCATCGAGCGGTCGTGCGCTCCGAGCCGTTGCTGCTCGCACGCGGCAAGCTCGAGCGCCACGGTCGCAATGTCAACCTGCTCGTCTCGGAGGTCGTCTCACTCGGCCCGCTTGCGCGCGAGGCGGCGAGCCAGGCGGAGGTCGCCTCGTCGCTCCCGCGGGCGCATCACTTCGGTCACCGCTAGTGCGTCGAGGCAGGGCTCGGCCGCTGGGTCGCCGGGCCCGGGTGCGCCGAGAGGTTGTACGCCGAGACGACCAGGCCGACGTGCGTGAACGCCTGTGGGAAGTTGCCGAGCAGTCGCCTCGCCACCGGGTCGTACTCCTCCGAGATCAGGCCGAGGTCGTTCCGGATCGCGAGCAGCTTCTCGAAGAGCGCCTGCGCTTCCTCGCGGCGGCCCTGCAGGAGCAGTGCGTCGACGAGCCAGAACGAGCACGGGAGAAACACCCCCTCACCGCCGGGAAGGCCGTCGACGTCGTTTTGCGCCTTGACCGCGTAGCGCTCGACGAAGCCGTCGCGTGTCAGGTCGCGCTGGATCGCGTCGATCGTCCCGGCGACGCGTGGGTCGGTGGCGGGCAGGAAGCCGACCAGCGGGATCAGCAGCGTCGACGCGTCGAGCTCGTCGGAGCCGTACGACTGCATGAACGAGTTCCGCCTGGTGTCGAACGCCTCGCGGCACACCTCGTCGTGGATGTGCTGCCGGATCTGCCGCCACTTGTCGATCGGCCCCGGCAGGTCGAAGCGCTCGACGGTGTCGACCGCGCGGTCGAACGCCACCCATGCCAGCACCTTCGAGTGCGTGAAGTGGCGGCGTGGGCCGCGCACTTCCCAGATCCCCTCGTCGGGACGGTCCCACGCGCCTTCGAGGAAGTCCATCAGATTGCGTTGCAGGGACCAGGCGTGGTCGTCGGCGGGCAGGCCGTGCGAGCGTGCCTGGTGCAGCGCGTCCATCACCTCGCCGTAGACGTCGAGTTGGAACTGCGCGTGGGCGGCGTTGCCCACGCGTACCGGCCGCGAGCCCTCGTAGCCGGGGAACCAGTCGAGCTCGGACTCGTTGATGCGCCGCTGCCCGCCGACGCCGTAGAGGATCTGCGCCTTCGCAGGGTCGCCGGCGACCGCGCGCAGGAGCCAGTTGCGCCAGGCGCGGGCTTCGTCGATGAAGCCCGCGTTCATCAGCGCGAGCAGGGAAAGTGTCGCGTCGCGCAGCCAGCAGTACCGGTAGTCCCAGTTGCGGACGCCGCCGACCAGCTCGGGCAACGATGTCGTCGGGGCGGCGACGATGCCGCCGGTGGGCTCGTACGTCAGCGCCTTCAGCGTCAGCAACGAGCTGTGTACCGCCTCGCGGTACTCGCCCTGGTACCGGCAGCCGTTCATCCACTCGCGCCAGTACGCCTCGGTCTCGCGGAGGGCGAGCTCGGCGTCGACGGGCACCGGGCGCTGCTCGTTCGACGGGAACCAGGTCAGGACGAATGGGACGCGGTCGCCTGCGCGCACATCGAATCGCGCGACGTGTGACATGCCGCTCGGCTCGAGGTCGACAGGCGTCCGAACGGTGATCCCGTCCGGCCCCCCGAGCGCGAGCAGGGTGTCGTCGTCGAGGCGCTGCACCCACGGCGTCACCGAGCCGTAGTCGAGCCGGATCATCAGCTCGGTTCGCATCTCGACGCTGCCGTCGAGGCCTTCGACGATGCGCACGATGTCCGGCGCCTTCTGGCGCGGAGGCATGAAGTCGATCACGCGCACGCGGCCCGTGGAGGTCGTCCATTCGCTCTCGAGGACGAGCGTCTGGTCGCGGTAGCACCGTGCCGTCGCCGGGCCGCCCGCCGCGGGCGCGATCAACCACCGTCCATTCTCCGGGGTGCCGAGCAGCGCGCCGAAGCACGACGAGGAGTCGAAGCGCGGAAAGCAGAGCCAGTCGATCGACCCCGAACGCCCGACGAGCGCTGCGGTCTGCAGGTCGCCGACGATCCCGTAGTCCTCGATCCGCTCCATCCGCTACCGATTCTCGATCTCGAGCGCATACTCGGGCAGCCGCTTGGCGACCGCGCGGTTGAACTCGCGGAGATAGGGCTCGGGATCGTCGAGTGTCTGCGCGTAGAAGTCACGCAGGTCGGCGAGGATCTCGGTGCCCGTCTCCACGGCATCGACGTAGTCGCCGTACAGCTCCTCGGCCTCGTCGCGCTCGGCCGCGTTGTAGCGCTCCAGCCTTGTCGCGACATCCTCGAGCACGTCGCGATGCTCGCGCACGAAGACGTCGAGCTGCGTGTCGATCACCGAGGTGTAGCGCGCGCGGCGGAACATCATGCGAGCTCGCGGTAGAGAGCGAGGTGCGCTGCCGCGGCGGCGTCCCAGGTGAGCTCCCGCCGCGCCGCCTCGGCGCCTGCCCGCGCGCGCTCGAGCGCGTCCGCGTCACCGAGTAGCGCGGCGACGGCCGCTGTGAAGGCATCGACGTCGCCCGCCGGCACGACGGCACCCGCCCCGAACGCCCGGATCGGCTCACCGAGCCCCGCGACGTCGTAGACCACCGCGGGGACGCCTGCACCGAGCGCCTGCAGGAGCGCGCCCGACTGGTCGAGCTCCGCGCGGTAGGGAAACACCGCCAGGGTCGCTTCCGACAGCCGCCGGTCGAGCTCCGGCTGAGGGAGGTAGCCGAGCTGCCACTCGACGCGCTCCGCGTCGAGGTGCTCGTCGAGCGGCATCGCGGGGTCGCCGGCGACCACGAGGCGCGCATCCGGAATGCGGCGCGTCACCTCGATCGCATCGGGAAGCCCCTTGTACGGCCGGATCACGCCGAGCGAGAGGAGAGTGTGCCCGTCGTCGGCACGCACTGCCGCGCTCGGGTAGACGGGGTGCGGGATCACGCGCGCGTCAACCCCGAGCCCTGCAAGCGTCTCGCGGCCGCGCTCGGTGTGCACCACGACCCGGTCGAAGCGCTCGAGCAGGCGGCGCCAGAGGTCGCGCTTGCCCGCGGTGCGTCGCGGCAGTAGGTCGTGCGCGGTGAAGACGGACGGGGATCGGAAGCGCTGGTGGACGTCGGCCTGCGGCAGCGCGAGCCACTGCAGGTGCACGACGTCGGCGCGGGCCACGGCGAGCGAGGCGAGGACGCCGGTGTGCTCGAGCACCTTCAGCGGAAGGCGTGCGCGCGAGCGTTTGAAGAGCCGCGACGAGAGCGGGTAGTAGCGGCGGCGTACGCGGTAGCCGTCGGGCTCGGGCACGTCGCCGAACCGGAAGTGCGAGGTCAGCAGCTCGACGTCGGCGCCGCCGCGCGCGAGCCCTGCCGCGAGCTGATGGTCGTACCACGGGGTGAACGCCGGCGGATCGGCGAGCAGGACGCGCACCGAAGTAGCGTAGTCGCGTGCTCGTCCGCAGCTGGAACCTCTTCCACGGCAACACGAAGCCGCCGCAGCGCCGCGCGTTTCTCGACGAGATGCTGCGGCTCGCCACGGTCGACAACCCCGACGTGCTCTGCGTGCAGGAAGTGCCTGCGTGGGCGCTCGGCAAGTTCACCATCGGCGACGTTGCGGCGCGGCCCGTGCTCGGCCCGCTGTGGATCACCCGGCGGCTCGGGCGGGCGCTGACCGAGCCGAACCATGGCCTCTTCCGCTCGGCCTTCTCCGGCCAGGGCAACGCCCTGATCATCGGCGGGTCGTTGCGGCTGCTCGGCCATCGCGTGCTCACGCTGAACACGCGCCGCTTTCGCGACGCGCAGGCCCGCGCGCTCAGCCTGTCCCCCGTCGCGCGTCTCGCCTGGGCGAAGGAGCGCCGGATCGTGCAGGCGGTCCGGCTCGAGGACGCCGCGGGCACGACGTACGTGCTCGCGAACACCCACTGCACGAGCTACCCGCCCGACGAGCGCCTGCCCGACGCCGAGCTGCTCCGCGCGGCATGGTTCGCGTCGTCGCTCGCCCGGCCGGAGGACGTGGTCGTCCTCGCCGGCGACTTCAACGTCCGGGCGGGGCGCTCGCGCACGCTGCGCGACCTGACCGCACCTGAGTGGGGTTTCTCGCAGCCGGGCCCCGGCATCGACCATGTGCTCGTGCGGGGCGCTCCTGTCTCCGAGGTGCGGCGCTGGCCGGACGCGCAGCGCGCGCACGAGGACCGGCTGTTGTCGGATCATGCGCCGGTGGAGGTCGACATCGGATGAGCTGGGCAGACGAACGGGCGCGGTTCCCGGTGCTCGAGCAGTTCGCGTACTTCAACGCCGGCACCAACGGCCCGCTCTCGCGGCAGACCCTCGACGCGATGGCCGAGCTGCGCCGCTGGGAGGCGACACACGGTCGCGCTGGGAAGGCCTACTTCGACGCGATGATCGAGCGAAGCGAGCGGGTACGTGCGCTGTTTGCACAGCAGCTCGGCGTCCCCGTCGGGAATGTCGCGCTGACCGAGTCGACGACGCAGGGCGTGCACGTCGTCGTCACCGGGCTCGCGCTCGGCCCGTCCGACGAGGTCGTGACGACCGACGCCGAGCATTTTGGGCTCGCAGGACCGCTGTTTGCGTCGCACGCGTCGCTCCGCATCGCACGGGTCCGCGAGGTGTCGGCGGACGATGTCTTCGAGCTCGTGCGCCGGGAGGTGACGTCGCGCACGAAGCTGATCGCGATCTCGGCCGTGTCGTGGTTCGACGGAACAGTGTTTCCGTGGCAGGCGCTGCGACAGGCGACGGGTCTCCCCGTGCTCGTCGACGGAGCTCAGTCCGTCGGCGCGATCGAGGTCGACGCGGTGGAGGCGGATTTCTACACGGTGAGTGCGCAGAAGTGGCTCTGCGGGCCGGATTCGACCGGTGCGCTCTACGTGCGCGACCCCGAGCAGCTGGCGCCGAGGCTCGTCGGCTATCCGGCGCAGGACGGCTACGACATCGCCGCAGGGACGTGGAAACCGAAGCCGGGAGCGGTGCGCTTCGACACGGGCTTTCATCCACCGTCGTCCTCCGCCGGGCTCGAGGCGGCACTCTCCGGCCTGCCGGACGGACGCTTCGCCCGCGCCGCCGAGCTGACTGCGTACTGCCGTTCCGCGCTCGTGGACGCCGGCCACGAGGTCGTGACCGACGCGGGCCAGGCAACGCTTCTGTCGTTTCGTGCACCGGGCGATGCCGCCGTGGTGTCGGCCGCGCTCTACGCGCGCGGTGTCAGCCTGCGGGACCTCCCGAACACCGGGTTGCTGCGCGTGTCGGTCGGCTGGTGGAACGACGAGTCCGACGTCGACCGGCTCGTGACGGAGCTCGGCGCGCTCTAGGCGGCGTCGGCCTGGGTGCGCAGGCCGAGCTCGCCGGCGATCGGCTGCAACGCGGCGATCACGTTCGTGATGTGCTCGTCGAGGTCGAGCTCGAGCAGCTCCGCGCCCTCGTAGACGTCGTCGCGTGAGACACCCGCGGCGAAGGACGGCTGCTTGAGCTTCTTCTTGACGGACTTCGGCTCGAGCCCTTCGAGCCCCGTCGGGCGGACGAGGCCGCACGCGTGCACGAAGCCCGACAGCTCGTCGCAGGCAAAGAGCGCACGCTTGAGCGGCGTGTCGCGCGGGACCGAGAGGTGGTTGGCATGCGAGAGGATCGCGTCGATCACCTCCTCGGGATAGCCCTCCTCGCGCAGGATCGCCGCCCCGTCCTGCGGGTGCTGGTCGAGTGTGGGATGGATCTCGTAGTCGAAATCGTGGAGGAGCGCAACCACGCGCCAGAGCTCCTCGTCGCCGCCCATCCGCGCCGCGTACGACGCCGTGGAGGCCTCGACCGCCAGGGCATGCCGTATCAGCGCCTCGCTCGTCGTGTAGCGATTCAGCGTCTCCCAGGCTTGTGCGCGAGTCGGTGCCACGGCGCGGTTAGCATAGTCCGCCTCGTGTCGTCCACCGTCGTCAGGCCAGTGTCCGAATCCTTCGTGATCGAGGGCGGTCATCCGCTCTCGGGCACGCTGCGCGCCTCGGGGAACAAGAACGGCGTGCTGCCGATCCTCGCCGCGTGCCTGCTCACCGAAGAGCCGGTGGAGCTCGGCAACGTGCCGCGCATCCGCGACGTCGACACGATGATCTCGCTGCTCTCGAGTCTCGGCGCCGACGTCGAGTGGGTCGGCACCAACGACGTGCGTGTGCACGCACAGGACGTCGGTCACGAGATCGACGACGAGCACGCCAGCAGGATCCGGGCGTCGTTCCTGCTGGCCGGACCGCTGCTTGCCCGTCACGGACGGGTCAGCGTCCCGCCGCCCGGCGGCGACGTGATCGGCCGCCGCAGGCTCGATCCGCACATCCACGCCTTTGCCGAGCTCGGAGCCGAGCTCGAGTACGACGGTCGCTACGAGCTGAGCGGGCGGCTGGCCGGTGCGCACATCCATCTCGACGAGGCGTCGGTGATGGCGACCGAGAACGCCGTCATGGCCGCGACGATGGCGCCGGGCCGCACGATGATCTCGAACGCCGCGAGCGAACCCCACGTGCAGGACCTCTGCCGGTTCCTGAACACGCTCGGCGCGAAGATCGAGGGCGTCGGCTCCAACGTGCTGCACATCGTGGGCGTCGAGCGCCTCTTCGGCGGCTCGCACTCGATCAGGCCCGAGCACATCGAGGTCGGGAGCTTCATCGGGATGGCGGCCGTCACGGGCGGCGACCTGATGATCGAAGGCATCGTCCCCGACGACCTGTGGCCGGTGCTGCCCGTGTTGCGCCGGCTCGGCGTCGAGGTCGAGCTCGGCGACGACTGGGTGCACGTGCCGCCGGATCAGGAGCTCGCGATCGTCGACGACCTCGGCGGGGCGATCCCGAAAGTCGAGGACGGGCCGTGGCCGGCGTTTCCGGCCGACCTGACCTCGATCGCGGTGATCGTCGCGACGCAGGCGAAGGGCACGGTGCTGGTCTTCGAGAAGATGTTCGAGAGCCGGCTGTTCTTCGTCGACAAGCTCGTCTCGATGGGGGCTCGCATCATCCTCTGCGATCCGCATCGCGTCGTCATCACCGGCCGCTCGCAGCTCTTCGGCCAGCGCATGTCGAGCCCTGATATTCGCGCCGGCATGGCGATGGTGATCGCGGCCCTCTGCGCCGAAGGTACGTCGGTCATCGGCGACGCCTACCAGATCGACAAGGGCTACGAACGCATCGACGAGCGTCTGCGCGGGCTCGGTGCCCGCATCGAGCGCGTCGAGGGTTAGCGCCTGCGCATCGGCGCGTACGACGCCAGCGCTGTGGAGACCGCGGTGCCGGCGTCGAGCGTGCCGAAGCCGAGGTCGGTCGACCAGCTGCCGTGGCCCGAGGCCGAGCCGGCGAGCACCGACGCGACACCGGTTGCGTCGAGTTGCGGGTTCGCGGCCCAGACGAGCGCGGCCGCCCCAGCGACCTCGGGGGCCGCATATGACGTGCCCGAGCCCAAGCCGTAGCCGGCGAGGCCGGGCGCGAGCGTGAAGAGCGTGGTCGAGCAGCCGGCTGCCAGCGCGCCGACGACCCCGACGCCCGGCGCAAGCAGGTCGACGTACCGCCCGGTGGTCGAGAACGATGCGCGAGTCCCCGCCGGTGTCGAAGCCCCCACCACGAGGCCCTCCTTGCCGATCAACGCTGCCGGATAGGACGGGCGGCTGCCTGTCAGCCCGCCGTTCCCCGCCGCAGCCACCAGCAGCACACCGTGCTTCGTCGCATATCGGATCGCCGCACGCTCGGTGGGCGACGTGCGTGTTCCGCTCAGGCTGAGATTCACGATCGTCGCACCGTGGTCGACCGCCCAGACGATGCCCGCCGCTTCGTCGAGGTCGGAGAATGACGAGCCCCGGTTCGCCTGCACGATCATCAGCCGCGCGTGACCGCCGAAGCCGGAGGTCTCGCCGGCCGCGAGCGAGGCGACGAACGTCCCGTGTCCGACGGCGTCCGCGACGCCGGCCCCGCCGTTGATGACGTTGAAGGCGAGAGGATGCTTGTGGGCGAGTGCCGGGACCGAGAGGTCCGCGCCGGTGTCCACGACGGCGATCGTGACGGCTGCAGCTGCATCGAGCACCCAGGAAGGCACCGCATCGAGGTGGGCCGCACCGCGCTGCCAGTCGGCTGCGCCGCCCGGCAGCGGAATCGGGGCGTCGGCACGCGAGCGCGGCACGAGCGGGCGGACGAAGCGAATCCCGGGGCGGGAGCGGAGCGAGTCCGCGTCCGCGACCTCGACCTGCGCGGTGCGCAGAGCCGGGATACGGGTGATCACGTGCAGTCCGTGCAGCGCCGAGGGCATGCGGTAGCCCACCGACATCGCCCTGCCGGCCTGCGCCGCGGGTGCGCCTGCCAAGGCAAGCGCTGCCGCGATCCAACACGTGCACCTCATCCCCATGAGCCGCCCGCGTACCGTAGGTCGCCGCCTGCCCCGCGTCGATGGGCCATCCGGCCTACGGTTGCGAGTGGTATCGCGGCAAACGCTACGCTCAGCCACGATGACCGGCACACAGACTGGGGTGCGGATCGCGCTTGCCGACAAGGGGTCGGCGAACGTGGCGACCGGCCTGCCGGTGCTCGACCACCTGATCAGCGAGCTCGCCCGCACCGCCCGCTTCAAGGTCTCGCTCGAAGTCGCGCCTGAGAGCACCGACGAGGCGGTGGCGGCCGCCGGGCGCGCGTTCGGCGCCGAGCTCGTCGCGCGCCTCGCCCGGGGCGCGGGCAGCGGCTGGGCGCTCATGCCGGCGGACGAGGCGCTTGCGAGCGCTGCGCTCGAGGTCGATGACGAGCCGCGGCTGGTCACCAACGTCGATTTCTCGGGCCAGCGGGTCGGTGGCCTTGCAACGGACGTCGCGTCGCGGTTCCTCCGCGAGCTCGCGCAGGGCGCACGCCTCAACCTCCACGTGAGGCTGCTCGAGGGAACCGACCCGCAGCACGTCCTGACCGCGATCTTCAAGGCGGTCGGTGCCGCGCTCGGGCAGGCCTGCCGCCTCGCACCTGCTTCTCCATCCGACGAGGAGGTCTCATGAAGGACGTCGTTCGCACCGAGGCAGCCCCGGCCCCGTTCCAGGGTGCTCCGTACTCGCAGGCGATCAAGGCGAACGGCTTCGTCTTCGTCTCCGGCCAGCTCTCGCTCCGACCGGGCGACAAGGAGCTTTCGGCGGGTGAGATCGGCGCTCAGACCGAGCAGGTGTTCGCGAACCTGCGCGCCATCCTCGAAGAGGCGGGCACGTCGCTCGAGCAGCTCGTCAAGACGACGGTCTTCCTGCAGAACCTCGACGATTTCGCCGGTATGAACGAGGTCTACGCGAAGCACGTCGGCGACACCCCGCCGGCGCGCTCGACGGTCGAGGTCGCAAAGCTTCCATCCGGCGCGCTCGTCGAGATCGAAGCCGTCGCACTCGCGCGGTAAGGGTGACGAAACGGATCGAGGACTACGTCCGGTCGCTCGACCTCGGCGCGTACGTCGTCGGCGGGGCCGTTCGCGACGAGCTGCTGGGCGTCGATTCGAAGGACGCCGACTTCCTCGTTCCGGGCGTCGACATCGCAGGCCTGCGCGCCGCGCTGCTGCCGCACGGAGGCACCGAGGAGCTCGTGGTCGCGGGCCGGCCCGTCGGCGTGCGCCACTACCCCCGCAACAAGACGCTGCGTGCGCTCGTGCCCTCGGGCATCGAGCTGGCCCCGCCCCGGCGCGAGGTCTCGACCGGCCCGGGCCGCCACGACTTCGACATCGTCGTCGACCCGGCGGCCACCGTCGAGGAGGATCTGGCGCGGCGCGACTTCACGGTGAACGCGATGGCGCGGCGGCTCGACGACGACGCGCTCGTGGATCCGTACGGCGGAGAGCCCGATCTGCGCGAACGGCGGCTGCGGACAGTGTCGCCGAACAGCTTCGCCGAGGACCCGCTGCGGCTGGTGCGCGGTCTGCGCTTCGTCTCGCAGTTCGATCTCGATCCCGAGGCCGGCACGCTGCAGCAGATGCGCGAGGAGGCCGCCTCGATCGCCGTCGTCTCCGGCGAGCGCATCGGCGGCGGGCTCACGGCGGACGGCCTGGGGGAGTTCTCGAAGCTCCTGCTCGGCCGGCATCCCGCCAAAGCGCTGCGACTCGCGCGCGACACCGGCGTGCTGGCCGAGCTCCTGCCGGAGCTTGCTCCGTCGATCGGCTTCGAGCAGGAGAGCCGCTACCACGACCTGACCGTCGACGAGCACACATTCGCCGTCGTGCAGGCCGCGGCGGATGCCGGCATGCCGTTGCGCGTCCGGCTCGCGGCACTCTTCCACGACGCGGGCAAGCCGCACGTCGCGTGGCGCGGCACGGACGGGCGGCTGCATTACTACGCGAAGCCCGGCTACTCGACGAAGAGCCACGAGCAGGTCAGCGCCGAGCTCGCGGCCACGGCGCTGTCACGGCTGCGCTATCCGACCGAGTTGCGTAAGCGCGTGGTCCGCATCGTCCGCGCGCACATGTTCGACCCCGGCAAAGGGGATGCCCTGCGCGCGCGCAAGTTGCTCGCCCGTTTCGGTGACGGGCTGGCGTTCGACCTGCTCGACCACAAGGAGGCCGACCTGCGCGGCAAGGGCGAGCAGCCTCGGCAGGACGAGCTCGACCGCCTTGCGCGCTTCCGCGTCGTGCTCGAGCGGGAGCGATCGAGCCCGCACCGCCTCCGCGACCTCGCGGTCTCCGGCAACGACCTCGTCTCGTTGGGCTATCGGCCCGGCCCGGCGGTCGGGCACACGCTGCAGGTCCTCCTCCACGACGTCGTGCGCGACCCGAGCCTCAATACGCGAGAGCAGCTGCTCGAGCGAGCGCGGGAGCTGCTCCCGTGATCCGCTGGGAGGTTCCCGGTTATGTCATCGCCTTCACGACGCGCGTCGGCGGTGTCAGCGACGCGCCGTACGACTCGCTCAACCTGACGCGCGGCACCGGCGACCGTCCCGAGCGGGTCGAGGAGAACCGGCGCCTTGCGTGCGAGGCGCTCGGCCTGCCCGCCGACCGGCTCGCGTTCAACCGCCAGGTGCACTCGCCGACCGTGTACCGGGCGACTGCGGGAGTCGGCGGCGCGCCCGGCGACGGCCTCTGGACGGACGAGGAGGACGTGCCGCTGCTCGCGATGTCCGCCGACTGCCTCCCGATCGCCGTCGCGCGCACCGACGGCCTGCGTGCGCTCGCCGTACTGCACGCCGGCTGGCGCGGGCTGTCGGAGGGGATCGTCGCCGCCGGCGTCGCCGCCCTCGGGCCGGGGGCGACTGCCGCCGCGATCGGCCCCGCGATCGGCCCGTGCTGTTACGAGGTGGGCACAGAGGTCTCGGGCCTCTTCGACGCAGATCTGACCAGGGGCAGGAAGCTCGACCTGTGGTCGGCGGCCGAGCGTGCGTTGCGCGCGGCCGGCGTTGCGCGCGTCGACCGCTTCGACCTCTGCACCCGCGACCACCCGGAGCTGTTCTTCTCGCACCGGCGCGACGGCCGCGCGCGCGGGGTGCAGGGGGTGATCGGTGCTGTCGCCTGATGCGATCCGGGCGCGCCTCGCTGCAGTGCAGGACCAGGTGGGGCCGGATGTGACCGTCGTCGCCGCGACGAAGTACGTCCCGCTCGCCGACATGGCGAAGCTCGTGGAGGCCGGAGTCACGGTCGTCGGTGAGAACCGCGCCCAGGACCTCGAGGCGAAGCACGCCGAGTACGGCGACGCCTTCCGCTGGCACTTCATCGGGCAGCTGCAGTCGAACAAGGTGAAGGTCGTGAACCGCATCTGCGAGCTCGTGCACTCGCTCGATTCGGACTCGGCGGCCCGGCGGCTCGAGATCCCGGCTCTCGTCCAGGTCAACCTCGCGGCCGAGCCGACGAAGGGCGGGATCGAGCCGGCCGAAATCGATCAGTTCCTCCGCTACGACGTGCGCGGGCTCGCGACGATGCCTCCGGCCGCTTCGACGCCCGAGACGTCGCGAGCGTGGTTCGCGCGCTTGCGCGAGCTGGCCGTCGAGCACGGCCTGAGGGAGCTCTCGATGGGGACGACGCAGGACTTCGCGGTGGCTGCCGAAGAAGGAGCGACCTACGTTCGCGTTGGCTCGATCCTGTTTCGCGAGTAGGATTTTCCACCCATGCCGCTCGGAGACCTCTGGAACCGGACGCTCGTCTACTTCGGCATCGCCGAGGAGGACGACGACTGGGACGACGAGGACGGGTACGCCGCCGAGGAGAGTCTCGAGCAGAGCTATCGCGAGCGCCCGAACGTCCGCCGTCTCACCCCGAGGCGGCGCGGCCAGGACTTCGACGACTGGACGGAGTCGGAGGCGGACGGGCCGACGTCCCCGGTGCCGGCCGTCCGGCCCCAGCGCGAGCCGCGCGTGCGCGAGGCGCCTCAGCGCGTGGCGCGGATCGAAGCGGTGCCGAACCCGAACAGCGTCAAGGTGCACCTCGTCCTGCCCCGCAGCTTCAACGACGCGCAGCAGATCGCCGACAAGTACAAGCAGGGGATCCCGGTGATCCTCAACCTCCAGAGCGCCGACACCGAGCTTTCCAAGCGGCTGATCGATTTTGCGAGCGGGCTGACGTATGCGCTGAACGGCGGCATGCAGCGAGTCGCAGACAAGGTCTTCCTGCTCACGCCCCGGAACGTCGAGGTGTCGGCCGAGCAGCGCGCTGCACTGCTCGAGCGCGGCGGCTTCTTCAACCAGGCCTGAGCGGGGCGTAGGAAAAACGTCGAATGGCACGAAGGGTGCGGCGTGGCGCTCGACGCTCTCACTGAAGTCGAGCTGTTCGTGGACGTCTTTATCGGCGTCTACACACTGGCGATCCTGGCGTACATCCTGACGTCGTGGGTCCAGCTGCCCTATTCACTGCGGCCGGTCCAACGCTTCCTCTACGACGTGTGCGAGCCGTACCTCCGTCTGTGGCGTCGGATCATTCCGATGTCGATGGGGCCGATCGACTTCACGCCGATGATCGCCGTGGTGTCCCTGATCCTGCTCGACCGAATCGTCATCGCCGTGATCGAGAGCCTGCACTGATGGAGAGAGGAGAGGCATGCGTTACACACCGGTTGAACTGAGGCACGTGCGGCTCGGCCGCTCGTGGCGTGGCTACGACAGGGCCGAGGCCGACAAGCTGCTGGAGGACGTCGCCGACAGCTTCGAGGACGTCTGGCGCGAGCGCGGCGAGCTCGTCGACAAGCTGCACGAGGTACAGAAGACGCTCGACGAGGTCAAGCAGCGCGAGGCGCTGCTGGCATCGACGCTCGTCTCCGCCGAGCGCGCAGCGGTCGAGTCGAAGGAGGCCGCTCGGCGCGAGGCCGACCTGATCGTCGCCGAGGCCCACGGCGAGGCCCGGTCGGTGACCCGCGCCGCGCAGAACGAGCGCGAACGGCTCTTCGCCGAGGCCCGCCGGGTCGAGACGCTGCTGCGGGCGGCCCTCGGCATGGTCGAGGAGTCACAGGCTTCCCGGCAGGAGGGCAACCCGGCGGAGCCGCCGTCCGAGTTCTGGCCGCGGCGGGAGGACACGCGCGAGTTCCGGCCGGTCGCCGCGGTCGCCGACGAGCCTGCCGAGGCGCCGCAACTCCCTCCGGCTCCCGAATTCGCCGACGAGGACGACGACGGCCCCAGGGCGGGTCGCGATTTCGCCTGGGGGTAACCTGGAGGGCTGTGAGCCCCTCGACCCGAGTGCAGCTGAGAGTCTCGCCCGGGGCGCGGCAGGCCCGCGTGGTCGGGCGCCATGGCACCGCGTGGAAGGTGCGGGTCGCGCCGGCGCCTGAAGACGGGAAGGCGAACGCGGCCGTCATCGCGCTCCTCGCCGACGCGCTCGCGCTGCCGCGGGGCGGCGTCTCGATCGTTTCCGGCCACGCCTCGCGCGACAAGACTGTGGCGCTGGAGGGCATCGATACCGAACAGACCGAGCGGTTGCTCGCAGAGGCGAGCGCCGCGGGAAAGGACCCCGAGTGACCAGCACCGACACCGACGAGTTCCGCACGCTGCTGGAACAGGAACGCACCCGCCTGCTGAGCGCGGTCGGGTTCCTCCACGACGAGAATCCCGGCACGATCGAGGACGAGCTCGGTGAGGTGGGAAGCGGCGGGACCGACAACCATCTCGGGGACACCGCCTCGGCGACGTTCGACCGCGAGCTCGACCAGGGGCTCGAGGAGGGTGCCCAGCAGACGCTGACCGAGATCGTCGCGGCGCTGAAGCGCATCGACGACGGCACCTACGGCACGTGCGAGGTCTGCGGCAAGCCGATCGGCGAGGACCGGCTGCGGGCGATTCCCTGGGCGAGGCTGTGCATCGAGGACCAGCGGCGCGTCGGGTGATTCCGGACGCGCCCCCGGGCGCGCGCACGAACGGACTCGCACCCGTCTCCGTCGCGGAGCGCTCGCTCGCGGCGGGGGCGTGGCAGTGGGCGGGGCTCGTCGCGGTTGCGCTCGCCGCCGTCGTCGCCGACCAGGTGACGAAGCACATCGTCACGCGAACGCTCGAGCTCGACGACTCCGTGCACGTCGCGGGGCCGCTGTCGATCCACCACGTCCAGAACTCCGGCATCGCTTTCGGGCTCTTCTCGCAGGCGACGGCGGTCGTCACGCTCGTCACCGCGGCCGCGGTGATCTGGATGATCGTCTTCTTCGCCCGCTCCGGCTCGCGCCACCCGGTTCTGCCGGCGGCGCTCGGCCTGTTGATCGGCGGCAGCATGTCGAACCTGGTCGACCGCATCCGACTGCATCACGTGACGGACTTCATGGATCTCGGGTTCTGGCCGGCCTTCAATCTCGCCGACACGTTCATCGTCGTCGGCGTCGCGATTCTGCTCGGCGCGTTGATGCTCGCCGACCGCACGCCGCGGCCGCCGCGCCGTACGCTCGACGTCGCAGCACGTTGAACGTTCCTGCAGCAGCAGCGGGCGAGCGGCTCGACCGGTTCCTCGCGGGGCACCTCGGCTCCCGCGCGGCCGCGGAGCGTGCGATCGACGCGGGCGCGCTCGTGGACGGTGTCGTCCGTCCGAAGAGCTTCAGGCTCGAGGGCGGGGAGGTGGTCGAGCTGCAGGACGCGGTCGCCGTGCCCGACCTGCCACCCCCTCCCGAGCCGGCGATCGTGTGGGAGGACGAGCACGTGCTCGTGATCGACAAGCCGCCCGGCCTCGTCGTCCACCCTGGTGCAGGGCACGCGAGCGGGACGCTCGTGCACGCGCTCGCCGGGAAGATCGCCGGCGGTGACCCGGAGCGCCCGGGCGTCGTGCACCGCCTCGACCGCGACACGTCCGGGCTGATGGCGCTCGCACGGTCGGAGGAGTCGCACCGCCTGCTCACAGAGCTCGTCCGGGAGCGGGCGTTCGAGCGTACGTACACGGCGCTGGTCCACGGCAGGCCGCGTTCGCGCTCCGGGCGGATCGAGGCGCCGATCGGCCGCGACCGCGGCGACGCGACGCGGGTCTCGCTCGACACGGACACGCCCCGCGAGGCGATCACGAACTTCGAGGTGGAGCGCGTCTACCCGGCGCACGCGCTGCTGCGGGTCCGCCTGGAGACGGGGCGGATGCACCAGATCCGCGTCCACCTGGCCGCGATCGACCTGCCGGTGTCCGGCGACGCGACCTACGGCACGCCGGAGCCGGGCCTCGAGCGGCAGTTCCTGCACGCCTCGGAGCTCGCGTTCCCGCATCCGTTCAGCGGCGAGCGGGTCGAGACGAGCTCGGAGCTGCCGGACGACCTCGCGTCATTCCTCGCCGGCCTCGGCTGACGGGGACATGTCCCGGGGACAGTCCCCGGGACATGACAGCGCCGGCCGTGTCCCAGGGACAGTCCCTGGGACACGGCTCGTTCGGGCAGGCCGGCAGTTCCAACGGCCGAGAAACGCGCGAACGGCCGGTTTGGTCACGCTCCCGGCTACCATGTCGGCGTCCGCTGGTCCTTCGAACCGGTGGGATTCCCGAGGTGGATGGTGGCCGGCGCTGACGCCGGCTTCCACCGAGGCCCCGCCGAGCAGTGCAACCCAACCTCAGAAAGGGGCCTCGATGCCCGTCGTCTCCATGAAAGAACTCCTGGAGGCTGGAGTCCACTTCGGCCACCAGACCCGCCGCTGGAACCCGAAGATGAAGCGGTTCATCTTCACCGAGCGCGGTGGCATCTACATCATCGACCTCACCCAGACGCAGGAGCTGCTGGACGAGGCGTACAACTTCGCGAAGGCGATCTCCGAGCGCGGTGGCTCGATCCTCTTCGTCGGCACCAAGAAGCAGGCGCAGGACTCCGTCCGCGACGAGGCATCGCGCGTCGGCATGCCGTACGTCAACAACCGCTGGCTCGGCGGCCTGCTGACCAACTGGCGCACGATCTCCGACCGGATCCAGCGCCTGCATGAGTTGCGTGGCCTGAAGCAGGAGAACATGCTCGGCCTGCTCCCGGCGAAGGAGCGCATCCAGATGGAGGCGGAGCTCGAGAAGCTCGAGTCGAACCTGGGCGGAGTCGCGGACATGCGCCGCCAGCCCGAGGCCGTGTTCATCGTCGACCTCCGCAAGGAGCAGCTCGCGGTGCGCGAGGCGCGCAGGCTCGGCCTGCCGGTGATCGCGCTCGTCGACACGAACTGCGATCCCGACGAGGCCCAGTACGTGATCCCGGGCAACGACGACGCGATCCGCTCGTGCTCCGTCGTGGTCAAGGCGATCGCCGACGGCATCGAGGCCGGCAAGAAGCGCGTGACCGAGAACGAGCTGAAGGCGCGTAGCGCGAAGAACGGCGGCGCCGCGGAGCCGGCAGCTGAGGCCGCGCCGGCAGACGAGCCTGAGGCGGCACCTGCCGAGCCCCAGGCCGCACCGCCCGAGCCCGAAGCCGAGGCCGCACCGGTGGAGACCGTCCCCGAGGCGCCTGCGGCGCCGGAGCCCGCCGCCGAGGTGACCGAGGCCACCGAGCAGACGACCGAGACGACCGAGGGGGAGAGCGCGTGACCGATATCTCGGCCGCACTGGTGAAGCAGCTCCGCGACGCGACGAGCGCGGGAATGATGGACTGCAAGCGCGCCCTGCAGGAGACGGGCGGCGACTTCGACGAGGCCGTGAAGCTCCTGCGCGAGCGTGGGATGGCGTCGGCTGCGAAGCGGGCCGACCGGGCCACGAGCGAGGGCAAGGTCGGCGTGATGGTGCGCGACAACCTCGGCGCGATCGCCGCAATCGGCTGCGAGACCGAGCCCGTCTCGAACAACGACGAGTTCCTCGCGTATGCCGAGAACGTGCTCAAGGCCGTCTTCGACGGCGGCGACGCGTCCTCGCTCGAGGAAGAGCGGGTCAACCTGACCTCGAAGCTCGGCGAGAACATCCAGGTCGTCGGAACGAAGCGGATGGAGGCCGGTGACGGCGAGGTGCTGTCGTACTACGTCCACCCGCCGGCGAACAAGGTTGGCGCGCTCGTGCGCACGAAGGGCGGCGACGCCGCGACGGCACGCAGCCTCGCGCTGCACCTGACATTCGCCCGACCGACCTACGGCTCGCGCGACGAGGTGCCGCAGGAGCTCGTGGATGCGGAGCGCGAGATCCTCTCGAATGCCGAAGAGGTGCTCTCGAAGCCCGAGAACGTGCGTGAGAAGATCGTCGAGGGCCAGCTGAACAAGAAGTTCTACGGGGAGTCCGTGCTCACCGAGCAGACGTGGTACCGGGCTGACGAGTCGACCGCGACGGTCGGCAAGTACCTCGCCGAGCAGGGCGTGGAGCTGCTCGACTACGCCTGGTACGCGGTCGGCTAGGCACCCTGCGTTGCCGTTCAAGCGCGTCCTGCTGAAGCTCTCCGGCGAGGCTCTGATGGGTCCGCGGGAGTACGGCCTCGACGCCCAGACCGTCGACAAGCTCGCCCGCGAGCTCGTCGACGTGCGGTCCGGCGGGCTCGAGGTCGCGATCGTGATCGGCGGCGGCAACATCTACCGAGGGATGGCCGCCGCCGCTGAAGGCATGGACCGCGCCACCGGCGACTACATGGGCATGCTCGCCACGGTGCTGAACGCCCTCTCCGTCCAGGAGGCGCTCGAGCGGCACGGCGCCGACACCCGTGTGCTCTCGGCGATCGAGGTGCAGGAGGTAGCCGAGCCGTACATCCGCCGGCGCGCCGTGCGGCACCTCGAGAAAGGGCGCGTCGTCATCTTCGCGGCGGGAACCGGCAACCCGTTCTTCACGACGGATACGGCGGCTGCCCTGCGGGCGCTGGAGATCGGCGCCGAGGCGATCCTGATGGCGAAGCACGGGGTCGAGGGCGTCCTGGACGGCGACCCGCGGAAGCAGGCGGACGCCAAGCTGATCCCCGAGCTGACCCACTTGCAGGCGATCGAGCAGGGCCTGAAGGTGATGGACACGACGGCGCTCTCGCTCTGCATGGACAATCACCTGCCGATCCACGTTTTCGAGCTCGCACCCGGCAACATCGGGCGTGTCGCCGGAGGCGAGCATCTGGGCACGATCGTCCGAACACCCGAAGGAGGCGACTCTTGATCGACGATTTTCTGGGCGACGCCACGCAGCGGATGGACAAGTCGGTGGACGCCACGCATGAGCACTTCAACTCCGTGCGCACCGGCCGCGCGACACCGGCGCTGCTCGACCGCATCACGATCGACTACTACGGGACGCCGACGCCGCTCAAGAACCTGGCGACGATCAACACGCCCGAGCCGCGCATGCTGACGATCCAGCCGTTCGACCCGAGCTCGATCAAGCAGATCGAGAAGACGATCCAGGAGTCCGACCTCGGGCTGACGCCGTCGAACGACGGCAAGCTGATTCGCCTCCCGATCCCGCAGCTGACGGAGGAGCGCCGCAAGGATCTGGTCAAGATCGTCCGCGGGATGGCCGAAGAGGGCCGCGTCGTCCGTGCGCAACGTGCGGCGCGACGCGATCAAGCATCTCGAGGAGCTGGCGAAGAGCGGTGACGTCGGTGACGACGACGAGCGGGCGGCCGAGGGTCGCGTGCAGAAGCTCACGGACGAGCACGTCGCGAAGATCGACGACCTGCTGAAGCGCAAAGAAGCCGAGATCATGGAGGTCTAAGCACCTCCATGCGGCTCATCTCTCGTCTGCGGACGCTCGCGCGTATCCGGCCGCTGCCGGAGGTCGACCTGCCCGAGGTCGCGGGCTCGGTCGCGATCATCCTCGACGGCAACGGCCGTTGGGCGAAGAAGCGCGGGCTGCCGCCTGCGGCGGGCCACCGCGCCGGCGCGCGCACGGTGCGCAAGATCGTGGAGGCGTCGATCGACGTCGGCATCCACGACCTGTCGGTGTTCGCGTTCTCGACGGAGAACTGGTCGCGTCCGCAGAGCGAGGTCGACGCGCTGATGGAGATCTTCGCGGAGACGATCGAGCGCGAGCTTCCCGATCTCGCCGAGCAGGGCGTCCGCGTGCGCTTCATCGGCCGCCGCGATCGCGCCCCCGACGCGTTGCGCGCGCGGATGGAGGCGATGGAGGACCGCACCGAGCTGAACGCGCGCCTCAACCTGTGGGTCGCGTTCGACTACGGCGGCCGCGCGGAGCTCGTCGAGGCGGCGCGGAGGCTGGTCGAGAGCGGAGTGGAGGCGCGGGAGATCGACGAGAACGTCTTCGCAGCGAACCTCTTCGCGCCGGAGCTGCCCGATCCCGACCTGCTGATCCGCACGAGCGGCGAGCTGCGCATCTCGAATTTCCTCCTCTGGCAGGTCGCCTACTCGGAGCTCGTCTTCGTCGACAAGCTCTGGCCGGACTTCGACGAGCGCGACCTGCGGAACGCGCTGGCGGAGTACGCCTCACGCCGCCGGCGATTCGGCGGCCGGTGAGCTGAGATGAGCAACTGGCTCTCGCGCATCGTCGTCGCGATCGTCGGCCTCCCGATCGTGCTCGGGGTCGTCTACCTGGGCGGCTGGTGGGTCTTCGCGATGGCGACGCTCGCCGCGTTCGTCGCGCTGCACGAGTACTGGCTGCTCGCGCGGCCGCTCGCGCCGCTGGCGCCCGCGGGCTACGTCGGCGCGGCACTCGCCCTGGTCGGCGCAGAGCTCGGCGGCGTCGAGTGGCTGGTGGGCGGGCTGCTGACGACGTTCGCGCTGGCGTTCGTGCTGAAGGCGATCTCCGAGGCGCGCGCCGCGGCGACGATCGCGATCAGCGCGACCGTGATGGGTGCGCTGTGGATCGGCGGCGGGCTCGCGTTCCTGATCCTCCTGCGCGAGCTGCCCGAGCACGGCCGGCTGGCCGCCTTCACCGTGCTGCTGGGCGTCTGGGCGGGCGACACGTTCGCCTACTTCGGCGGCCGCTTGCTCGGCCGCCACAAGATGGCCCCGGCGACGTCTCCCGGCAAGACCTGGGAGGGCTTCGCCGTGGGGACGGCCGCCACGATCTTCATCACCTTCGTTGCGCTCTACAACCAGGACTTCCTCACGATCGGTGAGTCGATCGTCCTGGGCGTCGTCGTCGCGGTCGCTGCGCCGATCGGCGACCTGTTCGAGTCGCTGCTCAAGCGCGACATGGACGTGAAGGACACGGGCACCCTCCTCGGCGGCCACGGCGGCATGCTCGACCGCATCGACGCGCTCCTCTTCGCGGCCCCGGCCGCGTACTTCACGATCCTCGCGTTCAGCTAGAGGGTCACAGTTCCGTCACGGCCCCCGCGCCGCACACTGTGCCGCTGTGCAGGGAAAGAGCACGTTGCACTTCCGTATGGGTGGCTGCCACCGCTACCGAAGTGCAACGGCGCGTTGCACATTCGTTTGGGTGGCTGCCACCGCTACGGAACTGTGACGCGCTCCGTGGTCAGTCGACGAGCTCGAGGCCGAGGGCCGTGGCGAAGAGGGTGGCGTTCTCCAGCGCGTCCTCGAAGGGCAGGCGGGCGCCGCGGAGGTGCTCCGCGCCGCGGAGGCCCGCCAGGTCGCAGCCGCGCAGCTCGACGCGCGCCAGCGTGACGGCCGAGAAGGTGGCGAGGCGGAGTGTGCAGCGCTCGAACAGCACGTCGCTCAGGCGGGCGGCGTAGAAGTCGCACTCCTCCATCCGGCAGTCGCGGAAGACGACGCGCTCGAGCGTCGCGTTGCGCAGGCCTGCCAGGTCGAGGCGGCAGTCGGCGAACAGGACGTCCGTGAGCGCGGCCTCGCCGAGCTCCGCGCCCGTCAGGCGCACGGTGCGGAGCTCCGTGCGGCGGATCTGGGCGCGCGGGGCGCGCCGGTTCGCCCAGTCGGCGCCGTCGACGACGGCGTCCAGGATGCCCTCGTCGAGGTCGACGGCACCGGCGTCGTCCGCGAGATCAGGGGGATACGGCTCGGCGGGCGGCTTCGACGAGGATGGGCTCGACATGACCCGAGCCTACGAAAGCCGGGCACACTGAAGCGGATGACACGGGTGGCCCTCCTCGGTGCGACCGGTTCGATCGGGCGCCAGGCGCTCGACGTGATCGCGGCCAACGACGAGCTCGAGCTCGTCGCAGCCACCTCCGGCTCCACCCCGATCGACGGCCTCGCGCCCCTGATCCAGGTGGGAGGCGACCCGAGCGGCCTGCTCGAGCAGGCCCGTCCCGACATCGTCCTCAACGCGACCCTCGGCTTCGCGGGGTTGCCGGCAACGATGTGGGCGCTCGAGCACGGGGTCACGCTCGCGCTGGCGAACAAGGAGAGCCTCGTCGCGGCCGGCGAGCTCGCGGTGGCCGCGCACGAGCGGGGCGGCGGCCGGCTGATCCCGGTCGACAGCGAGCACTCGGCGCTCTTCCAGTGCGCGCAGCTCGGCGAGCCGGAGAGCCTCGTACTGACGGCGAGCGGCGGCCCGTTCCGCGGCCGCACGCGCGACGAGCTCGCCGACACGACCGCGCAGGAGGCGCTCGCGCACCCGACGTGGTCGATGGGCGCGAAGATCACGATCGACTCGGCGACGCTCGCCAACAAAGGGCTCGAGGTGATCGAGGCGCACTTCCTCTTCGGCCTGCCGTACGACCGGATCGAGGTCGTCGTCCACCCGACCTCGATCGTGCACGGGCTCGTGCGGTTCCGCGACGGCGCGGCGATTGCGCACCTCGGCCTGCCCGACATGCGCGTCCCGATCTCCTATGCGCTCACCTATCCCGCGCGCGCTGCCACGCCGGTGCCGGCGCTCGACCTCACGGCCGGGCCGCTCGAGTTCTTCGAGCCCGACACCGACACCTTCCGGCTGCTGGCGCTCGCACGTGAGGCGGGGGAGCGCGGCGGCACCTACCCGTGCGCGTTCAACGCGGCGAACGAGGTCGCGGTCGCCGCGTTCCTCGACGGGCGCATCGGCTTCCTCGACATCGCCGCCTCGGTCGAGGACGCGCTCGCCCAGACGGACGGCGCCGCCGCGCGCGACCTCGACGAGCTGCGCGAGGCGGACGCACGCGCCCGCGAGGCGGTGGAGGGCGTATGGGCCTAGTCGCCGCCATCCTCGGCCTGGCCGTGCTCGTGATGATCCACGAGGCCGGCCATTTCTTCGCCGCGCGCGCCGTCGGGATGACGCCGCGCAAGTTCTATCTCGGCTTCGGCCCGGCGATCGCGAAGACGACGCGCGGCGGCGTCGAGTACGGCATCGGCTCGATCCCGCTCGGCGGCTACGTGAAGATCCCCGGCATGAACCGCCCGTCGGCGGGCGACCTGGCTGCGACGCTCAACCCCGAGGACCGCGAGCGCCACCGGGCCGAGCTCGCGCGCCTCGACGATGCGATCGAGCGGGAGGACTTCGACGCGGCGCGTGAGTACCTCGCCGAGCTGCGGCCCGCGCTCGGCGAGACGCGCATGTGGCAGGAGCTCGAATGGTCGCTCGCGCCCGATGCGTACTGGCGCCAGGACACCTGGCGCCGCCTGACGGCGATCTTCGCTGGGCCTGCGGTCAACCTGGCCTTCGCCGTCGTCCTCTTCGCCTGTCTCTTCATGGTCGCCGGCGAGCGCAGCACCAACGTGATCGGCCGCGTCGTCAGCGGGAGCCCCGCCGCCGCCGCGCACGTCCTGGCGGGCGATCGGATCCTGCGCATCGCCGGCCAGACGATGGAGCCGAAGGACATCCCCGCGCACATCCGCGCGACCGAGGGCAGGCCGTTCCGGATCGTCGTCCGCCGCGACGGCAAGCGCGTCGTGCTCGGTCCGCTGCGCGCGAAGGAGGACGGCGGCGCCTACCGGATCGGGATCGCCATCGAGGCGCGCACCGGACCCGGCGAATCGCCGCCGGCAGCGTCGCGCGACGCGCTCAGGCTGACGTGGGACATCACCTCGCAGACGGTGCGCGGCATCGGCCACCTCGCAACCGGACGGGACACCGACCAGGTGTCGAGCTCCGTCGGGATCGTTCGCGTCTCTGCGCAGGCGTGGAGGCAAGGAGCCCGCGACTTCCTGTTCGTGCTCGGCCTCGTCAGCCTCGCGCTCGGGCTGCTCAACCTGCTGCCCGTGCTGCCTCTCGACGGCGGTCACATCGTGATGGCGCTGGTCGAGAAGATCCGCGGCCGGACGTTCCGCCAGGCGGTCTACGTCCGGTACTCGGTCTTCGGTCTGATGCTCTTCGCCGTGCTGATGTACTTCGGCCTGCGCAACGACCTTTTCGGCGGCGGCGGCTAGCTAGCGCTCGCAGCCGTCGCGCGGCGCGGGCACGACGTGCAGCCCGTCGTGACCCGTCACGGTGCTCGACGGCAGCAGCCCGAAGCGGCGAAGCGCGAACGGCAGCCGTGTCGACGCGCGCATCTCGTGCGAGTGGATCCAGAAGCCGACGTACCCGCTGATCGGCGCGCGCGGGTTCGCCGCGCGCAGCTTCCAGAAGAACTTGCCGGACTGGCGCTGCTGGTCGACGACGACGCGGTCGGCGGGGCTCCACCAGATCTGCAGCGGGACACACGATGCGGCGATCGCGCGCGTGTAGGTGATCGGGCTGCGCTGCGCGAACGCGAGCGGACGTTGCCGTGGGGAACCCCCGAGCTCCGAGCGGGCGAGGCCCTGGAGCCGGCGGCCGAGCGGCTCACCGAGGTCGTGCAGGCAGTGCGCGTTGCAGCGGAGCTTCCCGAATGCCCGGTACTGCTGGGCGAAGTCCGAGACGGCGTCGAACGCAGCGACACCCGCGAGCAGGTGTGGATACCGCGCCAGCAGCAGCAGCGCCTCCTGTCCGCCCATGCTGCCGCCGAACGCATAGATCTGGCGCGGGTCGATCTCCAGCCACGGGAACGCTGCGCGCGCGATCTCCGGCATGCGCGCGAGGTCGGCGATCTGACCCGGCGAGCCCCACGAGTAGTCGCCGAGCCGGCGGCCCTGGCCGTCCGGGCTGATCACCGCGAAGCTGCCCTTCGCCGGCAGGCCGCCCCAGAGATTCGCGTTCGCGCGGCCGTCGAGCCCGCGCCCGTGCGGCGAGATCACGAGCTTCAAGCGCGGATGGAGCGACGGCCCGTACCACTTCGGCAGCACGAGCCAGACGCCGCGCGGCGTGCCCGTGTGTGAGCGGTAGGCGAAGTGCCAGAGCGTCACGTGCCCGCGCGTGACCGCGGTCGCCGTCGACTCCTCCGACGGGCCGGTTGCTGCGAGCGCCGAGGGTGCGAGAACGAGCGCCGCGACAACGGCGACGAGTGCCCTAGCGCGCAACGGCCACCTCGAGCGTGATCGAGCCGCCGCGGCCTGTCAGGTCGATCGTGCCGGAGCGCCGGTCGAACGTGCGCAGCGGCCGGCGGCCGATGCTGACAGATGCAATCCGAGCCCCGCCCGGCAGCCGCAGCCGCAGCGACAGCGAGTGGCCCGCGATGCGCGGCACGCTGATCGTTGCGCTCACCGAACGGGCGTGCGAGACCAGCGTGTACGAGAGCGGCCCGAACCCGGTCGGGAGCCGGTCGACGGCGATTCGCTTCCCGGGCGCGAGCCACGCCCGCGGCGTCGCATAGGCGAGCTGGAGACCGCGCCCCTCCGGCAGTTCGTTCGCCACCAGCAGCCGCAGGGTCTCGAGCAGCGCGGCGTTGCCGACGCTGTTCGGGGGGAGGTACATCGAGCGATAGTACGCATGCGCGATCGGCGAAAGCGAGGACGCCTCGCCGCCGACGAACGTGTCGCGCGTGAGCGCCGCGGCGAGCTGCCCGTAGAGGCTGAGCACGAGCTGGTCGGGCTCGTCGAGCGCTCGCGAGGAACCGCGCCGCGTTCAGGCCGTACACCTGGTCGAGGCCGGTCGAGGCCGACGAATGCCCGTACAGCGAGAACGCTCCGGCGCGGACGACACCGAGGAAGCGTGAGCCGTGTGCGAGCAGGTAGCGCAGCGCCGCTCGCTCCTGCTCGCGAGAGCCGAGCACGCCGGAGGCGAGCGCGTACGGCGCAACGAGGTTCCAGTAGCTCCCGTCCCGCGTGCCGGGGAGCAGCGGGTGCGCCGGCTCGTCGTCGAGCAGGCGCATCGGCACGAAGAGCGAGCCGTCACCGGCACGTGTCGCCGACCGCGCCACGGCACCGCGCAGCGCCGCGCGCAGCCGCTGTGCAATCGCCTCGGCGCGGCGTGCGAGCGCGTCGTCGCCCGTGTCGCTCCAGACACGTGCCATCGCATGCAGGCCCTGCCACGCAACGGCCTGCGCGTGCAGCCCGAAGACGAGATCGGGAATGTCGGACGAGTAGCGCTCGCGCGCGAGCAGCCCGTCGCCGCGTTGGGCCCGCGCGAGTGCGTCGACGTAGCGGCGCAGCGTCGGAGTCGTCTGCGCGATCAACGTCTCGTCGTCGCCGACGCGGTACGCCGTCGCCGCGGCGAGGAGCTTCTCGCCCATCTTCCAGCTCGGATACGGAGTCGGCCTGCGGGTGAGTGACGTGCGCAGGATCGACCGGGCGACATCCGGGAAGCCGTACTCCGCCAGCACCTGCGCCTCGTCCAGGCTCTCCGGGAACGAGAACTCCTCGTACGGGTTGCCGATGCTGTAGCGCCACGTCAGCATCAAGTTCTGAATCAGCAGCGCGCGCTGTGCGTTCATGACGCGCGCCTCGGGAACGACGATCGACGCGCCTTCCGCGAGGCGTGCGTCCCAGTAGCGAACGACCGCTGCCCGCGCGCGCTCGTACTCGGCGAGGTCGATCGGCACCGCCTCCGGCGCCCGGCGGGGAGCCCAACGCACGGGACGGCTCGCCGCGACGCTGCCGACGCGGGCGGCGCCTCCGGTGACGCGGACGTACGCGGCGGTCGTGCCGCCGGGCAGGCGCGCGGCGAATGCCTCCTGCCGGTAGCGCGTTCCGCGCGCGTCGACATAGGAGGTCTGCACGATCGGCAGGTAACCCGCAGCGAGCCGCGCGCCGCCCGAGCGGCGCAGGCACGAGCCGAACCGCTCGCCGCCACCGACCCGCACGGCGAGGCGCGGCCCGCCGACGTTCCCGTAGCGCACTTCGCTGCCATCGGCGAGCAGCAGCATCGGAGCGCCCGCTCCCTGCGCTCCGGCGGGCTGCGCGGAGGGGACGTAGTAGACGCCCGATGAGGTCAGCGGCCGCTGCCCGCTCGTGCGTGCGAACAGGAGCGGCGGCACGAGCCGTGCCGCCGCCTCGTAGGTGGGGCCGCCGGGACGGCGCAGCAGGCGCTCGCCGAGCACGTCCCGGCCGCCGGCCAGCGTCTGCGCGAGCGCCCGCTCGTACGAGGCCGAGACCGTGCGAGGCGCGCACGCTGCCGCCCCGCGGGCGCCGCCGGCGTTCGCCGCCGTCAGGCCGAAGCCCAGGATCAGCGCCGCGGTGAGCAGCGCGCGCACGTCGGGAATCCGCCGGGGCCGCATGCGGTGCCACGCTACCCTCAGCGCCGTGACGATCGACGAGCAGCCGGAGATCGCGCAGGAGCTCCGCGACGCCATCCAGGCGCTCGAGGCGATCGTCCGCGACCGCAGCGTGCTGCAGGGACTCTCCGTCGAGGAGCGCACAAGGCTGCTGACGGCGGCAGGCGCGGTCTTCAACCCGAGCGTCGTCGAGCGCCGGCGCGGCGTCAAGAACGACCGCAAGCGGCAGAAGGCCGAGAAGACGGGTCGCGACGAGCGGTTGCGCGCGGAGACGGGCATCCGGGTGCTGCGCGACAAGCCGGTCTTCACGACGCCGAACTACGCACGGCCACAGGAGGAGTCGGAGGCGCCGCTCGGTGACGCGGAGGACCTGTACTGCTACGTGTGCAAGCAGGCATACACACAGGTACACCACTTCTACGACCAGATGTGCGCGCCGTGCGGCGACTTCAACTTCGCCAAGCGCTCCGAGACCGCCGACCTGAGCGGGCGCGTGGCGCTGCTCACCGGCGGCCGCGTGAAGATCGGCTACCAGGCCGGGATCAAGCTGCTGCGGGCCGGCGCGGGGCTGATCGTGACGACGCGCTTCCCGCGTGACGCCGCGTCGCGCTACTCCCAGGAGCCGGACTTCGACGAGTGGGGGGACCGGCTCGAGATCTTCGGGCTCGACCTGCGGCACACGCCGAGCGTCGAGGCCTTCTGCTCGCATCTGCTCGAGTCACGCGACCGGCTCGACTTCATCATCAGCAACGCCTGCCAGACCGTGCGGCGGCCGCCCGGCTTCTACCGGCACATGCTCGAGGCCGAGCAGGCGGTGCCCGACGGCGCCGTGGGTCGGCTGCTCGGAGGGCTCGACGGTGTCCGCCGCCAGGAGATGCTGCCCGCGAACGGCATCGCGTCAGCGGCCGAGCTGACGCAGGTCGCGCTGCTCCCGGACGATCTCGGGTCGCAGGATCTCTTCCCGGAAGGGCAGCTCGACCAGGACCTGCAGCAGGTCGACCTGCGTGAGCGCAACTCGTGGCGCCTGCTGCTCGACGAGGTGTCGTCGGTCGAGCTGCTCGAGACGCAGCTCGTGAACGCGGTCGCGCCGTTCGTGCTGAACGCGCGCCTGAAGCCGCTGATGCTGCGCACGCCCGAGCGCGACAAGCACATCGTCAACGTCTCCGCGGTCGAAGGGCAGTTCTACCGGCGGCACAAGACGACGAGGCATCCGCACACGAACATGGCGAAGGCGGCGCTGAACATGATGACGCGCACCTCGGCGGCGGACTACTACAACGACGGCATCCACATGAACAGCGTCGACACCGGCTGGGTGACCGACGAGGATCCCGCGCACGTAGCCGAGCGGAAGGCCGTCGAGCACCGCTTCAGCCCGCCGCTCGACATCGTCGACGGCGCAGCGCGGATCGTCGATCCGATCATCGACGGCTTCAACACCGGCACCCACGTGTGGGGCCAGTTCCTGAAGGACTACAAGCCGACCGACTGGTAGCCGCGGGCGAACCAGGTTTGAGCCAGTGAACCGCGCGCGCGGCGTTCGTCACTACCCGAAGCGGGCAACCGCGCGCGCCCGGCGGCGTTCCGCCTCGACCTCGCGGTCCTTGGGCGGCGCGGTCGTGACGAGCTTGCCGAGCAGCGTGTCCGTGACGGCGGCGACCGCGTCGACGGCCTCGGCGAACGCCTCGGCGTTCGCGTGGCTCGGCTTGGTCATCCCGCTCACCTTGCGGACGTACTGCAGCGCGGCAGCCTGCACCTCGTCGTCGGTCGTGGGCGGCTCGAAGTTGTAGAGGATCTTGATGTTCCGGCACATGCCACCAGTGTAGGCACGGTCGGACGGGGTGCCAAACGGCTGCGACGGGCTACGCTTGGGCCGTGGCCAGCGAACGCTCGGTGAACGTCGGCGGCGTCCAGATCGGCGGCGGTGCTCCACCCGTCGTCCAGTCCATGACGCTGACCAAGACGCACGACGTCGAGGCGACGACGGCGCAGATCGCCGCGCTCGCGAGCGCCGGCTGCGAGATCGTCCGCGTAGCCGTGCCCAAGGGCGAGGACGCCGACGCGCTTCCGCGGATCGTGCGCTTCTCGCCGTTGCCGGTGATCGCGGACATCCACTTCAACGCCAGCCTCGCGCTGCGGGCGATCGACGCGGGCGTGGCGGCCGTCCGGATCAACCCGGGCAACATCGGCGGCGACGACAAGGTGGCCGAGGTCGTGCTCGCCGCGAAGGCGAAGGGCATCCCGATGCGGATCGGCGCCAACTCGGGCTCGCTGCCGAAGCATCTGCTCGACCTCGCGAACCACGACCAGGCCGAGGCGCTCGTCGAGGCCGCACTCGAAGAGGTGCGCCTGCTCGAGCAGCTCGACTACCGCGACTTCAAGATCTCCGTCAAGTCGAGCCACGTGCCGACGATGATCCGCGCCTACCGGCTGCTCGCGTCGAAAGTGCCCTACCCGCTGCATCTCGGCGTCACCGAGGCCGGGACGCCCTTCGCCGGCTCGATCAAGAGCGCCGTCGGGATGGGCGCGCTGCTCGTCGACGGCATCGGCGACACGATTCGCGTCTCCCTGACCGCCGACCCGGTCGAAGAGGTGAAGACGGCATTCGAGATCCTCAAGGCGCTCGGGCTGCGCGAGCGCGGGCCGGTGATGATCGCCTGCCCGAGCTGCGGCCGTGACAACGTGGGCGTACAGCAGCTCGCCGAGCGGGTCGAGGAACGGCTCCGCACCTATCCCGAGGTGTTCGAAGTGGCGGTGCTCGGCTGCGCTGTCAACGGCCCCGGCGAGGCCGGCGACGCCGACTTCGGGATCGCCGGCGGCCGTGACGTCGGCTTCCTCTACGCGCACGGCCGTGTGCTCAAGAAGGTCTCGAGCGACATCCTCGTCGACGAGCTCTTCCACGAGATCGACCGCTGGATCGCCGACGGCATGTTCCGCCCGAAGCGGCTGAAGATGGGGAAACCCGCGGCGCTTGCGATGGCCGAGGCCTCCGCGATTCCCCTGGAATAGCGACGCGTCACGGTCTCCGAGGCCCGTCGGTAGCCTGGGGAGGCAACGATGATCGCCCGCGCCTCCCATCTGTTCCTGCCCACGCTGCGTGACGCGCCCGCCGACGCGGAGGCCGTCAACCACAAGCTGCTCGTCCGCGGCGGCTTCGTGCGGCAGGTGACAGCCGGCGTCTGGACGTTCCTCCCGCTCGGGTGGCGTGTGCACCGGAAGGTCGAGCAGATCATCCGCGAGGAGATGGACGCGATCGGCTGCCAGGAGATGCTGATGCCGGTTCTGACGCCGTTCGAGCTCTGGCAGCAGTCAGGACGCGACTACATCCAGGAGATCTTCCGCCTCAAGGACCGCAAGGGCGCCGACTACGTGCTGCCGATGACCCACGAGGAGACGGTGACGTTCCACGCGCGCGAGCTCCAGAGCTACCGGCAGCTGCCGCAGATGCTCTATCACTTCTCGATCAAGGAGCGCGACGAGCCGCGCCCGGGCAAGGGACTGATCCGGCTGCGCGAGTTCATCATGAAGGACGCCTACTCGTTCGATCGCGACGCGGAGGGCCTCAGCAAGAGTTTCGACGTGCAGCGCGCTGCCTACCACCGCATCTTCGCGCGACTCGCGCTGACGGTGTTCGACGTCGAGGCGGAGTCGGGGATGATGGGCGGCAGCGGCTCGGCCGACTTCCTCGCACCTGCGGGCGCGGGCCAGAACACGCTCGTCACCTGCGAGAACGGCGACTTCGCCGCCGACATCGAGGTCGCCCGGGGCGTGCCGCGCGCGCCGATCTTCCCGGAGACGCTCGTCTCGACCGAGGAGGTCGAGACCCCCGGCGTGACGACGTGCGAGGCCCTGGCGGAATTCCTCGCGATCGACGTCGCGGCGACCTCGAAGGCGATGCCCGTCACGACCGACGACGGGACGGTCGTCCTCGCGCTCGTCCGTGGTGACGATCGCATCGAGCCCGCGAAGCTCGACGCCGCTCTCGGCCGGCCGTCGCGCCCTGCCACGGACGAGGAGATTCGCGCGGCGTTCGGAGCCTCCGGCGGGTCGCTCGGCCCGGTCGGCTTCAAGGGTGAGGTGATCGCAGACGAGACGCTGCGCGACGGCCAGTTCGTGGCCGGCGCGAATCGGGACGGCTGGCATCTACGCGGAGTCGAGGCGGGACGGGACTTCCAGCCGCGCTTCGCCGACCTGCGCGAGTCGGCCGAGGGAGACACCTGCCCGCACTGCGGGGGCGCCCTCCAGTTCGAGGCCGCGATCGAGGTCGGCCACATCTTCAAGCTCGACACCCGCTACTCCGAGCCGCTCGGCGCGACCTTCCTCGACGACGACGGGCAGGAGAAGCCGCTCGTCATGGGCAGCTACGGGATCGGGCCGGCGCGGGTGATCGCGTCCCTGGTCGAGCAGCTGCACGACGACAACGGCATCCGCTGGCCGGCCTCGGTCGCGCCCTACGACGTCCACATCGTCCAGCTGCTGGGGGCGGAGGAGATCGCGGCCCAGGCCGCCGAGGCGCTCTCGGCGGCGGGCAAGGACGTGCTGCTCGACGACCGCGACCTGCGTCCCGGCGAGAAGTTCGCCGACGCCGACCTGATCGGGATCCCGATTCGCATCACCGCGGGCAAGAAGAGCCTGGAGGACGGCGCCGTGGACGTGCGCGACCGCTCCACGGGCGACGAGCGGCGTGTCAGCCTGGCCGACCTGGGCAAGGAGGTCTAGGAGATGCCGAAGCGCCGGCGCTACGCAGCGGAGCCGTTCGGCCCCGCGGTCGAGCGGCTGATGAACGAGACGGGGGTCACCTACCGGGCCCTGGCCGCAAAAACCGGGCTCTCGGCCGGCTATCTCAACCACCTCGTGCACGGCAACAGGCCCGTCCCGTCCAACGAGGTGGTCGAGCAGCTCGCAACGTCGCTGGACGTCGAGCCTGAGTTCTTCCGGGAGTACCGGCTGCGGGTGATCACCGAGAAGCTCGAGTCGATGCCCGACCTGGTCGACCGGCTGTACCGCCGTTTGAACGGCTAACGAAACGAGGGGTCGGGCGTCTAAGTGGTTGGCCGGTGGGGTCCCGGCAAGCGACCACTGGGGGGTTAGGGGCCCCACCGAGCCGTTTAGCTTGCCATTCCGCGCTGTTTGCGGTGTTTGACCCCGGTTTCGGGGGTGTCGTCAGGCAGGGGCGGGCGTCAGCCACTCGGGCTGAGGCTCGCCCAGCCAGGCATCGAACCGCTCGCGGCCCTCGCGCAGCAGCGGCTCGTCGTGGACGGCCTCGGCAGCCGCCTGCGAGGTGAGGTCGAACGTCGCGAAGTAGGGGAGCCAGGACGCGACCGCGGCCGCCATCGCCGCTGCCAGCGGCTCGCGGGCGTCGCGCCAGGCCGCCAGTTCGAGCGCGAACTCGGTCTCGCTGCGGCGCTGCCAGCCGGCGGCCTCCAGGATCCGGGCCTCGTCGTCGCCTCCTTCGAGGCTGGCTTCGAAGAGCAGGTCGCTCGGGATGATCGGCACGCTGCCGCCGTCGCGCAGGGCCTCGGCGGCGAAAGCGGCGATCGCCTCGCCGGCGTCGTCGAAGACTGGGCTCGGCGCGGTCGGTCGCGTCCGTCCGCTGCACGGCGAGGTACGGAGTGCCCGCCAGCGACCCGAGCGTCCGCTCGTGCGCGTCGTTGCCGACGATCCCGAGCAGCGGCACGCCGGCTGCCCAGGCCCGGCCGTGGCTCTCGCCGATCAGCTCCCCGTCGACGCGGAGTCGCAGCCCGGGGACGTAGGTGTGCGAGATGAACGCCGGCACACCGGCTCTGGCGTGGTAGCCGACCTGGAGCAGGGCGTCGACGCCGTTCGCCGGGAGGTCGAAGACGTTCCACGTCTCGAGCCGGGCGCCCTCCGGGAGCTCGGCGGCGAACATGTTCACGGGATTGCCGCTGCCATGGTTGTCGAGCACGACAACCTCCTCGGCGCCTGCCGCGAGCAGCCCGCGTGCGGCGGCGGCCGCGTCGGCGGTCATGCGGCGGCGACCGGACACCCAGTAGGGGCGGGCGAACGCGAGGATCTCGTGCGGATGCACGAGGCTCGAGATCGCCTCCATGTCGACACTGATCGCGACCCGCACGACGCGGAATACTACGAACGGATCGCCTGCTCCGAGCCACTCGTCGTACCACGAACGTACCCGGGGTGGGGATGGACGCACAATCGCGCGCCTGTCATGCTGCGCGCGCGATGCTGCGATGCGAGGAGTGCGGCTGCCAGTCCGTGTCCGGACAAGGCTGGCTCGGCTACATCGTTGAAGACCCCGAGGACGGTGAGGACACCATCGTCTGCACGTATTGCCCACCGTGTGCACAACGGGAGCTCGACGCCCGGCCACGCTCACATCGCTACGTCTGACTCTACGAGTCACCGCAGCCGTGAGCTAGCGGATGTCGAACCGCACGAGACATCGCTTGATACCTTGGCCCTCGTCGCGGGGCGTGGCGCAGCCTGGTTAGCGCGCTAGTCTGGGGGACTAGAGGTCCCGAGTTCGAATCTCGGCGCCCCGATGAAATGCCGAGCTTTTGCGCGGGAAGTCGCAGGAGACGCCCGACGCGCAGGTGGCTGGACCAGGGAACTATGTGTCTAGCTGCGCGCGCTCTTGTACGTACTCGACGAATGCGATCGCGCGCTCCACCGACCCAGGCCGCGGCGGTGCGTTCCATCTGACAAGCCGGTCTTGCCTAACTTGCTCGAGCAGGTCGTGCCATTCGAGCGGTAGCGTCTCGGCGCCCCAGCTGAGGGCGCCTTCTTTGGAGATCACCTCGCCGTGTTCGAGGGTGTAGAGCATCCTGGTGATGGCTTCGACGGCGTAGCGCTGGGTCCACGATATGTCGAAGGACGCCCACGTCTTCAGGTCGGGGAGGAAGTTCTGGATCTGCGCGCGCATCTTCGTCTGCAAGAGCGCCGCAGGTACGTCGCAGACGAACGCCCGCGGATCGGATCCCGCCAGGATCAAGGGTCGGTTGAGGAGAACCCACCGAACGTCCTCGGTATTGCAGTGGGGAGACCACTCCATCTCCCGGCCGCCCCGGTTCACGTAGAGCCACGGTTCTCCGAGCGCCGCCAGCGTCTGAAGGTCTGCCCTCGGCGCGTATGAGCCCTCGAGGTTGTACGCCCAGTAGCTCGGCCAGCTCGGAATCTCCTCATGCAGCCGCCGCAGCGCGCTCTCTTCCTCACGGCCGAGGCCGCTGTCCGTCACGGTGAGGAAATCGCAGTCACTCGCGGCGTCCCCTCCACCGAGCGCGAATGAGCCGGTGAGGTAGACGCCGACAATCTTGACGCCCAAGATCGAACGAACCTGGGCGATGAAGCGCAGCAGGAGACCATTCAGGTCGGCAAATTGCGTCGCCGTCAGAAGTGCAGTTTGTTCCCGCGAAAGACGCTCCACATTCTTACGTTGGCAGATCGTCGCTTGGGCCGGTGTTCCGGAGTGGCGCCTGAGGATCGCGGCCAAAATCACGGGGCGACGAGCTGAGGTTCGCGCAAGCCCCGTTGTCAGCCATAGCTCAGGGACGTCCGCTCAACGCCCCTCGGAGCGACGAGCTTGAATCTCCTGCGGGAGCAACGCAGACTGACGAGGGTGCAAACCCCAATTACAAGATATGCATCGAGCGGGAACGTCAACATCGCTTATCAGGTCATTGGTGAGGGTGACTTCGATGTCGTCTACATCCCAGGCGCGGTTTCGCATCTCGACCTGATCTGGGACGATCCAGCGCGGTCACGATATTTTGAAGCACTGTCGAGGACCTGTCGCCTGATCATCTTGGACAAGCGTGGGACGGGAGCGTCCGACGCAGCCGGCGTAGGCGACCTGGAGACGCGGATCGATGACGTTCGTGCCGTGATGGACGCAGCTGGGTCGCGTCGTGCTGCGGTCGTTGGCGTCTCGGAGGGCGGCCCGATGAGCCTCTTGTTTGCCGCAACGCACCCGTCCCGGGTTGCGGCTCTGGTCCTCTACGGGTCGTTGCCGCGCTTCGTCTGGGCGCCCGATTTTCCTTGGGGACAGACGCAAGCCGAATGGGATCGCGAACTCGAACACGAGATCCGGCATTGGGGCACGATCGAGCAGGCACGAGAGGACAACCCAGATGCGGACGACGCAGAGGTGGAGCGGATCGCCCGCAGAAGGCGGCTGAGCGCGAGCCCGAACGCCTTCCGGCAAATCGAAGTGATGAGCCAGAGCATCGACGTTCGCGACGTCCTATCGGCGATCGGGGTGCCGACACTCGTGCTCCATCGCACCGGGGATCATCTGCCGATCGAAGGGGCACGCTGGGCCGCCGGTCAGATCCCGGGTGCAGCTTTCATCGAGCTGTCGGGCAGCGAGCACTTCCCCTTCTTGGGTGACTACGAGGCTGTCCTCGACGCGATCGAGTCGTTCCTACGGGGTGTTTGGGCTCGCGGCGACTGGGAGGAACCTGAGCACGAGCGCATGCTCACGACCGTCCTGTTCACCGACATCGTGGGATCGACGGCGAAAGCTGCTGCTCTGGGCGATCGCGCCTGGGCGGAGCTTGTGATCGAGCACCATCGGCGCGTCAGGGCGCGACTGGCCCGCTTTCGTGGCCGGGAGATCGACACTGCCGGCGACGGGTTCTTCGCCAGTTTCGACGGGCCGGCCCGCGCAATCCGATGCGCATGCTCGATCAGCGCCGACATGCGCGAGATCGACGTCCCCATCCGCGCCGGCATCCACACAGGTGAGTGTGAAATCACCGACGGAAAGGTCGCCGGGATCGCCGTCAACATCGGAGCCCGCGTAGCATCCTTCGCCGGGGCCAACGATGTGCTCGTCTCACAGACTGTGCACGACCTCGTCGTCGGCTCCGGCATCACGTTCGATGACCGTGGCGCCCGCGAGCTGCGGGGCATCCCGGGAAAATGGCGGCTCTTCGCCGTCGCAGGCAGCTGAGAGCCACCCCCGGAACACCGGTCGCGACAACCGCCTCGAGCTGATCCCGAACCGCTGGCACGGCTAGAGCGAGCCTAACCCAGCTACGAAACGAGCTTCTCAAGCCACCTGCTCCCGTCCAAGCACCAATTCGGTCGCCTGCGCCAGTGCTCGGGCATGGCGCCCGACCGTCAAAGGACGGCTTCCGATGACGTTCTAGGCTTCCGCAGGTCTGAGTCTCCGATGACGTTCTCTTGAAGGGGGTCACCCGTGCAATCGGTCAACATCTTCGGCGTTGATAGGCCTGAGGGCAGGCTCGACGTCGCCCAGCAGCTGGGATCGAGTGGTCTGATGATGTTCGTCTACGACCTGGAAGCCGGTAGGAGCTCGAGCCCGTACCACTATGAGTACGAGGAGGAGTGGCTCTTGGTGGTCGATGGGACGGTCGTCCTGCGCACGCCTGATGGTGAGCACACACTCCAGCGCGGCGACCTCGTTCGCTTCCCTGCCGGGCCGGAAGGAGCCCACAAAGTGATGAACAGGAGCGACGCGCCCGCGAGAACGCTCATGTTCTCGAGCTCGCGCGTTCCCGCGGTCTCGGTCTACCCCGACAGTGACAAGATCGGGGTCTGGTCCGGCAACGACCCGGACGAGTTGATCTTCAAGCGCGGCACCGCCGTCGACTGGTCCGAAGGCGAGGAGGGGTGGCACCTCGCCTCCTGAGTGCGCAACACCTGATGCACGTCGTCATCAACCGGACGGGAGGCGAGCCGGGGACTTCTACCCCGGCCACAATGAAGAGCAAGGCTGCGATCTCAGGCGGGCGATGAGTTTTCGGTGTTTCGTCAGTCTCTTCTGCGACGCGGCCGGAGTGGGTCGCCTGTTGCAAGGAGCTTCCAGATGACGCGTTATCTGATCTCGTTCGACGCCCACGCGATGGACCACATCCCCGACGGGGACTCGCCCGCCGTGGGCAAGGCCGCGCACGACGTGGTCGAGGAGGCGATGAACGCCGGCGTGTGGGTCTTCGGCGGCGGGCTGGAAGACCAGGAGTCGACTGTCGTGTCCACTGACGGCACGATCTCCGAGGGCCCGTACCCGGAGGCCATCGGCGGGTTCTGGGTCGCCGACGTGCCCTCACGTAAGGAGGCGCTGGAGTGGGCTGCCAAGACCGCCGTCGCCTGCCGCTGCGCGCAGGAAGTCCGGGAGTTCATGCCCGACCCAGCGGTCGGCAACTGATCGGAACATCAAGTATTCGGCTGGGCGAACGTCCTCTCGTCCGAGCCGGCAACTCGTGGCGCCGCGCGATTCCGTCCTCAGATCTCCGGCTAGTGCTCCGGCCGCGGGTCTCGTCGTCGCCCGTTTGATGGCGCACGTTCCCGTGCGGCTTCAGCTTGTGGAGTCCCTATCTATCGCGCCCGGCGTGCGATCTGGTCCCGGTCGAGCACGATCGTGCGGCCGCGCTCGAGTTTGATCGTTCCTCGTTTGGCTTCGTCGCGCAGGATTCGGTTGACGGTGGAGCGGGTGGTGCCGGCGAGCTCGGCGAGCTCTTCCTGGGTGAGCGGCACCTCGAACGGCTGGCCGTCTTCGCCGTGTTCGGTCAGCTCGCGCAGACGGCGGAGTACACGCCGTTCGACCGGTAGGTAGAGCGCCTCGAGCAGCCGCTCTTCCAGGAGTCGAACCTCCCCGACCAGGAACGCAAACAGCAGTCTGTCCACGGAGGGGTGCTCGCGCCGGAGCTGCTCGAAGTCGTCTTTGTACACGGCGAGCGTCTCTGTTTGGTCGAGGGCGGCAACGGTTGCTGTGCGGCGTGAGGCACCGACGAGTGCCATTTCTCCGAAGCTCCAGCCGGGACCGCGAACAGCGATCGTGACCGTGTCGCCGAGCGGAGTGCTGACCCGGACCGCAACCCGACCCGTCTCGATCAAATGCAGCGAGTCGGCCGGATCGTCGCGATGAAAGACCACCTCGTTGCGGGCAAAGCGACGGCGACGAGAAACCGAGACGAGCCGTTGCACATCCGCCTCGGGCAGGTCTTCGAGCAGACGCCACCGCATCCAACCGATCGTATGTGAGCACGGACACAGTTAGACGGTGCCGGCGCGCAACGACGCCGCAGACAACCGCTTCTAGTCTCGATCGTGTTCCCAACACCCGACCGGATGGAGGTCGAGATGAACGCTCACCACACGATTCAGGCACACAAGCGCACGCTCATCCTGATGCTGTTGCTCTTGGGTGCGCTCGCCGTCGCAGGAGCCACGCTCGCAGCGCTACCGGATCCGGGAACCACGCCGGTCAACACCTCCGGAGTCGCCTCCTTGAAGGGCATGCGTGCGCACGTGGACGACACCGGCCACGTCGTGAACGCGAAGGGATTCCGGGTCGGAGGCCGGACGGACGACCGGTAGGTCGCTTGCACCCTTGGACTTTCCGTCGGCGGGTGACGGTGCTCAAGCCGCCCCGCCGACGCGAACCGCCTGTCGGGATCGTTGCGCCGGGTGCGGTCCGCGCTCGCTGCATCATCTTCGACAAGCGCGGCTATCTCCGAAACGCCCCGCCCGTGAAACGCTGCCGTCGCTCAACCATCTAGGCGTCAAGCCGCGCCGCGCGCCACCCAGGCCTTCGCCGAGACTACGAACGGTGGCTTCGGCAGCCTCTCCCTGCAGAGCTCGCGCAATGCCGTCCGCCGATCGGGCTCGAGGCCGGCGACGTGTGCACCCGACGGGGCGATGCCGAGCGTGAACGGCTCCCACCAGTCCTCGAACGTGGCGTGCTCGACGTCCACCGCGACGGCGCTGTCGACGATGTCGCCGATTCCAGCCGCGCGGAAGAGGTCGGCCAGGTGGCCGGCCCTGCTGCCGGGGGAGGCAGACCCAGTCTCGACCTCAGGATCGAGCGCATGGGCGGCATCCCAGAACGGGCCGATCGGGCCGCCGTCGGTGAAGTCCCACACGCACGCGGCGACGACGCCGCCGTCCCGGGTCACCCTCGCCATCTCGCGGAGGCCTGCGACCGGATCGTCCATGACGTGGACCACGAGCTGGGCGAGCGTCGCATCGAAGCAGCCTCCTTCGAACGGCAGATCCTCGGCCGGCGCGCGGATGACCTGGATTCCGGGATGGCGGCCGCGTAGGGCCGCGACGAATTCCTCGGACGGGTCGACCGCCGTGACCCGTCCCGGCCCGGCCCTCCGGGCGAGCTCCGTGGTCAACGCACCGGGGCCGCATCCGACGTCGAGGATCCGGCCGTCGAGCGGGAGTCCGGCGAAATCGGCGAAGGGCACCGCCAGCGGCCTCGAGTAGCGGCCCATGAACCGGTCATAGGCATCGGCATCGCTCAAGCTCACTTCTTCTCCTTCGGCGGCAACGCGCCGGCGAAAGCGACGCTCTGAGTAGCCCGGGCTTAGGCGTTCGCGTTCGCGCGCTAGACCGACTCGGCATCGATCCGTCGTAAGCCATGGTGACAATCATGGCGCATGGGGCCTTGACGCCAATGAACGGGCTTCGCCTGCCGGCGCTCGCCGCCGGGCCTCGGCATCACGCCGAGCTCGGTCAGGGGTCTGGCTGGTAATCCGATGCGCAGCCACGGTCCGCCGTACAGGCGCGCGAACTCTTCCGTCTGTGCCGTGACGAGCCGTTGGCGTGACGAGACTCTACCAAGCCCCAGGACGGACGCGGGGATGTCGCCGTCAGTCCACGTCCGCCTGGAGCTTGGAAGAAGCCGCCACCTCGTTGACCGTTCAGAGAGCCGCGGCGAGTCGTTTCAGCAGGATGCACCGTCGGCCTTTCTGTCGAAGGTGCAGGTGGCTGTAGCCACCCACAGTTGCCTGCGCACCCACTCGAGGGTTCCCGGATCGGCCGCGGCCACGGGAGTGTGCGATCTGCGACGCTAATTGCCGGCGCAGGTGTTGCCTACTAAACGAACGTCCAGCGTCGCGGCTGGACCGCGCGTCGCCGCTTGACCCTCGGAAGAACCTCCCTATACTGGTGCCTCTCGTCCGGCCGATCGGAGCGGCGGTCCGGACAACGATGCGCCACATCGAGGGGACTGCGGACATGAAGGCGCCTGGGGGAGCTTCAACTGAACGTTGCGCGGCCGGAGTGAGCTCCGGCAGACGCGTGCTCAATGTGCTCGCGATCGCCGCCGTCATCGGCGTCGTCGGACTCATTCCGGCGACGGCCTCGATGTCGGCAACGCCTGGACTCGTGGCGGCGTACGGGTTCGAAGAAGGGTCGGGGACCACGCTCGCAGACGCCTCGGGTGGGGGTCATGACGGGTCGATCGTGAACGCGACCTGGTCGGACTCGGGTGTGTACGGGGGTGCGCTCCGCTTCGACGGTTCCGGTGCTCGGGTGATCGTGCCGGATTCGGAAGCGCTGCACCTCGGGGATGCGATGACGCTCGAGGCATGGGTCAAACCGTCGACAGTGAGCAATACCTGGCGCGACGTGATCGCGAAGGGCGGCGACTACTTCGTCGCCTCCTCCACTCGCAGTGGCCGTCGACCGGCGGGCGGCGGCATCTTCGATGGGGTGCCCGGGAATGTCTTTGGTTCGACGGCGATCTCGAGCAAGAGCTGGGCCTATCTCGCCGTCACCTACGACGGGTCGAGTCTGAAGTTCTACCGCGGTGGCCGCGAGGTCTCGAGCGTCCCACAGACGGGAACGCTCGCCTCGTCGGATGCGCCGCTCGAGCTCGGCGCTGACAGCGTCTACGGGCGCTACTTCCAGGGTCTCATCGACGAGGTGCGTGTCTACGACCTGGCCCTGACAGGAGACGAGATTCGGGCCGACATGGAAGCGCCCATCGGGAGCCCGGCTGGGCCGGATGTTGAGCCGCCGTCTGCGCCGGGGGTGTTGGTGGGGAGTGCGCCGGCGAGTGATCGGGTTGATTTGAGTTGGGGTGCGGCGTCGGACAACGTTGGGGTGTCGGGGTATGAGGTGGAGCGTTGTCTGGGTGTGGGTTGCAGTGATTTTGTGTTGGTGGCGACGACGTCGGCTACGGGTTATGTCGATGGTTCGGTGGCGGCGGCTGCGAGTTATCGGTTCCGGGTGCGTGCGCGGGATGCGGCGGGGAATCGTGGTGGGTATTCGAATTGGTGACGGTGACGACGCCGGCTGGGCCGGATGTTGAGCCGCCGTCTGCGCCGGGGGTGTTGGTGGGGAGTGCGCCGGCGAGTGATCGGGTTGATTTGAGTTGGGGTGCGGCGTCGGACAACGTTGGGGTGTCGGGGTATGAGGTGGAGCGTTGTCTGGGTGTGGGTTGCAGTGATTTTGTGTTGGTGGCGACGACGTCGGCTACGGGTTATGTCGATGGTTCGGTGGCGGCGGCTGCGAGTTATCGGTTCCGGGTGCGTGCGCGGGATGCGGCGGGGAATCGTGGTGGGTATTCGAATCTGGTGACGGTGACGACGCCGGCTGGGCCGGATGTTGAGCCGCCGTCTGCGCCGGGGGTGTTGGTGGGGAGTGCGCCGGCGAGTGATCGGGTTGATTTGAGTTGGGGTGCGGCGTCGGACAACGTTGGGGTGTCGGGGTATGAGGTGGAGCGTTGTCTGGGTGTGGGTTGCAGTGATTTTGTGTTGGTGGCGACGACGTCGGCTACGGGTTATGTCGATGGTTCGGTGGCGGCGGCTGCGAGTTATCGGTTCCGGGTGCGTGCGCGGGATGCGGCGGGGAATCGTGGTGGGTATTCGGATGTGGTGACGGTGACGACGCCGGCTGGGCCGGATGTTGAGCCGCCGTCTGCGCCGGGGGTGTTGGTGGGGAGTGCGCCGGCGAGTGATCGGGTTGATTTGAGTTGGGGTGCGGCGTCGGACAACGTTGGGGTGTCGGGGTATGAGGTGGAGCGTTGTCTGGGTGGGGGTTGCAGTGATTTTGTGTTGGTGGCGACGACGTCGGCTACGGGTTATGTCGATGGTTCGGTGGCGGCGGCTGCGAGTTATCGGTTCCGGGTGCGTGCGCGGGATGCGGCGGGGAATCGTGGTGGGTATTCGGATGTGGTGACGGTGACGACGCCGGCTGGGCCGGATGTTGAGCCGCCGTCTGCGCCGGGGGTGTTGGTGGGGAGTGCGCCGGCGAGTGATCGGGTTGAGTTGAGTTGGGGTGCGGCGTCGGACAACGTTGGGGTGTCGGGGTATGAGGTGGAGCGTTGTCTGGGTGGGGGTTGCAGTGATTTTGTGTTGGTGGCGACGACGTCGGCTACGGGTTATGTCGATGGTTCGGTGGCGGCGGCTGCGAGTTATCGGTTCCGGGTGCGTGCGCGGGATGCGGCGGGGAATCGTGGTGGGTATTCGGATGTGGTGACGGTGACGACGCCGGCTGCGCCCCCGGTTGACCCCGGCACGGTGAGGGTGGGGCCGACGGGGCGCTACCTCATCGACCAGAACGGCGTTCCGTTCCTGATCAACGGCGAGTCGCCTCAGGCTCTGATCGGCGACCTGACGGAGTCGGATGCCGCGCTGTTCTTCGCGAACAGGCGCGCGCACGGCTTCAACACCGTGTGGATCAACCTCCTCTGCAACAACTACACCGGGTGCCGGGCCGACGGGAGCACGTGGGACGGCATTCCTCCGTTCAACACACCCGGGGATTTCTCGACCCCGAACGAAGCGTATTTCGCGCACGTCGACAGGATTCTCCGGATGGCCGCCGACTACGGCTTCGTCGTGCTCCTCGACCCGGCCGAGACAGGCGGCTGGCTGAACACGATCGTCAACAACGGAGTCGACAAGCTTCGCGCTTACGGCCAGTACCTTGGCACGCGGTACAAGGACTTTCCGAACATCATCTGGATGCACGGCAACGACTACCAGGACTGGGGGCCGGCGAACGATCCCTACGTCAGCGCCATCGCCCTCGGGATCCGTGACGTCGACACGCGTCATCTCCAGACGGTCGAGCTCAACTACTCGGTCAGTGGATCGCTCGACGATCCCGCCTGGGCGCCGCTGATCGACCTCAACGCGTCGTACACCTACGAGCCCACGTATCAGCAGGTGCTCAAGGACTACAACCGGGCGAATTTCCTGCCGACGTTCATGGTCGAAGCGAGTTACGAGTTCGAACAAAACGGCTCCGCGCCGGCCGGCACACCTCAACAGCTGAGGCGGCAGGAGTACTGGTCGCTCCTGAGCGGCGCAACCGGACAGCTGTACGGCAACTTCTACACCTGGCAGTTCGTCTGCCCGCAGCGGGACAGCGCCGGAAACTGCCTCGGCGGTTGGAAGAACCAGCTCGACACACCCGGTGCGACGCAGATTGCCTACGTGCAAGCACTCTTCGACTCCCGTCGCTGGTACGCGCTCGTCCCAGACCAGTCACACGCCGTGGTCACGAACGGCCTCGGAACCTTCGGCACGAGCGACTACGTCACCGCCGCCCGGACTCCGGATGGGACGCTCGCGATCGCCTACCTGCCGTCGAGCCGCACCGTCACCGTCGACTTGGGCGCCCTGAGCGGCCCGGTGACGGCGCGATGGTACGACCCCGCTGACGGGACGTTCACGAGCATCACGGGCTCGCCGTTCGCGAACAGCGGCAGCCTGCAGTTCACGCCTCCAGGAGCAAATGGAGACGGCGACGACGATTGGGTGCTCGTGCTGGAGGTTCTCTAACAGTCGGGGCCGCGCCTGAGGCACAGAGAAGAGACGGACTCGTGGGTCGATCAGTGGAGTGATTCGGCCCGGGCGGCGGCGACGGCTTCGAGTCGGGAGTGGACGCCGAGGGCGTGGAAGACACCGCGGATGTGGTTCTTGACCGTCTCGGTGCTCAGGTGGAGCTCGGCGGCGATCTGCTTCGTCGAGAGGCCCTGCTCCAGAAGACGGAGCACCTCGGCCTGACGCATCGTGAGATGCGGGTGTGGGGGAGGGGGTGTGTCGTCGAGGCTTTCGTTCAACAGCCCGAAGACGCCGACTATCCGGCCACCGCTGCTGAGTGGCACCGCGCTGATCTCCACCGCGACTCGCTCCCCGGCGGTCGAAACCAAGACGCCGGTGGCATCCGTGGCCGGGGCGGTGCCCAGCACCTTCTGAGTGAACAGCTCGCGGGCGCGGCGGGTGTCCTCCGGCGCGACGACGGAGGTGAACTGGCGACCACGAACGTCGCCGAGGAGCCGCTCGGCTGCGGCGTTGATCCACTGGACGACTCCCGCCGTGTCGACGACGTAGCTCGGGACACCGATGGTGTCCAGAGCCTGCTCGAAGTTGCCGTCAACTCCCAGGCCGGTGGGCATCGCGGAAGTGTGCCTGACCCGGGCCGGCGCTGAACGCCGTAGGTGACCTTTCGCCTGCCAGGCGTGCGCGAAGCTGATTCTGCCTGCGGAGCGGCCGGCCGGCCCCCCGGTACGGGTGGCCCCGACTAGACCGATTGGTAAGTCGGCGAGACCCCGCCGTAGACGACCCTGGTGGGATGCTCCCGGAGACTCAGCCCGATCGCCGTCTCAGCGCGGCCTGGCGCCGCCTGCTGCGCGACGAGGAGGGCATCGCGCTCGTGCTCGCGATGCTCACCATGCTCGTGCTGACGATCAGCCTGACCGGGGTGGTTTTCCTCACGGCCGCAGGAGCGCGCGACGCGCACCGCACGAACGCGGGGCAGAAGGCCTACGGCCTGGCCGAGTCCGGGATCAACAACGCGCTCGCCGTGCTGGTCGAGAACTACGAACGTGGCACCGTCGGCCCGTTTCCGGGCATCTCGACCTTGCTGCCGGCGCGGCAGACCGTGTACGGAAGCGGCAGCTGCACAGCGCCGGTGGACAACTGCGTCACCTGGAGCGGGACGCTGGCCGGGCCGCTGGTCTCGACTCCGACGGCTCCGTGGAAGTACGAGTGGCGGCTCACGGCGACCGGGTCCGCCGCGGAATCCGACCGGGCCGGGAACCGCGGCGGTCAGCCGCACGGCCACCGCCATCGTCCCGGTCGTGATTCCCGCGACGTCGCAGGCGAGCGGCACCGGGCCGCTGAACTTCCTCTACTCCGGCGGGGACATGTGGTTCGAGAACTCGGTGCACGTCAAGGCGCCGCTGTACGTGACGCGCGACCTGCACCTGGAGATCGACCGCCGTCGTCGACGGAGCCGCGCAGAAGGCGGCGATCGGCCGCGACCTCTACCTGAAGAACCCGCAGAACCAGATCGGCCAGACCGGAGGCAGCGATCCCCGGATCGCAGAGCTCCACGTGGTGCATCAGTGCTCTTCGAAGAAGACCCCGGCGCTGCACAACTGCGGCCCGCTGACAGCCGATTGGGACGCCGACGCGCTTTTCGCGAACATCCACGACAACGTCATCCCGCCGGGCCCGCCGCCGTTCATCTCCTTCATCCCCAAGCTCACCTGCTGCGCGCCCTTCGGCGGAGCGATCGCCCCGTCCGGCCCACCGTCGGGGCCGCCCGACGCCACGAGCAACCTGGGCTACTGGTACCAGAACGCCGATCTCGGGCCGCTCTCCCCCTGCACGACGTCCGCCGGCTCGCCGCCGAGGTTCGACACGGCGAGCGGAACCCCGGACAACTCGATCAACTGGAGCGCGTCGCCCACCACGGTGGTCAACCTGACGCCGCCCGGGGCTTCCTACACGTGCAAGTCGACGGCGGGCTCGACCGATCCTGGGCGAGCTCTCCTGGAACGCGACGACGAAATTGCTGACCGTCAAGGGGACGATCTTCATCGACGGCAGCATCACGATCGCGCCGGGCGGGACCGCCCGCTACACCGGCAACGCGACGATCGTCGCCTCGGGCACGTTCGGGATGAAGAACAACGAGATCTGCGCGACCCATCCCGGCTACACGGGCGCCTGCGACTACACCGCGACGTCGCCCTGGGACCCCAATCAGGCCGCGCTCGTGATCGTCGCCGACGGTGTCGACGGCGCGGGCTCCGCACAGGGCCAGGGGAGCGACTTCGACCCCGGCGACGGGATCCAGCTGAAGAGCGCGGACTTCCAGGGCGCCCTGATCGCGAACCACGCGATCAGGACCGAGACGACCTCGCGATGCAGGGGCCGATGATCAGCGCCTACGACGGCGTGTTCGCCGGCCAGAGCAACGACTTGATCTTCCCGCCGATCAACTTCGCGCCCTCGGGCGGCGGCGGAATCATCAGCGACCCGCCCAAGCCGCAGCTCTTGTCGCCGCGGAACTACGGAGGCGGCTGACATGAGCGATGTCGCCCCGGCAACGAAGGAGCTTCCCCTCATGGATCTGAACAACCTGCTTCGCAGCGTCGTCGACGCCGACGCGAGCGACGTCCACCTGAAGGTCGGCCGGCCGCCGATCGTGCGCCGCGACGGCGAGCTCGAGCCGATCGCAGGTTGGCCGGCGCTCGATCCGGCCGCGCTCGAGGAGGTGCTCGCGCTCGTCGGCGCCTCGTCGCGGTCGCGGCTCGCCGCCTTCGAGGAGACCGGAGAGCTCGACACCGCCTACCAGGCGGACGGCCTGCCGCGCTTCCGCGTCAACGCGTTCCGCCAGCGCGGCGAGATCTCGCTCGCCTTCCGCGTCATCCCCACACGAGGTTCCCGACTTCGAGAGCCTGCGCCTGCCCGCCGGTGTCGAGAAGCTGTCGGAGGAGCACCGCGGGCTGATCCTCGTCACCGGCGCGACCGGCGTCGGCAAGACGACGACGCTCGCCGCGATGCTCGCGCACATCAACCGCACCCGGCGGCAGCACATCGTCACGATCGAGGACCCGATCGAGTTCCTCCACGAGGACGAGCGGTGCATCGTGAACCAGCGCGAAGTCGGGATCGACACCGGGTCGTTCCACGAAGCACTCCGGCGTGTCCTGCGGCAGGACCCGGACGTGATCCTGATCGGCGAGCTGCGCGACCGCGAGACCGCCGAGACGGCACTCCAGGCCGCCGAGTCGGGTCACCTCGTGCTCTCGACGATGCACACCCTCGACGCGGCCGAGACGCTCGGCCGCCTGGTCGAGTTCTTCCCGGCGAGCAAGCAGCCGCAGGTGCGCTCGATCCTCGCGGGCGTGCTGAAGGGCGTCATCTCGCAGCGGCTGCTGCCGCGCATCGGGGGTGGCCGCGTCGCCGCCGTCGAGGTGATGGTCGCGAACGCCCGTGTCCAGGAGCTGATCCGCGAGAACAGGCCGGAGGAGGTGCCGGAGGCGATCGCCGAGGGCGCCTTCTTCCAGATGCAGACGCTCACACAGGCTCTGATCGACCTCGTCGTCGCCGGCGAGGTGGACGAGGAGACCGCGGGCGCCGCTGCCCCCAACCGCCACGACTTCACGATCCCGCTCGCGCGCGCGCTCAAGGAGAAGGCGGTCGAGGAGCGCAGCGTCGCAGCGGCCGACTCCGACGAGACCGACGAGGCCGTGTTCGCGGGCGCCGACAATCTGCGCGTGGTCTGATGCCGGCTTCCGTACGCCGTCTGAGGGCTGCGGGAGGACGGCTTCACCCTCACCGAGATGCTCGTCGTGCTCGCGATCCTCGGAGTCGTCATCGCAGCTATCGGACAGCTCTTCGCGAGCGGGCTCCTCTCCGAGCGGGACCAGACGAACCGCACGGAGGCGCAACAGCACGCGCGGCTCGGGCTCGACAAGCTCCGCCGTGAGATTCATTGCGCGGGCACGGTCACGCCGACGAGCGGCTATCCGGCGTCCGCCGTCACGGTCACGCTCGGCGGCTATTGCCAGGCAACGGGTGGCGCCACGACCGTGACGTGGTGCACGAAGGACAGGAACGGGATCGCACCGCCTGCCGCTGGCGCGCAGCCGTACACGCTGTGGCGTTACGTCGGCAGCGCCTGTTCGGGCACCGGGACTCTCTGGGCGTCGAACCTCGTGGACGCTCCGAGCGTCATCGCCGGCAGGATCTTCGACGCGAGCTTCCTGCCGGCCGCGACGCCCACCCAGGCGGGGACGGCACGCTTCCGTCGGGCACCTATTCGTACGTCGTCACCGCGGTTGTCGGCGGCGGAGAGGTCCCGGGCGTCGTAACCGCCATCACGGCTTCGAATGCGGTCACGCTCAGCTGGCCAGGCTATCCCGGCGCGACGTCGTACAACGTGTACGGCCGCGACGGCGACTTCAAGCTGCTCAAGAACGTCACGGCGGGCACCTCGTTCGTCGACTCCGGCCCGGCCAGGCTCACGGACGACCCGTTGACGCTCCCGAGCGCGACGATCAAGGTCTCGAACACGGCGAACTTCAACGTCGGGCCGAACGCGATCGTCTTCGCCTCGTCGGCGTCGTCACCTGCACCGGCACGACGGCGACGAGCTTCACCGGCTGCAGCGGCGGCCTGGCCGGCCAGTACCCGCAGACACGCCGGTCAACAGCGCGTCGAGCTCGCGGGCGCCCAACGCCAAGCTCGCGGTGTCGCTCGCGGTCGACGCGACGCCGGCAGACGCGAAGCAGCGCTTCTTCCTGAACGACGACATCGTCCTTCGGAACAGCAGGCCGTCCTGATGGAGATCGCGCTCGCCGCCATCGCGTTCCTGCCCGGCCTCGCCTTCGGGAGCTTCCTCAACGTCCTCGCGGCCCGGATCCCGCTGCGCCGCTCCGTCGTCAGCCCCGGGTCGGCCTGCATGGCCTGCGCGACCCCGCTCGCGTGGTACGACAACGTCCCGCTGCTCTCGTTCGCGTTCCTGCGCGGGCGCTGCCGCCACTGTCGGACGGCGATTCCATGGCGGTACCCGCTCGTCGAGGCCACGACGGGGCTCCTGATCGCGGGCTGCGTGTTCCGTTTCGGCGTCACATGGGACGCCGCGGTTGCCTCCTTCCTCTGCGCCGCGCTCGTCGCGGTCTCCGCCACCGACGTCGAGCGGCGCATCATCCCGAACCGCATCGTGCTGCCCGCCACGGCCGTCGTGCTCGCGGCGAACACGCTTCTCCACCCGTCGGTGGAGTGGGCGGCCGCGGGGCTCGGGGCCGCGCTGTTTCTCTTCCTGGCCGCGCTCGCCTACCCCGGCGGCATGGGGATGGGCGACGTCAAGCTGGCCCTGCTGCTCGGCGTCGCGCTGGGGCGCACGGTGCCGGTTGCGCTGATGGTGGGAACGGTCTCGGCGCTCGTGCCGTCGGCCGTCCTGTTCGTTCGGCACGGCAGCGCGGCCCGCAAGATGAAGATCCCGTTCGGCCCCTTCCTCGCCTTCGGAGCCGTGGTGGCCCTCTTCGCCGGGCCGGCGCTCCTCGGCGCCTACCTCGGGTTGCTGTCGTGATCCCCGCGAGCGAGCTGAAAGAGGAGCACGAGCTGCGGCTCGTCGACGACGACCTGCAGGTCGAATCGGCTCCGCTGCTCGCCGAGGACCGCGAGCTGCCGCCGGTCGACCTTCCCGTCGTCGGCGTCGACCCCGACGCCGTCAGCGCGATCGCCTTGCCGGTGCTCACCCGGGTCGTCGCGATCCCGTTCGCTACCGGCGACGGCGTCCTCAAGGTCGCGATCGCGAACCCGCAGGACATCCGAGCGCTCGACGAGCTGCGGCTCGGGACGCGCCAGACGGTCGAGTTCCACGTCGCGGCAGAGGACGACATCCTCGCCGAGCTGCGCCGCCTCGCGCGCGCGGCCGGGGCCATGAACGCCGGGTTCGACGAGATGGTCACCCTCGAGAGCGAGGAGGCGGAGCACGACGACCTCGAGGCCGACGACGGCATCTCGGACGCGCCGCTCGTCCGCCTCGTCAACTCGATGATCTTCGAGGCGGCCGAGGACGGGGCGAGCGACATTCACGTCGAGCCGCACGAGAAGGAGCTGGTCGTCCGCTACCGGATCGACGGCGTCCTTCACGTCGCCCATCGCGTCCCGAAGCGGCTCGCGTCCGGCGTCACCACCCGCCTCAAGGTGCTGGCGAAGCTCGACATCGCCGAGCGGCGGAAGCCGCAGGACGGTCGGATCTCGCTGAACGCCGCTGCGGCAGGGCGCATGCTCGACATCCGCGTGGCGACACTGCCGACGGTCGACGGCGAGTCCGTCACGATGCGGCTGCTCGACAAGTCGCGCGAGGTGCCGACGCTCGGCGCGCTCGGCCTCTCGCAGCAGATGAGCGACCAGATCGCGCGCATCCTCGCCCGCCCGTCCGGCGCGCTCCTCGTCACCGGCCCCACGGGCTCCGGCAAGTCGACGACGCTGTACGCCGGGCTGGCAGCGATCAGCCGGCCGGAGATCAACATCATCACCGTCGAGGACCCGGTCGAGTACCGGCTCGACGGCATCAACCAGGTGCAGATCAATCTCCGCGCGGGGCTGACCTTCGCCAACGCGCTGCGCTCGATCGTCCGCAACGACCCCGACGTGATCATGGTCGGCGAGATCCGCGACGGCGAGACCGCGCGCATCTCGATCGAGGCCGCGCTGACCGGGCACTTCGTGCTGTCGACGCTGCACACGAACGATGCTCCCTCCGCGATCACGCGGCTGACCGAGATGGGCGTGGAGCCGTTCCTGACCGGCGCGGCCGTGTCGGCCGTGCTGGCGCAGCGGCTCGCCCGGAAGCTGTGCGCGCACTGCGCCGAGCCGTACACGGCGACCCGTGACGAGTTGCTCGGGCTGCGCCTGAGCGAGGAGGCTGTGGCCGGCCTGGCCGGAGCCATCTTCCGCCGCCCCCGCGGGTGCGCCCGCTGCGGCAGCACGGGCTATCGCGGCCGCGTGGGCGTCTTCCAGCTTCTCCCGATGAGCGAGCGTCTCGAGCAGCTCGCGGCGTCGAAGGCGCCGCGGGAGGAGATCGAGCGCGCCGCGGCCGAGGAGGGCATGCGCACGATGTGGGACGACGGCGTCGACAAGGTCTCGGCCGGCATCACGTCGGTCGAAGAGCTCGCGCGCGTCTGCCCCGCCTGACCGTCGTCCCCCTTTCGGGTGAGGTGGGGTCCGCTGCGGGACCTAGACCGAGCGGTGGGCGGGTTGCCCGGTCCGGGCAGGGCCGTCGCTCCGGCGGAGCCCGACACTGGAGTCGTGTTCGTCAATCAACTTAAGGAGAACTACATGGCACGCATTCGTGAGCGGCTCGCTCGCGAGGAGGGGTTCACTCTCATCGAGCTCCTCGTCGTCATCGTCATCATCGGCATCCTGCTCGCGATTGCAGTGCCGTCGTACCTCGGCTTCAAGGATCGCGCCAACGAGAAGGCCGCGGCGGCCAACGTCCGCTCCGCCATCCCGTCGGCCGAGGCGTACTACGCCGACCACGGCAACTACACCGGCATGACGTCGACGCCGGCTGGCTCCGAGCGGTCGTGATGAGCTCGACGCGGGCATCGACTCAGGGCGCTCGCCGACGATCGGCGTCAAGGCGTCGGCGCCGCCGGCGACGACGTACTGCTCTCGGCCGACAGTCGGGCGACTACGTCGGCCAAGGTCACCGGCCCGCGGCGGCACCATCACGGCCGACAGATCGACGCACCGCTCGCACTGCCCGTAGCGAGCTGACCAGCTCGACTGAGTCACACGCGAGGGGCGCGGGCAACCGCGCCCCTCTCAGCCCTCTCGCAACGCTCTTCAAGCCTCGAAAGGCCAAACCCCTGTGACTACCGAACTTCACTCGATCGACGAACTGCTCACCGTGATGGTCGAGCGCAGCGCGTCGGACCTCCACCTGACGGTGGACTCGCCGGCGGTGATCCGCGTCAACGGCCGCCTCGAGCGCCTGGCGGATCACGACACGCTGCAGCCGGAGGAGCTCCGGAACGCTCGTGTACCGGATCCTCTCGACCGAGCAGCAGAAGACGCTCGAGACGCGCCGGCAGATCGACTTCTCGCACGTGATCCCGGGGCTCGCGCGCTTCCGCGTCAACGCCTTCTTCCAGCGCGGCGCGGTGGGTGCGGCGTTCCGCCTCATTCCCGCCGAGATCAAGTCGCTCGAGCAGCTCGGGATCACCACCCGGCTCTACGACCTCGCCGACAAGCCGCGCGGGCTCGTGCTCGTCACCGGGCCGACCGGCTCGGGCAAGTCGACGACGCTCGCGTCGCTGATCCACCACATCAACCGCAGCCGGCACGAGCACATCCTCACGATCGAGGACCCGATCGAGTTCCTGCACACGCACGGCAGCTGCATCGTCAACCAGCGCGAGATCGGCCAGGACGCGACGACCTTCGCCGAAGGCCTGCGCGCCGCGCTCCGCCAGGACCCCGACGTGATCCTCGTCGGCGAGATGCGCGACCTGGAGACGGTCTCCACCGCGCTGACCGCGGCCGAGACCGGCCACCTCGTGTTCGCGACGCTGCACACCCAGAGCGCGCCGAGCACCATCGACCGCGTCATCGACGTCTTCCCGGCCGAGCAGCAGGGCCAGGTGCGCGTCCAGCTCGCCTCGACGCTGCAGGGCGTCGTCACGCAGACCCTCGTCCCGACCGCGGACGGGCACGGCCGCAGGGCCGCGCTCGAGGTCCTCATCCCGGACGACGCCGTCCGCAACCTGATCCGCCAGGCGAAGGTCGAGCAGATCTACTCGGTGATGCAGACCAGCACCTCGCGCGGGATGCAGACGATGGAGCAGTCCCTCGCCGACCTCGTGCGCCACCACGTGATCACGCCCGACGCGGCCTTCGCCCGCTCGTCCCGGCCCGACCAGCTCCGCGGCCTGCTCGAGCGCTCCGGCATCACGAACCTGATTTCGGCAGCGGCTGCCAACGGCGCCACCGCCCAGACCGAGACCCCAGCCAAGAACGGCCTGCGGCTCGCCGCGGAGGTGTAAGCGACACATGGACCTGAACAAGGAGATCAAGCTGTCGGACCTCGTCCGGCGGCCGAGGAAGAAGACGCTGTCCGGCGCGAAGCCGTCCGGCGGCGCGCCGCGCAACCGGGGGCGGAAGCACGAGATCGTCGGCCTCAAGATCGGCGCCTCCCAGATCGCGGCCTCGCGCGTCGTGAACAACGGCGGCTCCGCGAAGCTGGTGCAGCTCGCGCGCGTTCCGCTCGAGCCGGGCATCGTCGTCGCCGGCGAGGTGCGGGACATCCCCGCGCTCGCGTCGGCGCTCGGCGAGCTCTTCCGCACCCACAAGCTGTCACGGCGGGGCGTGCACCTCGGGATCGCCACGAACCGGATCGGCGTGCGCTCGTTCGACATGGAGGGGATCGAGGACGAGCGGCAGCTCGCGAACGCGATCGAGTTCCGCGCGTACGAGGAGCTCTCGATCCCGGCCGACGAGGCGGTGCTCGACTATCGCGTCGTCTCCGACGGCGTCAACGAGGCGGGGCAGCGCTCGCGCCGCGTCGTCCTCGCCGCCGCGTATCGCGACTCGATCGACCGCTATCTCGCGGCATGCCAGGAGGCCGGGATCGAGGTCGCCGCCGTCGATCTGGAAGCCTTCGCCCTGCTGCGTGCCGTCGCTCCTGCGAGCGCACGCGACGAGCAGGCAGCCGTCGTCGCCGTCACGATCGGCCACGACCGCACGACACTCGCCATCTCCGACGGCGTCGTCTGCGACTTCACGCGCGTCCTCGCGTGGGGCGGCGCGAACCTCGAGGACGCGATCGCCCGCGAGCTCGGCCTGACCGGCGACGAAGCCAGGCAGCTGAAGCTCGCGCTCGATCTCGGCGACGACGCGTCGGACGGAGACGATCCTCGTCTCGGTCGCGCCCGCGCCGCGGTCGCCCGCGAGCTGCAGACGCTCGCGCGCGAACTGATCGCCTCGCTGCGGTTCTACCAGAGCCAGACCGGCTCGCTCGCGATCTCGACGGTCCTGATCACCGGCGGGACGACGAAGCTCCGCGGCCTCGCCGAGGAGCTCGAGCGCCTGACGCGCGTGCGTGTCCGGCGGGCCGACCCGCTCGCCGGCGTGCAGATCGCCGACGCGGTCGCCACCCGTGACGACCTGGCGTCGCTTGCAGTGGCAATCGGACTTGGAATCGAGCCTGACGATGCGCGCCCTCAACCTTCTCCCAGCTTCTCGCGTCGAGAACCGGCAGGACGGGTCCCAGAGCCGTCTGCGGTCGCCGAACGGGATCGCGGCCGCCGCAGGCGCCGTCCTCGTCCTGGTGACAGTGCTCCTCGCGCTCGGGTTCGTGCAGGGACGCTCCGACGTGAACGATCGGCGCACGACGCTCGACCGGCTCGACGCTCAGATCGCGCAGAAGCGGGCGGACGCCTCCCTCTCGGCGGCAGCTGCCGCGCAGGCGCAGGCGCAACTCGCCGCGTTCACGGCTGCGTCGTCCGGACGCGCCGCCTGGGACAACCTGCTCGACCAGCTCGCGCGAGTGATGCCGCGGGGCGCCTGGCTCGAGACCCTGCAGCTGACGCCGGGTGCGACGACCGCCGTCGCCACGACCAACACGACCAGCGCCGCCGTCACGACGAACGGCCTGAGCTCGTCGGGCGGCGCAGCGACCCCGGCCGCAACGACGCTCACGGTCACCGGAAAGGCGCTCTCGCAGGACACGGTTGCACGCGCCCTCGACCGGCTCGCACTCATCCCGGCGCTCTCCGACGTGTCGCTCCAGTCGACGCAGCGGGCCGACGTCGCCGGCAAGAAGGCAATGCAATTCACGATCGTCGCCAACGTGCGCACAGCGGGAGGAAACGGCTGATGTTGGACAAGCTCACTCCGAAGGTCGTCGCCGCGCTGGCCGCAGTGGCAGTCGCGGCAGTCGCGCTCATCGGCTGGTTCGGCGTCGTCTCGCCGCAGCGCTCGAAGGCGGCCGAGCTCGACAGCCGGATCGCCGACGCGAAGACGCAGCTCGTGGTCCTGAACGCGAGCACGCCGTCCCGCACGGGCAGGCGCGCCCGCCCTGGTGCTCGCACGCGCGATGCCGCGGAGCGTCGCGATGTCCACCGTGCTGCGGCAGCTTCTGCGCGCGGCGCGTCACGCCGACGTGCGGCTCGACTCCCTCACGCCGCTGGCCGCGACCGCGCAGTCCGGCTACTCGACAGTCCCGATGGACGTCGTCGTCACGGGTCGCTACTTCGCAGTCCAGCGGTTCCTGAAGGACCTGCGCACCCAGGCGGGCCTCTCGGGCTCGCGCGTGCACGCCTCCGGCCGGCTGTTCAGCGTCGACTCGGTCAGCCTGGCCGCCGGCGAGGACCAGCTGCCGCAGCTCGCGGCGACGATCCACCTCAACGTCTTCACGTACAGCGGTTCGGCCACAGCTGCCGCGCCCACGGACCCGCCGACCGGCGAGAACCCGTCGACCTCGGTCTCGGTGACTGCCGCAGGAAGGACACCCTGATGAGCGTTATCGAGACCCCGATGAGCGGCCGCCGGGCGGCCGCCCGCGACGCCGCGGAAACGCGCAAGAAGATCCTTCTCGCCGGCCTCGCGGTCGTGCTCGTCGCGCTGCTCGCCTTCGAGCTGCCGAAGATCATGAAGCGCTCGAGCTCGTCTTCGAGCACCGCCTCGACCTCCGTCGTCACGACGGTGAACCCGGCCGTGACCCTCGGCGGCAGCATGCAGCCCACGGCTGCGGCGGCGAAGCGCCTGCGCCTGATCCGGCGGCTGGACGCCAGGGACCCGTTCGTGCCGCTCATTCACGAGAGCACGAGCACGTCCTCGTCGTCCTCGTCCGCCACGACGCCGGCGTCGACGCAGCCCTCGTTCCACTTCACGCCCTCCGCTTCGGCGTCGGCTGTTCTCGGCGCAGCGAAGACCCTCTCGACGAAGCCCATCCACGTGAAGCCGGCCGCGCCGACCGCTGCGGTGATCTGGATGAATGGCCATCGCGAGGTGATCGGTCTTGGGCAGACGTTCAAGATCGGCCAAGTCCAGTTCCGGCTCGTCGCGGTGACGCGAAAGCTCGTCGCGCCTCAAGATCGTCGGCGGCGCCTTCGCGAACGGAAAACCGACGATCACGGCCCGCAAGGGACACCGCGTGAAGCTCACCAACACGGCGACCGGCATCGAGTACGGCTTCCGCTTCACGGCCGGCCGCAATGACGCGCCGACGAAAGCCGCAGGCAACAGCTGATGAACACGATCAAGAGAAAGGCAAACAGCGTCCCGATGAACAACAACGATCATCGCGACGCCGAGGGCGGGCTCCGCCGTCTGCGGCGTCCGCGGCTCCTTATCACTGCGGCGGCACTGGCATGCGTCGCGGTCGTCCCGCTCGCCGCCGGTGCGGCGGCCAACCGGCCGTCCCTCGGCAAGCCGAGCGCGCTCCAGAACTTCAAGCTGCAAGCTCAACGACTCGCCGCGCACAACCGCCGGCGTCGGGTTCTCCAACGTTCTCGCGCACGCCGTCATTCGCCTGGGCACCCGTGCCGCGCGCGACGCGGTACGAGTTCGAGCTCTCGACCAGTAAGAGCTTCGGCGCTGACAACGCCGTCATCTGGTCGAGCAGGTCGCTGAAGACTCCGGCCGTCGCGGTTCCGATCTCGCTGCCGTGGATCACCGGCGACCACGCGTCGCTGTACTGGCACGTGCGCGCGTTCGGCGCCGACGGGGCCTTCTCGCAATGGAGCCAGCCGCGGGGTTTCAACATGCGGTGGGCCGACGTCAACAACAAAGACCACGCGGACGACGACATCGGCGTCCCGCAGCAGCTCCCGAGCGAGCCCGGGCTACGTCCGCTGGACGCCAGTCTCGGGCGCGACGGGCTACGACGTCTGGCTCGGGAACCTCGGCGGCATGGGCAAGGTCGTCTCGACGATCACGACCGTCGCCGACGAGCGCGAGTACTACACGCTGCGCACGCCGCCGCAAGACGTCGTGTGGCGCGTTCGCGCGAGGCGCGACGTCTACGGCGAGACGGCGAACGGTCTGCCGCGCGCGTCGTACGGTCCGTGGAGCGACGTACACGGGTACCGGTCGCCGGCCGGTGTCCAGACGCCGACGACGGACGTCGCGAAGCCGCTGAGGACGATCTCTGCCCAGTACGTGTCCGACGACGGCAATGTTCAGGCGCATGCGCTGATGCCGGCGTTCGTCTTCTCGAATGACGGCCAGCCCTTGCATCGCGTCTACATCTCGACGGACAAGGACTGCGTCAACATCGTCCACGTCGGTTCGATCGTCGGCGGTACGGCCTACGCGCCTCGCGTCACAGGGCCGCTCGCTCTCAATCCCGAGACGTGGCAGGAGCTCTCCAAGCAGCGCCTGTTCCTGCTGGGCGGTTCGGAAGGGAAGACCCTCAGGTCCGACGGCGAGTCCGTCACCTCGAACGAGGCTCCTCCGACCGAGGCCTCGGGCAGCGCGGCCTCCGGCACTCGGGCGACAAGACCGCAGGGCCGGCGCCCGTCGACCTGTGGGACAACAACTGGGGCTCTGGCCGGTACTACTGGACCGTCGTTCCGGTTGTGAAGCGCCCGATGGGCGACTCGTCCGAGTCGAGCTCGACAGGTTCGTCCGACGCGAAGGCGGAGGAGTCGAGCTTTGTCTATCAGGACACGATGCTGCCGCAGGACGCCTGCCAGGCCGGCAACGTGCAGATGTTCAAGAAGCGCAGCACGCAGCCCGTGCTCAGCGCAGGAGCGGCCCCTTACGTGACCGGCTTGTCGCCCTCCGGTCGGATGCTGTCGGCCGTGAACTCGAAGAGCCGCTTCTACGGCGCGCCGCTCGTCGCCTGGACGCCCTCGACCGGCGCCACGAAGTACGACCTCGAATGGAGCCGCACGAGCAACCCATGGCACGGCGGCCGGACAGATGCGGACGGCGGCCACCTCGGCTGTGCTCCCGCTCACGCCGGGCACGTGGTACTACCGCGTCCGCGGGCTCAACCCGTGGCTGCCGAAGAACGCGAGACTCAGGTGGTCCGGCCCGATGCGCGTCCAGATCGCCAAGCCGACCTTCAGCGTCAGCGGAGGCTAGAAAAGCGTGCTGCGCCGCCTGGCGACAAGCGAAGGAGGCTTCGGCCTCGTCGAGCTGCTGATCGCGATGGTCGTGATGTCGATCGGCATCACGGCCATCGTGGCCGGCTACAGCTCGGGCATCCTCGCGGTCGACCGTGCGAAGGCCGGGACGACCGCCGGCGCGCTCGCCGACCGGCAGATGGAGGTCTACCGCCAAGCGGCGTTCACGTCCGCCTCACTGCGCCGACGACGCTCAGCGGGAGCCCGCAACGTCGGCTCCGACGGAAGACGTACTGGGTCGGCAGGACCGACAGTTGGACCTGCGTCGTCGCGCGATCCGAACACCGACGACGAGCCTGACGCCGCCCGCATGCACGAGCACGCCCCCGAGCCGCCCGGTCAAGCTCGTGTCGATCGAGGTCCACGAGGGCTCGACGGAGGGCGCGGCTCCTCTTCACGCGAAAGCTCGACCTTCGACTCCTCGACCGGCTGACGAAACCCCTTCGAACCAAGGACCAACATGGCTGCATTCGCATACGACGCAATCAACGCACAGGGGCTCGAGATCTCCGGTGTCGTTCACGCTCCCGACCTAGGCACGGCGCGCCAGCAGTTGCAGTTGCGCGGGCTCCTGCCTCGGTGGCTCGACGAGCGTGGCGCCTCCACCGAGCGCAGCGTTGGCGGCGCGTTCAAGAGGGTGAAGCCGAAGTCGCTGCAGGTGTTCTCCCGCCAGTTCGCGACGATGATCGCAGCGGGCGTCAGCGTCGTCGCGGCGCTCGTGACGCTCGAGGAGCAGACGGACGACAAGCACCTGGCCGAGGTGATCGCCGACGTCCGCTCCGAGATCGAGGGCGGCGTCATCCTCTCGAAGGCGCTCGCGCGGCACCCGAAGGTCTTCAACCGGCTGTTCGTCGCCATGGTCGAGGCGGGGGAGTCGTCGGGAACGCTCGACACCGTGCTCGACCGCGTCGCCGTCCAGATCGAGAAGGAGATGCAGATCAAGCGACGGGTCAAGGGCGCGATGGTCTACCCGGCGGTCGTGATCACGTTCGCGTGCCTCGTGCTCACGTTCATGCTCCTCTTCATCATCCCGGTCTTCGTGAACGTCTTCGACCAGCTGGACGGAGAGCTGCCGAAGCCCACCCAGATCGTGATGCAGATGTCGAACGCGCTCCGCCATTGGTGGTTCGTCATCCTTCCCGCGATCGGCGCGCTGATCATCGCGTTCCGCCGCTTGAAGCGCACCGAGCGGGGCCGGAAGGTCTGGGATCGGTTCAAGCTCAGGATCCCGATGCGCATCGGCGATGTCGTGCACAAGATCGCGCTGGCACGGTTCTCGCGCACGCTCTCCACGCTCCTCTCCTCCGGCGTCGACATCGTCAGGGCGCTCGAGATCACCGGCGCCACCTCCGGCAACTGGGTCGTCGAGGAGGCGCTCACGAACATCAGGACCCGCGTCCACGAGGGCGTTCCGATCAGTCAACCGCTGCAGGAGGACCCGATCTTCCCGCCGATGGTCGGGCAGATGGTCAAGATCGGCGAGGAGACCGGCGAGCTCGACGACATGCTCGGCAAGGTCGCCGACTTCTACGAGGACGAGGTCGACTCGAGCATCCAGTCGCTCACCTCGATCATCGAGCCGGTGCTGATGATCGGCGTGGGCGTCATGGTGGGCACGGTCGTGATCGCCATGTACATGCCGATGTTCAAGATGCTCACGCTCATCAAATAGGACGAGTCGTGCTGATCGTGCCACCCCTGCTCGTCTCTGTCGCAACCATCGTCGATGCAACCCTGGTCCTCGCGGTCGCCGGCCTGGTCGCTGCGCTCGCTGCCACCGTGGTCGCGCTCCGAGCCCGCGACCGCGCGCTCGCCGAGCTCGGGGAGGAGCGGGCACGGGCGCGCACGGACTCGCTCACAGGCGCGTTGAACCGGCACGCGCTCGAGGAGGCGCTCGCGTCCGAACAGGCGAGGGTCTGCCGCGGCGCCAAGCCGGCCGGAGTGCTCTTCCTCGACGCCGACCGGTTCCGGGACGTGAACAACAGGTACGGGTGGGCGACGGGCGACGCGCTGCTGGTGGCCGTGCACGACCGGCTTCGCTCGAAGCTTCGTGCATCTGACACCCTCTATCGCTGGGGCGGGGAAGAGTTCGTCGTGATCGCGCCCGAGATCGGTGACGAGGCCTCGCTTGCTGCGGGCGCGGAGCGTCTGCGCAGGCTTTTCGCAGACGAGCCGCTCGAAGCCGGCGCGCATCGGCTTCCGGTCACCGTCTCGATCGGCGCCGCGCTGCTCGAAAGCGGCAGGGATGTCACGGAGACGCTCGAGCATGCAGGAAGCCTGGCGAAGCGAGCCAAGCAGTGGCGGAACACTGCCCTCGTGCAGACAGCGGCCCGGCCGCAAGAGGCCGGTCGCGTGCTGACCGCGACCTGAGGCTCCCGGCTCGCCAATGGGCGTTCTCCGCGTCACCGACCGGCGCAACCGCGATAATCCCGGCGTGCGCATGTCGGAACGACTCCTGCTCATCGCTGCCCCGGCTGCGACGCTCGCGTCTCTGGACCAGCTCGTCAAGAACACCGTCCCGACAGCAGCGTGGGCCTTCCACCACCGCTCCAATGCCTGGGTCGTCTTCTCCATCGTCCTGATGCTGGCGGCGGCCGCCCTCAGCTTCGTCCCCTCGCGCGCCGTGGCGTTCGCGGGCGGTGTGATGAGCGCCGGGGTGCTCGGGAATCTCATCTCGGCGCGTGCGGGCGGGAACTGGGTGCCGAACCCCTTGACCATCAACCCCGCGGGGTACTCGCTCGCGTTCAATCTCGCCGACGTCTTCTTTTTCCTCGGGAACCTGTTGCTGATGACGGCGCTGATCGTCGTGACGGTTCGACATCGCGGGCGGCTCGCCTCTCCACGCGCCTGGGAGCGCGAGCTCATCCAGCGCCTTCGTTCCTGAGTCGTCTCGGTCCGGACGCGCGGGTAGGGCGGGACCACCGTCGTCGGACCACATCACCGACGTTCGGGCGGGGCCGGGCTGACCGGCGCGCGGAAGACTGTCCAAATGACACTCGAGGCGGTGATCCAGATCGACGCGGCGCGGCTGCTGCCGCACCTCGTGCTCCAGCTGCGGGCCGCCGGCTTCTCGGTGCGGCCCATCAGCTTGCACGAGACCGGCGTGGTCAGCCGGCCGGCTGCGGACGCGGACGAGGCGTTGTGCGAGCTCCGCTTCTTTGTCCGCGCGTGGGCCAGAGCTCACGGGGACGTCGCAGTCAGCGTTCGGCCGGCCGTCTGAGCGCCGCGCTCAGGCCGTCAGGGCGGGCGTGCGCAGCACAGGGTTCTCGATCACTCCGTGCTCGTAGGCCAGGCGCACGGCTTCGGTGCGGCTACGGACCTGGAGCTTGCGGTAGATGTTCGTCAGGTGGTACTTGATCGTCTGCTCGGAGAGCCAGAACTCGCGTGCCATCTGCTTGTTCGAGTGGCCTCCTGCGAGTGCGCGAAGGATCTCGATCTCTCGCGGCGTCAGATCCCACTGAGACTCCACAGGATCGGTGTGGCCGCCGTGTCCGGTCGCGAAGATGACGTTGCCGGCGACCGCCTGGCGGACGATCGAGGGTAGGTCGGCGGGGTCGATCGCCTTCTGGATGAACGCGACCGCACCCCGGGCGAACGCGGCGTCGACCGCGGCCGGATCGTCGCTGCCCGAGAAGATGATCGCCTTGACCGAGGGGTGGCGTTCGTGGAGCAGCTCGAGGCAGCGAAGGCCGTCCATGCCCGGCATGCGCAGATCGAGGAGCACGACGTCCGGTGAGGTGCGACCGACGAGCGGCAGAACCTCCTGGCCGGCCGAAGCCTCGCCGACGATCTCGATGTCGGGCGCGTCGCTGAACGCCATGCGCACCGCCGCCAGCATCAGCCGGTGGTCGTCTGCGACAAGCACCTTCAGCCGCATGTCGGACACCCATGCACGGACTCCACGGTCTGTAGCGGCTCGGCCGTGTTGCTGAGCAGCTCGTGCATCCGTGGGCGCGATAGACCGACTGCTTCGGCGATCGCGCGGATCGAGGCGCCTTCCGAGCGCCCGAGGCGCGCACCCGCAGCAAGCTCGGCACGCGCTTCCGCCAGTTCGGCGGTCAAGCGAGCAATCCGGAGGGCGAGCTGCTCGAGAGCTCGTCTGCGCGTCGCTCTCAACTCGAGCCGCGGTCTCCCAACGTTGTTTGCACGGATGCGGATTTCGTTCATGTCTCCGACAGTGTGTCGGTGCGGCGAACGAAACACCCCGACACGATGGTGTCATCGCTGACCCATAGCGTCGAGTCTCGATAGTCGAAGGCTCATGGAGTGGCCGGCCACGTGCGGCCGGCGCCACGGCCGCAGGACCCTACCGACCGGGTGGTCCGAACCCATCCCATGGGGATCTCACGCGAGCCGCGCCTGAGTTCACTGAGAAGTGCAATGCGGGGGCGACGGTCGCCCCGGCACAACCAACAGGAGGATCTCCTCATGATGGATCGCTTCTACGCTTGGGCGACCGCTCTGATCGCCGAGTCGAAGAACGAGACGGGCCAGACGTTCGTCGAGTACTCGCTTGTTCTCGCAGTGATCGTGGTCGGCGTTCTGCTCGCCGCCACGTGGGGCGGGCTCACGACCGCCATCCAGGGCGCGATCACCGACGTCACCAACGCGTTCTAGGAACCCGTACGACGCCTCGTGTCGGAGCTCCCGCCGGATCGGCGGGAGCTCCGACAGCACACAGAATCGAGATGAAAACCATGAGACATCACACAAGACTTCGCTTCCGGAATGACGACGGTCAGGCAATCGTCGAGTTCGTCATCGTGCTGCCGGTCCTCGTGCTCCTGATCTTCGGGATCACGCAGTTCGGGCTCGCCTTCCGGAACTACATCTCGATCACCGACGCAGCGCGGGTGGGGGCGCGCGCGGCCGCCGTCAAGCGGACGACCACGCCTTGCACGTTCGCCCGCACGGCGATCCAGAACACCGTCTCGGCGGGTCAGTGGGCGCAGATCTCGAGCCGCATCACGTGCGTCGCCGGCCCGAATGTCGGCGACCAGGTCGCGATCACGATCCAGTACCCGTACTCGATCGGCCTCCCGGGCGTGAGCGTCTCGGGCAACCTCACCGCGAACGCGAAAGAGCGAATGGAATGAAAGCGCTCGTCGCTCGCAGCCGCGGTGAATCCGGGCAGGTGCTCGTCTTTGTCGCATTCATCCTGATCGCGCTGGTCGGTATGTCTGCGCTCGTCATCGACGTGGGCTCCTGGTTCCACGCCCAGCGCAAGTTGCAGACAGCTGCGGACGCCGCCGCGCTCGCCGGCGCCCAGCATCTCCCAACGGAGCAGTCGACGGCCCTCACCGTCGCGCTCGACTACGCGCAGCGCAACTACTCTGGCATCCCGGCGCCCACGGTGACGTTCCCGAACGTGGCGACAATTCACGTCGCCGCCCAGGCTGACACGCCCGGCATCTTCGCCCCGGTGCTCAACAGCGCGTTCGGGGTCGTGACCGTGCACGCCGAGGCAGCGGCTCAGGTCAGTGCGCCGAGCAGCCTGAAGAACGTCGCGCCGGTGGTGGTCAAGAACACAGCGGCGTGCATCGTCCTGAACCCGAGCTGCTTCGGCCAGACGACCACTTTGAAGTTCGACGACAGCGCGATCAACTCGAGCACCGTAGGACTGATCGACCTTCGGTGCCAGGCGGGGTCCTCGTCCGTCAGCTGCGGCGGTGGCCCGGGCGGCTCGACACTGGCGGACTGGATTCGGTGCGCGCCGTGCTGGTCCGGAACGCTGCCCTCGAGTGTCTGGTACGACGACAAGACAGGCGAGACGATCGGTCCGATCAAGAGCGCGCTCACTGACGCTGCTGCTGCCAGGACGGTCCTCTTCTTTCCCGTCTTCGACGTAGCGGATCCTGCGCAGGGCTCGTTTCATGTCATCGGTTGGGCCGCCTTCGTGATCGATGTCGGCGGCGTCGACTGGGGCTCCCACGTCAAGTCCTTGACCGGCCACTTCGTGACCTTCATCGCGACAGACGTAGCCGGCGGCAACCCAAACAGCGACCCCGCCAACGACTTCGGCGTGCACGTGATCACGCTCAGCAAATAGACGCGAAAGGAAAATCTCGTGACCAAGCCCAGAATTCGGAACGTCCTAGTGCCTGCCGCGCTCGCCGTACTTGCGGCCGTGCTCGTCGGCATCTACATCGTCAGCTATCGGAACAACGTCAACGAGGGCGCCGGCCTGGTGAACGTCCTCGTCGCCTCTCGCGACATTCCGGCCGGAACGGCAGGGTCGAGCGTGGCCTCGGGCGGCTACCTGAAGACCGAGTCCGTTCCCAAGCGCACCCTCGTCGACGGCTCGGTGGCGAGCGCTGCGCCGCTGACGTCCAAGGTCGCTGCCGATCCGATCTACAAGGGCGAGCAGATCACGCTCCGCCAATTCAAGCCGCTCGCACAGGGCGGCATCTTCGCCAAGTTCTCGCGCAGTCAGCGCGCCGTCGCCGTCCTCGGCACACCGAGCCAGATGCTGGCCGGCACGCTCAAGGATGGTGACCGCGTCGATGTCGTCGCGACCGTTCGGTACCACACCGGACCAGCCCGCGCGACGACCCGCGTGATCCTCAAGAACCTGCTCGTGCTCGAAGCTCCCGATGCCGGCAAGGCGAATGGAATGCGCACGGATGAGGAGATTCCCGCGACGGTCGTGATGACCGACCGCCAGGCACAGACGATGGGCTGGGCCATGAAGATGAGCACCTGGTTCTTCGCGCTGCGGCCGACCAAGATTCCGCGCGACAGCAAGCCGAGCCTGGAGACGCTCCACTCGATCCTCGGGCGCGGGCTGCCGACCGAGACCGCCGACGCCCAGATCGCAGGCGGCTTCCCGGAGGCTGTCGATGCCCCTTAACGGTCACCATCCGACGGGGCTCCGGATCCTCCTGAGCGGGCCGGCGGCCAACGCGCTCGCGGCAACGCTCGAGCAGGAACCGGGGATCTCCGTCATCCGGCCGGACGCCCTCGGCGGCGAGTCACCGTCGACCGCGGACGTCGCGCTGCACGTCGTCGAGTCGTCGTCGGCACCGGGCATCCCCGACGATGTCCGCCGGCTGGGCGAGCTCGCCGACGCTCCGCTCATTCTTGCCGCCTACGGCGTGCCGAACGGGATCGTCGAAACCGGTCTCGCAATCGGAGCCGTCGATGTCCTCGTTCTGCCGCAGTCGACGGAGACGCTGCTGTTCGCGGTCCGGAAGGCGGCGCGCGCCACGACCGGCAGCGCCTCCGGAAGGGTCGTCACCGTCTTCTCGCCCAAGGGCGGAAGCGGCAAGACGATGCTCGCCACGAATCTCGCGGTCGCGACCGCGCGCTCCGGGATGCGTACCCTCCTCGTCGACCTCGATCTGCAGTTCGGCGACTCGGCGCTCACGCTGGCGGTGACCCCTCGCGCGACGATCGCCGATCTTGCGGCATCGACGGGAACGATCGACGCGGACAAGCTCGCCGCCTTCGTGAGTACTGATCCGCGCTCCGGGCTGGCTGTGCTGCCGGCGCCGCGACACCCCGAGGAGGCCGACGTCGTCGGCCAGGCCGTGCTCGCGGCGGTGCTCGACGCTGCCCGCAACGCGTACGAGGCGATCGTGATCGACACCGGACCGCTCTTCGACACGGCGATGCTCGCTGCACTCGACCAGACCGACCGGTTGCTGCTCATCTGCAACCCCGAGGTCACGTCGTTGAAGAACGTTCGCATCGGTCTGGAGACGATCGACCGGCTCGGGTTCGACCGCGAACGCGTATCGCTCGTCGCCAACCGCGTAGGCGCTCCGGGCGCTCTCGGACGGTCGGACATCGAGCATGCGCTCGAAGCGGCAATCGCGTACGAGTTGCCGGACGACCCGGCTGTCCCGGCGGCAGTGAATCGCGCGATGCCGATCGTCCTTGCCGACGAGAGGAGCAAGTTCTCGCGTGCCCTTGGCGACTTGGCTTCCGACGTCTTCAAGCAGCCCGAGTTTGACCAGCAGAAGTCGAAGCGCCGTTTCATTGGAGGTAGACGATGAACCCGATCGATCGCAATGGACTGTCGCGGAGCAGCGATGCGTCAGTGCTCGCCGAGCGCCTGCAGGTCGACCGCGGCACGGTGCGTGCACGCTCGAAGGACCCGCACGCCGAGCTGAAGACGAAGATCCACCGGACGTGCATCGCCCGGCTCGGAAGCGCCTTCCTCAACCTCGAAGGGACCGACGAGCTCGCGCGGCGCGTCCGCGCGATCGTCCTCGAGGAGCTGAACGTCGAGGACTCACCACTCAGCCCGAGCGATCGGGCCGAGCTCGAGCGCGAGATCGCCGCCGACATTCTCGGCTACGGCCCCCTCGAGCCGTTTCTGCTGGACCCGTCGGTGACCGAGGTGATGGTGAACGGCTACGACCAGCTGTACATCGAGCGCGAGGGCAGGGTCGAGGAAACGGACGCGACCTTCGTCGACGACGCCCATCTCCTCCGGATCATCGACCGGATCGTCTCGCAGGTCGGCCGGCGCATCGACGAGTCATCGCCGATGGTCGACGCCCGCCTGCCCGACGGCAGCCGCGTCAATGCGATCATCCCGCCGCTTGCGCTCGGCGGTCCAACCTTGACGATCCGGAAGTTCGCCCGCAATGCGCTGACGCTCGACGACCTCGTCGGGATCGGAACGCTCGACGAGCAATCTGCCCACTTCCTCGCGCAGTGCGTTCGCGGAAAGCTCAACATGCTGATCTCGGGCGGCACGGGAACGGGTAAGACGACACTGCTGAACGCCGTCTCCGCGTACATCCCCGGGAACGAGCGGATCATCACCGTCGAGGACGCGGCCGAGCTTCGGCTGCTGCAGCGGCATGTCGTCCCGCTCGAGTCGCGCCCGCCGAACGTGGAAGGCGAGGGAGAGGTGCGCATTCGCGACCTTGTTCGCAACGCCCTGCGCATGCGGCCCGACCGGATCATCGTGGGCGAGGTTCGCGGTGCCGAGTCGCTCGACATGCTCCAGGCGATGAACACCGGCCACGACGGATCGCTGACCACGATCCACGCGAACTCGGCGCGTGACGCCATCCACCGGCTCGAGATGCTCGTGCTGATGGCCGGGATCGAGCTGCCGGTCAAAGCGATCCGTGAGCAGATCGCAGGCGGCTTCGACCTCCTCGTTCACATCGGACGGCTCGTCGACGGCTCGCGCCGCGTCACCCAGATCACCGAGGTCGCCGGCATGGAGGGCGACGTCGTCACGCTCCAGGATCTGTTCGTCGCTCGCTCCCCCGAGTTCGGCGCGGGTGGCGGGGCACCGCTGCTCGGCCCGCTCCGCTCGACCGCGCTCCGCCCGAGCTTCGTCTCGAAGCTCGCTGCGAACGGCGTCGAGCTTCCGCCCTCGACCTGGCTCAACGCGGCATGAGGCGGGCGCTCCTCTCATTCATCTCGCTGCTCTCCCTCGCGGTACCGACCGCGGCGGGGGCGGCGGGCCACGTGACGATCCGCGGCGTCGGTGTCGACGAGTTTCCCCGCGTCCAGCTGACCGCGGTCGTCCCGCAGGGCTCGAGGCCCGCGCTCGTCGAGGACGGGCGTCCTGCGGGCTACGTCGAGGCGCGCGAGCTCGGCTCAGCGCAGGCGATCGTCCTCGCCGTCGACAACTCGTCGTCGATGTCGGGCCGGCCGCTCCGCGAAGCGAAGCGTGCGGCAGGCGAATTCCTCGCCGGGCGCAACGCAGGGGCAGTGGGCCTGGTTGCGTTCGGCCACGAAGCCCTGGCGTTGACCGCGCCCGCCACGACGGAGTCCGACGTCGAGCGGGTGCTCGGGTCGTTGGCTCCGGACACCGAGACAGGAACGGCGCTGTACGACGCCGTCGGTCTCTCGGTCGCGCACCTGCGGCGAATGGGGGATGGGACACGGGTTCTCGTCCTCCTGACGGATGGTCACGATCTCGGCTCGAAGAGCACGCTCGCGCAGGCGATCGCCGCCGCGAAGCGCGCCAACGTGATCGTCTACTCGATCGCGGCGGGCTCCAGCTCGGATCGTGAGCCTCTGGCCGAGCTCGCGTCGGCCACCGGCGGCCGACAGTTCGATACCGCGGATGCTGCTCGCCTCGGGGCGACGTACCGCGCCCTGGCCCGGGAGCTCGACCGAACATGGCAGCTCTCGTATCTCTCACGCGCGCACGCCGGTGACCGGGCCTCGTTGACCGTGCGGGCAGGCGGAGCGACGGCCACGACGCCGTTGCAGATTCCGACGGAGGACCGTGGCCTGCTCGATGCAATTCCCGGCTCGATCGTCAGCAGCCCGATCACGGCTGCGGTCGTCGTCCTGCTCACGGCGCTCCTGCTCGGCGCTGCCGCTGCTGCCGGACGCGGGCGCCGCCGCAGCGTCGAGATCGGCGCTCTGCTCGAGCCGCACGTCACACGCGGCGACCTTGCCGCGGAGCTACCGGCTGACCGCCACGCCGGGTTCGAGTCACTGCTCGACTGGACCGAGCAGTCGCTGGACGAGCTCCCGGGCGGCCGTCGCCTGGCGGTGATGCTCGAGCGCTCGGGCCTGAAGCTGCGCCGCGGCCACATCCCGTACCTCGCGCTGCTTGCAGCGTTCCTCCTCGGCGCGCTGGGCACGATCCTCGGCGCCGCGCCCGCCATCGCCTTGCTGCTCATGCTGGGCGGCCTCGTCGCGCCGCTGATCGTCCTTCGGATCGTCGCCCATCGCCGCACGCAAGCCTTCGACCGGCAGCTGCCGGACGTGCTCGCGACCATCGCGTCCACGCTGCGCGCCGGCCACGGCTTGCGGTCGGCCCTGCGGGCGATCGCCGACGACAGCGCAGCTCCCGCCTCTGAGGAGTTCACGCGCGTGCTCGGCGAGGAGAGGCTCGGGCGTCCGCTCGACCAGGCGATCAATGCGATGTGCAAGCGAATCGGATCCGCCGATCTCGAGTATGTCGCAACCGCGGTCAACGTCCAGGCCCAGACCGGCGGCTCGCTCGCCGGCCTCTTCGACACGCTGTCGGAGACGGTGCGCGAGCGGCAACGCCACGCCCGGAAGGTGCACGCCCTGACCTCGCTCGGCCGAATGTCGGCAATCGTGCTCGTGGGGCTCCCGATCGGCCTCGCAGCGCTGATGACGGTGATCAGCCCGACCTACATGACGCCGCTGTACACGACATCGGGCGGCCAGATGCTCATTGGCATCTGCCTGACGTCGATGGCGATCGGAGCCCTGTTCCTCAAACGCATCGTCTCTGTGAGGTACTAACGATGATCATCTTTCTCGTCGCAGGCATCGCCTGCCTCGCACTCTGCGCCTTTCAGCTGACCCGACCGCGCCAGGCGGCCGACCGCGAGCGGCGCGGCGCGCTCGAGGCGGTTCGCTTCTCCGCGGCAACGAGTGGGGGCGAACAGTCCGAGGCCGGGCGTCAGTCGGTGTTGCTCCCGCGCCTGGCCGCGCTGCTCGTGCGCGTCCACCTGAAGATCTGGCGCAAGGAGTCGCCGGACGACATCAGTGCTCAGCTCTACCGGGCGGGAGCGTCGCGGCGGCTGACTGCCGAGAAGTTCATGGCCGGCCGTGTCCTGCTCACGTTCCTTGGCCTTCTCATGGGTTTCTCACTGGCAGAAGGCCCACGCAAGATCGTGCTTGCGCTGTTCTTCGGATTCGTCGGGCTGTATCTGCCCACCTTCTTCCTCAAGAAGGCGGCGACGAGCCGCGCAGACCGCATCGACGCCGAACTGCCGAACTTCGTCGATCAGCTCGTGATCGCGATCGAAGCCGGGATGAGCTTCGACGCGGCCCTCAACCATCTCATCGAAGCGCACGACGGCCCCCTCGCGGAGGAGATGGGCCGGATCCTGACCGAGCTCAGGATCGGCGAGTCGCGGCGGGCGGCACTTCGCAGCTTCACCGACCGTGTCGGGACAGAGTCTGCGATCGCGTTCGCGAACGCGGTGCTCGCCTCCGACGACCTCGGGTCACCGCTGGCCGGGATCCTGCGGGCACAGGCGGGCGACCTCCGGCATCAGCGGCAGATGCACGCCGAGGAGCGGGCTCAGAAAGCGCCGGTGAAGATGCTCTTCCCGATCGCGATCTTCATCCTGCCGGTGATGTTCATCGTCATCCTCGCTCCGGCATTTCTCGGCGGCGGGATCTTTTGACCCGGCGCCTTCGCGCGAGCTATCGGTCGAGCCGGGCTAGCGCGGCCCGGCCGATCCAGCCACCGCTGAGGAAGCCGTAGATGAAGAGAGGCAGAGCGACGCCGAAGAGTTGAACGTAGGCAGCCTCCGGGATGCCGCTGCCGCCGACCGCAGCCAGCGGAAAGCGCGCCAACCGGAGCAAGACGCAGGCTGCGATCACGTGCACGATCGCCCAGGCGATCGAGCGCGGCCCGAAGTTCGTGAAGCGCGCGATGATCCAAAGCGCGAGCAGCGCCCCGCCGCAGACCAAGGCAAGAACGAACGTCTGAATGCCCATGCTCGTCATGATCTTCTCATATCGGCCGGTCGAGCAACCACCCTAAATGCTTATGCGACGCCGGGACTGCTCCCGCGCGTAGGCGCGAAACTCCTCCTCGAAGTCCGGCCACCAAGGCGCAGGGTCGGGATCGCGCTCGCTTCCAGGGTCACGGCCGTCGCCGCGGCCGCTCAGCACGAGGAGGGCGCCGACCGCGAATGCGAGCACGCCGCACGCAAAGGCGCCCTGGGCGCCGAGCGCCGAGGAGGGCAGGACGAGGCGGGCGGCGACAACAGACGGGAGGGGCACGGCGACGAGCAGCCAACCGACAAGTCGTCTGTGCCGTGGCTGTCCCGCCACGGCAGAGGAGCATGTTGCGGCGCAGCCGATCGTCGTGAGGAGCGCGACTCCAAGCGTGAGGTCGACGACCAGTGCGTATCCAGCGGGCACGATTGCTGGGGACGTTACTGTGCTCGTCGCCCCTTGAACAGCGCGTTCGACGCAGTCAGGCCCATCGGCCCGGCCCGCAGACGCTTACGCAGGCTCGTGGGCAGGCGGTGGTGAGGCTTGGCGGGTTTGCGGCTGCCGCAGAAGTCGCGCGCCCGCCAAGCAACTCAACCCGTCGACTCACCACAGACCCCTCCGCGATGGGTGTCGACGAACGGTACGTACCCGGCGGAGGACGGGCCTCAAACGCCGGGGCTCGGCGGCCCGAGCGGCGGCGTTGTAGCGCATGCCCCGGGAACCCGCAAGCTCCAGTGGAGGGCTGCGGTCTACTCCGGGTGAGCGGGCACGCCGGCCGGCACCGCCGGGGTCGCTCGAGTCTCCTCGGGCTCCGACGCCTGGAGCTGCTTCCGCCAGCCCGTGAGGACGCCGTGCACGGCGGCGGCACCGACGATCGGCGCGTCGCCCGCCTCGAGCCGCGACGGGTGCAGGATGAACGGGCGCGTCTGGTAGCCACCGATGCCGCCGTGGAACGAGATCAACTCCTCGAAAGCACAGCCCTCGTCCGACTCGGCGTCGTAGAAGCTGCCGACCATGATGTCGCCGACGTGCGCGAAGCCGTCGGTGCGGAGCAGGTGGGCCGAAGCAGTCGGCGAGAACGCCGCGAGCGGGTCCTCGCCGTCGATGCGGCCGGTCTCGAGGTAGTGCTCGCCGCGCGGGCCGAGGGCGACCGCGCCGTGCTCCGACGAGTGCACGAGCAGCCAGCCGACATGCGGATGGGCACGCAGGGCCGGAACGAGGTCCGGATGCCGCTGCTCGATCTCCTCGAGGGTCAGGCGCTGCTTCTCCTCCATCAGGTAGATGAGGCCGAGGTTTCCCGAGCCCAGCACGACGACGTCGCGGTCGGAGACGTCGTTCTTGGGTCGCTTCGCCTGCTTGCCGGTCGCCTCTTTGACGGCGCTGCCCACCATCGCATGCTGCTCGTCTCCGCCTGCGATCCCTGCGACTGCGCCCTGCGAGAGCGACCGCTCGACGAGCTCGTCGAGGCCGTAGCCGTTGCGCTGCTTGAACGTCGCGCCTTGAGTCTGCCCGTGATCGGAGAGGACGACGAGCTCATACGGCCGGCGGCGCGTAGGGGCGCGCGCGCTCGATCAGCGCGAAGCGCTCGTCGAGCTTGCGCAGGGCCTCGAGCGTGTCGGCGCGCTCGAGACCGGAGTGGTGCGCCACCTCGTCGTAACTGGAGAAGGTCGCGTAGACGGCCGGCCGCCCGCGCATCATGTCGAGGAGCACGCCCGAGACGATCAGGTCGCGCACGAAGACGCAGAGCGCGCCCCGCATGAGCGGGTAGATGCCACCGCGGTGGCCGCGCGGATGCACGTCCCGGCGAATCGCGCGAAACGCCGCGATCCACTCCAGGATCACCTCCCAGACGAACAGGACGAGCGTGCGGGTCACGTTGTCGCCGTTGGCGAGGAACGACCGGTAGCCGGGATTGGACTTCTTCTCCTCGTCCATCCGGCTGACGGTGAGGATCACGGCCTCTGCCTCGCCCGAGAGCAGGTTGCCCCGGCTGGCGCCACCGTCGGTGAGCAGGCCGACGCCGGTCGCGTGCCGCCGCTCGATCTCCGCGCAGTCCGGCGGCGCGGAGCAGGTCATCAGCAGTCCGGTCTCCTTCTCGACCCAGCGGAACGCCGAGATGTCGTCGTTCGATCCGAGCAGGATCCCCGCCTGGCTGGCCCCCGTCTGTGAGGAGAGATCGGTCTCCCATTCGGTCAGCCGGTACCCCGCCTCGGCGAGCCAACGAGCCATCGTCGGCGCATTGCCGTCGCGCATCGCGCGCTTGAGCACCGGCAGGGCGAGCCCGTCGATCTCGAGAAAGATGATGCCGGGGACGTCAGTGCTCGCGATCACGCCCTGGCGACGCGCGATCCGACGCGCGATGCGGATCGACGAGCCGTCCTGTGAGCCGAGGAAGACGGCGAGCACGACGCTGACCGCAGCGACGACCAGCGATGCGAGCAGCGCCCAGCCGAAGTTGTCGACGGTGAGCGCGCCGTCGGACAGCTTCAGGTTTGCGGCGATCAGGAGGATCAACGCGTCTGCGACCAGCACGAGCAAGAACCCCAGCACGAGCGTCAGCGGCAGACGCAGCGCGGCGAGCACGGGGGGGATGACGGCGTTCAACACGGCGACGATCGCCGCGACGAGCAGCGCGCCCAAGAAGCTGACGATCTCGACGCCGGGTAGGACCCACGCGGCCACCATCAGCGCGACGCCCGTCGCGAACCACGACACGAGCAGCGGGAACAGGCGGATTCGGGTCGACTCGGGATGCCAGGACATGGCGTGGCCGTACGAGGCGTCCGTCATCGCCCTCTCCTCCGTCTCCGGCGGTGCCTCGTCGTCGTGGTGCCGGCTGAACCTGCTCCGGCCCGACGCCTCGCGCTCTGCCCGCTTCTGGGACCTCTTCTCGGCGCGCGACGCCTTCTGCTCGGCGACCTTGACCTTGGCGTCCGAGTACGACTGCGACACGAGCAGCTTGCCGCCCGACCAGCCGAAGACCGACACGACGAGGATGAGTGCGACCACGACGTTCCACGCGGTGGTGATCAGCTGCTGCGCGGTCGAGTAATCGACCGCAACGCCCTTGGCGACCCCGCAGCACGTGTCGAGCGCCAGCGCATTGGTCGCCTGCGTGATCCCGACCGCGCCCGGCGTGAACGAGGCGACGTTCGCGAGCGAGCCCGACCCCGTCACCCACATGATCGACTCGAACGTGACCGGGATCGCAAAGGCCGCCAGGAAGATGCCGATCACCGTCAGCTTGCAGAGCCACGACGCCGAGGGAGGGAAGGAACGCATGGGTGAAGTACTGCTTCGGATGGGCGAGGATCGCCCCGCCCTGCTTGGCCTGGAGCCAGAGCTTCTTGACCTGGCGCCAGAAGATCCGGCCGACGATCACGAGCAGCATCACGGCCCCCGCGGCGATCACGATCGACGCGACGGGATGCTTCGAGAGGTTGCCAAGGTTGAGGTCGAACGACCCCGGCACGGACAGGAAGAGGTAGAGGTAGACGAACGTCCCGGCGACCGTGAAGAAAATCTTCTGCACGAGGTACGCGGCGATCGCGCCTGCGAACGTGCACGCCGGGATGATGGCGACGAACATCAGCAGGGTCACGAACGTGCCGATGTTCGCGGGGAGGAAGTTGTTCATGGACACGCCCACGGCATAGGCGGTGACGATCGGCCAGAACTCGACGTGGCCGGGGTACGCGGCGCGGAGGATGCCGTAGTAGGAGAGCCCGGCGAGCAGCGTCTGACCCGTCTGGAACGTCAGTCCGGCGACCATGTAGCGCGCCGGCACGTCCTTGATCTGCTGCCAGAGGTCGGAGAGCCAGCCCCGGACGTCGATCCCGAGCAGGTCGAGGACGACGATCGTCAGCGCGATCCCGATCAGCCAGCCGGCGACCTTGACCAGGCGCCGCCGGCGTGACGGGTCGTGGAACGGCAGGACGGCCGACGGTTCGGCGGACGGGTCCGCAGTCGCAGCGTTGCTCATCGAGGGAGGCTAGCGTCGCTGCCGGTCGCCGCAAAGACGTCATCCGGAAGGTATGAACGTCCACGCCCCGATTCCCGGGCGTTTTCCCGGGACGGGCCGCGGGGCTGGAAAAGCGTGGAGTTCACCCGGTGTGGATGACGCTCGCGCCGCGCCGATCGGAGACCTTCGGGTCACGGTTGCCCAACGCGCAACCGACGACACCGATGCAAGGACAGACACGGATCGAACGGCGGCTCGACAGGGCGGTGGCGCGTGCGTCGCGACCGCGCGGTGCTGCGTTGGTCATCGGCTCGGCATCGGTCGCGATCACCGTCGCAGCGGGAGTGGCGATGACGGTCATCGATCGAAGCAACTTCCCGTCGGTCGGATCGGGACTCTGGTGGGCCGTCCAGACGGTCACGACCGTCGGGTACGGCGATAACGTGCCGACGACCGCCGGGGGACAGTTCCTGGCGGCGCTCGTGATGGTCTTCGGGATCGGCTTTCTGACCGTGATCACGGCGTCGATCACGAGCACGTTCGTGGCTCGGGCGCGCCTCGAACACCCCCGCTCGGATCACGAGCTGACGACGTCCGAGCAGTTCGACCGCCTCGAGCGGCGCCTCGACCGGATCGAGGCTGCCCTCGCGGGTCCGGCGCCGGAGCCTGAGAGGCCGCCCACGGAGTAGCCGATTCACCCGAATCGGACGATGTCCTCGGAGCGCCGACCCGCGAGCCTCACGAGCCGTCGACCTTCGGAAAAGGAGCATTCGGTATGGCATCACAGGAAACGGTAGGAGCACGCGACTCGTGGGTGGGGTGGATCGTCTTCGCGGGCTTCGTGCTGTTGATGATTGGGGCGATCGACATGCTGCAGGGCTTCGTCGCGATCATCAAGGACGAGTACGTGGTCGCCACGCCCAAGGGCATCGCCATCGTCGACGTGACGACGTGGGGTTGGCTGACACTCATCTGGGGTGCGCTGCTCATCCTCGTCGGACTGGCGCTGCTCGCCGGTTCGAGCTGGGCCCGCTGGGCCGCGATCGTCGGCGTCTTCGTCAACGCGATCGCCCAGATCGGGTTCATGGCGAACTATCCGCAGGCGTATCCGCTCTGGAACATCCTGATCGTTGCGCTCAACGTCCTGGTGCTCTACGCCCTGACGGCGCACTGGCGCGGCTTCAAGGACTCCCTGGGCTAACGGGGAGCTCGGACTCGATCGAGGGGCGCGGCTGGACGGCGCCCCTCGATCCGCGCCTCGAGGCGCCCGACTTCATGCCATCCGTATGACGTAGCCGCGTCCCGCCGCGCCCATAGTCGATGGACAAGGGGTCACCTCGAGAGGGAGGCGACGATGTTGCTCTGGATCCTGTTCGTCATCATCTGGATCGCGATCGCGTTCTGGCCGGCCCGGGTGGCAGCTCGGAAGGGGCACAGCTTCTTCGGGTACTTCCTCCTCAGCCTGATCTTCTTCCCGCTGTCGTTGATCATGGCCTACATGGTCTCGGACCGGACGGTCACGGCCTAGGGTCGCCGCGCTCGACGCGTCAGCCCGGCGACCGTTGAGCAGGCAGCAGAAGAGCCGCCCCTGGCGACAGGAGCGGCTCTCCGAGTGCTTGGCGATCTCGTGAACGACTCTCCCCAGACTCCGGGCCCAGAGGCGCTCCGATCACCCGAGGTCGGTAGAGCCTCCCGGCCCCTGCATGCAGCTCGCAGGTGCGGCGGAGACCCAACCTCGTGCACCCATTCCATCGGCTCGCGGGGCGACCCCGTACAACCCCCGTTCGAGGCAATTCACGGCGCGTACGGCGAGGGCGGCGTCCCCGGCGGCGGCTGCAGCTGCTGGTGCGGGCGCTGCCGCTCGTAGGTGTCGTGCAGGTCCTTCAGGTCGGGGATGATCGCCGGCCACGGGTAGAGCACCAGGTGGATCACGAGCACGACGAGCCCCCAGGCGACCACGACGGCCAGCGGCCGCAGACGCCGCTCGAGGTTGCGCAGCGTCTGGAAGAAGGTCGTGAACGGTGCTTCGCGCCCGTGCCGGGGGTAGGCGATCAGCGTCGGGAGCACGACCCAGAAGACCGCGATCAGGCCGTAGAACGTACGGCCCAGGCGGTACTTGTCGTGCGGATCGCTCTGGTAGGCGATCAGGCTGCCAACCACCACTGCGCTCACGGCGACCGGGAAGAAGAGCCACCACGGCACCATCGGGCGGGGCCGGTCGGCGTGAGTGAGCCGGCCGCCGGCGGTGCGGTTACACGTGTCGGGCTCGGCGGTCGGATAGCGGAACGCGTAGTAGGCGACGACGACGATCACGCCGACGACGAGCAGCGCCGTCCAGGGATGCCGGTACTCGAGCTCACCGATCGTCCCGGAGATCGTCGGCCACGGCGCGTCGCCGTCCCCGAGCGCCGACCAGGCCTCGGGAATCGCAACCACGGCGCCGGCGGTCAGCCAGACGAGGTAGCCGAAGGCCTCCTGTCTGCCGACGTCACCGAACCGGTCGTGCCACCAGCGTCCCATCCTGCCCCGTCATTCGACGTGAGGGCGAGGGCTCCGCCTGGTGGTGGAGTAGTGCTGGTAGCGCCGGAGCGACCGAGGCCGCCCCGGCGCAGACGCATCGTCCTTAGAAGCGGCCGCGGCCGAAAAAGCCGAGCAGGGCCAGCACGAGGATGACGATGAGGATGATCCAGAGAATTCCCATGTTGCGTGCGCCTCCCGAGTAGTTGGTCATCGATGTAACGCGGGTGTGCCCGAAAGGGATTCGCGCCAATCCCGCCGCGCCCTGCTTCGGGACATGTCCCGGGGACAGTCCCTGGGACACGTCCCGAACGCCGCTCAGCCGCCGAGCGCGGCGACCGCGTCGTCGAGCGACGCGTGCACCGAGGCGGCCACGTAGGTCGTCCACGGGTGAGCCGGCGTGCCGCCCGTGTAGACGACGACCGGGATGCCGCGCGAGTGGGCGTACCACGCCTCCATCGCCGTGCCCTCGTCCGGTGCCGTGAACGCCGCGAGCACGACGTCGCACGCAGTCGATGTCGGCCAGGTCGCCCTCGACGATCTCCGCCTCGTTGCCCGGCGGTGCGGCCGCGGAAGTCGCGACGCATCGGATCGACGGGCTCGCAGCCGGCCGCCCCGGCGAGCGCCGCTGCACGCCGCCGGTACTCGTCGGCGAACGGCGGGACCGGCCAGGTAGACGCGCGGCACGCGTCTACAGTACGTCGGCATGGACCAGCGAGTTCGTCGCCCTCGGGCACGCCGGCAGCGACGCCTACGCAGGCCTCGAGACGTTCCCGAACCCGGGCGTCGAGCGCGTCGAGCTGGTGAGCGACGAGCTGACCGCGGTCTGCCCGATCACGAACCAGCCGGACTTCTACACGGCCACGATCGAGTACCGGCCGCGAGCGCTCTGCCTCGAGTCGAAGTCGCTGAAGATCTACCTCTCGCGCTTCCACGACCAGGGCGTCTTCTGCGAGGCGCTCGCGGTGCAGATCCGCGACGAGGTGGCCGCCGCGCTCGAGCTCGAGGCCGGCGCCGTGCACGTCTCGCTCCGCCAGAAGGCCCGCGGCGGGATCACGATCACCGCGTCGGTCTAGTCGGGCTACGCCGCAGCGGGCCGCTCGAGCGCCGTCACGCGCGAGAGGAGCGCGTTGATCGTCGCGTCCTGCTGGGCGATCCGCTGGTCGCGCGCGGCCAGCTCCGTCGTCAGCGCCTCGAGCCGCTCGCGCAGCGCAACCTCGGCGGCCGAAGGCGCCTCGGGCACGGCGGTCGCCGGCGTCGCCTTGGGAGCGGGGGCCGCGGGGTTCAGCCCGCGGGCCGCGCGGAGGTCGTCCCACTGCTGGCCGATCACGCTGGCGAGCTCGACGCGCGTGATGAAGCCCGAGCTCGACCAGCACCTCGCCGAGCTTGCCGCCGTGCGCCCGCTGCTCGTCGAGCGCCTGCTCGAGCTGGTAGGGCGTGACCATATTCCGCTCGACGACGATGTCGCCGAGGCGCCGCTTGGCCGCAGAATCCATTTCGCAAGGGATATCGGCCGTTCCGGGTGGCGGGGCATCCCTCGTTCGGTGGGCCTCGGTATGCAACCGGAATGAGCCGTCCGGCCCATTGCCGCCCTCCGATTGGTGGATGATGATCCCGCCCAACCCACCGTCATGCGGCGCCTCCCATTCCTTCTCGCCCTGGCTGCGCTCTGCCTGCCCGTCACGCGCGCAGGCCGCGACGCGCGTCTCGGCGTTCTACTACCCCTGGTACGCGACGTCGGCGCACGACGGCGGCTACCAGCACTGGTCGCAGCGCGGCCACGCGCCGCCGAACGACATCGCGTCGGCGTTCTACCCGGCACGCGGCCTCTACTCGTCGGCCGACCGGCTCGTGATCGGCGCGCAGATGGACGAGCTGCACGTCGCCGGTGTCGACGAGGTCGCGGTCTCCTGGTGGGGGCGAGGCTCGCCCGAGGACGCACGCCTGCCCGCCGTGCTCGCCGCCGCGCACGCGGCCGGCCTCGCGGTCGCCGCGCACCTCGAGCCCTACCCCGGCCGGACGGTCGCAGGCACGGTCGACGACGTGCGCTACCTGCACGGGCTCGGTATCCGCACGTTCTACGTCTATCGCGCACTCGAGCTGCCGTCGCCGACTGGATCGGCGGCGAATACGACGCTGCATGCGGAGGGCGTGACGCTGATCGCGCAGACCGCGCTCGTCGGAGCCGCCGCCGCCGCGGGCTTCGACGGCGTCTACACCTACGACATCGTCATGTACGGCGGCGACAAGTTCATGCGGCTCTGCGCGCAGGCGCACAAGATGCACCTCCTCTGCGCGCCGTCGGTCGGGCCCGGCTACGACGCGCGGCGCGGCAGCGGCGACCCGAAGGTGAAGCTGCGGCAAGAACGGCGCCACCTACGACCACATGTGGCACGCGGCGATCGTCGCGCGGCGCCGACCGGGTCACGATCACCTCGTACAACGAGTGGCACGAGGGCACGCAGATCGAGCCCGCGGCCAGACCACGCCGTCGCGGCGGCTACCGCTACCTCTCCTACGACGGGGCGTGGGGCCTGCACGGCCGCGCCGCCGAGTACGCCTACCTCGTGCGCACGCGCTACTGGTCGGATGTCTTCCGCAGCACCGTCGCCGGCGCAGCCGAACACGAGGCCGTCGTAGACGTCTGCCTCGGCGACGCCGCGCAGCTGCGTCGTGGTCGAGGTCGACCACGGCGTCGGGCCACGTCTCGAGGCCGAGCGCGGCTGCGCCCTCGTCCGAGCCGAAGCAGAGCAGCATGTCGACCGAGATGACGCCGCGCTTGCCGGTCTGGCGGCGTGCGATGCCCTCGAGCTCGCGTAGCTCCTCGAGCGGGTCGATGCGCACGTTCGAGTCGGAGCCGATGCACAGTCCGATCTCGCGGTGGCAGACGCGCGCGACCGGGAGGAAGCCGTCGCCGAGGCTCGCCTCGGTCGTCGGGCACGCGCAGATGCGCGCGCCGGCGTCGCGCAGCAGGTCGAGCTCGTGGCCGTCGGCATGCGTGGCGTGCACGATCGTCGACCGCGGGCCGAGACAGCCGGTGCGCGTCGAGCAGCTCGATCGGCCGCAGCCCGTGCTCGGCGAGGCACTCCTCGATCTCGCGCGGCTGCTCGTCGGCGTGCACGTGCAGCGGCAGGTCGTGCTCGGTCGGCGTACCGCCCGAGCTCGCGCGAGCGCGTCGGCCGGGCACGCGCGCACGGAGTGGGGGGCGACACCGACGCGGATCCCGTCGGCGCGCAGCTGCCTCGAGCTGCCGCAGGTACTCCGCCGACCGAGTCCTGGCGGAAGCGGGGACTGCCGCCGCGCAGGTAGCACGCGTAGAGGCAGACGAACTCGATGCCCGGCCTCGTCGGCGGCCGCGGCCGCCGCGCGCGCCTCCTCGAGCCCGAGGTAGTGGAACTCGCCGACCGCCGTGTAGCCGTTCGCGCGCAGCTCCCGGTAGACCTGGACGTACTCGCGCCGGATCTCGTCGACGGTCAGCGACTCGGCGAGCGCGATCATCGTCGTCGCGCCAGGCCCAGAAGTCGCCGCCGCCGGCCGCGCCCGCGCAGCGCCCGCTGGAACGCGTGGCAGTGCGCGTTCGACGAAGCCGGGTATCGAGAGCGTCGGCACGCCCGTATCCTCTCAGCGTGGCCGCTCGCACCGTTTCCCCGCAGCTGCGCAGATCCCGAATGCGCTGACGATCGTCCGGCTCGTGCTGATCCCGCCGTTCGTCGTGCTGATCCTGCCAGTCGGACGGCGGCTACAGCTGGGCGGCCGGCGATCATCTTCGTCGATCGCGGGCATCACCGACCAGATCGACGGCTACCTCGCGCGGCGCTGGCACGTCGAGTCGGCGTTCGGCAAGATCGCCGACCCGCTCGCCGACCGGCTTGATGATCGACGTCGCGGTGATCCTCGAGTGGCATGCCGGCCGCCTGCCGTGGGTCGCGCTCGCTGATCCCGCTCCGCGACGTGCTCGCTGATGGCGGTGACGCCGTTCCTGATCGGGCGCGGCTACCGCTTCGAGGTGAACATCGCTCGGCAAGGTCGCGACGTGGCTGCTCTACCTCGGCGTCGGCTGCTCGATCGTCACGCGCGCCGTCGACGCAGTGGCCGCTCTGGATCTTCTGGATCGGGTTCGGGCTCGCCGTCGTCTCGCTGGTGTTGTACGCGGTCAAGGCGCGGAGAGAGCTGCGGTGCATGAAGGCCGTCGTGATGGCGGGCGGCGAGGGCACCCGCCTGCGCCCGCTCACCTCGAACCAGCCGAAGCCGATGGTGCCGATCGTCGGCAAGCCGTGCATGGAGCACATCCTCGAGCTGCTGCGCGAGCACGGGTTCGAGGACGTCGTCGTCACGGTCGCGTTCCTGCCGCAGGCGATCCGCTCGTACTTCGGCGACGGCGACGAACCTCGGGCTCGAACATCGAGTACTCGGTCGAGGAGAGCCCGCTCGGCACCGCCGGCTCGGTGCGCCTCGCGAGCGACGTGCTCGACGAGACGTTCCTCGTCATCTCGGGCGACGCGCTCTGCGACATCGACCTCGCGCAAGATCGTCGAGTTCCACAAGGAGAAGGGCGCCGCGGTCACGATCGGGCTCAAGTCGGTCGAGAACCCGCTCGAGTTCGGGATCGTCGTCACCGACGAGGACGGCCGCGTCGAGCGGTTCCTCGAGAAGCCGTCGTGGGGCCAGGTCTTCTCCGACACGATCAACACCGGCATCTACGTGCTCGAGCCGGAGGTGCTCCGGCACATCCCGACGGACCGGCCGTACGACTTCTCGAAGGAGCTCTTCCCGCTGCTGCTCGAGATGGGCCGCCCGATCTACGGCTACGTCTGCGACGGCTACTGGCAGGACATCGGCAACCTCGACCAGTACCGGCAGGCGAACTTCGACGCGCTCGACGAGAAGGTGCGCCTGAACGATCCCGCGGCCTGAAGATCCGCGGCGACGTCTGGGTCGGCGAGGGCGTCGAGATCGACGACGTCGAGGGCGTCGAAGGCCCGGCGTTCATCGGCAACTACTGCACCGTCTCGCCGGAGTCGTCGATCGGCCCGTACACGGTGCTCGGCCCCGGCTGCACGCTGCGCGAGCGCGGCCGGCTCGCGCGAACGGTGATCGACGCGTCCTGCTACATCGGGCGCAGCGCCGTCGTCGAGGGCGCGATCCTCGGCCGCAACTGCGACGTCCGCGCGCACGCGCGTGTCCACGAGGGCGTCGCGATCGGCGACCAGGTGACGCTCGGCGACCAGTCGGTCATCTACCCCGGCGTGCGCATCTACCCGTACAAGGAGGTCGAGTACGGCGCGCAGATCCACGAGAGCCTGATCTGGGAGTCGCGTGCGACGACGCGCGCTCTTCGGCAAGGACGGCGTGCTCGGCCTCGTCAACGTCGACCTGACGCCCGAGGTCGCGATGCGCTTCGGCGCGGCGCTCGGCACGGCGCTGAAGCGCGGCGCGCGCGTCGTCGCGAGCCGCGAGAGCGCGCCCGCCTACCGGATGATCAAGCGCGCGATCATCTCCGGCCTGCACTCGACCGGCGTGCAGGTCGCCGACCTGCGCACGCTGCCGGCGCCGGTCGGCAAGCACCACCTGAAGACGCAGGGCTACGACGCCGCGTTCCACGTCGGCTCCGCCTCGCACGACCCCGGAGGCGGTGCAGATCCGGCTCTTCGAGCGTCCCGGCGTCGCGCTGTCGGCGTCGATGCAGAAGGAGATCGAGAAGCACTTCACGCGCCAGGAGCTGCGCCGCGTGCCGTTCGACGAGGTCGGCGCCGATCTCGTATCCGGCGCGGGCGCGCGAGAGCTACGCCGACGACCTGCTCGCCGACCTCGACGTGGCGGCGATCCGCGCGCGCGGCTTCCGGATCGTCGTCGACTACGGCTACTCGGCGGCGAGCTACGTGCTGCCGCTCGTGCTCGGCCCGCTCGGCGTCGAGGCGGTCACCGCGCACTCGTTCGAGTCGGACTCCGGCTGCGCCGCCGGTGCGCCTGCGCGAGACGATCGACCAGGCGCACGCGGCTCGTGCCTGCGGTCAACGCCGACTTCGGCGCCGTCTTCGACCGCTCGGCCGAGCGGATCTACCTGATCGACGAGACCGGCCGGGAGGTGCGGCCGGACCAGGCGCTGCTCCTCTACCTGCAGCTGATCGGCGCGAACGGCCACCGCGGCCGCGTCGCCGTCCCGATCAACGCGACGAGCCAGGTCGAGCAGGTGGTCGGCGACGGCCTCGAGGTCGTGCGCACGCCGGCGTCGCTGCCGGAGCTGACGCGCGTCGCGGCCGAGGACGACGTGATCTTCGCGGGCGCGGCCGGGCGGCGGCTACGTCTTCCCGGAGTTCCTGCCCGCCTACGACGCGATGGCGTCGCTCTGCAAGCTGCTCGAGCTGCTCGCGCCAGTACGAGCCGCAGCCGCTCTCGCAGATCGTCGCGGAGCCTGCCGCGGCCGACGCTGATCCACCGCGAGGTCGCAGTGCCCGTGGGCGCTCAAGGGCACCGTCATGCGCGTGCTCAACGAGCGCTTCGCCGACGCCAACGTCGACCTGCGCGACGGGATCAAGGTCTTCGACGACCGCGGCTGGTTCCAGGTGCTGCCGGACCCCGACGAGCCGCTCGTCCACCTCTACGCCGAGGGCGAGACCTCGAAGGAGCTCTCGGAGGAGCTCGAGAGCGAGATCCGCGCGCTCGTCACCGAGCTCGTCGAGCGGGAGGAGATCGGCAGCCCGCTGAGCTGAAGGACGTTCGAACCCTTAACCTGAGGTTGACGGTTCGGACACTCTCTGCTGGAATGATTCGACCAATCGAAGACGAAAGGCGGCACTGTGGAACCGCTCCCTGATCTCGGCTCGCTCTCCGACGACCGAGCTGAAGGCCTGATCGACGACCTCGAGCAGCAGGAGCGCGAGGTCAGCTACCAGCGCCGCATCCTGCACGGCAAGATCGACATCCTGCGCGCGGAGCTCGTCGCGCGCCTGCAGAGCTCGGGCGGCCGCAGCGTGCTCGACCAGGTCGACGTCGACCGGCTGACCGAGATCCTCACGGGCAAGGCGGCGCCGCCCGCATGAGCGTCGGTCTACTGCAGCGAGTGCGGCTTCCAGAACCCGGAGTCCGCGAACTACTGCTCGCGCTGCGGCGCGCTGCTCGCGCACGGCGAGCCCGCGGTCGAGACGACGCAGTCGTTCTCGCCCGAGGAGATCGGCGACGCCGAGCATCACGACGACCTCGGGCATCGAAGGGCCCGGCGCTCGTCGTGCGCGCGGGCGGCGGCAGAGCGGGGGAGAGCTTCAAGCCGACCGGCGAGCGCACGCGCATCGGCCGGTCGCCCGACTGCGAGATCTTTCTCGACGACGTCACCGTCTCGCGCAACCACGCGGTGCTCGTCGCAGCAGGACGGCCAGTTCACGGTCGAGGACCAGGGCTCGCTGAACGGCACGTTCGTCAACCGCAAGCGCATCGACAGCGCGCCGCTCGCGGAGGGCGACGAGCTGCAGATCGGCAAGTACCGGATGACCTTCATCGCATGACGAGCACCGCGAAGCAGATGCAGCTCGCGCACGAGCCCCCGGCTCGCGAGCGGCTGCTTCGCATCGGCGAGGTCGTGCGCCGGCTCGCCGACGAGTTCCCGGACATCTCGATCTCGAAGATCCGCTACCTCGAGGACGAGGGGCTGCTGACGCCGCGGCGCACGCAGGGCGGCTACCGCCTCTTCAGCGAGGCAGACCTCGAGCGGCTGCAGACGATCCTGCGGCTGCAGCGCGACGAGTTCCTGCCGCTGCGCGTGATCAAGGACGAGCTCGATGCGCCCGGCGCGAAGGAGCGCAAGCGCCGCAAGCCGGCCGCGCTCGGCGCGGAGGAGGAGACGATCACGCTCGACGAGCTCTGCGAGCGCGCCGGCATCGACACCCGGCTCGCCAAGGAGCTCGAGGACTTCGGGCTGCTCGCCCCGCACGGCACGGGCTCGGACAAGCGCTACCCGGAGTCCGACGCCGACGTCGCCGCGACCTGCGCGCAGCTCACGCGCTTCGGCGTCGACCCGCGGCACCTGCGCACGTTCCGCACCGCCGCCGGCCGCGAGGCGGCGCTGCTCGAGCAGCTCGTCGCGCCCGGCGCTGCGCGCGCGCAGCAACGAGCGGCGCGCGCAGGGCCTGCACGACCTGCAGCAACTCGCAGAGCTCGCGGGTGAGCTGTCGTCGCTCCTCTTCTGGCGCGACCTGCGAGACTTGGCGCAGTGATCGACCTGCGCACGAAGATCCGGGAGGTCCCCGACTTCCCGACGCCGGGCGTGGGGTTCAAGGACGTCACGCCGCTGCTCGCCGACGCTGCGGCGCTGCAAGCAGACGGTCGGCGAGCTCGCCGAGCTGGGTCAAGGAGAAGGAGCCGGACCTCGTCGTCGGCGCCGAGGCGCGCGGGTTCATCCTCGGCGCTGCGATCGCCGAGGCGGCGGGCGTCGGGTTCGTGCCGGCGCGGCGGCCCGGCAAGCTGCCGCCGGAGACGGTGAGCGTCAGCTACGTCCTCGAGTACGGCGCAGAACTCGCTCGAGCTGCACCCGGAGCTGATCCCGGACGGCGCGCGGGTGATCATCCACGACGACGTGCTCGCGACCGGCGGCACGGTCGAGGCGATCTGCAAGCTCGTCGAGCAGCTCGGCGGCGAGGTCGTCGGCGCGTGCTTCATCATCGAGCTGACGTTCCTCGGCGGCCGCGAGCGCCTGAACGGCGTCGACCTGCACGCGCTGATCGCGTACTGAGCGCTCGACGCGCGATTCCCCCTTCCGGAGGCTGCCTCGTCCGTCGTTTCGGGTATGACTAGTGCATGTACGACGCGCTGACGACGAGCTACACGTTCGCGTGTCCCGTCCACGGCGAGACGCACGTGCGCCTGTCCCGCTTCCGCACGCTCGAGCAGCTGCCGGGCGCGCACCACCGGCGGTCTACCGCGTCGAGTTCGACTGCGGCTGCGGCGACGAGCACCCGGGCTCGTGCGCCACGACGAGCTCGACTGGGCGCCGCTCGGCCTCGACGACTCGACGCCGTTCCTGAACCTGATGACGTCGCGCGTCGAGCCGATCGCGGTCGAGCTCGGCGAGGTCGCCGCGGCGCACATCAAGGCGGGGGAGTGGCCGTGGACGTTCTTCTGCTGGCCGGAGGAGCGGCCGCGCCCGGTCTTCCCGTCGGCGTTCCGCCTGCTCGCGCCGGCGGCCTCGGGCGACCGCGTCGGGCTCGCCGTGCGCTGCCCGGCGTGCGGCAAGGTGTCGGTCAACCTCGTCAGTCGCGCGCACGTCGACGTCCCGTTCGTGAACGACCGCGAGGTCGGGGTGGTGGAGCACCTGTTCGAGCGACGACGCCGCCGCGACGGCGGCGGAGTTCCACGCCGAGCTCTGGTCGGGCTCTTTCGACGCGCGCCGCCTCGCACTTGAGTAGCGCGTTCCCTCCCGTCAGGGATCCGTGACGCGCAGGCGCCCGCCGATACCTGTCGCGGGTCTGATGAACGTCCAGCCGCACACCTCCAGAGGAGCCGGGTTGCTCCTCGTCCATTGCGCCGCCGTCGCCGACGACCGGCCGTCGGCGTACGCGCGCCTCGAGCAGGCGATCGGCGGCGAGCTGGCGCGGCTGCTGGTCTTCGCGCTGGCCGGCCCTCAGGGCCGGCGCGGCTCGTCTTCGCCGTAGACGCGGACGAAGAGGAAGATCAGGAAGCCGGCGACGCAGCCGACGATGAAGGTGATCACGCTGGAGAATCCGACCGCAGCTCCGCCGATCCAGATCAAGAGGCCGAAGAAGAGCGCCCAGAGGAACGAGATGACGCCGTGGTCGAATGCCGGGCGCGCGCAGGTGCACGCGCGCGATCCTAGCGCCCGGGCACGACGGGAGGCGGCCCCGCCGGCACCGAGAACGTGAGCGCTGCCGGCCGGCAGCTCGATCTCGCTGCCGTAGTCGAACATCGCGCCGTCGACGTCGAGCAGATCGGCCAGCGTGCCGGGCGCTGCGGACGGCGTGTGCGGCGCCGACGACCGCGAGGAGGCGGCCGGGACGCGATCCCACTGCTCGACGAGGCGGCCGGCCAGGTCGCGGTCACGCTCGTGCCAGGGCGCCGGCGGCTCGGGATCGAGCCGGTCGACGGCGATCACCTGCGCGAGACGGCCTGCGCGCCAGTGCCGCTCGAGGAGGGCGACGTGACCGGCGGTGAAGCGCCCGTCTCCGGCCGAAGACCTCCGGCGTCGGGTGGGAGCCGCCAGAGGGCCTCGAGATCGAACGCGCCTCGCTCGAGCGAATGTCGTCGAGCAGCGGGTCGAGCTCCTCGTGCGACCACTCGAAGGCGAGGGCGGTTGCTCCGAGCTGCCTCGGCGACGACGAGCGAGCACGAGCCGGCACGCGCGAGCCCGACGCCGTGCGCCTCGCCGACGAGCAGCAGCGGCCGCGAGCCGACCGCGAGCGGCGCGTGCGTCGAACGAGTAGGCGTCGACCGCCGCCCGGAACGCTGCGGGTGTCGAAGCGATCTGGACCAAAAAAATTCACCGAGCCGGTTGCGCTTTCGTCCACCTCTCCCGGGAACTTTCGGCCTCCGCCTTGCGGCTTCCTGCCTACGGCCCTCAGGAGCGGCTTCGACCTACTCGCGCTCCGTGCTCGGTGCAAGAGCAAACCTAGCGGGCCTGGACGCGGCTCGCAAGGGCGTCGGAACGCGCTTCCCGCAATTTGCGGAGACTTCCGTTTGGGCATGCCGAATTAGCACTTCTTGTCACATGCTCCAAAGGCAAAAAAATTCACCGAGCCGGTTGCGCTTTCGTCCACCTCTCCCGGGAACCTTCGGCCTCCGCCTTGCGGCTTCCGCCTACGGCCCTCAGGAGCGGCTTCGACCTACTCGCGCTCCGTGCTCGGTGCAAGGGGAAACCTACGCGGTCAGGACACGTCCCGGCAAGAGGGGAGAGGCGTCGAAAAGTGCCGCTCTTTGCGGCTGGAGGCCTGGGGAAATCCTGTGGATTTCTCGCCGGTGGCATGGAGTCGATGTCCTCGCACTCGATCGGGTCGAGGCCCGCCACGGCCGGCGGGGACTGGTGCCGTGCGCCCGGTGCCTGGCACGCGGCTGCCGGCGTCCTGAGCCGGCGGCCTGGAGAGGTCCCGTGCCGACCCGCGCGGCCGCGGAGCGACGCCGGTCGACGGCCGCCCGAGCTTCGTCGCCGGCGATCGAAGCCATCTGCGACCCGACCTACGCGACCAGACCTCGTCTGCTCCGCCAGCCGGCGGACGACCGGCCGTTGCCGACTGTGCGTCGTCCGGCGTCTCGCCGACAGTGTGCCGGCGTAGAACCGAGTCTCTGCCGCGACCCGCAGGCCGATGGGGCGCAAACGCTGCGTCCATGGGCGTGCGGATGCGTTTCTCGCCGAGCTTGCCATAACATCGCTTGCGTGCGCGCAGGTGAAGCTGAAAACGTGTTTGGCGTCTTCCGAGCCCGGCTAGATGAACGCGAGCGTGGCGACGGAGACGGACATCCTGCTCCTGAGCGACGACCTGCGCCAGCTGGTCGACGCAGCCGAGGAGCGCGGCAACGTCTGCGCCAGTCCGAGCTGAACGACGTGCTCGAGCCGCTCAGCCTCGACCCGCTCGAGACCGACGCCGTCTACCGCGAGCTCGAGACCCGCTCGATCGACGTCGTCCTGGACGTCGACGAGGACGGCGAGCCGCGTCGCCCAGCCGCAGCCGGCGCCGCAGCCGCTCCAGATCTCGTGGGAGACGACGACCGACGCGCTGCAGCTCTTCCTGCGCGAGGCCGGCCGGCATCCGCTGCTGACCGCCGCCCAGGAGGTCGAGCTCGCGAAGCGGATCGAGGCGGCGACGCGCTGGCGAAGCAGCGGATGATCCAGTCGAACCTGCGCCTCGTCGTCTCGATCGCCAAGAACTACCGCAACCAGGGCCTGCCGTTCCTCGACCTGATCCAGGAGGGCACGCTCGGCCTGATCCGCGCCGTCGAGAAGTTCGACTGGCGCCGCGGGCTACAAGTTCTCGACCTACGCGACCTGGTGGATCCGCCAGGCGGTCGCGCGGGCGCTCGCCGACAAGGCGCGGACGATCCGGATGCCGGTCCACATCGTCGAGCGGATGCAGAAGATGAACCGCGCCGAGCGGCAGCTCTGGGCGCGGCTCGGCCGCGAGCCGACGCTCGAGGAGATCGCCGACGAGGCGAACCTGCCGCTGCAGCAGGCCAAGGAGGTCAAGGCGGCCGCCCGTGCCTCGAGCTCGCTCGACGCGCCGATCGGCGACACCGACGACGCCACGCTCGGCGACTTCGTCGCCGGCGAAGGCCCGCTGCCCGACGAGCAGGTCGAGGACTCGCTGCGCTCCCAGACGCTCGCCGACGCGCTCCACTCGCTGCCCGACCGCCATCGCGCGGTGGTCATCCTCCGCTACGGCCTCGACGACGCCGAGCCGAAGACGCTCGAGGAGATCGGCCGGCGGCTCGGGCTGACCCGCGAGCGCGTCCGGCAGATCGAGGTCGAGGCGCTGAAGCGCCTCGCCGCGCTGCACGAGATGGAGGCCGTCGCCTACTCCTGAAGCTGTCGAGCGCCGGGACTTACGCTCTGCAGGTAGACCTGCAGCCCGGGCGCGACCATGCGCAGCTCGCGCAGGGCCCGGGTCTCGAGCTGGCGCACGCGCTCGCGGGTGATGCCGAGGTCGTTGCCGACCTCCTCGAGCGTCTGCGGCGGCTGGCCGTCGAGGCCGAAGCGGCGCAGCACGACGTGCTTCATCCGCGGGTTCGAGGCGCTCGAGCGCGGCGCCGCAGCTCCTGTGAGCGGGCGACCACGTTCGAGGCGGCGTCGGGTGACTCCGAGGTGACGTCCTCGATCAGGTCGGCGACCATGCTCTCGCCGTCCCCCACCGGCGTCTCGAGCGAGATCGGGTCCTCGACGAGGTCGAACAGCTCGCGCGACGCGCTCGACCGGGAAGCCCGAGTCCTTGCGCGATCTCCTCGACCGACGGGTCGCGGTTCAGCTTCTGCGCGAGCTGGCGGCGCGAGCGCATCGCGCGGCGCACCTGCTCGGCGACGTGGACGGGCAGGCGGATCGTGCGGCCCTGGTCGGCGAGCGCGCGCGTCACGGCCTGGCGGATCCACCAGGTCGCGTAGGTCGAGAGCTTGAAGCCGAGCTTGTAGTCGAACTTCTCGACCGCGCGGATCAGGCCGAGGTTGCCCTCCTGGATCAGATCGAGGAGCGGCACGCCGGCCTTCGTGTAGTTGCGCGTGATCGACATGACGAGGCGCAGGTTGCACTCGATCAGGCGCTGCTTCGCGGCCTCGTCGCCGAGGTCCTTGCGCCGGGCGAGCTCGCGCTCCTCGGCCGGCGTCAGCAGGCGCCCGTCGCCGATCTGGCGGACGTAGAGCTTGAGCGGATCGGAGGTCTGGAGCCGCTCGTCGTCGGTCAGGAACGGCGTTGTCCGGCTCTTCCTCTTCCTCGGTGTCGACGTCGTCCAGAGCGGGTAGGAGCTCGAGCACGGGCTCGGACGTGTCGGGCTCGGGCGGGATTTCTGTGAGCGGCTGATCCACTCGATGGGTATCGGCGGCAGGAGGCCCGAGCTTGAGGGATAAAGGCCCTCAACAACGAGGCCGATCATCCGTCCTACTCCCTAGGATCAGCCAATCTGATGTGTGGTATTGCCGGATACAGCCTCCACCCCCGCTCCAGCCTCGAGCGGACGCTCGGCGCGCAGGCACTGCTCGCCGCGATCGCGGAGCGCGGCGCCGACGCCGTCGGCTACGCCTACCGCTCGCCCGGGTGAGACCTACCCCACCGTCGTCAAGCAGCGCACGCCCGCCTCGGCAGCTGCTCGAGCGGGTCTCGGTCCCGCGCGACGGCGACCCAGCTGCTCGTCCACGTCCGCGACTACACGAAGGGCCACCCGTCGATCGCGGCCAACAACCATCCGGTGCGCCACGGCCCGGTGGTCGGCATCCACAACGGGATCATCACCAACGACGACGAGCTGCTCGCCCCCCACTCCTGCGCGCGCTCCGAGCCGCGCATGACCGTCGACTCCGAGGCGATCTTCGCGGTCGCCGCCCACTCGCGCAACGACGCGCGCGCGCTCGAGCAGCTGCGCGGCGCGATGGCGACGGCCTGGGTCGACGAGCGCGAGCCGACGCTGCTCTACCTCGCCCGCGGCATGGGCCGGCCGATGTGGGTCGGCGAGGGCCGCGACGGCGTCTTCTTCGCCTCGACGAAGCTCGCGCTCGAGGTTCGTCGAGCGCTACTGCGGGCCCGCGCCTGCGCAAGCGCGAGCTGCGCGAGGGCACGCTGCTCGCGCTCGAGGACGGCCGGATCGTCGGCCGCGAGCGCTTCCGCCCCGACCTCGAGTACGTCGAGGACGACCCGCTGCCGGCCGTGCGCGCGCCGCAGGAGCGCGACTTCTGCCTCACGCGGCTCGCGGCGCTCGCGGCCGCGGCCTAGGCGCAGGGATCGCACGGTCAGCGCCACGGCTGCGCGGTCAGCGGCGCGCGCCGACCGAGCCGTCCGAGCCGACGGCGACCCGTCCTCGAGCAGGCGCTCGCGGACCAGGAACTGGAACGTCGCCCACGCGCCGCGGCGCGCCTCGAACATGCGGTAGACCTGCCACTCGGTCAGCATCGACTCGTCGGCCCGCCGCGCCGCCTGCCAGTCGCCGAACTTCGGCAGGCGCCCGAGTGCCAGCGCGAGCTCGCAGCCCTGCGCGATCGCCCGCTCGAGCCGCTCCTCCCCCACCGCCACGTCGAAGCCGGCCTCGCGCAGCGCGGTCGCGAGCGAGCCGAACGTGTGCCAGTAGAGCGACGTCGACGGCATCGTCCCGCGGCGCTGCTTGATGTCGTCGGCGGTCGGCGTCCGCCCGAGCTCCTCGCCCAGCTGCCGCAGCTGCCCGGCCAGCTCCTCGCGGGTCGCGAACCGGCGCGGCATCAGCCCGGCCGCCCGCTTGGCCGCGTTCCAGGTGCCGAAGTGCTCGATCACGGTCTGCGGGTGCACCTGCGACTGCGGATCGGCCGCGAACTCCTTCATCGTCGGCGACCGCCCGAGACGCTCGGCCGACGCCTGCAGCTCCTCGAGGATCTGCTCGTCCGTGTACCGCCGCCGGATCCCCGCCTGGAACGCGGCGAGCGCCTGCGGATCGATCTTCGCGACCGCGCGATACGGCTTCCGCGCCACCACCAAGAATGGTAGAGCGCGCTGAGAATGTGCAAGTACGCAGCTAGTCGCTCGCGGCGGCTAGTCGACGAGCTGGGGCTCGCGCGCGTCCGCGCCGTGACCGACCTCGGTCGCCACGATCGCCTCGAGGGCGCCGACGCAGCGCGGGCAGAACTGGGAGCCTGCCATGCGGTGGAGCTCGGAGAGCGCCTCGTAGGCCGGGCGGGCGGGGCGGTAGACGCGGGTCGTCAGCATCGAGTCGAAGGCGTCCGCGACGTGGATGATCCGGGCGCCGAGCGGGATGTCCTCGCCCGAGAGGCCGTCCGGGTAGCCCTCGCCGTCGAAGCGCTCGTGGTGGTGGCGGATCGCCGGCACGGCGTCGCTGAGGAAGCCGAGACGGTTGATGATCGAGGCGCCCTCCTCCGCGTGGCTCGCCATGATCGCCCACTCCTCCGTCGTCAGGCTCGCCGGCTTGAGCAGGATCGAGTCCGGGATGCCGAGCTTGCCGATGTCGTGGAAGAGCGCCGCATGGCCGAGCAGCTCCAGCTCGGCGTGCGAGAGCGAGAGCTCGCGGCCGATCGCGAGGGCGAGTTGCTGGACGCGGCGTGAATGGCCGGCCGTGTACGCGTCGCGCGCGTCGACCGTCGCCGAGAGCGACTCCATCGCTGCGGTCGAGCGCTCCTTGAGCAGCTTGTTGGCCTGCTCGAGCGACACGTTCTGGGACTGGATCGTCTCGGCGGCCGCGCGCAGCTTCTGCGCCGAGCGCTGGGTGTGCTTGAGGTAGGCCTCCTGGGTCTTGCGCATCAGGAAGAGCGGCAGTGCGAAGACGAGAATCGACCAGGCGCCGATCGGCTTGTACGCCTCGAAGATGACCGCGGCGATGAAACCGTAGACCGCGTAGTGCGGCGCCAGCCAGCTGAACCGCTCCTTGAAGACCCTGATCGGGTTCTCGCGGCCCTCGACGCCGACGGCGATCGAGACGAGGCCCATGTTGACGACGAAGTAGACGAGGCCGGCCAGGAGCCCGCCGGCGACGAAGATGGCGGTGCCGACGCGGCCTTCGAGGTGGACCGAGAAGACCGCGGCGGCGCCCAGCGAGGCGAACGAGAGCGCGCCGACGTTGAAGAGCAGCTGGTGGAAGACCGCGCGCCGCGCGCTCCATTCGACCGCGGACATGGTGATCGCGAGCACGAGCGCAGCCCGCGGGCCGATGATCGCCGCGGCCGCGAGCGCACCGACGGCGGAGACCGAGATCGAGCCGGTCTCCTCCACCTCGAGCGAGAGCACCTGGCCGAGGCCGACGAGGCCGACGATCGTCACGAGCCCGATCAGGTCGGTCGACGATCCGAAGATCGCCCCGGCGATGCCGGCCGCGATGCCGAGGAAGCCGACGAGGCCGACGAGCAGCGCGAGACGCCGCGGCACCTCGAAGAAGCGCGGCACCGGCGGCTGGTGCGGCCGCGCGGTCTGGCGGCGCTCGACCTCCGGGATGATCTCCGCCGCGGCTGCGAGCGGCACGACGCGCTCGTTGCTGTCCGGCAGGGACGCGAGGCGCGGGGTGCGATTGTCGGGCTGGGCGAGCAGCAGCTCGTCGGACGCGTCGAGCACGCGGTTCCGTCCCTGCAGCTTCGCGCGATAGACGGCGAGGTCCGCCTGGTGCACCAGCTCGGTCGCGTCCTGGCCGTCGCGCGGGAAAGCAGCGACGCCCATCGAGATGGTCGCGCGGATCGGCTCGCTCGAGGTCTCGACCTCGAACAGTCGTGCGGCCACGGCGCGGCGGATGCGGTCCGCGATCTCGAACGCCTGCTCCGGCGGCGTCTCGGGCAGGAGGATCGAGAACTCCTCACCACCGAAGCGCGCGGGCACGTCGTAGTGGCGCAGCTGCTGGCGGAAGACCTCCGCCACACCGCGCAGAACGGCGTCGCCGGCGAGGTGTCCGTAGGTGTTGTTGATGTCGCGCAGCAGGTCGAGGTCGGCCATGATCAGCGCCATCGGCCGCTGGAAGCGCTGGGCCCGCCCGAGCTCCTCCTGCATCACCGAGGCGAAGTGGCGCGCGTTGTAGAGACCGGTCTTGGAGTCGACTCGGGCCTCCGCCTGCAGCTGCGGGATCGCCAGCGAGCGGTGGATCAGCAGCAGCGGCGCGACGGCGAACGGGATCAGCCAGGGGTTGAGGTCCCAGAACGCGGCGACGGCGAGGCCGAGGGTTGCGAGGATGAAGTCGGTCGAGAGGCTCTCGAAGGAGAACACGCCCGCCTCGCGCAGCGAATGCCCACGGGCGAGCGAGACCATCGGCGCGAGGACGATGTGATTGGCGCCGACGGCAACGACGCACGCTGCGAGGCCGGCGAGCGCCCAGCGCAGATCGTCGTTCGGCACGAGCCCATCGGCACGCAGCAGCAGCGCCGCCGCACCCCACGTCGCCAGGTTGCCGAGCGTGTAGTTGCAGATATTGAAGCTCTGGATGTACCAGGCGTAGCGCTCCTTCAGCCACTCGGGCACGTGCATGACGACGCCCAGCAGCGCGACGAGCTCCGGCGGGAGCAACAGCGCACTCGGGATCAGAAAGACCCACGAGGTGTGGAACGCCGTGTCACGCGCGGTGCGCACGGTGTAGGTGTGCGAGGCAGCGGCGCCTGCGGCGAGGATCAGGAAGGTCGTCCACTTGGACGTCTCCGAGTTGTCGAGACGCGAGAGGAGCGGGATCGTCGCAGCGAGCGCAGCGATCCCGATCGCGACGCCGTAGGCAGCGGCAGCTCTCGGCAGCGCGCGCCGGCGCTCCTCGGGCTCGCTGGCATCGCTCTCGAGCCGGACGTCGCTCGGGACGGCGCTCATTCGGAGGTCTCCTTCCGCGCCGGGGCGCGGGCCGCAGTGCACGGGTTCACCTTGGAAGTTACGGCTCAGCTGGTGAGCCGCTCATCCCCCATTCGGGTGCGCCCCCAGCAGATCCCCCGTCCGGGTGACCGGCGAGCGAGGGCCCGCCGGAGCGGGCCCTCGCCTGGTCTGTGCTCCTTAGGGCAGGACCGAGGTGACGGTGCTGACGACCGCGGTCGTCGCCGGGGCCACAGCCTCGACGGGAGCCGCGACACCGAGCGCCGCCAGTGGATCGATCCCGTCCACGGAGACGGCGAGCGACGGATCGGTCGCAGCCTCCGCGATGTCGGCGGGGTCGGCCTCGTAGCCGGCGACACCTTCGATGTCGTCGCCCTCAGCCGCGTCCTCGCTCGACATGTCGGCCCAGCTCATGTCGGCCCAGCTCATGTCAGTCCAGGACATCGAGTTCCAGGACATGTCAGCCCAGGACATGTCAGTCCAGGACATGCTCGCCCAGGACTGGTCGCTCCAGGACAAGTCACTCCAGCTCTGGCTCGTCCAGGACATCGAGTTCCAGGACATGTCGGACTTGGCCGCGTTCGCCCAGCTCATCGCGTCGAACGTCTGGCCGGAGCCACCGCTCGCCGACGTGAGGAACCGCTCCAGCCCGAGGTTCGGGTTGGGGGCGTACGTCGCAGCCGCCGCGCGGCTGGCCGTGATCTCGCCGACACCGGCCGGCTCGGGGTTCCTCTTCACGGCGCGAGCCGTGCGCATGAGGACGCCCTTGACCTGATCCGGCGTCCACTCCGGGTGACGGGCCAGCATCTGGGCAGCGGTGCCCGCGACGATCGGTGCCGCGAACGAGGTACCCGAGAGCTGGATCCGATCCTTCCCGACCATGTTCGACGCCTTCTCGACCGTCAGCGACGAGCCGGCGGGCACGGGGCCCACCATGTACCGGCCCGGGGCAGCGACGTCAGGCTTGTAGAAGCCGTCCGGCGTGTACCCGTAGGCCGACCAGGGTGCGACGGAGTCGTCGTTCGCCCGGATGCTGTTGCCGAGATCGATCGCGCCGACCGTGATCACGAACGGATCGTTGCCCGGGGCGTAGAGCACGCCCGAGGGAGCGGCCGCCGAGCCGTAGTTGCCCGAGGCCGCGACAACGACCACGCCGTTGAACCAGAGCTTCTCGACTGCCTGATCGAGCGGGTCACGATAGAAGTTCGTGCTGTAGCTCGAGTGCAGCGAGAAGTTCGCAACGCGGATGTTGTACTTGTCCTTGTTGTCGAGGATCCACTGGGCCGCCGCGACGACGTCGGACGTCTTCGCCTGGCCCTTGTCGTTCATCACCTTGACCGAGACGAGCGGTGCTCCAGGAGCAGCGCCTGCCAGGTCGGGAGCTGCGCCCGCCGCAATGCCTGCGACGAACGTGCCGTGCCCGCGCTGGTCGTCGGACGAGGTGTTGCCCTCGATCGTCGAGAGGTTGACGCTCGCGATCACCCTGTTGCCGAAGTCGGCACGCTTCTGGATGCCCGAGTCGACGACCGCGATCGCCGGCAGCTTGCCGTTGTACAGCGTCGAATCGCCTGCCCAGAGCTCGGCGTTGCCGGACTCGTAGGGCCAGAGCTGGCTCGACTTGGCCGTCCCGGCCAGCTTGACGTTGGCGTTCGGCGTCACGGTCAGGCCCGGCACGTCAGCCAGCTTCTTGAGCTGGGCTGCCGGCACGACCGCCTCGACGGCGCCGATCAGGCCGAGCTCCTTCATGTCCTTCTGGAAGACGCCGAGACCTCGGGTCTTCGACACGGCGTCTGATGTGCCGTTCGAGGACTGGATGATGACGTCGACCTTGCCGGTCGCGTTCAGGAGGCTCGGTGCGATGAAGCTGGACGCGATCGCGCCCGAATTGCCGTTCGAGCCCTTGCCCGAGTCCGCCAGCGCAGCCATGGGGGCTGCGAGGGCGAACGCCGCGACACACGAAACCAGGATGCCGCGACCACCCTTGCCCCAGAGCACGCTGGAGCGGTCACCGCCCCGGCTACCGGTCCCCCAGAGCGCACTGCCTCTCTCGCTCCGAGAACCGCGTTCTGTGTTCTGTGACATTCACTCTCCTCTCCGCGCTTCACGCACGGGCCGCAGTACTTCCGTGTCGAGCACCCCGAATTACCCGCCTGGAGTCGCCCGAACGGGTCGGAACCTACGTGCCTCGTGGTGAGGCTCCCTCCCCCCGAAGGGTGAGAAGCCGACCCGGTTCAGCCAACTTCCCTCGTTCGAGGGACGCCCCGGTACGGTTTTCGCCGATGCGCCCGCCGCTTCCGCTCGCGCTCGAGGCCGCTGCGTTGCGTGCCGCGGGCGCCCTCTCGCGCGTCGCCGGCCGCGGCGGCGGCACGACGCTGCCCGGAAAGCTGCTCTGGAAGCTCGATCCCGGGGCGATCGACCGGCTTGCCCGCAGGCTGCCGCAGGGCGCCGTCCTCGTCTCGGCGACGAACGGGAAGACGACGTCGAGCGCGATGCTGGCGGAGATCCTGCGGCCCCGCGTGCGGGTCGCCCACAACGCCTCGGGCGCGAACCTCGTCTCGGGGGTCGCCTCCGCCCTCCTCCACGCGGGCGACGCGGAGCTCGGCCTGTTCGAGGTCGACGAGGCCGCCCTCTCGGAGGTCGCCCAGCGCGTCGAGCCGCGGGCCGTCCTGCTCGGCAATCTCTTCCGCGACCAGCTCGACCGTTACGGCGAGCTCGAGACGGTCGCTGCGCGGTGGCGCGAGGCGGTCGCCGCGCTGCCGGACACCTGCCTGGTCGTCAACGGGGACGACCCGCAGGTCGGAGACCTCGCGCGCGACCACCGGCGGTCGCGTGTGTTCGGCGTCGACGACCCTCGTCACGCGCGCCCGGCGCTGCAGCACGCCGCCGATTCGAAGTACTGCCTGCGCTGCGGCACGCCGTACGACTATGCGGCCGCGTACGTCGGCCATCTCGGGGACTACCGCTGCCCGAACTGCGGCCACGCGCGCCCGGCGCTCGACGTCGTCGCGCGCGAGATCGAGCTGCGCGGCCTCGACGGCTCGTCGTTCACGCTGGCAGCGCCGGAAGGCGTGGCGCGGGTCGAGCTGCCCCTCCCTGGGCTGTACAACGTCTACAACGCACTCGGCGCGTCAGCGCTCGCACTCGCGCTCGGTTCTCCGCTCGAGCACGTCGTGGACGGGTTGCAGCGGTTCGCCGCCGCCTTCGGGCGCTTCGAGCGAATTGCGATCGGCGACCGGAAGCTCCTGATGCTCCTGATCAAGAACCCCGCCGGCGCGAACGAGGCCGTGCGCACGCTCGTCGAGGGCGCGGCTCCGACGGTGGCGGTGGTCGCGCTGAACGACGCGATCGCCGACGGCCGCGACGTCTCCTGGATCTGGGACGTCGACTTCGAGCCGCTGCTCGCGGGCCTCGACCGGCTGGTCGCGACCGGCAGCCGGGCCGCCGAGCTCGCCCTCCGGTTCGCCTACGGGGGGATGCCGCGCGATCGCATCGAGGTCGTGGCGTCGCTCGAGCGCGCGATCGACCGCGGGCTCGAGCTGACGCCCGCAGGCGGCGAGCTGACGGTGCTTCCCACCTACACCGCGATGCTCGCGATGCGGAAGATCGTCGCGGAGCGCGGGCACGTCACGAACTACTGGGAGACGGCGGCATGAGGATCCGCGTCGGGCACCTGTATCCCGACTACCTGAACATCTACGCGGACCGCGGCAACATCGCCGTCTTCGTTGCGCGCGCGCAGGCGCGTGGCCACGAGCTCGACGTGCAGGCGATCGGCATGCGCGACCCGGTGCCATCCGGGCATCGACCTCTTCTACGTCGGCGGCGGCCAGGACCGCGAGCAGGCGCTCGTCGCGCACGACCTCGTGGAGAAGGCCGGCGCACTTCGCGCGGCCGTCGAGGCCGATGCGGCGTTCCTCGCCGTCTGCGGCGGCTACCAGCTGCTCGGCCGCTCGTATCGCGATGTCTCCGGTGAGGAGCTGCCCGGGATCGGGATCCTGCCGCTGCAGACGATCGCGGGGACGACGCGCATGATCGGCGACGTGTTGCTCGAGTGCTCCTGGGCCGGTCAGACGCTCGCCGGGTTCGAGAACCACGCGGGACGCACGTATCCTCGACCACGGCGCCGAGCCGCTCGGCCGCGTCGTCGACGGCTTCGGGAACGACGGCGTGTCGGGCTTCGAGGGTTGCCGCTACCGACGCGCGTACGGCACGTACCTGCACGGCCCGCTGCTGCCTCGCAACCCGTGGTTCGCCGACCGCGTCCTCGCCGATGCGCTCGAGCACGCGGGCGGCGACCGGGAGCTCGCCCCGCTCCCGGACGAGCTCGAGCGGCAAGCGCACGACGTCTCGGCCGGCCGGGCGCGCACGCGCGGCGGCAAGCGCTGAGCTAGAGGCTGATCAAGCCTCTAGGTGACGAGGACGCGGCTCCATCCCTCGAGCCGCACCCCGCCACCTGTGGGCAACCGCGTCAGCGTTGAACCGAGCTCAGCGCTTCTCGATCCGCGTCAGCGTGTTCTGATTACCGGCGAGCTCGCAGTGGATCTCCGCCCGGTCACCGGTCTTGAACTTCGCCGTCACCTGAGCCGCCTTGTCGGCCGGCACCACGCAGGTGAGCCCGGCAACCGTGATCGAGCTCGACGAGAGCGCCGAGATCGTGCCGCGCGCCTGGCTCTTCTCGGGCTTCGCATGCGAGGCCTTGCACGAGCCTGAGCCGAGCTCGACAGCCGAGCCGCTCGCGGTGCCACCGCCGAGCTTGCCGCCGGTGAAGCCGGTCGAGGCAGCGAAGGTCGCCGAGAGGTTCGCGACGAGACGCGCCGACGGATCGTGGGCGCGGCCAACGGAGAGCCGGCGATCGTGCCGTGGTCGTAGACCGCCGAGTACGAGGCTGTCGTGTTACGCCCCGCAGCAACGTCGATCTTGAACGAGCCGTCGACGACACCCACACCGTCGGTCGTATTGACGACGCTGTGCGCACGCAACGTGATCGGCCCGGTCAAGTCCGGGTCGCCCGTGGCTGCGCCGCGTGTACTTGCCGTTCGTGACGACGATCGCCTTGCCGTCGCTCGTCGTACACGTCCTGGTCGAGACGTTCGACGTCGCCGCCGTGAACGTGCCCGCCACCGCCTTGGCGGTCTTCGCGCCCTCGATCCCATGTGCGACCGCCACGCTCGTCACGAGCAGCGCGACGAGACCGGCGGACGGAGAGCATCAGCTTGCGCATGGATCCTCCTGTTGTGATTTCGCGCGGGACCATGCAAGTCGGCCATTCGGCGGCCCTCAGGCGAAGGTAAGCGGGGCGTAAAGCTGTTAGCGTCAGCTCTGATGCCAAGCCTGAACGCAGCCGGGATCGTCAGCTCCGACATGGCGCGGTCGATCGGCTTCTATCGCGCGCTGGGTCTCGACATTCCGGAGACGCCCGGCGAAGGGCACCTGGAGGCAACCTCCGCCAACGGCTTCCGCTTGATGCTCGACTCGGAGGAGGTCGTCAAGAGCTTCCGGCCCGACTGGTCGCGCAGCGCCGGCAACCAGCTGTCGCTCGCGTTCGAGTGCTCGTCACCCGCCGAAGTCGACGAGATCTATGCGCGGGTCACCGGAGCAGGCTTCACAGGCGAGAAGGAGCCGTGGGACGCCTTCTGGGGTCAGCGCTACGCACAGCTCGCCGACCCCGACGGTGTGCCGGTCGACCTCTTCGCAGCGCTGTAGCTACCGCACCCAGAGCGCGCCGAGGTAGACGGCCGGGTCGCCGGGCTGCCAGCGCGAGAGGAAGCGCTTGATCGGCGGGTGCAGCACGACGTCCTCGAGCTCGTCGCTCGAGAAGAGTCGTGCACCCTTGACTGCGGCGTCGCGCGTTTCGACGTCCTCGAGCGAGCGATGCGAGAGGTCGGCGGCGAAGATCACGTGCACGACGTGCTTGCGCGAGGCGAGGCCCTTCGGCGCGATCGAGTCGACGATCGCGACCGGCCCCTCGAACTGGACGTCCGCTTCGACGCCGAGCTCCTCGCGCAGCTCACGCCGCAGCGCCTCGATGATCGTCTCCCCCGCGTCGACTCCACCGCCGGGCAGGAGCCAGTACTCCTTGCCGGGCTTCTCCTGACGGCAGAGCAGCACGCGGCCTTGCCACTGGAGGATCGCCGAGACGCGGATGCGCGGTTCCATCAGTGGCGGGACGATCCGAAGCCGCGTTCGCCACGCTCGCTGCCCGGCAGCTCGTCGACCTCGACGAGCTCGACCGGCGGCAGCGCGAGCACGACGAGCTGGGCGATCCGCATGCCTTGCTCGACGACGAAGGTCTCCCGCGCGTCGGTGTTGAGCAGCGCCACCTGAACCTCACCGCGGTAGCCCGAGTCGATCAGGCCCGGTGTATTGACGATCGTGATCCCGTGCTTCGCCGCGAGCCCCGAGCGCGGCTGGACGAAGCCTGCGTGCCCGTCGGGGATCGCGACCGCGAGCCCGGTGGGCACGAGCGCGCGCTCACCCGGTGCGAGCTCGATGCGCTCGCACGAGCTCAGATCCATGCCCGCGTCGCCGTCGTACGCGCGCTGAGGCACGACCGCCTCGGGGCGGAGTCGCGTGATCGGCAGTTGCATCACGCGCTCTCGCGGTGCGTCGCCTCGGACGACTCGGCGACGAGGAACGCGGCGAACCGTGGCAGGTCACGCCGCGGCAGCCGTGCAATCAGCGCCACACCTTCCGGGGTGTCTTCGCGCTCTTCGATCGGAGTGCCGAGCGCGTACAGCTCGCTCAGCTTCCCTCCCTCTTCGTACGGCAGCAGCATGCGCACACGCTCCCAGCGATCGTCGAAACGGTGCGCGAGCTCCGAGCGCAGGTCGTCGAGCCCCTCACCCGTGACGGCCGACACCTGCGGCGCGCCCGGGAAGCGGTTGGCGAGCCGGCGGCGGCCGAGCGGGTCGACCTGGTCGATCTTGTTCAGGACGACGTCGTACGCGACCTCGGCGGCGCCGATCTCGCTCAGCACCTCCTCGACGGCCGCGCGCTGGCGGTCCTGTTCGTCGTCGTCCGCGGACGCATCGATCACGTGCAGGATCAGGTCCGCGACGAGCGTCTCCTCGAGCGTCGATGCGAAGCCTTCGACGAGCTGGGTCGGCAGACGCCGGATGAACCCGACGGTGTCGGTGACGAGATAGCGGCGGCCGTCGTGCTCGAAGCCGCGCGTCGTCGGGTCGAGGGTGTGGAAGAGCTGGTTGCGCACCGACACCTCCGATCCCGTCAGCGCGTTCAGCAGCGTCGACTTGCCGACGTTCGTGTAGCCGGCGAGCGCGATCGTCGGCGTCTCGCTGCGGCGCCGCTCCTTGCGCCTCGTCGCGCGCTGGCGCTGCAGCTCCTTGAGGCGACGACGCAGTTGCGTGATGCGCCGCCGTGCGAGGCGGCGGTCGGTCTCGAGCTGAGACTCGCCGGGGCCGCGTGTGCCGACGCCGCCGCCGAGGCGCTCGAGGTGCTGCCACATGCCGCGCATGCGCGGCAGGTTGTACTCGAGCTGTGCGAGCTCCACCTGCAGCTTTCCTTCCGCGCTCGTCGCGTGCTGCGCGAAGATGTCGAGGATCAGCTGCGTCCGGTCGATCACCCGCGTGTTCAGCGTGTTCTCGAGGAAGCGCTGTTGTGCGGGGTCGAGCTCATCGTCGACGATCACGCTCTCGGCGCCCTCGGCCCGGAACCGTTCCTTCAGCTCCTCGAGCTTCCCCTTGCCGACGTAGGTGCGCTGCGCGGGCCGCGCGCGGTGCTGCACGACCTCGCCCACCGGCTCGACACCGGCGGTGCGAGCCAGCTCCTTCACCTCGGCGAGCTCGTCGCCGGCGTCTGCGCCCTGAGCCAGTACCGCGAGGACGAACCCGCGCTCGGGCTCAGGGGAACCTGGAATCATCGACCTCGATTATGCCCGCTCCGGCCCCGGATCAGGCGCTCGCGCAGCGGGTGCTCGAGCTCGTCGACATTCCCTCCGAATCGGGGCAGGAAGCGGCCGTCCACGACTACGTACGCGCCAACGTGCCCCTGGAGACGGCCTTCTCCGACGGCGAGAGCCTGCTCTACGCCAGGCGCAGCGGGAGGCCGCTGGTGCTGCTCGCGGGCCACACGGACACGGTCCCGGCCCAGGGCAACCTGCCGGGCCGGGTCGAGGACGGCTGGGTGGTCGGGCTCGGCGCCTCCGACATGAAGGGCGGGCTCGCGGTGATGATCGAGCTCGCGCACTGGGCGGCCGAGGCCGAGCTCGCCTACGACCTCGCGCTCCTCTTCTTCCCGCGCGAGGAGCTCGGCCCGGCCGAGAACCCTCTGCCCGGCGTCTTCGAGCGCGCCCCGCTCGTGGACGAGGCGCAGCTCGTGATCTGCCTCGAGCCGACCGACAACACGCTGCAGCTCGGCTGCCTCGGCAACCTGAACGCGCGCGTCGTCTTCGAGGGCCGCTCGGCGCACTCGGCCCGGCCGTGGCTGGGCGTCAACTCGATCGCGCTCGCGCTCGAGGGGTTGCAGGACGTGCTGCGCGCGGAGCCGCGCGACGTCGACGTCGACGGTCTCGTCTTCCGCGAGGTCGCGTCGGTGACGCAGATCCAGGGTGGCATCGCGAGCAACGTCATCCCGGCGCGCACGGAGGCGATCGTCAACTTCCGCTACGCGCCGGACCGCACGCCGGAGGACGCGGCCCAGCGCATCGAGGAGCTCGTCGGACGTGAGGTCGAGGTGCTCGCCAACTCGCCGGCGGCGCACGTGCCCGTGGGCTCTCCGGCGGTCGAGGCGCTGCGGCGCGCGGGCGGCTTCGAGGTGCAGCCGAAGCAGGCGTGGACGAACGTCGCCGACTTCGCGGCCCGCGGGCTGGACGCGGTCAACCTCGGGCCCGGCGCGACGAGGTACGCGCACGCGGTCGACGAGCGTGTCGAGATCAGCGAGCTCGTGCGGACCTACGAGGCGCTGCAGTCCTTCCTCGCCGGTAGCGTCTGAGCGTGGCCGTGCCGCTCTCGCCCGTGCTCGCCGAGCTGACGCAGTATCCGTTCGCGCGCCTCGACGACTGGAAGGCCGACGCACGCTCGCGCGGGATCGACCTGATCGACTTCGGCATGGGCGACCCGCGCGAGGTGACGCCGCCGTTCATCCGCGAGACGATGCTGGCGTCGGTCGACGCGGTCTCGTCCTACCCCCGCGCGACGGGGTTGCCCGAGCTGCGTGAGGCGGTTGCCGGTTGGATCGAGCGTCGCTTCGGCGTCGTGGTCGACGAGGCGACGGAGATCGTCCCGACGCTCGGGCTCGAAGGAAGCGATCTTCTCCTTCGCCCAGGTGGTGCTCGGCGAGAAACGGCTGGTCGCGATCCCGGAGCCCGGCTACCCGGTCTACGAACGCGGTGCGCTCTTCGCAGGCGGTTCGGTCCGGACCGTGCCGCTGGCCGAGTCGAACGGCTGGCTGCCGGACCTCGACGCGTTCGACGCCTGGGACGAGATCGCGCTCTTCTGGGTCTGCTACCCGAACAACCCGACAGGCGCCGTCGCACCGCTGTCCTTCTACGAGGAGCTTGCAGCGCGTGCGCGCGAGCACGGGTTCCTGCTCTGCTCCGACGAGGCCTACTCCGAGCTGTGGTTCGACGAGCCGCCGGTGTCGGCGCTGCAGGTCGAGGACCGGACGAACGTCGTCGTCTTCAACACGCTTTCGAAGCGCTCGTCGATGACCGGCTACCGCTCGGGGTTCGTGTGCGCGCCGGCCGAGATCGTGGCGGCGCTGCGCAGCTTCCGGCCGACAGTCGGGACCGCGCCGCAGGAGTTCGTCCAGCGAGCATCGGTGGCCGCATGGTCGGACGAGGCACACGTCGCGGACGTGCGGGAGATCTATCGCCTCAAGCGCGACACCCTGCTCCCCGCGCTCGAGTCGGCCGGTCTGCGGCTCGCGGGCTCGGTGGCGACGTTCTACCTCTGGCTCGAAGTCGAGGGGCCGTCGGAGGAGTTCGCGCGGCGTCTGCTCGAGCACGGCGTCGTCGTCGCGCCGGGATCGTTCTTCGGCGCCGCCGGTGAAGGGTACGTGCGCCTGGCGCTCGTGCCGACACAGGTCGAGTGCGAGCGCGCGGCCGAGATCCTGCGGGCGGTGCTGTGAGCACCGACGAGACGATCGCAGCGCTCGACCGCGGCGAGGTGCGCGTCGCCGAGCCCGACGGTGACGGCTGGCGTGTCAACGCCGACGTGCAGGCGGCGATCCTCGACTACTTCCGCATGAGACAGATGGAGCCGCGGGAGGTCGGGCCGTTCGAGTATCACGACAAGATCCCGCTCAAGAGCGGTTACGACGAGCTCGGCGTGCGCGTCGTTCCTCCTGCGGTCGCGCGCTACGGCGCGTTCCTGTCGCGCGGGGTCGTCCTGATGCCGTCGTACGTGAACATCGGTGCGTGGGTCGGCCCGAACACGATGGTCGACACGTGGGCGACCGTCGGCTCGGGCGCGCAGATCGGCGCCGACGTGCACCTCGCCGGCGGCGTCGGCATCGGCGGCGTGCTGGAGCCCGCGGGCGCGCAACCGGTGATCGTCGAGGACGGTGCCTTCCTCGGCTCGCGCTGCATCGTGGTCGAGGGCGTGCGCATCGGCGCGCAGGCCGTGCTCGCGCCGAACGTGACGCTGACGGCGTCGGTCCCGATCATCGACGTCACGGGCGACGAGCCGGTCGAGCACCGCGGCTACGTGCCGCCGCGCTCCGTGGTCGTTCCGGGCACCCGCCCGAAGGAGTTCCCGGCCGGCACGTTCCACCTCTCGTGCGCGCTGATCATCGGCCGCCGCAACGAGTCCACGGATCTGAAGACGTCGCTGAACGACGCCCTGCGCGAGCACGGCATCGGCAGCGGGTGACGGTCGCTACGTAACGACCGGGCCGACCGAGGGGCGTACGGACGAACTACTCGTCAGCCCACCAGTCGCGCCGGCCATCGACGTCTTCGCGCCGGGCATCGCCGAGATTGGGCGCGCCGACGACGAGGATCTCGAGGCCCTCCGGCCCGGCCTCGTAACCTCGCCACGTACCGGGCGGGACGCGCACCGCGTCCCATTCCTCGAGCTCGACGATCTCGTCGTCGACCTTCATCCGCCCGCTCCCGCGCAGGACCACGTACACCTCCTCTTGCGTCTTGTGCGTGTGGCCGTACGGAAAGCGATAGCCGGGCGGGACACGCTGGTAGCTCAGACCGGATTGCTCGAGCTCGAGCGCCTCGGTCGCCAAGCGGAACTCGAGGTCCGGCGCGCCGTCGAACCGCGAGCCGATGTCCTCCAGATCCTCCTTGAGGTTCCTGAGCGTGAACGGCACGTCGCAATCCTACGGTGGGAGCCGATGGCCTCGTCGTCCGAGCCGCCCAGCGCGCGCTGTGTGGACCGCGTCAGCGCGCGACGATAATGCTCGCGTGTCCGAACCGTCGCAGAGCGAGGTCAGAGCGGCCGTCGACCGCTGGATCGACGGTTGGGCGCGCGGCTGGGCGACTCACGACGTCGCCCTGATTGCATCGCTCTACGCCGACGACGCCGTCCACGTCTCTGCGTTCTTTCGCGAGCCGCAACCGACCGCCGAATACGCGGCCTGGGCGTTCTCGGACGAGCAGGCCGCCGAGGTGTGGTTCGCCGAGCCGCTTGTGGAAGGAGACCAAGCTGCCGTGACCTGGTGGGCGATCTCCCACGGCGCCGACGGACGCGACACAACGCTCGCAGGCGTCTCGATCGTGCAGTTCGGACCTGACGGACTCGTTGTCCGCCAGCGCGACTACTGGAACAGCGCCGACGATGAGGCGATGCCTCCGCCCGACGACTGGAGCCCGGTCGCCGCCCACGAGCGGACGCCCACGTCCCGCTGAGCCGTTCTCGGTGTGCCAGGCGGTGCCTGGCACCCGAGGTGCCAGGCACCGGTCTTCGCGTCACTACTTGGCGACCACCCGCACCACGTTGGACTGGGCGGTGTCGCGCGTGGTGCTGATCCCGGTACACGGGTACGGGAGAATCGACGGCTGGCACAGGTTCGCCGGGTACGTGCGCCCCGGCAAACGAGCGAACGCCTGGAAGTACTGATACGGCGGCGAGACCTGCGTCTCGTACGAGAAACGGCCCGAGGCGTCGGTCGTCTGCCACCGCGTCGAGACGAGCTGGCCCGGCTTGGACCCGTAATAGACGTTGACCTGCACCTTGATCGCGCCGAGCTTGCCGCGGGTCACGCGTCCCGAGAGGGTCGCGTACGTCTTCTTCACCGTTTTCCCGTTCTTCTTCGACGTCTTGACGGTCGTCGCCGCATGCAGGACGAAGCGTGGTGCCCCGGTGACCGCCTGCGCCGCGACGCTGCCGGCATCGTCGAGGGTTGCTGTGCCCGCGGTGAACGGCGTCCACCCCGAGGTCCAGTAGCTGCTGGCGTTCTTCGGCCCGGCGAGTCCCGGCACCGTCAGGGTCTCGCTGACGAACCGGCCTCCCTCGGGCGCCCGGCCGGCGGTTCCCTTCGGGACACCCGGCGGCGGCAGGCACTGAGTGAGCTCGTACGACGAGTATTGCGTCCGCGCGCCCGTGATCTTGTAGGCGGCCATCGGGATCGACAGCGTGAGACCGCCGCCGCTCAGCTTGAGCAGGAAGGTCCCGGCAGGCGCCGTCGTGTGGGCGACGCAGCCGAGCTTCTCGCCGGTGGCGACGGTGACCGTCCCCTTCAGGTTGACGTAGGTGTCGTTTCGGTCGGCGAGTTGGAGGCGGACCGAAGCGCTGCCCGCCTCGGCACCGTCCGCGGTCGGGAAGGAGGCCCTGAAGCCGCGTGGTGCGAACAGCGAGATCCGCCCCGTCTCGGTGGTGGTGGCGTTCTTGATCTGCGCGTTGATTGCGTAACCGGGGGCGGCGGCGGGCGCCGAGACGTTCAGCTGCGGCTCGAGTCCCGTTCCGGCGACGGGGGCGGCCGCGGCAACAGCCAGCACGGCGAGCGCTGCGGCTCCAGCGGCGACGAGGACAAGGATCCTCGGTGACATGGGGTTCCTTTCGGTCGACAGGCCGCAGGTTCCCGTCGAGTGTCTTCGGCGGCGTGCGAACCGGCATCACCCCATGTGCATGAGTGTCTTCACAACACACCGGACTTGCACGGTGTGCCAGGCGGTCGGATAACGCTCGTCAGATGCGGCGGTTCCGCTGCGCGGGTCGGTGATGCCAGAGCCGCGTCAGGAAGTACGTCGGTACGAGCCAGACGACGAGGAAACCCACGAGCGCCGCATTCGACGCGCCGTTGATCAGCAGCATCAATCCGAGGACGACGAGCAGGGTGAACGAGAACACGAGGTAGGCGCCGGTGAAGACGACCAGCGCCGCCTTGCGCATCGCGGCGCGCCCCGCAACGCGGCCCTGTTCGGCTAGCTCGCGGAGGTCGGGAAACAACGGCAAGCCGACCAGGGCGGCTCTCAGATCGGCGCGCGAGCGGGCGACCAGCACCCGTTCGGTTCGACTCGAGAGCTCGTCGACCGTCAGGCGGCCACGAACGTAGTGCTCGCGCAGGAGGGCTGCAGCCCGTTCGCGCTCACCGTCGCCAGCGAACATGCTCGGATCATAGACATCCGCGGCTGGGCACCGGAAACCGGCAGCCCAGCCGCTTCGCAGTCCGCTACGTCTACTTGTCGTGCCCGTGGCCCTTCCCGCCGCCGCGGAGGACCTGCCCACGGATCTCACCGCCCGGGAACTTCGCGGTGTGCATGTTCGCGTAGGTGACGCCTGCCTTGATCGCGGCGATCACCGGCGCGATCTCACCGACGTTGTAGCCCTGCGCTGTCGGACCGACGACGTCGGCCGCGACGATCGTGCCGGTCACCGAGCCCGAAGTGGCCGCCGGGCAGGCCGGCTTGCCGCCGCCGCCGCAGAAGAAGACCGAGACGCCGCCGTTGACGCCCTTCTGCCCGACGTGGATGTGGGCCGCCCCGGGATTCCCGGTCAGATCGGCGTAGTCGAGCTTGAACGTGATCGTCGTATCGGTCACCGTCAGCGCCAGCGTGGCGTGTCCCGGTGTGTTCAGCGCCGGCACTTCCCCGTAGCCGATCAGCTTCGCATGGAACTCCGAGTCCTTGTTCTTGTGGCTGCCTGATGCGAGCGCCAGGGACGCACCGGCAAGGCTGAGGATGAGGACGACGGCACCTGCATAACGGAGCCGTTTGCTGGTCATCGATCGCTCCTTTCCTGGAGGCCGGACACGCGCAGGCCGTCCTCGACGGCATCCGGGCCTCGGCTCGACTCGAGGACGCCGCAGGCGGGCGGCGTCAACCGGACCCTACGTCGTGGGCGCGCGGGCGGATTGGTCGAACCGTCGGTTGTTGCGCCCTGCAAGCACCGGCGGTGTTCAGGCGGGCCGCTGTCAACCGTCGGCAGGGTCGGCCCGGGTGGCCGGTCCGGTCAGGAGCGCCTCGTCGCCGAGCCAGCGGACGGAGAGCTCGCCGCCCGGGAACGACACCGTGACGGGCTCGCGCCCGAAGGCGGCGGCGACGGCGACCGCGCTCGAGCCCGACGAGGCCGTTTCCCCGGCTCCGCGCTCCCAGACGCGCGCCTCGATCCCGGCCGGCGTCCTGCGGGCGACCTGCACGTTGGTGCGGCGCGGAAAGCGCTCGTGCACCTCGAGCAGCGGCCCGATCCTGGGCAGCTCGGCGGGATCGCCCTCCACGACCGCGTGCGGGTTGCCGACGTCGACGGTCGTCAGGCGGATCCCCTCGACCTCCTCGGGCTCACCTACCTCGACGGCGCCGAGGTTCTGCTCGACGAGGTCGTCTTGGAGCATGCGCGCGTGCACCTCACGAGGCCCGACCCGGACGAGTACCTCCCCCGCTCCGGTGCGCTCGGCCAGCCAGCGGGCTGCGATCCGCGTGCCGTTCCCGGACATCTCCGCGCGCGATCCGTCGGGGTTCCAGATGGCGATCTCGAGCCAGTCGTCGCCGGTGCGGAAGACCTCGAGGATGCCGTCGGCGTCGCCCACCGCCGAACGGACGCTCTCCGGCGTCAACGGCCCGTCATCAGTGACGAGGTAGACGTTCCCCTGCGCCTGCCAGCGCGACGATCTCATCGGCGACCTCCTCCGCAGGCCGATTCGCAGGGAGCGTAACGACGCCGGGCATTCGGCGCAGCCACTTGCGCTGGTATCGCGCGAGGCGGCGTGTCGCGAGCGCGACCTCGGCAACCGCCTGGTGCTCCGGCATGGTCGCGAACTGCTCGAGCCCGAGCACCTTGCGAGCGGTGGCCGAGAGCTCGCCCGACCACGCACGCCGCGCCTCGGCGGCGGCTCCCGCTGCCGCCATCGCGAGCGTCCGCTGCTCGATCCGTTCGTCGAGCTGATCGAGCGGTACGTCGAGCGCCACGATCAAGGTGTCGACCCTCAGCTCCTCCGTCCAGAGCCGATCGTGCTCGGGTGCGAGCGAGGCGCCCGTCTCGGCGAGCTCGAGGGCTCGCACTACGCGCTTGCGGTCGTTCGCGTGCACCCGGGCGGCGGCGGCCGGGTCGATGCGGGTCAACTCCTCGTGCGCAGCGGCACCGCCGAGCCGGTCGTACTCCGACTGCCAGTGCTCGCGGCGGCCCGGTTCCGCGGGCGGAGGCAGCTCGAGCGCCGACACGGCCGCGCGGAAGTAGAGGCCTGTTCCCCCGACGAGCAGCGGCTGCGGCGAGTCGTCGATCGCAGCATGCGCCCAGCGCTGGTATTCGCCGACAGAGACGTCGTCGCCGAGCGGGACGGTGCCGACGAGCTGGGCCGGATAGTCGGGCGCAGCGGTGATGACCGGCAGACCGGTGTAGAGCGCCGCCGAGTCGGCCGAGATGACGTCCGCCTCGAGGTGCTCGCGTAGGAGCGCGGCGACCGCCGTCTTGCCCGACGCAGTCGGGCCGAAGAGCGCGATCAGCCTGGGGCTACGCGGCGCCGGCGGGCTGCTTGAAGCCATGAGGGATGTCGCCCGCGGTCCGGTCGGGATCCTCGACGACCGCGATCTCCTCCTCCGGATGCTCGGCCCGCCAGGCCCGGAACCACTCGACCGAGCGCTTGATCCCTTCGTCGAGCGGGACTTCGGGCTCGTAGCCGAGCACCTCGCGCGCCTTCGTGACGTCGGCGACGTAGTGCGTCACCTCTCCGAGCAGCGGCGGCGCGACGGTGATCTCAGGCTCGACGCCGAGCTCCTGTGCGATCAGCTCAGCGGCGTGCAAGAGCCGGTTGCCCTTGCCGTAGGCGAGGTTGATCGTCCCGCTCGCGACGCGTCCTTCGGCCAGTGCCTCGATGCCGCCTGTGATGCCGTCGACGCAGTCGTCGACATAGGTGAAGTCGAGCGTCTTGTCTTCGCCGTAGACGGTGATCGCCTCGTTGCGCGAGAGCTTGTGGATCCAGAGCGGCAGCACGCGCACCATGCGGTGCAGGTCGTTGTCGAAACGGCCGTAGACGTTCGAGAAGCGGAAGACGAGGTAGCGCAGCCCGTAGCAGCGCGCGTAGGAATAGACGAATGCCTCGCCTGCGATCTTCGACGCCGAGTACGTCGACTCGGTGTAGGCGAAGTCCGCGACCGTCTCGGCGTACTCCTCGAAGCGGTGCACGTCGCCGTAGACCTCGCGGCTCGACGAGAAGACGATCGGCTTGTCGATGCCGCGTGCGTACTCGAGCACGTTGAACGTCATGATCGCGTTCTCGAGCGCACGGTGCGGCTGGCGCACGAGCTGATGCACCTTGGCATGCGCGGCAAGGTGGACGACGAGGTCGACCTCGGGGTACTCCACCCCGTTGATGCCGCCCGGGAACGACGAGTAGTGACCCGCGAGATCCTGCAGGAGCGTCGGGAACGCGTCGCCGACCCAGGGATTGGGGCGCTTGTCGATACCGAAGACGCTGTGCCCGTCGCGCTGCAGGCGCAGCGCGAGATTCGTGCCGATCTGGCCGGACGAGCCGGTGATGAGGATGCGCATCGCGTCAATCCTGACGGAAAAGTGTGAGGGAGACGTTCAGGCGGCGACCAGGGCGCGCTGCGTGCCGCGCAGGGTCGTCGACGTCGCCGACTCGACTGCGACCTCCACCAGCTCTCCCGGCTCGGCGGTTCCCGAGAAGTTGACGGTGGTGTTGCGGCGTGTGCGGCCGCGGAGCACGGAGGGGTCGGTGCGCGACGGCCCTTCGACGAGCACCTCCTCGATCCGGCCGACGCGAGCCTCGTTCCGCTCGCGCGCCATGCGCTGCGTCAGCTCGACGAGCCGCTCCATGCGCTCGGTCTTCACCTCGTGCGGGATCTGCTCCGGCATCGCCGCGGCCTCGGTTCCGTGGCGTGGCGAGTAGACGAACGTGAAGGCGCTGTCGTAGCCGACCTCCTCCACCACTTCGAGCGTCTCGCGGAAGTCGTCCTCGGTCTCGCCCGGGAAGCCCACGATGATGTCGGTGCCGAACGCGAGGTCGGGGATCGCGGCGCGCATGCGCTCGACGAGCGCGAGGTACCGCTCACGCGAGTACGTGCGGCGCATCGCCTTCAGGATCCGCGTCGAGCCTGACTGAAGCGGGAGGTGCACCTGCTCGCAGACCGCGGCGCACTCGGCGATGGCCGCGATCACCGGCTCGCGGAAGTCCTTCGGGTGCGGGCTCGTGAAGCGGATGCGCTCGATGCCGTCGACGGCGTCGCAGGCGCGCAGGAGCTCGCCGAACTCCGTTCGGATGCCGGGCAGCAGGTCGCGGCCCCACGAGTTGACGTTCTGGCCGAGCAGCGTCAGCTCCTTGACGCCGCCGTCGGCGAGTCTCTGCACTTCGGCGAGGATCTCGCCCGGGCGCCGGCTCTGCTCGCGGCCGCGCACCGCCGGGACGATGCAGTACGAGCATTTCGAGTTGCAGCCCATCGACACCTGCACCCACGCCTGGAAGGTGCGCTCGTTGTGCATCGGCAGCTCGGCGGCGAACTCGCGGTCGTCGAGCCCGAAGCGTCCACGGGCGACGCCGACGCCGCCTGCGCCGAGCCACTCGCCGAGATGCGCGATCGAGCCGGGACCGAAGGCCACGTCGACCGCCGGGTAGAGCTCGAAGATCCGCTCCCGCTGCGCCTCGGCGTAGCACCCGCCGACGGCGATCACACGCTCGGGATCCTCGCGCTTACGCGCGGCTGCGGCGCCCAGGTAGGCCGCGAGCTTCTGGTCCGGCTTCTCCCGGATCGTGCAGGTGTTGAAGACGACGATGTCCGCGTCGTCCGGGCCGACGGCCTCACCCAGGCCGAGCTCCTCGAGCATGCCCTTGATGCGCTCGCTGTCGTGGGCGTTCATCTGGCAGCCGAACGTGGTGACGTGGTAGCGCCGCATCGCGTCCACAGGGTACCCGGGGCCGGGAGGCGCATACTTCGGCTCGTGCAGCGAGTCCTCGTGATCGGGTCGGGCGGTGCCGGCAAGTCGACGCTTGCACGTCGGATCGCGGACGCGGCGTCGTTGCCGCTCGTCCACCTCGACCGCCTCTACTGGCATGCGGGCTGGGTGCCCACGCCGCGCGACGAGTGGGAACGCCGCGTGGCCGAGCTCGTGCGCGCGGAGCGCTGGGTGATGGACGGGAACTACGGCGGGACGATGGCCCTTCGGATCGCCTCGGCCGACACTGTCGTCTTCCTCGATACGCCACGGCTGACGTGCCTGCGCCGCGTGACAGGCCGCGCGCTCCGGCATTGGGGGAGGACAAGAGACGACCTGGCACCAGGCTGCCCGGACAAGCTCACCTGGGAGTTCGTCCGCTGGATCTGGAGCTATCCCCGCACCCGCCGCCCTCGAGTACTCGGGCTGCTCGCAGACTTCGAGCGCACGGGCGGCAACGCGGTCGTCCTGCACGACTCTGATGAGATCGAGTCCTTCCTTCGTGCGAGCGCCGCCTAGCGCGTGCATCCCGACGATGCGGACTGGGAGGCCTGGCGGCCCGAGGACGTCGCGGAGCGGCTCGCGGACGTCGGTGTGCCCTGGCGCGTCTCGGCCGGCTGGGCGATCGATCTCTTCCTCGGCGGCGAGCGCCGTGAGCACGAGGACCTCGAGCTCGCCGTCCCCGCCGATCGCTTCGGTGAGATCGCGGCGGCGTTGCCGGAGCTCGACTTCCATGTCGTCACGCGCGGCCTCGCAGCCCCGGTCGCCGAGGCCGGCGAGCTGATGGAGACGATCCACCAGACCTGGGGCCTCGACCGGCCGGCGAACCGCTGGCGCGTCGACGTCTTCCGCGAGCCGTTCGACGAGGATGGCTGGATCGCCCGTCGCGACGAGTCGATCCGTCTCCCCTATGACGAGCTGATCGAGCACACGCCCGACGGGATCCCCTACGAGCGCCCCGAGGTCGCGCTGCTCTTCAAGGCGAAGCACGCGCGCGCGAAGGACGAGGCCGACCTCGCTGCGGTCCTGCCGCGGCTCGCGCCCGAGCGGCGCGCGCTGCTCGCCGACTGGATCGAGCGGGCGCACCCCGGGCACTTCTGGCTCGACGACGTGCGCGGGGCGTGATCAGGCGACGTCGAGGCGCTGCTCGCGCCGCACGTCGACCTTGTTGCCGGCGATGTCGACCGCGCGGCTCTCGCGGATCACCGTCACCTTGATCTGGCCCGGGTACTCCAGGTGGTGCTCGATCTCTCGCGCGATCTCATGCGAGAGCAGCACCGCGCCGTCGTCGTCGATCTCCTGCGGCTTGACGAGGACGCGGATCTCTCGGCCCGCCTGGAGCGCGTAGACCTTCTCCACGCCCGGATGGTTGGAGGCGAGCAGCTCGAGCGATTCGAGCCGCTTGACGTAGTGCTCGAGGCTCTCGCCGCGCGCTCCGGGACGGGAAGCCGAGATTGCATCGGCGGCGATCAGGAGGACCGCCTCGACCGTCTGCGGCTGCACCTCGTAGTGGTGCGCCTCGATCGCGTGGCAGACGGCCGGGCTCTCGCCGAACCGGCGCGCCAGCTGCGTCGAGATCTGCGCGTGCGATCCCTCGACCTCGTGCGTCATCGCCTTGCCGAGGTCGTGCAGGAGCGCAGCACGCTTGGCGGTCTTCGCGGACGCCTCGACCTCGGCCGCCATGATCCCTGCCAGCTGCACGACCTCGAGCGTGTGCTTGAGGACGTTCTGGCCGTAGCTCGTGCGGTAGCGCAGCCGGCCGAGCACCTTGACGAGCTCCTCGTGAAACTCGCCACAGTGCGCCTCGAAGACGGCCTGCTCGCCGGCCTGCTTGATGTGCTCGTCGAGCTCGGCCTTCGAGAGGTAGTACATCTCCTCGATGCGGGTCGGGTGGATGCGGCCGTCCTCGATCAGCTTCAGGAGCGTCATCCGAGCGATCTCGCGGCGGATGCCGTCGAACGACGACAGGACGACGGCGTTTGGGGTGTCGTCGATGATGAAGTCGACGCCGGTCAGGTGCTCGAGCGCGCGGATGTTGCGGCCTTCGCGACCGATGATCCGGCCCTTCATGTCGTCGGACGGCAGCTCGACGAGCGTCACCGTCGTCTCGGCGGCTGCGCTCGCGGCGACGCGCTGCAGCGCATCCGCGACGAGGTTGCGCGCGCGCCGCTTCGCCTCGCCGGCGGCCTCCTCCTCCATCTGCCGGACCCGGCCGGCGAGCTCGTGCCGGACCTGCTCCTGTGAGTCGGACAGGATCTTCTGCCGCGCCTCGCCGGTCGTCATCGATGCGATCTGCTCGAGCTGCCGCTGCTGCTCCTCCTTGACCTGCTTGAGGTCCTCCTGCAGCTGCTTGAGGTGAATCTCGCGATCGGCGACGCCCTGCTCTCGGCGGATCAGCTCGGTCAGCTTCTGGTCGATGTCGTCTTCCTTCGCGAGCACGCGCTCCTCGATCTTGAGCACCTCGTCTCGGCGGCCCCGTAGCTCGCCCTCGAGCTCGTTGCGGATCGTCACGGCCTGCTCACGTGCTTCGATCGCCGCTTCCCGGCGCGTCGACTCTGCGTCGTGGCGCGCTTCTTCGAGGAGGAGGGAGCGTGTACGGCGGGCAGCTTCGAGCCGCGAGCCCGCGAACAGGCGCAGCACCGCCAGCGCGGCGAGGGCGCCGGCTGCAAGTGCGATCACTGCCACGACAACGAGCACACGCGCTCCTTACGGGGCCGGTGCCCGCACGACGCTCGTTCGCCGATCGGCGTTCGGTGGCGCGCCCGCCGCGCGCCGTTTCGTGTCTAGCTCAGTTCGTCTCGGTGTCGGGGCCTGGAAGCTGCCGGCAGGGTCGAGGTCGAGAAGTCAGGAAGATGTCGATGCGGGTTCAAGGTGCTCAGATGCGATCAGGAATGGGCGAAGTGCAGGCAAATGTTGGAAGTATCGGGCGAACTCTACAAGTCAGCTGCCGTCTTCCGCAATTTCGGCTCCCAGAGCCGCCTCGAGGGCATCCTGGCCGAAGCCCTTGCGGTGGAGCTGCGCCGCCACCTTGCGCGAGCGCCCCAGACGCTCGACGAGCGCCAGCGCGCGCTCGGGCTCGGGGACGAGCTCGGCCAGGCCGGCCGCGATCGCCTCCTCGCCCAGATCGTGCCGTTCGAGGTCGTCGCGGATTGCCTCGTCGCCGTAGCCGCGCTCGGCGAGCGAGGCCGCTCGCGTTTTGGCGAACCGGGCGTCGTCGACGTAGCCGACGCGCTCGAGGGTGTCGAGCGCGTCGGCGCGTGCGTCGTCTTCGATGCCGGCGCGCGCGAGCCTCGCGTCGAGCTCGCGCCGTGAGCGGTCGCGGTGCCGTAGCGAGCGTGCCGCCAGCTCGATCGGATCGCGCTCAGGCATCTCTGCGGCCGGGGCGGGCGCTACTTCGCGGCCGCCGTCGCCTTCGTATCGTCGACGACTGCAGCAGCAACGTCGCCCGGCGCCGCCTGCGGCAGCAGCCGGGCCGAGATCACTTGCCCGGGCGTCGCCTGGGACTGGATCGCCTGCAGGATCAGCTGCACGACGTCGGGATGCTCCTTCAGGAACGCGGTCGCGTTCTGCCGGCCCTGGCCGAGGCGCTCGTCGCCGAACGAGAAGTACGAGCCGGACTTCTGGACGACCTTCCGCTCGAGCCCCGTCTCGAGCACCGTGCCCTCCCAGGAGATCCCCTCGCCGTAGATGATGTCGAACTCGGCCTGCTTGAACGGCGGCGCGACCTTGTTCTTGACGACCTTGACGCGGACGCGGTTGCCGATTGCCTCGACGCCTTCCTTCAGCGTCTCGATGCGGCGGATGTCGAGCCGGACCGACGCGTAGAAGCGCAGCGCCCGGCCGCCCGAAGTCGTCTCGGGGCTGCCGAACATGACGCCGATCTTCTCGCGCAGCTGGTTCGTGAACAGGCAGATCGTGTCGGTGCGGTTGAGCGTGCCGGCGAGCTTGCGCAGCGCCTGCGACATCAGCCGCGCCTGGAGGCCGACGTGCGAGTCGCCCATCTCGCCCTCGATCTCGGCCTTCGGGGTCAAGGCCGCGACCGAGTCGATCGCGACGACGGCGAGCGCGCCGGAGCGGACGAGCAGCTCGCAGATCTCGAGCGCCTGCTCGCCCGTGTCGGGCTGCGAGACGAGCAGCTCGTCGATGTTGACGCCGATGCGCTTGGCGTATGCGGGATCCATCGCGTGCTCGGCGTCGATGAAGGCGCAGATGCCGCCGCGGCGCTGGGCCTCGGCGATCACGTGGTAGACGAGCGTCGTCTTACCGGACGACTCGGGGCCGAAGACCTCGACGACGCGGCCGCGCGGCAGGCCGCCGACGCCGAGCGCGACGTCGAGCGAGAGCGAGCCCGTCGAGACGGCGCCGATCGCCACCTGGGCCTGGTCGTTCATCTTCATGACGGCGCCCTTGCCGAACTGACGCTCGATCTGACCGAGAACCGTGTCGAGTGCTTCTTGCTGGCGATCCACCGCTACCGACCTCCTAGGGCTGCTGTTTCGAGTGCGTCGTACCGCGCCCCACTGGATGCAGCAGAACCTCGGCCGAGCGAGGAACGGTAGAGGGCTGACCGGACGACATGAATCGAACGTATGTTCGGCAGAGGCGGAACGAGTCCTGCCCGCTCGCGGAAGCGGATCACCGTGATGTGCGGCAGCCACGGCCGATGCACGCGCAGGACGATGCCGAGCCCCGTCAGGCGGCGTTCGAGGTCGTAGGCGAGCTCCGCCGCGTGGCTCACGCCGGTCTCCGTGAGGGTGAGCATCCCCACGCGTCGTGTCTCGCGGTAACCGCGCAGCTCGAAGCGCGTGGGCTGCGCGGCGCGGGCCGCCTCGTGCAGCTCGGCCGCGATCGCCGGCACCTCGCCGCCGGGCCGTGAGCCGAGGAAGACCAGGGTGACGTGCAGGTTCTCGGGCGGCACGACCCGGCCGTTGTGCAGGTGCTCGTCTTGCCAGGCGGCGATCGACGCGACGATCTCGTCGGGGAGCTGCAGGGCGCAGAAGAGCCGGATCCGCTCATCCCCTCCCACGCTAGCGGCCGCCGCGTGACGTGTCTGTCACGACTCGGTGACGAGTCGGCGTACGAGATGCAGCGCCGCGACGGCGGAGCGGCTGCGGATCGTCTCCCGGTCGCCGGGAAAGCTGAAACGGAGCTCGCGCTCGCCGAGCGGGCCGGACGCATGGAGGAAGACCAGGCCGACCGGCTTCTCCTCGCTCCCTCCCCCAGGCCCCGCGACGCCCGTGACCGAGACCGCCACGTCGGCGCCGAGGCGTGCGCGCGCACCGCGCGCCATCGCCGCCGCGACCTCGGCGGAGACCGCCCCGTGCCGGGCGATCAGTGCCGGGTCGACGCCGAGCGCCTCCGCCTTGAGCTCGTTGTCGTACGCGACGATGGCGCCGCGAAAGACGTCGCTCGAGCCGGGGACGTCGGTCAGCCTGCCGGCGACCAGCCCGCCCGTGCAGGACTCGGCCGTTGCGAGCGTGAGGCCGCGCTCGCGGAGCAGGCCGAGCACGAGCTCCGCGGTCGTCACCTCTTCACGGGAGAAGAGGTACTGCTCCGAGTCGGCGACGAGCGCAGCGGAAATCGCCTGCGCGCGCTGTTCGGCTCCAGGTTGCGCGAAGAGGTCGACGTGCAGCTCGAAGTCGCGCGCGCAGATCGTGACCTCGACCCCGTCTCCGTCGCCGCCCGCAGCGGCGAGCGACTGGGCGACGGCCGACTCCGAGACGCCGTAGAAGCGGAGCACCGACCGTTCCGCGGGCCGGGCACGGCCGAGCAGCCGTCGCAGCGGCTCGGTCTCGAGCACCCGCGGCCAGAGTTGCTGCAGCTCGCGCGGCGGCCCGGGCAGCGCGACCGCGACGCAGCCGCGCGCCTCGAGCACGACCGCGGGCGCCGTGCCGACGAGACCGACCCAGAGCGCGCCGTCTGGCAGCGTCGCCTGCTTGGTGACGCCGTCGGCGAAGTCCGTGTAGGGCCGGTTGAGGCGCGCTGCGACGCGGCGTGACAGCTCCTCGATCGCTGCGCGCAACTCCTCTTCGACGTGCAGCCCCACCTCGGCCGCCGCCGCGAGCAGCTCGATCGTCCGGTCGTCGTGCGTCGGCCCGAGCCCGCCGGTGATGCAGAGCAGGTCGTGCGCGAGACCTTCGGCGAGCGCTGCCTGCAGGTCGGCCGGCTCGTCGCCGACGACGGTGATGCGGATCGGCTCGACGCCGAGCCGGAGGAGCGACGACGCGAGAAACGGGCCGTTGCGGTCGTTGCGGTCGCCGCGCACGAGCTCCGAGCCCGAGGCGACGATCGCTAGGGTCGGTGCCACCCGGTCGCCGTGACGATCCTGACGCGCTGGCCCTGCCGTGCGGACGTGCACCGGCTTGCCCCGCACCTCGACCTTGACGTTCTCGGGCGAGTCGATCTGCACCCACAGCTTGCGGCTGCCGCGGATCGCGACGGGCGCATCGCCGACCTCGAGCGTGCCGTCGTACCTGATCGGCCCGCTCGCGGACCCGAGGCGGACCGTCACGTGCGTCGCGCCGCGCCGCGCAGTGACGAGGAAGTGCGGCGGGATGACCCGCGGCCCCTTCGCCGCCGGCGTGGCATGCGTCGCTGTGCGTGGTTTGTCGGCGGCCGACTTCCACGCCGAGATGACGATCACGGTCAGGACGGTGATGACGGCGATCGCACCGAGCACGACGCTCGTCTCGAGCCGCCTCGTGTGGCGTTGCGGCTGGGCCGACGAGCGGCGCGCCGCCCGAGCGGCGTGCTCGTCGCCGCTGACGAAACGGGAGTTGAACTCGTCGACGTACAGCTGCCCGTCGAGCCCGAGGTACTCGGCGTAGTTGCGCAGGAAGCCTTTGACGTACGTCTCCGCCGGGAGCAGCTCGAACTGCTCGTCCTCGAGCGCGCGCAGGTACTTGCCGCGGATCTTGGTCGCGAGCTCTGCCTGGGCGAAGTCGACTCCGCGGCGCATCCGCGCCTCGCGGAGACTGTTGCCGATCTCGAACACAGCCCGAGAGAGGGTAGCGGGCGTCCCCGCCGGTGGCTACTGCGCGAGCCGCAGCACGCCGTAGACCCCGAGCGCGAGCGCCCCGGTCACGCCGGCGTAGAGACCCGCCCAGGCGAGGATCCGCGCCGTCCTGACGGCGCCCCGGCCCCGGCCGTCGACCCGGCGCGCCTGAGCCAGGCGGGCTCGCCGCGCGAGCAGCAGGGCGATCAGCGGCGAGCACGACCGCCACCGCCACGCCGACGTAGAGGGCGCGCAGGAGGACGACCCCGCTCAGCACCTGGGCGGCCACGACCGCCGCCGGGATCGCTGCGAGGGCGAGCAGTCCGGCGAACGAGCCGAACCGTGCCGATCGTGCTACTGCTTGACATACGGCCGGCCGGCGGCCGCAGGCCCGATCGAGCGGCCGACCACGCCGGCGACCGCGATCAGCGTCAGCGCGTAGGGCAACGCCTGGAAGAGCGTGCCCCACTGGTTGCCGTAGGCGTTCGGCAGTCGGTCCGCGAGGGCGCTCGAGAAGCCGAAGAGCAGCGCCGCGCAGTAGGTCGGGAACGGACGCCACTTGCCGAAGACGAGCGCGGCGAGCCCGATGAAGCCGATGCCGTTGGTCATCCCCTCGTTGAACGAGTGCACGAAGCCGAGTGAGATGTAGGCGCCGCCCATCGCTGCGATCGCGCCCGAGGAGATGACGGCGATGTAGCGCACCTTGTAGACCGAGATGCCGACCGTGTCGGCGGCGCGCGGGTGCTCGCCGACCGAGCGCAGGCGCAACCCGTACGGCGTGCGGAAGACGAAGATGTACGTCACGATCAGGAGCAGGAACGAGAGCCAGATCATCAGGTTCAGCTGGCCGAGTATCGGTCCGATGAAGTACCAGTTGTCGAGGAACGCGATGTGCACGTCGGGGATGCCGTAGTCGGGCACGTTGCCGGGCGTGCCGTTGTCGCCGAACTTGTCGATGAACAGGTACCCGGTGATCCCGAGCGCCAGGAAGTTGATCGCGGTCCCGGAGATGATCTGGTCGACCTTCAGGTGGATCGCCCAGACGGCGTGGATCGCAGCGAGTGCCATCCCGGCCAGCGCGGCCGCGATCAGGCCGACGATCCAGGCGGAGCTCCCGGCCCACGACTGCGCCCACGTCGCGGCCCAGATGCCGAAGAAGGCGCCGGTCAGGAGCATCCCCTCGAGCGCGACGTTGATCACTCCGCTGCGCTCGCAGTAGAGGCCGCCGATCGCGGCGAACGTCAGCGGGGTCGCGTAGCGGAGGGTCGCTGCGCCGAGCGCGCTCCAGACCACGACCTGGTTGAGGTGCGTCTCCGACGAGTTGGTCGCGAGCAGCCCGAGCGCGATTCCGAGCAGACCGGCCGCGACTGCGCCGCCGCCGATGCGGTGCTCGTCACGCGACCAGGCCCAGATCCCGGCAGAGATCGCGAGGATGCCGATCACGATCGGCAGTGCCGCGGTGCGCGCCGCCAGCGGCGGCAGTGCCAGCCAGAACGCGAGCGCGCCCAGGACGATCCCGAGGATCCCGATCGTGCGCGGATGCGTCCAGCGGATCCCGCCGACGCGGGCGGCGATCGCGGTCACGAGGCTCCCCTCCTCCGGCGCTTGAACCACGTGAGCGCGCCGCCGAGGTTGAGGCCGACGAAGAGGATCACGAGGCCCTGGATGATCGTCGTCAGGTTCCCTGCGAGCTCCGGGCGGAAGATCGACGGATCGAGCTGCCGGCCGGACGTGCCGTTGATCAGGGCGCCGAAGAGCAGCGACGCGAAGCCGACGCCGACCGCGGTGTTCCGGCCGAGCAGCGCGGCGGCGAGCCCGATGAAGCCGATCTGGCTCGCATGGATGTCGTTCTCGCCGATGCGGTACTCCCACCCGGTGATGTCGACGGCGCCCGCGAGACCCGCGAACGCGCCTGCGATCGCCATCGCGAGGAAGTAGTTCCGTGCGACCGAGATGCCGCCGTAGCGCGCAGCCTCGGGGTTGAACCCGACCGCGCGCACCTCGTAGCCGAGTGTCGTCCGGTTGATGATGATCCAGTAGACGACGAGCATCGCGAGCGCGATGAAGATCCCGATCGAAAGGCCCTGCAGCAGGGCGAGGCCCCAGAAGACGGGCAGCTTCGCGCCCTCGGCGATGTCGTTCGAGATCGGCACGGAGACCTGGCTGCCCTGCAGCGGCCCGCCCTGCCCGAAGAGGTACGCGCCCACCCAGATCGCGATCCAGTTGAGCATGATCGTCGAGATCACCTCGTGGGCGCCGACCGTCGCCTTGAGGATGCCGGCGATGCCCGCCCACGCCGCGCCGCCGAGCGTGCCTGCGATCAGGCAGAACATCACGTGCAGGAACGGGTTCATGCCGACGAACGAGGCGCCGACCCACACCGCGAGCGTCGTGCCGACGATGTACTGGCCCTGACCGCCGATGTTGAACATGCCGCAGCGGAAGGCGAAGGCAACCGCGAGCGCCGTCAGGATGATCGGCGTCGTCAGGAGCAGCGTCTGCTGCAGGTTCTGCGCGGCGACGGAGGCGGTGTCCCAGGGAAACCAGATCGTCGTGTTGCTGAACGGCAGGGTGACCGAGTGGTTGCCGACGTGGAAGAACCAGTTGAGGCCGGATCCGTTCCAGATCGCGTGGTAGACCTTGAACGGGTTCTTCCCCGTCAGGGCGACCACGAGCCCGCCCATCGCGAACGCGAGGATCGTGGTCAGGATGGGGCCGATCGCGCCGGTCAGGCCGGACTGGAAGACGAGCAGGCGGCGCGGTGAGTAGTCCTCGGAGGTCGGGACTGCCGGGGTCTCGGCGCCCTCCTCGCCGATCAGCTCGCCGCCGGCGCCTTCGGTGCCGCGGTGGTCCTGGTCGCTCATGCCGCCTCCCCCGCGGCGCTCTGGCCGCCGCCGGTCATCGCGAGGCCGAGCTCTTCCTCGGTCGCGCTCGGCGGGAACTCGCCGACGATCCGTCCTTCGTAGATGACGAGGATGCGATCGGAGAGCGAGAGCACCTCTTCGAGCTCGAGCGAGACCAGGAAGACCGCGCGGCCGTTGTCGCGCTGCTCGACCAGCCGGCGGTGGACGAACTCGATCGCGCCGACGTCGAGCCCGCGCGTCGGCTGCGCCGCGATCAGCACCTTCGGGTTCCCGTCGATCTCACGGGCGAGCACGACCTTCTGCTGGTTGCCGCCGGACAGCGATGCCGCGTGGGTGTCCGGTGTGCCGCCGCGGACGTCGAACTCGCGCAGCAGCCGACGCGCGCGCTGGAGCATCGTGCCGAGGCGCAGGAAGCCGCGGCGTGAGTTCGGCGGGTGCCGGTAGTCGTGTAGCCCGAGGTTCTCGGTCAGCGAGAACGGCAGCACGAGCCCACGCCGGTGCCGGTCTTCGGGGATGTGGCCGATCCCCGCGTCGAGCGACTGGCGGGCGTTTGCGTGCGTCACGTCGGCGCCGTCGACGACGATGCGGCCGGACTGCGGCGAGCGCAGGCCCGCGATCGCGTCGATCAGCTCGCTCTGGCCGTTTGCATCGACACCGGCGAGTCCGAGGATCTCACCGGCGCGCACCTCGAAGCTGACGCCGCGCACGACCTCGAGGCCGCGGTCGTCGATCACGTTCAGGTCCTCGACGCTGAGGAGCGGCTCGCCCGGGTTGGCTTCAGGCTTCTCGATGCGCAGCAACACCTCGCGCCCCACCATCATGCGCGCGAGGCTCTCTTCCGTCGCGCCCTCAGCCGGAATCGTTCCCACGACCTTGCCGCGGCGCAGTGTCGTGATCCGGCCCGCGATCTCGAGCACCTCGTTCAGCTTGTGCGAGATGAAGATGATCGACTTCCCCTGGCTCTTCAGCGAGTCGAGGATCTCGAACAGCTCCTGCGCCTCCTGCGGGGTCAGCACGGCCGTCGGCTCGTCGAGGATCAGGATCTCGGCGCCGCGGTAGAGCGCCTTCAGGATCTCGACCCGCTGCTGCTGCCCGACCGAGATGCGGTCGACGCGCGCGTCGGGGTTGACGGCGAGCCCGTAGCGCTCCGAGAGTTCGCGCACGCGCTTGCGCGCCGCGTCGTAGTCCATCAGCACGCCCGCGTGCCGCGGCTCGGTGGCGAGGACGATGTTCTCGGCGACCGTCATCACCGGGATCAGCATGAAGTGCTGGTGCACCATCCCGATCCCGTGCTCGATCGCGGCCCTCGTCGAGCCGAGGTCGATCGCCTTGCCGTGGAGCAGGATCTCCCCCTGGTCGGGCGTGTACAGCCCGTAGAGGATGTTCATCAGCGTCGACTTGCCGGCGCCGTTCTCGCCGAGCAGTGCATGGACCTCGCCGTGCCGGAGGTCGAAGCTGACGTTGTCGTTGGCGAGCACGCCCGGGAATTGCTTGGTGATCCCGCGCAGCTCGAGCAGGGGAGCCTCCGCCACGGCGCGATCCTACCCGGACGGCGGGCGGCCGCTCGCCAGCTGCTGTGCAGCCCTCCGCGCGCGCACCGCCGTAGCAGCAGAGATCCGTGGATCGAGTGTGCGAATGCCGACCGCGCCGCTGGCTGCGCCGAAGACGAGATCCTCGCCCCCGTGGTAGACGCCGCCGACCGCGTCGCGCACGACCTGCGTGGCGACGGCATCCGGCAGCAGGAAGTCGGAGAGCCGGAGGCCCGGGTGGTTCTGCTGGTGGGCGCCGGCGATCGCCGCATCCGCGCAGAGCCCGCCGCGCGCCATCACAATCGTGGCGCCGCGCGCGAGCGCGCCGAGCGCCGCCTCCTTGCACGCTGCCGGGCGGTCGGGCGACCACGCGCGCAGGACGACCGCGCCGGGAGCGATGTCGTGCACGCCGCGCACGAAGGCGTCCGCGAGGTGCTGCTCGCGCGGGCCGACCCACGCGACCCGTGTGGCCGCTGCGCTCTCCTCGGTCGCGGCGAGACCGGCGACGACCCCGCCGAGCCGCGCGGCCTCGTCCTCTCGGAAGACGAGGCCGGTCAGATTCGGCAACGGCGGCCGCTTCTCCGACGCACCGACGACCGCGTAGTGGCCGACGGGGTCGGCCTCCGCCGCCGCCCGCACGCTGCGCGCAGCAGAGTGGCTCGCGGCGACGACGACGAGCGGGTCGCCGGCGAGCTGGGCCAGCGTTCCGTGCTCGACCGCCGCGCCCGGGACGCGCACGGAGAGTGGCCCGACGACACCGACGCGGAGCCCCTCGGCCGCGCGCGCCGCGGTCGAGGCCACGGCCGTCGTGGCCGGCCGGGCCGTCCGGTTCGCGCCGCCGCAGCCTGCGAGCGCGCAGGCGAGCAGGAGCAGAGCCGCCGCCGTCCGCATCCCGCCTACGAAAGCAGAACGGGGCGGGCCTTGCGGCCCGCCCCGTCCACCAAGCAACCGTGCGAGTGGTCTTACTTGACCGTCGCCGGGATGCCCTTGATCTTGCCGGCCTTCAGCAGCTTGTACTGCAGTGCCACCTTGGCGCGGATGGCAAGGGGGACCTTCGGGCTCCACTTGCCGTAGCCGACACCGTTGACCTTGGCACCGAACGTGGAGTTCGTGCCGCCCTTCGCGGTGCCGTTCTTCGCGCCGAGGATCGCCGTGTTCACGGCGACATCGACCTTCTTCAGCGCGCTCGTCATGACGTGCGTGCCGAGGTAGTACTGGTCGGCGTCGACGCCGACGCCGAACACCTTCTTCGAGCGGGCTGCATCGAGGACGCCGAGACCGCACTGGCCGGCGACCTGGAACTCGACGACCGAGCCCTGGGCGATCTGGTTCAGGGCCTTCTCCTTGCACTTCGCCTGTGCGACGAAGTCCTGGGAGTAGTCGTTGAGCACCTTGATGCCCGGGAACGCCTTCTTGGCGCCGTACTGGTAACCGGCGATGTACCGGTCGACCGGCGGGATCTTGAGACCGCCGACCGAGCCGACGGCCTTACCGCCAACCCGCTTGGCGTAGAGGCCTGCGGCATAGCCGACGAGGTAGCCGGCCTCCTGCTCCTTGAAGAGCAGGCCCTGGACGTTCTTGGGCTTGTGCTTCATCTGCGTCACGTCGACGTCAACGATGGCGAACTTGTTGCTCTTGAACGACGATGCCACAGCGTCCATCGCATCCGTCATCAGGAAGCCGACGCCGATCGTGATCCCGGCGCCCGAGCGGACACATGCCTGCAGGTTCGGGATGTAGTCGGCGGGCGACTTGGACTGGATGACACGGCCCTTGATGCCGCGCTTCTCGGCGAGCTGGAGACCGACATACGCGAGGTGGTTGAACGACTTGTCGTTCAGACCACCGATGTCGGTCACGAGGCACGCCGTGAAGGGGGCCTTGTGCGCCGCCGACGCCGTGCTGCCGCGCATTGCGGCGAACAGGGACGCCAGAAGCACCGTCACGACCGCCAGGGTCGTGAGCGTGAGCACACGCTTCCTCACTTGGATGAATCCTCCTTGATTGTTTCTCACCGGGGGTCGAGCAGGGGGCAGCCTAACCGTCCTTACAGACGGTGAAAAGGCCTGGATGTTGGCCCTGGTCGGCCGGTCAGTCCGTGCCGATCGGCACGACCCGCTCGAGCTCGTGCTCGGAAACCAGCACGCGACGTGGCTTGGAGCCCTCGTAGGGCGAGATGATCCCGCGCCGCTCGAGCATGTCGATCAGGCGCCCGGCCCGGGTGTAGCCGACCCGCAGCCGGCGCTGGAGCAACGAGACCGACGCGGTCTGGGCCGTGACGACGACCTCGATCGCCTTGTCGAGCAGCGGATCCTCGTCCGGGTCGAACTCGCCGTCGTCGCCGTCGGCGTCCTCCGCGAAGACCGTCGGCGCCTCCAGGAAGCTCTCGTCGACCACTTGCTCGCGCTGTGCGCGGGCCTGCTCGACGATCAGGGCGACCTCTTCCTCGGTCACGTAGGCGCCCTGCACGCGCTGCAGCCGCGAGGTGCCGAGCGGCTTGAAGAGCATGTCGCCCTGACCGAGCAGGCTCTCGGCGCCGTTCGAGTCGAGGATCACACGGGAGTCGGTCTGCGACGAGACGGCGAAGGCGATCCGCGACGGCACGTTGGCCTTGATCATCCCGGTGATCACGTCGACGGACGGGCGCTGCGTTGCGAGCACCAGGTGGATCCCGACGGCGCGTGACTTCTGCGCGAGGCGGATGATCGAGTCCTCGACCTCCTGCGGGCTCACCATCATCAGGTCGGCCAGCTCGTCGATCACGACGAGCAGGTAGGGCAGCTCCTCCTCCCCGCGCTTGCGGAAGGCGCGGTTCGCCTCCGGCAGGTTGCGGGCGCGGACCTGGCTGAGGCGCTCGTAGCGGCGCTCCATCTCGGTCACGCAGTTGAGGAGGACGGCAGACGCCTCCTTCGGGCTCGACACGACGGGTGTGAGGAGGTGCGGGATCGACTCGTAGTAGTTGAGCTCGATCCGCTTCGGGTCGATCAGGATCAGCCGCGCCTCGTCGGGTGTCGCGCGCAGCAGGATCGACGTGAGGATCGTGTTGATGCACCCGGACTTGCCGGAGCCGGTGGTGCCTGCGATCAGGATGTGCGGCATCCGCGCGAGGTCGGCCCAGACCGCGGAGCCGGAGATGTCCTTGCCGAGCCAGACGCTGAGCGGGCTCGCCGTCTGGGGCAGGTCGTCGTAGATGTCGCCGAGCGTCACGATCGACGGGCTCAGGTTCGGCACCTCGACGCCGACCGCCGACTTGCCCGGGATCGGCGCGAGGATGCGGATCTCGGTCGTCGCGAGGGCGTAGCTGAGGTCGTCCTTGAGGTTCGCGACCTTGCCGACCTTCGTCCCCGGCGCGAGCTGGAGCTCGTAGCGCGTGACGCGTGGTCCCGAGATCATGCCGACGACGGTCGCCTCGACCCCGAAGTGCGCGAGGCACGTGACGAGCGCCTCGGCGATGCGCTGGGTGGCCTCGCCGCTCGGCCCGACGCCGGGCTTGGAGCGCTGCAGGAGCGACCGGTCCGGGAGCTTGTACTCGGCCGAGACGGCCGGCAGGTCGAAGAGCGTCTCCTGCGACTCGTGCGTCTCGGCGGTCACGGGCTCGTCCGGCCCGGCGTCGAAGAGCAGGGGCGCCGGGCCCGAGATCGAGTCGGAGACGAGGTCCGGGTAGTCGTGCTTGACGTCGACGGCGACTCCGGGAGGGCTCTCGAACGCAGTTCGCTGCCGAGCCAAATTCGTCCGGCTCGCGCACCGGCCACTCCCGCCGCACGCGGGTGTGCGCGCGGCGCACCGCGTGCCCGGAGCGGCGCAGGATCGCGCCCAGGCTTGCTCCGGTCAGGAAGAGCGTGCCGGCGATCGCGAGCAGGACGCCGAGGATCGTCGCGCCCGTCGTGCCGAGCCCGAGCGCGACGAGCGATTCGAGCCCGTCACCGACGAGTCCGCCGTGGGCGGTGCCGAGCGTCAGCATCAGGCCGGCGAGCGCGACACCGAGGCCGAGCCGGAACGGGCGCACGTCGATCAGCCCGCTCTTGCCGACCATCAGCGCGCCGATCGGGATCAGGACGACCGGCGCCAGGTACGCGGCGGTGCCGACGGCCGCCTGGACGAGGTCTGCGACCGGGCCGCCGTTGAAGCCGAGCCAGAGCACGGCGGCCAGGAAGACGCCGAACGCGGCCAGCGCCAGCCCGATCAGCTCGGGGTGGTGATGCGCGTGCGCCCGCGACTTCGCCTTGCCGCGGCGCTTCTTGACCCGGCTGGGTGTCTTCGGGGACGTCTTGTGGGGCCGCTTCTTGCGCACCGTGTCCGGTGCTTCGCGGCGGGCTGCGTCAGTCCTGCCGGGCGTACGCCGCGGTCAGCATCCCGAAGTACGTCGGCGCCTCGTACGAGAGCAGCTCCGGCTCGAACCCCGTGCCGATCGCCCCGTGCAGCATCAACAGCTGCCAGAAGCTGTCGGCGAGCGCGTCGACGGCCCACTGCGGGTCGGTCGCGACGAGCTCCCCGAGCCGGTTGCCGCGGACGAGCTCCTGGATGCGCGCGTCGTACGGCGCCGAGGCGGCCGCGAAACCGTATGGCCCGTCCGCGCGGTGCCCGTGCCCGTGATCCGCGCTCGCGATCAGCGCGACACGGCGCTCGCTCGTCGCCCGGGCGAGCACCGCTCCGGCCCGCACGTGCTGCTCGTTCGTCAGCGCGCGGCAGGGGCTGACGACGACCGCCGGGGCTCGCATGAACCAGAGCGGGATCAGCGCGCCCCAGTCGAGCGGCATCGTCGAGGCGCCGGCCGCCGTCGCCCCGAACGTGAGGCCCGCCACCGGCAGACCCTCCGCCTGCAGCGCCCGGATGCAGTCGTCGGCGAGCTCCGGCTCGCCCGGGCCCTCGTACCGCGTTTCCTCCGTCGTCCACTGCGAGGCGTCGCCTTCGAGCCGCGCCGAGCGGACGACGGCGAACTGATCGTCCAGGTGCACGCCGTGCGGTGTCAGCACGATCGCCGCCTCCGGCCGGGCGGCGGCGAAGCGGCGGCCGAGCTCGTCCATCCCACGACGCGTCGACCCCTCGAGATCCTCGAAGACGGGCGCCCCGTGCGGCGCGATCGCCGCGAAAACGATCATTCGAGCGAGCTGATCCGTTCGACAACGAGCTCGGCGAAGCGCTCGCCGTCGATGTCGAGACCGACCTTGGCGTTCGGGTCGCCGAAGTGCTCGCGGTTGCGCCAATCGACGTTCGTGCGGCCCCAACTCGGCCCGGCCGAGCAGTCGACCTCGATGAACGCGTCGCGCACGTCCAGCAGCGTCGGGTCGATCAGGTGCGCGACACAGACGGGATCGTGCATCGGCGAGCCGTCCAGGTCCGGATACCGCGACCTGTGGAAGCGCGCGTAGAAGTCCATCAGCTCGGCGACCATCGAGCCGACCCGGCCCGCCGAGCGCATGCGCTCGGTGTGGTCGTCCTTGATCAACGCCCGGTGCGTGACGTCCAGGCCGATCATCGTCGTGTCGAGCCCCTCCGCGAACACGCGCTCTGCCGCCTCGGGGTCGGCCCAGATGTTGAACTCGGCTGCGGGCGTGCGGTTGCCTTCGCCGATCGACCCGCCCATCAACACGATCCGCTCGGGACGGGCGTCGGGATGCAGGGCGAAGAGCAGCCCGATGTTCGTGAGCGGCCCGGTCGGGACAAGCGTGACCTTCCCGTTGCGTCGCCGGATCTCGTCGGCGAGGTAGTCGACGGCATGCTGCTGCTCGGCCGCGCGCGAGGGCGGCGGCAGGTCGGGGCCGTCGAGGCCGGACTCGCCGTGCACGTGCGCGGCGACGTCGCGCTCGCGGATGAACGGCCGGTCGGCGCCCGCGTAGACCGGGATGTCGGAGCGCCCCGCGAACTCGAGCACGCGCAGGGCGTTCGCGGTCGTCTTGTCGAGCGTCTGGTTGCCCGAGACGGTCGTCACGCCCACGAGCTCGATCTCCGGGGAGGCGACCGCGAGCAGGAGGGCGATCGCGTCGTCGTGCCCGGGATCGCAGTCGAGGATGATCGGAGTCGGCGTCATGCTCCGAGTATCGCGTCTACCTCGTGGGCGGCCGGGAGTGAAGGCTGCGCGCCGAGCCGGGTCGCGGCGAGCGCGCCGGCGGCGCAGGCCCGCGTGAGCGCCTCGTCGCGCGGCCGTCCCTCGAGCAGCGCCACGACGAGGCAGGCGGCGAACGCGTCGCCGGCGGCCGTGCCGTCGATCGCTTCGACGTGCGGTGGTTTCGCGCGCGCCACCTCGCGCCCGTTTTCGAACAGGGCTGCCCCGGCCGAGCCGTAGGTGACGGCGACGAGCTTCCCCCGGGAGACGACCTCGTGCTCGAGCTGGTTGACGATCAGCAGGTCGGGGTCGAAGTCGACCGGGCGCGCGGGCGCGGCGTTGAGCGCGAAGAACAACGCGCCCTGCGCGGCGGCAGCCACGACGGCGTCGGGCACCTCGAGCTGGCAGAGCACGGCGCCGCCCGGTGACTGCGGCTCGACCTCCGCGTTGGCGCCCGGCACGACGACGATCTGATTCTCACCGTCGTCGTCGACGAGGATGAGGGCGATCCCGGTCGTGCCCGTGCGCTGCACGTCGAGCTCCACGCCTGCCTCCTCCAGCCCCGCGAGCGCCTCGCCGGCGAGCGGATCCGTCCCGACGGCGCCGACCATCCTGACGCGCGCACCGAGCTTCGCCGCGGCGACGGCCTGGTTCGCCCCCTTGCCGCCGGGGAAGCGCCGGAAGTCCGAGCCCGAGACGGTCTCCCCGGCCCGCGGCAGCTGCTCCACGCGTGCGACGAGGTCGAGGTTGATCGAACCGACGACGGTGAGCTCGACGCTCATGTGCTCGGGTCAGGCGGCGATCGCGCGCAGGTCGTCGACCGCGCGGCCGAGCAGGTTCTCGCGCAGGTCGAACAAGCCGGCCCAGAGCGAGCTCCGGTCGACGGCCGACGACCAGCGCACCTGCGAGGCGAGCCCTTCGAGCGCACGGACGAGCACCGCGAGCTCGAGGTAGACGGCGGCGACCCGGTGCGCGCCGACCTTGACGCCGGCCCGGTCGAGCACCGGTTGCCAGTCGACGAGCTCGGCGCGGCTCGGCTCGCCGAACCACGAGCGGCCCTCCGCCGAGTCGGCCTCGAGCTCGATCAGGTAGCGCCCGAGCGGCTCCTCGAGGCCCGCGAGCGCCGTCTCGACGCGGTCGGCCGCACGGCGCAGCGCTGCCTGGCGCCGGCCCGGCGTGCTCGGGTCCGCATCGCCACGCGCCCACTTCTCGAGCAGCCGGCAGAACGCGAGCGAGGCGATCTCGAGCGCAAGCAGCTGGCTGATCAGCCGCCGCGCGGTCGCATCCTCGGCCGCATGCTCCGAGATCACGGCCGCCCATTCGGGCTGGGTGATCGTGCTCATACCTCGACCACGACCGGAAGGATCATCGGACGGCGGCGGGTGCGGTCGTAGACGAGCTGGCCGAGCCCGTCGTGGATGTGCTCCTGGATCAGCTTGATCTCGCGGATGTCGTCCTCGAGCAGCTCGCGCACGATGTCGTTCGCCTCCTGGCGCAGCTCGCTCAGCAGCTCGTCGTCGTCGGCGAACCCACGGGTGATCAGCTCGGGCGCAGAGGCGCCCTGGTCGGCGAGGGTCGTGACGACGATCAGCACGCCGTCCTCCGACATGTGGCGCCGGTCGCGCAGAGCGACGTCGGAGATGTCGCCGACGCCCATGCCGTCGACGAACGTGACACCGGCTTCGATGTGGTCGGCGATCCGCACGCCGCTCGACGAGAGCTCGACGACGTCGCCGTTCTCTGCGATCACGATCGAGCTCGGCGGGCACGCCGGCTTCCTGCGCGAGCTTGGCGTGCGCGGCCTGCATGCGGAACTCGCCGTGGATCGGCATCATCGCCTTGGGACGGATGAGCGAGAGCAGCGTGCGCAGCTCCTCGGCGCGCGCGTGGCCCGAGACGTGCACGTCGGCGTTCTCCTCGTGCAGCACCTCGGCGCCGTTCTTCGTCAGGCGGTTGATCGCGTCGTGGACACGCAGCTCGTTGCCCGGTACCGGGCGCGCGGAGATGATCACGGTGTCGCCGCGCTCGACCTTGATCGCCGGGTGGTCGTTGTAGGCGATGCGCGTCAGCGCCGACAGCGGCTCGCCCTGCGAGCCCGTGCAGAGGATCAGCTGCTCGCCGGGCGGCACGTCGTCGAGGTCGGCCGGCTTGACGAGCATGTCCTCCGGCACGTTCACGTAGCCGAGGTTGCGGGCGACGTTCATGTTGCGCCGCATCGAGCGGCCGACCACGACGACCTTGCGTCCCGTGTCGGTCGCGACGTCGATCGCCTGCTGCATCCGGTGGATGTTCGATGCGAAGCTCGAGACCAGCACGCGGCCGCGGCGCGACGGGATGATCTGGCGGAATGCCTCGCCGACGACGCGCTCGGAGCGCGTGAAGCCGGGACGCTCGGCGTTCGTCGAGTCGCCGAGGAGCAGGTCGACGCCGCGGTTGCCGAGCTCCGCGAGCCGCCCGACGTCGGTGCGGAGCCCGTCGACCGGTGTGTGGTCGAGCTTCCAGTCGCCGGTGTGGAAGACGCGGCCGGCGCTCGTCTCCAGCGCGATGCCGACGCAGTCGGGCACCGAGTGCGCCATGCGGATGAACTCGAGCCGGAAGGGGCCGAGGTCGATGGCCCCGCCCTCCGGATCGACCTCGCGCAGCTCGGCCGCGCGGAGCAGTCCGTGCTCGTCGAGCTTCGACTTGACGAGGCCGAGCGTCAGCCGCGTCGCCCAGATCTCCTCGATCCGCACCTCGCGCATCAGGAACGGCAGCGCCCCGACGTGATCCTCGTGCGCGTGCGTGAGCACGACAGCCCGGATCCGCTTGTCGTGCAGGTAGCCGAAGTCCGGCAGGATCAGATCGACGCCGAGGTGCTCGTCGCGCGGGAACGACATGCCCGCGTCGACGACGATCCGGTCGTCGCCGATCTCGTAGACGGTCATGTTCTTGCCCACTTCTCCGAGCCCGCCGAGCGGGATCACGCGCAAAACGTCAGCCATAGCCGTCGGAGTGTAGGTAGGTCGAGGGGCTCGGGGCGGGACTAGATGTCCTGCCTACAGACATCTAGTGCGTCACGAGCAGGCCGAGGCGCTCGAGGCAGGCGCGGACGCCCGCGATCTCGTCCTCGGTCGGCGGCACGAGCGGCAGGCGGTGGGCGCCGACCTCGTGGCCGAGCAGGTTGAGCGCCGCCTTGATCGCGATCGGGTTGGTCGCCACCTGGAGCAGGTCGTACGCGGGACGCAACTCGCGGTCGAGCTCGCGGCCGCGGTCGACGTCGCCGTCGAGCGTCGCGCGCACCTGTTCGGCGACCTGCGGCCCGACAACGTGCGTGTGGACGCAGATGCCGCCGACCCCGCCGAGCTCGACGAAGGGTTGCACGAGGTTGTCGTCGCCGGCGTAGAGGTCGAGCCCCGTCTCGACGATGTGCTTCGCCTGCGCAAGGTCGTCGTTTGCCTGCTTGACGGCCCGCACCGTCTCGATCTCGGCGAGGCGGGTGATCGTCTCCGGCTCGATGTTGATCACGACGCGGCTGGGGATGTTGTAGACGACGATCGGCAGGTCGCTCGACTGTGCGATCGCCTCGAAATGGGCGACGATCCCGCGCTGCGGCGGCTTGTTGTAGTACGGCGTCACGACGAGCAACGCGTCGACGCCGAGCGCGGTTGCCTCCTCGGTCAGGTGCACGGAGTGCGCCGTCGAGTACGTGCCGGTGCCGGCGACGATCGTCGCTGTGCTGCCGACCGCCTCCTTCGCAGCGCGCAGCAGGTCGGCGCGTTCGCCGTCGGCGAGCGTCGGGCTCTCGCCGGTCGTGCCGGAGACGACGATGCCGTCGGAGCCGTTGTCGACGAGGTGCCGCGCGAGCGCCTGGAACGCGTCGAAGTCGATCGAGCCGTCCTCGTGGAAGGGCGTGACGATCGCGGTCAGGACGTTGCCGAGCATCTGCTCGTATCGTACGCCGGAGGCCGACGCGTCCCTCCCGGCCCTGTCCCAGGGACAGTCCCCGGGACGCGTCCGCGCTAGCCGTGGCCGAGGCGGACGACGCGCGGCGCGAGCTCCTCGACCGGCGCGGCCAGGCGAAGAAACTCCTGCTCATAGGGCCTTCCCGCCAGCCCGACCAGCGCGACCGGCGCGAGCTCGCGCAGCCGGGCGAGCAGCGGCTCGACGTTGCGCCGCTCGTAGAAGACATCCGCCGCGAGCGCGAGGTCGAATCGCTCCTCCCAGGGCTCGCGCCAATCGCGCACCTCGGCGCGGACGGCGAGACCGTTGCGCTCGGCGTTGACGCGCAGGAGCTCGACCGCGTCCGCCGCCCAGTCGGTCGCGACCACCTCTGCGCCGCGCGCGGCCGCCACGAGCGACGTCACGCCGAGCCCGCAGCCGAGCTCGACGACGCGCACACCGCGCACGTCGGGCAGCGCATCGGCAAGCGCCGTCGCGGCGGGCCAGAGCTCTGCCCAATACGGCAGGAACTCGTCGTCGGCGAACGCGGACTCGTCGATCAGCGCCTCGGGCGACTCAGGGCGCAGCAATGCGAGCTCCACCTCCCCCACGCGCAACCGCTCTTCGCGCAGCGCGGTCAGAGCAGTGCGTCGAGGCCGACGGTCAGTCCGGGCGGGAGCGAACGCACACGCTCGAGCGCGAGGAGCACGCCCGGCACGAACGCCTCGCGCGACGTCGTGTCGTGGCGGATTGTCAGCAGCTCGCCGGTCCCGCCGAGCAGCACCTCCTGGTGTGCGACGAGTCCCGGCAGCCGCACCGAGTGGATCGCGACGTCTCCCGCCATCCGCGCCGCCGTCGCCTGCGCGGTGCCGGACGGGCTGTCGAGCTTGGTCGGTGGATGCAGCTCGACGATCTCCGCACGCTCGAGGTGCTGCGACGCCTGCTCTGCGAACCGCATCATCAGCACCGCCCCGATCGCGAAGTTCGGCGCGTAGAACACGGGCACGGCGGCGTCCGTGACGGCGCCCGTGTCCCAGCCCGTCGTACCGACGACGCATGCCACCCCGACGTCGACCGCAGCCTGGATGTTCGCGAGCGCGGCATCCGGCCGGGTGAAGTCGACCATCGCGTCGGCCCCGTCGAGCGACTCGACGAGCCGATGGCCCGCCTCTGCGAGCGCGGGAGCGAGCACCGAGCCGACCTTGCCCGAGCGGCCGTTCAGGAGGACGTTCACGCGGCGCGGGCGAGGCTCGGCGTGATGCGCTCGAGCGCCTCCACGAACTGCTCTTCGCTCGGCCCGATGCAGGCGGCCGAGAGGCGCTCGGAGGCGAGCAGGCTCGCAGCGAGCTCCGAGACGGACGTCGCCTCGACCGCGTCGATCTCCGCCACGATCCTGTCGATCGACATCAGCTCGGAATCCGTGACGAGTGACTTGCCCAGGCGGTTCATGCGCGTCGACGTGGACTCCATCGAGAGCAGGATGCGACCCTTCAGATTCTCCTTCGCGCGTTCGAGCTCGCTCTGCGGGAGGTTGCCGCCGGCGATGTCCGCGATCTGCTCGGCGGTGATGGCGAGCGCGTCGCCGAGGTTGTCCTCGCGCGTGCCGAGGTAGACGCCGATCTGCCCGGTGTCCGTGTACTGCGAGACGAACGAGTAGATCGCATACGCCATGCCCCGCTTCTCGCGGATCTCCTGGAAGAGCCGCGACGAGGCGGAGCCGCCGAGGATCGCGTCGAGCAGCGATGCCGCGAAACGCCGACGGTCGGAGCGCGAGATGCCGGGCGCAGCGAGGCAGACGTGGTACTGCTCGGTGTCCTTGCGGTGAAAGCGCAGACGCGGCGGAGGCGCCTCCGTCAGGGCGGGCCGCAGGTTCGGCTTGCCCGCGCCGACGGCGCCGCGCTTGCCCAAGGTCTTCGTCACCAGCTCGACGATCGCGTCGTGGTCGATGTTGCCGGCCGCCGCGACGACGATGTTTCCGGGCACGTACATCTCCGCGTGGTAGCGGGCGATCGACTCGCGCGGGATCGACGAGATCACCTCTGCAGTGCCGATCACCGGCCGCCCGAGCGGATGATCGCCGAACACGGCATCCGCGATCAGATCGTGCACGAGCTCCTGCGGCGCGTCGTCGTACATCGCGATCTCCTCCAGGACGACATCGCGTTCCGCATCGAGCTCGGCGAACGACGGCGTGAACACCATCTCGCCCATCACGTCCATCGCTGTCTCGAGGTGATGATCGGGAACTCGTGCGTAGACGAGCGTGTGCTCGCGTGAGGTTGCGGCGTTCAACTCGCCGCCGAGCCCGTCGAAGATCTCGGCGATCTGCAAAGCGCTGTAGCGGTCGGTGCCCTTGAAGAGCAGGTGCTCGATGAAGTGCGTGACGCCGGCCTCTGTCGCCTGCTCGTCGCGTGAGCCGGCGGCGATCCAGTAGCCGACCGCGGCCGAGCGCACATGCTCGAGGCGTTCCGAGATCACCCGTTCGCCCGAGTCGAGCTCGGTCAGCCGCCAGTCCTGCACGCGCGTAGCGTAGTGGGCATGACGCGCTACCGCTTCCTCACGACGTGGCTGCTCGATGCGGAGATCGGCCGCGTCTGGGACGCGATCTACGACGCGCGCCGCTGGCCCGAGTGGTGGCGCGGGGTCGAACGGGTCGAGGTGATCGGCGACGACCTCTGGCGCTCGACCTGGAAGAGCTTCCTGCCGTACCGGCTCACGTTCGACTTTGCGATCGAGCGTCGTGAGCCGCCACACGTGCTGATGGGACGGGCCGGCGGCGAGCTCGCCGGCACCGGGCTCTGGCGGCTCTACGAAGGGCCGGAAGGCACCGCGTCGACCTGGGACTGGCACGTCGGCACGACGGCCGATTGGACGAACGCCCTCGGACCGGTCGCCCGACCGGCCTTCGCGTGGAACCACGGCTGGGTGATGCGCCGCGGCGGCGAGGGGCTCGCGCGCCACCTCGGCTGTCGCCTGCTCGCGGCCTCCTGACCTCGGCGCGCCGGCGCATCGGCAGATGCCCGGCGGCGCCCCGCCATCCGGGGTCAGACCCGAAGACAGTGCTCATGCGGACGCGTCCCGGGGTCAGACCCGAAGACAGTGCTCGTGCGGACGCGTCCCGGGGTCAGACCCGAAGACAGTGCTCGTGCGGACGCGTCCCGGGGTCAGACCCAGGGACGGTCAGCGGTAGTGCAGCGAGACGACGATCGTGGCGATCGAGACCACGGCGGCGACGATGTTCGGGACGATGATCGCGGCGTTGTGCAGCGCGATCCCGTACGAGAGCCAGAGCACGAAGCCGACGAGCAGCACCTGCTGGTAGCCGACCGAGACCCCGCGCGAGGACTGATGGGCACGAATCGCACGGATCTGCAGCAGCGGTGACACGGCCATCGCCACGCCCCAGGTCGCTGCGGCGACTGCGAGGTACTCCGTCACGCGGGGCAAGCTACCTGCGGCGGTAGACCACGTCGCTCGCAGGGTCGACGAAGAGCGCCGGGTCGATGCGGCCGAGCGAGAGCAGCGCCGCCAGCCCGAGACCCGCGCACACGCCGCCGAGGAGCGCCGCGAGCACCGGCTGCGGCACGAGGGCGATCGCCGCGAGCACCGTGACGCCGAGCGTGCTCGGGAGCGTCGCGGCGAGCGCCTGCCGGGCACGAGACGCGACGACCGCGTCGGCCGGCAGCTCCTCCGGCTCGACGTCGCGCTGGAGGAAGCGCGCCCGCGGGTCGTTGAAGATCGTGAAGGCGATCCCGAGCAGGCCGAGCACGAAGGCGAGCAGCGCCGGCGCCGCTGCCGCACCTGCGAGCACCGCCGCACCCAGGACGACGAGCCCGAGCCCGAACCTGATCGGGATCACGAGCAGCGTTCGCTCGCGGTACGAGTGCACCGTCACCGCGGGTCGTCGGGGAGCAGCGACCACAGGAGCGCGTCCTCCCGTCGCCCATGCAGCCAGATCGACCGCCGCTCGCGGCCCTCGAGCTGGAAGCCGCAGCGCTCGGCGAGGCGCTGCGACGGCTCGTTGTCCGGATGGGTCCGCAGCTCGAGCCGCCCTGCCCCGGCGGCGAAGAGCGCGTCGCAGAGCAGACGCACGGCGATGCGTCATGAGGCCGCGGGCCCGTCCCTGCTCCCCGGCGAGGTACGCGATCTCGTAGTTGTCGCGGTGGCGCCGTGATGCGATCACCGCGCCGAGCCAGCCGCCGTCGACCGTCTCGGAGACCGCGTAGTCGAACCGCTCGCCGGAGCTGCGGCCGTCCCGCGCGACGCGGACGAGCGAGTCGAAGTCCGCGTCTCCGGGCGAGCGCGGCATGTTCAGCCACTGCGCGATCAGCGGGTCGCTCATCGCGGAAAGAACGACGGCCCGGTCGTCCTCGCGCACTGGGCGGAGGACGACCGAGCCGTCGGTGATCGTCGTCGGCAGGTTCACCTGCCGAACGTACTACGGGCGCGGCGACTAGTCGGCGCGCGACCCTTCACGCTCGCGGCGCGGGCCGCCCCGGCCGCCGCGGCCGCCGTCGCGCCGCGGGCCGCGGTCCTCGCGGGGCTCGCGCGGCGGTGCGTCCTTCGCACGCTCGACGAGCTCCTCGGGAGAGACCATCGTGTCGCCTTCGTGCTTCTGGACGAGCTTGAGGCCGATGCGGCCACGCGCCTTGTCCACTTCCTGCACGACGACGTCGAGGATGTCGCCGCGGGCGATCACGTCCTCGATGTGGTTGACGCGGCCGGGGCCGACGTTCGAGACGTGCAGCAGGCCGTCGGTGCCCTTCTTCAGCTCGACGAACGCGCCGAAGTCGGTCGTCTTGACGACGCGACCGGTGTACGTGTCGCCGACCTCGGGCTCCTTGGTCAGGTTCCGGATCGCCTCGATCGCGGCGTCGCCCTTGGTGCCCTCGGTCGCGTAGACGAGGATCGTGCCGTCCTCCTCGATGTCGATCTGCACCTCGTACTCGGACTCGAGCGAGCGAATCGTCTCGCCGCCCTTGCCGATCACCATGCCGATGAACTCGGGGTTGATCTGGATCGACGAGATCCGCGGTGCGTGCTCGGCGAGCGCCTCACGCGGCGCCGCGATCGCGGTCTCCATCGCACCGAGGATGGCCACGCGGGCCTCCTTCGCCTGCGACAGCGCCTGCTGCATGATCTCGCGGCTGACGCCGGTGATCTTGATGTCCATCTGCAGCGCCGTGATCCCGTCGCGGGTGCCCGCGACCTTGAAGTCCATGTCACCGAGGTGGTCCTCGGCGCCCTGGATGTCGGTCAGGATCTCGTAGGCGTCGCCTTCCTTGACGAGGCCCATCGCGATGCCGGAGACGGGAGCCGTGATCGGCACGCCGGCGTCCATCAGCGCGAGGGTCGAGCCGCAGACCGAGCCCATCGACGACGAGCCGTTCGACTCGAGCGTCTCGGAGACGATGCGGATCGTGTACGGGAACTCCTCCGCCGGCGGCAGGGTCGCCTCGAGCGCGCGCTGTGCGAGCGCCCCGTGGCCGATGTCGCGCCGCTTGGGCGAGCCCATCCGGCCGGTCTCACCGACCGAGTAGGGCGGGAAGTTGTAGTGGTGCATGAACCGGCGATCCCGCTCGAGCGAGAGGTCGTCGATCCGCTGGCCTTCCTTCGCCGTGCCGAGCGTCAGCAGCGACATGATCTGCGTCTGCCCGCGGGTGAAGAGGCCGGAGCCGTGGGTGCGCGGCATCACGCCGACCTCGACCTCGATCGGCCGGATCTGCGTCGCCGAGCGGCCGTCGGGGCGGATCTTCTGCACCGCGATCTTCTGCCGGACGAGGCTCTTGTAGATCGCCTCACAGGCCTTCTTGACGTAGCTCTTCGTGAGCGAGTCCTTGACGACGGGCTCGCCGTCGGTCGTCGCCGGGCCGACCGGGAACGGCAGCTCGACGTTCTCGATGATCCGTTCGAAGAGCAGGCTGCGCTTCGCCGACTTGAGCTCCTTCGAGTCCTGCTCGGCGTCGGTCAGGCCCTTCAGGTCCTGCTCGAACTGCTCGCGGACGGCGGCCTCGACGGCCACCGAGCGCTGCTTCTCGAGGATCGCCGCAAGCGACATGCGCACCTGCAGCTCCTTCGAGACGTTCTCCTGAGTGACGGTCTCCGAGGCGGGGCCGACTTCCTTCTCGATGATCTCCTCGACGATGTGGGCCGCCTCGCGGACGCCCTGCTCCTGGATGCGGGTCCAGACGTCGTGGCCGTACTGCGACTCGAGCCGCTCGGTCGTCGCGGGGTCGAGCCACTTCGGCTTGCCCACCTTCGACCGCAGCTCGATCTGCGCGTCACAGAGCTTGACGATCTCGCGGTGCGCGATTTCGAGCGCCTCGAGGAGCTTGTCCTCCGGCACCTGGTTCGCGCCCGCCTCGACCATGGTCAGGCCGTCCTTCGTGCCGACGACGATCAGGTCGAGGTCGGCGTCCTCCGCTTCCTGCAGCGTCGGGTTGACGACGAGGTCGCCCTCGATCAGCGACATCCGCACCGCGCCGATCGGCCCCAGGAAGGGCAGCGGCGAGATGGTCAGCGCCGCCGAGACGGCGTTGATGCAGAGGATGTCGTGCGCGGTCACCATGTCGGCCGAGAAGACCGTGGCGACGCACTGCGTCTCGTTGCGGTAGCCCTTCGGGAAGAGCGGCCGCACCGGCCGGTCGGTCATGCGGGCGGTGAGGATGGCGCGCTCGGTCGGGCGCCCCTCCCGCTTGAAGAAGCCGCCCGGGATCTTGCCGGCGGCGTACATGCGCTCCTCGACGTCGACGGTGAGCGGGAAGAAGTCCGCGCCTTCGCGCGCCTCCGTCCGGCCCTGCGCCGTGCCGAGCACGACGGTCTCACCCGAGCGGACGATCACGGCGCCGTCGGCCTGCTTGGCCATCTTGCCGCTCTCGAACGAAATCTCCTTGCCGCCGATCTCGACGGACACGGAAACCGGCACCCCTGCGGGGTGCTCAGCCTCAACAATGCTCATTCTCTATTCCTCCACTGTGCTGTGCCTCGAAAGGCTTGGGTGAAGGGTGGAGACGTTTGAGTCAGCGCCCCGCAGGCGCTCGCTCAAACGTCCACCCCTCTTGGCATGAATGTCGGCGGTGCGCCTAGCGGCGCAGGCCGAGCTCCTTGATGAGGGCGCGATAGCCCTCGAGATCCTTGCGCTGCAGGTAGTTCAGGAAGCGGCGGCGCCGTCCCACGAGCTTGAGCAGCCCACGACGCGAGTAGTGGTCGTGCTTGTGCGTGCGGAGGTGCTCGGTCAGCTCGTTGATGCGCTGCGTCAGCATCGCGATCTGGACCTCGGGCGAGCCGGTGTCCGTCTCGTGCTTGCCGAACTTCCCGACATGCTGCAGCTTCTCTTCCTTGGTGAGGGGCATCTCTCTCCTCTGGTCGATGTGTCACCCAGGGTCTCAGCTCACCGCGAAGGAAGAACGCGCGCGGCCGGGACCGGGTCGGCCAGTAGGGTAGCGGATCCTTGGCGGATTCGAGGCTTTTGCAGGTATCTCGGGAGGCGCTGGAGCGCTGGCAGGTGCCTGCGCTCGCGCTCGCGACCTCGATCGGCGGGGAGCGGGAGGCGCTCCAACTGGGCTGCGAGGAAGGCACGCGCTTCCGGATCGCGTCGGTCACGAAGCCGATGACGGCCTCGCTCGCACTGCGGCTGCTCGACCTCGACGAGCCCACCGGGATCTGGCCCGACGACGTGCGCGTCCGCCACCTGCTCGCTCACGTCACCGGCTACGGAGGCGAGATCGGCGACCTGAGCCGGTTCGGCGAGGGTGACGACGCCCTCGGCGCCGCGGTGGCCGAGCTGCCGTCGGTCGAGCGCCTCGTCCCGCTCGAGGCGGCGTGGTCGTACGCGAACACCGGCTACTGGCTCGCGGGCTGGCTCGCGGCGCAGGCCAACGGCTCCACCTACGAGGATGCGCTCCAGGAGCACGTGCTCGGCCCTGCGGGCCTCACCGAGGCGACGTTCGGGGCTCCCAGCCTCGGCGGCACCGGCGCCGGGTCCGACGGCGGCGACTATCCGCGGGCCCGGCGGCCTTCCGGCGGCCTCGTCGCGACGGCCGCCGACGTCGGCCGCTTCGCCGACTGGCAGCTCGCGCAGCCCTGGACGAACGCCATGCGCGTGCCACTCGCGAGGCCGCCGGGCGGCGTCTACGGGCTCGGCTTCTTCGGAGAGCGGGTCGCCGGCGTCGACGTCTGGGGCCATCCCGGCTCCTACGGCGGCTTTCAGTCGTCCCTGCTGCTCGTCCCGAGCCGGAACGCGTGGTTCGTCGGGCTCACGAACAGCAGCCTCGGCAGCCAGGCGCTGCGCCCGGTCGAGGACGCCTGGTTCGAGCAGCTGCTCGGCGCGCGGCGCCGCGTGGCCCCGACGGCCGAGCTCGCCCCCGCTCAACTCGCCCGCTTCAGCGGGACGTACGCCAACGAGGACGCGACCGTGGTGGTCGCGCCGGGCGGCGAAGGCCTCCTGCTGCAGACCGACGAGCTCGATGCGACGGCCCGGCCGATCGGACCGGTGACCTTCGAGATCGTCGGCGGTGACGCCGACGGCGCCCGCTGCGACTTTCCGCTCGACGGCTTCGCCCGCTTCGGCAGCCGGCTCGCCAAGCGCGTCGCATGATCGCGGCGGTCGCCGCGGGCCATCCCGCCACCGCCGAGGCCGGTGTCGAGATCCTCGCGGCCGGCGGTAGCGCTGCGGACGCGGCGGTCGCGGCGTCGCTCGTGTCCTGCGTCGCCGAGACCGTCATGACGGGCCTGCTCGGCGGCGGGCACGCGATCTACTTCGATGCGGCGACCGGGCAGGCGCGCAACCTCGACTGCTTCGTGGCGGTCCCGTCGGGCGCCGGCGGGCCGATGACTCAGCTCGAGGTCCCGTTCGGCGAGGAGCTCGTCCACTACGCGATCGGCGCGTCGTCGTGCGCCGTGCCGGGGCTGCCCGCCGGGCTCGCCGAGCTCTGGCGGACGCACGGCCGCCTGCCCTGGCCGGCACTCGTCGAGCCTGCGCTCCGGCTCGCCCGTACCGGGGTGGCGATGCCCGCTGCGCACGCGTCGTGCCTCGCGATGCTCGCGCCGGTGATGACGCTGAGCGACGGCGCCCGCCTCTACGCGCCGACAGGTGATCTGCTCACCACCGGCGATCGGCTCGACCAGCCCGGCCTCGTGCCCGCGCTCGAGCTCGTGCGCGACGAGGGCGCGGCCTCGGTCTACGAGGGGTCGATCGCCGAGGCGCTGCTCGGTCTGATGGCTGAGCGAGGCGGCTCGATCACCCGGACCGACCTCGCCGCCTATCGCGCACGGTGGTCGCCGCCGGTCGAGACGCAGTGCGCCGCGCGGCGGGTGCTCACCCGCGGCGGCCTGGCAGGGATCGCGGAGACGCTCGGCCGGTTCGACCCGGCGCGCGGGCCTGGGTCGCTGCTCGCTGCGCTCGAGGGCGGCGGCCGCGGCGGCGGCCACACGACGAACCTGACCGTGGTGGACGGCGACGGCAACGCCTGCGTCCTCACCTCGAGCCTCGGGCTCGGCTCGGGCGACTGGGTGCCGGGGCTCGACCTGCACCTGAACAGCATGCTCGGCGAGATCGATCTCGTCGCTGGGCGCGCTGGAGCCCGGCCGGCGAATGGAGAGCATGATGGCCCCCACGCTCGTCTTCGGCGACACGCTCGAGCTCGCGCTCGGCGCCGCCGGCGGCACCCGGCTCCGAACCGCGCTCGTCGGCGTCCTCGCGGGCGTGCTCCACGACGGCCTCGAGCCGCAGGAGGCGATCGACCGGCCGCGCTTCCACCCGGCGGGCGAGACGGTCAATGCGGAGCCCGGCGTCGACGAGCAGTGGCTCCGGCAGCTGGAGGACGCCGGCCGGCCCGTCCGGCGCTGGCCGGCACGGCACCACTACTTCGGGGGCGTCAGCGCGGTCGGCCGACGGAGCTCAGGCGCGGACCCGCGCCGGAGCGGCCTTGCCCTACCGGCGCGCTAGGAACGCTCGTGGCGATCCAGCCCAGGTACCCGCAGCGCGGACAGCCCGGGTTCTCGTGCACCGTGCCGCCGTCGGCAGGCTTGGCGTAGGTCGTGCTGCAGTCGAGACAACGCACGCGCTCGATGTGGATCACGTTCCCGGAGACGTCCATGTCTCAGAAAGACGCCGGAACCAGGGCATTTCTTGCGGTCTGCCGTCGGCGAGCCGACCCCCTCACTCTGACCTGAGTCAGACTCAGGTCAGAGTCAGGTCAGAGTCAGGTCAGACGTCGTGGCTGACCGGCCGCGTCGCTGCCCGGGTCTCCTCGACGTCGCGGGCGATCTGCGCCACGAGGTCGGCCTCGCTCGCGAACGCCCGCTCGTCCCGCAACTTCCGCCACAGCTCGAGCACCAGCCGGTCGCCGTAGAGATCGCCCTCCCAGTCGAGCAGGTAGGCCTCGATGCGGCGCTCGGTCCCGCCGTAGTGGGGATTGACGCCGATCGAGATCGCCGCCCGCTTGCCCTCGGCTGAACCGGCGTAGATCCCGAAGCCCGGCACGAGCAGCTGTGGGTCGACGCGGAGATTGGCCGTCGGGAAGCCGAGCGTCGCGCCGCGGCGGTCGCCCGACACGACGGTGCCGTCGACCTCGAGCGGGCGCCCGAGCAGGGCGGCGGCGCCCTCGAGCTCGCAGGCGTGCGCCAGCTGGCGGATCCGGGTCGAGGACACGTTCTCGACGAGCGGCACCTGCCGCACGTCGAGCCCGAGCGCCCGCAGCAGGTCGACGTCACCCTCGCGGCGCCGGCCGAAGCGGAAGCCCGTGCCGACGGCCGCGATCCTCGCCCCGATCGCACTCAGGTAGCTCTCGACGAACGCGGCCGGAGGGAGCGCAGCCACTTCCTCGGTGAACTCGACGACCAGCACGTCCTCGACACCGCACTCGCCGAGCAGCTCGAGGCGCCGCTCGAGCGTCGAGAGCAGCTCGACCTGGTTGCCGAGCACCGTACGCGGATGCGGGTCGAACGTGACGACGGTCGGGACGAGCCCGGCGTCGACGGCGGCGCGGATGACGGCGCGGTGCCCGAGGTGAACGCCGTCGAAGGTGCCGATCGCGACCGCGCGCTCGCGCACGGGCAGCTCACCGGGACTGCGCGCGATCGTCATGCGAGCGCGAGCACTCCGCTGCGAACGGTGTCGGGCACGCGTTCCAGCGCTGCGGGCTCCAGCCGGTCGAGCACGCCCGCGACGGGCAGCAGCTCGGCCTCGTCGACGGGCGCCGCCTCGTCGACCTCGAACGGGCCGATGGCCGTCCGCCGCAGCGAGGTGCAGTGCCCGCCGAGCGCCTGCGCGATCGCCCGGACGTACGTGCCCGAGCTCACGTGCAGGTCGAGCCGCAGGGTCGTGCCGTCCTCCGCCCGCTCGACCACTTCGAGCGCGTGGACGGTGGACCGGCGCAGCGGCATCTCGACGGCGACACCGCGGCGCGCCAGCTTGTAGGCCCGCTCCCCGTCGATCTTCACCGCCGACGCGGCCGGGATCGGCAGCTCCACCTCGCCGCGCAAGGCGGCGAGCGCGCCGTCGAGCTCGGCGGCGGCCGGAGGCGCGTGCTCCTCGACCGTCTCGCCCTCCGGGTCGCCCGTCGCCGTCGTCGAGGTCAGATCGACGTCGGTCACGTAGCGCTTGTCGAGGCCGACGAAGCACGGCGCGAGTCGTGTCGCCGCGCCGGAGAGCAGGAGCAGCAGGCCGGTCGCGAACGGGTCGAGCGTGCCTGCATGACCGGTGCGGGCGCGGGTCCGCCGGCGCAGCGCGGCGACGAGCGCGAACGACGACGGTCCGGCGGGCTTGTCGACCAGCGCGATCCCGACCGGTCTGAGCGCTCTAGGCGGCACGCGTCGCCTGCACGAACTGGCGGCGCAGAAACTCGACGATCTCGTCGATCGACGCCTCCGACGAGAAGCCGGCCGCCTGCCGGTGGCCCCCGCCTCCCGAGGCCCGCGCGATCGCCGAGACGTCGACCTCGTCGTGGCTCGAGCGCAGCGAGATGCGCCGGGCCGGCCCGTCGTTGCGCGGCGGCTCGCGGATCAGCGCGACCATCTCCGAGCCCTCGACCGAGCGCAGGTGGTCGATGATCCCCTCGGAGTACGGCTCCTCGGCGCCGACCTCGGCGAAGTCGTCCTTCAGCAGGTACGAGACGACGAGGCCGCCGCCTTCGTAGAGCTGCGCGCGTTCGAGCGCCCGCGCGAGCAGCTTCAGCTTCGCGAACTGGACCGTCTCGTAGACGTGCTGGAACACGCCGTGCACGTCCGCGCCGGCTCCGACGAGCTCGGACGCGAGCGCGAGCGACTTCGGCGTCGTGTTCGAGTACTGGAAGCGGCCCGTGTCGGTGACGAGCCCCACGTAGAGCGCCTGGGCGATCTCCGGAGTCAGCGGGACGTCGAGCTCGCGCAGGATGTCACGCACGATCTCGGCGGTCGACGACGCGCCGGTCGTCGATCAGCTTGACGTCGCCGAAGCGATCGTTGTCGTGATGGTGGTCGACGTTGACGACGAGCTGCGCTGCGTCCACGCCGGTCGCGTCGTCGCCGATCCGCCGCTCGTTGGCGCAGTCGACGGCGAGCAGCACCCGCTCGGTCGAGGTCGTCCGGCAGCGTGCGCGAGAGCCCCGTCAGCACGAGGAACCCGTACTCGGCGGGCAAGCGGCGCGGTGCCGGTGAGGTACATCGAGGCGTCCTTGCCGAGCGCGCGCAGCCCGAGCGCCGTTGCGAGCATCGAGCCGAGCGCGTCGCCGTCCGGATTCTCGTGGGTGACGACGACGAAGCGGTCGTGCGAGCGGATCGCGTCGACGACCGCGCTCAGGTCACTGCTCATCGGCTGGAGCCTCTTCACTGACCGCGGGAGGTCGCCGGTGACGTCCTCGATCAGCTTCGTCATGTAGACGGCGCGCTCGACGGTCTCGTCGTACGAGAAGGTGATCGTCGGGGTGCGGCGCAGGCTGAGCTCGCGGTTGATCCGTGCCTGGAGCACGCCGTGCGCCGACTCGAGGCCGGCGAGCGTCGCCCGGCGCTTCTTCTCGTTGCCGAGCACCGAGACGTACACGGTCGCCTCGCGCAGGTCGGGCGTGACGTGCACGCCGGTGACCGTGACCATGCCGATCCGCGGGTCCTTGAGCTCGCCGACGCCTTCGGCGACGACGGCCCGGACCGACTCGTTGACCCTGCGCATGCGCTCGCTCACGGCCGCCAACCTAGTGCATCCACCGGCTCACTCGTCCTCGAGCCGGACGATCCGGCGCTCACAGGCGCCGAGCTCCCAGTCCCGCGAGGCGAGCTAGCGCTCGGCGTCGGCCAGCAGCTGCTCGGCCTCGCCCGGTCCGGGTGACGACCGACAGGGTCAGGCGCGTCCGCTGCCAGACATCGTGGTGGTCGACCTCGGCGACGGCTGCGCCGAACCGGTTCTGCAGGTTGTCCTTCGCCGAGCGGACGTGCATGCGCTTCTCCTTCAGCGAGTGCGCCTCGGGGAAGTGGAGCTCGGCGGAGAGGATCCCGACGAAGCCCGACGGCATGACCTGCTTACGCGGGTTCGGCGGCGGGTGCTTCGTCGAGCGAGGTGCGCTCGACCTCGCGCGTCTCGAACACCTCGAAGACGTCGCCTTCGCGCAGGTCGTTGAAGCCCTCGAGCAGGATGCCGCACTCGAAGCCCTCGGTCACCTCGCGCACGTCGTCCTTGAAGCGCCGCAGTGCCGCGACGGTCGTCTCGTGGATGCGCGTGCCCTCGCGGAAGAGCCGGACGTGCGAGCCGCGGCGGACGACGCCGCTCGTGACCATGCAGCCGGCGATCGTGCCGAGCCGCGAGACCTTGAAGAGTGCGCGAACCTCGACCTCGCCGATGATCGCCTCGGTCTCGACCGGGCTGAGCATGCCGACGAGCGCCTGCTCGATCTCCTCGGTCAGCTGGTAGATGACGCGGTAGAGGCGGATCTCGATGCCGGCGCGCTCGGCGACCGGCGCGCACCTCGGCCGACGGGCGCACGTTGAAGCCGATCACCATCGCCTCGGAGGCGGCGGCGAGGTTGACGTCGTTCTCGGTGATGGCGCCGACGCCGGTGTGGATCACGTTGACCCGCACCTCCGGGTGCTGGATCTTGCCGAGCTCGGAGACGATCGCCTCGACCGAGCCCTGCACGTCGCCCTTGATCACGATGTTCAGGTCCTGGACGCCGCCGGCTGCGATCTGGGCGAAGAGGTCGCCGAGCGCGACGCCGGACGCGCGACTGCTTGGCGTTCGCCTCGCGCCGGAGGCGCTCGCCGCGCTGGTGCGCGAGCTCGCGGGCGCGGCGCTCGTTCTCGACGACGCGCGCGACCTCGCCGGCGGGCGGCGGGCGGTCGAAGCCGAGGATCTCGACGGGCTCGCCGGGGCGCGCCTCTTCGATGCGCTCGCCGCGGTAGTCGAGCAGGGCGCGCACACGGCCCCACGCGTCGCCGGCGACGATCGAGTCGCCGACCCTGAGCGTGCCGCGATGGATCAGCATCGTCGCGACGGGGCCGCGGCCGACGTCGAGGCGCGACTCGATGATCGGGCCGGACGCCTCGGCGCTCGGATTCGCGCGCAGGTCGAGCTCGGCGTCGGCGACGAGCAGGATCCGCTCGAGCAGGTCGTCGAGGTTCTCGCCCTGCTTCGCCGAGACCCGCGCGACCTGGACGTCTCCGCCCCACTCCTCCGGCTGCAGGCCCTCGGTCGCGAGCTCGCCGAGCACGCGGTCGGGGTTCGAGTCGGGCAGGTCGATCTTGTTGACGGCGACGACGATCGGCACCTCGGCGGCGCGCGCGTGCGAGATCGACTCCTTCGTCTGCGGCATCACGCCGTCGTCGGCGGCGACGACGAGGACGGCGATGTCCGTCACCTTCGCGCCGCGGGCGCGCATGGCGGTGAACGCCTCGTGGCCCGGCGTGTCGAGGAACGTGATGCGGCGGCCGTTGTGGTCGGCCTGGTAGGCGCCGATGTGCTGCGTGATGCCACCGGCCTCGGTCGCGACGACCGACGTCTTGCGAATCGCGTCGAGCAGCGTCGTCTTGCCGTGGTCGACGTGGCCCATGATCGTGACCACCGGCGGGCGCGCCTCGAGCGTCTCCTCGGCGTCCTCGAAGACCTCGGGCTCGCCGTCGTCGTCGTCGGCGTGCTTGATCGTCACCTCGCGCTCGAGCTCGGCGGCGATCAGCATCACCTCGTCGTCGGTCAGCGACTGCGTCGCCGTCTTCATCTGGCCGAGGTTCATCAGGAGCTTGATGATCTGCGGCATCGCGACGCCGAGCGCCTGCGAGAAGTCGCGCAGCGTGACGCCGGACTCGACGGTCGCGGGACCGGTCGGTGCGACGACCTCGCGGGGCTGGCGCGGGCCGCGGTCGGCGGGCCGGTCGCCGGGGCGCTGGCGCTGCCCCTGGCCGGGGCGTCCGCCGCCCTGGTCGATGACGACGCGGCGCCGCCCCTTGGGGCCGCCGCCGCGCGGTCTGATCGGTCTATTCGGCTTGCCGTTTGCCATTCTCACTTCCAGTGTAGAGACACGTGGATTCCAGGGTCGACGCGGACGGTGCGCCGGAGGATGCGGTTGAACGCCCGCCGCGACGCTGCGCGCTCGAAGCACTGCAGGCGCCGGCACGTGTAGGCGCCCCGGCCCGCTCCGGCGCCGGCGACGAGCTCGCCCGCTCCGATGGAAGCGCTGCAGCTCGTCCTGCGGCGCCTTGCGGCCGCAGCCTGCGCAGGTCCGGACGGGGCTCGCCGCTACTCGGCCTCCTCGTCGGCCGCCGCGACCGTCTCGACCGGGACGCCGCCGTGCGGGTCGTCCTCGACGTGCTGGTGGTGGACGTGGTCGGCGCCGGTCGCCTCGGTCTCGTCCGGGCCGGCGACGGGCGCGTCGCCGTGCCCCGCCGGGAGTGATCTCGGGCTCGGGGTCGCCGAACGCGGCCGCGTCCTCGGTGACCGCCTCGGGCTCGGCCGTGTCGGAGAGCGCCTCGAGCTCGGGCTCGGACTCGGCGACGATCGGGTTGTCCTCGTCGTCGGTCTCGTGCAGCGCCAGCTCCTGGTGGGCGGGCACGCCGCAGTACTTCGAGCCGGGCAGCGACGCGTTCGGGCAGCGCTTGCCGTTCGAGAGCACTGCCGCGCACCGGCCGGAGACGTCGTTCTCGTCGCCGGGCTCGCCGCCGCCGAAGGCCGCGTCGGCCTCCTGCTGCGCGAACTCGGTGTCGGAGGTGATGTCGATCTTCCAGCCGGTCAGGCGCGCGGCGAGGCGCGCGTTCATGCCTTCCTTGCCGATCGCGAGCGCGAGCTGGTCGTCGGGGACGACGACGGTCGCCTCCTTGCCCTCGTCGTCGAGGTAGACCTCGCGCACGCGGGCCGGCGACAGCGCCTTCGCGACGAACCGGCCGGCTCGTTGTTCCACGGGATGATGTCGATCTTCTCGCCGCGCAGCTCCGAGACGACCATGCGGACGCGCGAGCCGCGCGGGCCGACGCAGGCGCCGACCGGGTCGACGCCCTGCGTGTGCGACTGCACGGCGATCTTCGAGCGGTAGCCCGGCTCGCGGGCCACGCCCTCGATCGTGACGAGGCCGTCGGCGATCTCGGGCACCTCGAGCTCGAAGAGCGTCTTGATCAGCTCCGGGTCGCGGCGCGAGAGGATCACCTGCGGGCCCTTCGTGCCGGTGCGCACCTCGCGGATCACCGCCTTGATGCGCGAGCCCTGCTCGTAGCGCTCGCCGTCGACCTGCTCGCGGCCGGGCAGGAGCGCCTCGACCTTGCCGAGGTCGACCAGGATGTTCCGGCCGATCGCCGGTCTGCTGGACGATGCCGGTCACGACCTCGCCGACGCGGTCGATGTACTCGTCGTACATCATCTCGCGCTCGGCCTCGCGGATCCGCTGCAGGATCACCTGCTTGGCGGTCTGCGCGGCGATGCGCCCGAAGTTGTCCGGCGTCACGTCCTCGCGCTTGATCTCCGTGTCTCGGGGACCTCCGTCCAGTCGATCTCGAGGTCGTCGTCGGAGAGCAGCGTGTGGTTCTTCTCGCCCGTCTCCTCCTCGATCCGCTCGAGGTCGTCGAGCGCGCGCTCGCGGGCGTCGTCGAGCAGGCGGACCTCGAGGTCCTCCGGCAGCTCGATCGAGAACACGCGGAAGTCGCCGCGATCGTCGAGCTCGACGGTCGCGTGCCGGGCAGCACCCGGCGTCTTCTTGTACGCCGCGAGCAGCGCGTCCTCGAGCGCGGCGGGCCTCCGGCGACCAGGGCGGCGGGGAGACTCCGCACATGGCGGGGTCGGGACCGGAGTGTGCTCGGGTGGGACATGGTGGTTCCTCTCGGGGGATCAGCTGTCAGGTCGGTTGCTGGTCAGTGGTTGCGGGGCGGGCAGGACGGTGCGACACCGGTGCGGCGTCGACGGGGCGGTGGAGGTCAACAGCTCTCGGTGTCGAGGTCGCGGTCGAGCAGGCCGAGCGGGTCCTCGTAGAAGGAGCCGAGCGCGACGGTGCCGGCGGCCGCGGCCTGGACGCCCGTGCCGAAGCGGGTGAAGGAGAGGTCCATCGGGGGCAGCGTGGTCGCCGCGCGGAACGCCTCGGTGATCTCCGGGACGGCCGGTGGGTAGCCGGTGAAGGCCTGGCCCACGAGCACGACGCAGTCGGGCGCGACCATGTCCCGGAGCACCGCGGTGGTGGCGCCGAGCACCCGGGCACGCTCGCGCAGGACCCGGTCGGCAGCAGTGTCACCGGACCGCGCGGCAGCCAGGACGAGCTCGATCTCGGGACGACGGACGATTCCCTCGTCGAACGCCCGCTGGGCCACGGCGTCGTCGCCGGCGGCAGCGGCGAAGCAGCCCGTCTGGCCGCACGAGCACGCCACCTCCGAACGGGTCGGCAGGTGGGTCAACGTGGCCACGCGCGAGATCTCGGTGCGGTCGACCATGTCGTTCGCCAGCGCCATGCCGGCGGTCTCCCTCACGTAGACGTAGGCCGTGCAGCGCACGCCGTGGCGGCGCTGGCCGAGGTACTCCGCGGCGGCGACCGCCGCGACGTGGTTGGCGGTGGCCACCTCGAGGCCGGTCCGCACGGCCAGCGCGTCGGCGAGGTCTCGCTCGCCGTAGGGGACCTCCCCCCACGGCGCGACGAGCCCGACGGCGAGGACGGTGCGCTCCAGCGACTCCGACACCAGGTTGTTGGCGAGCCGGGAGGCCCGCTCGACCAGCTCGTCGACGTCTCCCCCGGTGCGGAAGCGCGTCTGGCCGACGACCCGGCCGTCGAGCGCCACCAGTCCCACGGTGGTCACCCGCTTCCCCACGTGCACGCCGAGCACCGAGTGCCGACCCGAGTCGATCTCGAGCGGGACGCGCGGCCGGCCCACGGCACCGTCGCGCGCGAGGTCCGCTCGCTCGCGCAACAGGCACTCGTCGACCATCACGCCGACCGTGCGTGCCACGGTGGCCGGGCTCAGTCCGGTGAGCCGGACCAGCTCCTCGCGGGTGACCGTCCCGCTGCGCTGCACCTGCTGCAGCACCCGCGCAGGTGCGGAGCCGAAGCGGCCGCGGGCCAGCACCAGCATGGATCCTCCAGGTCGTGGTCGAGCAAAAGTCGTGTGGGTTGATTGACTTAGAGGATAAACAGGTCGACGGAACTCCGACGACCGGTCCACGCTGCGACACACGGTTGTTCGTCACGGTGAGAGAAACCCTTGCCTGACAGCGGATCCATGGGTTCAGTCAACGGCGCCATCCCCTTGCCCTGCTCCGTGACCGAAAGGCAGAACGCCATGACGATCGACCTCCAGACCACCGAGAACGAGACCTCCGCCGACGACGTGAGGGTCGTGAAGCTGGGAGGACGCATCGGCGCCCGCATCGACGGCGTCCGCCTCGGCGAGGACCTCGGCGAGTCGGTCGTCGCCCAGGTCCGGGCTGCCCTGCTCGAGCACAAGGTGATCTTCTTCCGCGGGCAGGACCACCTCGACGACGAGGGCCAGATCGCCTTCGCCGAGCAGCTCGGCACCCTGACGACGGCCCACCCGACGGTGAACACGGGCAGCGCCAAGGTGCTCAGCCTGGCCGCCGACAAGGGCATGGCCGCCAACTCCTGGCACACCGACGTCACCTTCGTCGACCGCGTGCCCGCGATCAGCATCCTGCGCGGCGTCACCATCCCGGCGTACGGCGGGACGACCAACTGGGCGAACACCGTCGCGGCGTACGAAGCCCTCCCCCAGCCGCTGAAGGCGCTCGTCGACCAGCTCTGGGCCGTGCACAGCAACGACTACGACTACGCGGCCGCCTCGGAGAACGCCGAGGAGAAGAGCGACGACAACCTGCAGTTCACCCGCGCGGAGTTCGCGCGGATCAAGTTCGAGACCGAGCACCCCGTGGTCCGGGTGCACCCCGAGACCGGCGAGCGCTCGCTGGTGCTCGGCCACTTCGTGAAGAGCTTCATCGGCCTGAACACCGCCGAGTCCGTCGCGCTGTTCAACCTGCTCCAGGCGCGGGTCACCAAGCTGGAGAACACCATCCGCTGGACCTGGGCCGAGGGCGACGTGGCCGTCTGGGACAACCGAGCCACGCAGCACTACGCCGTGGCCGACTTCGACACCCAGCGCCGCGAGGTGCGTCGGATCACCGTCGCCGGCGACGTCCCGGTCAGCATCGACGGCCGCCGCAGCGTGGTCCGTCAGGGCGACGCGTCGGGGTTCTCCGACATCGGCGACCTGGTCAGCTGACCACGGGGCCCAGTCACCGAGAGCCCAGTCACCGAGAGCCCAGTCACCGCGTCCGGTCGCGGCGCCGCCTCCCCGACGGGGCGGCGACCGCGACCGGCAGCGTGATCCGGCTGGCCAGGTGGGGGAACGGCAACGACGAGTGCGGGAAACCCATCGCGGCCACGAAGTGCGCCTGGAAGGCCGGCTCGATCGCAGTCTCGATCTTCTCGATCCGCGCGGTCGTCGCCTCCACGTCCACGCGTGCCTCTGCTGACAGCAGTGCCATCAGCGAGCCCCGGCCGGCCGCGTTGCCCACGGAGTGCACGTGGTCGAGGTCGCAGTCGGGGACCAGGCCCAGCACCATGGCGTACGACGGGTCGATGTGGCTCCCGAACGCCCCGGTCAGCCGGATCTCGTCGACGGTGTCCACGCCGAGCTGGTCCATCAGCAGCCGGCAGCCCGCCTGGAGAGCCGCCTTCGCGAGCTGGATCGCCCGCACGTCGGCCTGGGTGACCTCGATGACCGGGTCGTCCCACAACCGGTAGGAGAAGGTGCGGCCATGGGGCACGACCCGGCTCGAGGTCGACTCCCGGATCGTGCCGTCGGCAGCGATCACCCCGGCCAGGAACAGCTCCGCGATCGCCTCGATGATCCCGGACCCGCAGATGCCGGTGATCCCGGTGCGGCGGACCGCACGCGAGAAGGTCGGGTGGTCCGACCAGAGCATCGAGCCGACCACCCGGATGCGCGGCTCCAGCGTCTCGCGGTCGATCCGGACCCGCTCGACGGCGCCGGGAGCCGCGCGCTGCCCGCTGGAGATCTGCGCCCCCTCGAAGGCCGGCCCGGTCGGCGACGAGGCGGCCAGCAGCCTGTCCTTGTTGCCGAGCACGATCTCCGCGTTGGTGCCGACGTCGACCAGCAGCGTCAGCGCGTCCCCGTGGTGCGGACCCTCCGCGAGCACCATCGCAGCCGCGTCGGCACCGACGTGCCCCGCGATGCAGGGCGGTGAGTACACCCGGGCACCCGGATGCACCCCGAGGCCGAGCGCGGAGGCCGGCACCGTGACCGACTCCGTGGTGGCCAGGGCGAACGGCGCCGACCCGAGCGGTCGAGGGTCCAGGCCGAACACGAGGTGATGCATGATCGGGTTCCCCACCAGGCTGATCTCGAGCACGTCGACCGGGTCGACGTCGGCCTCGGAGGCCAGCTCGATGATCATCGCGGCGAGCGCCTCGCGGACGACCGCGGTGAGCTGGGCGTCGCCGCCGGGATGCATCATCACGTAGGACACCCGGCTCATCAGGTCCTCGCCGAAGCTGATCTGCGGGTTCATCCGGCCGGCCGAGGCGAGCACCTCTCCGGAGAACAGGTCGCACAGGTGGCCGGCGAGCGTGGTGGAGCCGACGTCGAAGGCCACGCCGTACAACCGGTCACGGAGGCCCGGCCAGACCGCGACCACGTCCCGCCCCGACCGGACCGCGACCGTGACGCCGCGCTTGCCACGCTCGAGCGCCGGTTGCAGGGCGGTCAGCACCGCGTGGTCGACCTCCAACGCGGTGAGCTGCCATTCCTCGGCGAGCGCCGCCTGCAGCCGTTGCAGGTCGCCGATCGCGTCCACCATCGTCGGCTCGTCCACCTCGACGTAGTGCAGCGCGAGCACCGGGTCGACCGGCACCTCCAGGCGACCGGCGTCCTTGCGCACCACCTGGCGGTGCACCTGGCTGGACTCCGGCACGTCGACCACGACGTCGTCGAGGATCTGCGCCGCACACCCCAACCGTCGGCCGGCCGGGAACGGCCGTCGGCCGGTGTAGCCGAGCTCGGTGCTCGACGGCGCACTGAGCCGGGCTGGGTCGGCCGGGACACCGGGGCGCGACCCGACCTCGACCTGGCACCGCCCGCAGATCCCGCGCGCACCGCACACCGAGTCGAGGTCGACCCCCAGCTCCCGGGCCGCCTCGAGCACGGTCGTGCCTGCCGCGACGGTGCCGCGTCGGCCGGACGGGGTGAACGAGACGTCCGCCGTCTCAGGCGCCGTGCCCGGCATGACTCACTCCACCGGGTCCGGGACCGCTTCCAGGACCGGAGCCGGTCCTGCTTCTGGGCCCCGGCCGCGGCGGCGGTTGGTCCGGCGACGCCCGGCACCCTCCTCCTGGCTGTCCGGTGGCCGGTTCTGGGTGATCCAGGTCGCGCAGTTGGGGTCGTTGCCGGTGAGCACATCAGCGGCGCGGACCATCTGACGCACTTCCGGCTCGAGGGCGTTGGTGATCGCCGACGTCAGACCGGCACCGATGGCCATCGCCAGGAACCCGGCGTTGATGGTCGGGCGGTTGGGCAGCCCGAAGCTGATGTTGGAGGCACCGCAGGTGGTGTTCACGCCGAGCTCGGACTGCAACCGCTGCACCAGGGCCATCACCTGTCTCCCTGCCGAGCCGATCGCGCCGATCGGCATCACCAGCGGGTCGACCACGATGTCCGAGGCCGGGATGCCGTGGTCGGAGGCCCGGTTGACGATCATCCGGGCGATCTCGAAGCGCACGTCCGGGTCCTCGTCGATGCCGGTCTCGTCGTTGGTGATGGCGACGACGGCGGCGCCGTACTTCGCCACGAGCGGCAGCACCGACTCCAGCCGGTCGGACTCACCGGTGACGGAGTTGACCAGCGGCTTCCCGTCGTACGCCGCCAGGCCGGCCTCGAGGGCAGCGACGATCGAGGAGTCGATGGAGAGGGGTACGTCGACCACCGACTGCACCTGCCGGATCGCCTCGGCCAGGATCGCCGGCTCGTCGGCGAGGGGGATGCCGGCGTTCACGTCGAGGATGGCGGCGCCGGCCTCGACCTGGGCGATCGCGTCGGCGCGGACCCGGCTGAAGTCGCCGTCCTTCATCTCCTGCGCGAGGATCTTGCGACCCGTGGGATTGATCCGCTCCCCGATGATCGCGAACGGCCGGTGGTAGCCGATCACGACCTCGCGCGACGCCGAGCTGATGACGGTCTCGTTCACGGTGCGCTGCTCTCTTGTTGCGGGTCGGTGGGGACGGGCTGGTGCCGCGCTCGGCGACGGGCCTTGATCAGGCGTTCGAGCTCCTCGGGCGGGAAGAGCCGGTCCAGGTCCGCGACCTCGCGGTCGAGCTCCGCCTGCAGGTCGTCCGTGATCGCCCGCTCGGTCCTGGTCCAGCCGGTCAGGTAGGAGTCCGACCCGGCCTGGCCGCCGCCCATCGCACTGCGGTCGATCGCGTGCTGGAACCGTTCGGGCAGCTCGGCCTTCAGGGTGTGCTCGCCCTCGCGGACCATCACCTGGGAGGGGATGTCGCCCCACCAGATGACGACGCACGTGGGGGTGCGTGCACGCCGAGGGCTCATCAGCCCGACTGCGCGATCGCTGCGCCTGCGGCGGCGTGGCGGTCCTGCACCATCTGTTTGGCCATCTCGGCAGCGACAGCTGCGTCCCGGCAGTAGGCGTCGGCGCCCACGGCCACGCTGAACTCCTCGTTCACCGGGGCACCGCCGACCAGGACGATGTAGCTGTCGCGCACGCCGCGCTCGACCATCTCGTCGATGACGACCTTCATGTAGGGCATCGTCGTGGTGAGGAGTGCCGACATCCCGAGGATGTCGGGCTGGTGCTCCTCGAGGGCGGCGAGGTAGGCGCCGGCGTCGTTGTTGATGCCGATGTCGATCACCTCGAAGCCGGCTCCCTCGAGCATCATCCCGACGAGGTTCTTGCCGATGTCGTGGATGTCTCCCTTGACGGTGCCGATGACGACCTTGCCGACGGACTCGGCACCGGTCTCGGCGAGGAGCGGTCGCAGGATCGCCATCCCTGCCTTCATCGCGTTGGCGGCGAGCAGCACCTCCGGGACGAAGAGGATGCCGTCGCGGAAGTCGACGCCGACGATGCGCATCCCCTCGACCAGCGCCTCGTTGAGCGTCCGCTGGGGCGACCAGCCGCGCTCGAGCAGGATCCGGGTGCCCTGGTCGATCTCGTCGGCCATCCCGTCGTACAGGTCGTCGTGCATCTGCTCGACCAGCTCGTCGTCGGGCAGCGTCGCAAGGTCCAGGTCGTCATCACTCATGGGCTTCTCTTCTCCAGGGGACGGTGGCGGCCCGACGGCGTGGCTCAGCCATGGACCGAGAACGAGCTGTCGGGGTTGAGCGTGCGGTTGCGCGAGAAGAACGCGAGGTCGAACTCCGCGCCCGTGTAGGGGCCCTTGACGCTGATCGGCTCGGCCTCGTGGTCGTGCCCGTCCTCGACCGCGACGATCAGCTCGGCCACGGCGTGCGCCGCGAACGGGGCGTTCTTGAACTGGTTGCCCGACGTGCCGATCGCGACGTAGAACCCGTCGAGGTCGGTGCGGTCGTAGATCGGGATCCAGTCGTCGGCGACGTCGTAGACGCCGACGATCCCCAGCGGGTGGTTGGGGATGCGGAGGTCGGGGATGCGTCGGGCCAGCCGGAGCGTCTGCCGTTCCCACCCGGCCTTGCTGACCGAGTGCTGGTAGTCGTCGGTCGAGTCGAGCCACTCGAGCTCGTCACAGTCCGGCTCCAGCGAACCGACGGCGATCATGCCGCCGGCCTCGGGGCGGAAGTAGATGCCGGTGTCGTCGTCGCCGACCATGTAGTCGAGCACGTGCCCGTCGGAGCCGACCGGCGACGGGACGTGGTGGACCTCCTGGCGCATCGGCCGGGTGCCGATCGACATCGTCCCCTCGAGCCCGGCGAGCCGGTTGACCCGGGCGGAGTCGGGGCCGGCCACGTTGACCACGACCGGTGCCCGTACGACGGTCCCGTCGGCCAGCCTCACCCCCGTGACCCGGTCGCCGTGGCGCTCGACGGCGACGACCTCCGAGCGGAAGCGGAACCGGGCGCCGAGCGCCTCGGCGGCGTGCTGCAGGTTGCGGGCGGCCAGCTGTGGGTCGTTCACGTAGCCCGCGTCGGGCATCCACACGGCACCGGCCAGCGGCTCGCCCGGCTCGGCCCAGAAGGCGTCGCTCTCCACGTCGGCAGGCGGACCCATCACGCGGGCGTCGAGCAGCGGTAGCCGCTTCTCGACCTGGCTCGCATCCCAGTGCTCGTAGGGGATGCCGACCTCGTCGAACAGAGGCATCACCTTGGCAGCGTGGCCGCCCGACGTGTCCAGGAGCGCCATCCCGCACGTGACCAGCTCGGCCAGGTCCGACCCGCCGGCACCGTCGAGGTAGGCGGGCCAGTCGCGCCAGTAGTGCCGGGCCTCCCAGGCCATCGCGACCCCGGAGAGGGTCGAGTGCTGAACCGGACGATCGCGCTGGAGTAGCTCGTCGACCCGTAGCCGGCGCTCGGCAACGCGTCCAGGTTGAGGGTGCGCCGGCCGCGACGGGAAGGCGTAGGCCAGCGCGGAGCCGATCACTCCCGCGCCGATGATGACGACGTCGGCATCCCGACTCGCCCTCGCGTCCGAGCTTGCTGGTCGTCACGGCACCCCTCACCCCGTGGTGATTACCGCCATGTGGGAATCATTGGCTATCTTCCCGTATAGCGGTAACGTACGACGCGCCATGGCCGGTGTAAAGAGTGTCGAGCGCGCGATCGCCCTGCTGGGGCAGGTGGCGCACTGCCCCGGTGGCCTCGTGGCCCTCGCCGAGGCGACCGGACTGCCCACCTCGACCACCGCCCGGTTGCTCGCCACGCTCGAGGACCTCGACGCCGTACGCCGCGACGAGGACGGCGTCTACCGGATCGGCCCCACCGTCGCCGTGCTCGCCGTCGACGAGACCGGCGATCCCAGCCTGCGCGACATCGCCTTCCCGTACCTCGAGGAAGCCGCGACCACCCTCGACGAGGCCGTGGGCCTCTCGGTGGTCACCGGCGAGGAGTCGGTCACCATCGCCCAGGTGGACACGCCCCGTCCGGTGCAGGCGCAGAACTGGGAGGGCACCCGCTGGCCGCTGGAGCAGGGTCCGCACGGGCACGCGCTGGTCGCGACCTGGCGGCCCGACGACATCGCCGCGTTCGTGGAGGCCCATCCCGAGGCGACCACCCTGGAGAAGCACCTGGCCAACCCGCCCGTGTCCGGGGTCTGGTGGAGCGTCGGCGACTACGTCGAGGGCCTCACGAGCGGGGCCGCGCCGATCCTCGACGAGAACGGCTTCGGCGTCGCGACCCTCTACGCCTACGGACCGTCCTACCGGTTCCCGAACCCCGACAAGACCCAGAGCATCGAGGCGTCGCTGCGCGACCGGGCCGAGCGCATCTCCCGCGCCTGGGTCTCGCGCACCGGCACCGCACGACGACAGGGAGCGCGCCATGACCACTGACCCCGGGCCACCTCCTGAGGCTGCCTCCGAGGGTGGCG